>NZ_JAERMU010000089.1 GCF_016756775.1 Dryocola clanedunensis subsp. sulfonylureivorans | reverse complement strand
AAGGTATGGATAAAATTGGTGATGGAACTATCTCCTCGATGCTCGCAACCCAATCACCTCGATACTTGCAGCCTCAGTAACCAATACACCTGGAGCTGATATAACAGAAGATGCAATTTTATGAACCTGGTTAGCAATTGCGGTCGTGCTCATACGAGTTTTTGAGTAACGTCTATATTCTGCATCTGGTAACTGATATTCCGTCCCTGAAACCCCAATGATTTTACGTTGGTACCCAGCATATTCCATTTTCTCATGAAGGGTCTCGTAGTCTTCAGGTTTAGCTCCATGTAGCTCAACTCGAATGATATATGTACTCATCTGAATCCCTTTCTTATATGTGGTTCAGTCACGTTACCAGTTTCCTTTGTTTATGGAAAGCCAGGTTCCCTGGGCGCTTGACAGGGTTAATAACACAGGTTTAATAATTTTAATTCCGAATTTTAGCTCTCGCCTGCGTCGGGGCTTTTTCATATACGGGAGTACTCTCT
Source organism: Dryocola clanedunensis subsp. sulfonylureivorans (assembly GCF_016756775.1). Taxonomy (GTDB): domain Bacteria; phylum Pseudomonadota; class Gammaproteobacteria; order Enterobacterales; family Enterobacteriaceae; genus Dryocola; species Dryocola clanedunensis. The sequence continues at coordinate 11 of NZ_JAERMU010000089.1, read as the reverse complement.
GCGCATTAAAC
>NZ_JAERMU010000088.1 GCF_016756775.1 Dryocola clanedunensis subsp. sulfonylureivorans | reverse complement strand
GCGCTCCAGAACGCGCTGGATAAATTCACTCTCGATGTCACCGCCAAAGCGCGTGAAGGCAACATCGATCCGGTCTTTGGCCGTGACACCGAAATTCGCCAGATGGTGGATATTCTCTCAAGACGTCGTAAAAACAACCCGATTCTGGTCGGCGAGCCCGGCGTCGGAAAAACCGCGCTGGTGGAAGGGCTGGCCCTGCGCATTGCCGAAGGTAACGTGCCGGAATCGCTGAAAACGGTCAGCCTGCGTACCCTCGACCTGGGGCTGCTGCAGGCGGGCGCGGGGGTGAAGGGCGAGTTCGAACAGCGCCTGAAAAACGTTATCGACGCGGTGCAGCAGTCGCCGATGCCGGTGCTGCTGTTTATCGACGAGGCCCACACTATTATCGGCGCCGGGAACCAGGCGGGGGGCGCAGACGCGGCCAACCTGCTGAAACCAGCCCTGGCTCGTGGCGAGCTGCGTACTATCGCCGCCACGACCTGGAGCGAATACAAACAGTATTTTGAACGTGA
>NZ_JAERMU010000087.1 GCF_016756775.1 Dryocola clanedunensis subsp. sulfonylureivorans | reverse complement strand
GCGGGCACGAAATACATGAGCTTTGCCTCCGCCAAAGAACAGGGATTTATTACCGATGGCGCAGAGAATTACGGTGCGCCGTCGCTGCGTAAAGGTAGTCGTACCTATGTCGTGACCTATACCGACCCTGTGACCCACAACCAGGTCACTATGAATGCCTATGACAACAACACTATGGCCTCTCCCGTCTTTGGCTCCAGCGGTTTTCAGGCCGCCGTTGCCGTCGGCGCTGATGGGCAATATGTCGACAAAAATATCTATGAAGTCAGCAATGGCAGTACTCTGGACGTTAAGGTTGGCGCAACCGACAGCGCATGGCTGAGCAACAGCGCGAACCGGGTCGATCTGGTCATGAAAGGGACTGATGCCACCCAGGTGACTTCCTCCGTTTTCTCTGTTGATAATAACAGTACAATTAATTACGACTCGAAAACGCTGGTTTCCCTGGGTAATTTTAGCAACACACCTAATGCCGGGGCCGTAACGTATAATGACATCGGTTTTGCGGGGAGCGT
>NZ_JAERMU010000086.1 GCF_016756775.1 Dryocola clanedunensis subsp. sulfonylureivorans | reverse complement strand
GCGGGCACGAAATACATGAGCTTTGCCTCCGCCAAAGAACAGGGATTTATTACCGATGGCGCAGAGAATTACGGTGCGCCGTCGCTGCGTAAAGGTAGTCGTACCTATGTCGTGACCTACACTGACCCTGTGACCCACAATCAGGTCACTATGAATGCCTATGACAACAACACTATGGCCTCTCCCGTCTTTGGCTCCAGCGGTTTTCAGGCCGCCGTTGCTGTCGGGCCTGATGGGCAATACGTTGACAAAAATATCTATGAAGTCAGCAATGGAAGTACTCTGGACGTTAAGGTTGGCGCAACCGACAGCGCATGGCTGAGCAACAGCGCGAACCGGGTCGATCTGGTCATGAAAGGGACTGATGCCACCCAGGTGACTTCCTCTGTTTTCTTCGTTGATAATAACAGTACAATTAATTACGACTCGAAAACGCTGGTTTCCCTGGGTAATTTTAGCAACACACCTAATGCCGGGGCCGTAACGTATAATGACATCGGTTTTGCGGGGAGCGT
>NZ_JAERMU010000085.1 GCF_016756775.1 Dryocola clanedunensis subsp. sulfonylureivorans | reverse complement strand
GTTCTTCTCACCCATTTTCCAGGTGTAACCACTCTCCACCGACGCCGTGATACCCCGGGATTTGTAGCTTTCTGACGACTGGCCTTTCGACGACACGCCGTTATCAAACCAGTTGTACAACGCCCAGGTGTCAACATAGGCCCCCGTCTTCTCTTCGTTGTCCTGGAACCAGGTGCCGTAGAGGCCCGCGCTGTAGCCGTGGACCGACCCGTCCGCGCTGTATCCCGTGACGTGGTTACGCGTGTTGCTGTTCTGGCTGGCGTAGCCCCCCATCACACCGAGATGGAAACGGTCGTCCCCGTTGCTGCTCCACTGGCCGATATCACCGCCCAGCTGGGCGATGTAACGGTTCGCCTGGGTTTTGTTCTGGTCGCCACCGTCGCTGGAGCGATTGTGGCCGCCCACCTGACGCAGCCACAGGCTGGTCACCTTCCTCTCGCCGGTGAAGGCGTCGACGTAGTGCGTCTCACCCAGACGGTCGTGCAGCGTCATGCTGAACATGTTGTTGGCTGCCGCCAGGTTGCTCGCATAGGCCTTGCCTTCCGGGCGCACG
>NZ_JAERMU010000084.1 GCF_016756775.1 Dryocola clanedunensis subsp. sulfonylureivorans | reverse complement strand
GTTCTTCTCACCCATTTTCCAGGTGTAACCACTCTCCACCGACGCCGTGATACCCCGGGATTTGTAGCTTTCTGACGACTGGCCTTTCGACGACACGCCGTTATCAAACCAGTTGTACAGCGCCCAGGTGTCAACATAGGCCCCCGTCTTCTCTTCGTTGTCCTGGAACCAGGTGCCGTAGAGGCCCGCGCTGTAGCCGTGGACCGACCCGTCCGCGCTGTAGCCCGTGACGTGGTTACGCGTGTTGCTGTTCTGGCTGGCGTAGCCCCCCATCACACCGAGATGGAAACGGTCGTTCCCGTTGCTGCTCCACTGGCCGATATCGCCGCCCAGCTGGGCAATGTAACGGTTTGCCTGGGTTTTGTTCTGGTCACTACCGTCGCTGGAGCGATTGTGGCCGCCCACCTGACGCAGCCACAGGCTGGTCACCTTCTTCTCGCCGGTGAAGGCGTCGACGTAGTGCGTCTCACCCAGACGGTCGTGCAGCGTCATGCTGAACATGTTGTTGGCTGCCGCCAGGTTGCTCGCATAGGCCTTGCCTTCCGGGCGCACG
>NZ_JAERMU010000083.1 GCF_016756775.1 Dryocola clanedunensis subsp. sulfonylureivorans | reverse complement strand
GAGCCACCTGCCGCATCGTTGATATTGACGCTGACGCCGGATTTGATGGCTCCGGAGGTGTTAGTGGTCATGCCTTTACCCGCCGCGCTGTTGACGTTAATCACCAGCCCCTGGGATTTGGACATATCGTAGGCTTTGTCACTCGCTGAACCGTCAGCGTTCTGGAACAGCAGACCGGTACCCGCGCCGTTGACGTTAATGGTGCCGCTGTTGGTCTGTGCCAGTGAGGCAGACGTTCGCACGCCCGCACCTTTACCTACATTAATAGTGGTATTGGTCAGCTGGATGCCGTCGATTTCAGCCCCGTTTTCAATGCCGTTGCCGGTCCCCGTCGCGGCCATATTGATGGTCGCATCTTTCACTGTCAGACCCGCAGCGCCCGTATCCAGCAGGATACCGTGCGCCGTACCGTCCGCATTCGTCGTGCCGTCACCGGTCAAATCCAGCGATGCACCGTTGGACAGGCGATAACCTGCCTTGCCGTTTGTGGCGGTGATGACGCCGGTATTATTGACCACCGAATCGGCACCAATAATATCGACTGCCGTCCCGTTGACGG
>NZ_JAERMU010000082.1 GCF_016756775.1 Dryocola clanedunensis subsp. sulfonylureivorans | reverse complement strand
GAGCCACCTGCCGCATCGTTGATATTGACGCTGACGCCGGATTTGATGGCTCCGGAGGTGTTAGTGGTCATGCCTTTACCCGCCGCGCTGTTGACGTTAATCACCAGCCCCTGGGATTTAGACATGTCGTAGGCTTTGTCACTCGCTGAACCATTGGCGTTCTGGAACAGCAGACCGGTACCCGCGCCGTTGACGTTAATGGTGCCGCTGTTGGTCTGTGCCAGTGAGGCAGACGTTCGCACGCCCGCACCTTTACCCACGTTAATGGTGGTGTTGGTCAGCTGGATACCGTCGATTTCAGCCCTGTTTTCAATGCCGTTGCCGGTCCCCGTCGCGGCCATATTGATGGTCGCATCTTTCACCGTCAGACCCGCAGCACCGGTATCCAGCAGGATACCGTGCGCCGTACCGTCCGCATTCGTCGTGCCGTCACCGGTCAGATCCAGCGATGCACCGTTGGACAGGCGATAACCTGCCTTGCCGTTTGTGGCGGTGATGACGCCGGTATTATTGACCACCGAATCGGCACCAATAATATCGACTGCCGTCCCGTTGACGG
>NZ_JAERMU010000081.1 GCF_016756775.1 Dryocola clanedunensis subsp. sulfonylureivorans | reverse complement strand
TTTTTTCTCTTCGATATACCACAGCATTTCGGAAGGCGCTTCAGAGCCCGGCGCCAGCATGAAGTCATAGGTCAGACCGTCAATAACCTCTTTCTGACCGTCTTTCTCAATGATATTGGTTGGCGCAATCAGCGTCACGGTACCGGCTGATGTCGTTGTTCCGAGGCCTGCTCCTACCTGACCCGTTACTTCAGGCTTCAGCAGGTTACCGTACATATAACTGGCCCTGCGGCTCATGACGTTACCCGCCATGATATTTTCGGCTACCGCCGCTTCCATAAAACCATCTGGCGCGTAGATTTTAACCTTGCCAGACTTCACGTCTGCTTCATCCACCACGCCACGTACTCCACCGTAATGGTCAACATGGCTGTGTGTGTAAATGACGGCAACAACCGGTTTCTTACCGCGGTTTTTGAAATACAAATCCATACCCACTTTCGCTGTTTCGGCAGAAACAAGCGGGTCGACCACGGTGACACCCTCTTTGCCCTCAATGATTGTCATGTTAGATAAATCAAGGTTACGGATCTGGTAGACCCCGTCGGTAACCTCAAATAATCCACTGATATTGATAAGCTGAG
>NZ_JAERMU010000080.1 GCF_016756775.1 Dryocola clanedunensis subsp. sulfonylureivorans | reverse complement strand
TTTCCCCATTCGGAAATCGCCGGTTATAACGGTTCATATCACCTTACCGACGCTTATCGCAGATTAGCACGTCCTTCATCGCCTCTGACTGCCAGGGCATCCACCGTGTACGCTTAGTCACTTAACCTCACAACCCGAAGATGTCTCGTAAGACACACTCGTTTGTTGTGAAAATTTGAGAGACTCGAACATATCGTATTCCCATTCCTTATTACGGAGGAATGAGACGACATGTCGTTTCAATTTTCAGCTTGTTCCGGATTTTTAAAGAGCAAATATCTCAAACTTAACTCGAAGAGTCAGTTTTGAGATATTGAGGTCGGCGACTTTCACTCACAAACCAGCAAGTGGCGTCCCCTAGGGGATTCGAACCCCTGTTACCGCCGTGAAAGGGCGGTGTCCTGGGCCTCTAGACGAAGGGGACACTGAAGTCTCAATCGCAAGACGCCTTGCTTCTTTACTTTCATCAGACAATCTGTGTGAGCACTACGCGGGTTGTATCTTTAAGGTAAGGAGGTGATCCAACCGCAGGTTCCCCTACGGTTACCTTGTTACGACTTCACCCCAGTCATGAATCACAAAGTGGTAAGCGCCCTCCCGAAGGTTAAGCTACCTACTTCTTTTG
>NZ_JAERMU010000079.1 GCF_016756775.1 Dryocola clanedunensis subsp. sulfonylureivorans | reverse complement strand
GGAACGCTGACCCCGGCGGCAAAATTCTGCGCATCCTTTGAGTTTGAGAAGGCGCTGCTGCGCCCGCCGCTGACAAACCAGCTGTCCGCCAGGCCCAGCAGGTTATTCCCCGTCAAACCCGCATTAATCTGTTCGGCACCGGTGTTCTTCAGACCGCTGTTATCGAAGCTGACGGAGGCGCTCAGGGGAAATTCCGGGTTAGCGGTGAGATGAACGATTGACCAGCCCTGTTTAGTACCGGGCAGGATTTCAATTTGTACCGGCGTGGTGCGGGCACGGTTAATCTGCTCCATCCCCTGCTCGATATCACGCAAATTAAGAACGCGCCCTTCCAGACCGGGAAACGTCATTTTCAGTTCGCGCTCGGGCGCATCATCCATCTTAATTTTTTCGAGCCTGCCCTCGAGCACGGCAAGGTGTAATTCACCTGAACGTAAATCCTGCTCCGTCAGAAAGGCGCGGCTGGTGATATAACCCCGGCTGATATACCAGTCGGATACGGTAGCGGTGAGCTGATTAATTCTGCCCATATCCAGGCACTGGCCCTGCCAGGGGGCGAGCAGCTTATGCTGCTGACGTGCATTCATCAGCGTTGCACCGTCAAGGACGATACGATTAATGGTAAAACAGGGGCCTTTTACCGGCTCTGG
>NZ_JAERMU010000078.1 GCF_016756775.1 Dryocola clanedunensis subsp. sulfonylureivorans | reverse complement strand
ATACGCTGCTGAGCGCGGATAAAGACGTCATTCTCAGCGGGGCGGCGAATACGCAGCAAACCAGCGGGAAGAACAGCAGCAGCGGCGGCGGTATCGGGGTAAGCATCGGTGCGGGAGGCAATGGTGCCGGTATCAGTATCTTTGCCAACGTCAATGCCGCGAAGGGCAAGGACAAAGGCAACGGTACCGACTGGACGGAAACCACGATCGACAGCGGCAACACCGTCACTATCAATAGTGGTCGTGACGCGGTGCTTGATGGTGCCCTGGTCAACGGCAATAAAATCATCGCAGACGTGGGCCGCGACCTGCTGATGAGCAGCCAGCAGGACAACAACGACTACGACAGCAAGCAGACCAGCGTGGCGGCGGGCGGCAGCTTCACTTTCGGCTCCATGACCGGTTCGGGCTACATCAGCGCGAACCAGGACAAGATGAAGAGTCGCTTCGACTCGGTGGCGGAGCAGACCGGGCTGTACGCCGGTAACGGCGGCTTCGACATCACGGTGGGCAACCACACCCAGCTGGACGGGGCGGTGATTGCCTCAACGGCAACGGCGGATAAAAACAACCTCGATACCGGAACGCTGGGCTTCAGCGACCTGCACAACGAAGCGGACTTTAAGACCGAACATTCGGGCATCAGCCTGAGCGGGGGCGGCAGCTTCGGGGATAATTTCCAGGGCAACATGCCGGGGGGCATCATTGCCGTGGCAGGTAA
>NZ_JAERMU010000077.1 GCF_016756775.1 Dryocola clanedunensis subsp. sulfonylureivorans | reverse complement strand
GAGAGAATATCCACCATCTGGCGAATTTCGGTGTCACGGCCAAAGACCGGATCGATGTTGCCTTCACGCGCTTTGGCGGTGACATCGAGAGTGAATTTATCCAGCGCGTTCTGGAGCGCAGGATTCAGCTCCCCTTCTTTTATCTCTGCTCCGTCTGCATGCCCTATCCTCTCCACGCTGCCGTCGCTCTGCGCCAGCCCGGCTTCCTGCTGAATATCAGGACGTTCGTCAGACTGCGCGTCCAGAAGGGGACGCAGGCGCTCAAGCTGGCTCTGGCCCAGCGTCAGCAGCGGCCACAGGCCGTCGCAGCGGGCCAGTTTCGGCTTATCGACCAGCGCCATCAGCAGATGAACGCCGCGGATCTGCTCTTCTCCGGCGAGCGAGGCCAGCATCCAGGCCCCCTGCATCAGCGTCTGAATGCCGTCGGAAAGCTGTGGGCGGGTGCGCACCGAGCGCGGTAATTTATCCAGCCAACCCAGTAAATCCTGCCACAGCGCATCCATGTCCCATTCGTAGCGGCGCGCCAGCACCGTCAGATCGCCTTCGCCCTGCTCCAGCAGCTTCAGCAGCCAGTGCTCGGGCAGGATTTCCGCATGTGCACGGGTCTGACACAGCGAGGCAGCCCCTTCCATGGCGCGGGCGCAGTAAGGATTAAGACGGCGTAACAGGACGGCTGGATTTTCCATGAGTTTCTCTCTTTATGTCTTCCGGGCACGCTACCGCCCCTCGCTGTT
>NZ_JAERMU010000076.1 GCF_016756775.1 Dryocola clanedunensis subsp. sulfonylureivorans | reverse complement strand
GAGAGAATATCCACCATCTGGCGAATTTCGGTGTCACGGCCAAAGACCGGATCGATGTTGCCTTCACGCGCTTTGGCGGTGACATCGAGAGTGAATTTATCCAGCGCGTTCTGGAGCGCGGGATTCAGCTCCCCCTCTTTTACCTCTGCTCCGTCTGCATGCCCTATCCTCTCCACGCTGCCGCCGCTCTGCGCCAGCCCGGCTTCCTGCTGAATATCAGGACGTTCGTCAGACTGCGCGTCCAGAAGGGGACGCAGACGCTCAAGCTGGCTCTGGCCCAGCGTCAGCAGCGGCCACAGGCCGTCGCAGCGGGCCAGTTTCGGCTTATCGACCAGCGCCATCAGCAGATGAACGCTGCGGATCTGCTCTTCCCCGGCGAGCGAGGCCAGCATCCAGGCCTCCTGCATCAGCGTCTGAATGCCGTCGGAAAGCTGCGGGCGGGTGCGCACCGAGCGCGGTAATTTATCCAGCCAGCCCAGTAAATCCTGCCACAGCGCATCCATGTCCCATTCGTAGCGGCGCGCCAGCACCGTCAGGTCACCTTCGCCCTGCTCCAGCAGCTTCAGCAGCCAGTGCTCGGGCAGGATTTCCGCATGTGCTCGGGTCTGACACAGTGAGGCAGCCCCTTCCATGGCGCGGGCGCAGTAAGGATTAAGACGGCGTAACAGGACGGCTGGATTTTCCATGAGTTTCTCTCTTTATGTCTTCCGGGCACGCTACCGCCCCTCGCTGTT
>NZ_JAERMU010000075.1 GCF_016756775.1 Dryocola clanedunensis subsp. sulfonylureivorans | reverse complement strand
TTTCCCCATTCGGAAATCGCCGGTTATAACGGTTCATATCACCTTACCGACGCTTATCGCAGATTAGCACGTCCTTCATCGCCTCTGACTGCCAGGGCATCCACCGTGTACGCTTAGTCGCTTAACCTCACAACCCGAAGATGTCTCGTAAGACACAGTCGATGTTGTGAAAATTTGAGAGACTCGAACATATCGTATTCCCATTCCTTATTACGGAGGAATGAGACGACATGTCGTTTCAATTTTCAGCTTGTTCCGGATTTTTAAAGAGCAAATACTTCGCAGTACACTGTTAAACAGAGCACTTGGAAGTATTGTTTGAGCGTGAAATGATGGTGGAGCTAAGCGGGATCGAACCGCTGACCTCCTGCGTGCAAGGCAGGCGCTCTCCCAGCTGAGCTATAGCCCCATCGATTTCGTAAAACCTTTGATATTTTATTTACCTAATTTCTTCTCAGGCAAGGCGCAGCGCCGTGAAGCATACTTTGGTATGCGAACGGTGCTGTAACACAGCATGGGAAGAAATTTGGTAGGCCTGAGTGGACTTGAACCACCGACCTCACCCTTATCAGGGGTGCGCTCTAACCACCTGAGCTACAAGCCTATAAGGTTTTACTGCTCGTTTTCTATCAGACAATCTGTGTGAGCACTACGCAAGTTCGTATCTTTCAGGTAAGGAGGTGATCCAACCGCAGGTTCCCCTACGGTTACCTTGTTACGACTTCACCCCAGTCATGAATCACAAAGTGGTAAGCGCCCTCCCGAAGGTTAAGCTACCTACTTCTTTTG
>NZ_JAERMU010000074.1 GCF_016756775.1 Dryocola clanedunensis subsp. sulfonylureivorans | reverse complement strand
GGTTTGACGGGGAATAACCTGCTGGGCCTGGCGGACAGCTGGTTTGTCAGCGGCGGGCGCAGCAGCGCCTTCTCAAACTCAAAGGATGCGCAGAATTTTGCCGCCGGGGTCAGCGTTCCTTACGGATACAGCCTGCTTGACTACAGCTACAGCTGGAACAACTACCTCAGCACCATTGATAACAACGGCTATGAGTGGCGCTCGAGCGGTGATACCGAAACCCACCGCGTTAACCTTTCTCACGTGTTGTTCCGCAACGGCGACATTAAAACCGGCGTCTCCGTCGGCCTGAGCCACCGTATCAACCGTAATTACCTGGACGACGTATTGCTGCGCAGCAGCAGCCGTAAGCTCACCAGCCTGCTGTTTGGCCTGAACCATACGCAAAAAATGTTAGGCGGGGTCGCCACGTTCAACCCGACCTTCAGCCGGGGCATGCCCTGGCTGGGGGCCGAGGAGGATGGCAACAAAAACGGTGACCTGCCAAAAGCAGAGTTCCGCAAATGGAGCCTTAACGCCAGTTTTCAGCGCCCGGTGGCGGAAAACCTGTGGTGGCTGGCCAGCGCCTACGGGCAGTGGACGCCGGACCGCCTGTACGGCAGTGAACGGATGACCATTGGGGGAGAAAGTTCGGTGCGGGGTTTTAAAGAGCAGAGCATCTCGGGTGATAACGGTGCTTACTGGCGTAACGAGCTCAACTACACCCTGTTTACGCTGCCGGTTATCGGTCAGGTAAGCGCGCTGGCCGCGCTCGACGGCGGCTGGCTGCATTCCGACCGGCTCGATCCGTATGCAGG
>NZ_JAERMU010000073.1 GCF_016756775.1 Dryocola clanedunensis subsp. sulfonylureivorans | reverse complement strand
GGTTTGACGGGGAATAACCTGCTGGGCCTGGCGGACAGCTGGTTTGTCAGCGGCGGGCGCAGCAGCGCCTTCTCAAACTCAAAGGATGCGCAGAATTTTGCCGCCGGGGTCAGCGTTCCGTACGGATACAGCCTGCTTGACTACAGCTACAGCTGGAACAACTACCTCAGCACCATTGATAACAACGGCTATGAGTGGCGCTCGAGCGGTGATACCGAAACCCACCGCGTTAACCTCTCCCATGTACTGTTCCGCAACGGCGACATTAAAACCGGTGTCTCCGTCGGCCTCAGCCACCGTATCAATCGTAATTACCTGGACGACGTATTGCTGCGCAGCAGCAGCCGTAAGCTCACCAGCCTGCTGTTTGGCCTGAACCATACGCAAAAAATGTTTGGCGGCGTCGCCACGTTCAACCCGACCTTCAGCCGGGGCATGCCCTGGCTGGGGGCCGAGGAGGACGGCAACAAAAACGGTGACCTGCCAAAAGCAGAGTTCCGCAAATGGAGCCTTAACGCCAGTTTTCAGCGCCCGGTGGTGGAAAACCTGTGGTGGCTGGCCAGCGCCTACGGGCAGTGGACGCCGGATCGCCTGTACGGCAGTGAACGGATGACCATTGGGGGGGAAAGTTCGGTGCGGGGTTTTAAAGAGCAGAGCATCTCGGGTGATAACGGTGCCTACTGGCGTAACGAGCTCAACTACACCCTGTTTACGCTGCCGGTTATCGGTCAGGTAAGCGCGCTGGCCGCGCTCGACGGCGGCTGGCTGCATTCCGACCGGCTCGATCCGTATGCCGG
>NZ_JAERMU010000072.1 GCF_016756775.1 Dryocola clanedunensis subsp. sulfonylureivorans | reverse complement strand
CATCTGATAAACGCCAGCGCTTTTGACAGCGAGAGCGTCAGCGAAATGCGGCTGGCCGCCCGGCTGACAGAGAAAACGCCGGACAACAGTATCACCCTGTTCGATAAAGGATTTTACTCGCTGGGGCTGCTGCATCACTGGCAGACATCCGGAGAGAAACGACACTGGCTGTTACCGCTGAAAAAGAATACCCGGTATGAGGTGGTGCACAGGCTGGGGCGGGGTGACGAGCTGGTTCAGTTAAAAACGAGCCCGCAGGCGCGGAAGCAATGGCCGGCGCTGCCGGCAGAAATAACGGCGAGACTGCTGACCCGGAATGTGGACGGAAAAGAACGGCAGGTACTGACCTCGCTGACAGACCCTGTCCGGTATCCGGGTAACAGTATCAGTGAGTTATACAGACATCGATGGGAAATAGAGCTGGGTTACCGGGAAGCGAAACAGAGCCTGCTGGACAGCCGGTGGACGCTGCGCAGCAGGCTACCGGAGCTGGTACGGCAGGAGTTGTGGGGAGTGCTGCTGACCTACAACCTGGTGAGATACCAGATGGTAAGGATGGCGTTCGAACTGAAAGGCGACTATCTGCCGTATCAGCTGAGCTTCAGTGGCGCAATAAGTGAAATAACACGGCTGCTGATAACGTTGCCGTGGGCTTCACCGGGTAAGATGCCAGGCGAGCTAAGAACGTTGTATGAGAAGGCGAAATGGCTGGTTTTACCGGAGAGAAGAGAGCGAAGTTACCCCAGAGAACTGAGGGTAAAAAGCAGAAAATACGCAGACAAAAAAACTGCTGGTCACCTTAAGTGACCAGCATTA
>NZ_JAERMU010000071.1 GCF_016756775.1 Dryocola clanedunensis subsp. sulfonylureivorans | reverse complement strand
TCAGGGCCTGGGTATTTTGCGTGGTCGCGCCGTCCAGAACAAAGTGGCTGTTGGCCAGGGCAACCGTACCGGCAAAGCCGTCCGCCGCATTGTTGGCGGTGAAGGCAAAGTCATTGTCCTTGCTGCCCAGATCGACCGTCACCAGACCGCTGCCGGCCAGGTGGCTGGCAAAACTCAGCGCCTTGTCGTCATTCATGGCAAGGGTGCTGCTGCCGTCGATGTTCCAGCCGGCATCTGCCGCGCTCAGATCGAGCTGCGTTTTATCCAGTGTGAATGTCGAGTTGTTGGCCAGATTCGCCTCACTCATTTTCTGGATCTTGTCGGCATCGGCCAGAATGTAATTTGAGTTGTCGAGATTCAGGACATTATGACCCAGGCCACCGTCGAGGGTGGTGAACAGCGCTGCATTCTCCGCGGCGGTAATGTCATTCAGGTTGAAGGTGTCATCACCGTCTCCGGTAGTGAAGACCGATGCCGCCTGGCTGCCATGCTCCAGCGTCACGCTGTTGTTGCCGTTAAGCAGGTTGACTGCACCGGCCAGCTTGCCGCCGCTTGCGTTGGTGAAGTTCACCGCCTGCTGGTCAACACTGGTCACCACACCGTCTGCGGCGGTAGAGGAGATGGTGCCGCTGTTGGTAAAGGTGGTGGTGCTGCCGTTATTTATATCCACCATCTGCGTGGCAGAGGCTGAGTGGATATTGCCGGACTGATCGAGCGTCGGCGTGCTGCCCTCAATAACCAGAGCCGAGCCACCTGCCGCATCGTTGATATTGACGCTGACGCCGGATTTGATGGCTCCGGAGGTGTTAGTGGTCATGCCTTTACCCGCCGCGCTGTTGACGTTAATCACCAGCCCCTGGGATTT
>NZ_JAERMU010000070.1 GCF_016756775.1 Dryocola clanedunensis subsp. sulfonylureivorans | reverse complement strand
TATCAGCGATTAAGCGATAACTTTAGCAACAACACCAGCGCCTACAGTACGGCCGCCTTCACGGATTGCGAAACGCAGACCGTCGTCCATTGCGATTGGGTGGATCAGGGTAACAACCATTTTGATGTTGTCGCCCGGCATGACCATCTCTACGCCTTCTGGCAGTTCGATGGTACCAGTCACGTCAGTTGTACGGAAGTAGAACTGTGGACGGTAGCCTTTGAAGAACGGAGTATGACGGCCGCCTTCGTCTTTGGACAGGATATAAACTTCAGATTCGAACTGAGTGTGCGGCTTGATTGAGCCTGGCTTAGCCAGTACCTGACCACGTTCGATTTCTTCACGTTTGATACCACGCAGCAGAACACCAACGTTCTCACCAGCACGGCCTTCGTCCAGCAGTTTGCGGAACATTTCAACGCCAGTACAGGTTGACTTAGCAGTCTCTTTGATACCAACGATTTCAACTTCTTCGCCAACTTTAACGATACCGCGCTCTACACGACCGGTAACAACTGTACCACGGCCGGAGATGGAGAATACGTCTTCGATAGGCAGCAGGAATGGCTTGTCGATAGCACGCTCTGGCTCTGGGATGTAAGAATCCAGGTAGCCTGCCAGTTCAACAATCTTCGCTTCCCACTCTGCTTCGCCTTCCAGCGCTTTCAGAGCAGAACCACGTACGATTGGAGTATCGTCACCCGGGAAGTCGTACTGAGACAGAAGTTCACGAACTTCCATTTCTACCAGTTCCAGCAGCTCTTCATCATCAACCATGTCGCACTTGTTCAGGAACACGATGATGAATGGAACGCCAACCTGACGACCCAGCAGGATGTGCTCACGGGTCTGTGGCATAGGGCCATCAGTCGCAGCAACAACCAGGATAGCGCCGTCCATCTGAGCAGCACCGGTGATCATGTTTTTAACGTAGTCGGCGTGCCCTGGGCAGTCAACGTGCGCATAGTGGCGAGTCGGGGTGTCATATTCAACGTGGGAAGTGTTGATGGTGATACCACGAGCTTTTTCTTCTGGTGCGTTATCGATCTGGTCGAATGCACGAGCAGC
>NZ_JAERMU010000069.1 GCF_016756775.1 Dryocola clanedunensis subsp. sulfonylureivorans | reverse complement strand
TCCGTTTCACCTTTCACGTCACTCAAAATCCGAACGGTAACCAGAAGCTCTGACTTCGTATGTACAAGGCTGGAATGACGTGTTGGCTCAGGTGAAAGGAGACAAAATATGTTCACTCTCGGTGTTGATGTCAGTAAAAATAAAATCGATATCTGTCTGCTTGCTGCAGGTGTTAAAGGCAAGAAAAAGCACAAGGTTTTCACCAATGAACCCGGCGTGGCCCGTAGGGTCACGGACTGGCTCGACGCTCAGAAGTGCCCGTCTGACAGCGTCACCGTGGTACTGGAAGCGACCGGTATCTATCACGAGAATCTGGCATACGGTCTTCATGATGCCGGTGTTAAGGTCTGTATGGCCAATCCCCACCGCGTGCGCGAATTTGCCTGTGGGATGGATATCCTCACCAAAAACGACAGGGTTGATGCCTTCGTTCTGGCCTGTTACGGCGAGCTGAAACACCCGGAACCCTGGGTGCCGCCATCGCCTGAAGTTCGCAAGCTCAGGGCACTCCTGCGTCAGCGTGATGCACTGAAAGAAGACGTTCAGCGGACGGCAAACCGGCTGGAAAAAGCCCACTCCACGGCCACGCCGCGGGAAGTTATCACCTCGCTCCAGCGGACTCACGGCTGGTTGAGCGATGAGCTGGAGCGGATAGAAAGGCTCATTACAGACCACACGGACAACGATCCGGGGCTGAAAGCAGATCTTGATCTGCTGAAATCGATTAAGGGTGTAAAGGATCAGGTAGGCCGGGAAATGCTGGCTATCCTGAAAGACGGCGCGTTCAGAAGTGCTTCGCAGGTGGCGGCGTATCTGGGCATCACACCGGTAGAGAAGACCTCGGGAAGCTCGGTGCGGGGGCGTCCTCACATGTCGAAAACAGGGCCGTCGGGGATAAGAGCGAAGCTGTATGTGGCGGCAATGAGCGCCAGCCGGTGGAATAAACCGGCGAAAGAGATATACGAAAGGCTGATAGCGAGAGGGAAGGCAAAGAAGGCGGCGCTGGGTGCAGTAATGCGCAAGCTGGTGCACATGTGCTTCGGGGTGCTTAAAACACGCCTGCCATGGGATGAAAATTATGCAGCTACCGCTTGACGTTCAAGACGGTAGCTAC
>NZ_JAERMU010000068.1 GCF_016756775.1 Dryocola clanedunensis subsp. sulfonylureivorans | reverse complement strand
GAGGCAGCCCCTTCCATGGCGCGGGCGCAGTAAGGATTAAGACGGCGTAACAGGACGGCTGGATTTTCCATGAGTTTCTCTCTTTATGTCTTCCGGGCACGCTACCGCCCCTCGCTGTTTCCTGTGATAAGGAACCCTAAGCGCATAAGGTCAGGCAGGCAGATTGTATGTTTTTGCTGAGCGCCCGCGGTCGCAGACGCTCAGCGAAAACTGCGGACGGGTCACCCCGTCCGCATCGGGCTTACGCCGTGGCGCGTTCGTTCCAGGAGTCGGAATGAATGATGTTGCCGTCTTTGTAGGTCCAGGTGATTTTTTCGTAGCGCAGCTCAATCTCTTCCAGATGGTTGTGCTTCTCTTTGGCAGGATCTTTGATGTCGTGCATTTTCGGCGCGACTTTCACCAGCTTGACGTTCTCCAGTCTGGTGTTGAAATATTCAACTTCCTGACCGGCGTCGTTGATTTTGTACCATTTGAATTCGGCAGATTTCAGGGTCTGACCGGTGGTCACCGCCTTGTACAGATACGGGCTGGAGGAGTCGATTTCCTTGGTGAATTTGAACGGGGTATGAACGCGCGTCCCGGTCAGTTTGCCGGTGTTGTTATCGGTCGGGATGTACAGGGTGTGATCCTGTGCGACCACTTCGATGCTGCCTTCACGATCCTGAACGTCCACAGAACCTTTAATGTCCGCGCCGCCATCGTCCTTCAGCCAAAGATAAACAGGAATTGCCATGGAATTACTCTCCATTGTGTTGTGATGCGTCATCATCCTGCGATGACGCGAGGGGGGTGTCTGGTGTCTGGCAGGCGTCGGCCTGCGGTACCAGACTGATTTCGACACGACGGTTCAGCGCTCGGCCTTGCTGTGTGTCATTGGTTGCGACCGGGCGGCTTTCGCCATAGCCCTGCACCGCAAAACAGCTTTCCGGCACGTCACCGGTATCACGCATCCAGTTACGCACCGCTTCGGCACGTTTCAGGGAAAGCGTCTGGTTGAGCGTTGGATTGCCGGTGTTATCGGTATGTCCGGCCACCACAATCAGCCAGCCCGGTTTGGCCTTAATGCCAACCAGCGAATTCACCAGCATTTTGGTGGAGCCGGTTTTCAGCTCTGCCTTGCCGGAATCGAACAGCGACAT
>NZ_JAERMU010000067.1 GCF_016756775.1 Dryocola clanedunensis subsp. sulfonylureivorans | reverse complement strand
GCCATGCAAGCATTTCCCGTATGAAGCGTGGCATCGAACGGGCGTCCTGACTTCAGGACGCCGTATGCCACCTGCGCCAGCTTGCGCATCATCGCACCGATTATCAGCTTCGGCGCTTTTCCCTTCTCTGCAAGCCTTGCCCTGAACGCTTTTCCCCAGTCCGTTTTATACAGCGCCACCATCGCCGGCATGTACAGCGCACGGCGCAGCGACACGTTTCCGGCTTTACTCATCCTCGAGGCTCGTCGCACGCTGCTGCCCGACTCATGGTGCCGGGGCGTCAGACCGGCGAACGCCGCGAACTGCCTCGCCTGGCCGAACCGCAGCTTTTCCCCGACGAACGCCAGCAGGACCGCTGACGTTTTAGGGCCTATCCCCGGAATGCTGTCCAGCAGGCGCTTACGGCTCTTCATATCCGGGTCGTTATCCGTCAGGTCTTTTATCTTTTTCTCGATGAGCTTCTGCTCCTCTTCCAGCCAGGCAAGATGGGCTTCTATGCTCTCCAGCTGTACGTCACGCGCGGTTTCCCGGCGGTTCAGCTCCTGGGAGTGCATATCGGTCAGCGTCTGGTGGCGCAGGACCAGGGCGCGCAGCCTGCGCTCAATAGGGCCAGATATTTCCCACTGTGGCGGGCGCTTTTCCTGGCAGAAGCGGGCCAGCAGGCGGGCATCAACCGCATCGGTTTTTACCCGTATCCCCTCGCTCTGCGCAAAGGCTTTTGCAAGGGCAGGATTAATGACTGAGACGGTATACCCTGAGAACGTCAGATGCAGGGCGGCATCCTCGGCGTAAACACTGGTGGCCTCCATGCAGATGTGTGCAGAGGAGACCTCATGCTGATGGAGCCACGCCACGAGCGCCTCATGGCCACGGGCACTGTTGTCGAACTTCTTGTCGCGAAAGCGACCGTCGGGGCGAAGTATGGTGACATCGAGTTTAGATTTGGACACGTCGATGCCGATGAAAAAAGAGATATTTTCCATTGTGTTACCAGCCTTGTGAATGCGGGGTACCGTGCTTAACGGTCCATGATACTGTTCGGTTTTACCACAAGTGGAGAAGCGCAGTCCGGCGTTAAAATCTACACCACAGACTTGAGAGCCTAAGGTCGGATACGACGTCCGGACTGCGTTCAGAATAAACTGGCCGGTTTACTCTGAACAGGGGGAATAATACAAGGTCGGATAAGCG
>NZ_JAERMU010000066.1 GCF_016756775.1 Dryocola clanedunensis subsp. sulfonylureivorans | reverse complement strand
TGTAGTGGTCAACTAAAACTGGCCACCGCGTTAGAGTTTTTCCAGTATCGGTTTTCCGATTCGTTTGGTGGTAACCCACAGTTATATTCATGCGGCCTGAGCGCGCTGTAATACCCAACGATATAGTCCGTTATAGCGTGAGCTGCTTCACTGAAGCTTACGTAGCCCGTCACCGGCACCCATTCGTTCTTCAGGCTCCTGAAGAAGCGCTCCATTGGGCTATTATCCCAGCAGTTTCCGCGCCGGCTCATACTCTGCTTGATTCGGTATCGCCACAGTAACTGCCGGAACTGCCTGCTCGTATAATGACTGCCCTGATCGCTGTGGAACATTAACCCCATGGGCTTACCGCGAGTTTCCCATGCCATTTCCAGCGCTTTCATGGTGAGCCTGCTGTCCGGCGAGAACGACATTGCCCAGCCCACAGGTTTTCTTGCGAACAGGTCGAGAACAACGGCGAGGTACGCCCAGCGTTTACCTGTCCAGATATAGGTCACATCACCGCACCACACCTGGTTTGGCTCTGTTACGGCGAACTGTCGCGCAAGATGATTCGGGATAGCAACGTGCTCATGCCCCCCACGCTTATACCGGTGAGTCGGCTGCTGGCAACTGACCAGCCCCAGCTCTTTCATGAGTCTGCCAGCAAGCCAGCGTCCCATCTGGTGGCCTCTCTGGGTTGCCATTGTCGCGATGCTCCTTGCTCCGGCTGAACCGTGGCTGATGTTATGCAGCTCCAGCACCTGGCTTCGTAATACAGCCCGCATGCCGTCTGGTTTTTCAGGACGGTTTTGCCAGTATTTGTAGCTGCTGCGATGAACCCCGAACACGTGGCAGAGAGAGGCCACTGGATAACGCGCCCTGAGTTTCCCGATTAACGAGAACTGTTCAGGGAGTCTGACATCAAGAGCGCGGTAGCCTTTTTTAATATTTCGTTTTCCATTTCAATACGTTGTAGCTTTTTCTTCAGCTCACGTATTTCGATTTGTTCTGGTGTTATCGGAGAGGCTTTTGGTGTTTTGCCCTGACGCTCTTCACGCAGTTGCTTGACCCATTTTGTCATCGTGGAAAGACCGACATCCATAGCCTTAGCGGCATCAGAGACGGTGTAGTTTTGATCGACAACCAGCTGAGCGGATTCACGTTTGAATTCAGGACTAAAATTTCTTCGTTTCATTGGTGCACCTGTATTGTTCTGAGGTGAGCATATCACCTCTGTTCAGGTGGCCAAATTCAGTAAACCACTTCATA
>NZ_JAERMU010000065.1 GCF_016756775.1 Dryocola clanedunensis subsp. sulfonylureivorans | reverse complement strand
ATCATGGCAGGTAACGCCATGAGCCGTCGCGCTAGTTACATGTACGGCAACCTGTTGCCTGCTGATGCGAAAGGTCAGGTTGGTGCAGGTCTGGGCACCACGACCTCTGCCGGTACCGTTACGCTTCTGGCACCAACAAACTACATCACCCACACCGGCCAGGAAGAAGTCATCGATGGTCTGACCTACGACTTTATGATGGCACCAGGCTCTGAAGCGCCTTCAGAAATGCTCTGGTATGTGAAAGAGAAGAAGATGATTGAAGCGGCAGAGGATGTGACCCACACCCTGCACAACACCTATTCTCTGCGCGGTGCGAAAATTCGCGATCCGCTGGCATGGTCGAAATACATTAATGCCGCCATCGATCGTTGGGGCAGCGATGCAGAAATTATTATTGCCCAGCACCACTGGCCGACCTGGGGTAAAGATAACGTCGTCAACCTGATGAAAGGTCAGCGCGATATGTATCGTTACATCAACGACCAGACGCTGCGCCTGGCAAACGAAGGTCTGACCCGCGATGAAATTGCGGCGAACTTCAAGCTGCCGCCGACGCTTGAGAAAACCTGGGCCAGCCGCGGCTATTACGGTTCCGTGAGCCACGACGTCAAAGCCACCTACGTGTTCTATCTCGGCTGGTTCGATGGCAACCCGGCAACGCTTGATGAACTGCCGCCGGAAGAAGCCGCGAAGAAATTTGTGGAATACATGGGCGGTGCGGACAACATCCTGCAGAAAGCCAAAGCGGATTACGACAAAGGTAACTACCGCTGGGTTGCTCAGGTTGTCAGCAAGGTGGTGTTCGCCGATCCGAAAAACAAAGCGGCCCTTGAACTGGAAGCAGACGCGCTGGAGCAGATGGGTTATCAGGCTGAATCCGGTCCATGGCGTAACTTCTACCTTAGCGGTGCGCAGGAGCTGCGTAACGGCGTAGTGAAGGCGGCAACGCCGAACACGGCAAGCCCGGATACGGTGCGTGCGATGACGCCAGAACTGCTCTTCGACTACATGGCCGTGCATATTAACGGAGAAAAAGCAGCAAACGCACACGTTGTGCTGAACTTCGACTTCGGCGACCAGGGCGGTAAATACAAGCTGGAGCTGGAAAACGGCGTACTTAACCACACGCCGAATTCAGAAGCGAAAGACGCTGATGCAACCATCAACCTTTCCCGCGATACACTCAACCGTATTGTGCTGAAAGAAGAGACCTTGCAGCAGGCCAAAGACAAAGGTGACCTGAAAATCACCGGCGACGC
>NZ_JAERMU010000064.1 GCF_016756775.1 Dryocola clanedunensis subsp. sulfonylureivorans | reverse complement strand
TGTACAACTGGTTTGATAACGGCGTGTCGTCGAAAGGCCAGTCGTCAGAAAGCTACAAATCCCGGGGTATCACGGCGTCGGTGGAGAGTGGTTACACCTGGAAAATGGGTGAGAAGAACGACCACGAAAGCTACTACATCCAGCCGCAGGCGCAGCTGACGTGGATGGGCGTGAAGGCGAACGACCACAAAGAAGCCAACGGCACCGACGTTCAGTTCACCGGCGACGGCAACGTGCAGACCCGTCTGGGCGTGCGGGCCTTCATCAAGGGGCATAACGCGAAGCTTGATGACGGCAAGGAGCGCACCTTCGAGCCGTTTGTGGAAGCCAACTGGCTGCACAACACGCACGACTTCGGGGCGAACCTGGACGGCGTGAGCGTGAAAGAGGTGGGTGCACGTAACATCGGCGAGCTGAAAGTGGGTGTGGAAGCGAAGCTGAACAAAACCGTGAACCTGTGGGGTAACGTGGGCCAGCAGATGGGTGACAAAGGCTACAGCGACACCCAGGCCACCGTCGGCTTTAAAATGAACTTCTGATGTCCTTAAACGCCTCCTCCCGGACGGGGGAGGCGATATTAAAAAATGGAGTAGCAGGCGTGGTGAATAAATTTTCTGTGAAATCGTTGCTGGCAATCTGCGTTGTGGTTGTCAGCCTGACAGGCTGTGACAGGGAGGAAGCAATGGGACAAAAGGTTGCCTTTATCAATATGGAAGAGGTCTTAACGCAGTCGCCGGTTGGCCGGCAGGAGATGGCGCGTAACGCGAAGGTGAAAGCGGTATTGCTGCAGGCGGAAAACCAGGCAAAGGATGCGTATCAGGCCATGTCAGAAGCGCAGCAGCAGAAGAGCCGCACGGCGGACGCAACGGTCCTGAATCGCCAGTGGGTGGCGGAGCAAAACCATGCGCGCGCGCAGAGCGTGACAGCCATAACGAATGCGGTGGAAGCGTACCGTAAAAGCCACAACATCGCCGTGGTGGTGGACAGCCGCAGCCTGATTGCGGCGGCGAAGGAGAATGACATCAGCAAGGACATTATCAGCCAGCTAAAAGAGGTGAAGGTGGATTACGGCAAGCTGCCTGAAATCAGCGTTAAAAAGGCGGCTGAGAAAAGCCCCGTTTCTGCTGAGGCAGAAAAATAGGGGTGTCATGTAATCAGTATCGGTAGCATCAGCTCAGCCCCCTGAATAAGGGGGCTTTATGAGTGCCTTATCCATAAGTAATAAACCGGCAATGTCTAAATTATCCGTGGTGAATAACCCGGCATCACACGCCTGAGAGAATCAC
>NZ_JAERMU010000063.1 GCF_016756775.1 Dryocola clanedunensis subsp. sulfonylureivorans | reverse complement strand
TACTGGCGTAACGAGCTCAACTACACCCTGTTTACGCTGCCGGTTATCGGTCAGGTAAGCGCGCTGGCCGCGCTCGACGGCGGCTGGCTGCATTCCGACCGGCTCGATCCGTATGCAGGGGGCACGCTCTGGGGCAGCGCTGCCGGACTGAGTACCGCTAACCGTTGGGTGGCGACCTCCTTCACCGTCGGGCTTCCCCTTGTTTACCCGGACTGGCTTGGCCCGGATCACGTCAGTGTTTATTACCGCGTTGCCGTCGCATTTTAAGGATAAAAGAAGATGAATCAGCCTCCCGTTCGTTTTACGTACCGTCTGCTCAGCTATCTGGTGAGCGCGCTGATTGCCGGACAGCCGCTGCTGCCTGCGGCTGGCGCGGTTATCACGCCGCAGGGCAACGCCGGAATGGACAAGGCGGCAAACGGCGTGCCGGTGGTCAACATCAATACGCCAAATGCGGCGGGAGTTTCGCATAACCAGTTTAAAGACTACAACGTGGGGAAAGAGGGGCTGATCCTCAATAACGCCACCGGCAAGCTGAACCAGACGCAGCTCGGCGGGCTGATTAGCGGTAACGCGCATCTCCAGGCCGGGAAGGAAGCAAAGGGCATCATCAACGAAGTGACCGGCGGCAACCGCTCGCAGCTGCAGGGCTACACCGAGGTGGCGGGTAAAGCGGCAAACGTGATGGTCGCCAACCCGTACGGCATTACCTGTAGCGGCTGTGGGTTTATCAATACGCCGAATGCGACCTTAACCACGGGCAAACCCGTCTTTGATGCGAACGGCAATCTGCAGGCGCTGGATGTCAAAAAAGGCAGCATCACCATTGAGGGGCAGGGCATCGACGCCAGCAACAGCGATGCGCTCTCCATTATCTCCCGCGCCACGGAGGTGAATGCCGCCATTCATGCCAAAGACCTGGAGGTGATCGCCGGGGCCAACCGGGTGGATGCCGGTGGCAAGGTCACGCCGATTGCCGGTGAGGGTAACGCTCCCGTCGTGGCGGTCGATACCGGGGCGCTGGGCGGCATGTACGCCAACCGTATTCATCTGGTTTCGACGGAAAAAGGCGTCGGTGTTAACCTGGGTGACCTCAACGCCCGGCAGGGCGATATCACCCTGGACGCTAACGGTAAACTGACGGTCCATAACAGCCTTGCCAGCGGCGCGTTAACGGCGAAGGGCCAGAGCATTGCCCTGACGGGTGATCATAAAGCCAGCGGCAACATCACGCTGAACAGCCAGAGCGATATCGCTCTGAAAAACGGCTCGCTGAACAGCGACGGCGACCTGGTCCTGACGGCCAGCGGGACACTCGCACACGGTAATGAAAAACTGACCGCCGGACGGGATGTCTCGCTCACGGGCCAGAATATCAGTCAGGACGCGGCCAGCCAGATTAACGCCGCCCGCCATATCACAGCGAACGCCCGCGACACGCTCAGCAACCAGGGGCAGATAACCGCCGGACAAAATCTGACGGTAAACAGCA
>NZ_JAERMU010000062.1 GCF_016756775.1 Dryocola clanedunensis subsp. sulfonylureivorans | reverse complement strand
AAAAAAACACCAACACTCCTGCCATATGTTATTTTAATGGCAAGTAGCGTATCCTTCCCTTCTCACGCCATGGAGCTATTTATAAATCAAGATACCGCTCCAAAGGCATCGACCAAATCATTATCATTACAAAAAGAAAACTCCACCTCGGCATTGAGAACTTACAAATTAAGCAAAGATAAACTACAAATAACAGATCAGACAGTAACGCTACTTACAACGGATAATGAAAAAGTTACATTCTTGAAAAGAAGTGCAGAGGAAAAAGATGGGAAATTAATCTGGCAAGGTAATTTGCAAAAAACATCCAAAAACGCACCAAAGAACAACTTAACAGGACCACACCTTCGCGATCCAGTCACCCTGGTACGTGATGGTGATAACATTGCCGGTACATTTCGAGTTAATGGACAGCTATACCAATTATGGCCATCAACAGACAATACGGTGTCGGTCGTAAAAGTTGATGAAAGCAAACTCAATGAAGAACATGATGAAAGTAGCAAACAAGTTAAAGCAGCGGCTGTAACATGCTCAGACCCAGGTGACTACCCGGGAGATACTGAAAGCCCTAGCACTATCCGCGTAGCTCTCGTCACTACAGAGCAATCGCGAACCGCACTTAAAGACATGGATCTGCATACATTAAAATCTGTAGCGTTTTCCGAGGCTAATCAGGGAACAGAAAATAGTGATGTTGGTATTACCTTCGAAGATGCAGGAATATTGAATGCAAAATATTCCGAGCATGGTACGTTTTCCAATATGCTTTCAGACATGAGAGTCTCCAGCGGAACAGAATTAAGTCAGGAAATAGATAAATATCGGGAACAGCATAAAGCTGACCTTGTGGTTATGCTTGCCGCAACGACATCATCAAATGGAATCGGGTATAACGACGCCACGAAAAACACGGCATTTTCTGTTATTCGCTACAGCTCATTAACTGGCACATACACCTTTGCACATGAGATGGGACATAACATTGGTGTAAGCCACGAACTTGCACAGTATAATGGAACCCCTAAACGTCTCCCTTGTTATCGCCATGGTTATAAACATGAATCTGAGATAGCACTTGAGCGCTGGCGTACCATCATGTCTTATAACTGTACATCAGGAAATTGCGATCGCCTGAATATGTTTTCCAACCCAAGATACACATACCGAGGTTTACCTACAGGTTCCAGAGAGTTTGAGGATAGCTCTCGACGACTGAATGAACGGCGTAAAGTTGTTGAAGATTTTTATCCACCAGTAAATTAATTTATATCCGTACTAAAAATTAACGTAAGTATCGCAATGAGCAGCCTGACGGGACCTGTATTTATTCCGGTGCTGTCAGGCTGCCGACAAGCGAAGCGCGTCAGTAAACAGGAACAGTGCTAGGCCACACCCTTGCTGGTATCAGAAGGCGATATCATTTCACCCATTTAACTCAGTGCCGCCGTAACGGCAGGGGTCATATAACGACTGAGTGAGTAGTTAAACATGACGGCACCAATAATGATGCAGGCTCCCCAGGAACCATACCCATCGAGATCCACAAAACAGTATAAACACCGCAATAAAGATATTGATTGTGATACGCAACCAGCCGCAACTGGTGGCGGTCTATCAGGA
>NZ_JAERMU010000061.1 GCF_016756775.1 Dryocola clanedunensis subsp. sulfonylureivorans | reverse complement strand
GGACAATGACTTTGCCTTCACCGCCAACAATGCGGCGGACGGCTTTGCCGGTACGGTTGCCCTGGCCAACAGCCACTTTGTTCTGGACGGCGCGACCACGCAAAATACCCAGGCCCTGACCGATGCCACCCTGAAGCTGGGCGCAGGCAGCGTGACCGACGTGGCGAAAGGTACCCAGAGCATCGGTGGCCTGGCCTTCGACGGCGGCACAATCATCTTTGATACCGACACGCTGGGCCGCAGCAAATCGGAAGCCTTCATCCAGACCAGCAAGGATCTGGATATCGGCGGAGCGGGCGTGGTGCAGTTGCGGACCAACGATGTGCTGAACGCCCCTGTGCTGCCGCCAGACACTCTGAACATCCTGTCACAGGATGATGCCAACCCGATTCTGAAACTGGCGGGCACCAGCGGAACGGTCAGCGGATATGGTGCCAACCTGACGCTTGAGAAAACGGACGGCAGCAAAATCAGCGATCCGACGTACTCCCATGTGATACAGAACGGCCTGCAGGTGGCCGATGCAACCTACGACTTTGGTTTCACCGCGGGCGATGCCAGTGACGGCCTGTACGTCAATTATGGTTTGCAGCAGCTGGATCTGTTAACCAGCGGCGCGGATGCGCTGGCCCTGAATGCAGCGGGTGCCACCGGTGCTGCCGCTGACCTCAGCGCGCGTCTGACCGGCAGCGGCGACCTGGCGATTGAGGCAGGTACAGGTAACACCGTGTCATTGTCCAATATGAACAACGACTACACCGGCGTCACCGATGTGCGTACGGGTACTCTGCTGGCAGAGAGCGATAACGTGCTGGGTAACACCCGCGAGCTGCACCAGGCAGCCGGAACCCGCGTGGACCTGAACGGCCACGCACAGACTGTGGGCCTGCTGAACACCGACGCCACGGCCACCACCGACTTCAACGGCGGCAGCCTGGCGGTGACCCACGGCGGTATCGTCAACGGCATGCTGACCGGGGCGGGTGAGCTGGCGGTGAACGGCGGAACGCTGACCGTCAACGGCGCGAACGCGGCGATGACTGCGGCGACCACCATCGCCGACGGGGCGGAAGTGGCGCTGAACGACATCAGCGGTATCGGCGCCGGGGATATCCTTGATAACGGCCTGCTGACGCTGAACGAAGGCGTGCAGGGCGTGCTGGGGAACAACCTCACCGGCAGCGGCGACGTACAGAAGAACGGCAGCGGGCTGGTGAATCTGACCACCGCGTCCGCACGCTACACCGGCACCACCGATATCAACGGCGGCGGCCTGCAGCTGGGCGACAGCAGCACCGACGTGACGCTGGCTTCTGCCACGGTCAACGTGAAGGAAGGCGCGGTCTTCGGCGGCTACGGCGGGACGGCGGGGGATGTGAACAACGCCGGGACACTGACCCTCGGTGATATTTCACCGCGTCTGATGGCGCTGCGTGCGGCGGGCGAAGGCCAGACCTTTGGCATCGGCCAGAACCTGACCAACAGCGGTACGATTAACGTCAGCCAGCCTGGCTCAGCCACCGCGGGGAACATTCTGCACGTTACCGGGGACTATACCGGCAGCGGCGGCACGCTGAACCTCAACACGCAGCTGGGCGATGACAGTTCACCGACGGATAAACTGGTGGTGGACGGCAGCACGCACGGCACCACCATGGTGGC
>NZ_JAERMU010000060.1 GCF_016756775.1 Dryocola clanedunensis subsp. sulfonylureivorans | reverse complement strand
GGACAATGACTTTGCCTTCACCGCCAACAATGCGGCGGACGGCTTTGCCGGTACGGTTGCCCTGGCCAACAGCCACTTTGTTCTGGACGGCGCGACCACGCAAAATACCCAGGCCCTGAGCGATGCCACCCTGAAGCTGGGCGCAGGCAGCGTGACCGACGTGGCGAAAGGCACCCAGAGCATCGGTGGTCTGGCCTTCGACGGCGGCACAATCATCTTTGATACCGACACGCTGGGCCGCAGCAAATCGGAAGCCTTCATCCAGACCAGCAAGGATCTGGATATCGGCGGAGCCGGTGTGGTGCAGGTGCGGACCAACGATGTGCTGAACGCCCCGACGCTACCACCGGATACTCTGAACATCCTGTCGCAGGATGATGCCAACCCGATTCTGAAACTGGCGGGTACCAGCGGAACGGTCAGCGGATATGGTGCCAACCTGATGCTGGAGAAAACCGACGGCAGCAAAATCAGCGATCCAACGTACTCCTATGTGATGCAGAACGGTCTGCAGGTGGCCGAGGCGACCTACGACTTTGGTTTCACCGCGAGCGACGCCAGTGACGGCCTGTACGTCAATTACGGTTTACAGGAGCTGGATCTGTTAACCAGCGGTGCGGATGCGCTGGCCCTGAATGCAGCGGGTGCCACCGGTGCTGCCGCTGACCTCAGCGCGCGTCTGACCGGCAGCGGCGACCTGGCGATTGAGGCAGGTGCAGGTAACACCGTGTCATTGTCCAATATGAACAACGACTACACCGGCAAAACAGATGTGCGTACGGGTACGCTGCTGGCAGAGAGCGATAACGTGCTGGGTCACACCCGCGAGCTGCACCAGGCCGCCGCAACCCGCGTGGACCTGAACGGCCACGCACAGACTGTGGGCCTGCTGAACACCGACGCCACGGCCACCACCGACTTCAACGGCGGCAGCCTGGCGGTGACCCACGGCGGTATCGTCAACGGCATGCTGACCGGGGCGGGTGAGCTGGCGGTGAACGGCGGAACGCTGACCGTCAACGGCGCGAACGCGGCGATGACGGCGGCGACCACCATCGCCGACGGGGCGGAAGTGGCGCTGAACGACATCAGCGGTATCGGCGCCGGGGATATCCTCGATAACGGCCTGCTGACGCTGAACGAAGGCGTGCAGGGCGTGCTGGGGAACAACCTCACCGGCAGTGGCGACGTACAGAAAAACGGCAGCGGGCTGGTGAATCTGACCACCGCGTCCGCACGCTACACCGGCACCACCGATATCAACGGCGGCGGCCTGCAGCTGGGCGACAGCAGCACCGACGTGACGCTGGCTTCTTCCACGGTCAACGTGAAGGAAGGCGCGAGCTTCGGCGGCTATGGCGGGACGGCGGGGGATGTGAACAACGCCGGGACACTGACCCTCGGTGATATTTCACCGCGTCTGATGGCGCTGCGTGCGGCGGGCGAAGCTCAGACCTTTAACATCGGCCAGAGCCTGACCAACAGCGGTACGATTAACGTCAGCCAGCCTGGCTCAACCACCGCGGGGAACATTCTGCACGTCACCGGGGACTATACCGGCAGCGGCGGCACGCTGAACCTCAACACGCAGCTGGGCGATGACAGTTCACCGACGGATAAACTGATGGTGGACGGCAGCACGCACGGCACCACCACGGTGGCCGTCAATAACGTCGGCGGCACGGGTGCGGCCACCCTGAACGGGATTGAAGTGGTCTCCGTTGGCGGCACGTCTGACGGTGAGTTCAGCAAAAAAGGGCGTATCGTGGCGGGGGCCTACGACTACGACCTGGTGAAAAAAGGCAGCAACTGGTATCTGACCAACAACGGTGCCACGCCGGTAGACCCCGTTGACCCGGTAGACCCCGTTGACCCGGTCAATCCGGTAGACCCGGTCGTTCCGGACGACGGCGGTGATACGCCGGACAACGGCGGCAACACCCCGGCACCGAACGTGCGCCCGGAAGGCAAGGCCTATGCGAGCAACCTGGCGGCAGCCAACAACATGTTCAGCATGAC
>NZ_JAERMU010000059.1 GCF_016756775.1 Dryocola clanedunensis subsp. sulfonylureivorans | reverse complement strand
GTTGATAATAACAGTACAATTAATTACGACTCGAAAACGCTGGTTTCCCTGGGTAATTTTAGCAACACACCTAATGCCGGGGCCGTAACGTATAATGACATCGGTTTTGCGGGGAGCGTCAGCAGTAAAATTGGTAGTTTCAACGTTACCGATCTGGCGGGCTACCAGGCGTATAACACCGCCCTGATTAACGCGGTGAAAGCAGGAAACCTGGCGGCAGCCGAATACACCACCGAGCTTGAAAAAGCGACGAAACCTATTTCAATGACCGTCAACACGGCGGTACCAGCAAACGATCCTTCGACGCTGCCAACCAGTCCCGATCGCCAGGCCTATATCAAAGCCGACGGCAGCGCGGCTGCGGTGAATATCACCAGCGACGCCAATATTCAACTTTATAACACCAACGCCACGCTGATTAACGCTGAGCAGGGGGCTAAGGTCACCAACGCCGGTACGCTCAGCACGCTGGCGAACGGGAATGGTTCTTCCTATGTGATTTCATCGAAAACCGGGGCTGATATTCACAACACCTCGACGGGGATCATTAACGTTAACAGCGATGACGCGACGGGAGCTGCGTTGGGTGCCGATACTAACGCCGGTAATGCCAGGGGGATTTACGCGGCGGACTCCACCATCGTCAATGATGGGGTGATTAACGTTGGCTCCCAGCGAAGCTCCGTGTACAGCAACGCGGGCCTCTACCTGACGGGTACCAGCAACGCAACCAACAATGGCAATATCAACCTGGCAACCCAGAACGAAGTCGCGAATGCTACCACTCGCAGCACGGCAAACTTTGGGGCCTGGATTGATGGCAGCAGTACGCTGACCAACAACGGCACGCTATATGTCGGGCGCGGTGCACAAACCTCGCTCACGGATACACCGGCAGACGTCAGCATTGTTTTGCCCGGCTCGGATGTCGTCTCGGTGAATGGCAACGGTCAGTTTATTAACGGCTCGGCGGGTATCATTACGCTTGGCTCGAAAACCCAGGGGGCAACAGCAATCCTCGCCAACAGTGCTGACGCAAAAATTGACCAGCAGGGGACTATCAACCTGTCAGAAAACTCAGCCAGCTCGACTGGTGAGGCACCTGCGCAGAGTATCGCTATTGATGTGGCTAAGGGCGCGACCCAGGTCACTAACAGCGGCACCATCAATATGAACGGTCTCAACGGCATTGGTATCAATGTCCGGGCAGCAGGGCAGGCAACCAACAGCGGCACGATCAACGTGGCTGAAGGTGTCGATGCCGCCACGCACACCGCTAACTACGGCATCCAGTCCATTGGCGCAGGGGCTAAAGCCACCAATGCCGGGCATGTGGTGCTGACGGGGGATGGGGCGATTGGCGTGTATGCCAAAGATGGTGGCCAGGTCGCGGTAGACGGCGGCAGCGTAGACTTTGTAACCGGTACCCGTCAGACAGGCTTCCTGATTTATGGTGCAGATTCTTCTGTCACCTCGCAGGGTTCGGTGCAGGATGTTTCCACCGCTGACTCCACGCTTTACCGCATTGATGGTGGCGCGACCTACGCGGCGAACGGTGCGGTAATGGCTGGCAGTGGTCAGAACAGTACTCTTCTGCTGGCGACCGGCGAAGGCAGTGACATCGATACCACCGGCATGAACCTGACCGCCAGCGGCGATGGCGCAACGGCTGTGAAAGTGGAGGGCGGCGCGCATGCGAAAATCGATGTCACCACCAATATCGACCTGACCGGCATGGGGGCCACTGCGGGCAGCGTGCAGGGCGCATCCACCACTATTTATGGCGATACGGGTGCGACAGGGGACTCCGTCCTCGACAGCTACGCAACCCTCAGCAGCACCGGCGGCGTGGCCGCAGGCGCACTGGGCTATAAGGTCGCGACCGGCGGAACGCTCAACCACCACGGCGTCGTCACGATTACGGCCCCGGACAGCACCGGCGTGCAGATCAACGGCGGCACCATGAATAACGATACGGCGATTACCGTCAACGGGACGGCAGTCGATATTATTGGTGCCGATTCGGTGGTCAATAATACCGGCGTCATCACCGCCACAAACGGCAAGGCAGGTTATCGCCTGTCCAACGGTGCATCGCTGGAT
>NZ_JAERMU010000058.1 GCF_016756775.1 Dryocola clanedunensis subsp. sulfonylureivorans | reverse complement strand
GACTCGAAAACCACGCTTCCGGCGAATGCAACGGAAGAGGAGCGACAGAATTATCTTGCAGGCCTGCGTAACTCGCCGTCCTACAAGGAAGAAATGAAGAAATACGGCACCGGCAGCGATATGCAGCGCGGCATTCAGGCAGCGACCGCGGCGCTTCAGGGCCTGGCGGGTGGAAATATCGGCGGTGCGCTGGCCGGGGCATCGGCACCGGAGCTGGCGCATCTGTTGAAACCAACGGAAGGTGATCCGGCTGTCAATGCTATCGCCCACGCCATTCTTGGCGGGGCTGTGGCGGCAATGCAGGGCAACAGCGCAGCAGCGGGTGCTGCCGGTGCAGGTGCAGGAGAGTTAGCCGCCCGCGCCATTGCGGGTATTTACTATCCTGGCGTCAAGATGTCTGACCTGACGGAAGAGCAGAAGCAGACGGTGAGCACGCTGGCGAGCATCTCGGCGGGAATGGCAGGCGGTATCGCAGGAGGCGATGTCTCAGGGGCGGCAGCCGGTGCATCCGCCGGGAAAAATGCAGCTGAGAATAACTCGCTGAGTCCGAATGACTTCGGTAAGGGCATGGCGGAATATGGTCAGTCGGTACAGTCTTACGCTCAATATGCTCAGGATAAGAACCTACCGCCAGAGCAGGTGCAGGCCGATCTGGCGCGGATGGTGAAAGGCGATCTGCCGGAAAGCGCCAACATCATCAAAGCGATCCTAGAAAATAACCCCGGCTCAGATACGGTAATGGCATTGCTGTCAGCGGAAGAAGCGAAGGATTACGCGCTGGCGCTGCTGACGTCAATCCCGGCAGAAAAAGCGCTGTCGCTGGTTGGTAAAGCCGCTAAGGTTATTGATAACAAAATCCTGATCAGTGCGGCTGAGAAAATCTCGACGGCCAAGCCGGGTAAGCAATCAGCAATACCACGGGACCTAAATGAACAAATAGTGTGGAAGCAGGTGCAGGAAAACCCTGCAAAAGGGGAAATACTGCCAGGAATGAATAATGATCCTCGTTTTCCTGCAAGTGCAGGGTTCCAAAAAATGCAGGTGGTTCAGAAAAATGCTAAAGGGGAATCAATTACTATCCATTATCAGTACAATTCTACTACGGGTAAAGCCTATGATATTAAAATTGATACTCCTCAAAGAGTTAGTTCTAACCCGGCAGATGTGATCGAGAATATTAAAGAGCGAGTCAAATGAAAATAAAAGAGAAAGATGGAACCATATTGGATGTGTTCGCCATATATTGGCTTGGAAATGAAACTCTATTTTTAGGGCTACCTAAAAATTATGGCGGTTTACTTGCTTATAACGCAAAAAAAGTTCAAGTTATTGATCCAGCTTTGCATGGAGCATTTAATTACTTTTCCACGCATATAAATGGGATATATCATTGGGCTTTAATAAAAGAAAAGTTACTGGATGATATATTAGAGCGGGATGATGTCGCCTATAACCGCTTCCTTGAGATCCTGAAAGCCGAAGGTCAAATAGATCAGGACTTTTATTAATCGCCAATTATCCCGGCTCGATAATGAACCGGGATCTTCTTACCTGCCTGTCAGTCCCACTTACCGACTGAAGCCTTCTTAGTCATGATCATCTCATTAAAATCAGTGATCTGCCGCTGCTTGCGGATCGGGAGCTTACAGACCTTCTTCAGCGTCTGCATGATCTCCGGCTCTGGCGGCGGTGCGGGTAACGGCTCCTGGGCGGTGAGCACCAGGCAACCGGGCATCACGCGGATCTTCAGCGGCGTTCCGGTTGCAAACCCCGCATCTTCCAGCCAATAACCTTTAAGCGTAACGGTGGGTGCGGGTTCGTGGGTCTGCCAGTCGCGCATGTAACCCACGGTATAACGGCGGGTTTTTAACGCCGGTGTGGTCGCGGATGATGCGGTGAACCTGAGCGCGGGTAATAATGTGGATATTGTTGCCGCCACCAACACAGACTCCAGCTGGCGCTTTAAGGAAGTGAAGAACAGCGGCCTGATGGGCACTGGCGGGATAGGTATCACCGTCGGCAGCAGTAAAACCACACACGACCTGCGCGAGGCGGGCACCACCCAGAGTCAGAGCTTCAGTACCGTGGGCTCGACGGGCGGTAGCGTGGTGATATCAGCCGGTAATCAGGCACACATCGGCGGTGCCGACCTGATTGCGGGCAAGGACCTGGCGGTTATCGGCGACAGCGTCCTCATCGACCCGGGCCACGACAAGCGGACCCGCGACGAGACCTTTGAGCA
>NZ_JAERMU010000057.1 GCF_016756775.1 Dryocola clanedunensis subsp. sulfonylureivorans | reverse complement strand
TCCAGGCACTGGCCCTGCCAGGGGGCGAGCAGCTTATGCTGCTGACGTGCATTCATCAGCGTTGCACCGTCAAGGACGATACGATTAATGGTAAAACAGGGGCCTTTTACCGGCTCTGGTATTGCAGGCTCTGAAGGCGCGGGAATGGGAATAGCCTGCTCCAGCGATTCACGCTGCTGCTGATTCTGGCGTAATAACTGCTGTTGCTGCTGGTCGATGCTGTCGCGGTCTGCGGGTGATAAAAAAGCGGCGGAAGCGCACTGGCTCAGCGCCAGCAATACCCATGCCGTATGGAAGGTTTTCATCCATGCCCCTGTTGTTTGTTTTTATTTTTTTGAGCGTTTCTTTTTAATTAAAAATGATTTCAACATATTTCTGCGCGTCTGTGAACGTCGTTTCCAAGCGGAGTAATGATATATTTTCCGCAATGAAGGCAACCTGCTGTTATTATGGTGATTGTTAATTAATCAAATTGACAATTTAAATAAATTCACATGCAGAAGTCATAACATTTATTTATGACTGTCGTTCCACGCCGACTGGAAATCCAGCCTGCTATTTATCGCCCGACTATTTCACTGGTCATCGGAACGGTCAGAAGGTGAAGTCACCACTTAGCGTCACGTTATCATCCGAATTAAGACCAATCTGAAAGGCTCTGGTGATATATATCTGGCATGAATGGGCAGTATGGCGTGGGAGAATATGAAAAATAACGAGACCCGCACCCAAAATCATCGATACCGCTGGTCGCCTGAAGAAATTGATTATCTGGAAACGCATCATCTGCTTTTATCCATTGATGATATTGCCGAAAGGCTGGGCCGGACGGCACGCGCGGTTCAGGCCATGTCCTATAAGCTGGGACTTGAGCGGAAACAACCACGCTGGACAGATGTGGAAATACAGAGGCTGAAAAAACATTATCGGCCCGGCGCCGATATCAGTGCGCTTTGTTCACTTTTCCCCGGGCGCACGCGCGCGGCAGTTCTGTCAATGGTGGATGAATCAGGGCTACCGCGTCCTGAGCCGCTATGGCGGGACGATGAGCTGCGAACACTGAAACACTATTATCCAGCTGAAGGCACGGGCGTAGCTGCCAGACTGACGGGACGAAGCCGTTCGTCGGTCCGTATTCAGGCCAGCAAACACGGCATAGTATTCCAGGGTAACAGCAGACGTCGCCCCTGGAGTATGGAAGAGAAACACCTGCTGGCCCGGAATATTCATCTTGCTCTGGCAGAGCTGATATCGATGTTCCCCGCACGGAGTAAAGCGTCAGTGACTTGTGCCCGCAGGCGCATTAAGCTGAAGTCATGATGGTCGATGGTAAAAACCCAGATATCAGTCCATCCGGCGGAATAAGAAATGTTCAGGTTATCCGTGGCAATTCAATGTTATCAGATAAAATCGAGTGGGCTTTGCAATGAGGATGATTCGGTAATGAGTGTATTATTAGCTGGCAGTACCTCCTCAAAAGCCCCTACCCAAAAAAACAGTAAAAAGCAGCACAGAAACCACCGGGCACCCTGGACTATCCATGAAATGGAATACATAGAGACAAAATACAACGTTATGTCTTGCGCTGAAATTGCCCAATATCTCGGGCGCTCGGTGAATGCGATAAAAGGAATGGCTCAAAAATTGGGTTGCGCCCCAAATAAAACGGCCGACTGGTCTGAAGCTGAAATAGAGATACTACGGTCGATGTATGGATCTGAGTTAGCGGTTGAAGATATAAATGCGATGCTACCCGCCAGAACACCAGTGTCCATTGTGCTAAAAGCAAGAAAATTAAGGCTGGCACGACCTGAGCCTTTCTGGCGACCTGATGAGCTGGGGCTCCTTTCAGCCTGGTACCCTGTCGAAGGAAAAAAAGTGGCGGCCAGGCTACCCGGGCGAAGTGAGGAGTCGGTCAAAATTAAGGCATCTAAACTTGGGATCAAGTTTCAGGGGCATAAAAACTATCGCATCTGGACTGATGAAGAATGGGCTCTTCTCGCTAAAAATCATCATTTGCCGTTTTCCGTATTGTGTAAATTTTTCCCAAACCGGAGCGAAAAATCAGTTGAATTCGCGCTAGGGAAATACCGGAAAAAATGGACACGCCAGCGTTGATCTAAAGAGCAGAAACTTCTTCTGAAGGTAACTACCGGGCGCCGCTGCGAGGGTAAAAAGTTATGTGATCAGTTATGGTGTTCAGGTAGCACTGTTGCAAACAGTTTCGGGAACTGGCTTACGATCTTGTTTGCAACAGTGTCAAAAGAGCCCGATTCATGCTGAGTGACTGGCTGATGAACGTCGCACGGCCTGCGGAAGGGGTTCTGTAACCGGATGCACAGACTTTTTATCTGATGCATCAGAAAGTAGCGTTCTGGTTTCGCGCATTAACGTGTACATTCGGTTGTGAATAGAGCGTAGCCCGGGCATGAATACACTGCGTCTGTCCGGGTTGTCGGTTCATCTATTTTGTTTGCACCTGATGAAACGCATCCAGCACCCGTCCCGAGTAAACAACCGCACCACCGGCATTCAGTGATATGGCCACACCCAGAGCCTCTGCGATTTCTTCTTCAGTAACGCCTGCCTTCATCGCAGCTTCAGCATGGATAGAGATGCAGCCGTCGCAGCGGGTAGTCACGGCGCAGGCCAGGGCAATCAGTTCACGGGTTTTGGTATCCAGGTGTCCGGTTTTGGCTCCGGCCTTCATTAAAGCACCAGTGCCTTTAAGCGTTTCCGGGACCAGTTCTCCCAGTTTTCCCACATTTTTCAGCGTGTCAGCTCTGTAGTCATTCCAGTTGTGCATAGCTTTTTCCTCAATGTTATTAGTTATTTATTATCAATGATTAACGATACAAGACGGCAGTGCCTGACAGTCTGTTCATTCCAGAAGCACCTACGATACGATAATGACTTGCACCTGCTTCACTTGCTTTCATAGCCAGTGATGCGTTGAGTTCATCAAGGTTTGCGAAACCTCCGGCTGAGACGTTGCCAATTTTTTGCAGCGACACAGCTTCTGTGCGGTTAACTTCCTTAGCATCCCCGGCAAAAGCGAGGGTGGAAGTGGTCATTACAAGAGCAGCAATACTCAATTTGATGATGTTTTTCATGGGGTATCTCCTGATGAGTTCGTTGTATTGTTTTGCAGCGTTCTGCTGATAAAACCAAGACTACCTTCCGGTAGGTAGTCTTGCAAGGATGAATTTAGCCAACCATCTTAGAATGTGACTTGGGTCACCTTTTAATGTTTGCCGTTTAATGACCATAATGGCTTGCATGGCGCATAGATACTGGCCTGAAAGCTGATTTAAGACGGTGAAAATTAATTCCGGACATTAGATTTCGAAAATGGACATGATGAGATGGTCACCCTCAGCCTGCCAGTAGTAAGCTGACAGTTCGCTGAAAGGAGAGAATATTACACAGGTGATCTGATTGATGATTTGAATGTATCAGAGCAAAAAAGACCAAAGTAAATTTCCTTTTATGTAACAAGAATGAAAATCACACTATCAACACTAATGGCGTGATTAATAAAACAAGCTAAAAACAAAATTTAAAAAAGAAACATGCGAATCGCATGAAATATTTCCTCTACGCAATAGCTTCAAGCGAATTATTAGCCCAACAAAACACAAATAAATAGCAATTAATAAAATAAATCACGCGATCAAAACATCGCAAAATTTAACTTTAAATAACTCAGAATTTGAAACCTGAAGTGTTATTAAGTAGAAAATGTAAAGGTATTTTAAGCAATCAAGGAGCCTTAAGCACATGATGACAAAAAAAACACCAACACTCCTGCCATATGTTATTTTAATGGCAAGTAGCGTATCCTTCCCTTCTCACGCCATGGAGCTATTTATAAATCAAGATACCGCTCCAAAGGCATCGACCAAATC
>NZ_JAERMU010000056.1 GCF_016756775.1 Dryocola clanedunensis subsp. sulfonylureivorans | reverse complement strand
ATACGCTGCTGAGCGCGGATAAAGACGTCATTCTCAGCGGGGCGGCGAATACGCAGCAAACCAGCGGGAAGAACAGCAGCAGCGGCGGCGGTATCGGGGTAAGCATCGGTGCGGGTGGCGGCAGTGCCGGTATCAGTATCTTTGCCAACGTCAATGCCGCGAAGGGCAAGGACAAAGGCAACGGTACCGACTGGACGGAAACCACGATAGACAGCGGCAACACCGTCACTATCAATAGTGGTCGTGACGCGGTGCTTGATGGTGCCCTGGTCAACGGCAATAAAATCATCGCAGACGTGGGCCACAACCTGCTGATGAGCAGCCAGCAGGACAACAACGACTACGACAGCAAACAGACCAGCGTGGCGGCGGGCGGCAGCTTCACCTTCGGCTCCATGACCGGCTCGGGCTACATCAGCGCGAACCAGGACAAGATGAAGAGCCGCTTCGACTCGGTGGCGGAGCAGACCGGGCTGTACGCCGGTAACGGCGGCTTCGACATCACGGTAGGTAACCACACCCAGCTGGACGGGGCGGTGATTGCCTCAACGGCAACGGCGGACAAAAACAGCCTCGATACCGGAACGCTGGGCTTCAGCGACCTGCACAACGAAGCGGACTTTAAGACCGAACACGCCGGGGGCTCCTTTAACAGTGGGGGGGATATCGGCGGGCAGTTTGCCAGTAACATGGCTAACGCTCTGGTAGCCGGTGGCGGTAATAAAGGCCATGAGGAAGGCACCACGCAGGCAGCCATTGCCGGTGGCACCATCACCGTTCGTGATAAGGACGATCAGCAGCAGGATATCGCTAATCTCAGCCGCGACACGGCGCACGCCAACGACAGCATCAGCCCCATCTTCGACAAGGAGAAAGAGCAGAACAGGCTGAAGGAGATCGGGCTAATCAGCGATATCGGCGGCCAGGCGGCGGACGTGGCACGAACCCAGGGCGACCTGATGGGGCGTGATGCACAGAAAGACCCGAAATCGCTGGAGGAGGCCCGTCAGCAGCTGGCAGCGGAAGGTAAACCGGTCACAGACGCAGCTGTGTCAGAGCGTGCTTACAACAATGCTTCATCATTGTATGGCACAGGCGGCGAGGTGCAGCGTGGAATTCAGGCCGTAACCGGGGCGCTGACGGCACTGGCCTCAGGCGGTAATCTGGCTGGAGCGCTGGCGGGCGCATCGGCCCCTGAGCTGGCTAACATCATCGGGCATCATTCCGGGCTCAGCGAGCAGGAGACGCTCATCGCCCACGCGATACTGGGTGGTGCGGTGGCCTCACTGCAGGGAAACAATGCCGCCGCAGGCGCTGCGGGCGCGGTATCGGGAGAACTGGTTGCCCGGACCATCAAAGACCAGCTGTTCCCGGATACAGATAACCGGGACCTGAGCGAAAGCGATAAGCAGCTGATCAGCAATCTGGCGACCATCGCGTCGGGGCTGGCAGGGAATCTGACAGGCGGCGACAGCAGCAGTACCACCGCCGGAGCACAGGCCGGGAAAAATGCGGTTGAGAATAACCTGCTCGGCGGTGGCACTGAAGATGGTATGGCTGAAGAAGTTCGTAAGCACAGCAAAGATATAGCATCGTGCTCAACAGACCCAGGCTCAGCGTCCTGCCAGAAAGGCTTGGCAGTACAGAATGCTCTGATGGTCGCATTACCTGCAGGTCTTGGTGGGGGAATGCTGGCAGCCGCAACGCCAGAATTAGCTGCTGCGGCGAAGATTGCAATTGAGTCGTGCGTCGGTAATGCCGTATTGTGTCTAAACAGTGCGGGTATACAGGTTTCTGAAGCAATTGTTCCAGGTGGGGTTGGTGCTGCCGGTACAATTGGTATTGGTAAGACCACGGCTGAAGCCATGGGGGCGAAAGCGGAATCCCTTGCAGCGAATGCTGCGAAAAGCAGCCAAATTACTAATAATTCAAAACCTTTAAGCGTAGCAGAACAAATTGGAATACTGCGAGATGCAGCCAAAGGGAATAAAGGTAACTTTGGGTTAGGCAGTGCAACAAATAATGATGCTAATGCTCTTGGTGAAGCATGGGTTGGTCCAGGTTACCGCATCTCGAAAGATGGATCATCATGGGTAAGTGCTGATGGTCTGAGAGTTTATCGAGCACCTTCAGCTAAACCAAATAGCACACAGGCTACAACGGGCGTACAGGCTAATTTTGAGCAAAAACTGACACCTGGCGGGCGCCCTATTAGCAATGGACATTTGGATATAACTAAATGAAACCTTTATTGAAAGAGATTCGTTCATTGGAGCTAGAAGATAGTTTAATTAACTATTGGCCCGGGGAAACCGAAAATTTTGGAAGTTGGGTCCGAGTTATGATTGGACCAGAAGATCAAGAGGGGGCTGAATCGTTTGATATTTTAGTCTGCACTCCAAAGTGGCTGCAAAATGAACTTGAAAGTAACGGTCCCCTTTTAGGGAGAGGGACCATAATTATCAGAGAATATAATTATGATGAAATTGTTGATTGCATAGAAAAAGCAATATCTCAGTGTCATGCAGATGACTGGCCTAGTATAGCGAAAAAATTGAGTCGTATTAGCTTTTGGGAGTTTGATGATTACCAACCAAGATGATTGAGTGCATGTAATTGTGTTTCAAAGGATGCAGATGGAAGTGTCTGTGACCAAAAAGCGCACTGGGGGCAAAATTCCGTCAGTGCCAAAACATCTTAGCAAAAATGATCTTCAACCTGCTGACTGGTTGATAGGATCGCGAAAAAGATATGCTGGACAGAGCCAATATCATGAAAACGGCATGAGCATGTTGACGTTAACTATTGCCCATGGCGGGGTTAATTACGTCTGAAAAATAGCCTGGTAATAATTTCGTCATTTTATACTGCAATATTTTAAATTAATATAAGGATATTTTATGAAATACTTAATTATAACAGTTTTCACCGCGATGCTGGGCCTTACCGGGTGTAGTGTGTTGCCAAACGCGGGACCACTTGCTGGAAGAGAAACCTCTGATATCAATCAATCCATTATTGACGGAAAAACGACCAATTCAGAACTGCGTGCCATCTATGGTGACGCCATGAGTGTTGATAAAACCCCTCAAGGCAAAACAGTTATGAATTGGTACAAAAGTTGGAGCTCTGGATTTACTCAGAACTCAACTGTGTTGAGTGTGCTAACGGATAAAAATACTGTTATTAAACATGCGGTACTGCGATATAAAACTACTAATGATTACAGCTTTGTGGGTAAATTGACCGATGCAGAGTTAAAATCATTTTTCGTACCCGGAAAAACCACTCGTCAGGAAGTCGTAACAAAATTTGGGGTTCCAAATAATAATTCCTTTGATGATGAGGGCAACCTGATTCCTATGTATGTTTACTCTGATTCCAGCAGGAGCCAGTATGGTTGGGTGCCAAATGTTGGTGGCTTTATCGAGGCGCTAGCGGGCAGTAAGGACACTAAGGTGACTCTTCTGGCCGTGTCTCTGGATGGACACGATAAAGTCACATCTTATCAACTGAAAACAACAAATTATCACCAGGGTATTGGGCTTCTGAATTCATCTTCGATTGAAGAAGTAAAATAATCAATGTCGCCCGGAAAAGTGTTGCCACTGGCAACACTTTTCCGAAATCCTCCACAGGCCCTCGACCAGTTTTTCGTTGTACCTGTGTATTGTCATCGCGACTATCTCCGGAGCTTCGTTATACCGGAAGCAAGAAGCAGACAATGCCATCAAAGCCAGTTGATCCACAAAACGAGAAACAAGCTAATAGCGGGGCGGAGCATCGGGTCGCCTCGCCCCATCGCTGAACATCGAACTCCATTCCCACTATGCGATCCTCATCTGGGAAGGGTGCCCACAACGACAGCGGCGGGGCGGTGATTGCCTCAACGGCAACGGCGGACAAAAACAGCCTCGATACCGGAACGCTGGGCTTCAGCGATCTGCACAACGAAGCGGACTTTAAGACCGAACATTCGGGCATCAGCCTGAGCGGGGGCGGCAGCTTCGGGGATAATTTCCAGGGCAACATGCCGGGGGGCATCATTGCCGTGGCAGGTAA
>NZ_JAERMU010000055.1 GCF_016756775.1 Dryocola clanedunensis subsp. sulfonylureivorans | reverse complement strand
TGCCTGGCGGCACTAGCGCGGTGGTCCCACCTGACCCCATGCCGAACTCAGAAGTGAAACGCCGTAGCGCCGATGGTAGTGTGGGGTCTCCCCATGCGAGAGTAGGGAACTGCCAGGCTTCAAATAAAAGAAGGCCATCCGCAAGGATGGCCTTTTTGCTTTGGGAAAGGCACAACATTACGACTAAAAAGGCCGCGAAAGCGGCCTTTGCTTTGATATTAATGAATAACCTGAGACAGAAAAGCGCGGGTTCGCTCAGATTTCGGATGAGCGAAGAACTCATCCGGCGGTGCCTGTTCCACTATCTCACCTCGATCCATAAAGATCACTCTATCCGCCACCGTTCTGGCGAAGCCCATCTCATGGGTCACGCACAGCATTGTCATACCTGACTGCGCCAGGCCAATCATGGTATCCAGCACTTCCTTAACCATCTCCGGATCGAGTGCGGACGTTGGCTCATCAAACAGCATGATCTTCGGTTTCATGCATAACGAACGTGCAATGGCCACGCGCTGCTGCTGGCCGCCGGAGATCTGCCCTGGGAATTTATGTGCATGTTCGGCAATACGCACTCGTTCCAGATAATGCATACCCAGCTCCTCGGCCTCTTTCTTTGGCATCTTCTTGACCCAAATGGGTGCCAGAGTGCAGTTCTGCAGGACGGTAAGATGCGGGAACAAATTGAAGTGCTGGAAAACCATCCCCACTTCGGCTCTGACCTTCTCTATATTGCGCAGATCGTCATTCAGCTCTGTCCCGTCAACAACGATTCGCCCTTGTTGATGCTCTTCCAGATGGTTAATGCAGCGGATGGTTGTGGATTTTCCTGAACCTGACGGCCCGCAGAGAACGATGCGTTCTCCTTGTTTTACTTTCAGATTGATATCCTTGAGAACGTGAAACTGTCCGTACCACTTGTTCACATTTTCCAGCATGATCATCGCGTCAGCAGGTTGCAGTGTAATTTGACTCATATTCATCCTCAGTGCGGTGCTCGCCCGGTGTTAAAGCGCTTTTCCAGGTGTTGGCTGTAGCGCGACATGCTGAAACAGAAAGCCCAGTAAATCAGGGCCGCAAAGACGTAACCTTCCGTAGACATTCCCAGCCATGCGGGATCCACAGTGGCCTGCTGCACGCTGCTGAACAGATCGAACAGACCAATGATAATCACCAGACTGGTGTCCTTGAACAGGGCGATAATGGTGTTTACAAGGCCCGGGATCACCATCTTCAGCGCCTGCGGTAAAATCACCAGCCCCTGGGTTTTCCAGTAGCCTAAACCCAAAGACTCTGCCGCTTCATATTGCCCTTTAGGAAGCGCCTGAAGCCCTCCGCGCACAACCTCTGCGACATAGGCCGACTGGAATAGAATTACCCCGACCAGCGCCCGTATAAGCTTATCGATGCTCGTTCCTTCTGCCAGGAACAGCGGCAGCATGACCGATGACATAAACAAGACGGTAATCAGCGGTACGCCGCGCCAGAACTCGATAAACAAAACGGAAAGGATCCTTACCACCGGCATGGTTGAGCGCCGTCCCAGCGCCAGTAAGATCCCCAGCGGTAATGCTCCGGCGATCCCGACAGAGGCGATGATCAGCGTTAATGTCAGACCGCCCCACTGGCGAGTCTCCACGCGTTCCAGGCCGAGAAAACCGCCGTACAGTAAGACCCACACAACCAGCGGATAGATAACGGCCCACATAGCGATATAACGCCCACGATGCGGCATGGCATTCCAGAACATCGGAACAATAGATGCCAGGCCGATGATCAGCGCGAGGTTAATACGCCAGCGCTGGTCGTGGGGATAAAGCCCATACATGAATTGCCCAAAACGGGCGTGGATAAACACCCAGCAGGCCCCTTCTTTGGTGCAGTCGGAGCGGGTTTCGCCAATCCAGTTCGCCTGAAACACTGCCCAATTGAGTAAAGGCGGGATGAGTTCCCACATCATCCAGAAACAGAAGAGCGTCAACAGGCTATTAGACCAGCTGGAGAACAGGTTTTTGCGTGCCCACAGTATTGCGCCCGAGCGAGCGGCTTTTGGGGGCGCCTGATGGGAGAGTATTGCTTTCGTCATCACGGTTCCTTAGCGCTCGACCAGGGCGATGCGGCGGTTATAGATATTCATCAGCAGGGAAATCGTCAGGCTGATAATCAGGTAGACCGACATCGTAATGGCGATGGTTTCGATGGCCTGCCCGGTCTGGTTGAGCACCGACCCGGCAAACAGCGACACCATATCCGGGTAACCGATGGCGGCCGCCAGCGAGGAGTTCTTCACGATATTGAGATACTGGCTGGTGAGCGGGGGGATGATGACCCGCATCGCCTGCGGAATGATGACCTGGCGTAACGTGACCTGATTCGGCAGGGCCAAAGAGCGCGCGGCCTCGTGCTGTCCATACGGCACCGACTGGATGCCGGAGCGAATGATCTCGGCGATAAACGCGGAGGTATAAACAGACAGTGCCAGCGTCAGGGCTGCCAGTTCCGGTATCAGCACCATCCCACCGCGGAAGTTGAAACCGCGCAGGGCTGGAACATCCCAGTGCAAAGCTGCGCCGAAACCCCACTGTGCGAGCATCGGTAAGACCATCAGTAGCGCAAGCGCAACGGGCCAGGTACGGCGAAGCTGGCCCGTTTTAACCTGATGCATCTTATTGAAGCGATAAAGCCCGGCGGACACAACCAGCGCGGCAACAATGGCTACGGCAAAAGCGACGGCACCTTCGCCCATCTGCGGGGAAGGAATATAGAGCCCACGATTGCTGAGAAACAGTAGGTCGAAGGCGCTAACTGCCTGACGCGGCCCGGGAAGATTACGCAGCACGGCAAAGTACCAGAAGAAGATTTGCAGCAGCGGCGGAATATTACGGAACGTCTCAATGTAGAAGGTGGAGAGTTTGCGCAGCAGCCAGTTTTCCGACAGGCGAGCAAGGCCAAGGAAGAAACCGGTAAAAGAGGCAAACACGATACACAGGGCGGAAACCAGCAGGGTATTCAGTAACCCGACAACAAATACACGTCCGTAGGTGTCACCCTGCTCGTAGTCAATAAGGTGCTGGACGATACCAAAACCGGCGGCCCGGTCGAGAAACGCAAAACCTGAGGTAATGCCACGATTATTAAGGTTAGTGACGGTGTTGTGGACCAGGTAAACCGCGATGCCGACGACAATAGCGACCGCGATAATCTGAAACAGCCAGGCACGAACCGCGGGATTAGATAAGGAGAAGTCTCCTTTTACGGCTGGGCGGCGTTGGAGC
This sequence comes from Dryocola clanedunensis subsp. sulfonylureivorans, assembly GCF_016756775.1. GTDB lineage: Bacteria > Pseudomonadota > Gammaproteobacteria > Enterobacterales > Enterobacteriaceae > Dryocola > Dryocola clanedunensis. Next base: position 1,732 of record NZ_JAERMU010000055.1, on the reverse strand, counting down.
ATAAGCAAACCTTAGTAACATAAACTCTGACTCAGGGCGCTACCTGCGCAGCGCCCGTTTCTGACGTTTCGCTTAGCGAACTGGCGGAGCGTACTGAATGCCACCTTTATTCCACAGGTTGTTCTGACCACGTTTAATTTTCAACGGGCTTTCCGCGCCGACGTTGTGGTCGAAGATCTCAGCGTAGTTACCGACCTGCTTAACAATGTTGTAGGCCCATTTATTATCAAGCTTCAGGTCTTTTCCGAAGTCGCCCTCTTTACCTAACAGGTGGGCCATATCCGGTGTGGTTGGGTTAGCAGCCATCTGGTCGACGTTTTTGGAGTCGACGCCCATCTCTTCGGCGTTCAGCATGGCGAACAGCGTCCAGCGCACGATGGCGAACCACTCTTCATCACCACGGCGCACTACCGGGCCCAGCGGTTCTTTAGAGATAACTTCTGGCAGGACAATCCACTCAGCCGGGTTGCTCAGTTTGATGCGCAGGGCGTAAAGCTGAGATTGGTCGGAGGCGAGGGTGTCGCAGCGGCCTGATTCCAGCGCTTTCGCGGATTCATCGGAGCGGTCGAAGGTTACAGGCGTGTACTTCATCTTGTTAGATTTGAAATAGTCGGCGACGTTCAGCTCGGTATCCGTACCTGCCTGGATGCATACTGTGGCACCGTCCAGCTCTTTCGCACTCTTGAGGCCTGCTTTGTTATGGGTCAGGAAGCCGATACCGTCGTAGTAGGTGACGCCGGTGAAGATCATTCCCATGCCGCCATCGCGGGACGAGGTCCAGGTGGTATTTCGGGACAGGATGTCTACTTCGCCAGATTGCAGCGCCGTAAAGCGCTCTTTGGCGGTCAGCGGGGTGTATTTAACTTTAGTGGCATCACCAAATACCGCCGCGGCGACGCCACGGCAAACGTCCACATCAATACCGGAGAATTTACCGCTCGCATCGGCGTAAGAGAAGCCAGGCAAGCCGTCACTAATTCCGCACTGCACAAAGCCTTTCTTTTTTACTGCATCAAGCGAGGTCCCGGCATGAGCCTGACCCGCAACCGCTAACAAGGATCCGGCTGCGACCAGCGTGGCGAGTATCATCTTTTTCATCATGCATCCTGTGTGGCGAAATTATCGTTATATTTTGTGGCGTCCCGGAGGCGCCGCTACCTGTCTGTGGCATTAGCCAGTCTGGTTAAAGCAAAGGGAATGCCAGGTTTGCATCCGGCCATATGCGTGTATGGCCAGCGCAGTAAGCTGAGTGTAGACAGGAAAATGCGCGCTCAGCGCCCCGTGACGGTGCAAAACTGAAACCTGCGCCACATTTCGGAGCAAAAAAGTTTCAGAACTTGATCGTGTGAAAGGAACTGATTTCAGGCGTTAATAGTAGCGATGATAGGGTTCAGGCAGAGTTGTGAGAATTATCACGCAGTGCGCTGCAAATGAATGTAGCAGGGAGATTTTGAGTGATTTGTTTCACGTTTACCGGGGGAGGAACGTTCCGGGGCGAGGCTAAAAATTTACACGTCCCCAACTGGCTGCACTTTAAGGATGCAGAGCAAAAAAAAGCGCGAGTTAGACTCGCGCTCAGATTGCTGACGAAACTTTTTGGTAGATACTGTTATGCCATGCAAGCATTTCCCGTATGAAGCGTGGCATCGAACGGGCGTCCTGACTTCAGGACGCCGTATGCCACCTGCGCCAGCTTGCGCATCATCGCACCGATTATCAGCTTCGGCGCTTT
>NZ_JAERMU010000053.1 GCF_016756775.1 Dryocola clanedunensis subsp. sulfonylureivorans | reverse complement strand
CGACTAAGCGTACACGGTGGATGCCCTGGCAGTCAGAGGCGATGAAGGACGTGCTAATCTGCGATAAGCGTCGGTAAGGTGATATGAACCGTTATAACCGGCGATTTCCGAATGGGGAAACCCAGTGTGTTTCGACACACTATCGTTAAGTGAATACATAGCTTAACGAAGCGAACCGGGGGAACTGAAACATCTAAGTACCCCGAGGAAAAGAAATCAACCGAGATTCCCCCAGTAGCGGCGAGCGAACGGGGAACAGCCCAGAACCTGAATCAGTTTGTGTGTTAGTGGAAGCGTCTGGAAAGTCGCAGGGTACAGGGTGATACTCCCGTACACTAAAATGCACAGGCTGTGAGTTCGAAGAGTAGGGCGGGACACGTGGTATCCTGTCTGAATATGGGGGGACCATCCTCCAAGGCTAAATACTCCTGACTGACCGATAGTGAACCAGTACCGTGAGGGAAAGGCGAAAAGAACCCCGGCGAGGGGAGTGAAACAGAACCTGAAACCGTGTACGTACAAGCAGTGGGAGCCTCTTTTATGGGGTGACTGCGTACCTTTTGTATAATGGGTCAGCGACTTATATTCTGTAGCAAGGTTAACCGTATAGGGGAGCCGCAGGGAAACCGAGTCTTAACTGGGCGTTAAGTTGCAGGGTATAGACCCGAAACCCGGTGATCTAGCCATGGGCAGGTTGAAGGTTGGGTAACACTAACTGGAGGACCGAACCGACTAATGTTGAAAAATTAGCGGATGACTTGTGGCTGGGGGTGAAAGGCCAATCAAACCGGGAGATAGCTGGTTCTCCCCGAAAGCTATTTAGGTAGCGCCTCGTGAACTCATCTTCGGGGGTAGAGCACTGTTTCGGCTAGGGGGCCATCCCGGCTTACCAACCCGATGCAAACTACGAATACCGAAGAATGTTATCACGGGAGACACACGGCGGGTGCTAACGTCCGTCGTGAAGAGGGAAACAACCCAGACCGCCAGCTAAGGTCCCAAAGTCATGGTTAAGTGGGAAACGATGTGGGAAGGCACAGACAGCCAGGATGTTGGCTTAGAAGCAGCCATCATTTAAAGAAAGCGTAATAGCTCACTGGTCGAGTCGGCCTGCGCGGAAGATGTAACGGGGCTAAACCATGCACCGAAGCTGCGGCAGCGACGCTTATGCGTTGTTGGGTAGGGGAGCGTTCTGTAAGCCGTCGAAGGTGGACTGTGAGGTCTGCTGGAGGTATCAGAAGTGCGAATGCTGACATAAGTAACGATAAAGCGGGTGAAAAACCCGCTCGCCGGAAGACCAAGGGTTCCTGTCCAACGTTAATCGGGGCAGGGTGAGTCGACCCCTAAGGCGAGGCCGAAAGGCGTAGTCGATGGGAAACAGGTTAATATTCCTGTACTCGGTGTTACTGCGAAGGGGGGACGGAGAGGGCTATGTTAGCCGGGCGACGGTTGTCCCGGTTTAAGCATGTAGGCGGAGAGTTTAGGTAAATCCGGACTCTTATCTAACGCTGAGGTGTGATGACGAGGCACTACGGTGCTGAAGTAACAAATGCCGCACTTCCAGGAAAAGCCTCTAAGCATCAGGTAACATCAAATCGTACCCCAAACCGACACAGGTGGTCAGGTAGAGAATACCAAGGCGCTTGAGAGAACTCGGGTGAAGGAACTAGGCAAAATGGTGCCGTAACTTCGGGAGAAGGCACGCTGCTGGTAGGTGAAGTCCCTCGCGGATGGAGCTGAAGGCAGTCGAAGATACCAGCTGGCTGCAACTGTTTATTAAAAACACAGCACTGTGCAAACACGAAAGTGGACGTATACGGTGTGACGCCTGCCCGGTGCCGGAAGGTTAATTGATGGGGTTAAGCGCAAGCTGAAGCTCTTGATCGAAGCCCCGGTAAACGGCGGCCGTAACTATAACGGTCCTAAGGTAGCGAAATTCCTTGTCGGGTAAGTTCCGACCTGCACGAATGGCGTAATGATGGCCAGGCTGTCTCCACCCGAGACTCAGTGAAATTGAACTCGCTGTGAAGATGCAGTGTACCCGCGGCAAGACGGAAAGACCCCGTGAACCTTTACTATAGCTTGACACTGAACACTGGTCCTTGATGTGTAGGATAGGTGGGAGGCTTTGAAGCGAGGACGCCAGTTCTTGTGGAGCCAACCTTGAAATACCACCCTTTAATGGCTGGTGTTCTAACGTAGACCCGTAATCCGGGTTGCGGACAGTGTCTGGTGGGTAGTTTGACTGGGGCGGTCTCCTCCTAAAGCGTAACGGAGGAGCACGAAGGTTAGCTAATCACGGTCGGACATCGTGAGGTTAGTGCAAAGGCATAAGCTAGCTTGACTGCGAGAGTGACGGCTCGAGCAGGTGCGAAAGCAGGTCTTAGTGATCCGGTGGTTCTGAATGGAAGGGCCATCGCTCAACGGATAAAAGGTACTCCGGGGATAACAGGCTGATACCGCCCAAGAGTTCATATCGACGGCGGTGTTTGGCACCTCGATGTCGGCTCATCACATCCTGGGGCTGAAGTAGGTCCCAAGGGTATGGCTGTTCGCCATTTAAAGTGGTACGCGAGCTGGGTTTAGAACGTCGTGAGACAGTTCGGTCCCTATCTGCCGTGGGCGCTGGAGAATTGAGGGGGGCTGCTCCTAGTACGAGAGGACCGGAGTGGACGCATCACTGGTGTTCGGGTTGTCATGCCAATGGCATTGCCCGGTAGCTAAATGCGGAAAAGATAAGCGCTGAAAGCATCTAAGCGCGAAACTTGCCCCGAGATGAATTCTCCCTGACTCCTTGAGAGTCCTGAAGGAACGTTGAAGACTACGACGTTGATAGGCTGGGTGTGTAAGCGTAGCGATACGTTGAGCTAACCAGTACTAATGATCCGTGAGGCTTAACCTTACAACACCGAAGGTGTTTTGGTGAGAGA
>NZ_JAERMU010000052.1 GCF_016756775.1 Dryocola clanedunensis subsp. sulfonylureivorans | reverse complement strand
TGCCTGGCGGCACTAGCGCGGTGGTCCCACCTGACCCCATGCCGAACTCAGAAGTGAAACGCCGTAGCGCCGATGGTAGTGTGGGGTCTCCCCATGCGAGAGTAGGGAACTGCCAGGCTCCAAATAAGTAGAAAGCCCTGTACTCTGTACAGGGCTTTTTGCTGTCTGCGGTTTATTCATCATTCCGCCATACAAGCCAAGCTCAGCCAGATAAGGTAAACTAACCGCGTTTAAACTCGGGAAAGATACCACTATGAGCACCTCACTTAAGCCCTTCAATACTTTCGGTATTCAGGCCAGCGCTTCACGAATTGTCATTGCGCAGACTGTGCAACAGCTTACAGAAGCATGGAATGATGCGGCTCTGGCTCAGCAGCCGGTTTTGATCCTGGGTGAGGGAAGCAACGTGCTCTTTCTGGAGGATTTCTGCGGTACGGTCATAGTGAATCGCATCTCCGGTATCGAGGTGGTTGAGGAGGACGATGCATGGCATCTGCATGTTGGGGCGGGTGAAAACTGGCATCACCTCGTTGAGTACACTTTGACAAATGGAATGTCGGGGCTGGAGAATCTTGCACTCATTCCCGGCTGCGTAGGCTCTTCCCCAATACAAAATATTGGCGCCTATGGCGTCGAGCTCAAGCAGGTGTGTGATTACGTTGATTGTGTAGATCTGCGTAGCGGCGAAATGCAGCGGCTGAACAACGTAGAATGTCAGTTTGGCTACCGTGACAGTATCTTTAAACACGATTTGCAGGATAATTTTGCAATCACAGCCGTAGGACTGCAGCTGCCTAAAACCTGGCAACCTGTGCTCACATACGGTGATTTAGCCAAACTGGATCCCGCGAAGGTTACCCCGAAGGCAGTTTTTGATGCTGTTTGCCATATGCGAACAACTAAGCTTCCGGATCCGCGCATTCATGGAAATGCTGGTAGCTTCTTTAAAAACCCCGTTATTCCGGCAGAAATTGCAGCAGAACTAATAAGCACTAACTCCAATGCGCCCAACTACCCACAGGCGGATGGCTCCACGAAGCTGGCCGCTGGATGGCTTATCGATCAGTGCCAGCTTAAGGGCTATCAAATCGGCGGCGCAGCCGTTCACCGCCAGCAGGCGCTGGTCCTCATCAACGCAGAGAATGCAGTGAGCCAGGATGTCGTTAACCTGGCGCATTACATTCGTCAGCGAGTGGGTGAAAAATTTAACGTATGGCTGGAGCCTGAAGTTAGGTTTATCGGCTCAAAGGGTGAAGTCAGTGCCGTGGAGACGATAGCGTGAAAGACAATAAAATTCCTCTTACACTGATTAGCATCCTTGCGGATGGCGAGTTTCATTCCGGCGAGCAGCTTGGTGAAAAGCTTGGCATGAGCCGCGCGGCAATCAATAAGCATATCCAGACGTTAAGGGACTGGGGTGTGGACGTATTCACCGTACCGGGTAAAGGGTACAGCCTGCCGGATCCCATTCAGCTGCTTGATGAATCCCTGATCAAATCGCAGATAACAAAGGGCTCCGTGGCGGTACTGCCGGTCATTGACTCTACGAACCAATACCTGCTGGAACGACTTGATAAACTTCAGTCAGGTGATGCCTGCATCGCTGAATACCAACAGGCAGGGCGTGGCCGACGTGGGAGACAGTGGTTTTCCCCGTTTGGCGCCAATCTCTATCTTTCCATGTACTGGCGCCTGGAACAGGGCCCGGCTGCGGCAGTTGGTCTGAGCCTGGTTATTGGTATCGTGATGGCTGAAGTGCTTCGCGAGCTTGGCGCTGAAGAGGTCAGGGTAAAATGGCCGAACGATCTCTATCTTAACGACAGAAAGCTGGCCGGCATACTTGTCGAATTGACGGGTAAAACCGGCGATGCTGCCCAGATTGTTATCGGTGCAGGGATTAATCTTGCTATGCGTAATGTGGCCACCGACGTAATAAATCAGGGGTGGATTAACCTCCAGGAAGCAGGGATTGAAATCGATCGTAATGCGCTGGCGGTTACCTTGATTCAAAAACTGCGTGCGGCGTTAACGCTCTTTGAACAGGAAAGTCTTGTTCCATTCTTATCCCGCTGGGAGGCGCTCGATAATTACTTAAATCGTCAGGTTAAATTAATCATTGGCGATCGTGAGATCTTCGGTATTTCGCGCGGAATAAACGAGCAGGGCGCCCTGTTATTAGAACAGGACGGAATGATAAAGCCCTGGGTCGGCGGTGAGATTTCGCTAAGAGGCGTGAAATAATTAATGGGGGAGGTATCCCCCATTTTGCTATTTTCTTAGTCGAACGCTTTCAACTGCGTGATTCGCGCTTTTTGTCATGATTAGACTGGCTCGCTCGCGAGTTGGAAGTATATTTTCTTTTAAATTCATGCCATTAATCTCTTTCCACAGCTGAGTGGCAATATTCACTGCTTCATCTTCAGATAATTTCGCATAATTATGGAAATAAGAATCTGGATCGGTGAATGCCCCCTCACGGAACTTCAGGAAGCGTTTGATATACCAGTCCTGGAGCAGATCTTCAGGCGCATCGACGTAAATCGAAAAATCGACAAAATCCGAAACGAATACATGGTGCGGATCGTGTGGATAGTCCATTCCGCTTTGTAAAACGTTTAACCCCTCGAGAATTAATATATCGGGTTGGGTAACCGTTTTGTCTCCGTCCGGGATCACATCATATATAAGATGCGAATAGACGGGAGCGGTGACATTCGTTGCGCCGGATTTCAGGTCAGAAACAAATTTAACCAGACGATGCATATCATAGGATAACGGGAATCCTTTTTTCTTCATCAGATTACGTTCTTTGAGAACCTTATTCGGATGAAGAAAACCGTCTGTGGTAATGAGCTCAACACGACGATGTTCTGGCCAACGGCTAAGCAAGGCCTGCAGAACACGTGCCGTGGTGCTTTTACCGACGGCCACACTACCTGCGATGCTAATAATGTAGGGAATTCGCTCCCCATTGGTACCGAGAAACTGCTCCAGCACGGCCTGTCGGCGGAGGTTTGAACTGATATAGAAGTTCAGCAGACGCGAAAGAGGCAGATAAATTTCTGCCACCTCTTCCAGCGAGAGATCTTCATTAATGCCTTTCAACCGCGCGACTTCGCCTTCGGTCAGCGTCATTGGCACCGAGTTACGCAGGGCTGCCCACTGACTACGATTGAACTGCAAGTATGGGGTCGTTAACATTTGCTCTTTATTACTCATAAGCATGCTTCTGCCTGTAATTCAGGACAAAATGAACGTTTAACGCGGACTGAGGAAATGAAACTAAGCTCAGATAATCAACGGCGCGCAACGTATTCTACTGTTCAACAATGGGCAGGAGGGTAACACCAGATGGGGGATAATAATAAGAAAAAAACGAAGGCGTGACGCTTTCACGAGTAAGCATCACGTTTTTAGACAGGCTTAACCAGCAATTGCTCTTATAACCTGATTCACCGCAAAGAGACGTTTATAGTAGATCACTGCTGGGTGGTAGTAACCGTCCTGAGAGCGGAGATAATCTGGCAGTTCACCCAGGCAACGGTAGCCTTGAGCGCGATAAAAGGCTTCAGCTGGCGTGCCCGCCTGTATATCGAGGGAGATTAATCCACGGTGATTTGCCAGAGCCGCTTTCTCCAGAGCCGTAATGAGCTGTTTAGCGATCCCTCTGCGTCGGGCCCGGCGATGCACTAATAGCGATTTTATTACCGCACGGTTTAAACCATCCGGTTCAAGGCAAAGCTCCAGACGGACAAACCCTACGAGGCCTTGCTCATCTCTCGCAATCCACATCAGCAGCTCACCCTTATCCAGAGCACTCCTTAAACGATAGAAAGTGTTTTCAGCCTCCTCCCGTGAAAGGGGTTGCTGATAGCCCACGGAGGCACCGCTGGCCATTGAGTCGAGTAGCAATGTTGCAAGTTCGCGGTAGTAGATCGGTAGCGTGGCAGCATTCAAAGCAACAATTTTCATTATTAATCCTCCTGCGTGAGTCTTCTTCTGACAAGCAAGAAGTGATCCAGATCACACATCCTTATTCCCTGGGCCAAAGTAGAAAAATAGAGTGTTAGTGCGCTTCTGCAGGGCAAAACAAACCAGGACTGCACTTTTCGGGTGCACTGTGGATCATTTTCAAGGGCTGGCAGAGAGCTAAGAACCTTTTGCCGGGTAAAAACCATCCAGAAGTGATGGATAATTCATCAAATAGTCGATGTGTCGTGCAAAATGTGAGCAGTAGTGCATTTAATGCAATTTTTTTGTTGCATAGCGGCGTCTGTGTTCCTAGAATGCGCGCTACTTGATGCCGACTTAGCTCAGTAGGTAGAGCAACTGACTTGTAATCAGTAGGTCACCAGTTCGATTCCGGTAGTCGGCACCATCAAGTGCCTGGTGGGGTTCCCGAGCGGCCAAAGGGAGCAGACTGTAAATCTGCCGTCATCGACTTCGAAGGTTCGAATCCTTCCCCCACCACCATTTTTAACCTTAATTTTGAGGTTAACCCATACGGTATAGTCAGTCCGAGCACCGTGCGGGGAAGGTGAAAACCTTCGACAAGGTTCGAGCTGAGCGCAGCGAAACAACGTGCGCAGCACGGCCCGAAGGGTGAGGAGCGAAGTGACGAATAATCCTTCCCCCACCACCATTTTAAGGCGACGCTTCGCGAAGCCAGAGGCGACAAGCTCCACGTGAGTCGACTCGAATACTGAGAAGTCTCTTCTCAGATTCAAAACAGAATTAAGCAGGTAGCCGAGTTCTAAGATGCGGGCATCGTATAATGGCTATTACCTCAGCCTTCCAAGCTGATGATGTGGGTTCGATTCCCACTGCCCGCTCCAGATGTGCTGATATAGCTCAGTTGGTAGAGCGCACCCTTGGTAAGGGTGAGGTCGGCAGTTCGAATCTGCCTATCAGCACCACTTCTATTCTCCTCCCTGTTTTTCTTCTGTTAGTGAATTCAGCAAATTCAGGCATTAAGCCTGGTTGACGTGGTGATACCACCGATTTATCCGTGTCTTAGAGGGACAATCGATGTCTAAAGAAAAGTTTGAACGTACAAAACCGCACGTTAACGTCGGTACTATCGGCCACGTTGACCATGGTAAAACAACGCTGACCGCTGCAATCACTACCGTACTGGCTAAAACCTACGGCGGCGCTGCTCGTGCATTCGACCAGATCGATAACGCACCAGAAGAAAAAGCTCGTGGTATCACCATCAACACTTCCCACGTTGAATATGACACCCCGACTCGCCACTATGCGCACGTTGACTG
>NZ_JAERMU010000051.1 GCF_016756775.1 Dryocola clanedunensis subsp. sulfonylureivorans | reverse complement strand
TATCAGTCAGGACGCGGCCAGCCAGATTAACGCCGCCCGCCATATCACAGCGAACGCCCGCGACACGCTCAGCAACCAGGGGCAGATAACCGCCGGACAAAATCTGACGGTAAACAGCACCAGCCTGACCCAGAGCGGTAAGCTGCTGGCGGGCGGTAGCGCTCAGCTGAACAGCGAGGTGCTCAATAACAGCGGTTCCGTGCAGGGCGGCTCTGTTGCTGTGACCAGTACAACCCTCACCAACAGCGGCTCGCTGCTGAGCGGCAATGGTCTGGGCATCAACACCCGCGACTTTACCCAGAGCGGCAATACCGGGGCCAAAGGTAAGGCGGATATCACCGCCAGCGGTAAAGTCAGCAATACGGGCTCACTGGTAAGCGATGATTCGCTTACCCTTAAGGCGCGGAGTGTGGCCCAAAACGGTACGCTCTCCGGCGGTAAAGGACTGACCGTCAACGCTGAAACGCTGGATTCCGGCAACGCCTCCGTGACCCATAGCAACGGGGCGATGGCGCTTAACGCGACGGCGACAGCACTTGACGGTGAGGTCAGTTCCGGGGGGGACATGCAGCTGCAGGGCGACAGCGTTTCCACCGCAGCAACCGCTCAGGTTCAGAGCGGTAAAAATCTCACCATCAAAGCCAGAACGGCGACGCTTGCGGGAACCCAGGCGGCTCAGCAATCTCTGGCGGTGAACGGCTCGGAAACAGTCAGCCACAGCGGCCAAAGCAGCGCCGCGTCGGTCAGCCTGAATGCGCCACAGTTGAATAACAGTGGCGTGGTGGTGGCCTCTTCTCTGAGCAGCCAGTCGCAGAGCCTGACCAACAGCGGTCTGATGCAGGGCGATGCTTCCCTGCTCATCAACACGCAATCACTGAATAACCAGCAGGACGGCACGCTTTACAGCGCGGCCAGCCTGGCGCTCGATATTCCGGACATCAGCAACAGCGGTCTTATCACCAGTGACAGCGGGCTGTCGCTAAATACCACCGCGCTGACTAACCCGGGCAAAATCATCGGCAGCACGCTGAACGTTAACGCGGGAACGCTGACGGGCGAAGGCTTACTGCAGGGGGCCCGCGTCCTGACGCTTGCCGGGGGGAACCTTTCACAGGGAGCTGCCGGGCGCTGGCTGACCGCAGGCGATTTGTCCGTTGACGGTACGACACTGACCACCGCCGGCACCACGCAGGGACAGAACCTGAGTCTCAAAGCAAAGGACCTGAACAACAGCGGTTCCGTGCTGGCCACCGGCAGCCTGGATGCGGTAATTGCTAACTCACTGCTGAACGACGGTGAGCTGATGAGCCAGGGGAGCCTGACGTTCAGCGCGCCGACGCTGACAAACCACGGCAGCCTGCTTGCCGCAGGAGATATGTTACTGAGCGGTAAGTCGTTTATCAGCAGCGGTACGCTTCAGGGCAACACCCTGAGCCTGACCCAGGACAGTATCGCAAACCAGGGCACGCTGACCGGCCTGGGCGGCCTGACGCTGAACAGTGCCGGTGCGCTGACCAACAGCGGCGACCTGCTTAGCCAGCGGGACCTCTCCGTAAAAGCCACCGATGTGACCAACAGCGGCCGCCTTCAGGGAGAAAACATCACGCTCGACGGCCGCAGCCTGACCAACAGCGGGGCGATTCAAAGCGCGCTGGGACTGGCTCTGACGCTGAGTGGCGATATGCAGGCCATCACCGGCAGCAAAATTACCGCGCTGGGCGACGCCCGCATTGCAGGTAAAGCGCTCGGTAACCAGGGGCTGGTGAGCGCAAAAACGCTGGCTATTCAGGGGGATTCCCTCGACAACAGCGGTGAAATCAGCGGCGTGAACGGCCTTGGCGTCACGCTCAGCGGCAACCTGCAGCAGCAGCAGCAGGGGAAACTGCTGACCGGCGGAAAGCTCGCGGTGAAAGCCCGGGACATCAGTAACGGCGGTCAGCTTCAGGGGGGCGACACACAGATTAACGCTGACTTACTGACCAACAGCGGACGTATTCAGGGCGACAGCGGCCTGACGCTTACCTTGCTGAATGCGCTGACCAATCAGGCTGGCGGCGTTATCCTCAGCCAGAGCGCGCTCACTATCACCGCGCCGGTACTGACCAGTGACGGCACGATTCAGGGCAACGGTAAAACCACCCTCAGCGCAACCACGCAAACCCGCAACGGCGGCAAAATTCTCTCCGGCGGCGACCTGACCTTATCCACGCCGGACTACAGCGGCGCAGGCTGGCTGCAGGCCACAAACCTGGTGCTGGACGTGGCGACACTCGAAAGCCACGGCACGGTGATTGCGGCGAACCAGGCCCGGCTCACCGGCAACAGCCTGACCAACGGCGGCACCTTCCAGGCGGCGATGCTGGATGTCAATTATCAGGCGATGAGCAACAGCGGCACCCTGCTCGGCAATCAGAGCCTGACGCTGAAAGGCAACACGCTGAACAACGCCGGTGGCAAAATGTTCAGCGGCGGAGATATGCTGACCGACGTCACCGCGTTGAGCGGTGCCGGCCAACTGGTGGCCCTGGGCAACCTGACGCTGAAGCTCGCGAACAGCTTCAGCGCGCAGGGGGTCATTGCGTCGAACAAACAGCTGTCGGTGACAAGCCAGGGCGATATCACCAACGCAGGGGCCTTACAGGGCAAGGGCATCACCCTGAACGCGAAGGGCAAACTCAGTAATAACGGCCAGCTCACGGCTGGCAGCGGCACCACATCCCTCTCCGGCAGCCAGATTGCCATGAACGCCAGCGGCTCACTTCAGGCGGGCGGCGATGTCAGCCTGACCAGCCTGGGTAATATCACACTGGATGGCTTTACCGGTACGGCAGGCAGTCTGGTGCTGACAGCGGCAGGTTCTCTCGTCAACACCGCATTGCTCTACGCAGGAAATAACCTGTCGCTGTTTGCCAACAGCATTCAGAATCTGCGCGGCGATATCCTGGCGGGTAATAACCTGGTGATGCAAAAGGATGCGTCAGGCGCGGCGAACTCTGAGGTAAGCAACACCTCCGGGAATATCGAAACCACGAAAGGTGATATCACCATCAAGACCGGGCATTTGCTCAATCAGCGGGATGGTTTGAGGGTTAACACATCAAGTGTGATTGATAACCCTGCCGGGATCGATGGTTTAGGGAATTCAACTATCGATATTCCGGTGTCGCTGCTGCCGGATGGAAGCTACGGGGTTTACAGCAATGTTTCCACAAGCTGGAATGGTGGTTCTCCTGGTCACGGAGGCGGCAACTATGTCACAACAGAAAGATGGTATTACGCACCATGGAAAAATTCGGATCCGGTGGAGTTTATTGCCCGTCAGACCAGGCAGGATGTTACCAGTGATGGTGCCGCTGCGCGTATTTCATCCGGTGCTGATCTCAGCATAAATGCTACGTCACTGGACAACTTAGCGAGCAATATCCTTGCAAATGGTGATGTGGATCTATCAGGTTCAACACTGAATAATCAAAGCTGGCAATCAGGTATCTACACTGATTATTACTCCTATATTGCCTCTCCTGACACTCGTATGTATGCCAGAAAAACCGTTGATCAATTGCCCCGCAAGGGCTTCCCGGATAAAGAGGGAGCGATACTTAAGTTACCGACTCTGGATCAGACGATTAAGTATGCGTTGAATGGAAAGCGCAGTGAAACGGCAAACGGCGAAAACTTTCGCGCCGTTATCCAGGCGGGCGGCAACGTTAACGCGAATTTCACCCGTGATATCAGTAATACCAGTACCACGACGAGTGCTGACAAAATCATCAACACCATTATTGCACCGGAACTGAACACCCCGTCGGCACAAACCATCAGCGGAGGAGCCAGCCAGCAGGCGCTGGACGGAGCAGGAACCCTGGCTATCACTACGCCAGACTGGAAAGACACTTCTGCCAGCCAGGCCATCAGCGGTGGCGGCAGCCTGGCCCCGGACGGCATCGACGGCAACTACCCGCTGCCCTCCGGTAATAATGGCTACTTTGTGCCTTCCACCGACCCGGACAGCCCGTATCTCATTACGGTGAACCCGAAGCTGGACGGCCTGGGACAGCTCGACCCGTCGCTGTTTGGTGACCTGTATAAGCTGTTGGGTATGAACCCGGGGAGCGCGCCGAAAGAAACTAACGGCCAGTACACCGATATTAATCAGTTCCTGGGCTCGTCGTACATGCTCGACAGGCTGCACCTCGACCCCGATAACGACTACCGTTTCCTGGGCGATGCGGCGTTTGACACTCGGTATGTGTCCAATTACGTGCTGAACCAGACCGGAACCCGTTATATCAACGGCCTCGGCTCTGACCTCGACCAGATGCGCTACCTGATGGACAACGCCGCAGATGCACATCAGAGGCTGGGCCTGAAGTTCGGTGTGGCGCTCACCGCCGACCAGGTGGCTGCCCTCGACCACAGTATCCTGTGGTGGGAAACCTCCACCATTAACGGCCAGACGGTGATGGTGCCAAAAGTTTACCTGTCGCCGAAAGACGTGTCGGTCCAGAACGGCAGCGTGATTAGCGGCAACAATGTCCAGCTGGCAGGTGGCAGTCTCACCAACAATGGCAGCTCGCTGCTGGCGCAAAACGGGCTGACCATCGACAGCAGCAACAGCATCAGCAACCTCAACGCCGGGCTTATCAGCGCGGGTGGGGGATTGGATCTGAACGCGCTCGGGGACATCAACAATATCGGCTCGGCCATCAGCGGTAAAACCGTCCAGCTCGAAAGCACCGATGGCAGCATCAACAACATCACCCGCACGGCGCAGTGGAGTGCCGGGAGTGACAGCCGCAAGGGCAGTGTGCATATCAGTGGCACGGATGTGGGTCAGACCGCCTCGATTACCGCTACCGACGGCCTGTCCATGGGCGCGGCAAACGATATCAACATCACGGGTGCGAAGGTCGCCGCTGGCGGCGAGCTGGCGATGGGCGCGGGCAATAACATCAATATCACGGCAAATCAGATCAACGACAGCCGCAGCCAGTCGGGCTTCCGCAGGCAGAAAGACAGCAGCACCTCCACCACCTCAAACCAGGGCAGCACCGTGACGGCAGGCGGCAGCGCCATCATGCAGGCCGGCAATGACCTGACCGTTACGGCCAGCGCCATTGATGCCGGTAAAACGGCGCAACTGGTGGCGGGTAACGACCTGAGCCTGAACGCGGCGGATAACCACGAAAACCAGCGCAAGGGCAGCACTGAGAATCATCACAGCAGCGCAGACGGCACCACCGTCACCGCAGGGGATAATGTGACCCTGGTGGCCGGGCGTGATATCAGCAGCCAGGCTGCGGGTATTGCGGCTGAGAAAAATGTGGGTATCCAGGCCGGACGTGATGTGAAGCTGCAGGCTGAGGCGACCATTGACGGCAGCAGCACGCACGAGAAAAAGAAAACCGTCATTGACGAATCCGTGCGCCAGCAGGGAACCGAAATCAGCAGCGGCGGTAATACGGCAATCATTGCCGGGCGCGATGTTAACAGCGAGGCCGCACGGGTTACGGCGAGCGGCGATATCGGCGTGGCTGCGGGGCGGGATGTGAATCTCACCACCGCCACCGAAAGCGATTATCACTACAAAGAGCAGACCAAAACCAAAAAAGGGTTCCTCAGCAAGAAGACAACCCATACCATCGAAGAGGACAGCGCCACCCGTGAAGCAGGGACCCTGCTGAGCGGAGACAACGTGCAGGTCAGCGCCGGTAATAACCTGCTGGTGAAAGGTTCGTCCGTGGTCGCGGATGATGCGGTGAACCTGAGCGCGGGTAATAATGTGGATATTGTTGCCGCCACCAACACCGATTCAAGCTGGCGCTTCAAGGAAGTGAAGAAGAGCGGCCTGATGGGCACCGGCGGGATAGGTATCACCGTCGGCAGCAGTAAAACCACACACGACCTGCGCGAGGCGGGCACCACCCAGAGTCAGAGCTTCAGTACCGTGGGCTCGACGGGCGGTAGCGTGGTGATTTCAGCCGGCAATCAGGCACACATCGGCGGTGCCGACCTGATTGCGGGCAAGGACCTGGCGGTTATCGGCGACAGCGTCCTCATCGACCCGGGCCACGACAAGCGGACCCGCGACGAGACCTTTGAGCA
>NZ_JAERMU010000050.1 GCF_016756775.1 Dryocola clanedunensis subsp. sulfonylureivorans | reverse complement strand
TATCAGTCAGGACGCGGCCAGCCAGATTAACGCCGCCCGCCATATCACAGCGAACGCCCGCGACACGCTCAGCAACCAGGGGCAGATAACCGCCGGACAAAATCTGACGGTAAACAGCAACAGCCTGACCCAGAGCGGTAAACTGCTGGCTGGCGGTAGCGCCCAGCTGAACAGCGGAACGCTCAGCAACAGCGGTCTGGTGCAGGGCAACGCGCTGGCGGTGAACAGCACAACCCTCAGTAACGGCGGCTCGCTGCTGAGCGGCACGACCCTGAACGTTCAGACGCAGGATTTCACGCAGACGGGCAGCGCGGGCGCGAAGGGCAAAACCGACATTACCGCCAGCCACAGCCTTACCAACAGCGGTTCGCTGGTGACGGATGAGGCGCTGACGCTGAAGGCCGGAAACGTCACGCAGAACGGCACGCTCTCCGGCGGTAAAGGGCTGACGCTGACCGCCGGCACCCTGACCACCGGCAAATCCTCCCTGACTCACAGCGGTGACGCCCTGTCCGTGCAGGCCTCCACGGCGACGCTGGGCGGAGAATTCAGTGCGGGCGGGGATATGCAGCTGAATGCTGACCAGCTCAGCACCGTCGCCGGTAGTCAGGTACAGAGCGGCAATAACCTCAGCATCACTGCCCGTGAGGCTTCACTTGCCGGGACGCAGGCGGCCAGAAACGCGCTGGCAGTGAACGCCAGCGGGGCGCTGAGCCACAGCGGCAACAGCAGCGCGGACGCCGTCACGCTGAGTGCCCCTACGCTGAATAACAGCGGCACGGTGGTCGCATCGACGCTGCGCACGCAGTCGCAGACGCTGACCAACAGCGGCATGCTGCAGGGCGACAGCCTGCTGGCACTCGACACGGATACCCTGAACAACCTGCAGGACGGTACCCTGTACAGCGCCTCCGCGCTGAAGCTGGATATTCCGGATATCACCAGCCACGGCGTGATAGCCAGCGATGCCGCTGTCACCGTGCGCGGCCACAACCTCATCAACAGCGGGCAGGTGCTGGGCAGCGCGCTCTCTTTTGAGCTCGGTTCACTCAGCAACAGCGGCGCGCTGCAAAGTGATTCTCTGCTTACCCTGAACGGCGGCACCCTCAGCAACGGCCAGAGCGGTACGCTGTACAGCGCCGGAGAGATGGCGCTCAACGGGACGGACATCAGCAACAGCGGTCTTATCACCAGTGACAGCGGGCTGTCGCTGAATGCCACAGCGCTGACTAACCCGGGCAAAATCATCGGCAGCACGCTGAACGTTAACGCGGGAACGCTGACGGGCGAAGGCTTACTGCAGGGGGCCAACGCCCTGACGCTTGCCGGGGGTAACCTTTCACAGGGGGCTGCCGGGCGCTGGCTGACGGCAGGCGACCTGTCGGTTGACGGCACGACACTGACCACCGCCGGCACCACGCAGGGACAGCAGCTCAACATCGATGCGGAGAGCTGGAACAATGCGGGCTCAGTACTCGCCACGGGCGACCTGAACAGCACGTTGAGCGGCTCACTACTCAATAGCGGTGAGGTGATGAGTCAGGGGGATCTGACGCTAACAGCCCCGACGTTAACCAACCACGGCAATTTGCTTGCCGCCGGAAATATGTCCCTGAGCGGGCAGCAGTTTACCAGCGACGGCACCCTGCAGGGCGGCACGCTGGGGCTGATGTATAACGGGGTGAATAATCAGGGGACGGTCATTGGCCTGGGCGGCCTGACGCTGAACAGTGCCGGTGCGCTGACCAACAGCGGCGACCTGCTGAGCCAGCGGGACCTCTCCGTAAAAGCCACCGATGTGACCAACAGCGGCCGCCTTCAGGGAGAAAACATCACGCTCGACGGCAGCAGCCTGACCAACAGCGGTGCGATTCAAAGCGCGCTGGGGCTGGCTCTGACGCTGAGTGGCGATATGCAGGCCATCACCGGCAGCAAAATTACCGCGCTGGGCGACGCCCGCATTGCAGGTAAAGCGCTCGGTAACCAGGGGCTGGTGAGCGCAAAAACGCTGGCTATTCAGGGGGATTCCCTCGACAACAGCGGAGAAATCAGCGGCGTGAACGGCCTTGGCGTCACGCTCAGCGGCAGCCTGCAGCAGCAGGGGAAACTGCTGACCGGCGGTAAGCTCGCGGTGAAAGCCCGGGACATCAGTAACGGCGGTCAGCTTCAGGGCGGCGACACACAGATTAACGCCGGCTCACTGACCAACAGCGGACGTATTCAGGGCGACAGCGGCCTGACGCTCACCTTGCTGAATGCGCTGACCAGTCAGGCTGGCGGCATCATCCTCAGCCAGAACGCGCTCACTATCACCGCGCCGGTACTGACCAGTGACGGCACGATTCAGGGCAACGGTAAAACCACCCTCAGCGCAACCACGCAAACCCGCAACGGCGGCAAAATTCTCTCCGGCGGCGACCTGACGTTATCCACGCCGGACTACAGCGGCGCAGGCTGGCTGCAGGCCACAAACCTGGTGCTGGACGTGGCGAGACTCGAAAGCCACGGCACGGTGATTGCGGCGAACCAGGCCCGGCTTACCGGCAACAGCCTGACCAACGGCGGCACCTTCCAGGCGGCGATGCTGGATGTCAATTATCAGGCGATGAGCAACAGCGGCACTCTGCTCGGCAATCAGAGCCTGACGCTGAAAGGCAACACGCTGAACAACGCCGGTGGCAGGATGTTCAGCGGCGGAGATATGCTGACCGACGTCACCGCGTTGAGCGGTGCCGGCCAACTGGTGGCCCTGGGCAACCTGACGCTGAAGCTCGCGAACAGCTTCAGCGCGCAGGGGGTCATTGTGTCGAACAAACAGCTGTCGGTGACAAGCCAGGGCGATATCACCAACGCAGGGACCTTACAGGGCAAGGGCATCACCCTGAACGCGAAGGGCAAACTCAGTAATAACGGCCAGCTCACGGCTGGCAGCGGCACCACCTCCCTCTCCGGCAGCCAGATTGCCATGAACGCCAGCGGCTCACTTCAGGCGGGCGGCGATGTCAGCCTGAACAGCCTGGGTAATATCACACTGGATGGCTTTACCGGTACGGCAGGGAGTCTGGTGCTGACAGCGGCAGGTTCTGTCGTCAACACCGCATTGCTCTACGCAGGAAATAACCTGTCGCTGTTTGCCAACAGCATTCAGAATCTGCGCGGCGATATCCTGGCGGGTAATAACCTGGTGATGCAAAAGGATGCGTCAGGCGCGGCGAACGCTGAGGTAAGCAACCGGTCCGGCACCATCGAATCACAGCACGGTTCGGTGACGGTCAATACCGGCAGTTTCTACAACGGCTACACCGCGTTTGAGTCTCAGACAACGACAACGGCGGGCAGCAGTGAAGGTACGCTTTATCCTTTGCCATCAAGTGAATACCGCTTTGGTGTGGATGAGGACGGTGAATATCTGATGGTGCTGACCAGTAACCGTGATGAATACCGTCTGCTGGTCGGGGACAAAACCACGGTCACCGTTTCCGCAACGGGTAATGCAGGACGGATAGCCAGCGGTGGCGACCTGACCATTACGGCCCGGGATATCACCAACGAAGCCTCTGCCCTGCTGGCTGACGGTACTGTCCGTCTGAATGCCGGTACGCTGAATAATATGAGTTACCAGGCCGGAACATCAGCCACTGAAACGGTATTCACCCGGGATGACAGTCGTCGCTATGTTTCAGGCGCTTATGACTGGATCGGATACCGGCCAACGTCTCAGAGCACCCTGACTCCGGACGGAGAAACTTACCGGGCGGTTATTCTCGCCGGTGGAAATGTCATCCTGAACGTGAGTCAGAACCTCAGCAACACGAATGTCACCCCCTGGGGTGAAGGTACCGGGGGCACGCAGGCTGCGCCCTCGCTGAACACCGCCGGTAACGGCAGTATCGGGGACGTGGTAAGCGCACTGAGTCTGGAAGATGGCAGCGATGCTGCCATCACCGCCCCGGACTGGCAGGATACCAGTGATGATGCCAGCCAGGCTATCAGTGGTGGCACGAGCCTGAGCCCGGACGGAATGGACAGCAGCCTCTATCCGCTGCCCTCCGGTAACAACGGCTACTTTGTTCCGTCAACCGATCCGGACAGCCCGTATCTCATCACCGTTAACCCGAAGCTGGACGGCCTGGGACAGCTTGACCCGTCGCTGTTTGGTGACCTGTATAAGCTGCTGGGTATGACTCCGGGGAGCGCACCGACAGAAACCAGTAGCCGGTACACGGACATCAACCAGTTCCTGGGGTCGTCTTACATGCTGGGTAAGCTGGGATTCGATCCGGAAAACGATTATCGCTTCCTGGGCGATGCAGCGTTTGATACCCGGTATGTGTCTAATTACGTGCTGAACCAGACCGGAACCCGGTATATCAACGGCCTCGGCTCTGACCTCGACCAGATGCGCTACCTGATGGACAGCGCGGCAGATGCACAGCGGGGACTGGGCCTGACGTTCGGGGTGGCGCTCACCGCCGACCAGGTGGCTGCCCTCGACCACAGCATTCTGTGGTGGCAAACCGCCACCATTAACGGTCAGACGGTGATGGTGCCAAAAGTGTACCTGTCGCCAAAAGACACGAAGGTGCATAACGGCAGCGTGATTAGCGGCAACAATGTTCAGCTGACGGGCGGCAGTCTCACCAACAATGGCAGCTCGCTGATTGCACAAAATGGTCTTTCAATAGACAGCAGCAACAGCATCAGCAACCTCAATGCCGGGCTTATCAGCGCGGGAGGCGGGCTGGACCTGCATGCGATGGGGGATATCAGCAACATCAGCTCCGCCATCACGGGGAAAACCGTTCAGCTGGAGAGCACCGGCGGCAGTATCATCAGTGAAACGCTTTCCCGACAGAACACCATGGACCTGCCAGGCCTGAGGGGACAGGGAGTCGCACTGACCAACACGCTGCAGGGCAATACTGCCACCATCCAGTCTCAGGAAGGGATGGTCATGTCTGCCGGTCAGGACATTCATCTCAAAGGGGCACAGACCGCCTCCGGCGGTGAGCAGCTCCTCATCGCGGGTCGTGATGTGACCGTTGAATCAAACCAGGTCCGGCAGGGAGCCGAAACGACCGGCGACAACAGCTGGAGAGGCTTCAGTCATGAGACGGTGGCAAACCAGAACAGTACGTTGACGTCCGGCGGAAACCTGAACGTGGTGGCCGGGCGGGATATTAACGCCGGTGGCGCAGGGCTTGCGGCTGAGAAAAATGTGGGTATCCAGGCCGGGCGGGATGTGAACCTGAGCGCAGACGGCAGCTCACAGCGGGATTTTGCCCACACCCGGGATAAAACCGTCATTGACGAGTCCGTGCGCCAGCAGGGAACGGAAATCAGCAGCGGCGGTAATACGATTGTCATTGCCGGGCGTGATGTTAACAGCGAGGCCGCACGGGTTACGGCGAGCGGCGATATCGGCGTGGCTGCGGGGCGGGATGTGAATCTTACCACCGCCACCGAAAGCGATTATCACTACAAAGAGCAGACCAAAACCAAAAAAGGGTTCCTCAGCAAGAAAACAACCCATACCATCGAAGAGGACAGCGCCACCCGTGAAGCAGGGAGCCTGCTGAGCGGAGACAACGTGCAGGTCAGCGCCGGTAATAACCTGCTGGTGAAAGGTTCGTCCGTGGTCGCGGATGATGCGGTGAACCTGAGCGCGGGTAATAATGTGGATATTGTCGCCGCCACCAACACAGACTCCAGCTGGCGCTTTAAGGAAGTGAAGAAGAGCGGCCTGATGGGCACCGGCGGGATAGGTATCACCGTCGGCAGCAGTAAAACCACACACGACCTGCGCGAGGCGGGCACCACCCAGAGTCAGAGCTTCAGTACCGTGGGCTCGACGGGCGGTAGCGTGGTGATTTCAGCCGGTAATCAGGCACACATCGGCGGTGCCGACCTGATTGCGGGCAAGGACCTGGCGGTTATCGGCGACAGCGTCCTCATCGACCCGGGCCACGACAAGCGCAGCCGCGATGAAACGTTTGAACAGAAGAAAAGCGGCCTGACGCTGGCGCTCTCCGGCACGGTGGGCAGCGCTATCAACAACGCTGTCACCAGTGCTCAGGACACGAACGAAGAAAGCGACGGCCGCCTGAAGGCGCTGCAGGCCACCAAAACCGCCCTCTCGGGCGTGCAGGCCGGGCAGGCCGCCGCAGTGGCTTCCGCGACCGGCGACCCGAATGCGATGGGCGTCAGCCTCTCGCTGACCACGCAGAAGTCAAAATCACAGCAGCACGCACAGAGCGATGCGGTATCAGGCAGCACGCT
>NZ_JAERMU010000049.1 GCF_016756775.1 Dryocola clanedunensis subsp. sulfonylureivorans | reverse complement strand
ACGTTGAAGACTACGACGTTGATAGGCTGGGTGTGTAAGCGTAGCGATACGTTGAGCTAACCAGTACTAATGATCCGTGAGGCTTAACCTTACAACACCGAAGGTGTTTTGGTGAGAGAGATTTGATTTTCAGCTGAATGTTCCAGATTTTAAGTTAATGGTTGCGTGAAAGCGTGACGGTTAGCGAACAGAATATGCCTGGCGGCACTAGCGCGGTGGTCCCACCTGACCCCATGCCGAACTCAGAAGTGAAACGCCGTAGCGCCGATGGTAGTGTGGGGTCTCCCCATGCGAGAGTAGGGAACTGCCAGGCTCCAAATAAGTGAAAAGCCCTGTACTCTGTACAGGGCTTTTTGCTGTCTGCGGTTTATAAAAAATGCCCGCTAAAGAGCAGGCAATACTCATTTCTTAAGCCATTCGGCAACAAAATCAGCAATTTCTTCCGGTGAATTAATATTAAGGACCGGTAGTCCTGCTTCAGTGATCGCTGTATCACTGACAATGGCAATCACGTTGCTGTCGATCGCCAGCTCATCCAGACCACGCCCAAGCCCCGCTCTGAATAGTAAAATCTTCGGTATCGCTTCATGCTTAAACCCTTCCACAAGGATCAGATCCAGTGATGCCGGGTCCATACGGCTTGCTAACCAGTGCAAATCCAACTCTTTCTGTTCCGGTGTTTCCGTCATTAAGGCCCAGCGATTTTGATTGGCGACTATTGTCTGCGATGCCCCCGCTTTACGAAGCTCGTAACTGTCTTTGCCTGGCTTATCGACATCAACATCATGATGCGTATGTTTGATTAACCCCGGACGTATCCCTTTTTCATTGAGTAATGGGATTAATTGCTTAAGCAGCGTGGTTTTCCCCGTACCGCTCCAGGCGGCAAAAGCCAGTAAAGGCACCATCTATTTGTTCTCCCACAAGGCAAGATCTTCAGGTGAATTAACATTAGCGAAGTTTTGTTGCTGCCCAGGGAAGAGCACGGCATGTCCGTCTGCTTCTTTCAGGAATACCATTACCCGGCGCTCACCAGCCGCCAGATAATTTTCTAATGCCGGAGCAATATTACGATGTACAAGCGCGAGCGTTGGATGATCGCGCTCTCCGTCATTTACCCACAAGGCAGAAAACTGCCCCTTTGATGCCCAGAGCTGATGGGCGAGATTTTCAGGGATATTGGGTGTATCGCAAGGACAAAACAGGAACCATTCGGCATCCAGCTGCTGCATCGCGGAAAGCATTCCTGCCAGTGGACCTGGGTAACCAGGTAAGGAATCGCTTAATACTTCATGCCCAAGTTTTTGATATTTTTCGATATTTCTGTTCGCGCTTATGACCACCTTGCCAACCTGAGGGGTGAGTTTTCTCACAATATGTTCAAACAGCGGCAAGCCATTCAATTTAATGAGCCCCTTGTCCTGCCCGCCCATTCTGGTTGCCCGCCCACCGGCAAGAATAACGCCAGTTACTTCCGTTAAACATGTCACTAATATCGCCTCTTTTAATGTGGGATTGAGCCTGCTAACGTGTGACATCTCGCAAGTGAAAGGAGCACTATCATGAAATGTAAGCGTCTTAACGAACTGCTCGAGCTGTTACAACCCGCGTGGCAGAAAGAGCCCGATCTCAACCTAATCCAATTTTTGCAGAAACTTGCTGAAGAGTCAGGCTATACCGGTGAATTAACCGATCTCACTGATGATGTGCTGATCTACCACCTGAAAATGCGCGACTCCTCAAAAGATGCTGTTATCCCTGGTATTAAAAAAGACTACGAAGAAGATTTTAAAACAGCGCTACTTCGCGCGCGCGGTGTAATTAAAGAGTAAAAGCTTGTAAGCCGGGCCACCTAAGCTGCCACGAAATGTTATCCTGAACTATTCGTATTAACAGTCGGTTGCCTGCATGACAGACAGCGCTTTCAATTTTCAGACTCTACATCCGGATACCATCATGGATGCCCTTTTTGAACAGGGTATACGGGTGGATTCCGGGCTGACCCCTTTAAACAGCTTTGAGAACCGCGTCTATCAGTTTCAGGATGAGGATCGCAAACGCTATGTGGTGAAATTTTATCGCCCCAACCGCTGGTCTGCAGAACAAATTCAGGAAGAGCATCAGTTTGCAGCAGAGTTGCTGGCTGATGAGGTTCCGGTTGCTGCTCCTTTATCTTATTCCGGTAATACTTTGCTTCGCCATCAGGGGTTTATGTACACGGTATTCCCTAGCCTGGGCGGACGGCAGTATGAAACCGATAATATCGATCAAATGGAGTGGGTGGGTCGCTACCTGGGTCGAATTCATCAGACCGGGCGCCGTAAGCTGTTTGCGGAGCGGCCCACTATCGGTATTGATGAGTATCTTCTTGAGCCAAGGGCTTTGTTTGAACAAACGAAGCTGATTCCTGCGGCGTTGAAAGCGGCTTTTCTTAAAGCTACTGATACGTTAATCGAAGAAGTTAAACTTCGCTGGCACGACCGGTTCGACTCTTTACGTTTGCACGGCGACTGCCATCCGGGGAACATCCTCTGGCGAGACGGCCCGTTATTCGTCGATCTTGATGATGCCCGTAACGGCCCAGCCGTTCAGGATCTCTGGATGCTGCTGAATGGCGACAAAGCCGAACAGCGTATGCAGCTCGAAACTATCATCGAAGCCTACGAAGAGTTCTCCCCCTTCAATTCAGATGAAATCGCCCTCATCGAACCTTTACGTGCCATGCGTATGGTCTATTATCTCGCGTGGATTATTCGTCGCTGGGATGACCCCGCTTTTCCCAGGAATTTCCCTTGGCTTACCGAGGAAGATTACTGGCGCAGTCAGACTGCAACTTTCACCGAGCAGGTCCGGGTTCTGCGTGAACCACCACTACAACTAACGCCAATGTATTAGTCAGTACTATTCAGGAGAGAAAGGAATATGAAAAAAATTTGGCTGGCACTCGCGGGTATGATTCTGGCATTCAGTGCCTCTGCTGCCCAGTTCACCGATGGTAAAGAGTACGTGACCATCGATAAACCCGTTGCAGGCGAACCGCAAGTATTAGAGTTCTTCTCTTTCTACTGCCCGCACTGCTACCAGTTTGAAGAAGTTCTTCACGTGTCTGATAACGTGAAGAAAAAGCTGCCGGAAGGCACTAAAATGACCAAGTATCACGTTGAGTTCCTGGGCCCGCTGGGTAAAGATCTGACTCAGGCGTGGGCTGTTGCAATGGCGCTGGGCGTGGAAGATAAAATCACTGCTCCTATGTTTGAAGCCGTGCAGAAAACCCAGACCGTACAAAACGTTGCTGATATCCGCAAAGTCTTTATCGATGCTGGCGTGAAGCCAGAAGAGTATGACGCTGCGTGGAACAGCTTCGTGGTGAAATCCCTTGTTGCTCAGCAAGAGAAAGCGGCAGCAGATCTGCAGTTGCAGGGCGTACCGGCTATCTTCGTTAACGGCAAGTATCAGCTGAATCCTCAGGGTATGGATACCAGCGATATGGATGCGTTCGTTAAGCAGTACGCTGACGTAACGAAATTCCTGGTCGAGAAGAAGTAAGTAAAAAGCCGGTCACTGACCGGCTTTCTTTTTCTTCATGATGCTATTCAACAGTGCATCTTTCTCGTGCCAGAGTGCATTGAGCCAGGTCTGAAAACGACGTTTAAACACCTTGTCATTCACATAATCCCCGTGCAGTTCTTCCTCAATAGGTATTAGCGAAACCCGCACCACTATTCTTGTCATCTTCCCTGACAGCATGTCATAGAACGGGGAATGTGTATTTTCGGGATAGCAAAGCGTCACGTTAAGGATCTTATCGAATTGTGGCCCTAAAACACTTAATGCCATCGCAATGCCTGCCGCTTTCGGCGGTAAAAGATTCTGGAATGCGGAACGTGTTTCAAGCACCTTTTCCGGGGTAAAGCGGGACCCTTCGACAAAATTTACGATGGTCGTTGGATAGACGCGGAATTTTTCACAGGATTTACGTGTCGTCTCGACGTCTTTACCGCGACGTTCCGGGTGTCGTAACAGGTAACCGCGTGAATAGCGCTTCATAAACGGCATATCCAGCGCCCAGCAGGCCAGGCCAATGAACGGCACCCAGGCCAGTTGCTGCTTAAGAAAGTATTTATTCATCGGGATATGATGGCGAAAAAGTACGCACAAAATCACGATATCCGCCCAGCTTCGGTGATTACAGATCAGTAAATACCAGCTTTTCTTACTTAGCCCTTCAAGCCCTTCTACATCCCATTTCAGAAACGGGTTCAGGCGAAGGAGTACCGCTAGTCCTTCGCACCAGCAGTACATCATAAAATTGGCAAACTTCGAGATAGCGCGCCAGATTGCAGGGAGGGGTAATAGCAGCTTAAAAATGCCAGCGATGATGATGGGCACGGAGCATATTACCGTCACCAGGATAGTTAGAGCGACACTCAACAATAAGGTGAATGCTGCAAGCAATCTCGACATAAATAATTATTTCATAAGGTGATTTTATAAAAGTGCCCAAAAGGCCGACAAGCCATGAATTTTATCAACTTTGCGTCCGGAGGATTATTCAAAAAGCCGCATAGGGTCTGAGCGGGATTACATTCGTAAGTCATTATGCTGCGTTTTGTTAAAAATTAGTTTTATATCCACATTTGGATAATCCAAAAAAAGCAACAGGTATAGATTTAACAAATCTATAAGCGCATGATTTTATTAAGAATAAATAACGCGATGCCGCTATGTTACATTAAGATATTAGATAGTTATAGAATTATGCACAAAGTTATCCACATTCTCGATCTTGCGTAAGATCGCAAGGATCGACAAATCTTTTTAGCTAATCGCCCGCAAAAGTTCATGTTTTTGGCCAGGCTATGGCATCCTTTAGCAATAAATTAAAACAGGCATGGAACGGACATTATGGTTCAGATCGCGCAAAACCCGCTTATCCTCGTTGATGGCTCCTCCTATCTTTATCGGGCTTACCACGCCTTTCCTCCTCTGACCAACAGCGCTGGTGTGCCTACCGGTGCGATGTATGGCGTACTGAATATGCTGCGTAGCCTGATCATGCAGTATCAGCCGACCCATGCCGCCGTGGTTTTCGATGCGAAAGGAAAGACTTTCCGCGACGAGTTATTTGAGCACTACAAATCCCATCGCCCGCCAATGCCGGACGATCTGCGCGCTCAGATTGAACCCTTACATGCCATGGTGAAAGCGATGGGGCTGCCTCTACTGGCGGTTTCAGGCGTGGAAGCGGACGACGTCATTGGCACGTTAGCGCTGGAAGCTGAAAAAATGGGCCGCCCAGTACTTATTAGTACTGGTGATAAAGACATGGCTCAGCTGGTCACACCGGGCGTGACGCTGATCAATACCATGACGAACACGATCCTCGGCCCCGAGGAAGTACAAACAAAATATGGCGTGCCGCCAGAGCTGATCATTGATTTCCTCGCGCTGATGGGTGATTCGTCAGATAACATTCCGGGCGTGCCGGGCGTGGGTGAAAAAACTGCACAGGCGCTTCTGCAAGGGCTCGGTGGCCTTGATGCGCTCTATGCTAACCCGGAAAAAATCGCTGAGCTGAGTTTCCGCGGCGCGAAAACAATGGCTGCCAAACTTGAGCAAAGCAAAGAGGTGGCTTATCTCTCCTATCAGCTGGCAACTATCAAAACTGACGTTGAGCTGGAGCTAACCTGCGAACAGCTGGAAGTGCAACAGCCGGTCGCTGAAGAGCTGCTTGGCATGTTTAAGCAGTACGAGTTTAAACGCTGGATCACAGATGTCGAAGCCGGTAAGTGGCTGCAGGCCAAAGGTGCTAAAGCTGCCGCTAAACCGCAAAAAACTATCGAAGTTGACGCCGAACCAGAAGAACCAGCCAATGCTCTTTCTTATGACAACTACGTCACCATTCTTGATGAGCAAGTTCTCGTTGAGTGGATTGAGCGCCTGAAGAAAGCTCCTTTCTTTGCTTTTGATACAGAAACAGACAGCCTTGATAACGTCAGCGCTCGCCTGGTGGGTATCTCGTTTGCAACTGAACCAGGCGTCGCCTGCTACATTCCGGTCGGCCATGACTATATCGACGCGCCGGATCAGCTTCCCCTCGAGCGCGTGCTGGAACTTCTTAAGCCAATACTGGAAGACGAAAAAGCGTTGAAAGTCGGTCAGAATCTTAAGTATGACCGAGGTATCGTAGGCAACTACGGCATTGAACTGCGTGGCATCGCTTTTGACACTATGCTTGAATCCTACATTCTGGATAGCGTAGCGGGTCGTCACGATATGGACAGCCTGTCCAACCGCTGGCTCGGCCACAAAACCATCACCTTTGAAGAGATCGCCGGTAAGGGTAAGAAGCAGCTCACCTTCAACCAAATCGATCTTGAGCAGGCGGGGCGCTACGCTGCGGAAGATGCGGATGTCACCCTGCAACTGCATCTGAAAATGTGGCCAAAGCTTGAGGAAAGTGCAGGGCCGCTGAATGTTTTCAATAACATAGAAATGCCCCTGGTACCGGTCTTGTCACGCATTGAACGTAATGGCGTGAAGATTGACCCGGCACTACTGCACATCCATTCAGAGCAGCTGACTAAGCGTCTGGGCGAGCTGGAACTCAAAGCGCACGAGATTGCCGGCGAGGTCTTCAACCTCTCTTCCACCAAGCAGTTGCAGACCATCCTGTTTGAAAAACAGGGCATTAAGCCGCTGAAGAAAACGCCGGGTGGAGCGCCATCCACGTCAGAAGAGGTGCTGGAAGAACTGGCGCTGGATTATCCGTTGCCTAAAGTGATCCTTGAATACCGGGGTCTGGCAAAGCTGAAGTCCACCTACACGGATAAGTTACCGCTGATGATCAATGAGAAAACCGGCCGCGTACATACCTCTTATCATCAGGCTGTGGCGGCGACGGGCCGTTTGTCATCGACCGATCCAAACCTGCAAAACATCCCTGTGCGCAACGAAGAAGGTCGTCGTATTCGCCAGGCGTTTATCGCGTCGCAAGATTATGTCATTGTTTCCGCTGACTATTCGCAGATTGAACTGCGTATCATGGCGCATTTGTCACGGGATAAAGGCCTGCTTACCGCCTTTGCGGAAGGAAAGGATATCCACCGCGCCACGGCAGCGGAAGTTTTTGGCCTGCCGCTGGACAGCGTTACTGGCGAACAGCGCCGCAGCGCGAAAGCGATTAACTTCGGCCTGATCTACGGCATGAGCGCGTTTGGCCTCTCCCGCCAGCTCAACATTCCGCGCAAAGAGTCGCAGAAATACATGGATCTTTACTTCGAGCGCTACCCTGACGTGCTGGATTACATGGAGCGCACCCGCCAGCAGGCGAAGGACAAAGGCTATGTTGAGACGCTGGATGGCCGCCGCCTGTATCTTCCGGACATCAATTCCAGCAACGGTGCGCGCCGCGCGGGCGCTGAACGTGCCGCAATCAACGCCCCCATGCAGGGAACTGCTGCGGACATCATCAAGCGCGCAATGATTGCCGTAGACGCCTGGCTGGAAAAAGATAAGCCGCGCGTGAAGATGATCATGCAGGTGCACGATGAGCTGGTGTTTGAAGTGCATAAGGACGACGTAGAAGCCGTTTCTGCAAAAATTCACGAACTGATGGAAAGCAGCATGAAGTTGGATGTGCCATTACTGGTAGAAGTGGGCAGTGGTGCAAACTGGGATGAAGCGCATTAATGCAGCAAATTTGATGTCACCTTTTTGTAACTAAGCAACATAAGTCATAGTTTTTTGTGATGACGCTTGAAGAATGCTGTGCAAACAGTGAAAAAAAACTACAAAAAATGCTTTTTCACGCGAATAAAAAGGAGTAAAGTTATTCGCGTAGGGTACAGAGGTAAGATGTTCTATCTTTCAGACCTTTTACTTCACGTAATCGGATTTGGCTGAATATTTTAGCCGCCCCAGTCAGAAATGACTGGGGCGTTTTTTATTGCGCGAAGCCAAAAAAAGACGGGATAACCCGTCTGTTTCTTACTCTTCCGGCGCTTCTTCTTCCACCGCTGGTGGGATGTCGTTATACCAGCTGTCCAGCTTCTGGCGCAGCTTATCAACACCGATTTTTTTCAGCGAAGAAAACACTTCAATTTCAATATTGCCGCCAAACGCGGCAGCTGCTTCGCGAACCATATTCAGCTGTGCTTTACGGGCGCCCGAAGCCAGCTTGTCTGCCTTGGTCAGCAAAATCATGACTTCGATATTGCTCGCGACAGCCCAGTTAACCATCTGCTGATCGAGATCTTTTAGCGGATGGCGAATATCCATCAGCACGACCAGACCTTTCAGGCTGTTACGCTTTTGCAGGTATTCACCCAGCGCACGCTGCCATTTCAGTTTTACTTCTTCAGGTACTTCCGCGTATCCATAACCCGGTAAATCCACCAGGCGTTTACCGTCAGCAACTTCAAAAAGGTTAATGAGCTGAGTTCGTCCAGGTGTTTTACTGGTACGCGCCAGGCCTTTCTGATTGGTCAGGGTGTTTAACGCGCTTGATTTACCCGCGTTAGAGCGGCCTGCGAAAGCAACCTCAATACCGATATCAGAAGGCAGGTGGCGAATATCCGGTGCGCTAAGCACGAAATGGGTCTGGTGATAGTTCCAGTTTGTCAAAAGGTTGTCTCCCTCAGGATGAGCATTGCGGGGGATTATACCTGAATGGGCAGAAAAGACCGTTTTTCTCGCGGCAGGGATGAGGCTTACAGTATTCACCCTGAGCCTTGTAAGACATTTGCCATTCTGTGTGTCAGACAATACGGAAAGTTTCGAATGAAATATTTTGCAAAATCATTACATAACATGCGGTTATTGGATTTGCACAACTGCAGGAGCTGTGTGAGACACCAATCATACCCTTGCCGTTTTTAAGGGTAAGCGTAAAGTACATCACACAGGCAAGGGAAGCCGGAAGGGATAACAACTCAGGACGAGGGTTCAGGAACGTCAGGATGACGGAGAACCAGGAACAGCCAGGAGGCAAACGTCCGGAGACGTAGTAAAGGGACAGGGAACCTAACAAGGAAAGTTATTGGCAACGGAAAGACAGGGTGTCGAACGCTAACACGGAATGTATGACCCAAATGGGTCGTGAGATAAGAAAAAAGGCGACAGGTTAATCTGTCGCCTTTTTTCTTTGCTTGCTTTCTGCTAGATTCCGCCGCAATTCTATACTGAATAAAACGGCTTAAGAAAACTCACCATGAAGCAACAAAACTCAGCAGCACCCGGCAGCAAAACCGCAAAAGTCCGTCGTAAGTCTCGCGAAGAAGTCGATCAGGAAGCTCGCGAACGAAAGCGTGCGAAAAAACACCGTGGCCATTCTGCGGGCAGCCGGGCTAGCGGCAGCAGCCAGGCGCAGGGCGGTAAAGGCTCCTCACAGGCAAAAGATCCACGAATTGGCAGCAAAAAACCTATTGCTCTGGGTGTGACCGAAGCCCCGGCGGCGAAACCTAAACAGCACAAACCAAAAAGCGAGAAACCTATGCTAACACCACAGGCTGAGCTGGATTTGCTGGAGAATGATGAACGCCTGGATGCGCTGCTGGAACGCCTGGAAGAGGGCGAAGCATTAAGCGCTGAAGAGCAAACGTGGGTGAATGCCAAACTCGACCGCATCGATGCGCTGATGGCTGAGCTGGGCATCGCTTATGAAGATGACGAAGAAGAAGAAGACAAAGGCGACGATTTAATGCGTCTGCTGAAGGGCGGTAACTAGCGTTTACGCTCATGGGATTACCTGTTTTTCTCATGGTTATTCCGCTGGTGTGTTATCTGCTGTGGTTATTCGTTAAACTACGGCGGCTGTCGCGAGTGCAGAATTTGTTGCGCCGCAGGCTCAATGCCCGAGGAGTGGGCGGGCCGCGAGCGCTGCGAAAACGCGGGCGGCACCATCGGAAGGAGTGAGTATGTCTGAGCAGTTAATCGACTGGGATCTGGCCCTGATCCAGAAATACAATTATTCAGGGCCGCGTTACACCTCTTACCCTACCGCGCTGGAGTTCTCTGAGGACTTTGGCGAGGGGGCATTTTTGCAGGCGGTTGCTCGTTATCCTGAGCGCCCGCTTTCGCTGTATATCCATATCCCGTTCTGCCACAAACTTTGCTACTTCTGTGGCTGTAATAAGATTGTCACCCGGCAGACCCATAAAGCGGATCAGTACCTCGACGCGCTGGAACAAGAAATAGCCCATCGTGCACCGCTGTTTAAGGACCGTCACGTCAGCCAGATGCACTGGGGCGGTGGCACCCCTACCTACCTTAGCAAAGCGCAGATAAGTCGCCTGATGGGGCTGCTACGTAGCCATTTCGACTTTAACGAAGATGCTGAGCTGTCCATTGAAGTGGATCCCCGCGAAATTGAGCTGGATGTGCTCGATCACCTGCGTGAAGAGGGCTTCACTCGCCTGAGCATGGGCGTACAGGATTTCAACAAAGAAGTGCAGAAGCTGGTGAACCGCGAGCAGGACGAAGAGTTCATCTTTGCCCTGATTAACCGCGCCCGCGAGCTGGGCTTCACCTCGACCAATATCGATCTGATTTACGGCCTGCCAAAGCAGACGCCGGAAAGTTTCGCTTTCACCCTGAAGCGCGTGGCCGAACTGAGTCCGCATCGCCTGAGCGTCTTCAACTACGCCCATCTGCCAACCTTGTTTGCCGCACAGCGGAAAATTAAGGATGCGGATTTGCCGAGCGCCCAGCAGAAACTGGATATTCTGCAGGAAACCATCGGTTCGCTAACCGCGTCAGGCTACCAGTTTATCGGTATGGACCATTTTGCCCGCCCGGACGACGAGCTGGCCGTGGCCCAGCGTGAAGGTAAGCTTCACCGCAACTTCCAGGGCTACACCACGCAGGGCGATACCGACCTGCTGGGCATAGGGGTTTCTGCGATTAGTATGATCGGGGATTGTTACGCTCAGAACCAGAAAGAGCTTAAGACCTACTATCAGCAGGTTGATGACCGAGGTGATGCGCTATGGCGCGGTCTGGCCCTGACTCGCGACGACTGTATCCGCCGCGACGTGATTAAGCTGCTGATCTGTAACTTCCAGCTCAACTTTGCGGACGTAGAAAAACTGTGGGATGTTGATTTTGCGGAGTATTTCGCAGAGGACCTGAAGCTGTTAGCCCCGCTGGCTAAAGACGGGCTGGTGGAGGTTGACGAGCACGGCGTTCAGGTCACGCCGAAAGGCCGTCTGCTGATCCGTAACATCTGCATGTGCTTCGATGTTTACCTGCGGCAGAAAGCAAGGCTTCAGCAGTTCTCACGGGTTATCTGATTTGTGTCGGATGGCGCTGCGCTTATCCGACCTTGTATTATTCCCCCTGTTCAGAGTAAACCGGCCAGTTTATTCTGAACGCAGTCCGGACGTCGTATCCGACCTTAGGCTCTCAAGTCTGTGGTGTAGATTTTAACG
>NZ_JAERMU010000048.1 GCF_016756775.1 Dryocola clanedunensis subsp. sulfonylureivorans | reverse complement strand
ACGGTACCGGCAGAGGTCGTGGTGCCCAGACCTGCACCAACCTGACCTTTCGCATCAGCAGGCAACAGGTTGCCGTACATGTAACTAGCGCGACGGCTCATGGCGTTACCTGCCATGATATTCTCATCAACGGCGGCGCCCATGAAACCTTGCGGGCCATAGATTTTCACTTTGCCGGCTTTGACGTCAGCTTCGTCAACGACGCCGCGAACGCCGCCGTAGTGGTCAATGTGGCTGTGGGTATAAATAACCGCAACAACAGGTTTTTTACCGCGGTTACTGTAGTACAAGTCCACAGCCGCTTTAGCAGATTCCGCAGAAATAAGCGGATCGACAACCGTAATCCCCGCTTTACCTTCAATGATGGTCATATTTGAAAGGTCGAAATTGCGGATCTGGTAAACGCCATCGGTCACTTCAAACAGGCCGCTGATGTTAATCAGCTGGGACTGACGCCAGAGGCTAGGGTTTACCGTATCTGGCGCTTTATCACCTTCTTTAATGAAGGCGTACTGCTGAGGGTTCCAGACGGTGTTGCCTTTCTCGCCTTTGATCACTTCCTGTGGCAGCGGGGCGATAAAACCTTTATGTGCATTGGCGAAATCAGTTTTATCAGAGAAGGGCAGCTTGTTATAAAGTGCTTCGTTGGCCTGTATGGTCGCGGGAGTCGCGTCCTTAGTGGGCGCTGGCGTTGCCGCCATCACTGACAGTGTTGTCAGTAATCCTGCCGCAGCCAGACTCTGAGCTATCAGTTTAAGCTTCATTTGAAATCCTCATGCGTAAATCCTTCTGATAGTTAGGTTTATACGAATAGTAACCCTATAAAACATTCCATTAATAAAGGCAGTGTTTTCTATACATATCATACCTTTATTGTACAAGTACACTCATACAGTTACACACTACCCTCGTTAAGAGTCTTTAGTATGTCCGTGTCTATATTCACTATTAAGACTTCTTGTTTGAGAAACGAAAAATATGGTGCCATAACTAAAACGTCATTTGACAAACTGTATTTTTTCATGGCTTGAGCTCCTTTTATGCATTAGTTCGATTTATTCAAGAGAACCAAGTGAATTATGAGGTGATAACCATATTGGTTTGGTTATATAGTTGAGAGTGTTACTGATCTGGGATTAAGTTTGCGTATCAGTATGAATATACTCCTATATCAAGTTATGCAATCTATTACCATGGTGATGGTAATAACTCCAATGGAGACATCCATTATAAGTATGGGTAATTTAATGAATTTAGAGCGACAAGCATATTAAATAGTAAATTTCATAATATGAAAAACAGTTTGTTAATTTATGATGCTAATAATCGAGCACCATAATGTATGTAAATTAATTATATTGAAATTTATGTGACATAACTTATTGCGTTCGGGAATAATAACTGCTACATCTTCAATGTAACTGAATAAATCACCTCGACCTACTCATCAAAACGTTAATAGGGAGTTGTATAATGGATGCAGCAATCAGGGAAAAAATAAAATTATCGTTTTCTGATTTTATAGCCTCAGGTAGGCATAGAGTGTGTTATCAGCACCCGTTTGATAATTCACGATGTATAAAAATCCATCATAACGCGGTCAATATTAAAGAAACCTTACGAGAAACCCGCTATTATTATCATATCAATAACCGAAAGCGAACGCCATCAACCATTCCAAAATACTATGGCACTCTGGAAACAAACCTTGGGAAGGGTTATGTATTTCAGTTAATAAAAGATAACACAGGGTGTGTATCACAAACTCTGGATTATTATTTGCGCAAAGAAGGTTATTTTGAAGAGAACAAAAAGGAGATACAAGTCGCATATATGGAATTTAGAGAGCAGATTTATAATGATGCTATAGCCACAATGACGCTTAAAACTTATAATATAGTTTATCAGCTTGGTTATAAGCCTTATGGTAAATTTGTTCTTGTAGATAATCTTGGTTCTGCGAAATTAATTCCACTTGACTACTTTTCAGTATTTGCACGCTTAACCTTGAGGCGTCGATTTGCTGACTTTGAAAAACTTCTGTATAGGGCGTATAGTATAACGATATGAGTTTGCCTTCCGCTGCGCACAACTTCGCCCTGAGAGCATTTCTTATTTATGAATGAAATGGTGCTAATGGCCAGTCGTTTTTTATATTGACTGGCTATTATTCAACACACACCGTGCTTATTGATATTTACCTTCAGGACTAAAATTCGCTATATCACTGGCCATTTTGTTTATTAATATTTTAACGGACTGAGTTGTTAATGGTGTAGACTGGTTAGGTATCGTTTCCCCCTCTCCTTTACGTACAAGTTTTAATACTGGTTTATTCGTCTGTACATCAATTAGCTCAGCTTCGAAGTAAAGATGAGTATCCTCAGTACGGTGTCCGGTTACGTTCTCCAGACCGGCAACAAGCAATGCAGCAGGCACAACTTCGTAAAATTGTAATCCTTCTTTGCTCAAGTCTACACCGGTGATCGCGCTCTTGAATATCAAGCTGCGTGGGCCTGCGGTAGTGACCAGTGGTTTATGCTTAGCGATAGCATTTTTTACCTGCTGGTTAGTATAGTTGCGGATGTTATCTAGCGCTTGTTGCCCAACTTGTGTATTTGCCTTTGGCTCGGGATAATAAATAACTGGCATATACACTATATCATCATAGTTTTCCTGATTGAAGTTTGGATCAACCCAACGAAGTTCAGGTGCGCCAGAAGATGTTTTCATTTCTTTTAGCTTTGAATAGTCACCAAGGAAACCAGAATATTTTTCTGGCTTAGCTATCTTTGATGTACATCCGGCTAACAGTAAAAAACCAGTAAAGATAGCAATGTTAATAACGGGATTCATGTTCATTCTTTTATCCTTATGTCAATAGATAAATAACGTGTCCTAACTATAAATATTCGGCCATACATTCTGCGGGTTAAAATCAGCAATGGTAATAAGTAGTTTCTATAGGGAAAAGAAAGGTGAGCTTAAAGTCGATAGTTTAAAAAATCCAGTTTGAATCATTTGCCGAAGGGTTATTGAAATGAATCATCAAAAGGCTCTGTATTCTACTATGTATGGAGATTGCCTTAATAATAGTTAAAATTCTGGTGTGAAATTACAATCAATTATTATTAAGGGGAGAAACTTATGAAAAATTATCATCGCGATAGCGGGATGTAAACACAAGTTATTTCAAATATCAATTCAGTTATTTATTGATCGTTGGATATATGGTGTTTTTGACCTGTTTCCCGTTGATTAGTACACCCCGTTGTTAGTAATGTCTTCATAAGCTACATGAGGACATCCCCATGAAGAAGCGTTTTTCCGACCAGCAGATCATCAGTATTCTCCGCGAGGCTGAAACCGGGGTATCCGCCCGTGAACTCTGCCGCAAGCACACCATTTCCGACGCCACGTTTTACACCTGGCGTAAAAAGTATGGTGGTATGGAGGTACCCAAGGTTAAGCGCCTGAAGTCGCTTGAGGAAGAGAACGCCCGACTCAAGAAGCTGCTGGCTGAAGCCATGCTGGATAAGGAGGCGCTTCAGTTGGGTCTTGAGCGAAAGTACTGACTACAGACCAGAAGCGCGAAGATGTGGTGTTGATGTGTGATGCGGCCGGTCTGTCGCAACGTCGTGCCTGTAGACTCACAGGTTTGTCCCTGTCGACCTGCCGTTACGAAGCGCAGCGTCTGACATCGGATGCGCATTTATCCGGACGCATCACTGCACTGGAACGCAGGCGTTTTGGCTACCGCCGCATCTGGCAGCTGCTGCGCCGCGAAGGGATTCATGTTAATCACAAACGAGTATACCGGCTCTACCATCTCAGTGGACTGAGCGTAAAACGCAGATGACGTCGTAAAGGGCTGGCAACAGAACGTCTGTCGCTGCTCCGCCCGACGGTGCCTAATCTGACCTGGTCGATGGATTTTGTCATGGATGCGCTGGCCACCGGTCGCAGGATCAAGTGCCTGACCTGCGTGGATGACTTCACGAAGGAGTGCCTGAAGGTAACCGCTGCCTTCGGGATTTCAGGCGTGCAGGTCACGCGTACTCTGGACAGCATTGCGCTGTTCCGCGGCTATCCAGCGACGATAAGAACTGATCAGGGCATGGCGTGGAACTGCAACTTATCTAGCCCGGCAAGCCGACACAGAACGGATTTATTGAGAGTTTTAACGGACGCTTTCGCGATGAATGCCTGAATGAACACTGGTTCAGTGACGTCAGTCATGCCAGGAAAACCATCAGTGAATGGCGTCAGGATTATAACGAGTTCCGCCCGCACTCCGCGCTGAATTATCAGATACCGTCTGAATTTGTGGCGGCTTGGAGAAAGGGTAACTCTTAGAGTGAAGGATCAGACATTACTAACTGAACGTTGTATCTAATCCTGGGGGCAGGTCATTTTCGTTCTCCACAGAGTTAACTAAAATAAGTATATTTATTACCAATGATAATGATGAGAACAGAGCAATCGCCATGTAAGAGTTTCTTGAACGTCATTTGCATCATGTGCTCTTTCAATTTATAGTTCGTCACGTGTGTTATTCGGAAGGTAATGGTAAATCGTCCTGCTCAAGTGAGTCGCAACAGATTATCTGAGGAAATAACTGACAGGGGGAACTGATATCTAAATCTGATCTAGTCAGCACTGCCCACTTTGGTCGTACCGAAAACTCAGAAATGCAGTAAATAGCACCTTTATGGTTTTTACCCGACCCCAAGTGCATTTTACATCACAAACTATCTATATTCTCACATCTGTAATTCACGGGGGTATTGGTACAATTACTTGTATTTGTCATGTTTTTACTCCTTTTCTGAAATTGAATTTCATAATTTGAAATGGAGAGATGTCTAGTATCATGATTTTTAATCCACTTTGCATCTTATTTTATTTATCAAAAATGCAAAATGCTAAAATTTACTATAACAGGTTTGGGCAGGGAAATGAGAAAGATATTATTGATATGTATCGAGATGCTTTATTCGTCACTTTCACATGCCAGCGCGCTCTATTTTTACGAAGTGGCTACGGAGGATACGGCGCTGGCCGGAGCCGGGCAGGCCGCCAGAGCACAGGATGCCTCAACGATCGTTACCAACCCGGCAGGCATGACCCGTCTGCCTGATCGCATGTTCACCGGCGGTCTACAGATGATGGACGGGGATATCAGCTACCATGATGATAATTCCCGGCAAGAAAGTCCCGGTAATGTGTTGGATATTTTCCCTAATGCCAGTGGCTTCTACAGTCAGAAAGTCAATGACCGGCTGCATGCCGGTATTGGACTGTACGGCAATTACGGACTGGGTGTCGATTTCGGTAACTGGAGTGGTCAACGATTAATTAAAAAGAGCACGATGGTGGCTATGACGCTTAGTCCTTCGCTGGCTTATCAACTAAATGATCGTCTATCGGTGGGAGGTTCGGTCAATCTTAACTACGGTTATCTGTCGCTAATCAGGAATGTTGATGGTCATGATGAGAAAGCGAAAGATCACGACTGGGCAACGAGCTACCGTCTGGGGCTGCTGATGCAGGTCACAGAGCAAACCCGCGGCGGTATAACATGGACCAGTAAAACGGACTACGATTTTGACGTCAAGGGTAAGGCTCGTTTTCCGGATCTGCCTAATACCGAATATAGCCTGCCGATCTCAGCTCAGGTACGTGCCCCACAACAGATGATGATAAGTGTGGTACATGACCTGAATAAAAACTGGTCGCTGATGGGAGATCTAGGTTGGCAGGACTGGAGTCAGTTTGGGGCTCCACAGATCACAGTGAAAGGCGAGAGAGTGAATAAAAATAACCGTATGAAAGATACCTGGCACACCGCATTTGGCGTGCAGTATCACCCCTCAGAGCAGTGGCGTTTGAATGCTGGAGTGGGGTTTGACAGCACGCCATATCGTAGCCAGAGTGATGTAGCGCTGACCTTACCTACGGGTGATGAATGGCGTTTTGGCACCGGGGTGCAATATCAGATTACACCCGCCAGCAATATTGGCATGGCGTTGGAGTATCTGCATATGCAGTCTTCACAGGTACAAAAGCCGACGCAGCTAAAAGGTCATTATGATAATCCTTATCTGTGGTTTACCAGCGTCAACTACAGCTATCAGTTCTGACCATTGTAAGGAACAGACATGAAAAAGATCGTACTGCTCAGCATATAAGTACTGAATCACTACGGGTTTAACTGAATCGCCACAGGCATTACAGACAGATAACCGGGGTGAAACCTGGGTGGTTTATCGGACAACACCAGATACACCGCCATCCCGGTGCCGGGTTAAACCTGGAAAGGCCGTTTCACAGAAGATCGAAATAGAA
This sequence comes from Dryocola clanedunensis subsp. sulfonylureivorans, assembly GCF_016756775.1. Taxonomy (GTDB): domain Bacteria; phylum Pseudomonadota; class Gammaproteobacteria; order Enterobacterales; family Enterobacteriaceae; genus Dryocola; species Dryocola clanedunensis. The sequence goes on along the minus strand of NZ_JAERMU010000048.1, from coordinate 5,185 downwards.
GGTATTCAGGTGGGTTATATCTATGTCCCCGTGCAATGATGCATTACAGTCTCCGGTGCGGCGGAAAGGCTAGATAGTTTATGCTATTAGAATTCTCTGGCGATCTTGCCAGCCTTCAGCATTGCGACAGCCTCAGTGCCTGGCATCTGGAACTGGACGCGGTGGCGGGCTGCGACATCGAGCGCAAACACCTTCGTGTAGACTTCCGTCGAGCTGACACTCCGGTGCCCCATTAAACTCTGTAAAACCTTCAGAGGAATACCGGCGTACAGCATGTGCATCGCATACGAATGCCGGAGCGTGTGCGGCGTCACCGGTACAGAGAAATAGACCCCGTCCGAATTGGCCCGTTCTACCGCTTCGTTGATCCAGCTGCGCACAGTCCTGTCTGTGACCGTCCAGATACGCGCCCGTTCGCTGCGGCCGGTAGATTTGTTGCGGCGCTCCAGCGGAATTTTCAGCGTGGCCACCATCGTCTGCAGTTGTGAGACATACTGCAGATCGGACAGAGGAACAATGCGGTTTGGCGTGGTACCGGCCGGCGCTCGACCGGCCGTGCGAGTGGCTTTTTCTGTGCGCTGCTTCAGCGTGGCCAGCTGCACGAACGGATAGGGGGGAGCCAGGGTGAAATCACCGCGCGTCAGCGCCAGCGCTTCGTTAATGCGCGCGCCGGTGTTCCACAGCGTGGCCATCAGCGTCTGGCGATACAGGTCGGGAACATAGTGGAGCAGGGCGCTGACTTCCGGCGCGAGCAGGTATTTCGGGTAATCATCATGGGCCAGCGCCATCTGACGTAATGCCAGGGCTGCCGGGTAATCAATGGCCACCGGTAATAAAGCCCGGGTGCCAGTATGCGGACCAGACAGGACCGGAAGTGATGTGCTATTCATGATGCTCCTCTGCTGACCATTCCCGTCTGGTTCGAAAGCGCCCCAGCTTATACTCAGATCCCCCAGAACATCAGGTTAATGGCATTTTTTATGTCATTTTCCGACTCGCTGAGATCCGCAATGTTTTCTCCGATGACCGTGACGGAGACGCTGGCCATATCGGTCGTCATCAGGCGATAGCGTTCGCCGCCGAAGCAGGCGATCGGATAGAGTTCGCGGGAGACTTTATCGGACAGCAGTCGAGCGCTTACCAGCGGGATCACCATGCGCCGGCCCGGCGTGTCGATAATATCGCTCTGGACGTCCACGAACAGGCTGTAGCGGCTTTCACGTTTGTAGGTATAAACCTGAAACTGCATATCACCAGTCCCTGTTTTCGTCGGCAAATGAGCCGTTCTGTTCGATAAACCGGGCGACCTCCACCATGCCCTCGCGATTTTCTGTCTGCCAGCGTTCGGCTCTGAGCCGTCGGGCTTCATTCTGCATGGCCGTATTGACCAGCCCGGAGATATTCACATCGGCCGCCTTCAGCAGCCGGTAGCTATCACTGTCTATCGTCACCGTGATGCGTTGCTTCATTTTTCACTCTCCAGTGCATACTTAGCGTATGTTATTAAGTATACACTTTAGTGGCATCAAAATCAGCGTGGATTATGAGAATACTGCAAGGTCACTATTATTCACCGGCCGTTAAATTCATCATGGTGAAGATAATCAATGTTTACAGTTTTAACATTAATAATAATCACCAATATAACCACGGAGTTAAATTACCTGTTCGTCGTTTTCATGTGATCCGACTTTCCGTCTTATGGAAACTTTCCGGAAGTGTACCACGGTGTGTGAATAAGCGAAGCGCTGTTTTCTGCCGCCAGCCACCGGCGAACAGGGGGGTGTAACCACCATATACGGTAGTACGTAAGAGAAAATGATACTGCATAGAGTGTTTTGTGGTCTACGACGGGCGGAGCTGCATGTGCAGATCCGGAACTACCGCTTTTCGGATCTTCACGAATTTGAAAGAGAAAGGTATGAATCCACCCTCGAATTATGACATGATGCCATTTATATGAAGTGCCAAATATTAACAGAGATGACGATTATATTAAGGCATTGCAGCCAACTTTATGCTGTCGTGCATAATTTCTGACAGGAGACATCCGATGCTGAGCCAGCTTACCCTGCGCTTTCCGAAAAAACTGATCGAGAGCCTGAAAAACCGCGCCGCCACCGAAAATACCTCGGTGAATGCCCTGGCTGAACGCCTGGTGGAAACCAGCCTGAAAGGCAGCAGCCTCACCGATGACTATCTGCGTCTGGCTACCGATCCCGATGCGGCTGTGCGCCAGCTGTATCGCCAGATCGTGCTGGGGGAAACCTTTGGCCAGCGGGGGATGACCCGGGCCGAGCTGAAATTCATCATCGGGCATGCCCATCAGGCGTATAACCGGGGTCCGGGGTTCAGCCAGCTGGTCCGGCTACCGTTGCTCAGGGTGCTGCTTGAGATCACCTTTGAGCTGCTAAGCTGGCAGGCTGCCCGCGGCGCCGCTATCGACAGCCACTACCTGAAAAGCACCTTCGGCCTGGCCGGTGAGGACTGGGACACGGAAACGACCCGCTTTATGGATGATTTGCCGGTGGCCGTGACCTGCGTCCGCGCGGAGCTGTGGCTGCGCCCGCTCGCCGGCAGCTGTTTTGATCTGAGCATGTTTCCCGACGAGGCGCTGGCTGAGATCTTCACGACACCGCGCCTGAAGGCGATATTTCCGCTGCTGGTTCATGCCCGGGACTGGGATTACGCTGCACAAACGGCCTTTATTGAGGAGCTGAAACCCCGGGTCACCGCTATCGCGGAACGCCTGAGCGCCGGGCAGCTGGAGCTGGAGATCAGGGTGGAAGGTCAGCCGGCAGATCAGCGTTCAGCTGTCTGGTATGAGTCTCCCCGTCTGTACCTGGTGGTCAGCGGTACGAATTTTATTATGCCGTTTGACTGGCAGCATTTCAGCGAACTGCTGCGGGCCCTGACGGTGTATCAGGCCGCGCCGGCGGCGCTGCCGCGCGGGTATCATGGCCATGCCGTCATGTTCTCGCCGCCGGGCAGTGCCGGGGACAGCGGATTCATCGGTTTTGATGCGCTGCGGGTGTTCATTAACCGGGAGGAATTTGACGGCCTGGTAAGTCAGCTGGCTGCCCGGGTGGAAGAGGGACCTCTGTCCGCAGCCCTGAACGATCTGCGCTGCATCTACGGGGATCTGTAATATGTCCCGGCCCCCCATCTCCAGCTCCGCAGGCAGCGATACCCCTATCACGGAAATTCAGGATGACCGCTACGGTTTTGATATTCTGGCTAAGGGGCTCGTCAGAAGCATTATGACGCTGTCTCCTGGTATCAGCACCGTGATCGGTATTGAAGGGAAATGGGGGGCGGGAAAGACGAGCCTTCTGAATCTGCTTCTGAGTTATATGCGAGATAAGTCCCCTCCGGGTATGCATATATTACAGATTTCCCCCTGGCTGAACCCTGCCGGGAGCGCACTGACACAGCACCTTCTTATTCCGGTTGCAGCGATTCTGGACGAGCAAGAGTCCTGTACCTTATCGCCGATGCGAAGAAGGTGGCAGCGTCTGAGAAGAGCCCCCGCTTCGCCGATTGCAAAAGATCTCATTAACTACGCTCAGCAGGCCTCGGGGCATCTCGCCCCTGTGGCTGAATTAGCCGGTAATTTTGTTCCCGGATTGGGCATTGTCGCAAAGAGTCTGAAAACCGTATCCAGACTGGAGCTGTCAAGGCATAAAGAGACCGCGGCAGCGATGCGAGCCCGAATAGAGGAAAGGATTGCCAAGTCCGGAGCGAGCTTCATCGTGGTGATTGACGATCTTGACCGGCTGGAGCCTTCACAGGCCGTCGAGGTGCTGAGGCTGGTACGTTCTGTGGCTGATTTTACAGGTTTTCGCTATGTTATGTGCTATGACCAGGGAGTGCTGGCACATGCGGTTGAGCAGGAGCTAGGGGTCGAGAACGGAAGGCAGTATTTACAGAAAATTATCCCCCTCGCGTTCAGCCTTCCTCTGCCAGAAGCGTTTAACCTGCGGCGGGAATTTCTCCATGGCGCGCTACAGCTTTACGCCCGAGTTAATCACGATGAGCCAGATGCAGGTGAGATAGCAGATTTACGGAAAGCCGCTAATATTTACGGTCAGGCTTTATCGACTCCACGCGAAGTAAGCCTGGTTCTGAATGCCCTGGAGTTTCGCTATGCCGAGATCCGGGACTATGTGTACTTCCCGGACCTGTGCCTGTTACACATCATCCGGGTAACAAATTCGGCCCTGTATGACTGGATAGAGCAGTATCTGACGGTATATGCGGTAGTGGCATCTGGCGAAGGAAATCTCAGCGACGTCGAGCAGCAAAAAATGGCCGACGATCTCCGGACAAAGCTTAAACGTTACATTTCAAAAGATGCCTCCTCTCCATCTGAACTCGGGAACTGGGTGCCCGGGATCTCTGATTTTGATGATAACCTTTCCTTATTTGTTAAGCCTGCTGACTGGAACCAGGAGAAGATGCTGGAGCATAAGCGGCTCGGCAGCCGTATGTTCTGGCGTTACTATTTTGCCCTTGCTGCGCCGCAGAACGTACTCCCTCCCGCACTGCTTAATGAATTACTCAGCCGGTTTGCAAATCCTGCAGACCGGGCATCGCTTGCGGTCGAGATGGTGGGTTATATAAAAGAAATTAATCTCAGCCATGTTACCTGGTACGATCATATTTTCAGTCAGCTGACCAGACGCAAAATTGCGACCCTGAGCTTTACGCAGTGTGAAGGGCTGCTGTGGTACCTGTTTCATTACAGTGATATGGCAGGTGTCCGCTTTGCGGAAGCGGGGAGAGATGTGCGAACTACGCTGCAGCTGGAGGTTGTCTGTGACGTAATGAGGCATATTCTGACGCTCAGCCGGCCACGTGCGCTGTACCTGATCAGAAAGCTTTTCATGCAGGGCAGGTCGAAAGAGTGGCTGGTCAGTCTTATGCGGGATTTGCTCTGGGGGCATGGCATCAAAGGTACCCGGTCATTCGATAGTGAAGACCAGTTTCTTACCCTTCAAGAGCTGTCGGGTTTACAGGAGTCGATGGCTGTACGAATGTCAGCAGAGGAGATGAAAAACTCGATTTGTAGTGGTCAACTAAAACTGGCCACCGCGTTAGAGTTTTTCCAGTATCGGTTTTCCGATTCGTTTGGTGGTAACCCACAGTTATATTCATGCGGCCTGAGCGCGCTGTAATACCCAAC
>NZ_JAERMU010000047.1 GCF_016756775.1 Dryocola clanedunensis subsp. sulfonylureivorans | reverse complement strand
CACTGGCAACGACCCAGTCCTGGGTCGCTTCATTCCAGACAATTTTATAGGACTTATTCATCTTCTCTACCTTCCCTATACTGTTACTGACACATTTTCCGTTTTGTAATGCGAGATGAAAAATCACCGTAACGCTTACTCAATCGAAAATAAATAATGAGTTATCTAATGCCACAACGTTACAGAACTCTGCGACTTAAAATGGTAGATACACAATTTAGTGAATTCGAAAAAACAAAAAAACAAGCATGTAAACTCATGAATCACAAGGGGTGCACCTCAAAAAAACGCAAAATGCAAGTACATTAAATAACAAAATTAGAGAAATAAAATACGCCCCAAGTAAATTATTTGCAGCCTCTACAGCATTATCACCGTAAGTGATCATCCATCGTTCAGAGCACAGTTTGCTCATCTCATTAGCCCCCGCCTACCTCTCCACCAATTTCATGAATACTAAAAATCTGACAAACCTTTAATGCAAACATCTTTATGATGTTTAAAGAATATATCCAGATATTCCTATTGTGTTTATTTCTACATTCAATAATATAGGTTAAAAGCTTTACGCAATTCATTATCAATGTCCTTATTAATTTCAAATAGGAATAATTTTATATTCCTTTCTAAATCATCGGGGACTTATTGAAATAATTTAAAATAGGATATTTTCATCCTGCACCTTATTATCGCCAGACATGGAGTTTCTCATGCATTAAGAAATTGCAGGGGCGGTATTATGAGATGGTTGAAAACTAAATGGGATAATGTTGCTTTCACCACAGCTTTTATCAATGGGGTATTAATGAGTAGCGCCGTTATATCTCCGGTAAGTTATGCCAATACATCACTTTATGACCAGATGATTATTGAAGCCCGCAACGGTAATTATATCCCTTTCCTGGATCATCTAAAAGTTCTGGAGAAGTCGCAGACGTTAGAGATCGCTCAACGAGCAGATGCTATTCAAATTTCAAACTGGGCGGCAAGAGACCATGAGGCCGTGCGCTTATGGCAAGAGGCCCCTGATACAGCATCGCTCCCTGAGCGGGCTGTCGTTGCTGCTGCACATTCCTACCGTAATATCAAGCAATGGGATGCCTCGCTCAAACTCTGGCAACGAGCGATGAAAATATCCCCGAAAAATGAAAGTTACCGTCAGGCATGGATAATGACATTAGCAGATGCCAATCGCACGCAGCTTGCTCTGGCTGAAACCAATAAATTTTTTAATAACAATCAAGATGATCGAGCTTATCGTTTAAAGGCTTATATATATCAGCGTCAGGGAAGCCAGTGGGATGTATTATTTGCATCAAGCAAAGCAGTACAAATATCACCTGATGACAGCAACCGTAAACAATTAGTGCAGACACTCAATCAAAATAACGTCAACGAACCTGCATTAAGGATTTCCCGATCACTGAATCTTCCGGCACCAGAAAGAAAAAAAATAGCAGCGAACGCTGCCGCGAGGCTGGTTCGACTTTCTAATAGCAACTCACGTGAAGAAAGTGCTCGTTATCAAATCTCAACTAACGCCCTGCTTCGTTATGACAAATTCATGCGATCCTGGGCGACCGACAAAACAGATTTAACGCTTTATCGGCGTGTGCAAATTGATCGTCTTGGGGCACTGTCTGCGCAAAATGATAACAAGGGCGTAATCCACGCCTGGGAAACAGAGATCCGCGGCCATCACCCCCTGCCTCTATACGCCCGCCAATGGGTTGCAGACGCCTATTTAACCGACAAGCATCCTGATAAAGCATATGAAATTTTGCAGCCAGAAATCACCTCCGCCAATGATGAGATAAACCTACAGCTTAAGTATTACGTCCTCATGGATAACAACAAATTTGATGAAGCTAAGGAATTACTGGTTCGAGCGGATAAAAAAACGCCCTACCTTGTTCACTATTTGGGGTTATCCGCACCTCAACCTAATGATGTATGGCTAACGCTACAACAGTTACATGTCGATTATTTCGTCGCTGTCGATAAGCTGCCTGAAGCAGAAGCGCTGGCGTCAAAAATGGCCGAAACAGCCCCGGGTAATCAGGGCCTGCGTATCGGCTATGCTGCGGTGCTTCAGGCTCGCGGAAGGCCACGCGAGGCTGAGAAGCAGTTAAAAATTGCAGAGATTGCCGAACCGTCGAATCTGGAGCTGGAACGGCAGCAAGCTTCGGTAGCAAGGGAATTACAGGAGTGGCAGCAGGCTGATCTTCTGACCGAGGATGCTGTTAAGCGTGATAGCCGTTCTCCATCGACCCAACGCCTTGTTCGCGAACAAAATATCGATCGAATGTCAGAGCTGCGAATCAGTATCGAGCACGGCATTGCTTCTGACAGCCCGATAAGCGGGTCACATGACGGCACACTTAAAACAGCCATTTACTCCCCGCCTGTCGATCATAACTTACGTCTTTTTGGCGGTTTCAATTACACAACCGGGCAGTTCGAAGAGGGAAAAGGCATTGATCGTGATGTTTTCGGCGGTGCCGAGTGGCGTTCCAGGGATAACTGGGGCGAGCTGGAGCTCTCGAATAATCATTTTAATAGTGACAATAAACTCGGTGCACGCCTTTCTGCCTCACATGACTTCAACGACAAATGGCAGGTTGGTGGAGGCGTCGAACGTTTTTCCCAAAATACGCCTTTGCGCGCATTACGTAACGGTGTAACAGCCAATAGCGCTAGCAGCTGGATCCTCTGGCAGCAAAATGAACGACGCCAGTACAAAGCCTCACTCTCATCCAGTTGGTTTTCCGATAACAACCATCGTTACGAATATGGCTTCGAAGGCAGAGAGTTCATCTGGCAACGACCAGGGTTAAGCCTGTATGCAGTACCGGCTGTGTCTGGCAGTACAAATAGCGAAAGCAACGTCTCTTATTACAACCCAGCGAAAGACTTTTTCGCCACAACGGTATTTGAGCTGAACCATACCTTGTACCGGTACGCTACCACAACATGGAGCCAGCAGTTTGTAGCAGGTGGCGGCATGGGCTGGCAGGAAGACTACGGCACGGCTCCGGTTATTTCACTCGGCTACGGGCAGCGTATTCAGATGAATTCAGTGCTCGATGTAGGCGGCACGTTGAAAGGTGAAAAGCGTTCTTACGATGGCTCTCCTGAATGGGATTTATCCATTGCTCTTGATGCGAATTTAAGATTTTAGAGGCTCCGTTATGCTGAAAAAGATCCACCAAATAGGAATGTTCACTGGCCTTCTCATGGTGATGGCATCCGTCGCCAGGGCTGAAACGATACCTTTTACCCCGCCTGCTGCTCGTCCTCAGCTGGCTGCTAACAGTCCATGGCCGAAAGACAAATTTCTGGTACTGGCTTATCACGATGTGGAAGACATCGCGGCCGATCAACGTTACTTATCTGTACGTACAAGCGCGCTGAATGATCAAATGGCCTGGCTGAAGCAAAATGGTTATAACCCGATTAGCGTGCAGGATATTCTTGATGCAAATCAGGGGCGTAAAACACTTCCGTCTAAAGCGGTGCTCCTGAGTTTTGACGATGGCTATAGCAGTTTTTATTACCGGGTATGGCCACTGCTCGAGGCCTATCGCTTCCCGGCACTCTGGGCTCCGGTGGGCAAATGGGTAGATGGCCCCGCTAAGCAACCCATTGATTTTGGCGGTCTGATAACGCCTCGCGAAAAATTTGCCACCTGGGAAATGGTTCACGAAGTATCTCGCTCATCGCTGGTTGAAATAGGTTCCCATACTTGGGGTTCACATCTGGGTATTGTGGCAAATCCACAGGGCAGCAAAGAGCCTGCGGTAGCCAACCGTTCTTACGATCCGCGAACCGGCAAATATGAAACAGATGAACAATTTAATCAGCGTATCGATGCCGATGTTCAGAAAATCACGCAAAAGCTTGCCCAGGTTACGGGAAATCACCCCCGCGCATGGGTCTGGCCATATGGTGCCGCTAATGGCACAACGCTGTCGATAGCAAAAAAGCATGGCTACAAGATGGCATTCAGCCTGGATGAAGGGCTGGCGGATATCCATCAACTGGACAATATCCCACGCATACTGATCTCCGGAAATCCGTCTTTGCAAGACTTCTCCAGTACCATCGCCAGCGTGCAGGAAAAATCGCCAGTTAGAGTGATGCATGTAGATCTGGATTATGTTTACGACCACGATCCTGCCCAGCAATCCAGAAACATCGACAAGCTGATCCAGCGTGTTTTTGATATGAAAATCACGCATGTTTTTTTACAGGCCTTTGCCGATCCAGATGGTGACGGCACTGTTAAATCGCTCTATTTCCCAAACCGCCATCTGCCGGTGCGGGCAGATCTGTTCAACTATATTGCCTGGCAGTTACAGTCGCGCGTCAGCGTAAAGGTGTTTGCATGGATGCCGGTACTGGCCTTTGACCTTGACCCATCGCTGTCTCGGGTGGCGTCATGGAACCCAAAAAGTAACGATATATCCCCTTCCAACCAACCCTATATTCGTTTGTCACCGTGGGATCCTAAAGTACGCGGTGCCCTGAATGATATCTATGCCGATCTTGCAAAATACAGCAACTTCAAAGGCATATTGTTCCATGACGATGCAACGTTATCCGATTACGAAGATGCCAGTCCGGCTGCGCTTAGCGCTTATCAAAAAGCCGGATTCCCAGGCAGCATCGCTGGGATCAGGGAAAATCCTTTGGTCTTCAAACGATGGACCCGCTTCAAAAGCAAAGCGCTGGTAGACCTTACCCAGCAGCTGACGCATACGCTGAGAGATATCCGTGGCCCGCAGGTGAAAACAGCCCGCAACATCTTCGCAATGCCGATTCTTAAGCCTGAAAGTGAAGCCTGGTACGCACAAAATATGGATGATTTTCTCGCCTCGTACGACTGGACAGTGCCCATGGCAATGCCGCTGATGGAGAACATTCCCCTCGATCAAAGCTCATCATGGCTGGTTCGCTTAATTAAAACTATTGCCGGGAAAAACAACGGGCTGAATAAAACAATTATTGAACTACAGGCCAAAGACTGGCGTGCCAAAGAGCAGCAGGCCATCTCTGGTGAGCAACTCGCGGACTGGATGACACTGCTGCAAATCAACGGAGTGAAAAGCTTCGGTTACTATCCCGATGATTTCATCACTGACCAACCAAAACTGTCAGCGGTTAAACCTGCATTTTCAACTTACTGGTACCCACAAAATGACTGATCGCTTTGTTGCATTATTACTCTTGTGCCTGGTATTAGGATTGCCTCTGGGAGTAGCAGCCCTGGTCACAGGCGAATACATCCTTAATTTTGTCTACTTCTGGCCACAGTTTATGTCGATCTTGTGGATGGTTGGCGGGTTCTATTTCTGGTTCCATTGGGAACGCAAATGGGCGTGGAATCGCCACGCGCCTGTTCCTCCGGCGTTAAAAGAAGAGCCCCTGATATCTATTCTTATCCCTTGCTATAACGAAGAACATAATGCTCGCGAGACAATTGAGGCGGCGCTCGCCCAGCGTTATAACAATTTTGAGGTTATAGCTATTAATGACGGTTCTTCAGACGACACGCTGGCGGTTCTGAACCAACTTGGCGCGGAATATCCCATCGTACGGGTTATCCACCTGGCTGAAAATCAGGGAAAAGCAATGGCGTTGCGTGCAGGGGCGCTTGCGGCGCGCAGTGATTACTTAGTCTGCATCGACGGTGACGTATTGCTGGAGCCGGATACCGCAGCCTGGCTGGTAGCGCCTTTAATTGAATATCCACGAGTCGGTGCCGTAACGGGTAACCCAAGGATCAGAACTCGCTCAACATTAATTGGACGAGTTCAGGTGGGTGAATTCTCTTCTATCATTGGTTTGATAAAAAGAACCCAGCGCGTTTATGGCAAGGTATTTACTGTTTCAGGCGCAATAGTCTCATTTAATCGTAAAGCACTCGCCGGTGTCGGCTTCTGGAACCCGGATATGATTACTGAAGATATTGATGTCAGTTGGCGGCTGCAGTTACAACATTGGGAAATCTTCTATGAACCACGCGCGCTATGTTGGGTGAAGATGCCGGAAACGCTTAAAGGCCTCTGGAAACAACGTCTACGCTGGGCTCAGGGAGGGGCTGAAGTTTTCCGAGAGAATATCCTGCGCATTTGTAGCTGGGAATATCATCGTCTGTGGCCATTAGCGCTTGAGTTTGCCCTCTCAACATTGTGGGCATTTGCCTATGCTTTGACCCTGGGATTATTTTTGCTTAATAAATTCATGCCATTACCTGAGAATCTGGTAGTGCATAACTTATTTCCACCAACGTATGCCGGCTTACTGTTGGCCATAATGTGCTTGTTACAATCGATTATCAGTTTGTTAATCGAAAGGCGATATGAAAAACATCTCGGCAGATCACTCTTTTGGATTGTCTGGTTCCCTGTTGTTTTCTGGATGCTTAATTTATTTACAACGTTGGTGGCTTTTCCAAAAGTTATGCTTAAAATTCGAAAAACACGTGCCCGCTGGGTCAGCCCGGACCGGGGAATAGGGAGAATAAAATGAACGAAAAGACATTGATTTTTACTGAGCGAGGATTATTACCCAACGTCATTGATAGTGCATTGACAGTAATTGCATGGTTGGGTTTCGGCTATTTGATTTATCAGGGGGTAATATTACCTCTGTCAGATCAGTTTGGCGTAACCATTGAAGAGATCGCCGTTTCATCAGGGGTGATATTAATCTTCTTAGCAGCCGCTATTCTCAATTGCCTACTGTTAATTATGTGGGATATGTATAATCATCTGCGGTTTGGTAACCGATATAGCTATCGGCCACTGCATTTTATTAGTCGAGAGTTAGTCGAGATTATGAATATAAAACCCTCTATTCTTACGCGACTCTACAAAGCGAAACGAATAACGATTCACCATAATGCCGAAGGTGATATTATTGCTGTAGACTGAATTGTCACAGAGACAGAAATTATAAACCCATCGTATCTGCATTAAAATAACGGGGCCTATCCCTGGGCATGTTTCACCCCAAAGGCCCCTACTTATTTCTATTTTCTGAATTATTATTATTGAAATAAAATCCTTAGACAGAAGGCATGGATAGTATGGCAATGGAGAAGCAGGCTGATTATATAATCAGCCTGCCTAATTAAATTAAATTATCAAACAACGTAATTAACACTTCAGTGTTGGGGTTTTTGCTAACCTCGTGATGATAATGAATATAAAACTCAAATTTAAAATTTATATCCCATGGCATTTTAAAGGATTTAACAGGGAATATTTTCTCAAAAGAAGGAACAAACACCTCAGGTAATAACATAATATTATCGCTATAAGCACATAAATGGATCATGGCAAATAAGCTGGTGCTTTCACAGGCAATTTTTCTGTTTTCAAAAACCGCAAGATCTTTTTCTATATCCATCAACAAATCTGATATCTCATCATTATCTCTGAGCCATATGACATGTTGATTCTCGTACCAGTGGAAACTGGTGAATGTATCCTGAATAGTACTGTGATTTTTACTGACCATGACACACATATCCGATACCAGACAGGGATAGCGGATGATAGATTTGTCCACCGGTAACTGGCTTCCAATGTCAATATCTACCGACCGGTGCCGGAGGTTTTTGAGACGCTGTTCAACAGAGCCTTGTATTTCATGGAATTGAAGGAAAAGATCCTCCTGAGAAAGAGCCTGTATATGTAAACCAATTAACAACTCTACAGGCGAGTAGGTGGCAATAATAAACTCTCGTTGATTTCCGCTGAGCATCTGAATATCCTTATATATCTTTTGAAGCTCAAGGGCATTATTGTCAGGCACGAGGCCATGTTTCGAGCGGGTAAAGAATTGCTTACCGGTATCATGACGTAATTTTTTTAACGCATAGCTGATACTAGAATTAGACATTCCCAGAACGTTTGCCGCTTTATGAGCCGATTTATATTCAATAATACTATCCACAATTTTCAGAGTATTCAGATTATAATTATTCATAAGTCCTCTATCCTCGTCGGAATAATTCATATTCTAAAATGCTTCCTTCTAATAACTGGAGATTATATAATCTCATACTGAGGATTATAGAAATGCATACTGGTGATAGAGTCATGGATACTTTTTAATAGCCAAGAATTCTTTTCTAGTTGTGCAGAGTAATGCATGTAACAATCGTAACGGATGTCAAGTTCCGGAGGGAGTGGCATACATTTTACCGGGAAATTCTTTTCCAGCATAGGCGCGAAATTATTTGGGATTAACATGATATAACGGCTATTGGCACATAGAGATACCATATTAATAATGCTCCCTGAAACAACTGCCACCTTCCGTGACTGGATAAATTGTGATGTCCGTAACGCCCCCTCTATGCTATCACTATAATAATCAAGATTAGACGAGCATATAGTATATTGGAATGAACGTAACTCCTGCATACTCAAAGAACTGTCTACAGGGACATTCTTATTTCCGACCAAAACATATACATCGGAGGTAAACAGCTTTACCGTTATTATCGCCTCATCCGCCGGCAATTTATTACCAATATCAATATCTATATCTTTGTTCCTCAGTCTCTGCAATCGCTCATCTGGATTTGACATATAAGAATTAAAAATATATCGAAACAGCTTATCCGGACTTTTATTGTTACAAATATTATTGGCTAACATCATCTCCAGTAGCGAAAAAGTATTGATGTTTAGTGTATTTCTCTGAGGATAAGGAAATAAATCCGAACCATTAATGTTTCTTTCAATAAATTGTTGATAGCGTTGGCTCAGCTCTAAAGCCGTGGAGTCAGGTTTCATGCCATTTCGGGAGCGAATAAATAGATAAGCACCGGTTAACTCCCTGGCCTTCCCGAGCTGATAACTTATATTTCCCGCACTTTGCTGAAGCTTGCGTGCTGCCTCAGTCACGCTGCCAGTATTCACCAAGGTGTGAATGACCTTTAATAGTTTAAGATCTATTTCTCTTTTCATGTGTTCTCCATACTCATGACAAATTTGTATCGAATAAATATTCAGAATAATCACGCCTGGGCATAATTTTTTTATTGCTGTGTCGCTATTTTTAAGTACGCCATAAGAAATGAATGAAAATCTGTACTGCCTGCATCTCATTTAAAAAACACGTGTCGAATTATTAGTATTTCATGTCTGAAGGCGATACTATTTATACAACGCAAAAGTCCTTTTAAAAATTAACAGCCTAAGGGGCTCATTCATCATATTGTCGCTACCATTCCGGACATGGTTCTTTGATAAGAGCCTAAAGTGAGGGAGATCTTAAAGCAGTAGGTGGTTTTTGAATTTTTATTTTTCGAACATTCTCCTTTTAAAAAACACTACACTAAATTATTTTCATGATCAAAAAGACTGTTGATTAAAACAGAAAAAATCGCCGCCCTTGCTTTCGGTGTATAAAACCATAAAATTCAATGCATATGTTATTTAGTTTTGCAAAACTAAATAATTACAATATTAAAAATTACTATTGGTAATATAATTAGGTTATTTAACATTTCCAGTATTGCTCAATAAACAACCGCTTCATGACCATGTATTGATCGCAATCTATTGATAAACAACATTTACTCACTATAGTTCATGATAATTTTATAAAGAGATATCGATAAATTTAAAAAAACAAATCAAACAACATTGTTGTCTGAGCGATGCATCATGAAGGTTCCAGCGGAGGATTATTTGAAAGGTATTATTGACGTTTTTCAGTACAGATTAAAACCGGGAAGCGGAGCTGCGTTTCACACCCTTATGACTGAACAAAGTGTCCCGCTTCATCAACGGTCAGGCCTGAAAATTCTCAGACACGGGAATTCATTGCATGATGCAGACTGTTATTACCTGGTTCGGGCATTTTCGAGTGAATCCGTCATGGAAGAAAGTTTAAATGATTTTTATGGCGATCCCCTGTGGATAGAGGGTCCACGCAATGCCATTCTGAACCTGATCCTCGAAAGTCATCGCGTGGTGTTACCCGATGACCAATAGAAATTTGCTCGCCGGCTGTCGGGAACAATAAAGGTGGAACCGGCCTGAATGATGAATGGCAGAGGCACGCACTGCCTGCTGCCGGATCATACCCGTTGGCCGTTGTTGCTCTTTCAGTTTATGAAGAGGCCTGAAGCTCCCTCCCCTCACCGGCAGCGGGACGCATCAACTTTATGTGCGGTTGCTTGTCACAGATCCCCGTAAATGCAGCTCAGCACCACGGACAGAGGGCCCTCTTCCGCACGGTCAGCCAGCTGGCCCACCAGGCCGTCAAATTCCTCCCGGTTAAGGAACACCCGCAGCGCATCAAATCTGATGAACCCGCTGTCCCCGTTACTGCCCGGCGGCGAGAACAGGAGTCCGCTTGGAAAACGGAATCTATGGTCACTCCCGTTTTTTCAACACCGATTTTGACGATAAGTTGGCTTGCTTGAATCTATCCGGCGTCTGAATAGGATTTTATTCCCGCGCCTCGATGATTTCCGCGCCTGATGAACCTCCAGAAAATATACGGCTTCAATGAGCCTTCCCGTTTTACAGGTTCCTCAACAGGCCGGTGGGCCGTTAGTATCATCAATATCAGTATTCGCAAAACCAGATCGGTGATTCTTTAAACCGCTGTATTTCGGGGGCAGTTTGAATATAGATAATTATTGTATGGTAAGCCTGTTTTTTGAACAGGCTTACCTATGGCGATAGGGTGTACCCCCACGCTATACGCCGTTTCCCGTGGATTTTGTCTAATCGGATAACCTAAATGCGATACGGAATACGCGATAATTTAAAAGCGATATCCACTGGCACTAAATCAATCCCTTACGGGTTGGCTTGGTTAAATAATGCGCTAAACGTACAATAATTTCCGATATCCAAACTGACCCCTATCTGGTCCCTCCTGGGAGCACCAAACCGAAAAGCCGACATCGTTGTGGACCAGCAGTCGCAGTTCAACACCACCCAGCGGGAGCTGAGGGAGTTCTATTACCAGATACGTGGGCAGCCCTGGATAAACGGACCCGGTTTACCGGGCATGGATGTGACGAACATGCCGGCTGAACCGCTGGTATTCCAGACGGGTACGCAGAGTGCAGGACTGGAGCTGGTTGATATATATCTCTGGATCTTCAAATGCTTTATGGAAGGGAAGGAGCTGACCAGACCGCTTGCCCGCCTGGTTTACACGAATCAGAATACCGCCGCACGGACAGTGTTTCTCTGCAGTCGGTCGCTAAACGAGCTAAGGAATTCTTTGAAAAACTACCGGAACCATCGGCCGAAATAATGAAAAATGCGAATGAATACCGGGATCAGGAACAGGCGAGGCGGCTGGCACATCGGGTGCAAATCCTGCAGCAATCCTGATCCGGCAGGTTGTGTACGCACGGAAGTGGAAGCGGCCGCGACTGGATGATGCGTCCGTCCGGCATCTTCTGGAGGGACCCCGGGCCGTTAATCTTCAGATTGGATTTCCCGGATGCTCTTCAAATCAAGGCGGTTTGCACTCCAGACCCCGCTTCCGACCGCAGCGCCGGTGGCCTTTCTGAAACGCAGACCGCACTCACTGACCCACCAGGTGGCGGTTTCCCGCAGCCTGACCTCGCAGGGCCGGTAGCATTCGGTAATGGTGCCCACATGCGTCATTGGCTTCCGGTTTTTCTGCCCAGTGACGTGAGTGGCCGTGTCTGACGGACCGGCCCCCGCTCCGGCGCGATACTGAGGCAGGACCTCCGTGGAGACCGGCAGAGTCATACTGTCAGGTGCCCTGCCTTGTCCTGACGCAGCGAGCAGATCGTCCGCCACCTCCTTCAGCCAGGCATATAGTTTCCACGCCTGGTGGAATGCCGTCGAACGTCAGTTCACGCGTGCTGAGGGTCCCCCCGTGGGCCCGGACCTTCTGTATAAATGCCGCGATCTGCCCGCCGGACTCGACGGGCTCCGCCACAATCCGGTCGTGATACCCGTCAAACTGGTCCAGCGTCAGGTCGATGTACTCCCCGTCCAGGGCGACAATGACATGGCCGTGTCTGTCAGGACCGTCATCCCACTGCATGCCGATGACATAGGGAAACAGTTTTTCGTCATGCTCCTTCAGATACTCGACCAGCGTCTGGCTGGCCAGCTCGCAGCAGCCGCCCGGAAATGCCTTTAAACAGTCACGCCAGACGGACGGTACCGGCTCACCGGACCGATCCCAGGCAGCCAGCTCCAGCGCGCGACGGAAAGCCTCCACGCGGGCCCGGGTGTCCGCATTCATTTCTTCACCTTCCCGTCCTGGCGTGCCAGGGCCAGCAGTTCGGCCTGAAGTTTACGTCCGTCCTCCCGGGATTCCTTCAGCTCCGCTTTCGTGTCCTGCAGCTGCGCCACCAGGTGTTCGCCGGTGGCGGTCAGGCGGGCCACCTGCTCGCGCAGCGGCAGCGCCTCCGCGCGCAGCTCGCGCACCTCCTGCAGCAGCCGGTCACGTTGGGCCACCACCTCGCGCAGCACCGCCAGCTCGCTCTCGAGGGTGGCCACGTTCGCCTGCGCCTCATCCCGCTCCCGGTCGGCCTGCGCGATATCCGCGTCGGCCTGCTCGCGCGCCGCCAGGGTGTCAGCCCCGGCCTGTCTGACGGCCGCCTGCCACAGCAGCCCCAGCTGGCCGGTCAGCAGCTGTGCCAGCTCTGCCGGCAGGGGCGTGGTCTGTTCAGCGGCCTGCTCGCGCTGGCGGGCGCGAAATGCGCGCATCACCGGGGAGATATGCGACAGGGAGCCGCCGCCGAGGTGCTGGCGAACCTGCTCGTTGGTCGGATTCGGGGTGCCGGCGGCGATGAGGGCGGCAGCGGCGTCCTCAATGCGGCGGACGGTTTCGGGTGGCAGTGTGCTCATGGCGTGCTCCGGGAATGTACGGGGTTTGATTGGATCTTACGCTGCGGGGAAATAATACACAATACAGAAAATACACTTAGTACATACAATACATACAGTATGATGTGTGTGTACAATAATGTAGTACATACACATCGTACTCATTCCGGCAGGCGGATCCGAAAACCCCTGAAAGGGGATCTGTGGCGTACTTTTGCTGGACAGGTGTTAAGCCGCTTGTAGTTTTCTATCGGGAAGATGTCATCTGAGCAATTACAGTGGCAGTATCGGACTGCGAACTGGCAACACGTCGCATGCCGCCGGGAAAACTTCTGGACATAAAGCGCAGATAGTTACCTTTGTCTGCCATAAATCGAGGGTGTGGATTTATGAAATTAATTGAGAGCTGCGTACGTAACGTTGTTACAGGAAGCAATGTTACGGTCATCAAACCAGTCAATA
This sequence comes from Dryocola clanedunensis subsp. sulfonylureivorans, assembly GCF_016756775.1. Lineage (GTDB taxonomy): Bacteria > Pseudomonadota > Gammaproteobacteria > Enterobacterales > Enterobacteriaceae > Dryocola > Dryocola clanedunensis. The sequence goes on along the minus strand of NZ_JAERMU010000047.1, from coordinate 1,387 downwards.
TCTATGAATGCGAGCTTCAGAATGATGTATTTATCGGACCATTTGTCGAAATTCAGAAAGGATGCGTCATCGGCTCCGGCACCCGTATACAGTCACACACCTTTCTGTGTGAAAATGTGACAGTCGGTGAGCATTGTTTTATTGGACATAACGTAACTTTTGCTAATGACCTTTTCCGTTCCGGCAGCCCCGATCCCTCAGCTTCTAGTTGGATAATTATCTCCCTTGGTGATTTCGTCACGGTGGGTAGTGGAAGTACTATACTGACCCCCTTTATATGCGATGGAGCCGTTATTGGCGCCGGGAGCGTGGTCGTAAAACCCGTGGAAGTAAAAGGAATTTATGCAGGTAATCCGGCCAGAATGATACGATCGCTCTAAATATTAGGGGCCCTTAGGGCCCCTAATACTCTCAAAGATAAGACTGAGAATAGGGTAAAGTGGCGATTATAATGTCCGGGCGTTTGGTTGCCAGCGCTGCATGATAGTCAGTTTCGCTGATGTCCCCCTTTTTGAAAATCCCTGTCAGGGTTTCTTTCCCCAGCCCGGCCAGGATCTGTACTCTTGCCGTTTCAAAATTAAACTGGCCGTCCATCCTGCCACGTTCGGGCTCGTCCGGTTGGGACGAGAGATAAGCCGGCCTTGCGACACTGGAGATAAGATTCCAGTACCGACCAAAATCCTCCGAGGGATCTGGCAGGACACCCGCGTTGAGACCTATACGAATGGTTTCCAGCCAGCTGTCATAAAATCGTTTTACGCTGAGATGTTGCATATGCTCAGTACACCACTCCAGCATGATATCCACAGGGGGTAAACTTATTTTACCGGAAAAAACACCCAGAACCCACTGACTGATGACATCAAAATAGGGGAATGCAGCGCCAAAGCCTGCGGTATCAACAGGAGGGTTTATCACAGACAGGCTGGGGTCGTCAGCCCAGAAAAAATGCTCATACAACCTGCTACGATCAAAACCTGTAATCAATGAATAGTCAGGCATTTCATAGCCTGTACAGAATATGACTACGTCATAGCAACACTGTGTCGCATCCACAAATGCAGCCTTGTTATCGGCCAGAAAGCGCTCAACCTGCGGTTTAACCGTAATGTGACCAGATGCAATATTGGGGATGATTTTTTCATTTACGTGAACAGCGTTGTTATTAGCCAGTTCTGGCAGCATGCCTGTTGAACGATATAGCTTCATGTATTCCGGCAACGCTTCGTCGAGATAACTCAGGTAGCGGGAGTAGCTCATTCTGCTGATATGAAGTGGTTTACTGAATTTGGCCACCTGAACAGAGGTGATATGCTCACCTCAGAACAATACAGGTGCACCAATGAAACGAAGAAATTTTAGTCCTGAATTCAAACGTGAATCCGCT
>NZ_JAERMU010000046.1 GCF_016756775.1 Dryocola clanedunensis subsp. sulfonylureivorans | reverse complement strand
CACTGGCAACGACCCAATCCTGGGTCGCTTCATTCCAGACAATTTTATAGGACTTATTCATCTTCTCTACCTTCCCTATACTGTTACTGACACATTTTCCGTTTTGTAATGCGAGATGACAAATCACCGTAACGCTTACTCTATCGAAAATAAATAATGAGTTATCTAATGCCACAACGTTACAGAACTCTGCGACTTAAAATGGTACATACTCAATTTAGTGAATTCGAAAAACTAGAAAACTCAACTTGCAACCGACTGAATTTGAAGGAGAGACTTCAAAATACAGGAAAGTTCAAATCATTTAAAAAACAAAAATAGAGAAGTGAAATTAATTGAAAGGGTATCAACAGCGCAAACGACAGCATTATCACCTCAGGTGATTATCACCATACTTATAATACCTTCACTATTACACGAAGAATTGATATGTATATCACTATTGATTGCAACGAGAAGTTCATTTAAACATCAATCACTTTAAAACAAGTGCAAAAATCCAGACAAAAATACTGATATAGACATAGAAATAAAAATCACTGGGCTGATTATAAAATCAGCCCATTTCATCAAACCAGACCATCAAAAAGTCTGATTAAAAATTCAGTATTAGGATCCTTATTAATTTCACGATGATAATGAATATAAAACTCGAACTTCAAATTAATATCCCATGGCATTTTAAAAGATTTAACGGGGAATATTTTTTCAAATGAAGGAACAAAGACTTCAGGGAGTAGCATAATGTTATCGCTATAAGCACACAAATAGATCATTGCCGGTAAACTGGTACTCTCACAGGCAACTTTTCTGTTTTCGAAAATCGCGCGCTCTTTCTCCATTTCCTCCAACAAGTTCGATATCTCATCGTCATCTCTGAGCCATATGACATGTTGATTTTCATACCAGTGACGGCTAGTGAATGTATCCTGAATAGTACTGTGATTTTTACTGACCATAACTCGCATATCGGAAACCAGGTAGGGATAGCGAATAATAGAGCTATCCATCGGTAATTGACTACCAATATCAATATCGACCGAGCGATGCCGGAGATTTTTAAGGCGTTGCTCGGCAGAACCCGGTATTTCTTGAAATTGAAGTAAAAGGTCTTCATGGGATAAGGTCTGCATATGCAAACCAATCAGTAATTCTACGGGTGGATAGGTAGTAATAATAAACTCACGACGATTGCCGCTGAGGGCCTGAATCTCTTTATATATCTTTTGCAGCTCGAGGGCATTTTTATCCGGTACCAGCCCATGTTTAGAGCGAGTAAACAATTGCTTACCAGTCTCATGACGTAATTTTTTCAACGCATAGCTGATACTGGAATTTGACATACCCAGAACGCTGGCCGCCTTCTGTGCAGTTTTATGTTCAATTATACCATTAACAATTTTTAGAGTACTCAGATTATAATTATTCATGGTGTTATTCATCCTTGCCGAACATATATTTATCCCAATATACTACTGTCCAGTAACTGGGGATTGTCGAAATTCATACTGGCGATAGCGCCATGGATACTTTTTAACAACCATGGCTCTCGATCTAACTGTGCCGAATAATGCAAATAACAGTCATAACGAATGTCCAGCTCCGGAGGGAGTGGCATACATTTCACCTGAAAATTTCTTTCCAGCATAGGTGCAAAAATATTTGGAATGAGCATGATATAGCGACTATTGGCACACAGGGAGACCATATTGATCATGCTACCGGAAACCACTGCCACATCCTGTGACTGAATAAATTGAGATGTTCGGACTGCTCCTTCCATACTGTCACTGTAATAATCAGGGATAGCTGACCAGATAACGTATCGGGAAGAACGCAATTCCTGCATGCTCAAAGAGCCGTCGACAGGTAGATTTTGGCTCCCGACCAAAACGTGGACATTAGAAGTGAACAATTTTACAGTCGTGATGGCCTCATCTGCTGGAAGTTTATTACCAATATCAATATGCACATCTTTTTTTCTCAGTCGCAGTAAACGTTCTTCTGGACTTGAAACATAAGAGTTAAAGATGTACCGGAAGAGCGTATCTGAGTTTTTACTATTACAGACATTATTAGCTAACATCATTTCCAATAGCGAAAACGTATTAATACTCAGACTTTTTTGTTGGGGATAAGAAGATAAATCCTGGACAGCAATATTACTGTCGATGAATTGTTGGTATCGTTGACTCAACTCCAGAGCCGTAGAGTCTGGCTTCATACCGTTGCGAGTGCGAATAAATAAATACACGCCGGTTAACTCCCGGGCTTTACCAAGTTGGTAGCTGATATTTCCGGCACTTTGTTTAAGCTTACGTGCGGCTTCCGTCACACTGCCCGTAGTCACCACAGTGTGAATGATCTTTAACAGTTTAAGATCTATTTCTCTTTTCATATGTCCTCCATACTCATGACAAAGGTTGTAGCAGATAGATATCCAGAGCGATCACGCCTGTTTATAATTTTTTATTAATGCTTTTTAATCTTTTTTGATACTTAATAGAATCTGAGTAAAACCTACGGACTGCACCTTGTAAAATCGCCATCGTCTAATTAATAACACTGCTTGCTTGTCGTTGGTCATAGTTATTACATTTAGTCTAATAACATCATTTGCTAAATGAATAATCTCGCATTAGATTATTCTTCATGTTATCAATGCCATTTCAAGAGACATTGTGATAGCCATATAAAGTCATAAAAATTTAAATTAGTTAGTCCTTTTTTTAATGTTCCCCTTTAAATGTTTGCCTATAGAAAACACTACACCAATTTATTTTTATGATCAAAAAGACTGCTGTTGGATGTGGGGGAAATACACTGAAAACAGCCTCTCTCGACCAGGGGTGATAAAACGACAAAATATCGATCAGTTAATTTTAAGTTTCGCCTATTGATAAAACACAAAATAAAACTCCAATAACCATGCGTGTTACAGAATATTTGTTCGCTATCAATTCAGGCAGAGATAAGTTTTTCTTTTAAGAAAATACCGTGAACAACTGATTGATAAACAAGATTTACTTACCATTACAGAAGATTTATTTATATAGTAAAATCGATAAATTTAAAAAGACGAATCAAACACATTATTAGCCGATAATTGAAAATGACATTACCCACACAAGTTAGCGTAGGTAATATCCGTATTTATTAACGAACAGATCTTTTAAGCTGAGATTCTAAATTCCCATTTTTTAATAATGTTAAAAAATCCCTACTTTGCCTGGCGACTATCATTTTGCCCACACCAGGCACAGGTATTGAATAGAGGTGCCCGCAAAATGCAGCAGCTCTCATCACCTTTTTATAACAAGTGCAAAATTTTCCTTGCCAAACTATCTACTGGTAGGTAGTCTTGGTTTCAACAACACGGCAGATAACCACTTCAGAAGGGAAACAGGATGAATCAACCGACTCAACGTACTCTACGGCGTTTGACCAGAAAGCTGGCAGGGGCCGACGTTACCGTTTTACGCCTTTCCGTCATCGCCATTTTCGCCCTGTTTGGGACCTATAAATGGTTCGATTTTGAAGTCAACGCCCTGCACAACCTGCTGCCGGGAACCTGGCTGAATGTGCTTTACACCCTGTTTGGCCTGCACGGTGCCAGCTACTTCCTCGGTGCCGTGGAAAACATAACGCTGTTGGCGCTGATCGCTGGCTTTTTCCGTCCGCTTTTCGGCGCTATAGCGGCTGTAATGGTCATGGGTACAGGCGTTGTCACATTAAGCTTATTACCTGAGCTAGGGCGTATCGACAGCTTTATTATTAAAGATGTGCTACTGATTGGAGCGGGGCTGGTGCTATTGCGACACGATCTTCGCCGATATTTGGTTAGTCAAAAACGACGTAGCTTAAGTCGCCAATACAGCAAAAACCGTCGTGTGGAGCCAAACCCTCAGGCCATACGCCGCGATCGTGTTCCCTTTATGGGCCAGGGGCAGCAGGGGAAAACCTCCCCTCTGTAAGATGACAATATTAAATTTAATTAAGAGAGTGAATCATGAAAAAAACATACCAAAAGAACCCACAGGTTTTAGAAAAACTGACCGAAACGCAGTTTAACGTCACGCAGAAGAATGCCACAGAGCGCGCTTATACTGGCGAGTACGACGAACATTTTGAAGAAGGTCTGTATGTCGACATTGTCTCTGGCGAACCCCTGTTTTCGTCGCTGGATAAATTTGACTCAGGTTGCGGCTGGCCTGCCTTTACCCAACCGGTTGAGGATAATGTTCGTAACCTGAGCGACAACAGTCATGGCATGGTTCGTACCGAAGTCCGTTCTCGTCATGCCGATAGCCACCTGGGCCACGTATTCCCGGATGGTCCGCAGGATAAAGGTGGTTTGCGCTACTGTATCAATTCCGCGTCCCTGCGGTTTATTCCAAAAGCCGAGTTGGCGGCTGAAGGCTATGGCGATTATTTATCGCTATTTACAGATGGAGAAGAAAATGAAAAATGAAACGGCAATTCTGGCAGGCGGTTGTTTTTGGGGCGTTCAGGACTTGCTTCGCAAACTGAACGGTGTCATCAGTACCGAAGTCGGTTATATCGGTGGCCGTAACGACAATCCAGGCTACGAATATCATCCCGGTCACGCCGAGGCTGTTCGGGTGGTTTTTGATAAGGAACAAATAAGTTACCTGGCGCTGCTGAAATATTTCTTCCAGATCCATGACCCGACAACATTGCGTCGACAGGGAAATGATATCGGTTCCAGCTACCGCTCTGCCATTTTCTGGACGACTGAAGAACAAATGCATGAGGCCAATCAGCTGATTGAAGAGATGGACAGATCAGGCCTTTGGCCCGGCGTTGTCGTGACCGAAGTTGAGAAGGCACCAGAGTTCTGGTCTGCTGAACCTGAACATCAGGATTATCTGGAGCGAAATCCAAACGGTTACACCTGCCATTTTGTCCGACCAGAGTGGCAACTGAAAGATTAACACCCAAAGAGAGTAAGGCGAGGTTTAGAAGTCGATAAACCTCGCAACTCTCTGTTCAATAACCAACTGAGACTTTTTAAATTCATATTATTAAAATACACTTATTGATTTTATTAATATAATGGCAAATAAGAGCCGCAACATTGATATAACCCCACAAATACAGCACTTTCAGGATAATCCGCCACAAAACAATTAACAAAGCAGGAGATAACCCCAAAAACGTCTGAAATTTATTATTTGCACATAATTTAACATCCACTACTCTTGCCTGAGATGGGTTTTATTTCACACTTTAATTCGCATAAATTATCCAGGGTAATCTGTCATATGCAGGCGTAATAAACGTTCAGGAGAGAACATGAAAATTAAACGTATTGATACCAACTCACGAATGAGTCAGGCATCACAGTCCGGTAATCTGCTGGTGTTATCCGGGCAGGTGTCAGAAGGCAGTAGCGTGACTGAACAGACAACAAACCTTTTTAATAATATAGATGTTCTGTTGCATAAAGCCGGCACCAATAAATCCAACATTATTTATGCCAACATCTTCCTGACAGACATGGATCACTACGAAGCCTTCAACGCCGTGTGGGATGGCTGGATTGATTCTGTAAATCAACAATCCCCTTCTCGTTCGGCCATCCAGGTCGTCCGCCTGGCAAAACCTGAATGGCTGGTTGAAGTTCAGATTTTTGTCGCAGTTTGACCGGATAATTTACTCTACAAGGAAACGACAATGAATAATGAAATCTATCCAAAAGAAACGATTGCCTTAAATGACGATGAAATATCTACTGAACTGGCGGCAATTAACATGGCTGATATCGTCGTGCCAGAAGGTGCAAAGCCGCTGCTTGAACGACGCATGCGCTGCCGCCTGCTCGAATGTCATCCGGGTAAAATTGTTGCCCTGCATTCCCATAAAAACCGCCCTGCACTGCTCTATGTCCTGCAAGGATCGGGAGAAGAGCACAGTAATCAGTTCAACGAAATTCGCATCTGGAAAGAAGGCGATTGTTTCGCAGAATTTAATGACACCGAACACTGGATCAAAAATCGTTCGGATGTCATTCCGCTGCGAGTGCTGACATTCGACCTTATCGACGACGGCCCGACACCAACCAAATGTGAAAGTGGCTGCTAAGCATTAGCAAGCTCCGAAAGTAACCCGCCAGCTACGCGGGTTACTTTTCAACAGGCATTTATTAAATTCTGGCACAGGCAAGGTCGCTGCTCGTAAGAACTTATAAAACACCTAATTTGCCGCCCTCCAGGCCTCGGGCATAGGGGCATCGCTAATGATTTGCGTGACCTGCGACACCTCCCCTACTTTGACATCTCCGGCCCGTTCAAACTTACTTTTATCGATAAGCAGCAGTGATTGCGCGGCACGTTTAAGCAGAAATGTTTTGTACTCTGCATTCCAGCTACGCGCATCCCACAGCGCGCCATGACGATCAACGCCTTTGCAGGAAAACAGAAACAAGTCGATGCCAATCTCTTTGAGCTGAGCCGCCAGCGGCGCATTGATATAGCAGGCATACTGGCGCAGCAGCAGCCCACCGCTGCAAATGACCTGAATGTGCTGGCGCTTCGACAATGCCTGACAGATGCGCTCGCTGTTGGTAAACACGGTGAGGGGGATATCAGGTAATAGCCGGGCCAGATACCAGCAGGTGGAGCTGGCATCCATCGCAATCACCATCCCCTCACCGATCCAGCCAAGCGCACGATGGGCAATGGTCGCCTTGCTGTTCAAATGACTTTTTTGCCGCTCGATAAAAGGAGCGCCGGCTTCCGCCTCCCTCAGGCCCGGACGTTTTGCCCGCCCGTGCTGGCGAAGGATCTTGCCTTGCTTTTGCAGGTCTGTTAAATCCCGACGCACCGTCTCGAGGCTAACGTCCAGCAGACGGGCGAGCTGCTGCGTGGTCAGGCTGTCGTATTGCTCCAGCAGTTGCAGTAGCTCATGGTGCCGCGCGGTTTTCATTTTCGCTCCGTTAAATCGCAGGGGTCTGACATTTAACGGAGAATAATGCGAACCGCCCTCTCAGACCAGCCGCACGTTTAAGATCTGCTTATGCATACAGGTCCAGGAATCGCCTGTAAAAGTTCGACAGTGCAGCAGGAATAACTACCCTTTAAGGAGATCTACTGACAACGGAGGAGGACTAATGGCAAATCAGCAGTCGAAGATTCAGGACCCACGTAACCAGTACTACACTGGGGAATATCCGAAGCAGAAACAGCCCGCGCCGGGCGTGCAGGCCAAAATGGATCCTGTTCCGGACTGTGGCGAGAGTAGCTACGTCGGCAGCGGTCGTCTGCAAGGGCGTAAGGCGCTGGTGACGGGTGGCGATTCAGGTATCGGACGTGCCGCAGCGATTGCCTATGCCCGAGAAGGGGCGGACGTGGTGATTAACTATCTTCCCGCCGAGCAGGAAGATGCTGAGCAGGTAAAAGTCCTTATCGAAGAAGCCGGACGTAAAGCGGTGCTGATACCCGGCGACCTCAGCGATGAGAAATTTGCCCGCTCGCTGGTCAATCAGGCCATTAAAGAACTTGGCGGGCTGGATATTCTGGCGCTGGTCGCCGGCAAGCAGGTTGCCATCCCTGAGATTGCCGATCTCACCAGCGAACAGTTTCAGAAGACCTATGCGGTCAACGTTTTTGCGCTGTTCTGGATAACGCAGGAAGCCCTGCCGCACCTGAAGCCAGGCGCCAGCATTATTACCACCTCTTCCATTCAGGCCTACCAGCCCAGCCCGCACCTGCTGGACTACGCCTCCACTAAAGCCGCGATTCTTAACTACAGCCGTGGCCTTGCCAAACAGGTGGCGGAGAAAGGCATTCGCGTGAACGTGGTTGCCCCAGGCCCTATCTGGACCGCGCTGCAAATCTCCGGCGGCCAGACTCAGGATAAAATCCCGAAATTTGGCCAGCAGACGCCGATGAAGCGCGCAGGACAGCCTGCGGAGCTGGCGCCGGTTTATGTCTATCTGGCAAGTCAGGAATCAAGCTACGTTACGGCGGAAGTCCACGGTGTTTGCGGTGGGGAACATCTGGGATAATGCTAACCCCTCTCCCGGGCGGGAGAGGGGATAAAACTTACTGCGTTTTTGTCACTTCCTGACCCACAAGCCCAATCTTGAGATAGCCTGCCTGATGCAGCGTATCCATGACGTTCATCATGGTTTCGTAATCGACCGTTTTATCCGCGCGGAAGAAGATGGTGGTGTCCTTCTTCCCTTCAGTGGCGGCAGTAATGGCGTTCACCATGTTCTCTTTCGTCACTTCATCATTGCCGACAAACATCGTCTTATCGGCTTTCACCGACAGATAAATCGGTTTTTCAGGACGCGGCTGCGGCTGGCTGGAAGAGGCCGGAAGATTGACCTTCACATCCACGGTCGCCAGCGGCGCGGCAACCATAAAGATGATCAGCAAAACCAGCATGACATCGATAAACGGCGTCACGTTGATTTCGTGCATTTCACCGTTATCGTCGAGATTTTCGTTAAGACGTAAAGCCATGGGATCAACCTACACGCAGTTTCTGAGCCGTACGAACCGGGCGAGCAGAGCTGGCGGCTAAATCAAGGTCACGACTTTGCAGCAGCAGAACCTGCGCGGCCACATCGCCCAGAGAAGCTTTATAACCACCAATCACACGGGCAAACACGTTATAGATGACGACCGCAGGGATAGCGGCAACCAGACCGATAGCCGTAGCCAACAGTGCTTCAGCGATACCGGGTGCCACAACCGCAAGGTTAGTGGTTTGCGACTGGGCAATACCGATGAAGCTGTTCATGATGCCCCAGACGGTACCAAACAGGCCCACGAACGGGGAGATAACCCCGATAGTGGCAAGGAATCCATTACCGCGGCCCATATGACGGCCCACGGCAGCAACACGGCGCTCCAGACGGAAACCGGTACGCTCTTTAATGCCTTCGTTATCTTCGCTGCCCTCAGAAAGCTCCAGTTCGTTCTGGGCTTCATTGATAAGGAGAGTGCTGAGACTACGGTTGCCAAACGCGGTGGCCATTTCACTGGCTTCATCCAGGGAGCGGGCATTTGCCAGCTGTAGCTGCTCGCGCTTGAGGCGGCGCTTCTGGGAGAACATTTCCACGCTCTTGCTAAAGAAGATGGCCCAGGTGACAACGGATGCCAGAATCAGGCCAATCATCACAATCTTTACCACGATGTCGGCATGTTGATACATGCCCCAGACGGAAAGGTCCGTCTGCATCAAATTATTCGTCACACTAGTCTCCACCGCGAAAATAATACAAAAACTGCTCGTAATAATATCAAAACGACATCGAATTGATAGTAGTTCTCATTAGTATTTCCAGAGTGCCTGAATTTGTCTATGCATTCCTTGCGTTTACACAGGAAAACCACCCGGCTGCCGAATAATCCGCTTTTTTTACATACCAGGTGAAACGACAGGAGGAAAGCCGTAAAAAGCATGATAAGTTAACTTTAGACATCCAGATGGTTAAACGGGGTAACAGCAGATGGCAGCGAAGCACATTGAAACGGCGTTGGTTAATGCCGGACGCGATAAAAAATTCACCCAGGGATCGGTCAACAGCGTCATTCAACGCGCCTCCTCGCTGGTGTTTGAAACCGTTGAAGCAAAGCGGCAGGCCACGGCCAATCGGGCGAAAGGCGAGCTGTTTTACGGCCGTCGCGGCACCCTGACTCATTTCTCATTGCAGGAAGCCATGTGCGAACTGGAAGGGGGTGCAGGCTGCGCGCTTTACCCTTGCGGTGCCGCTGCCGTGTCGAATGCGATTCTGGCGTTTGTGGAACAAGGGGATAACGTGCTGATTACCGGCAGCGCCTATGAACCCACCCAGGACTTCTGTACCAAAATTCTGGCGAAGCTCGGCGTCACCACCACCTGGTTCGATCCTTTAATTGGCGAGGGTATTGCTGAGCTGGTGCAGCCAAATACTAAAGTTGTTTTCCTTGAGGCTCCGGGTTCCATCACCATGGAAGTCCACGACGTACCGGCAATTGTGAAGGCCGTTCGTCGCGTCGCTCCTGACGCCATCATTATGATCGATAACACCTGGGCTGCGGGTATTCTGTTTAAAGCGCTGGAGTTCGACATTGATATCTCTATCCAAGCCGGGACTAAATATCTGATTGGCCACTCGGATGCGATGGTTGGCACAGCAGTAGCCAACGCCCGCTGCTGGGATCAGCTGCGTGAGAACTCCTATCTTATGGGCCAGATGCTGGATGCAGACACGGCCTATATGACCAGCCGGGGTCTGCGCACCCTGGGCGTTCGCCTGCGTCAGCATGAAGAAAGCAGCATTAAAATTGCCGAATGGCTCTCACAACATCCGCTGGTTGAGCGCGTGAACCACCCTGCACTGCCCGGCAGCAAAGGCCATGAGTTCTGGAAGCGTGACTTTACAGGCAGCAGCGGCCTTTTCTCATTCGTGCTGAAAAAGCGCCTTGATGACGTTCAGTTACAAAATTATCTCGATCATTTCCTCTATTTTAGTATGGCCTATTCCTGGGGAGGCTATGAATCGCTTATCCTTGCCAATCAGCCGGAGGAGCTGGCGGAGATCCGTCCGGCAGGCGGAATAGATTTCTCAGGAACGCTGGTACGCGTCCATATTGGCCTTGAAAACGTCGACGATCTGATCGACGACCTGACGGCCGGTTTCCAGCGTATTGCCTGAAGTTGCCAGCACTGGACACCTGAGAAGACAAGGATTTCCCCACCGCTGTGTTTTGTTGAGCCCACGATCAAAGTGTCGCGGGCTTTTTCGCGTTACACTATGTCTTAACTAAAGTTCATCCTGCCCGGGTGAATGATTTAAGCGGTTCCACAGGATTTTCCATGGCTGTAATACAAAATATCGCCCAGGCGCTCTGGCATCATGACTTTGCCGCATTAGCGGATCCCCACGTGATTGGTGTCGTCTACTGCGTCATGTTCGCTACGCTTTTTCTTGAAAACGGGTTGTTACCCGCCTCTTTCCTGCCCGGAGACAGTCTTTTGCTGCTGGCAGGGGCGCTGATAGCCAAAGGGGTAATGGATTTCATCCCGACGATGATTATCTTAACCACGGCGGCAAGCCTTGGCTGCTGGCTAAGCTATTTACAAGGCCGCTGGCTTGGCAATACGAAAACGGTGAAAGGCTGGCTGGCGCATCTGCCTGCCCAGTACCACCAGCGCGCCACGCATATGTTCGATAAGCACGGCCTGCTGGCCCTGCTCGCCGGTCGCTTCTTAGCTTTTGTGCGCACCCTGCTGCCAACCATGGCGGGCATCTCCGGCCTGAGCAATCGTCGCTTTCAGTTTTTTAACTGGCTGAGCGGGCTGCTGTGGGTGGGTGCGGTGACCAGCCTGGGTTACGCGTTAAGCATGATCCCCTTCGTGAAGCGTCATGAAGATCAGGTGATGACTATTCTGGTGATCCTGCCCATCGCGCTGCTGGTTGCGGGCCTGGTCGGCACGTTATTCGTGGTGCTCAAAAAAAAAGTCAAACTCGCGTAAATAAATAACCTCCCCCCTCGTTTTTATTTAAAAAAGCCCGGGTATCAGCCTTTCTCTGATACCCGGGCTTTTTTATAGCGGAACACCATCCCTAAAATGACCTCATTTAACCATCACATCAAAATAAAAACATAAACGGCTCTCACATAACATCATCGACCCTATTAAATGACGGTAATGATGCTGGCGATAAATTATAAATTCTCCACCGATAACCTGTCCCGACGGGTTATCCGTTCATTGAAATAATGCTGTTGGTCTGCAGGCTACGCTTTAGCGCAAAGGCCCATGACACAGCGACATAATCTGACTTAATGGAGAAACAATATGCAACTGGACTTTACCCTCAACATGACTGACGACACCTGGTATCCGACTGCCGAAATTAAAAACTTCAAGTCAAGAAACGGCGAAGCTGTCAATATTAACGAAGAATTGATTATTGTATTTAGCGCACCGGGACAAGTGACCGAAGGAGATGTGACTGTTACCTCCGATCCGTGGAACTCCTTTACCGCTGAAATAGAAGCTCAAGAGGTGGGCAGCGGTATATATGATACAAAAGTCATTATTAAAAAGGCGGATGGTAAACGCATCGGCAATATGATTACCAACGTCCATATTGGCGTCAATGCGAGCTCTGATAGTGAACCGAAGTGGTCAGTCATGAGCAACACGTTTTCTGCCGCCGCAGATGAAGAGCCAGACGTTACCGGGCAGCTGGTTATCAACTCCAAAAATCATCCTGCCGGTCTGGAAAACGTGGAAGTCGAATTAAGCCTGATCCGCGGTGAACAAATCGTCACTTTAAATCCTGCGGCTGGTACTTCAACCTTCGATGTCACCGTCGGCACCTATAAAGTTGTCGCGACCGATCTGAAAACGCCGGACGGCACTATTTCCGCGCCGGTCATCCTGAGTCAGTCTGAACTTTCCATTGGTAAAGGTGAGTCGACCGAGCTGGAGATTGATTTTGGTACAGAGGTTCACAGCAGCACGCTCGATATCTCCATTGATACCAGCAGTATTCCCGCCCTTGACGGTGAAACTTTCCAGCTGACCTATCTGGAAAATGGCGTTGAAAAACTGACTGCCGCGCTACGCGCCGGGGAGCAGCTGCGTCTGGATAACCTGCCGGTAAGCGGCAGCTACGCCGTACGAATCGCCGACGTCAGGCTGAACAACATCCATTATGCATTTAACGAGGTTGACGGTAGCCTGGATGCGCAGCGCCATGCCATCAACTTTGACCAGACCAGCATCCGTCAGTCCAGTGATTCACAGCCGGACGCCGCAAAGATGACAATCAATATTGCAGCGGAAAAAGCTGTAGACGTGACTTTTGGTCTGCGCCTGCGTGAAGTTAGCAGCACGCCGCGCGAGTATCGCTTTGATAACCTGCCTGCCCAGCAATCTACCCACGTTGAGTCCGTTACCCTCGTTCCAGGCACTTACCTCGTGGTTTCAGGCTCTTTCATTCATGACGGCGTGCTGTATTACATCGATGCCAGACCTGAACCTCTGACCGTTGAATCAAACACACCGGTGCAGCTGACCTTAACGATCGTCGAAGGTGCCAACCTGCGCGTTAAAGGCTTCCCGAACTTCCTGAGCTTCGGTGGCTGCGCGAACATGTCGCCGTCTAACGCGGATGATTTCGTCGAGGCGCGTGTCTCTTCCCTGTTCAAATATTCCGGCGATGACGGTATGGGTGATGCGGGGGGGTATCTGGACCCGGCTAAAGAGCCGACTTCACAGGTCATTGCAATGGCCCGTCAGGTCGCAGACAAACTGCACGAGCCGGTACTGCCGATGATGGTTTCCTACACCTGTAACCTCTCTTTGGGCGATGTGACACACATCATTGGCGATGCAACGCGTCTGATGTACAGCTTCGCGAACTTCATCCAGGCGCTGCAAATCGCTCAGGCGACTAAAGATGCCGATCACGAAGTCCCGGCAGGCTTTATCGTCAACCCGGACTACCTCGGCGAATGCCAGAAAAACGGTTTTACAGCGACCTATGAAATCCCGGTGCGCGAGCCGCTGGCCAAAGCGCTTGCGCATCATAATGTGCAAATCGATATTCCTGCGGGCATCACCGATACCCTCAAGGGCTATATCAAAGCCGTGAACTGGGTGGTGCGCGTTGTGGCCCCGGACGTAGTGCTTGGCTGGCAGGTTAACCTGTGGAGCGTAGCGGGTTCACAGTGGCTGTACAGCGATTTCACCTATGATGACGTGTTCGATCCTGCGGATGGCACCCATAAGAAAATGACCATGACCCCGGAGCTCGCAGGGAAACTGACCGCCGAATACGCTTTAATGGTAGGCGTTTTTGAAGAAACCCCGTACACGCTGGCTAACGGCGCTGCCGCAGTGGCAAAAGGCGCTGACTTCATGGCAACTGACTGTTATGAGGCCGATGACTTCACCATTCGTGCCTACGATAACGGCTATTGCTACTCGCCGTTTGAATGGGATCGCTCATTCGACTTCTGCGCTTCGCTCAGTCGCCACCTGCGTCAGCCTGTCATGCCGTGGCAGATGCCTGCCAGCCGCCTGGCTGACACTAACGAGGCCGTGACCGTACTGGAAGATCAGTTCTGGGGCACCGGCGGCAGCTATCTCATGGGCCATGCTGAGATCGGCAGCGATATCAACGCCATCAATAAAAAACTGATGGAGATTGAATTCCCTTCCGCCTTCGCCGGTATGATGGGCCACAACTCAGGCGAGCTGTTCAGCCGCCACGAGTGGGATTTCACTACGCCTAAATATCTGGACTTCCCTTCACGCGGGATTTTCCACGTGCAGGTTGGTGGGGGTGCGACAACGGGCGTTGTCAGCGCGGTTAACCAGAACAGCAGCAGCTGGATGCGCACGAAGCTGAAAGCCTATCGCGATAATCCTGTTAAGTTCGACACGAAGTAATGCAGTAGTGGCGTGCCCCTCCTGGGGCACGCTCTTCACCTCTTATATCGTCCTCATTCGCGCCACATCCTCGCCCGGCGTCACGCCGAAATAGCGCTTAAACTCGCGGCTGAACTGCGAGGCACTCTCATAACCTACCTTTACCGCAGCGGTGCTGGCCTTCAGGCCATCGTGCAGGATCAGCATTCTTGCTTTGTGCAGCCGGTAGCTCTTCAGGTACTGCAGCGGCGAGGTGCTGGTGACGGATTTAAAATTATGGTGGAAGGCCGACACGCTCATGTTGGCTTCCGCCGCCAGCTGGTCAACGGAGAGGTTTTCCGTGTACTGCGTTTCGATGCGCCGGAGCACGCGGCTGATCAGGCTAAAGTGCGTCTGGCGACTCACCAGCGCCAGCAGCGCGCCGCCCCGTGGCCCGGTCAGAATATGGTAGAGGATTTCGCGGATGATCTGCTTGCCCAGGATCCTGGCGTCCAGCGGACGCTCCATGACATCCAGCAGGCGCTCCACCGCGCAGAGGATCTCCCCGGAAAGCTCGGCGGAGTTTATGCCCGTGGAGCACGCCTGCGGGTGAAATAAATCATCCTCACCGATGTCCATCAGCAGATCCTGAAGCTGCAAAATATCCACGTTGATACGCACTCCCGCCAGCGGCACTTCCGGCGTCGCGAAAGTTTCACACTCGAAGGGTAAGGGAACCGTCAGCAGCAGATATTCGTTGGCGTCGTAGCGGAACACGCGGTCGTTGATATAGCCCGTTTTATGCCCGGAGAAGAGAATTACTATCCCCGGCTCATACATCACCGGCGTTCTGCCGTTAGGCTTTGTCCCGTAGAGAAGCCGCACGTTTGGCAGCGTTTCCCCGGCAACATTTTCATTCTGTATCAATTGATTAATCTTTTGAGTCAGTTGCTGACAAATCGCTTTCCGGTTCATTTTCGCAGGCTCTCGAGGGGTTTTTTAGCTTTTACAGTGTGCCTCTATTTTAGATTTTCCTCCAGCGACCAGGAGAAATGGGCAAGACAAAGGCAGGAATATGCATTGAGAGATGGCGTCCACAGGACGACAATGGGCACCATCAAAAGCGTGTTGCTTTTCCCCCTTCCAGCCATATACGGGAACCCAATAATGAATAACTTCAATTTACATACCCCTACCCGCATCCTGTTCGGTAAAGGCGCTATCGCCGAATTACGCGACCAGATCCCCGCCCATGCCCGCGTGCTGATCACCTACGGCGGCGGCAGCGTGAAGAAAAACGGCGTGCTGGACCAGGTTTACGCCGCGCTGGAAGGTCTGGACGTGCTGGAATTTAGCGGCATCGAACCAAATCCGGCCTACGAAACGCTGATGAAAGCCGTAGAAATCGTCCGCAAAGAGAACGTGACGTTCCTGCTGGCTGTCGGCGGCGGCTCCGTCCTGGACGGCACGAAATTCATCGCGGCCGCGGCCAACTACCCGGCTGACGTTGATCCGTGGAATATCCTGCTGACCCACGGTAACGACGTACAGAGCGCCATTCCTATGGGTTCCGTGCTGACGCTGCCTGCAACGGGTTCTGAATCTAATAAAGGTGCGGTGGTTTCCCGTCGCGAAACTGGCGACAAGCGCGCGTTCATGTCCGAGCACGTACAGCCGGTCTTCGCCGTACTGGATCCTGTTTACACCTACACCCTGCCGCCACGTCAGGTTGCTAACGGCGTGGTTGATGCATTCGTGCATACTGTCGAGCAGTACATCACTTATCCGGTTAACGCGAAGGTTCAGGACCGCTTCGCAGAAGGTATCCTGCTGACGCTGGTTGAAGACGGCCCGAAAGCGCTGAAAGAACCAGAAAACTATGACGTGCGTGCTAACGTCATGTGGGCTGCAACTATGGCCCTCAACGGCCTGATTGGCGCCGGTGTTCCACAGGACTGGGCAACGCACATGCTGGGCCACGAGCTGACCGCAATGCACGGTCTGGATCACGCCCAGACGCTGGCGGTTGTCCTGCCTTCCCTGCTCAATGAGAAGCGCGCCGAGAAACACGACAAGCTCCTGCAGTACGCGGAACGCGTGTGGAATATCACCGAGGGCAGCGAAAAAGAGCGCATCGATGCGGCAATTGAAGCGACCCGCAACTTCTTCGAGAAAATGGGCACCCCAACCCGCCTGTCCGCCTACGGTCTGGACGGCAGCACCATCCCGGCCCTGCTGAACAAACTGCAGGAAAAAGGCATGACCCAGTTGGGTGAGCATCAGGACATTACCCTCGACGTCAGCCGCCGCATTTACGAAGCCGCCCGCTAAGTAATTTGCCCATTTGGTTTTCGTTTTCGGGTATATGGTCCAGACTTAAATGCAATTGTTTCACCGGGGTTCGCCCCGGTGCTATCGCTCATTAAGGAGGAACGCATGGCTAATCCAACAGTAATCAGGCTCCAGGACGGGAACGTGATGCCTCAGTTGGGCCTCGGCGTATGGCAGGCGACTAACGAACAGGTCGGGCTGGCCATTGAGAAGGCGCTGGAAGTCGGCTATCGCTCAATCGATACCGCCGCGGCGTATAAAAACGAAGACGGCGTGGGCAGCGCGCTAAAAAATGCAGGCCTGCCGCGTGACGAGCTGTTTATCACCACCAAACTCTGGAATGACAACCAGCAGCGCCCCCGTCAGGGGCTGGAAGAGAGCCTCGAAAAGCTACAGCTTGATTTCGTCGATCTCTACCTGATGCACTGGCCGGTACCGAGCCAGGACCATTACGTTGAAGCCTGGAAGGGGATGATTGAGCTGCAAAAGCAGGGGCTGGTGAAGAGCATCGGCGTCTGTAATTTTCAGGTCAACCATTTGCAGAGGCTGATTGATGAAACGGGCGTTACGCCGGTTATCAACCAGATTGAGCTGCACCCGTTAATGCAGCAGCGTCAGCTGCATGCCTGGAACGCCACGCACAAAATCCAGACCGAGTCATGGAGCCCGCTGGCCCAGGGCGGCCAGGGCGTATTCGATCAAAAGATCGTTCGCGATCTGGCGGATAAATACGGCAAAACCCCGGCGCAAATTGTTATTCGCTGGCATCTGGACAGCGGTCTGGTGGTGATTCCAAAATCGGTAACGCCATCGCGCATTGCCGAGAACTTTGACGTGTTTGATTTCCGTCTTGATAAGGATGAGCTGGGGGAGATTACGAAGCTGGACAGCGGTAAGCGGCTTGGTCCGGACCCGGACGTGTTCGGCGGTTAAACTGGCTGGTAGTGTCGGATGGCGCTTACGCTTATCCGACCTTGTATTATTCCCCCTGTTCAGAGTAAACCGGCCAGTTTATTCTGAACGCAGTCCGGACGTCGTATCCGACCTTAGGCTCTCAAGTCTGTGGTGTAGATTTTAACG
>NZ_JAERMU010000045.1 GCF_016756775.1 Dryocola clanedunensis subsp. sulfonylureivorans | reverse complement strand
AAATTGCATCTTCTGTTATATCAGCTCCAGGTGTATTGGTTACTGAGGCTGCAAGTATCGAGGTGATTGGGTTGCGAGCATCGAGGAGATAGTTCCATCACCAATTTTATCCATACCTTCACTTTGATAATGAACGTTTGCCGCACAGGAAGCCAACCCACCGAGGCTCGCCAGCACGAACTGGCTCCCTCAAGGGTTCATTTCAAAGGGTATGGTTCGGTGGGATTGTTGCGCGGGCGGTGCGCGGTGAAATTCGGATACAAAAAACCCGCTCGATGGCGGGTTCTTCGGAGTTAATTATCTATAGGCGATATACTGCATAATTAGAAGCATACACGACAACTTCGGACAAAAGCAATCACTTTAGCATTAAAATTCAAAATAATGCTGCCATAGTTCAAAACTTAGTTGCGCGCTCGAACGCTATTTCTGCCTTTCCTTCTGCCCAGCGGCATTCCTGTACCATACCGTCATAGAAGGGTTTCCAGTTGCGTGTCCATGTTCTGACGTGCAGATCGGGGACAAGGCTCAGAATCGCTTTATGGACGTTTGTTGAGGGCATGCTCGCAAATCCCTTCCCGGTACAGCGCTCACATTCTTTAAACACCGGGGCGCCCTGTTCGCTGGTGGCCTTACGATCAAGTACGCGTCCGATCCCTTTGCACCGGCAGCGGGCCGATAAAGCTCCTTTTCCGTCACAGTGTTGGCATTGTTTCTTAACCGTCTGCATCTCTACCCAGGGGGCAATCTTCTCTTCGCCGTCGGCACCTATGTAGCCAGGATAACGAACCACCTGTTCCTGAACCTCCACCAGCCCTTTACCTTTGCAGTGAGGGCATTCAGAGGCGCTGCCAGCCGAGCGAGAATATTCAGTAAAGGCGAACCGGGCCAGAATGAGCATGCAGTTACCAAATTGACCTCCCGCAGCCTTACGCACATTTTTCGGTGCATTATTCATCGCTATTCGTGCCAGCTCCTGCACCGCTTTATCTTCGTCTCCTGCGCTGATGCCGTTTTTACCGAGAAACGCACAAAGCCCAAATCTGGCTTTCGCAGCAGTGGAGCCGAGCGCGGCCACAACATCGGTACCGGTGATCCTGTCAGGAGAGGTGGATTTGGATGAATCAGTGATAGCCAGTCCCTGCGGGCTGAAGTGTTTCAATGACGATTCGAGTTTCATGCGGCCGCCTTTTTGAAGAAAGGGATCTCACGAACCTGGTCACCATTCATGAGCATATTGTTGAAATCATCGTGATCCGGGTAATAGACGCGGACGCTTACGAGGTCGTTTTTGGCTAGCAGATTGGCGTGGGCGCATTCCATCGCGGCCGCAAGCCCCGTCGCGCTGTTCTCGTCCCTGTCAGCAAAAATAATCAGGTTCCGTACGCCTGCCGGCACTCTGAATTTCTTCATAAAGCCGCTGTTGATGGTTGCCCAGGTATTTACCTTATAAATCTGATGCGCCGACAGTGCGGTTTCGATTCCTTCGGCGATGCCCAGCGTACTGGCAACCGGGAACATCCGGATCGCAACTGACCGGGCATGATCCAGATAATTATCGTCCTGCAATGACTTGAGGCGTTTTGCGCTGGTGCCGATGTCAGCTTTCTTCGGGCCGTCGAGTAACGTCTGATGCAGGTAGCACAGCTCCCCTTTATCGTCTGTTGCCAGCGAGTAAAGCGACTGATAGATGCTCTTATTGTGGCGTTGCTTATCGTTAAACCTGACTGCCTCGGACGGGAGGCTGAATATTCCCCTGCCGCTGAGGTAGCCTGCGCCGGCGGTGCCGCGCAGTGGCTGCAGCTTAGAAAACTTATTGAGTACCTTTGTGCGCAGGCTGCTGGCGCTGCTGGCGGCTGGCACTTTTATCCGCTCGAAATTGTTACCGATAAGCTTGTCAATCTCGGAGCAAATTTCATTGAATGATTTGCCCTGTGTCAGGGTGACAAGTTTCATTCCGTCACCGTAGCCACACACACAAATCCAGGTACCCCGGCCATCCCGATCGTCAATGCGCAGTTTGCCCCGCGCGCCGCATACCGGGCATTCGCCTTTAAAGTGATTGCGAGCATTAATCGGCGGCAAACCGAAATGCTCAAAAATCATCGCCCACTGACCTTTTGCTGCATCTGTCGTTTTCATGCTCGTTTACCTAACTGCTGTCTGATATCGATAATAATTTTCGTTGCCCGGTGGGCTGGCGTCGGGACATCTGGCATAGCCTGTTCCTGCTGCCGCTTTGCCTTTTCTTTCCCTTTCGCAAAGGCAATCAGCTTGTGCTTAATGAAATTGCTTACCGTGGGCGTTATATCCATCGGGTAATCGCTCAGGTTGCGCGGCCATTCGTCGAAGCGATCCCGGAATGTATTTGCACACCAGCCATCGCTTAAAGGCTTTTTCCCCTGTGATACGCGCTGGCGCTGATAAAATTTAATCTGGCTCCACCAGGCCTGCTTCTCTGCCTGCGTCGGCTTCTGTTGCCCTGCGCCAAGCTTTTTGAGTTTGCGTCCTGTGTCGGTATCAATATCTTCACCGGCCAGCGGCTTATGCCCGCATTTTGGGCAAACGTAGACGCCTGCAGGTTTCATGTAGTGGCACTGCGAGCATTCGTGAGGCAGCTTCTCAGCTCGTTCTTCAGCAGTACGGCGGGCAGCATCTTCCATCCCGTCTGATTTGCCCGGTAGCTCGCTGTATTCAATAGAATCGGGATAGCCGAGGCGGTGAACTGTTCCGCTGTGATCGAAGATGAGACAGGACTCTTTGCCCGGCGCGGTGCGCAGACCACGACCCAGCGCCTGCAGCCAGCGAATTTCGCTTTTGGTCGGGCGGGCATAGATGATGCAGCGCACATCGCTGTCGAACCCGGCAACCAGTACGCCGACGCTAACGATGATTTTCGTCGCACCTGTTTCAAACCGGTGAATGATGGTCTGCCGTTCCTCAACTGGTGTTTCGGCGACCATTACCTCTGCGTTAACACCCGCCTGGTTAAACTGGATAGTCAGATAGTTGGCGTGATCCACATTCACACAGAAAGCGATTGTCGGCAGATCATGCCCGTTCTCCAGCCAGTTCTGGACGATATCGCCCACCAGCGTTGAGCCACACATGATTTCTGCCACCTGCTTATCGTTATAGTCGCTGCCATATTCGAGGGAGGATTTGGTTTTAACCCCTTTCAGGTCGGGCTTCGTCGGTGCGTAAAACTCGTATTTGCTCAGATCGCCACGCTGGATCAGCTCGCCGATGGTGGTCGGCTTAATCAGGCGGTCATAGTATTTGCCCAGGAACGGTGAAAACGGTGTGCCCGACAGGCCAATTACTTTCACACCTTTAGCATGCAGGCGTTCGATATCCTGCAGGATGCGCTTCTTGCGCAGGTGCGCTTCGTCGATGATCAGTAAATCGATGTTGTCAGGAAATACACGACGGATAAGCGTATCGGCACTGGCGATCTGAATTTTCAGTGACGGATCGTAATTAGGATGACCTGCCCAGATATACCCGATTTCATCACCAGGTAACCCGTACTCGACAAAGCGGTCTGCAGTCTGGTTAATCAGGATGGTATATGGAGCACAGAACAATACACGCTTGCCGCGACTGACGAACCCGGCAACGATGAAAGCCGCCAGACCGGTTTTGCCGCTTCCTGTTGGTGCGTACACCATGAAGGTGGTATAGGTTTTCCAGTCACGGCGCAACATGGCAAGAGCGCGTTCCTGTGCAAAATTCGGTGTGATCGTCAGCATTGTTCCGCCTCCGTAGCGATGAGATAATATTCGTGTGATGTGGTTTTCATAGATTCCCCTTCACATGGCTGGTGGCCTCCCCAAAGGCTGCCAGCCGACCCTCTGATTTCTCCCTCATGAAATAAACTCTTCCAGGAAGAACCCTTTCAAATTCTCTGTGCCTGACACTGCGTACTACCTTGCTGGTACGGGCGTTTTTCTGGTGCTGCCCTTAAGACAGAGATCTACTTAACCTATGGATGTCTTCTGTTGGAAAAGGCCCTATTCCTACCCCTACACCCAATCCCCCCTTACCCCCCTTTCCCTCTTCCCCATGATTTCGTACCACCTTACTAGTACACACGGAGAGCCGGGTGAAGTGGTTGCCAATCTGACCAGGCACCTTTAAGCCTGCATTCTGTCCGGGCACCTTTTCAGTAACTCTGTTGTGCTCCCGCCAGTGGAGGCTCGGCGGTATACCCCTGCAAAGCTCTGCCGTGATTTCTCACGAACAGACGAAGCCGCACATTGGCTTCATGCCGTGCCCGGTTCTCTTTTCGAAAGGAAACCGGCTCGGACTCAAACGTCTCCAGATAAACAGCGGCGTATCTGGCAACAGCCTTTTGACGAGCCGCTGGTGTTAAACTCAATAACTGCTCCTGAATCCACTCACCGTCTGTGTGGCTAAAAGATTCAGGCATTACCGTACCGTGGTATTCAGGAGGCACTTTTGTTTGCCAAAGAAGAATGTTCGTAAGGAATGGATGCATCTAAATGACAGAGAATCGCTACATCTTCAGGCACTCCTCTCAGTCTCCATTTGCCTACTGCCTGACTGGTTCTAGCCTTACCTCGCTTGGGGAAATTCCTTCCGATATTCGCGTTTGTTTTAAAATGCTTCTTAAGAATTTCGTAAAGCTCCATGAGTTAACCCTTTTGGAAACTATTGTATCAGCTGATGTTAGCAAATAGAATCCAAAGTATCAAACAAACGTGCTACTTTAGTTTCGAAATCAATGGAGGCAAAAATGAACACTTTCGCCGAGCGTCTAATTCAACGCAGATCAGAGTTAGGCATTACCCAAGAAGCACTTGCAAAAAAGGCTGGTGTGACCAGGGTTGCGATCAGTAAGGCAGAGCAAGGTTTAACCAAAAGCTTCAATGGGAATACCCTATTCAAAATCGCCTCAGCGCTAGAATGTGATCCCCAATGGCTCCAGTCTGGGGTCGAGAACAAACCAGAGTGGGTTACGAATGTCAGGGCAGGAGTACAGCCTGAGATTCGTTATAGCTACCCCAAGTTAAATTGGGTCCAGGCTGGGCAATTTGCACATCATGGTGACAATTACAGTATTCATGACATTGATAATTGGCAGGATTCGGTGAAATACGCAGGTGAAAAAGGATTTTGGCTTGAAGTACACGGAGATTCAATGACAGCACCTACCGGGGTTACTTTCCCAGAAGGAATGTCTATCCTAGTTGATCCAGAAAAAGATCCGCACTCCAACTGTTATGTCATTGCTCAAAAGAAAAATACAGAAGAGGTTACCTTCAAAAAATATGTAACTGACATGGGTAGAGAATTTCTTAAACCACTAAATCCTCAATACCCGATGATCGAGATGGATGGCGAGTGTGAAATCATAGGTGTTGTAGTGGATGCTCGGTGGGATATTTTTTAATTCATATTTATCAATTAGATGCCGGATATCCGGCATTTTTTTTATCATTTAGCGAAAGAATAGTATCAGAGACACTTGCGCGCTAGTGATACTTTAGTTACGATTATCTCATCAGCAAACAACGGAGCTAATGAGATGAGCAGAAAATCAGAAAATCAATTTCACGGCATGGATATGACGCCATTAGGCGCCCTCGGAAATATAGACGATCTACTTGCGGCCTCTGAGGTCTGCTTATGTTCTGGTAGTGAAACAGTAAAAAGTATTGCCTTTGAACTTATTGAGCTTGCCCGCGAATATGCAAAAGAAGCTCGCGTCCAGGGCGGTGCCGCATGAAATCTATTTCCAACCAAGAACAACTTATTATTCGCAACGTGATAGAGAACATGGATAAGGTTGTTAATACTCTTGCATACGTAGCTGATGATAACGAAACCGAATATCAAATCACATCACTTGTCGGTATATGCATGAATCAGATTATTAATGACATCTGTTCATTAAACACCATATTCAATTCTGAAACAGCGGAGAATAAATAATGAACACTCCTGTTAGTATTTTAGAAGCCATCAATGCAGAGATTATTGAAAACACATCACTACTTGAACTTATCTATAGTCAAACCAATGGGGAACAGACTACTGATTGCGCAATTGCATGCTTGCTGCGCTCTCTTTATAAGACGCAGGAAAAAATCGAAACCTACATAGATGATCTTGATAAAAACAACTAAACAGTAAATCAATTAAATAGTTTTTAATTACAGCTTAATTGCTGGGGATGTCCACATTCTAAATTCACCGGAGGCTTAATTATGAGTTTTATCAAAGACAAATCAGCATATCAAACAGCGCTTCTTTTTATGGCAAATGGTCAGGAAGTGATTGCTCAGCTTTATCTACGAAAAGCATACGGAGCGTAGTTATGAAGAATGCAAAGATTAATATTTGTGATGTTCTAACTGCCTCTAATCGTGGGCGTCAATTGAATGCTCTCCTACAGAACATCTTTGAAAGAGGAACGGATGGATGTGAAAAGGATGATGAGTTAATCGGTCTGGCTTATGAGATCAGCGGAAAGATTTCTGTATTCCTTGACAACCTCGAGAGGGAAGAAAATAAATGACAAGTTTAATTGAAACTCGCCGTCGCCGTATCGTTATTGCCAAGCTGAATTCGATGAAGCGAAAAACGGGTAGCAATTTCGTCCTCGTGAAGCTACCGAATGATGAAGTGACGACCATTGAATTAAGCGAAGAGATATTAACAAAAGCGCTAATAAAGATATTTGAAGCGATGGTGTACGACTCCACCAAACGAGCAGAAGCCGAGCGACATATATCTGACCACTACAGCGCATGCATGAGCAATAAATTAAATAAGCTCTCTCCGCATGGAATGGAATTTATGAACGCGCTTATAGCGAATTTAGCTGAACAGGCTTTTGAGCATCAAGGGGGAAGCAATGGCAACTGAGCAATCAACCACCAGCTACAAGGGCGTGAATATCGCGGTGCCAGTGTTACCCGTCGAGCTGCATGTTATGCCCGACTTTACCGGTCGTGTGGTTCTGTACATCGAGAATGGGCGCGTAAAGGCCGACCGCAGGTTACGTGATGAAGAGCATATCTGCGCGATAGACACATTCATTGAGATGGCCCGCGAAATGGGCCTGCAGCTAAACGAAGTAGCCAATTAAAGGAGATAGAAATGTCCACCAGCAAACAAAAGACAGGTATTGATGCAGCGTTTAGCCGCCCTCTCCGTCCGGTCTACATTGTGACGCGCCACGGTTACCGCAAACGTTGCCTGAGCCGTAGCGCGGCCCTGAACAACCTGGCGCATTACATGACAACCCACGCTTTCCACCTTGTGGGAGCAAGGACTCATCATCCGGATACACCAGTCGAACGCTACGGAGTAACGGTTTATCAGCAGGGGCGCGAAAGGTTGGTTTACACGTCGGCGCACCGTCGCTGCATTCGTCGTATTCGCCGCCTGCTCGCTCGTAAGCGCGAGATCCAGCAGTGGCAGGAAAAGCATGACGCATTAACCGATCAGTACCGCGAATTCATGAAAACGAAACCGTTTTAAGGGGGAAGCGTGGCTAACCAGGATAACGCAAACATTTTTTCTGTTGAGTCTGCCCACAAGGTGCCAAACGCGAAGCACCTGCGGCGGCAGTCGAAAATTTACAGCCCGGAAGAGTTTCTCGCTCTGCCAATGGTACAGGAGTTTATCAAAAACAATCCGAAACAGTATTTCGTTCATGAAGAGACAGGCGAGCAACTGATGGCACAGGAATTGGCTGAACTGTATTGCTCGGTTAATAACGGTAAAAAACTTAAGAAAGCGCTTCGCCGCTCCTTTGGAGATAAAGCATGAATACAATTACCATCAACAATAAACAACTTCCGGCAGTCGAATATCGCGGACAGCGCATTGTAACTCTGGCGATGATCGATGAAGTACATGATCGCCCTGAAGGGACTGCTAGCGCCGCATTCCTTCGCAATAAAGACCGCTTCGTTGAAGGTGTTGATACGTATCTTATTGAATACTCGGAAAACAACGTATTACGTTCTTTCAATGTCGATGTACCGTTTCGTGGCCTGCGGGTATTTACGGAAACTGGATACCTAATGCTCACCAAGCCTTTCAACGACGATTTGGCCTGGCAGGTTCAGCGCGAGCTGGTCAATGACTACTTCCGCACTCAGCGACAGCAGCCATTGACTGAAATCGAGATGATCGCAGCAATGGCCGCTGATGCAGTCCGCCAGCAGAAACGGCTGAATCATGTCGAAGAGAAGATCGAGACTGTCACCGAGGCGGTGGAAAACATTAAGCGCGGCACCATGCGTGCCGGATATGTCGGTTACCGCCAGGTGGTCTCTAAAAGCGGTATGACAGATGCGAAATGCCGCAACCTGGTAAACGCCTACCAAATCCCTACTGATACGCATGAATTCATGACTCCTGATGGTTTACTGTCGCGCCGGGCAATAGTGGAGCTAGCCCCATTCATGCACGCATTTCACCTGATGATGTCAGAAGCTGAACGCCGCGGTACACGTTGGTACCACTCCAAAATGGGGCTTTTCCAGGCTATCGGATGGGAGATCTAAAAATGGCACTCATTACGCAAAATTTCCGTCTGAATTCGCTGGCTAATCAGTATGCGGCGGCGATTTATAGCCATGTCGTTAATCAAAACGGCGGCGAATGGTTCACTGTAAACGCCAATACCCTACCTATTAGGGTAAATATTGTTGGCGGCGTTCCCGGCGTCAGGCAGCTCGTCGATGCTTATTTTCTTGAAGCGCTGCAATTGAACTACCAGGGATGGGAGGCGGCAGCCATCGCCATGTTTGATAAATGTCTGGCGAGCGATAAATCCATCAATCAGACGGGAATTGAAGTCTGGGAAAGTATGGTATCAGACATGGGTTCGACTGTAGCAGGTGACGGCTATGCCTGAGTATGCCGACCTGAACGACGAGCTGGTGAAAGCCAGCGTCCAGATTGACGATGGTTGCGACCACACAAAGCGGTTGGTTTGGCAGATGAATGCCCGGCGGAACATGAGGAACGGCGTAAGTGTACCGATGCCACCAGCACCGAAGGTAGCCGGAACGAAAATCCAGCCGAAGAAGAAGAAACCCCGGAGACGTGGTTATCGGGTAGTACAAACAGCGATTAGCGCGGTGTGAGGTAGTTATGGCCACGAGATATATTGGACTTAAAGAGATGTGCAAACTGACCGGGAAAAGCCACCCTACGCTATGGCGCATGTGGGAAAAGAAAAAGGAATTTCCCGCGCCGCACCGCAGCAAAAGCGGCTCCTTCTTGGGTTGGCCTGAGCAGGTCTATGAAGAATGGGTACAGCAGCAGGCCAGCAATTAACTGTATTCCCTCAGATTGTGAGTTGCCAGTGTAATCGTGCAGCTCACAATTAAATCTCACAGTCAGCTCTGAGCGAGGAGCAGGCGTTACCTACACCTTAAATAATCCATCTTAAATAGACAGGAGCTGTCTAAATTATCCGTGGCGATTCAGAGGTTCACGTCTCTTCGGTCATCTTCCCCGGCAAAACTATGCTGCCAGGAAACCAGATAACCGTACTGGAATTTCTTCGAACTGGCATCAAACAGCACGTTGACCAGACCCGCGGACCATTTCTCTGTTCCCAGCGCATCATCGGTTGCAGCCGGGGCTGTAATTTGTGGACCAAAGCCGAAACTCACAGCCGGATTACCGGTATCAATCAGCCATGACGCGAAAAGGTTCAGGTCACCCAGACCGGTTTTATGCCCGCCATTAGGTGGCGTCGGGTAGGTATTGACCTGAAGTGAACCACGTAATAACCAGTTACTGTCGCCCAGAGCAAACGGCTGAGCATAACGAAACCAGAACTGGTTGGCATCTTTATCTGTGCCGCTGACATCACCGATATAATAGTTCTACATATTAAAGGCAGTCATATTCACCAGGGGGTTGTTAGCCTGGGCTGCATCCTGTACATGGTCTTCTGCGGCAACAGCAGATGCAGAGGCCAGATAAAACAGAGACGACAGAAGTGAGTATGAAAACAAACGCATAACTGTTTTACTTAAGAAAATCCCCTGCAACGCAGGTGCCGCAGGGGATTTATTTTATGGTGTGACGATGTCGAACCAGAACTCAAACTTGTCCATATAACTCAGCATCTCATCCAGCTTCGCACCATTACCGGTGACTTTCACATCACCTTTATCTTCAGCCTGTTTCAGAGTTTCTTCTTTCAGGATGATCTTATTCAGTGTCTCGCGGTTGAGCGTAATAGTCGCGTCCGCATCTTTCGCTTCGGCATTTGCGGTGTGGTTCAGCACGCCGTTTTCCAGCTCCAGCTTGTATTTACCGCCGTCGCTGCCCAAATCGATATTAAATACAGCTTTGGCATTGGCCGCTTTTTCACCGTTAATATGCACCCCGAGGTAATCGAAGAACATTTCCGGCGTCATAGCTTTCACCGTATCCGGGCTGGCCGTATTCGGCGTTGGCAGTTTCTGAACGCCATTACGCAGCTCCTGCGCGCCAGTCAGGTAGAAGTTACGCCACGGACCGGATTCAGCTTGATAGCCCATCTGTTCAAGCGCATCCGCTTCCAGATTACGTGCCGCCTGGTTATTTGGATCGGCAAAGACAACTTTGCTTACAACCTGTGCGACCCAGCGGAAGTTGCCCTCATCATAATCTTCTTTGGCTTTTTTCAGGATGTTATCCGCACCGCCCATGTAATCGACAAATTTCTTCGCCGCTTCTTCTGGTGGCAACTCATCCAGGGTTGCCGGGTTGCCATCGAACCAGCCGAGATAGAACACATAGGTGGCTTTCACGTCATGGCTGACGGAACCGTAATAACCCCGGCTGGCCCAGGTTTTCGCCAGACCATCAGGCAGTTTAAAGTTCGCGGCAATTTCGTCACGCGTCAGGCCGGTATTCGCCATACGTAAGGTCTGGTCGTTGATATAACGATACAGGTCACGCTGGCTCTTCATCAGCTTAACGACGTTCTCGTTACCCCAGGTCGGCCAATGGTGCTGCGCCATGATAATTTCGGCTTTATCCCCCCAGAGATTGATAGCATCGTTGATGTATTTCGACCATGCCAGTGGATCTCGAATTTTCGCGCCGCGCAACGAGTAGGTGTTATGGAGAGTATGGGTGACGTCTTCTGCCGCTTCGATGAGTTTCTTCTCTTCGATAAACCACAGCATTTCTGATGGGGCTTCAGATCCTGGCGCCATCATGAAATCATAGGTCAGCCCGTCAATCGTCTCTTTTTGACCCGTTTTGGTGATGTAATTCGTCGGCGCGATTAGCGTTACCGTACCCGCAGAGGTGGTGGTACCCAGACCTGCACCGACCTGACCTTTTACGTCTGGTTTCAGAAGGTTGCCGTACATGTAGCTGGCACGGCGGCTCATGGCGTTACCCGCCATGACATTCTCGGATACAGCCTCATCCATAAAGCCCGCAGGTGCGTAAATCTTCACCTTACCGGATTTTACGTCAGCTTCATCGGCAACACCGCGAACCCCGCCGTAGTGGTCGATATGGCTATGGGTATAAATCACGGCAACAACCGGTTTTTTCCCACGGTTTTTGTAATACAGTTCGAGGCCCACTTTCGCGGTTTCTGCTGAAATCAGGGGGTCAACGACGGTAATCCCTTCTTTACCCTCAATGATGGTCATATTTGAGAGGTCAAGGTTACGGATCTGATAAACTCCATCCGTCACTTCAAACAGACCACTGATATTGATCAACTGAGACTGGCGCCACAGGCTCGGGTTGACGCTGTCAGGAGACTTTTCCCCTTCTTTAATAAAGGCGTATTTCTGCGGATCCCAGATGACATTCCCTTGCTCACCTTTGATAACATCCTGAGGCAAAGCGGCAATAAAGCCTTTATGGGCATTGGTAAAGTCAGTGTTATCAGAAAAAGGAAGCTGGCTATAAAGTGCATCGTTAGCTTGCTTTGTTGCCGCAGTCGCCTCTTTAGGAGCTTCCTGTGCGAACAATGGCGTCAGTGCCGTGGAAGAAAGTAACCCCGCCAGAGCAAGACTTTTGACTATTAGCTTAAGTCTCATAAAAATGATCCTCTATGGTACATCCTGTCTACCGCTCGCTTTTTACGAACAGTAACCTTAAGAAACTATTGGGTAACATGAATGATGATAGTTTACACAGCTACGCTACCATTTTTTTAAGTATATCCAAATGGTTACATTTATCCATTTTTGAATACATTTTCTTAATGTTTGAGGAATTCTATGGAGAATGGGGTTAATCAGCCTTTGAGCTGACCCCCCATGATCTATAACAGTAAGAGTTAGCCATGTCCGCTGTTGGCACGCAGCGGACAAGCTAACAGAGCTGGAGGTCCGCTGTGAGCGATGAGCAGACATAACATAACTTATATTAGCCAACATGACGCGCGTTCCATTCGTCACGCGTGATTTCCCAGAGTTCGGAATCCAGCAAACCGCTGACATACTCTTTCCTTTCAGTCCTGATAAGCCGCATGCCGCTACTGTCTGAAATACGTTTGGAACGGCTGTTGAGAGCCGCTTTTGGCGCTCGCAATACTGTCCTATTTAACGTATTAAACCAGTAATCCGTAGCTACATTACTGGCCTCACGCATAAAACCCTGCCCCTGATATTCCGGAGCTAACCAAAATCCGCGGTTATTGTCCTCAACGTCATAGAGGCAGATTAAACCCATGAGTTCGTCAGGGGTCTGACGGTGCCTGATAGTCCAGATCCAGGCAATCCCTTTTTCCATATCAGGCAGGGCAATGTTATTGACGTAATTTTCAGCACCGTTATCAGGATAAGGCCATGGTACTGAGGAGACCATATACCGAACTATCTCCCAGCGTGGATAAAGCACCTGAATCTGTGAGGCATCTTCGGCTGCTAATGGCTTTAACAGCAAGCGTTCTGTATGGAGTTGTGGTATTTGCATACGCGCTTTTCCTTCCCGAGCAAGATATCTATTTCTGTTTTGCCTGTTCGATAGCTACTTCAATTTATCTGAATGGACAGAAAACATCCATGCAAGAGGAGGTTTAGTCAGCATCGGTCGAATGAAAGGACAGAGATGAGCGGACATGAAAACTGTAAACACATCCACTAAAGGTGCGGTTCCTAAGCCTCTGGATTAAGCAGGCGATTTACGCGGATTTAGGAAATCATCATTGTTGCTCTCATTTTACAACACTAGAAAAACTCCATTTTTTCATAAGGATGCTTCCTACACTCGCTAAGGCGGCTATCCAAATCGCCGTCATGTATTTCCAACTTGTGTCCATCAGGATCCAAAAAGTAGATTGATTTTCCTTCACTTTTATTAGTTTTCCACTTTCTAACGCCCGATGCCTTCAGCTGAGCAGCAAACACATCGAAGTCTTCGCTACGAATGCTGAATGCGTAGTGAGTGTAATCCTCCTGCGAAGCAACTGAATCAGCAGAAAGACAGAACCACAGATTACCTAGACAAAGATAAGCCCCATTGGTCCATCTGGCCTTAGGTATAAAACCAAGTGTATTGACGTAAAAATCAAAACTTCTAGAAACATCCCTTACAGCGATTGTTATGTGATTCAGATCGTTCAGCATGCAAAATCTCCTCAGCAGGATGCAGGTAAATACAAGTTACCATAAGAGTACCTTACGCGAGTCCAGGGCGTTAACGTCCCCTCCTAGCACAAAGCTGCCCATCAGTTCAAATCAGAGTTAATCTGCATGCTAACGCAGTGCATTCACCCTTTCTTCCCACTGATTTATGATTTCCCATTTCTCACGAAGATATGCGTACCTGTCATAGTGTTTTGTGGCGACTCCCGGCATTTTATGATTCTGCAAACGGTCGCGCATCTCCAGACTGATCCCCATATCGCCGGCAAGGGTTTTAAAGGTTCGGCGAATGTCTCGCGGCGTGAATGGCGTAAACTCTTCACGCTGGCAAAACTTGCGAAGCTGCTTACCGTATTCAGCAGAGAGCAGGTGGCCCTCTTTAGTTTTGCCCGGAAAGAGATAAACCGAATCGGGGTAACGCTTCAGCTGGTCTTCAATAATTTTTGTTGCAGATTTGGTCAACGGGATAACGTGGAAATCCCCATTCTTTGAAATGTGCGGTGGAACGGTGAGCGTGTTGTTTCTTTTATCCCAGTTATCACGAGTATTCGTCATGATCTCCCAAGGACGCTGGCCGCCAGTATGCAGGCATAACAATAGCAGCTGCGCATAGTCAGGATTCATCGGACACTCTTCTTCTGGTACGGAAATGAGGTTAAGCAGCTCCGTCAGCTCGTCCCATGAAAGGAAGCGATCCAGCGCCTTATCAGCGCCCTTTTGCGCAGGAACGACAGATACAGGATTACGATCCAGGCCGTAGCGAGTTTTCCCGTTGATGTTGGCCGGGTCGTTATCAGCGAATAAACCAAAATTAAAAATCGCATGAAGATTAGCGCGCACTTTGTTGGAGCCAGCTACCGCGCCACGCTCAATAAATTCAGCAAGGATGTGCTTAATCTGCACAGGGGTAATGTCTTTGGCTAGCATCTTTGCGTCAATGTGTTGGCTTGCCAGAACCTGCTTAAGCCTATCTTCTGTCTTCTTCCAGGATCTCTTGTTCAGCCTCTTTTGGTCTTCAATGTAATCGTCAAACAGCTGCTTTACGGTGGCGTGCTCATACGTCACATTATCCAGGGACTCAACATTAGCCGCGGCCTCCTGAGCTTTGCTGGCAGCCTCGGATAAACTCAGGTGCGGATAGTCGCCGAGCGAAAGAAATTTTCGTGCACCGTCTTTGTGATATTTGTAAACAAACACCTTTCGGCCTGAAGGGTAAATCTTTATCCCTAGCCGCCCGGTGCCGCGGGATGCTGAAGCCTGCCAGACGTAGTAAGCCTGTTCCTTTGGTTTAATGCCTTTTATCTTGCTATCTGTGAGGAGTATTCCAGCCATTTCGCAGGTGCCTTACGGGTGTCTTAACGGGTGTCTTAAGGCTGAAATACTATGTTATAGGGTGAAATCACACAACATAATAAACCACAACATTATCAATCAGTTGCAACAAAACGAAATGATATAAAAGCCTGTGAAATCAATAAGTTTCGCCCTTCTAAGCCGTAGGTCACAGGTTCGAGCCCTGTAGGGCGTACCATTTCGAAGTAAATAGACGTCAACCGACGTCTTTTTTTATGCCTGAAATTCAGTGACTTGGCTGATTTTAGCGCGTCGATGCTCTCTCTGTTCCCCCCTGCATCAAGTTATAACTGTTGGTACAGATGATAATCCTTCTCCGTTCAATGAAATCTTGTCCCCACAGCCAGCGGCGAAGGGCCTCAAATGACGCAGGGGTGTCAGCTGAATCCACCGTGATTCACACCGCCTTTCACGCAAATAAAGACTTTAATTCAGGCGAGAGTGCCGATAACCTGTCAGCCATCGCTTCCCGCCAACATCTGAATCTGGCTGGAAACTGTAGTTTTGGCTCGTTTGCAAATGAGCCTGGATAAAATTTGCAGGCAAATTTACTGCTCCATTTTGCCAGGCTGTCGTTTCGTAGAAGCCGAGCGAATAAAAACTGTCTGTGAGGAAAGGATGATGTTGAAGATATTCAAAACTCGTGAAGGGAAAAAATTCCTGATTGCCGTTGCTCTTGTTTTTTCGATCGTTGTTACGGCTGTCTCAAGTGTGACATTCCAGGGCGTTGAGGAGCAGTATAATATGCCAATGGAACAATGGAGTTTATCACTCTTCATTATTCAGGGCGCGTGGGTTGCCATTTACAGTATTATGTTCACAATCATTGGCTCGTCACCCTTTGCGTTTTACTTCCTGGTCCCCAAAGACGGAAGAGGCTGAAGACATATCATACGGCCAGGGCGCTATTGGATAAGCAGAACTTTTTGGTCGTCATGTGGATGAGTCATGGTCTGAGCCACAGTATCGGCATGACGACGTCCACATGAATATCTTTTTGAATTATCGTGCCATGCCCGGTGAGTCGACTCAACGCTTTGGTGTCTCATCAACCTACAATTAATCAGTGTGTTACTGTCTGTAATATCGCTGATTAATATGACATTCTATTTGATCACTGGATCCACGTTATCACCATAGAGGTTGGACTCTGATGCTGATAACGATCAAAGGTTCCACTCACTAAACAACACCAAATAAAATCAAAAATAAGTTTATCTCAGACGGTTAAATCTACTGATAAAATGTTCAAAAAACCCATTTCTATAGGCCGCTTATTATTTCGGATAATATTGACGAGGTTCAAATAATGGAGGGTCAGAATAAATAAAACGTTGTCTTCTGGTCTGAGTATGTTAGGGTCTTTATAGCCAGCAGCATCATAAAATTAAGTTTCACCCTAATACTGCATTTGCTTATTTTTATTTCCTCTGAATATCAACAGTATTCGTTTACATCAGCTCAAGGAAAGCTAACTCAGCCATGACGTTAGTGTTTCTGATTTTTAACTTCTACGCAGTATTCAACATTCATCAGGTCGGAATAGTTATCCCCCCACCACTCTCGATCGCGTACCGACATATCCCCAATCACACAATGAGGAACGAAAATGCAACAGCGCATAATTATTACCACTGCTTTTGCTACCCTTCTTTCTGCCGGTACGTTCGCCGCAGATTTACCGGGCAAAGGCATAACAGTCCAGCCGATACAGAGCAATATTTCGGAAGAAACCTTTCAGACTCTGATAGTCAGCCGTGCTCTGGAAAAACTCGGCTATACGGTCAATAAGCCTAACGAAGTTGACTACAATGTCGGATATACAACGCTTGCCGCAGGCGATGCAACGTTTACCGCCGTGAACTGGCAACCCCTTCACGATGATATGTACGCCGCCGCCGGAGGCGACAAGAAATTTTATCGCCAGGGTGTTTTCGTAAACGGTTCTGCGCAGGGTTATCTGATTGATAAAAAAACGGCAGATCGATATCACATCACCAATATCGAGCAGCTAAAAGATCCGAAAATTGCAAAACTGTTTGATACCAACAACAACGGTAAAGCCGATCTTACGGGCTGTGCGCCGGGCTGGGGCTGCGAAGCGGTCATTAATCATCAGATTGAGGCCTACGGCCTGAGCAACTCAGTGGATCACAATCAGGGCAATTATTCGGCGCTGATGGCAGATACGATTACTCGTTATAAACAAGGAAAATCAGTGCTCTACTATACATGGACCCCTTTCTGGGTGAGTGACGTTCTGAAGCCGGGTAAAGACGTGGTATGGCTGCAAGTGCCGTTCTCCTCCCTGCCGGGCGTGCAGAAAAACACAGATACCAAATTGTCTAATGGCGCGAATTACGGCTTCCCGCTGAGTTCTATGTACATTGCGGCGAACAAGGTCTGGGCCCAGCAAAATCCGGCTGCGGCAAAACTGTTCTCGCTGATGGAAATTCCAATTGCGGATATCAGCGCCCAGAATTCGCTGATGCATGAAGGCCATGCCTCAGAAGCAGATATCAATGGTCATGTGGATGGCTGGATAGCAGCCCACCAGCAATTGTTTGATGGCTGGGTGAAGGCTGCCCTGGCAGCGCAAAAATAACGGCTTCCAAAAACATGGCAGAGGAACGTGTCCTCATTGCGCGGGTAAAATCATTGAAGGTACCGATCAGATATTACAAGATTGGTTAATCAAAGAAATGCATCCCAATAACAGCGCTGGTCTGCCTTACAAAAAATCCCCTGCAGCGCTAAGGCTGCAGGGAAACGAGGTTATGGTGTCACAAGATTGAACCAGAACTCGAACTTGTCCATGTAGCTCAGCATCTCATCCAGCTTCGCACCGTTGCCGGTGAGTTTCACATCGCCTTTATCCTCAGCCTGTTTCAGGGTTTCTTCTTTCAGGATGATTTTATTCAGCGTGTCACGGCTGAGCACAATTGTCGCGTCTGCGTCTTTTGCCTCGGCATTAGCCGTATGGTTCAGCACACCGTTTTCCAGCTCCAGTTTGTACTTACCGCCCTGATTGCCCAGGTCAATGTTAAACACCGCTTTGGCATTGCCCGCTTTCTCACCGTTGATGTGTAATGCAAGGAAATCGAAGAACATTTCAGGCGTCATCGCACGAACGGTATCCGGGCTTGCGGTATTTGGCGTCGGCCCTTTCACAACGCCATTTCGCAGCTCCTGCGCCCCGGTCAGGTAGAAGTTACGCCACGGCCCCGACTCGGCCTGATAGCCAAGCTGTTCCAGGGCATCGGCTTCAAGATGGCGGGCACTCTGGTTTTTCGGATCGGCAAAGACGACTTTACTGACAACCTGAGCAACCCAGCGGTAATTGCCCTGGTCATAGTCAGCTTTCGCTTTCTGCAGAATGGCATCTGCACCGCCCATATACTCAACGAACTTCTTCGCCGCTTCTTCCGGCGGCAGCTCATCAAGCGTGGCCGGATTGCCATCGAACCAGCCGAGATAAAGCACATAGGTTGCCTTCACGTTATGGCTGATAGAACCATAGTAGCCCCGGTTCGCCCACGTTTTTGCCAGGCTGTCAGGCAGCCTGAAGTTAGCTGCAATTTCATCGCGGGTCAGGCCTGCGTTTGCCATGCGCAGCGTCTGGTCATTAATGTAACGGTACAGATCGCGCTGGCTCTTCAGCAGGTTAACGACGTTAGCATTCCCCCAGGTTGGCCAGTGGTGCTGGGCCATAATAATTTCGGCTTTGTCACCCCAGCGTACAATGGCTTCGTTAATGTATTTTGACCAGGGCAGCGGCTCACGAATTTTTGCACCGCGCAGGGAGTAGGTGTTATGCAGCGTGTGGGTCACATCTTCTGCGGTTTCGATAATTTTTTTCTCTTCGATATACCACAGCATTTCGGAAGGCGCTTCAGAGCCCGGCGCCAGCATGAAGTCATAGGTCAGACCGTCAATAACCTCTTTCTGACCGTCTTTCTCAATGATATTGG
>NZ_JAERMU010000044.1 GCF_016756775.1 Dryocola clanedunensis subsp. sulfonylureivorans | reverse complement strand
TAATATTGATAATGCCGAGGGCTTGTGAAAGTTCCATTTAAAAAGGGTCCATGATGAACATGAACCCTTTTTATACCAGCCACCGGATCGTTCAACCGATCCTTAAACGATCGGCATTAACCCTAAGGTGGCTTTTTCTCAAATAATGGTGCCGACTACCGGAATCGAACTGGTGACCTACTGATTACAAGTCAGTTGCTCTACCTACTGAGCTAAGTCGGCGACGGAGGGCATACTACACAATGCAAACCGTCGATGCAATTCCCTGACAAACTGTTTGCCGATTAATTGACCGCAAATAATTAAATAATGAAATCAGTAGCCTGCATTTCAAGCAATTTTAGAACTGATAGCTGTAGTTGACGCTGGCAAACCACATGTAAGGGTGGTTATAACTGCCCTGCAAAACTTCAGGCGTGGCGACTTTGCCAGACTGCATATGCAGGTACTCAACGGCGAAACCGACGTTACTGGCCTGCGTAACCTGGTACTGTGCGCCCGTTGCAAAGCGCCATTCGTCACCCGTTGGCATCGAAAGAGCGACATCGCTCTGATCGTTATAAGGTGTGCTATCAAACGCTACACCAGCATTCAGACGCCAGAGATCTGTTGGGCGATACTGCACGCCAAGCGCGGTGTGCCAGGTATCCTTCAGGCGGCTGTTTTTATCGACCTGCTGTCCGCGAATGCTAATTTGCGGTGCGCCGAAACGGCTCCAGTCCTGCCAGCCTAAGTCTCCCAGCACGGACCACTGCTTATTAAAGTCGTGCACCATGCTCAACATAAGTTGCTGAGGTTGGTAAATTTGTGCGGAGATTGGGATATCAAATTCAGTGTTTGGCACGTTAGGTAAGCGCGCTTTACCATCGATACTGAAGTCGTATTTAGCCTGGCTGTTCCAGGTGATCCCTGCGCGTGTTTGATCGGTCAGCTGCATTAGCAAACCAAGACGGAAGTTGGTCGACCAGTCGTGATCCTTTTGCTTCTCTTCCTGGTCATCAACGTCACGCGTCAGCGACATAAAGCCATAGTTAACGTTAGCGGAGGCACCAATAGAAAGTCTGTCATTCAGCTTATATGCCAGCGACGGGCTCAGCGTCATCGCCAGCAGGGTTCCCTTCTTAATGATTCTTTCACCCGACCAGTTACCAAAATTAACGCCCAGGCCGTAGTTGCCGTAAAGTCCGATACCTGCATAAAGATTATCCGTCACTTTCTGGCTATAGAAACCGCTGGCATTCGGCATCACGTCCAGCTCATTACCCGGGCTTTTCAGGTTATCGTTATCCAGCTGATAATCGATATTGCCCCCCAGCGCCTGTAGGCCCCCCGTCACCATATGGTCCGGCAGACGAGTCATCCCCGCGGGGTTGCTGACAATAGTCGAGGCATCCTGCGCTCGTGCTGCCTGCCCTGCTCCGGCAAGAGCGGTATCTTCGGTGCCAATCTCATAGAAAAATAGCGCTCCTGCATGAGAAAGCGAAGAGAATAATAACCCTGAACACACAATGGCGATTTTTTTCATTTGCCAGCCGTCTCGTTATTTTTGATTGAAAGAGTATAGATGGATGTACGCCAGTTGCTGGATGGTATAAGAGATGTATCCAGGAATAGTTTTGCTTTCATTACTAATAATTAACTCCGTCATTATTATCTGCATCCACACCTCCGTGTTGAGGTTGCCCTGCATTAAGTTTAAAAATAAATTTTTCTTGCGCGAAATGCGCCCATATTAACGACACCGGCCGGTAACAATCTATGCTTGCCTGACTTATTATATTTAAATGTAAATTTAAATAGCCTGTGAAAGGTCTTCCTCTCTTAAAAGTGCTACCGTTGCCACTTTATTGTTCTATAAGCAGTTGAAAAACGAAATTTATTTCCCTCTCGTCGTGGGAAATTCCGGGGTTTTACTATACTGACTGTGGCCCTTAAATGATGGAGAACCAACAATGTTCAACAATGTCCCGTTTAAAAGGACAATGCTAGCCAGCATGCTAACACTGATGTCTGGTGCAGCATCGATGGCTCAAGCCGCTCCTGCAACAGCTTCCCCTAAACAAGATGCTTCAAAACCAAACATTGTCGTTATTTTTGGTGATGATGTTGGTTACTGGAATTTAAGTACCTATAACCAGGGTACCATGGGTTATCAAACACCAAACATCGACAGTATTGCCAAAGACGGTGCCAAATTCACCTCTTACTATGCTGAGCAAAGTTCAACCGCCGGACGTTCGGCGTTCATTACCGGTCAGATGCCATTCCGTACCGGGATGAGTAAAGTTGGTATGCCTGGTGCTCCACAGGGTCTGAGCAAAAAAGATCCGACCATCGCCAACATTCTTAAGCAGCTCGGTTATGCAACCGGCCAGTTCGGTAAAAACCACCTGGGCGACCGCGATGAGTTCCTGCCAACTGCTCACGGCTTTGATGAATTCCTCGGCAACCTGTATCACCTGAATGCTGAAGAAGAACCAGAAAACCCGGACTACCCGAAAGATCCAGCGTTCCGTAAGCAGTTTGGCCCACGCGGCGTCATTAAGAGCACCGCGGACGGCAAAATTGAAGATACTGGCCCTCTGAATATTAAACGTATGGGGACAGTTGACGAAGAAACGCTGGCAGCCAACAACGACTTTATGGAGCGCCAGACCAAAGCTGGTAAGCCATTCTTTACCTGGTTTAACACCACCCGCATGCATAACAAAACTCACCTGAAGGACGCCAGCAAAGGCGTTACCGGGCTGGGTGATTATGCAGATGGCATGGTTGAACATGATAAGATGGTTGGTGAAGTCCTTAAGAAAATCAAAGACCTTGGTATCGAAGATAATACCATCGTGCTTTACACCACTGATAACGGCCCAATGCTTGCAACCTGGCCTGACTCAGGTATGACGCCATTCCGCGGTGAGAAAAACACCGGCTGGGAAGGTGGTTTCCGCGTACCAGCAATGGTCAAATGGCCTGGTCACATCAAACCAGGCACGATGATCAATGACATCTTTGCCAGTAACGACTGGTTCCCTACCCTTGTTGCCGCAGCAGGCGTTCCGGATATCAAAGAACAGCTGTTGAAAGGTTACAAAACACCATCTATCACCTATAAAGTGCACCTGGATGGTTACAACCAGCTCGACTTCCTGCAGGGCAAGGCCAAAGATCAGCGTAAAGAGTTCTTCTACTGGAGCGATGATGGCGATCTGCTGGCAATGCGTTACGGTCGCTGGAAAGCACACTTCATGATTCAGGAACACACTGGTCTGGACGTATGGCGTTATCCGTTCGTGAAACTGCGCGTTCCAATGATCTTCGACCTGGAGATCGATCCGCTTGAGAAAGGCGATACCGGCATGGATTACAACAACTGGTTCTACAGTCGTCTGTTCCTGCTTGGTGGCGCACAGAAATATGTGGGTGAGATGCTGCAAAGCTTCCAGGAATACCCACCGCGTCAGAAACCAGGCTCGTTTACGGTTTCAGACGTACAAGCGTTAATTGAGCAAGGTTCTAAAAACAATTAATTAGTCTCTGCCGGGCAGGAGACTGCCCGGTTATTTTGGGGGTTTGCTATGAGATACAGCACCACATTGCCGGTAAAAGCGTTACCTTCGGCAGAAATTTACGATGGCAAAGGCCCTGAATACAAACGCCGTTTCCACGTCATGGCGAAGCCAACCGGCTCCACCTGCAATCTTGACTGCACCTACTGTTTTTACCTCTCCAAAGAAGATCTTCTCCACCAGGACCGCCACACCGGCATGAGCGATGAAGTGCTGGAAAACTTTATTCGCCAGTACATTGACGGACAGGACGGTGAACAGGTTGTTTTCTCCTGGCAAGGCGGCGAGCCAACTCTGATGGGGTTGGAATTCTTCGAAAAAGTTGTCAAATTCCAGAAGCAATATCAGAAGCCCGGCCAGCGCATCGAAAACGACCTTCAAACTAATGGCGTGCTGATCAACGACAAGTGGGCAGAATTTCTCAAAAGACACCGTTTTCTGGTGGGCCTGTCCATTGACGGCCCACGGGAATTACACGACCGCTACCGCGTGACGCGCAGCGGCAAACCGACTTTCGACAAAGTGATGAAAGGCGTCGAAGCGCTGAAAAAACACAACGTTCCGTTCAACGCCCTCGTCACCGTCAACCGCACCAATGCGCGCTTCCCGCTGGAAGTTTACCGCTTTATGACCCGTGAACTGGGCGCAACCTATATCCAGTTCAACCCTTGCGTCGAGCCTGTGGACTTCAAAAGTACCGCTCCGCAATTCTGGCGGGAAGACACCATCCCCGTCACGGGTACCCGCCGCGCCAAACCAGGCGATCTGGATTCCATTGTCACCGACTGGTCAGTGGATCCTGATGACTGGGGCACCTTCCTGATCGCCGTCTTTGAAGAGTGGGTAAACAACGACTTAGGCCGCGTACAGGTCAACCTGTTTGAAACTGCCGTCGCTCAGGTGATGGGCATGCCCGCGCAAATTTGTACCGCCTCAGAGTTCTGCGGCAAAGGGCTGGCGGTCGAGAAGAATGGCGATATCTACTCCTGCGACCACTACGTCTACCCGGAATACCAGCTGGGCAACATTGAAAATACCAAACTGGCGCACATGGCCTTCTCTGAACGCCAGCAGGCCTTTGGCATGGGTAAAAAAGACACCCTGCCGGAATACTGCAAAAAATGCCCTTACCTGAAGCTTTGCTGGGGCGAATGCCCGAAAAACCGCCTCGTACGTACGCCGGACGGTGAGCAAGGGCTGAACTATCTCTGCCCGGGCATCAAAGCCTTTTTCAACTACGCCGAGCCGATCCTTGTCGGTATCGCCACGCTTTTGAAACGTGACTTTGCAGGAGTACGCAAGTGACCAACAGAGAGAAACTGCTTGAATTAGAGCAGCGCATGAACCAACAGGTTCTGGGGCAAGAATCCGTGGTCCGCATGCTGATCGTCGCCCTGCTTTGCGACGGTCACGTACTGCTGGAAGGGTTACCTGGTCTTGCCAAAACCCGTGCGGTACGTGAACTGGCGGCGCATGTAGAAGGCGAGTTCCGCCGTATTCAGTTCACACCCGACCTGCTGCCGTCGGACATTACGGGCAGCGAGATTTATCAGCAGAATGCTACCCGGGAAGAGGATCAGTTCCGTTTCCGCCCGGGGCCAGTGTTCGGCAACATCATCCTCGCGGATGAAATAAACCGTGCATCCGCACGCGTGCAGTCCGCGCTGCTGGAAGCCATGGAAGAACGCCACATCACCGTGGCCGGGAAAACCTGGCCGCTGCCCGGCATCTTTATGGTGCTGGCTACGCAAAACCCGGTAGACCAGGAAGGCACCTGGCCTTTACCCGAAGCCCAGCTCGACCGTTTTCTGATGAAGGTTCTGGTCGATTACCCTTCCAAAGCGAACGAGCAGAAAGTCATGCAGCTGGTCCGTGCTGAACAGCAGAAGAAATACCTGGCCGGCACTGCTGAGGTTAAGGAAAAAGCACCTGAAACATTGATGCTTTCTCAGGAAGATGTCGCGACCTGCTGGCAGGAGATCTCAGCGGTTTACGTTGCTCCCGGCATCGAAGATTACATTGTTAATCTGGTCGATATGACCCGTCATCCACAGGGCGTCAGCGATAAACTGGCCAGCTACATCTCCTTTGGCGTCAGCCCTCGTGGCACCCTTGCTCTCGATCGCTGCGGACGAGCGCTGGCCTGGCTTGAAGGCCGTGATGCCGTGCTGCCGGAAGATATTCAGAAAGTGGCCCCGGCAGTCCTTCGCCACCGCCTGATGCTCAGCTACCAGGCCAATGCCGATAACTGCTCGGCGGACGACGTCATCAAACTGTTGCTTGACGCAGTGGTGGCGTAATGGACCGCGCATTGCAGGTTGACAGGCAAACCCT
Source organism: Dryocola clanedunensis subsp. sulfonylureivorans (assembly GCF_016756775.1). Lineage (GTDB taxonomy): Bacteria > Pseudomonadota > Gammaproteobacteria > Enterobacterales > Enterobacteriaceae > Dryocola > Dryocola clanedunensis. Next base: position 13,671 of record NZ_JAERMU010000044.1, on the reverse strand, counting down.
GATGGCCCTTGCAGGCGAAGCCCGGCTGTTATCCAACCCGCCGGGACAAATTCCCCCGGGCGCGCTGGCGGGCGAACGCGTTTCACGTCAGCAGGGACGCGGGCTGAATTTTGACAGCCTGCGCCGCTATCAGCCCGGGGATGACGTCCGGCTCATTGACTGGCAGGCTACCGCCCGCCTGCGCTCCCCGTGGATCCGTTTATATAACGAAGAACGCGAGCGCCCGGTCTTCCTGATTGTTGACCAGCGGCTGGATATGTTTTTCGCCACCCGCGGTCAGACGAAATCCGTTGCCGCGGCCAAAATTGCCGGCCTGCTCGCCTGGCGCAGCTGGCACGACGGTGACCGCATGGGTAGCGCGGTGTTCAGCGACACCCACTCCAGCCTGCAAAAATGCCGCTCTCCCCGTCTGAACCTCCCCGTCATGCTGGATGATATTTTGCACTACAACCAGCAGCTGCCCGAGCGCTATCCTGACGAAACCCCGGCAAACGTCACGCTCTCCTCCGTGCTGCAGCATGCCAGCCATTTGATTCCCAGCGGCGCATGGGTTGCGGTGCTCAGCGACTTTCACGATCTGGATGACCAGAGCGAAGCGCTGCTGGCAGCCCTGAGGCGTCGCTGCGAAATCAGCGCTTTCGTGCTGCTCGACGACCTGCATCTTCGCCTTCCGTCTTCGGGCGATCTGGCCGCCAGCTATCAGGGACGTGAGGCCGCATTCTCTTTGTCATCTCATCTGAAAGAAGAGATCCAGGAGAGCATCACCGCCCGTCTGTCCGCCCAGGAAAAACGTCTTACAAGGATTGGGGTCCGCGTCAATCAGATTGTCGTCGCACAGGACCTCATCAAGCAGTTGCAAAAGGGAGTCTGAATGCTGGAAAAAGGCTATAGCGTGCCGGAGCTGCTGCAGCCCGCGCTACCTCAAAGTATTTCCTGGTTCCCCCTGCCTCCGGGCTGGCTGGTGCTGGGCCTCGTCTTATTTATCGCGTTACTTATTTTCCTCCTGTTCCGCCTGGGCCGCTGGCGTCGCAATCTGTGGCGTCGTCAGGCGCTGGCTTCTCTCCAGCAGCCGCATAGCGCAGATAGCTGGCTTGCCCTGATTAAACGCATTCTGCTGATGCATCAGCCGCGTGCGGCGGTAAGCCATGCGTTAAAGCCTGAAGAATTGTTATCTCAGGTGGAAATTGATAGCGAACTACGCCGGGCACTGAGTGAAAAATACTGCCGGGCGGACAACGAGCTGGACGCCAGCCAAAACGCGCGCCTGCAAACCCAACTGAAAACCTGGCTGGAGAAACTGCCTTATGTCTGAGTTTCTGAGCCGTCTGGATTTTGCCTGGCCCTGGGCCTGGCTGCTGATTTTCCTGCCGCTGCTTGGCCGCTATTTTCTTCCTCAGGATCGGGAAGTGAAAGAGCATGTTCGTGTGCCGTTTCTCCCCGATCTTATTGATGAGCTAAAACTTAACAGCCAGCCCGTGCGCAGCAGCAAACTCTCCACCCTGCTGTTCTGGCTGGTGTGGATACTGCTGGTTGCCGCCCTCTCTCGCCCTGAATACCTGACGCCACCGCAGCATATTCAGAAACCGATGCGCGACGTGGTGCTGATCCTTGATGTTTCAGGTTCCATGGGTAAAAACGACGTTCAGGGTGGGGCCACGCGTTTGCAGGCGGTACAGGAATCCGTCAGGAAATTCGTCGCCGCACGCAAATCCGATCGTATTGGGCTTGTGATATTTGCAAGTCAGGCCTGGCCGTTTGCACCACTGAGTGAAGATAAACAAGCCTTGCAGACCCGTATCAACCAACTGGCACCCGGCATGATTGGCGAGCAAACCGCCATCGGCGACGCGCTGGGCGTGGGCGTTAAACTTCTCGACAGCACCAGCAATAAAGACGCCAGCAAGCTGGCTATTCTGCTGACCGATGGTAACGACACGGCGTCTCAGCTGGCCCCGGCGCTGGCTGCGCAGCTGGCGGCCAGCCACCATGTCCAGGTCCATACCATTGCCTTTGGCGATTTGAACAGTACGGGCGATGACAAGGTGGATCTTCCTTTAATGCAGGACATTGCCCGTATCACCGGCGGAAAATCATGGACCGCCGCCAGCTCCGGCGCGTCCCTGGACAGCGTCTGGCAAGAGATCGACGCCATCACCCCGGTGCAGGTGAAATCTATCGGCTGGTCCTGGCACATTCCGCTGTTCGAGTGGCCGCTGCTGATCGCGCTGGCCCTGCTGGTTCTGCTCGCTGCCGGGCGCTTCGTTCGGGAGAGAAACGCATGAGTGACTTCCATTTTGTCTATCCGTGGCGGCTACTTGGGCTGCTGATTTGCGCCCTGCTGTGGTTCGTCTCCGCGCGCCAGCGCAGCGCCTGGCACCAGATTATGGACAAGCCGTTTGCCCGAGCGCTGATTATCGGGCGTCAAAAACGTCTGATGCAGGTGCTACCGTGGCTCTGCGCGCTGGGTGTTATCGCCCTCGCCGGCCCCACATGGCAACGTGAGCTGCCCGCAGCGCTGACACAACAGAGTAATATGATGGTGGTGCTGCAGCAGGACCCGGCAATGTATGCCCAGGACCTGGCGCCCAGCCGCCACCAGCGTATGCAAAGTAAAATCATGGACCTGATGTCCCGCTCAACGGGCACGCGCTTTGGGCTGGTGGTGTATAACACCCACGCTTATCTGACCACGCCGTTAACCCTCGATCCGTCGTTCTATTCGCTGTTTTTACATGCGCAAAACCCGTCGTTGCTTCCCGGGGGAGAAGGCTCTGGCCTGAAGCAGGCCATCAGCCTCGCCCTCAAAAGCATGCCGGAAAATGCTCAGGTGCCGCGCAATATTCTGCTGGTTGCCGATTCCGTCTCGCCTGCGGATGCGGCCTGGCTCTCACAGCTCAAAGCCCCCGTACAGCTGTGGGTGCCCGGCACCGCGAAAGGTGGCGAGCTGCCGGAAGCGTGGTCTCAGCAGGGGATTGATACGCGCCTGAACGTCGAGCGCTTCAGCCAGATACGAGACGGTGGCCTGCCCGTGACGCTGGTCACCAGCGACGACAGCGATTTAGACGTCATTGCCAGCCATATCCAGCAGTCCGTTACCGCCCAGAACAACGCTCGCGGCGACCTGCACTGGAAAAACAGCGGCTATCTGCTGGTCATCCCTATGTTGCTGTTGCTGCTGCTCGGACGCCGCCAGCTGATCTGCTGGCTGATCGTACTGGTGCCGCTGATCTCCGTCCCGCAAGGCCACGCCGCCCTGCGGGACGCATGGATAAGCCCAGATATGCAGGGCCAGCACGCCTTTGATGACGGTGACTATAAGCGCGCGGCGGCGCTTTTCCAGGATCCGCTCTGGCAGGGCATCGCGTATTACCGGGCCGGGGATTATGTCTCTGCCGCGGCGGCCTTTCGCCAGGCTCCTCAGACGCCGGAAACCCTGCTGTGGACGGGTAACAGCTATGCCCAGCAAAAACAGTGGCAGCAGGCCATTAACAGCTATGACCAGGCGTTGAGCCTGCATCCAGACTGGAAAATGGCGCTGGATAACCGGGCGAAGATTGCGCAGATCGTCATGTCCCTGCGCCAGAAAGAGCGTGACCGACAGTCCGCTCAGGGTAAAGAGCAGGACTACAAGCCGGATGAAATCAAACACGATCTGAAGAAAAACCAGGGCGTGAATCAAAAGGATATCGAACAGGTTGCCGGCAGCAGCCCGCAGGTTAACCAGTGGTTTGAGAACCTGGAAGTGTCTCCGTCGGGCCTGCTGGAAAATCTCTACCGCGCTAACACGGAGGAGACGCCATGAGAGCGTTAATCGTGCTGCTTCTGCTGATGGTACTGCCCGCGCGCGCCGCCATGGACATCACCCGCGAGCTTGAGGTGCCTGAACATGTCGCGCCGGGCCAGCCCGTCAAAGTCGTGGTCACCTTCTGGACCGATAGCTGGTTTAACCCACCGCCAGAATGGCCTGATTTTAAAATTATCAACGGTTCTCTGCTGACCACGCCGCTGCCAAATCAGCTCCTCACCCGCCAGAAAAATGGCATCAGCTGGAGTGGGATCCGCATGGAGCGGCCGCTGGCAGCCTGGGACCAGGGTTTGCTGCGCCTGCCGGCGCTGGACGTCACCCTCTCCTCCCCCGGTCAACCTCCCGTCACCGTGCATCTGCCGGAGCTGAAAAAAGAGGTCATCTGGCCGAAGGGCGTTGAGCAGCCAGACCGCTTCTTACCGGCAAGCCACCTCGAAATGACGCAAAAGATCGCTCAGTATCACGCCAGCAAAGACAACACGTTACATGCAGGCGATGTGGTGGAACGAACGGTTACGGTGAAGGCTGGCGGCGTCATGGCGACCCAGATACCCCAGCTGCTGTACGCCATTCCCGGCACCGACACACAGCGGCTCACGCCCGTTAACTCCGTGCTGAAAGAAGGCCGGGGCGACGTGGAGGGAGGGCTGCGCGAAGAGCGCCTTCGCTATCTTCCGTCCCAGGCAGGCACTATCACGCTGCCGCCCATCAAATTACGCTGGTGGGACACCGCCCATCAGCAGTGGCAGCTGGCAGAGCTACCGGGCACCTCAATGGAGGTTGCTCAGGCGCGCGCTGCGGGCAGCGAGTCTGTACTACGCGGTAGCACAGGTGAAGGTAAACGTCTGATTATGCTGACTATTGCTGTCATCGTTACCCTCGCACTGTTAATCTGGTTCTCCCGTCGCGTACTGTGGCGGAGCCTTAACTATCTGCGCCACGTCTGGCGGCGCTTCTGGGAACCGGTTCAGCTCCCTGAACTCGCTCCCGCCAAAAGGGGAAAATGATGAAACATAAATTACTGCTCAGCGCCCTGCTCGTCGGTGTTGTCTGCTCTGCCCACGCCGACCCGCTCGCCAGCTGGAACGACACGGCGGCCAAACAGTCGATTGAGGCGTGGGTACAAAATGCCACCAACAAAGATCGCTCAACCTATATCCCACCGGAGAAGCGCTATGTGGTGTTCGATAACGACGGCACGCTGTGGCCAGAAGCACCGCTAACTTTCCAGCTCCAGTTTGCCGTCGATGAAGTGAAACGCCTCGCGCCTGAGCACCCGGAATGGAAAAGCGACCCCATTGTCACGGCGGTACTCAACGATGATTTGAAGACCGTTGCGGCATCCGGCGAAAAAGGGATCATGAGGCTGCTGGAACTGACGCACAGCAACATCACGACGGAAGAATTTGCCCAGCGCGTCAGCAACTGGGTGGATACGCATAAAGATCAGCGTTTCGGCTGCCGCTATGACCAGATGGGCTACAAGCCAATGCGCGAGCTGCTGGACTACCTGCGTGACAACGGTTTTAAAACCTGGATTGTCTCCGGCGGCGGCATTGATTTCATGCGAGTGGTGACCGAGAAAATGTACGGCATCCCTCCTGAGCAGGTGATAGGTTCGTTCTCGCTTAGCGAGTTCTCCCTCACCGACAATGGCACGCAGTTACGTAAGACCCTTAAAGGTGCTTTCAACGACGATGCCGCGTCTAAACCTGTCGCCATTCACCTGTTTATGGGCCAGCGCCCGGTTGCCGCCTTTGGTAACAGCGACGGCGATCTGGCGATGATGCAGTACACTGCCGCCAACCCGGATTACAAAACCTTTGGCCTGCTTGTTCACCACACCGACGGCGAGCGGGAATATGCCTATGACAGCCACCCATCCGCAAGCGGAAAGCTGGTTGAAGGGCTGACGCTGGCCCCGCAAAAAGGCTGGACGGTAGTGGACATGAAACAGGACTGGAAACAAGTGTTTGACCCAAATTTATGCCCCGTTAAGAACTGAGCAATTTTTTAAATTTGTGCAATGATTGAATCACTGGCAGCGCGCCAGTTTAAATATAAAAGAGACAATCATGAGCACATTATTGGGTCATCCTCTATTTTTATTCGTTACTTTGCTTATCGTATTACCGTTAGCATCGGCATTAGGGGTTTATTGCCTGCGACGAAAAGGCAACCTTGATGAAGAAACGCTCAAGGATTTCGGGGTCGTCCAGGCGGCGACCCTGACCCTTCTGGGTCTGCTGATAGGCTTTAGTTTCTCAAACGCAGTAGGCCACTACGATCAGCGCAAAGATACCGAGTCCGAAGAGGCCAACGCTATCGGGACGGAACTCTTACGGGTTGATCTGCTCACCCCGGCTAATGCCGCCGTTGCTCGCAAAGAATTAATAAACTATCTGGATTTACGTATCGAGTTCTATCAGATACGTGATAAAGAAAAGCTCGCGCTACTGGATAAAGAGACGGCCCTTTCCCAGGCCCGGCTCTGGAAAGTCATACAGAATGAAACACAGCTCGCCATAACCCCCGCCACGTCGTTAGTCGCATCAGGGATGAACGATGTGATTAATACCCAGGGCTACACTCAGGCAGCATGGATAAAACATTTCCCACCTTCAGCCTGGATACTGCTCATCGCCATTTCACTCATCTGTAATATTTTGATTGGCTATGGCTCGCACAGTAAAAAAGGCAACAAAGTTTATCTCTTTATCCTTCCGGCAATCATCTCCATAGCGCTGACGATGGTGGCAGATATCGGCAGCCCCCGCGGGGGAATGATTCGCATCGAGCCGCAAAATTTACAGCTGCTGAAAGCGTCGCTGCCGCCCGCTGGCGTTTAGGCAATAAAAAACCGTCGCGTGAAGTTGAAATACGCTTCACGCAGACGGTTGGAGCCAATGGCTAAAGCGGTTTTAGCGGATCAACCGGTTCCGTTATTCTGTCAGGATCGAAGTCCGGGTCATCCGGAATCGGATCCTCACCGGGAACATCAGGAAACGGTTCGCCATCGGGTAAAGGATCAATAAAATCAGGTCGGTCAGACACAGAAGCCTCCGGTAAACTGTCAGGGAACTTCACTGACAGATCGATTATTTTTTCTGTTTCGGCTTCTTCTCGTCATTCTTCGGCGATTTAACCGGGGTTTTCGGCTGCTCTTTCGACACATTCATCACAATGCTTTTCATCGTTTACTCCGCCAGGTTAAGCAGCATTTTGCTGCCTGTGAAGTATAGCTGTCAGCCCCGTTATCGCGAGCGAAGCGGCAACCCACGTCACACAGATCTAAATCATTATTCACTTCCCAGCCCCCGGCGGATGAATGACAATACGCCCCTGATTACGCCGTAAAGAGGTTCTATGTTTACTTATTCCGCCACCGTCTCCTTTGATGAAGAAAACAACCAGTACGAAATTAGCTTTCGCGATTTCGACAATCTGCATGCGGTCGCGTTTACTGAGGATGATATTGAACTCGATGCCCTCGATGCATTGCTGGCCGGTATCGGAGAATTGATAGAGACACGCAGCCCGGTGCCAGCGCCGACCGCAGGCCAGGAGAATGACATTCGGCTCCCGCTTCCTGTACTTGCCAGTCTGAAAATCGCGCTGAGTAATGCGATGCTCACCACCGGCACCGCCAAATCCCATCTGGCAAGAAAGCTTGGTCTGAACGGCCCGCAGACGGACAGGCTGCTTGATGTCAGCTATGCATCGAAGGTTGAACTGCTGGAACAGGCGCTTTATCTGCTGGACTATGAGGTTACCGTGAGCGTTGCCCCGCTTCACTGACATTGTCGTCTCATATTATCCAAAATCAATATAGTCACACGACGCAATTGATAACATAGCGTTATTGGTTTTGGGTTCTGGAAAGAAGAAGACGATGAGTTGGGTTTATAAAGCAGCAACTTTGCTGCTGATTTGTCTGGTATTGCTGTGGTCCATAATACTGGTGAATACTTTTAATGCGGCGGCACATCTGGTTTCGTTCATCGATATCATTGAAGGGCTAAGGTATTAACCGCCGGGTAAAACGATGCCTTCCGGTGCAAACAGCGCGACCGAAAGGCATGTTGATTAATCCAGCGCTTTCGCAAGGTCTTCTTTAACCTGGCTACGCTGTTCCGGGGTCAGTACCTGATTCACACCGAAATAGTACTTCACGCGGTAGTAGCGTACCTGCTGATCCAGTTGGCCAAACGCCGCGAGCTGCTGCTTAACTTTTGCATCATCCCACTTGCCTGACTTAACCACCTCAACCAGCGCACCATCTTTAAAGCCATCGATTTTGATGCTCTGAATGTTGCTGTCGAACTGCTTGTGCAGATCTTCCAGTTTAGCGACCTGCTCGTTGCTCAATTTCAGATGCTGAACAACCGGATCCTGAGTCGGTGCCGGCACCGCATCATTCGCAGCCTGAGCGGCGGCGGAAAAACCAGCGGTGATAGCAACAGCGAGCAGAGCGTGACGAAAGAGTTTGTTCACAACAAATCATCCTTAAAGAGATAAAAAGAAAGCTGATTATTCTTCAGGTGAAATGGCCACGCTGCAACAAAGTGTAAAATTTAAATTTATATATTTCAGCAGGATAGGTTGTTTTCCCAGCGCGTTCGCTTGCGCTACGCGTGGTTTTCGCAGCCCTTCTGGGATTTATCAATAATCTGCGTGCCTTCTACGCGGTAACCGAAGGTCCCAAACAGGAAGGCATGATTGAGCTGATAGACCACAACATCACTCAAACCCACGGCACATTTGTCCTGTTCGATTGCCCGATCCATTGCCGTTTTCACACTTGGAATCGCCAGAGGGAATATCACAATTGGCGCTTTATCTTCGCCCGTGACGCGTTGACCTTTTACAAATTTCGCCGCGTTAATATTATAATTTTTGGTACTGCCAACGGTCATATCAGCCACGCGAACGGTACAGCCGGACAACAACAATGTGCCCAGAGCAACAGCAATAATCTTTTTCATCAGTTTTTCCTTTAATGTCATCGCGGGCAGCTTAACAGCATGATTCATAGGGTTAAAGGAATAATAATCTGAAAATCCTGAATCGACATTTACAGAATATGCGTTGTAAATAATGGGTTACATATTTTAACAGCCCGCCATTTTATGTTACCTTCCCTGACTAAGCTCACCATAATGAGAACTCAAATGAAATTGACTCTTCTGGTTAGCCTTCTTGGCTTACTTCCTGCGGCAGCTTCTGCGGCAACGGCTACTCAGCTATCCTGTTCAATGCGACAAAATGTCGTTATTTCCCGGTTCAGCTACAGCCTCTCGACCATGAAATGGAAAGACCATTTTATTATTGCCTCCGGCGTTAAAAAAACCAAAACGGATGATAATGTTCCGTTCCGGGTGACGAGCTTCCAGAATGGCGATGACCTGGTCTATTTCCCCGGCAGCAATAAATATTTTATGTTTTATGACGGGAGCTCAGAGCCGGACAGATGTATCGTGCGGAGCACGTCCACCTATGAAATAACGCAGTTACCGCGTTATGAAAGACCGAAAGCGTAGAGACTGATATTGCCTGTCTAAGGAGCAACTTTATTCCTCTTCTGACGACCTGAGGCGAGAAGAGGAATAATAGTGAAAATTTATTCTTATTGTTTAAACACGCCTTTCACCCGAGCATCCTGACATGAAATATAGCCATAATGCTTACGGTTGCCTGACTTATCAAAGGCGATATAAAACGGCATAGTTTCGCCATCTTTTCTCAGCGTGTAGTTAAGACAGGTTCCCTTAATTTCAGGAATACTCACCTCACTGTCCGGCTTGCCGCCGGTCGCAATCACTTTATTTTTTGTCGCACCATTAGCGTAAGCGGCCTGCACCACAGGCTCGTTATCGAACTTCATAAAGCTGAAGCTACAGGCACTTAACAGCGGCACGAGTGCCAGAATTGCATAGCGCATTACATTTCCTTTGTAATAAGTAAAACACAGAATAAATGCTTAAAAAGAAGAATTAATAACCTGCGGCTTTATTTGCAGCTTTAATACGCTTATTCCTTGCGTCTTTTTCGTGCTGATCGGTTGCCTGCATGATACCGCCCGCGGCATCCACCCAGTCACTGGCCGTACATCCTGGCAGCGTCATACTTAATACAAGGGCAAACATATACTTCATCTTAGCTCCATTGCCTGATGATAAATCGTCCGTAGAAAATCAAAATATTTGAATCAGAAGCGCACATTTTGACAAAATGTTTGATGCAGATCAAGTAATCTGCGCCACAGCATGCGCAGCGGGTGAATAAGGTATGGGCAAATATATGATGTTTAATGCTTTTTTTAACGGCCTCTTTGCGGCATTTTTTAGCTTTGACTATATCGCCGGATCTGCTTAACTCCTTGTAGATTTGTATAACCACATCCTTCATTCCCCAAGACTTTCTGAAAAAAAGAGGCTACATGAAAAATTTAATACTGGGTGTGATTGCTAAAATTTCCAAAATGGATGCCGAAGCCAAGCAGCTGACGGCGAAAGTGGAAGCGCAGTCGCTGCTGATAGGTGCGTTGCTGCTCACCATCGGCAAAAATGGCGGTATGAATGAAATGCTGGAGAACGTCAGAAAGGCCATCAACGCCGCTTTAGATGCGGCTGATACGCCACTGAAAACCGATGCGGAACTTCTGCTTAATGAATTCAATAACCTGCTTCAGCTCACGCAGCTGCTTGAAACCAACGAGGCAGACATCGACCTCGAATCATTAAAGGCAAAGCCTGGGGAAACCGCGGCGGAATAATGAGGGCATATGCCGCCCTTATGTTTTCTTTCCCGCCCCCAAAGACGGGAAAGATTAACAGCATATCAGGAGGCAGTGGTGTCATCCTGCTCCCTGATATGTTTACGCCGATCTTCATAAGAAAGGCCACCGGAGAAAACCAGTGGCCAACGATGTATGATGAAAAGAACGTTAATGAAGAAACTTAACTTCCTCGATAGGTTGAATATCCATATTGACTTAACAATAGCGGAATATGGAGCTTTTCATTTGTCTTAGTGACGTTGAACATCACCGGCACAGAAGGGAAAAATGTTTTCAGGTTATTGGACTTAAAATAATCGCCCACCTTAAAAGTCACCTTATAAACGCCAGGCGTCATATCTTCCTTTTCCGGGAAAAGAGATTTAATTCGGCCGTCGGCATCCGTTTTCGAAGTGGCAAGATGTTGCCAGCCAGAGCTCCCCTGCTTGTCCAGCTCAACGGCCACCCCACCAGAGGGCAGGCCCGTCTGCTGATTGAGTATATGAACGCTCAGCGTCCCTTCGGGCGCGGCAAGTGCACTGAAGCTGAGGAGCGAGACGATTGTAGCTGCCAATATTTTCATTAAGTTAACCTGTTGTGCCTGTAAAAAAGTAACTATAGAACCTGCTGTAAAAAAAGAGTTAAACTTTTAGTTATAATTTTCTGCAAGTTAGCTATCCCCCCCTGCCCAGATAAAATTTGGCAATACGGAGAGTTCCTCCCTTCACGGGAACAGAAAGAAACTGAACAGAAATTAGTGCTCGGGAAGTTTTAGCAAAGAGGGGCTGTTGAGCATTAAATAAAAAACGCGAGCTTTAAGCCTTCGTTTTCACATCATCAGGAAAACTGACAACATGCTCCTGGCGAAAGCTGAAAAACCATAATATTTCAGTGAATTGCCAACATCCCTCTGGTGTCAAAATCGTAAATTCCGGTATTAACTTTAATCGCGCCCTCCAGGCCTTTAACGACCCGGTTGCAGCTTCGAACCGCTGCAGGTTGCGCAGCAGCAGCCAGTTTTCATTTATTTTTGCTAAGACCCATCCATGCACAATGATGGGGTTTGCTCTACAATGTTGCCAGGAACAGAAATTTAAGGCTTTTTATGAATCCAACACCTACCCGACCTGAAACCTCGATAAATCGATTGCTTACAGTTTTAACTCCGCTAGGGCGCACGGTAGAAGCCGTTGCTCGCAAGAAGCTGGTATGGCATATCAATGGGCGCCCTGTCATATACGCACACCTGAAAGGTGAACTTTCGGTCTCACGTGTCTCTGATGGCATCCTGGTAGCAACAGTTTTAGAGCCTCATATCTTCGGTATAGCTGAAGTGATGCAACCGCTAAAAGCCTATCAGCTGCGTGCTGAAACTCAATCCGTGTTATCGAGAATAGATGGCGATGTTGCGCTAAAAGCGATCGAAGAATATGGCCTATGGAGGGATGTTGCTGAAGTCCTTTCATTCCATACCAACTCTATGGCGTATCGGGATATGCAGATTGTTAATCGAAACACCTATCAAATTATTCGCTACTATTTGATGGAGCTCGAGCAGCTGCCCGAAGAAATAAGAATGCGCGTGAGCATCCTTAGCTATATCCAGGAGCGCACCGGGTTATCCAGAAGCAGTATTCTTAACACTATTTCATCTTTAAAAAAGGATAAGCATATTGTCTTTGCTCGCGGAGGCTATTTACTGGAACTGCATAATCTCCCCGACGCTCGTTGAACAATATATGCATTAAGCAAATCGCCAGAAACTGCGCGTGCAGAGACTGATGACACATAACGATTCAATTCGCGGTCCAAATAATCATCTGTCTCATCCTCTTTCAGATCGTTAATCCTTAAAGTAGCCCCCTGTGGCATCCATACCACAGGGGATACTATTATGGAGTGACGAGATTGAACCAGAATTCAAAGTTGTCCATGTAGCCCAGCATCTCATCCAGCTTCGCACCGTTGCCGGTGAGTTTCACATCGCCTTTATCCTCAGCCTGTTTCAGGGTTTCTTCTTTCAGGATGATTTTATTCAGCGTGTCACGGCTGAGCACAATTGTCGCGTCTGCGTCTTTTGCCTCGGCATTAGCCGTATGGTTCAGCACACCGTTTTCCAGCTCCAGTTTGTACTTACCGCCTTCGTTGCCCAGGTCAATGTTAAACACCGCTTTGGCATTGCCCGCTTTCTCACCGTTAATGTGGACGGCCAGGAAATCGAAGAACATTTCAGGCGTCATCGCACGAACGGTATCCGGGCTTGCGGTATTTGGCGTTGGCCCTTTCACAACGCCATTTCGCAGCTCCTGCGCCCCGGTCAGGTAGAAGTTACGCCACGGCCCCGACTCGGCCTGATAGCCAAGCTGTTCCAGAGCATCGGCTTCAAGATGGCGGGCATTCTGGTTATTCGGATCGGCAAAGACGACTTTGCTGACAACCTGAGCAACCCAGCGGTAATTGCCCTGGTCATAGTCAGCTTTCGCTTTCTGCAGAATGGCATCTGCACCGCCCATATACTCAACGAACTTCTTCGCCGCCTCTTCCGGCGGCAGCTCATCAAGCGTGGCCGGGTTGCCATCGAACCAGCCGAGATAAAGCACATAGGTCGCTTTTACGTCATGGCTTACAGACCCGTAATATCCCCGGTTCGCCCACGTTTTTGCCAGGCTGTCAGGCAGCCTGAAGTTGGCTGCAATTTCATCGCGGGTCAGGCCTGTATTTGCCATGCGCAGCGTCTGGTCATTAATATAACGGTACAGATCGCGCTGGCTCTTCAGCAGGTTAACGACGTTAGCATTTCCCCAGGTTGGCCAGTGGTGCTGGGCCATAATAATTTCGGCTTTGTCACCCCAGCGTACAATGGCTTCGTTTATGTATTTTGACCAGGGCAGCGGCTCACGAATTTTTGCACCGCGCAGGGAGTAGGTATTATGCAGCGTGTGGGTCACATCCTCTGCGGCTTCGATAAGTTTTTTCTCTTCGATATACCACAGCATTTCGGAAGGCGCTTCAGAGCCCGGCGCCAGCATGAAGTCATAGGTCAGACCGTCAATAACCTCTTTCTGACCGTCTTTCTCAATGATATTGG
>NZ_JAERMU010000043.1 GCF_016756775.1 Dryocola clanedunensis subsp. sulfonylureivorans | reverse complement strand
TAATATTGATAATGCCGAGGGCTTGTGAAAGTTCCATTTAAAAAGGGTCCATGATGAACATGAACCCTTTTTATACCAGCCACCGGATCGTTCAACCGATCCTTAAACGATCGGCATTATCCCGATGGGAGGTTTTTTTTAGGCCTGCTGCGGCAGCTGACGGGGCTTACCGTCATTGTCGACGGCAACGTAGATGAAAATAGCCTCCGTCGCCTTGTAGCGCTGGCCGATAGGCTCAGAGGAAACCTTCTTCACCCATACTTCGACATTAATGGTAATCGACGTGTTGCCGCGCTTAATACAGTTTGCGTAGCAGCACACCACGTCGCCTACCGCGACGGGCTTCAGAAACGTCATACCGTCAACGCGCACGGTGACCACGCGGCCTTTGGCAATCTCTTTTGCCTGGATCGCGCCGCCCATATCCATCTGCGACATTAACCAGCCGCCAAAGATATCGCCGTTGGCGTTAGTGTCCGCTGGCATCGCCAGCGTACGCAGGACCAGTTCGCCCGCCGGGGCCGTATGGCTCATTTCTCTTCCTGCGGCATATGGCGGTAGATATAAACGCCGCTCAACAGCGTAAACACCAGCGTCGCGGCGGTCAGTCCGAACACCTTAAAGTTTACCCAGACGCTCTGCGGCATCCAGAAGGCGATGTAGATATTCAGCAGGCCGCAGACGATAAAGAACAGCGCCCAGGCGACGTTCAGCCTTGACCAGACGTGCTCCGGCAGTGTCAGCTCTTTGCCCAGCATGCGCTGGATAAGCGGCTTTTTCATCACCAGCTGGCTAATCAGCAGCGCCCCGGCAAACAGCATATAAATGACGGTGACCTTCCATTTGATAAATTCATCGTTATGGAAGAACAGGGTCAGGCCGCCAAACACCGCTACCATCAGGAAGGTGATAAGGGTCATTTTTTCAAGCTTACGGTATTTGTACCAGCTGTAGACCAGCGCAAGCCCGGTGGCGACAATCAGCGCACCGCTGGCGGCATAAATGTCGTACATCTTATAAAACGCAAAAAAGACAATCAGGGGCAGGAAGTCGAGAAACTGCTTCATAATCTGTTCCGTAGTAAGAAATTGCTCCTGACTGACTATAGCAGTCAGGAGGCCTGAAGGTTACTGGCGAATAAGCATATACAGGCGGAATAAATAGATAAGCAACACGGCAGAAATCAGGTTGCTTATCGTATTAGCAATGACCGCACCCACTTCCGGAGAGAGCGCCGCGAGGGACGATGCCAGCAGCAGCAGTGCAGTTTTAGCGATAAGCCAGCCGATAACCGCTGGGGCCACAAGACGCATGTTAGCCCATACCAATCGGAGACTGTTGCGCATAGCCTGGAACACACCCGCTTTATCCTGCACAATCATCACCGGTGCCATGGACAGCACGATGGCCAGCAGCACGCCTGGCAATACGATCAGCATGATGCCAATTTGCACCATAAAGGTGGTCAGGAACATCAGGACAAGCATTTTTGGCAGTACAGGGGCCGCAGTGCCGATTGCGCGCAGCGCGCTGACCCGATGGCCAGCAGACACCATTTGCATCAGAACCAACATGCTTCCCGCCAGAATCGCATTGCCAATAAGTCCGGAGAAGGTCGAGACCGCTGACGCTTTCAGTAACACTTGTTGCTGCTCAGGCGTCATATTCTGAACAAGGTCAAACAGGCCGACGCTGTCGGACAGGTTATCTCCCTGACTCAAAATGGCCATTTGCGCATCGCTCGGTGAAAAAGCATGGCTGATGATCACCGATATAAAGGCACAAAGTAAGGCGATCAGTAAGATAGTAACGAACTGATTGCGTAGAAAATTCCCCGTGTCACGGTACACAGAACCCGCCGTGATAGACATGCACTCTCCTTTGAAATTGCCAGGTTTTGGCTCAACGGACAATTGTACACTGGAAGAGGGATCTGTGGCACCACTGCAAGCCCGAGTAAGTCTGCGATAAGCGTAAAGATTTTTAAAGTCCACGTCAGGACAGAAACCGAATGCAGATCAATTTTCACAAACTGACTCACTAAACAAAAATTAATCCAGATCATTGAATGTTACATTAGCTAATAAAGTGTGATCTGGAATGGATCACTTTGTACTCAAAAGTAAGTATATTCAGCCCGCAAATATAACCATAACAAGGAAAGGGCTATGAAAAAGTTATCAGTGGCAGTACTCGCCTTATGCTGTTTGTCTGGCGAAGCTTTAGCGCATGAAGCGGGCGAATTCTTTATGCGTGCCGGTACAGCAACCGTTCGTCCAACCGAGGGATCGGACAATGTTCTCGGTATGGGCGGCTTTAGCGTCAGCAATAACACCCAGCTGGGGTTAACTTTCGACTATATGGTGACCGATAACATCGGGATTGAACTGCTTGCCGCTACGCCGTTCCGTCATAAAGTCGGGCTTGGCCCAACCGGCGACCTGGCAACGGTGAAGCAGCTTCCACCTACGCTGATGGCGCAGTGGTATTTCGGCGATGCGAAAAGCAAAGTTCGCCCTTATATCGGGGCGGGTATCAACTACACCACCTTCTATGACGCCGACTTTAATCAGACGGGGAAAGATGCGGGCCTGACGGATTTAAGCGTTAAGGATTCGTGGGGTGCTGCGGGGCAGGTTGGTCTGGACTATATGGTCAACGATGACTGGCTGCTTAACATGTCGGTGTGGTACATGGATATCGACACCGAAGTGAAATTTAAAGCGAATGGTGAGCAGCAAAACATCAATACGCGTATCGATCCTTGGGTGTTCATGTTCTCAGCGGGCTATCGCTTCTGATAACAGATTAATAGTAAAAAGGCCGGAGATTCTCCGGTCTTTAGCGTGCTGAAAAAGAAGGAAAAAGCGTGGTTTTCCCTTCTTTTTGATAAGCGGGCAAAAATCAATGAATTGATTTTCCTTGTTATTTATTCGGTGAGATCTTTGCGAAACGCATTCGCTTTAGGTTTGTCATCAGTCTGAAGGCCGGAGATTCTCCGGCCTTTTACTTTATGCAGCCCGCGTGGCGGCCTTCATTGCCTGCACGAAGGTTTTAAGCTCGCTGAGCATCACGTCCGGCTGGTCCACGTTCTTCTCAATGATTTTCACAATTGCTGAACCTGAAATCGCACCGGCAGCGCCTGCTGCAATCGCATCGCGAACCTGAGAAGGTTCAGAGATACCGAAGCCCTGTAAAGAAGGAGCTGCGTGGAATTCCGTAAGCTTCTCTACGAGATGATGCAGCGGCAGCTGGGCACGAGTTTCCGCGCCGGTCACCCCTGCGCGGGAAAGCAAATAGGTATAGCCGCGCCCGTGGGAAGCAATTTCACGCAGCAAAGCGTCGTCAGCATTCGGCGGACAGATGAAGATTGGTGCAACGTTATGACGCATTGCCGCCTGACGGAAAGGGGCAGACTCTTCGACGGGCACGTCGGCAATGAGCACGGAATCCACGCCCACTTTAGCGCAAAGTGCATAGAACTCATCAATACCACGGTTGTAAACCAGGTTGGCATACATCAGCAGGCCAATGGGAATGGTCGGGTGTTTTTGACGAATGACGGCCAGCATCTCGAAACACTGCGTTGGCGTGACACCGGCTGCAAAAGCACGAAGTGCGGCGTTCTGAATCGTCGGGCCATCCGCCAGCGGATCGGAGAACGGGATACCCAGCTCAAGGGCATCCGCACCCGCTTCAATCAGCGTATCGATGATTTTCAGGGAGTGTTCAGGCGACGGGTCGCCAAGGGTCACGAAGGGGACAAAAGCGCCTTCCCTGCGAGCCTGCAGCTGCTCAAATGCGTGCTGATAACGTTCCATTACATTTCCCCTCGCGCTTTTAAAATATCGTGAACGGTGAAGATATCTTTGTCGCCGCGGCCAGAAAGGTTCACCACTAACAATTGTTCTTTTTCAGGATTCTCACGCATCATTTTCACGGCGTGGGCCAGCGCGTGGGAAGACTCCAGCGCCGGGATGATTCCTTCTTTGCGGCACAGCAGTTTGAAAGCATCCAGCGCTTCGTCATCGGTAATCGACACGTATTCCGCGCGACCAATGCTGTTCAGGTAGGCGTGCTGCGGCCCAACTGAAGGGAAGTCCAGACCAGCGGAAATCGAATAGGATTCTTCAATCTGGCCTTCGTCCGTTTGCATCATCGGGGATTTCATCCCGAAGTAGATGCCGACACGCCCGTGTTTAAGCGGCGCGCCGTGCTCACCGGTTTCAATGCCGTGGCCGGCAGGCTCAACGCCAATCAGTCCGACTTTGGTGTCGTTAATGAAGTCAGCAAACATGCCGATGGCATTGGAACCACCGCCGACGCAGGCAATGACGGCGTCCGGTAAACGGCCTTCTCTTTCAAGGATCTGCGCTTTGGTCTCTTCACCAATCATGCGCTGGAATTCACGCACGATGGTCGGGAACGGGTGCGGGCCTGCCGCCGTGCCGAGCATATAGTGGGCGGTGTCATAGCTACCAGACCAGTCGCGCAGCGCTTCGTTACAGGCATCTTTCAGGGTGGCGGAACCGCTGTGTACAGGGATCACTTCTGCGCCCATCAGACGCATGCGGAACACGTTTGGCGACTGACGCTCAACGTCTTTGGCACCCATATAGATACGGCATTTGAGGCCGAGCAGCGCACTTGCCAACGCCGAAGCCACACCGTGCTGACCGGCACCGGTTTCGGCGATAATTTCAGTTTTGCCCATTTTCTTAGCAAGAAGAGCCTGGCCGAGCACCTGGTTTGTTTTATGCGCGCCACCGTGCAGCAGGTCTTCACGCTTCAGGTACAGCGTGGTCCTGGTGCCTTCGGTAATGTTTTTACATTTAGTCAGCGCGGTAGGGCGCCCGGCGTAGTTTTTCAGCAGATCGTTAAACTCTGCCTGGAACTCCGCGTCGCTTTGCGCCGCCACAAACGCCTCTTCCAGCTGGCGCAGGGCGGGCATCAGGATTTGCGGCACGTACATGCCACCAAACTCACCAAAATAGGGATTAAGTAACGTCATGATAATTTTCCTTAGTAAGCCCGCAGCGTCTGGAAGACGGCTGCCAGCTTGTTAGCATCTTTAATGCCCGGCGCGCTTTCTACGCCAGAATTGAAATCCAGTCCCGCGCACCCGGCTTTTGCCGCTTCTACGCAGTTATCGGCCCCGAGGCCGCCGGCCAGCATCACATTATCGAGCTTCTGACCTGCCAGCAGGGACCAGTCAAAACTCTGGCCCGTGCCGCCCTGACCGTTGTCAAAGACGTATTTATCAACGTGGTTAAAGTCGCGTGCTGGCAAGGCTTCGGCAACGCTCAGCGCCTTCCAGATCTGTACGTTGTCCGGCAGCTCGTCACGCAGGGTGTCGATATAGGCCTGGTCTTCGTCGCCGTGTAGCTGAGCGGCAACGAGGCTGAGTTTAGTGACTTTGCTGACCACCTCGCTGACCGGGGTATTGCGGAACACGCCGACAAAACGGAGATCGGTGGCGGAGATGACTGAAAGCGCCTGCTCGTCGGTGACAAAACGCGCGGAAGAAGGCACGAAAATAAGCCCGCCAAAAATGGACCCGGCTTCACGGGCGGCGCGGGCATCCTCCGGGCGGGTCAGGCCGCAGACCTTATTCTCACCCAGCGTCACGCGGCGAACGGCGGCGTTCAGATCGTCCTCTTCCATCAGCGCGGAGCCGATCAGGAAGCCGTTAGCAAAGTGGCAGAGTTCGCGGATCTGGCCGTAGGTGCTGATGCCTGATTCGCTGATAACGGTGACGCCATGAGTCAGGCGCGGAGCCAGCTTCCTGGTGCGATCCAGGTCGATAGACAGATCGCGCAGGTCGCGGTTATTAATTCCGACGACTTTTGCTTTCAGCTCGATGGCTCGCTCAAGCTCTTCTTCGTTACTCACTTCCGTCAGTACGCCCATGTTCAGGCTGTGCGCGACGGCGGCGAGCTGGCGATACTGGTCATCATCCAGCACTGACAGCATCAGCAGGCAGGCATCGGCCTGGTAAAAGCGTGCCAGATAAATCTGGTAGGCATCGATAATAAAATCTTTGCACAGCACCGGCTGGGTGACGATGCCGCTGACGATGGGCAGGAAATCGAAGCTGCCCTGGAAATATTTCTCATCTGTCAGAACGGAAATTGCGGAAGCATAATGCTTATAGACACCGGCAATACGTGCCGGGTCGAAATCATCGCGAATAACGCCTTTGGACGGTGACGCCTTTTTGCATTCCAGGATAAACGCGGTTCGCGCGCCCTGTAACGCATCGTAAAAGTTACGTGTAGCGGGTGTGACGTCGTTCTGGAAGCCTGCCAGGGGCTGCTGCTTTTTACGCGCTTCAACCCAAATCGCCTTATCCGCGACGATCTTCGTTAATACGGTGTCCTGCATTTCTTATCCTCTTGCTGCCAGGGCGGTGACCCGGTCGTAGGCTGCGCCACTGCGCAGTACGTCCAGCACCTGTTGTGCGTTTGCTTTGAGATCTTCATGCCCGTGCAGGCGCATCAGCATCGCAACGTTCGCGGCGACGGCCGACTCATGGGCTATCTCACCTTTACCTTGTAGCAGGCGGGTAAGAATGTCACGGTTTTCTTCCGGCGTGCCGCCCGCCAGCGCCTCCTGGTGGTAAGGAGGGAGATTAAAGTCAGCGGCGGTAAGCTGATAGCTCGTGATGTCACCGTTGTTCAGTTCGGCGACCTGCGTTGGAGCGTGCAGCGAAACTTCATCCATCCCCCCGCTGTGAACCACGGCGGCACGTTTGTAACCCAGAACGCGCAACGTTTCGGCAATCGGCAACACCAGCTCCGCGCTGTAGACGCCAATCAGCGCCAGCGGCGGGTGGGCCGGGTTAATCAATGGCCCCAGCACGTTAAACAGCGTTCGGGTTTTCAGCTGCTGGCGTACCGGCATGGCATGGCGGAAACCAGTGTGATACTTCGGAGCAAACAGGAAACAAACGCCTAAATCATCAAGCGCCTGACGAGAACCCTCCGCGCTCATATCAAGATTGATGCCGAAGGCAGCAAGCAGATCCGATGAGCCTGAACGGCTGGAGACGCTGCGGTTACCGTGTTTTGCGACTTTCATCCCAACGGCCGCGGCGACAAAGGCGCTGGCGGTGGAGATATTAATACTGTTGCTGCCGTCGCCGCCGGTGCCGACGATATCGGCAAATTCGTAGTCCGGGCTTGGGAATGGCGCTGCGGCCTCAAGCATGGCGGAGGCGGCCCCGGCGATTTCGTTAGGATGTTCGCCACGCACTTTCATACTGACGAGTGCGGCGGCCAGCTGCTCTGGTTTCAGCTCGCCGCGCACGATAGCAGCAAAAAGCTGGTGGCTCTCCTCACGGCTCAGGGTCTGGGCCTGGTAAAGCTTGTCCAGAATCGGCTGCAGGGTATTGGTCTGCTTTAACTTCAGCAGCGCCCAGTCGAGCGTTTGCTCCAGCAGGCGCGCGCCCTGAGTTGTCAGGATAGATTCCGGATGGAACTGGAAGCCGCACACGCGGTCCGCGTCGTGACGCACTGCCATCACCATGCCGTCGAAATGGGCGTTGATGGTCAGACCCGCCGGGATGTTGCTTCCGACCAGCGAATGATAGCGAGCCACCGGCAGCGGGTTAGACAGGCCTGCGAACATCGCTTCACCATCGTGAGAAATGTTCGAAGCTTTACCGTGCAGGATTTCACCCGCCTGGCCGACGTAACCCCCGTAGGCTTCAACTATGGCCTGATGACCCAGGCAGATACCGATAATCGGCAGCTTGCCGCGCATGCGAGTCAGCAGTTCAGGCATACAACCGGCTTCGCTTGGTGCGCCGGGGCCCGGGGAAAGCATCAGCACCGGATTATCCATCGTTTCGAGGCGTTCAATTAACGTCTGTGCGGGAACGTGGTTACGGTAGATAACAACATTGTGGCCGTTCGCGCGCAGCTGGTCTGCCAGGTTATAGGTGAATGAGTCGATGTTATCGAGCAGCAGAATGTCAGCCATCAGAAAATCTCCTTTGCATGATGCGCGGTGGCAATAGCGCGCAGGACAGCGCGGGCTTTACTACGAGTTTCGTCGGCCTCGGACTGCGGCACGGAATCCAGCACTACGCCTGCGCCAGCCTGCACGGTAGCAATACCATCTTCTACATAGGCCGAGCGGATGACGATACAGGTGTCAAGATCGCCGTGGGCGGTAAAGTAACCCACCGCGCCGCCGTAGCTGCCGCGACGAACGCCTTCGGCCTTAGCGATAAGCTGCATGGCGCGAACTTTTGGTGCGCCGCTCAGCGTGCCCATATTCATGCAGGCGCGGTAAGCGTGAAGTACGTCCAGGTCGTTGCGCAGCTCGCCAACAACGCGGGAAACCAGGTGCATGACGAAAGAATAACGATCGACTTTGGTCAGGTCTGCAACGTAGCGGCTGCCCGGCGTACAAATGCGGGCCAAATCGTTGCGCGCCAGGTCAACGAGCATCAGATGTTCGGACATCTCTTTGTGGTCGGTGCGCATATCCAGCTCAAAGCGGCTGTCCAGATCGCGGTCAAGCGAACCGTCGGCGCGGCGGCCACGCGGGCGGGTACCGGCAATCGGGTAGATCTCAATCTGGCGCGAAGTGGCATCATATTTCAGCGAGCTTTCCGGGGAAGCGCCGAACAGAGTGAAATCGTTATCCTGCATAAAGAACATGTACGGGCTTGGGTTGCTCTTTTTCAGCGTCTCATAAGCGGCCAGCGGGGAAGGGCACGGCAGGGAGAAACGGCGTGATGGAACAACCTGGAAGATTTCTCCGGCGCGAATGGCCTTCTGCATGTGGCGAACCACCGCGCCGTATTCTTCGTCGCTCTGGTTGACGTCACAGCTCATATGTTCGACTTTCTGCACGGGCAGAGCGGAAGGCGTTTCCTGTAACTGGCGTGACAGCTGGTCAGCTCGCTGTTCCAGCCGCGTTTTTTCAGCGTGAGACGGGGTGAAGAGGCTGGCCTGAATGCGAGTTTGCTTTTTCTGATGATCGATAACCAGCAGCGTTTCTGCCAGGTAGAAACAGTAGTCAGGGCAGCGGTTATCCTGCTTCAGGGCCGGTAAATCCTCGAACCCGGCGACCAGATCATAGGCGAACAGGCCGCCGAAGAACATCGCCTCGCGTTCAGCTTCCGGTACGCTAACCAGCTCCTGCATCAGGCGAAAAGCATCGAAAACGGACAGGGAGCAAAGGCGGGCATCTTCATCCAGTAGCTGGCTGACGGCCGGGAAGTGCAGCACGCGACCCTGCGGCAGGTGCTCGTTCTCCACACCTGCCGGAAGCGCTGCGTCCAGTAATGGGAGCAGAGAAGCGCCGTTATCCGATAGCGCCTGAATCGTGACAGTGTCACCTAATGCGGTAATGCGCAGCGCGCTATCTACCAGCAGCAGGCTTTTTAAATCGTCCTTGCTGTCGATATCTGCAGATTCGAGCAGCAGAGTGGCCGGGCGGGCACCGCACAGCTGATGAAACACGGCTGTCGGGTTATCCCGGTAGGGTGCATCTTTGGTCAGTAATTCGAGCGCTGGTTTTTGTGTTTGCATTTTTTGCTCTTCATATTTTTTTCAAAAAAAAGCCCGCATCGTATGGCGGGCCTGGTATCTGGACTGATTAACAGCCGTAGCGATGACACTGCCCGTTTCAGGAAGTGCGCCACCAGCTATTGTGCAGGTTAAGAATCGCTTTCATTTTCAGATACCTTTGATGTGTGAACTTGCGTACTAGTAAACTAGTTCGATGATGTAAAGTCAATAGCGATTTTTAGTTAGCCCGGATTCTCGCTATCATGGGCGGTCATTTTCATTTTGTTAACAGTTGCGGAGCCATTTTGAGCGAGCCTACCCTAGCGGTGATTTACGACTTACACAGCCATACCACCGCCTCAGATGGCCTATTAACTCCCCAGGCACTGGTGCAGCGTGCGGTGGATAATCGCGTTGGTATCCTGGCGATTACCGACCATGACACCGTAGCGGGACTTGCTGCCGCTCGCGCAGAAATCGCCGATAAACAACTTCCTCTACAGTTGATCAGCGGCGTGGAAATATCAACCGTCTGGGAAAATCACGAGATTCATATTGTGGGCCTCGGCATCGATGAACATCATCCTGAGATGGTGGCGTTTCTCGCACAGCAAACCGAACGCCGTCACCAGAGGGCGGAATTAATTGCTGAAAGGCTCGATAAAGCCCAGATCCCCGGCGCGCTTGAGGGCGCGATGCGCCTTGCCGACGGTGGAGCGGTAACACGTGGTCATTTTGCCCGTTTTCTTGTGGAAAACGGGAAAGCCAGCAACATGGCGGGTGTTTTTAAGAAGTATCTCGCGAAGGGGAAAACCGGATACGTTCCGCCTCAGTGGTGTACAATAAAACAAGCCATTGATGTGATTCATCATTCTGGCGGGCAGGCGGTACTGGCACATCCAGGCCGTTATGACCTGACCACCAAGTGGCTGAAAAGATTGCTGGCGCATTTTGCTGAAAGTGGTGGCGATGCCATGGAAGTCGCGCAGTGCCAGCAGGCTCCCAATGAAAGAACCGTACTTGCTGGTCTCGCCATGCAGTTTAATCTGCTGGCCTCGCAGGGCTCCGATTTTCATCAGCCCTGTTCGTGGATAGAGCTGGGCCGCAAGCTATGGCTGCCGGCGGGCGTTGAACCGGTATGGCAAAACTGGGAGCAGGGCCTCATCGCAAAAGAGAGGACAGTATGAGTCAATTTTTCTATATTCATCCGGACAACCCGCAGCAGCGCCTGATTAACCAGGCGGTGGAGATTGTGCGTAAAGGCGGCGTGATCGTCTATCCAACGGATTCCGGCTACGCGCTGGGCTGCAAGCTGGAAGACAAATCGGCCATGGAACGCATCTGCCGCATCCGTCATCTGCCGGACGGCCACAACTTCACGCTGATGTGCCGTGATTTGTCCGAGCTTTCAACCTACGCATTCGTGGATAACGTGGCGTTCCGCCTAATTAAGAACAACACGCCGGGGAACTACACCTTTATTCTGAAGGGGACAAAAGATGTCCCGCGCCGCCTGCTGCAGGAGAAGCGTAAAACCATCGGGCTGCGCGTGCCGTCTAACCCTATTGCACAAGCGCTGCTTGAAGTGCTCGACCAGCCAATGCTCTCCACGTCATTGATGATGCCTGGCAGCGAGTTTACCGAGTCAGATCCCGAAGAGATCAAAGATCGTCTGGAAAAGGTTGTCGATCTGGTCATTCATGGCGGTTATCTGGGCCAGCAGCCAACCACCGTCATAGATTTAACCGATGATTCCCCCGTTGTGCTGCGTGAAGGCGTCGGTGACGTTAAGCCTTTCTTATAATATTGTCTGCGGCTATACTGTGCGGCCTAAAATGGGGTGTAAGCCCCATTACCCCATTTCGACGCCTGTGAAGGCGCACAACTAAAATAAAAACGTCTTATAAATCAATGCATTGGATTGCCAGTGTTTATGGCTGTCATCATGTTGTGTGACAGTTTTAACAGCGCTTTGTATCACTACTTTTATGCACACCATTTCAAGGTTGTGACAGGCTTCATTATCAGACATAAGCCTGATGAAATCGTCCAACGACTTTTCGCGTTACTTTGCTCCAAATGGGCAATAGATCTTCTGTTGCACAAAATCTGCGGAAGTGGACGACAGGTGGAACTGACGAGGATTTTTGAGACATTTCAAGGGGAGGCCAGCATTGCTGCTGGCTTATTTTGGGGATGCTATCGAAAATACAACACTGCTCCGGCGATAACGATTGATACCAATCCTAAAGCAGAGAAGCGTACTCGACGATAAACCAGTTTTTGAGGTGAGGTGGCAAGTCTTTAATGAATGCAACATCATCATTTGTACTGTCAACTGACCTTTTACCAAAGATCAATGGGTTCACGATAAAGTTGATCTTCGCTGCATAACCTGAGCTAAACTCTATATAATCGGCATTATCGAAGATAATCGCTCCGGCAGGGAGAGAACCAAGTTTTTCTTTATAGAGCGTACAGATCGCTGAGAAACGCTTTTTGTTGAGAAATGACAGCGCCGCGACAGCGATACCGCAGACAAGGCTTAATCCTCCAAATCCACAGATGATCAGATCTGCCGAATTGATCATTTATCGACCCAAAGACAGATGCCACCAATAAGTAGGGCAATAAAGCCTACCAATGAACACAAGAATTCGGCGATAAACCAGTATTTGATGTTTGCAGGCAGCCTCCGTATAAAATCCACATCATCGTTTTTGCTCTGAATAGACTTTTTGCCAAATATTAATGGATGGATAATGAAGTCCATTTTTGTGGAGTATCCAGCGGTAAAACCGAGTAAATCAGCATCTCTTAGAACTGCTGCAGCAAGTGGCACAGAGCCAAACTCCCCTTCATACAACCGACACACTTCAAGGAAGCGTTTTTTGTTCAAAATTGACAGTACGACCATTGTGACAGTGGAGAGTAGTATCACTCCCCCAGTACCAATAACGAGGACGTCGAAAGCAGAAACCGTCACTTTGTGACCTCATAAACTTTTTCACCAGCCATTTCGCCAAACCTGCCTCCTAGCTCTCCTCCAGCATAGCCGACCGAGCCAGTGAAGATCACACCGCAGGCCAACATTCCAGCGCCAGCAGCTTCAATGGTTAATGCGCCCAAGACAACCGAGCAAACTGTGGTAGAAACTGAACCAGAGACAAGAGCACCAGCAGCCATTCCACTGCCTAATCCCACACTAAAACTTCCGACTTCAATATAAGCCGTTTTCTTGCAGTCAGATCCGACTGTGCAGGCTTCATAAATCTTATCCAGTCTGTTCACACCATCAAGAGCGATCCCGACATAGCCTGTGGCTTTCATCATTTTCACATACTTTGCAGCGTTCTCGATGAAGGTGGCGTAGCCCTCAATGTCAGCAATCCCCGTCTGATTCCAGCGGTGAGTGATAGAACTGGTCGAAAGTCCTAATGCTCGCTTGATGTCCGGGTAGTCTTGCAAGGCGAGTTTGTGACGTGTGAAATCAGTGAGAATGCTATCAAGTTCACCGAATAGCTGCCGCCTCTGAACGTAGAACTGCTCGCTGATCAGTGATCCACTGGTAATGTACTGATTTTTGTACGCTTGTTGAATCCTGGTCAACACACTTTCGATCTTCTCAAAGTATTTACCAGCAGCATCTGAAGCAACCCCGGCTGTCGTACTGGCACGGGAAGTAAGCAGATCAATGGTGTCTTTATTCTTATGAAGAAAGTTAGCTTCCTGGATTGTCAGCGGTTCTAACGCCGCATCAACTCGCGCTTTCGCGGCTTTCATGTGGGCGATCTGTTCGTCGTCCTGCTTCTCAGGATCAACCAGAAGCATAATAGAACCAGCTTTATACTTCGCGTCAGAACCGTTCAGCGTAGCGAATAGCTCTTTGGCTCCTGCTGGCGGGCTTTCAGTGAATAGCAGACGTTGCCAGGCTTCTGTAGTACCGCCATAGGGGATAACGGCAAAACCAGCGTCGATGCCTGTTTTATTTTTAGCGGACTGGGCGTGCTGTTCTGGTTCTGCTTGTGGCGGTTGAGATGCAGCAAGAGCGGCTGCTGCGGTTGCCGCTTCTGCCAGATACCTTGCCGTTGCCTGAGAAGGGGATTCACCTGGGCCGATCCAGCCCAAAGGGGCTATGATACGGTTAGCTCCAGAGGGGCAGCCACATAAAACGACGCACCTGTCCACTGCAACTGGGATCTGGTGAATTGTACGGTGTGACTCACCTTCAATAACTTTTCCTTCTTTGCCGCATTTCGGGCAAGCTGTGGTCTTGTCACCTAGAACAATCGGACGGCGACCAAGAATGTTACCGCAAGAAAGTGATGGGATGAGTTTTGCGCCAGTTGTAGTTTGATCACCAAACAACGCCATTCCACGACCCAAAACGTTTGGACGCATTCCCCCCATTTACGCCACCTTTTTAACAGGCAGAAAATCATCTGGCATTGATTCACCCTCGCGAAAAGTGAACACTAATCCATAATCAGGAGTGCTGATAATCACATCCCCGTTATCAAGCAAGCTACCAACCAGCGCAATTCCTTTACCTTCCCATTCGCTTAACTGCCCGGCGCTGGTGATGATGACAGCCTTCGTTCCGTCTGGATAAGTGACGGTTGCACCTTCTGTAACCATACTGACCCATTGACCATTATCAAGCTGGACTTTCATACCCTGGCTCGGATCCGGATTAGGCTCGTCGACAACGCCGCCCCGAAGAGTGCGGCTTCCGGCAACGGCGGCACGATAGAACGCTGTAACTGGATGGTGTTTGGCGTATTCCTGCTGTTCGATAATGAGAGTACGAGCTTCTTCATTCATTTCGGACAGTTGCTGGTCGGTATAAAGAGGAGCATCGTAAGATGCGATGATTTCAGAGGTAAGATCGTTGTTGTACTGTTTCATAAGTCCCTCTACTTGTTATAGAAATAATCACAGAGGTCATTTTACAAACAATAACCACATGCGCAACAAGTATTAGGCCTAAGTGAAACTTCGTTTCGTAACAGAAGGTTATCCGATAAAATTGTGGGAATTGGTCTTCGATAAATTCAGGTAGGGGATGTTATAGCAGGTGTATTGGCAGGTACGGCGGCAGCGATTGAAATCCTTGATAAAGCGGTGAGCGTCACCCAGAAACTGGCGAATAACAGTGATGAACTGGACAAGGCAACGCTCAAACTTGAGTTAGCTAATCTGATGGTTGAATTTGCTAACGCCAAGATAGAAGCCGTGACAATGCAAACACTTTTGTTCGATGCCAAGCAAAAGATCTTGAGGGAAGTTTAAAAGATAAATCAACTTTCACCTTCAAACATGGGCTGTACTGGAAAGATGGTGATGAAACTGTATTTTGTCCGAAATGCTATGAGGTCAATCAGATAAAAATCCACATGATTTTATTTCCTGCGGGCCAGACATACAGCGCCTATTGGTTCTGCCAAAACTGTCTCTTTTCAACTTGATTGTATTAGCTCAGAGCTGATCTCGCAGTCAATGAATTGTTTGCCTAATCCGATAGAGTAAGATGTGTCGATGGTGTTGTCAGTTACGCCATTGCGTGAGTCGCTTAACGTCGTTCGAAGAATGCCCCCATTTCCACGCCGGGCCATCCCCAAATATCAGGGGCGCTGGTGGCCTCGTCGAAGGCTTAGGATACTTGTTCAGCCTTGATGCGCTGCGCGGTGCTGGTGGATACGTTGAAATCCTTCGCAATGGTACGGATTGACGCGCCAGCGGCGAGTGCTGATACAGTTCCAACACGGTCAACCGATGCGCCATTACCGCGAGCGCCTTTGCGCCCGGGGGCTTTGGCTGCGGCATATCCTTCTGCCTGACGCTCTAACATCATTTCACGTTCCATCTGTGACATAGCGGCGAAGATGTTTAGCATAAGGCTACTGGCGGCGTTGGCTTCTGCTCCTGCCGTGATTCCTTCCTTATGGAACTGAACGCTTGCGCCTTTGGCTTTCGCCTGCTCGATAATGTTCACAACATCCTGGAGGTCAAGCCCTAAGCGGTCAAGGCTGTGGACGTGGATCACGTCACCTTCGCGCACGTATCGCAGCATAGCGAGGAGTTCGGGACAGTTGGTATTTTTGCCGCTTACCTTCTCTGTAAACTCCCTATCGAGTTTCATACTGTCAAGCTGACGCTCTGTGTATTGTTTATCTGTACTTACTCGAACATAACCGATGTTAGCCATTCTATTTTCCCTGTCCCACAAATCGTGGCGATTCAGTTTAGTTGCAGTATGGCAGCCTTAAAGCTTGAGCTTAAACTACTCAATGCTCATCGTTCCATTTTGTACCAGAGGGGTATAAGGGCGAACTTGATTCATGATAACTTCGGCTTGCTTTTGGCTGTCAGTACCAAGACTCAGACGCACAAAACTTGTTGAATCATTTAGTCTAAAATTCGTGTAGTATGTGCGCCCACGAATCATTGTGTGTGACAGCTTGTGTGACACGTTGTTTGCCATGCTGTGTACCATGAAATGGTTACAGATCAGTGAGTTAAGTTCAAATTTGAGCTAACGCATTGTTTTAGCAAGTATACCAGACGCCTGTGAAGGCGACACCCGAGGAAGCTCAATGAGCGATAAGAGCGAAAAGTTACAAAAAGTCCTGGCTCGCGCCGGCCACGGTTCACGCCGTGAAATCGAAACCATTATCTCCGCAGGCCGCGTCAGCGTGGATGGCAAAATTGCCACCCTGGGCGACCGTGTGGAAGTGACTCAGGCCCTGAAGATCCGTATCGATGGGCACCTGATCTCTATTAAAGAGTCTGCGGATCAGATTTGCCGCGTGCTGGCGTACTACAAGCCGGAAGGCGAACTGTGTACCCGCAACGACCCGGAAGGCCGTCCTACCGTGTTCGACCGTCTGCCTAAGCTGCGCGGCGCGCGCTGGATTGCCGTTGGTCGTCTGGACGTGAATACCTGCGGCCTGCTGCTGTTCACCACCGACGGTGAGCTGGCGAACCGCCTGATGCACCCAAGCCGTGAAGTTGAGCGCGAATACGCCGTGCGCGTGTTTGGTCAGATTGACGACGATAAAGTGAAGCAGCTGGGCCTTGGCGTTCAGCTGGAAGACGGTCCTGCAGCATTCAAAACCATCAAATTCACCGGCGGTGAAGGCATCAACCAGTGGTATAACGTGACCCTGACCGAAGGCCGTAACCGTGAAGTTCGCCGTCTGTGGGAAGCCGTTGGCGTGCAGGTCAGCCGTCTAATCCGAGTTCGTTACGGTGACATCCAGCTGCCAAAAGGCCTGCCGCGCGGGGGTTACACCGAACTGGATCTGGCGCAGACTAACTATCTGCGTACGCTGGTGGAGCTGCCTGCTGAAACGGCAAGCAAAGTAGCGGTTGAAAAAGACCGTCGCCGTATGAAGGCTAATCAGATCCGCCGTGCGGTTAAACGTCATACGCAGGTTACGACCGGCGGGCGTCGCTCCGGTGGCCGCAACGGCTAACGCTGCACAGGCCAAAAAAAACCCTCGCTGAGGGTTTTTTTTGGCCTGGATTCGGGCGAGGCGATGAAAATCAGGCAAAAAAAAGCCCATCGTTTAGATGGGCAAAGACTACACACAGCAATTCGTTGTTTCACTCAGGGGATTTCCATGCTTATAAATCAATGCGTTGATTCATAACCTTGCGATAATAGTAGGCATCCTCGTTTCCGGAGTCTCTCGGATTCGTCTCAATAGTTAATAACCGGTAAACGATTAGCGTCACAGGACACAGGTTTTGCTAACTCACAGGGTAAGAACGTGGGGAATGAAGGGGGATTGATTAGTTATGTTAATGATTAAGGGAGGTTACCCCCCCACAAGCGTGGAGGGGCAAAAAGGATTATTTCGCCAGCGTTTCGCCTTCATGCTCTTCGAGTAGCTCAACGACCTGGTGCGGGTCGTCCAGCGGCTGAGGAGCCTCGTGCATCCAGACTGAAATCAGTCGGTAGGAGACAGCCAGCAGTACCGGGCCGATAAACAGACCGATCATGCCAAAGGCAATCAGCCCACCGATAACGCCGGAGAGGATGAGTATCATCGGCAAATCGGCGCCCATACGAATCAGTACCGGACGGATAAAGTTATCCATTGTGCCAACCACACAGCTCCATACCAGCAGTACCGTGCCCCACGTTGTGTCACCGGTCCAGTAGAGCCATGCGATCGACGGCACCAGCACCAGCAGCGGCCCGATTTGCACAAGGCAGCACAGCAGCATGAGCACTGTAAGCAGCGTGGCATTTGGGATACCGGCAAGCGCCAGGCCAAATCCGCCAAGTACTGACTGTACTAACGCCGTCACCACCACACCTAACGCAACCGCGCGAATGGCCTGACCCGCCAACAGGACTGCGGCATCACCGCGCTGGCCAGAAAGACGGAATGCAAAGTGGCGAATGCCGTTGCCGAGCGTTTCACCCTTCGCGTACAGCAGAACGCTGAACAGCAGCATCAGACCGCAGTGCATCAGGAAGCTGCCTACGTGGATTGCCTGACCGAGGAACCAGGTCGTCGTGGCACCAATGTAAGGGCGGACTTTCGCCATAATTGCGCTGCCGCCGCTGTCGACCAGCGTGTTCCAGCCCGCATACAGTTTGTCACCCACCAGGGGAACGGCGTGCAACCATTCGAACTTTGGTAGCGCCATATTACCTTTTGAAACCCAGTCCACGACGACACCACTGTTATCGACCAGGCTGTTAACCAGCAGCGCAACAGGTACGACGAACAGCATCAGCAGCAGCAGGGTCATGACCAGCACGGCCAGGGAACGTTTACCCCATAACAGCCGTTGTATACTCAGCATCAGAGGCCAGGTGGCCATCACGATGGTCCCCGCCCAGGCAAAGCCGAGCACGAAAGGGCGCACAATCCACAAACAGGCGATTATCATCACCGAAATAAACAGCACCGACAGGAGGATCTGTAGCAAATCCTTCGGTTGACTGACTTTGACCATAGAAAGAATCACCTTAAAAAGACGATGGGCACAGTGCCCTGCGTCAAAACCGTAAAGCAGATGACATAATGATGATGTATTTCCTCGGTTTTTGACAGGTGTAAAACAGACAGGCGTGTCTGAAAAAAATGTGTTAAAAACGAGAGGCTGTACACGCAAACGATAACCCACAACTTACATAACGTCAGGCAGGGTCGACAGTCAATGATCCCACAAATTTCTCAGGCTCCAGGGCTGGTTCAACTGGTGCTCAATTTTTTGCAGGCGCTGGAGCAGCAGGGCTTTACCGGCGATACCGCCACCAACTACGCCGACCGGCTCACGATGGCAACGGATAACAGCATTTATCAGCTGCTGCCGGATGCGGTGTTATTCCCTCGTTCAACGGCGGACGTGGCGCTTCTGGCCCGTCTGGCCGCTGAAGAACGCTTCAAATCGCTGATTTTTACCCCGCGCGGCGGCGGCACCGGTACCAACGGGCAGGCCCTGAATAAAGGCATCGTCGTTGATATGTCCCGCTATATGAATCGCATTATTGAAATCAACCCGGAACAGGGGTGGGTGCGTGTGGAAGCGGGGGTAATCAAAGATCAGCTCAATCAATATCTGAAACCATTCGGTTACTTCTTCGCCCCCGAACTTTCAACCAGCAACCGCGCAACGCTTGGCGGGATGATAAACACGGATGCCTCCGGGCAGGGCTCGCTGGTTTACGGTAAAACTTCGGACCATGTTATGGGCGTGCGGGCCGTGCTGCTCGGCGGAGATATTCTGGACACGCATCAGATGTCCAGCGCGCTGGCGGAAGATTTGGGGCGTGATGAATCCTCAATCGGTAGAATTTACCGTACCGTCTATGAACGCTGCCGCGAGCAACGCTCGCTGATCCTCGATAAGTTTCCGAAACTCAATCGCTTTCTTACCGGCTACGATCTGCGGCACGTTTTCAACGACGATCTCTCCCAGTTTGACCTCACGCGGATCCTGACCGGTTCCGAGGGCACGCTGGCGTTTATCACCGAAGCGAAGCTGGATATCACCCGTATTCCAAAAGTCCGCCGCCTGGTGAACGTAAAGTATGACTCTTTCGATTCTGCGCTGCGCAATGCTCCCTTTATGGTCGAAGCCCGCGCGCTGTCTGTCGAAACGGTAGATTCAAAGGTGCTGAACCTGGCGCGCGAGGATATTGTCTGGCATTCCGTCAGTGAACTGATTACTGACGTGCCGGACAAAGAGATGCTCGGTCTGAATATCGTCGAGTTCGCCGGTGATGACCTGGAACTGATTGAGGGGCAGGTGGCTTCGCTGTGCGAACGCCTCGACTTCCTGATAGCCGAAGGTGAGGGCGGCGTGATCGGCTGGCAGATTTGCAGCGAACTGGCCGGCATTGAGCGTATATACGGTATGCGTAAGAAAGCTGTCGGTCTGTTGGGGAATGCCAAAGGCCAGGCTAAACCGATCCCCTTCGCGGAGGATACCTGCGTCCCGCCGCATCACCTCGCAGATTACATCGCTGAATTTCGCGCGCTGCTGGACAGCCATAATCTCAGCTACGGCATGTTTGGCCACGTAGACGCGGGCGTGCTGCACGTGCGTCCGGCGCTGGATAT
Organism: Dryocola clanedunensis subsp. sulfonylureivorans; assembly: GCF_016756775.1. Classification (GTDB taxonomy): domain Bacteria; phylum Pseudomonadota; class Gammaproteobacteria; order Enterobacterales; family Enterobacteriaceae; genus Dryocola; species Dryocola clanedunensis. The sequence goes on along the minus strand of NZ_JAERMU010000043.1, from coordinate 2,355 downwards.
GTGCGACCCGCATCAGGAAGTCCTGATGAAGCGCATCTCAGACGACGTGGTGGCATTGACCGCGAAATACGGCGGCCTGCTGTGGGGCGAGCACGGTAAAGGTTTCCGCGCCGAGTACAGCCCGGCGTTCTTCGGCGACACATTATACGAAGAGTTAAGGCGTATCAAAGCCGTCTTTGACCCGGACAACCGACTGAACCCCGGCAAAATCTGTTCGCCGCTGGGCGTTGATGACCCGATGATGCAGGTCGATTCGGTGAAACGCGGCACCTTCGACAGGCAAATCCCGATTGCCGTCCGCACGTCCTGGCGCGGCGCGATGGAGTGTAACGGCAACGGTCTGTGCTTTAACTTCGACGTGAATAGCCCGATGTGTCCGTCGATGAAAATCACCAGCAACCGCATTCACTCCCCGAAAGGGCGAGCGACGCTAACGCGCGAGTGGCTGCGCCTGCTTGCCGACCGTGGCGTTGACCCTGAAGCGCTGGAGAAACAGCTGCCGCAGCACCGGGCCAGCCTGCGCGGACTGATCGAGCGCTCCCGCAACACCTGGCATGCCCGTAAAGGCGAATATGATTTCTCGCATGAAGTAAAAGAGGCGATGTCCGGCTGCCTGGCGTGCAAAGCCTGCTCCACGCAGTGCCCGATAAAAATCGATGTGCCGGAGTTCCGTTCACGTTTCCTGCAGCTCTATCACACTCGGTATCTGCGCCCGATGCGTGACCACCTTGTCGCAACGGTGGAGAGCTACGCACCGCTGATGGCTCGCGCCCCGAAAACTTTCAACTTCTTTATGAGCCAGCCGTGGGTGCGCAACCTGTCGCAGAAGCATATCGGCATGGTTGATTTACCGATGCTGTCGACGCCGTCGCTGCAGCACCAGCTTGTCGGGCACCGTTCAGCGAATACCACGCTTGAGCAGCTTGAGAAATTCTCCCCGGAGCAGCGTGCTAAAACCGTGCTGGTGGTGCAGGATCCGTTTACCAGCTATTACGATGCGCAGGTTGTCGCAGATTTTGTGCGCCTCGTTGAAAAACTGGGTCTGGATCCGGTCGTGCTGCCATTCTCTCCAAACGGGAAAGCGCAGCACATTAAAGGTTTCCTGCAAAAATTTGCCCAGACCGCACGCAAAACTTCAGATTTTCTGAACCGTATCGCTAAGCTGGGGATGCCAATGGTCGGCGTCGATCCGGCGCTGGTGCTCTGTTATCGGGATGAGTACAAGCAGACGCTGGGGGAGGCGCGCGGCGAATTCCACGTGCAGCTGGTGCATGAATGGCTGCCGGGCGTGCTTGCAGAGCGCGAAGCGGCTGCCGTTGGTGGGGAGTCCTGGTATCTGTTCGGCCACTGTACGGAAGTGACGGCGCTGCCAGCCGCACCAAACCAGTGGGCGGCAATCTTCGCCCGTTTCGGCGCGAAGCTGGAAAATGTCAGCGTGGGCTGCTGCGGCATGGCGGGGACCTATGGCCATGAGGTGAAGAACCACGCTAACTCACTGGGCATTTACGAGCTGTCCTGGCATCAGGCGATACAGCGCCTGCCGCGAAGCCGCTGTCTGGCGACCGGCTATTCCTGCCGCAGCCAGGTTAAGCGTATTGAAGGCAATGGCGTGCGCCATCCGCTACAGGCACTACTGGAGATAATGGGATGATCTGGCGACGTGAAGTCACGCTTGAAGCGCTCAACGCCATGAGCGCCGGTAATATGGTCGAGCACGTTGGCATTCAGTTCACGCGCATCGGCGATGACGAACTGGAAGCAACCATGCCGGTTGATAACCGGACTCGCCAGCCGTTCGGCCTGCTGCACGGCGGCGCGTCCGTCGTACTGGCGGAAACGCTCGGCTCCGTGGCGGGCTACCTGTGCTGCGAAGGTGAACAGCACATCGTCGGGCTGGAGGTTAACGCCAACCATCTGCGCCCGGCGCGTGAAGGTTTAGTGCGCGGGGTTTGCAAGGCGGTGCACGTTGGCCGCAGGCACCAGGTCTGGCAGATAGAAATCCGCGACGAAGAAGGGCGGCTTTGCTGTACTTCCCGGCTCACAACGGCGGTGGTTTAGACTGCTTTTATTAAGGTGGATAACTGGTTATCCACCTTTAGCGAAGACTCGGCGGATGACGCTTGCGCTTATCCGCCCTTGTATCTTGGACCGGTAGCTGGTTAGCTACCGGTTACACGAAACGGAGGAAGCTTGTATCCGCCCTGAAGACGCCGATCTTTCTTCGTAGCTTAAGCCCTCCGTTTCACCTTTCACGTCACTCAAAATCCGAACGGTAACCAGAAGCTCTGACTTCGTATGTACAAGGCTGGAATGACGTGTTGGCTCAGGTGAAAGGAGACAAAATATGTTCACTCT
>NZ_JAERMU010000042.1 GCF_016756775.1 Dryocola clanedunensis subsp. sulfonylureivorans | reverse complement strand
AAAGCGCCGAAGCTGATAATCGGTGCGATGATGCGCAAGCTGGCGCAGGTGGCATACGGCGTCCTGAAGTCAGGACGCCCGTTCGATGCCACGCTTCATACGGGAAATGCTTGCATGGCATAACAGTATCTACGTTCCGGCTGTTTTGTAGGTCGGGTAAGCACCGCGCCACCCGACAAAAATGGGTAAGAAGGCAGCAAAATCATTTCAGCGGCGAATTGGTGCGTTCAATGCTGTAGCGCTCCAGCTCTTTGTACGGCACCACCTGGGTTTTGCGCTTGCGCACGTCCACCACCGTCATGCGGTCGGTGCAGGAGTAGCAAGGATCGAGGCTGCCGATGATCAGCGGCGCGTCCGAAACGGTATTGCCGCGCAGCATGTAGCGCAGGGTTGGCCAGTTGGCGTAGGTCGCCGCACGGCAGCGCCAGCGGTAGAGCTTCTGGTTGTCACCGGTCATGCTCCAGTGGATATCGTCGCCGCGTGGTGCCTCGGAGAAGCCCAGCGCAAAGCGGTTCGGAATATACGTGAAGCCCTCTACGGCAAGCGGGCCGCCCGGCAGGTTATCCAGCCCGAAGTCGATCATGTTCAGCGCGGTGTAAACCTCGTTGATGCGGACTTTCAGGCGCGACAGCACGTCGCAGCCGTCCAGGCTGTGAACTTCCATCGGCAGCAGGCCGTAGCCCACAAACGGGTGGTCGGCGCGGGTGTCGCGGGCGTGGCCGCTGGCGCGCACCATCGGGCCTACGTTGCTGAAGTCTCGGGCAATCTGCGGGTCGAGGCGGCCAATGCCTACGGTACGCTGCTCGATGTTTGGCGTGCTGAGCAGAATATCCACCAGGTCTTTCACTTCCCGACGCATCTGCTGGGCGAGCTGGCGGGTCTGGATCATGTCGTCCTTGAGCAGATCGCGGCGAATCCCGCCGATCAGGTTCAGGCCGTAGGTTTTACGTGCGCCGGTGAGGATCTCCGCCATCTTCATCGACATCTCGCGCACGCGGAAGAACTGCATAAAGCCGGAGTCGAAGCCGACGAAGTGGCAGGCGAGGCCGAGGTTCAGCAGGTGGCTGTGCAGACGCTCCACCTCCAGCAGAATGGCGCGGATCATCTGGGCGCGTTCAGGCACCACGATACCCATCGCGTTTTCGACCGACGTGGTGTACGCCGTGCTGTGGGCGAAGCCGCAGATGCCGCACACGCGGTCAGACAGGAAGGTGACTTCGTTGTAGCCCATACGGGTTTCCGCCAGTTTTTCCATGCCGCGGTGGACGTAGAACAGGCGGTAGTCGGCGTCGATGATGTTCTCGCCGTCGACGAACAGGCGGAAGTGGCCCGGTTCGTCAGAAGTGACGTGCAGCGGGCCAATCGGCACCACGTTGTTCTTTTTGCTGCCCAGCTCGTTGATGAACTCGTAGGTTTCCTGGTCCGTGGTCGGGGCCGGGCGCTGGCGGTAGTCCATGCTGTCTTTGCGCAGCGGATAGAGATCGTCCGGCCAGTCGTCCGGCAGCACCAGACGGCGCTCGTCCGGCAGGCCCACAGGCTGCAGGCCGTACATATCACGCACTTCGCGCTCGCCCCATACGGCGGCAGGCACGCGCGGCGTCACCGACGGGAATTCCGGCTTATCGGCATCCACTTCCACACGCACGGTGATCCAGCATTTCACGCCGGATTCCATCGACAGCACGTAGTAAACCGCGTAGCTGCCGCACAGCTGACGTTCGTCGTTGCCGAACAGCACCGAGAGCCAGCCGCCCTGGTTGTAATAGAGCCACTCCACCACTTCCGGCAGCATATTCAGCTTCACGGTGACGGTGATTTGGTCTTTGGTCTGCCACGCTTCGTCGACAACCGCGTGCGGGAACTGCTTGTGCAGCGCGGCGAGATAATGTTGGCCAATCTTTTCTTCAGACATGTGAAATTCTCTTAATCACGCCGCCAGCAAGGAGACGAAGGCTAAAAAGGCAAAGCCAAAACCGGCCCAGGTAATGCGCGAGGTTTCCAGCATGCGCAGGCGAGCCATGCTGTTTTCTAACAGTGCGATAATCAAAACGCCTGCCGCCAGCTTCACCGCCGCCAGCACCAGCGCGATCGCAAGACCGCCCCAGCTGAAGGTGCTCATCTGGCCCCATGGCAGGAACACGCCGACAAACATTTGCAGCACCACGAGCTGCTTGAGGGAGATGCCCCACTTCAGCACCGCAAAACCGGCGCCGCTGTATTCGGTCAGCGGGCCTTCCTGCAGCTCCTGCTCGGCTTCGGCCAGGTCGAACGGCAGCTTGCCCATTTCGATAAAGGTGGCGAAGGCGCAGGCCGCAATGGCCAGCACCAGCGTCAGGCTTTGCGCGACGGGCCAGTGGTAAATCGTCGAGGCGATATTGCTGATGTGGGTGCTGCCAGCCACCTGTGCCGCGACCCACAGGCCGAGCAGCAGAATCGGCTCGACCAGCACGCCCAGCATCGCCTCACGGCTCGCGCCGATGGCGGTGAACGGGCTGCCGGTATCCAGCCCGGCAATGGCGAAGAAGAAGCGGGCGATGGCGAACAGGTAGATAAGCGTAATGAGATCGCCCAGCGCGGGCAGCGGCGACCAGATGGTCACTACCGGCAGCGCGGTGGCGATGGTCAGCATCACGCCCACCATCACAAATGGCATCAGGCGGAACACCCAACCGGAGGCGGCGGGGGCGATGCTCTGGCGGCCAAACAGCTTGAACAGATCGCGGTATTCCTGAAGCACGCCAGGCCCGCGGCGGTTATGCATGCGGGCGCGGGCGGCGCGGGTGATACCGGACAGCAGCGGCGCAACGGCAAACAGCACCAGCGCCTGAATTAATGGAAAGAAAAGAGTAGTCATCTGAGCTCCTTAAGCGACAGCCGCAACCAGCAATACAGCCAGTTCGATCATCGCCAGCACACGGAACATGCCCGCCAGGCCGTCGCACTGCCAGCCGGGCATCCACTTCACCGGGTTCAGCGTTTTGCGCAGTCTGATAAACGGAGCGAACGCCGCTTTCACCGGCTGGGCAAACCCACCTGCGGTAATCACCATCGCCTGTTCGTGGTCGTAGCCACAAACCCAGGCCGTACCGCGTGAGCGGTTTGGCAGACGGTCGCCGCGGAACACCACCATCAGGATGAGCGGCAGCAGCGGACAGGCGATCAGCAGCAGCGTGATCATCGGTTGTGAAACGGTGGTATTGGCAGTTTCCAGCGGCAGCGGAATAGCGTGTTGCAGCAGCGGGATCAGCCACGGTGCGGCCACGCCGCCAGCCACGCAGCAGAGTGCCAGCGCGGCAACGCTGAAGTTCATCAGCCACGGCGTGGAGGTCGCGTTTTCTGCTTCCGGCGTGCGCGGCGCACCCAGGAAAGTGACGCCATAGACCTTCGCCATGCACATCACCGCCAGCGCGCCGGTAATCGCCAGCCCTACGGCCAGCAGCGGCCCGATGAAGCGGGTAATGAACAGCGGCAGGGTGCCCAGTTTGAAGAACGACTGATAAATCAGCCACTCACCGGCAAAGCCGTTCAGCGGCGGCAGGGCGGCCATCGCCATCAGGCCAACCAGCATGGCGATGGAAATCAGCGGCATCCGCCTGCCAATCCCGCCGAGCTTTTCGATATCCAGATGCCCGGTGCGGAACCAGACCGCGCCCGCGCCTAAGAACAGCGTCGTTTTGAACAGGCTGTGGTTGATGAGGTGGTACAGGCCGCCGACGAATCCGAGGGCTGCCAGCGCCGTGTTATGCAGCGCCAGTCCCATCAGGCCGCAGCCGAGACCGAGCAGAATAATGCCGATGTTTTCCAGAGTGTGGTAAGCCAGCAGACGGTTGATGTTGTGTTCCATCAGCGCGTACAGCCCGCCGATGAAAGCGGTGAACATGCCGAGCACAACGACCAGCCCCCCCCACCACAGCGGAAGGCTATTGCCGATCAGTGAGAAACTCATGATGCCGTAAAGGCCGATTTTCAGCACCACGGCGGAGAACAGCGCGGCGGCAGGAGCGGATGCGTTGGCGTGCGCCTGCGGCACCCAGCCGTGCAGTGGGATGATGCCGGCCAGCAGGCCAAATCCCAGCAGGGACAGTACCCAGACAACGGAGCTGATTTGCGAGCCGTCGAGCACCTGATGCAGTTCGCCGAAATTCAGCGTGCCGTACTGCTTCCACATCAGCCAGCAGGCAATGACCAGCAGCACGGTACCGAGCCGGCCCAGTGCGAACCAAAGCTGCCCTGATTTCTGACAGCCCGTCAGGAAGTAACCGGCGAGGGCGACGATTTCCGCCATCATCACCAGCATCCCGAAGTTATCCACGACCAGTGCGGCAACCGCTGCTGCCATCACCAGGTTAATCAGGAAACCATTCGCACGAACCGTCTGGTGGCGATGCCAGTCGATATTGAACAGCGAAATAAACAGGCCGGAGAGGCCGACGGTGAGCAGCCAGATGCCGTTAAAGGCGTTGAGCTGAAGCTGCCAGTGCCAGATTTCCATCACGCCGCTAAAGCCCGTCAGCGCCTGGCACCCCGCCAGCAGCGTCAGCACCGAGCTAATCGCGCCGCCGAACCCGGCGATAAATCCGCTTAAAGGTTTATGGAAGCTGGTTGCGGCTGCCAGAATGGCGCTTGCCAGAAAACAAGGCAGCGCCCAATGAATCAACAGATATGCACTCATTTTTCCGCCCGGGGTTGAGTAAACAGAGTCAGATCGCCCAGCGACGCGCTTAATGTCTGCTCGCGTTTGCGCTTGCTGGAGGCGGCGATGTCATTGTTATCCACCACGCGCAGGGCTTTGGTCGGGCAGGTGCGCACGCAGGCCGGGCCGTCGGCGTCGAAGCTGCACAAATCGCACTTCACGGCGATGGCGCGGACGCCCGGCACCCAGTCGAGCAGCGTACTGACGCGAGCCGGAGCGGGCGGCGCAGGCGGGGCTTTCGGGCTGTTGGCGTTGGCCGGGATATGAATCGGGCGGCTGCCGGAAAACTCAATGGCGCCAAACGGACAGGCGATGCCGCAGAGCTTGCAGCTGACGCACAGGCTTTCATTGAGCTGGACTGCGCCCTCCATACGGGTAATGGCGTTGGCCGGGCAAACCCCGGCGCAGGGCGTGTCTTCGCACTGGTGGCACATCTGCGGCGCCGATTCGGTCGCGTTGCGCATGACCTTCAGGCGCGGCATGGACTGTAAGCCATGCAGGCGGTGCGTCTCTGCACAGGCGGCTTCACAGGTGTGGCAGCCGATGCAGAGCTTTGAGTCAGCGATGACAAAACGATTCACCCACTCTTCCTCATCATTTTTGACGAAACTGTGCCGACGACTGCCATTTCGACAGTTTTTCGACACTCGATGGAGATCACGCCAGCGCCTTCTGCTGCAGCGGGATCAGAGACAGAGGCGCGTCGTCATGTACGGCGCGGTACAGGCTGTCGTAAACCGGACGGATTTTTTCCAGATAATGCTCCAGCACCTGCTCACGGTTGCGGTTGCTGATGCTGCCGTCCACGCGGCCATCGTCATCGAGAATGGCCTGTGCAATCAGGATCTTGTCGCTGCCGTCACGCTTCTCGACGTAGTACTCGATGGTATGGCTGTTGAAGCCTTCGGCCAGTGCGATGTGAATGACGAAGTGGTCAAACAGGAAGAAGCGCACGTCGTCGTCCGGGTTGCAGCCCACGGCGTGGTGCAGCTTAGCTTTAGAGAGGGTGATGCCCTGAATCAGGGTGTTGCCGTAGTGCTGCCACTGCGCAAGCAGGCGCTGGTGCTTGTCGGCGATGTATTCTGCTTTCTCGCTCAGTTCCCAAATGTTCATTTTTTAAGTCACTCTGTTTTTACTGTTACCCCCACAGAGCATGTTTCGTGCCAGTTTTATAAATACATGTTTTTAAAAGATAAGGGTGTCGTGGCGAGCGACGATGACATGTCATTTCGTCACGTTTGACGGATGTTGACATTCCCCTCACCCGTGTTGGCACTCTCCTTGCATTACCTCCGCCAGATACCCCGGAGGCAACATGCACGAAATCACCCTCTGCCAGCGCGCAATAGAACTCATCGAAGCTCAGGCTCTTCAGCACGGCGTTACCCGCGTCACCGGCGTCTGGCTGGAAGTGGGCGCTTTCTCCTGCGTGGAGCAAAGCGCGCTCGAGTTCTGCTTTGAGCTGGTGGCCCGCGAAACGGTGGCCGAAGGCTGCGAGCTGCATATTCACCAGCAGGAAGCCGAATGCTGGTGCCACGACTGCAGGCAGCACGTTCAGCTTTTGTCCTCGCTGGTGCGGCGCTGCCCGCTTTGTGCTGGCAGCAACCTACGCGTAGTGGCGGATGACGGCGTGCAGATCAAGCGTCTGGAAGTTGAGGAGACAAACCATGTGTAGCACCTGCGGTTGCGCCGAAGGCAACCTCTATATAGAAGGCGACGAACGCAATCCGCACTCCGGATTTCGCAGCGCGCCGTTCGCACCGGCATCCCGTCCGGCCATGCAAATTACCGGCGTGAAGTTCGCGCCCACCGCTGATGAACAGGGCGATCTGCACTATGGGCACGGGGCCGCTGGCACCCACGCGCCGGGCATGACCCAGCGCCGCATGCTGGAAATTGAGCTTAACGTGCTGGATAAAAACAACCAGCTTGCCGTCTACAACCGTGAGCAGTTTGCGAAGCAGCAGCAGCTGGTGCTGAACCTGGTCTCAAGCCCCGGCTCCGGTAAAACCACTCTGCTGACCGAAACTTTAAAACGCCTGCATGGCAACGTGCCGTGCGCGGTCATCGAAGGCGATCAGCAAACCGTAAACGACGCGGCCCGCATTCGCGCTACCGGCACGCCCGCCATCCAGGTGAACACCGGCAAGGGCTGCCATCTTGACGCGCAGATGATCCGCGACGCCATGCAGCGCCTGCCGCTCGAGCGCAACGGCATCCTGTTTATCGAGAACGTCGGCAACCTGGTCTGCCCGGCGAGCTTCGACCTTGGCGAGCGTCACAAGGTCGCCGTGCTGTCGGTCACCGAAGGCGAAGACAAGCCGCTGAAGTATCCGCATATGTTTGCGGCGGCCTCGCTGATGCTGCTCAACAAAATCGACCTGCTGCCGTACTTACAATTCGACGTCGGGAAGTGCCTCGACTATGCCCGCCAGGTAAACCCGAATATAGAGATCATGCTGGTTTCAGCGACCAGCGGTGAAGGCATGCAGCCGTGGCTGAACTGGCTGGAGGCGCAGCGATGTGCATAGGCATTCCCGGCCAGATTGTTGAGCGCCTGCCCGACGGCAGCGCAAAAGTGGACGTCTGCGGCATCAGGCGCGACGTGAACCTGATGCTGGTGGGCGACGCGCAGATCGACCAGTGGGTGCTGGTCCACGTCGGCTTTGCGATGAGCATTATCGACGAGGCCGAAGCCCGCGACACGCTGGATGCGCTGCAAAACATGTACGAAGTCGAGCCGGACGTGGGCGGCCTGCTGTTCGGCGAGGAGCGCGGCTGATGCGTTTTGTCGATGAATACCGCGCGCCGGAAAAGGTGATGCAGCTGATTGACGTGCTGCGCGAGCGTGCTCCGCTGCTGGCCTACACGGCTGAGCGACCGCTGCGCATTATGGAAGTCTGCGGCGGACATACCCACGCCATCTTTAAGTTCGGGCTGGATCGGCTGCTGCCGGAAAATATCGAATTTATCCACGGCCCCGGCTGCCCGGTCTGCGTGCTGCCGATGGGGCGCATCGACACCTGCATTGAAATCGCCAGCCATAAAGAGGTGATTTTCTGCACTTTTGGCGATGCGATGCGCGTGCCGGGTAAAAACGGTTCGCTGATGCAGGCCAAAGCGCGCGGGGCGGATGTGCGGGTGGTCTACTCGCCGCTGGATGCGCTCGGGCTGGCGAAGGCAAATCCCGATCGTAAAGTCGTGTTCTTTGGCCTGGGCTTTGAAACCACGATGCCCGCCACGGCGATCCTGCTGCAGCAGGCGAAGGCGCAGGGCATCGACAATTTTTACTTCTTCTGCCAGCACATCACCCTGATCCCGACCCTGCGCAGCCTGCTCGAACAGCCGGATAACGGCATCGACGCGTTCCTGGCTCCCGGCCACGTCAGCATGGTGATTGGCACTGAAGCCTACGATTTTATCGCCACGCAGTATCAGCGTCCGCTGGTGGTGGCGGGCTTTGAACCGCTGGATTTATTGCAGGGCGTGGTGATGCTGGTGGAGCAGAAAATCGCGCAGCGTAGTTGCGTTGCCAACCAGTACAAACGCGTGGTGCCGGACGAGGGGAATTTGCTTGCCCAGAAGGCGATAGCGGAAGTGTTTGCCGTGCAGGGCGATTCGGAATGGCGCGGGCTGGGAACGATTAGCGAATCCGGCGTGCGGCTAACGGAAGGGTATCGGCAGTTTGACGCGGAGGAGCATTTCAGACCCGCGCCACAGCAGGTCTACGACGACCCGAGAGCGCGCTGCGGCGACGTGCTGACCGGGCGCTGCAAGCCGCATCAGTGTCCGATGTTCGGCGAAGCCTGCAATCCACAGAACGCCTTTGGCGCGCTGATGGTCTCCTCCGAAGGGGCCTGTGCCGCGTGGTATCAGTATCGCGCGTAGCCCATTCAATATGAACACCAAACGTAGGTCGGATAAGCAAAGCGCCATCCGACAAAGGCAAAGTTATGAAAACCATCGAATTAGCCCACGGCAGCGGCGGGCTGGCCATGCAAAAGCTCATCGCCGACCTCTTTATGCGCGCGTTTGACAACCCGTGGCTGGCGGAGCAGGAGGATCAGGCCCGCCTGCCACTGGCCGAACTCACCGCCAGCGGCGACCGGCTGGCGTTCTCCACCGACAGCTACGTTATCGATCCGCTGTTCTTCCCCGGCGGGGATATCGGCAAAATTGCCGTTTGCGGCACGGTGAACGATGTGGCGGTCAGCGGCGCCACGCCGCGCTGGCTCTCCTGCGGCTTCATCCTTGAGGAAGGGCTGCCGGTAGAGACGCTCGAACGCGTCGTGGGAAGCATGGCGGCTACGGCAAAAGCAGCGAACGTCGCTGTCGTCACCGGCGACACGAAAGTGGTGCAGCGCGGCGCGGCGGATAAAATTTTTATCAATACGGCGGGAATTGGCGCTATCCCGGCAGGTCTGAACTGGGGCGCACAGCAGATTAGCGCCGGTGACGTGCTGATCGTCAGCGGAACGCTGGGCGACCACGGAGCGACTATTCTTAACCTGCGCGAATCGCTAGGGCTGGAAGGCGACCTCGAAAGCGACTGCGCGGTGCTGACGCCGCTGATTGCGCCGCTGGTGAACATCCCGGGCGTTAAAGCCTTACGCGACGCGACGCGCGGCGGCGTAAATGCCGTCCTGCACGAATTTGCCGCATCCAGCGGCTGCGGGATGGAAATGACCGAAAGCCAGCTGCCGATGAACCCGGCGGTGCGCGGCGTTTGCGAACTGCTGGGCCTGGATGCGTTAAATTTTGCTAATGAAGGCAAGCTTGTTATCGCGGTTGCGAGACACGCCGCAGAAAGCGTTCTGGCTGCTTTACAGGCGAATCCGCTGGGGCAAAATGCAGCGGTGATTGGTGAAGTGGTTGAGCGCAAAGGCGTTCGCGTTGCGGGCTTGTACGGCGTAAAGCGTACGCTCGACCTGCCGCATTCCGAGCCGCTCCCGCGCATTTGTTGATGCAAACCAGTATTCTTAAGCAATATTTATAATACAAATGCCGCAACGAACGCGGCAGCTGTAGGGTGGATAAGCGTAAGCGTCATCCACCGGGCCGTTAATTTCGCGGATGGCGCAGGCTTATCCGCCCTACGAACTTCTTTCAGCCATCATCTTCTGGATAAACAAAGATGCCATATACACCGATGAGCGATCTCGGTCAGCAAGGGTTATTCGACATCACGCGTTCCCTGCTGCAACAGCCCGACCTCCCGGCCCTCGCTTACTGTCTGACGCAGCTGGTCAAACAGGGAGCGCTTGCCGACCGGGTGAACGTGCTGCTTTACCACCCGATGCATCAGCGCGTGGGGTTTTATGGCATGGACAAGCAGGGCCAGGGGCTGCACTACGAAGATGAAATGGTGCTGGCGAACGGCCCGGTGCGCCGGGTGCTGTCGCGCCCGGAAGCGCTTATTTGTACTCAGCAAGAGTTCAGCGAGACCTGGCCGCAGGTGATGGCGCTTGACCTGTACGCGCCGTTTGGCCGCTACTGCCTGCTGCCGCTGGCGGCGGAAGGACGTATCTTCGGCGGCTGCGAGTTTATCCGCAACGGCGACGCCAGCTGGACGGACAAAGAGCTGGAGCGCCTGCATACCCTGGCGCAGATCGTCGGCCTGGTGGCGGAGCAAATTCAGACCCGCCTGAGCTCAAACCAGGACTACAACCTGCTGTGCCGGGAGCGCGATGATTTCCGCATTCTGGTGGCGGTGACCAACGCCGTGCTGTCCAAGTTAGATCTCGACGAGCTAATTGGCGAAATCGCCCGCGAGATCCACTACTACTTCTCGATCGATTCGATCAGCATCGTGCTGCGCGGCAACCGTAAAGATCGCCTGACGATCTACTCCACGCATTACGTGGACGAGCAGTCGCCTATCCACGACCAGAGCGACGTCGCGGAAACCGGCACGCTCACCGAAAGAGTGTTTAAAAGCGGTGAAATGCTGCTGCTTAACCTGCATCAGGGCGACCAGCTGGCCCCCTATGAACGTATGCTGTTCGAGATGTGGGGCAACCAGATCCAGACGCTGTGCCTGCTGCCGCTGAAGTTCGGCAATAACATGCTGGGCGTACTTAAGCTGGCGCAGTGCGAGGCTGGCGTGTTCACCCCGGCGAACCTCAAGCTGCTGCGCCAGATAGCCGAACGTATCGCCATTGCGGTAGATAACGCGCTGGCCTACCAGGAGATCAACCGCTTAAAAGAGAACCTGGTGGACGAGAACCTCTACCTCACCGAGCAGATCAACAACGTCGCCAGCGACTTCGGCGAGATAATCGGCCGTAGCGAAGTGATGTCGAACGTGCTCAAGCAGGTGGAGATGGTCGCCAGAAGCGACAGCACGGTGCTGATCCTCGGGGAAACCGGCACGGGTAAAGAGCTGATAGCCCGGGCCATTCATAACCTGAGCGACCGTAACAGCCGCCGGATGGTGAAAATTAACTGCGCGGCGATGCCCGCCGGGCTGCTGGAAAGCGATCTCTTCGGCCACGAGCGCGGCGCGTTTACCGGGGCCAACACCCAGCGTATCGGGCGCTTTGAGCTGGCGGATAAAAGCTCGCTGTTCCTCGACGAAGTGGGCGATATGCCGCTGGAGCTGCAGCCTAAGCTGCTGCGCGTGTTGCAGGAGCAGGAGTTTGAGCGGCTGGGCAGCAACAAAATCCAGCAGGTGGACGTCAGGCTTATTGCCGCCACCAACCGCAATCTTAAAGAGATGGTGGCGGACCGCGAGTTTCGCAGCGACCTCTACTATCGCCTGAACGTTTTCCCGATTACCCTGCCGCCGCTGCGGGAACGCCCGGAAGATATCCCGCTGCTGGTGAAATCCTTCACCTTTAAAATCGCCCACCGCATGAACCGCAGCATCGACAGCATCCCAGCCGAAACGCTGCGCGCGCTCTCCCGTATGGACTGGCCGGGCAACGTGCGCGAGCTGGAAAACGTCATTGAGCGAGCCGTGCTGCTGACGCGGGGGAACGTGCTGCACCTGTCCCTGCCGGAAATGGATTATCGTCCGCCGGAAGAGAAAACCGTGCCGCTGGCGGCGAGCGCTGAAGTGCGCGAAGGGGAAGATGAGGCGCAGCGCATTCTGCGCGTGCTGAAAGAAACCAACGGCGTGGTGGCGGGCCCGCGCGGTGCGGCGCAGCGTTTAGGCCTGAAACGCACCACGCTTCTTTCCCGCATGAAGCGCCTGGGGATTGATAAAGACGGCATTTAGCCGGACACTGGCGGCAGATACCCTAACTTTTATTCCAGGACACGTGCTGATATGGCCATTATCCCTAAAAACTATACGCGCCTCGAAAGCGGCTACCGCGAAAAAGCGCTGAAGCTCTTCCCGTGGGTCTGCGGGCGCTGCTCCCGCGAGTTCGTTTACTCCAACCTGCGCGAGCTGACCGTCCACCATATGGACCACGACCACACCAACAACCCGGAAGACGGTAGCAACTGGGAGCTGCTGTGCCTGTACTGCCACGATCACGAGCACTCGAAATACACCGAAGCCGACCAGTACGGTTCAAGAGTGGTCGCCGGTGAAGACGCCCAGAAGGACGTTGGCGAAGCAACCTATAATCCTTTTGCCGATTTGAAGGCGATGCTGAATAAAAAGTAGGGAACAGGTGGGCGTTGTTTTAATCAGGTTGATTCACTATGATTATATTCTAATCATTTAAGGCGGATGACATGAAACAATCACCAACCCGGGTTATAACTGCGCATATCCCCATTGAAATGGCCGAGAAGATTGATGAACTTGCTGCCAGCTACGATCGTTCACGTGGCTGGATTGTCAAACAAGCTCTGGCGGCCATTATTGAACAGGAAGAAAGCCGTCATGCCATGACTCTGGAAGCTTTAAGGGCGGTTGACGAAGGGCGGGTAGTCGATCATAACGACGTACTAAAATGGGCGAACAGCCTTGGTACTGATTCCCCATTGCCGGTGCCAAAAGCTAAGGGATGACGATGCGTTTTGTCTGGACGGAACCAGCCATTGAAGATTTAAACAGGGTTTATGAATTCCTGATTAGCGTTAACCAACCCGCGGCGGAGCGCGTGGTACAAACGTTAGTCAGTGCGTCTGTAAATCTGGTGACGAACCCGCAATCGGGTGCGTACTTATCTGAGTTCGAACCCCGGAAGGTGCGCCGGTTAATCCTTGGTAATTATGAACTTCGTTACGAACTTAAAGATGAAATCGTTCATATTCTGAGGGTATGGCACACCAGAGAAAACCGTGAATAACAATGCTCGCCGCTAATCCGAATTAATATGCTCCTTGCAGTATCTCCGCTTCCAGGCAGCGGGCGTCAGGCCTACTGCTTTGCGGAATATTTGTCGGAAATAGCCCACGTCCTGAAATCCGCAGCGCTCCGCCACTTCACTTAGCGAACACGAATCCGTCAGCAGCAGTTTCTCCGCGCTTAACACCCGCTGGCGATGAATGGCTTCGGTTATTGTCAGATGAAAGGCCCGGCGATAAACGCGACCGAGGTAATCGGCATTGCAGTGTAACTGGGCGGCGAGCGTCGAAGTGGAGAGCGTTAAATGATATTGGGTACGGATCAGCTGCTGGGCTTTGTAAGCCAGGTCGATACCACTTTTCTCCGCTGTCGGCAGCTCGCCTGCGGCAACGGAAAGCTGCTGCATAATCAACAATAAAATTAATTCCAGAGCTGTACTTCGAGCGATCGCTTCCTGTTCATTTAAAAACTGGCGAAATAGCGCAATAACGTATTGAGGATCGCGAACTTTACCGTGTTGCGGAAGAGAAATAAGCGAAGCGGGTAATTCATTCGGCCGGCTGCAATGTGGATGCAATTCAAAGTGCAGCCAATAGAATTTTAAATTCTCCGGGAAAGTGCCCACGCCAACATGCTGACGGTGCGGCCAGAGTAATAAACTTTCCCCTGCGCCAACGGTGAACGTCGTTTGCTCCTCCCTGATCGTAAGTGTCCCTTTTTCTACAAAAACCAACTCCCACGAATCCAGTTTCCGTGCCGGATGGCTGCCTATGCCTCGTGAGATGAACAGCCCGCCATTTTGCACGCTAATCGGTAAAGAAAGTTTTAAATCAAACATTTAAGTTTTATCTCATAGCCTGTCTTTCCGGCAGTGTAGATAAATTATCAGGCACCGACAGCCTGTATAGCCGGTTTATCGATCTTCTTCACAGTTTTCCTTTCAGGTCGGAATCGTCACCTTTTTATACTTTCCCCTCGCCTTGTTGCCGGGGAAATAGCGTGCAGAATTAATCGCGTACTTTGCAAAAGACAAAATAACAACTCCAGGTTCTTTAATCCGATGACACGAGGCGTAAATCATGACCTCTACCCCTATTAATACTACTGATATTGCTCCATCGGTTGTAAACGACAAACTTTCGATTCGCGAGAAAATAGGCTACGGGCTGGGTGATGCGGGCGGCACGGTAATTACCTGCCTGATCATGAACTTCCTGACTTTTTTCTATACCGATG
Organism: Dryocola clanedunensis subsp. sulfonylureivorans; assembly: GCF_016756775.1. Taxonomy (GTDB): domain Bacteria; phylum Pseudomonadota; class Gammaproteobacteria; order Enterobacterales; family Enterobacteriaceae; genus Dryocola; species Dryocola clanedunensis. The sequence continues at coordinate 9,907 of NZ_JAERMU010000042.1, read as the reverse complement.
TGTTTGGTTTAACCCCGGCGATTGTCGGAACGTTATTTATCGCCCTGCGCGTTTTCGACGCGATTTCCGATCCGCTGATGGGGATTATTGCCGACCGTACCCAGAGCCGCTGGGGGCGTTTCCGCCCGTGGCAGCTGTGGGTGGCGGTGCCGATTGGCATCATTGGCGTGCTGACCTTCACCGTGCCCGATCTCAGCGCCAACATGAAAATCCTCTGGGCGTTCGGCACCTACCTTCTGCTCTCCGTGGGCTACACCGCGATTAACGTGCCGTACTGCGCGCTGATCAACACCATGACTACGCGTCACGATGAGGTCATCGCTTGTCAGTCCTGGCGCTTTGTACTGTGCGGCGTGGCGGGCTTCTTAGTCTCCGTCGGCCTGCCGTGGCTGGTGGAGGTCATTGGCCAGGGCAACGCGGCGAAGGGCTACCAGACGGGCGTTGGCATTCTTTGCGCCGTGGCGGTGGTGATGTTCCTCTGCTGCTTCTTCTGGGTCCGCGAGCGGGTGCCGCTGGCGCTGATGGGCAAGTTCACCCTGCGTGAGCACCTGGCGGGCCTGCGCAAAAACGACCAGCTGCTGCTGAGCCTGGTGATGTCGTTCCTGCTGATTAACGTCTTTAATCTCCGGGGCGGCGGCTACATGTACTTCATCACCTATGTCCTGCAGGGCAGCGCCACCTTTGCCTCGCTGTTTTTCACCATGGTGACCTTCGCCTCGATTCTGGGGGCCATTATCGTCAGCCCGCTCTCAAAACGCTTTGATACCGTCAAACTCTATTACTACACCAACCTGGTGCTGGCGGCGCTGGCGGTCGGGATGTGGCTGCTGCCCGCCGGGCCTGCGCACCAGACCTTGTGGCTGGCGGTGATCCTTGGCAACGGCATTATTCTGGGCTTCACGCTGCCGCTGCACTTTTCCATCATGGCCTTTGCCGACGACTACGGCGAATGGAAAACCGGCGTGCGCTCGTCCGGCATGAACTTCGCCTTTAACCTGTTCTTTATCAAGCTCGCCTGGGCCGCCAGCGCGGGTATTCTCAGCCTGGTGTTTATTTTTGTTGCCTATAAGCCAGGGCTTGAGCACCAGACGGCCGCATCGCTTTCCGGCATTACCGCTCTGGAAAGCCTGCTACCGGCTGCCTTCCACCTGTTACTGGCGCTGGCGATTCGCCGCTGCCGACTGAATAACCCTATGATGGCGCGTATCAGCACCGATTTACGCCAGCGCCATGTCCAGAACGCCTGAGGAATTGTTATGAACCAGCCAGATGTCTTACAGGAAGTTGACCTGCACCAGCTGAAAGTGACCGACGCATTTTTGGGAGAGTATCAGCGCCTGGTGCGCGACGTGGTGATCCCCTATCAGTGGGATGCGCTCAACGACCGGATAGAGGAGGCCGACCCGAGCCACGCCATCGAAAACTTCGAGATTGCGGCAGGGCGCAAAGACGGCGAGTTCTACGGCATGGTGTTTCAGGACAGCGACGTGGCCAAGTGGCTGGAAGCAGTGGCCTGGTCGCTGTGCCAGAAGCCGGATGCGGAGCTTGAGAAAACCGCCGATGAGGTCATCGAACTGGTGGAGGCCGCGCAGTGTGAGGATGGCTATCTCAACACTTATTTCACCGTTAAAGAGCCGGAGCTACGCTGGACGAACCTTGCTGAATGCCACGAGCTGTACTGCGCCGGGCATATGATTGAGGCGGGCGTGGCGTTCTTCCAGGCGACCGGCAAGCGCCGCCTGCTGGACGTGGTGTGCCGTTTTGCTGACCATATCGACAGTGTGTTTGGGCCTGGCGAAAATCAGATCCACGGCTATCCGGGCCACCCGGAAATCGAGCTGGCGCTGATGCGTCTTTATGAGGTGACGGAGAACCCGCGCTACCTGAATCTGGCGAACTACTTTGTTGAAGAGCGTGGCGCTACGCCGCATTTCTACGACAGCGAGTATGAAAAACGGGGGCGCACCTCGCACTGGAATATTCACGGCCCGGCGTGGATGGTGAAAGATAAGGCCTACAGCCAGGCGCACGAGCCGCTGGCGCTCCAGCAAACGGCCATCGGTCACGCGGTGCGCTTTGTCTACCTGATGGCGGGCGTGGCGCACCTGGCGCGGCTGCATAAGGATGAGGAGAAGCGTCAGACCTGTCTGCGCCTGTGGGACAACATGGTGCAAAAGCAGATGTACATCACCGGTGGTATTGGCTCCCAGAGCAGTGGCGAGGCGTTCAGCTCCGATTACGACCTGCCTAACGACACCGTGTACGCCGAAAGCTGTGCCTCCATTGGCCTGATGATGTTTGCCCGCCGCATGCTGCAAATGGAAGCGGACAGCCGCTTTGCCGACGTCATGGAGCGAGCCCTGTACAACACGGTACTGGGAGGCATGGCGCTGGACGGTAAGCACTTCTTCTATGTGAATCCTCTCGAAGTGCATCCCAAAACGCTGTCGTTTAACCATATCTACGATCACGTGAAGCCGGTGCGCCAGCGCTGGTTTGGCTGCGCCTGCTGCCCGCCGAACATCGCCCGCGTGCTGACCTCGCTGGGCCACTATATCTACACCCCGCAGCCGGATGCCCTTTATATACATCTCTACGTTGGCAACGAAATGGCTGTGCCGGTGGGCGACAAGACGCTGGGCCTGAAAATCAGCGGCAACTATCCGTGGCATGAACAGGTGGACATAACCGTCACCTCACCGGAAAGCGTGCAGCATACTCTGGCGCTGCGTCTGCCAGACTGGTGCGCCAGCCCTCGCGTGATGCTTAACGGGGAGCCGTGCGAAGGCGAGATCCGTAAAGGCTATTTGCACATCAAACGTCGCTGGCAGGAAGGGGATCGCATTGCGCTGACGTTACCGATGCCGGTGCGCCGGGTCTACGGTAACCCGCTTTTACGCCACGTGGCCGGAAAAGTGGCCGTGCAGCGCGGGCCGCTGGTTTACTGCCTTGAAGAGGCGGATAACGGCGCAGAGCTGCATAATCTGGTACTGCGAGACGACAGCGAATTCAGCCTGATTCAGGGAAAAGGGATGTTTGCCCACAAGGTATTAATTCAGGCGGAGGGACGACGCATGGCCTGCGAGAAAGCGGACCAGCAGCCGCTTTACCACTACGACAAATCACCGGTAACAGCCGAGCCGCAAAAGCTGACCTTTATTCCATGGTTTAGCTGGGCGAATCGTGGGGAGGGCGAGATGCGTATCTGGGTGAACGAAGGAGAATAGCGATTATCTGGCTCTCTTTGCTACAGAGAGCCAGAATCCGCATCAGTGATCCAAATAGAGATAATGCGTCCAGCTTGTCATGCGTAGCAGGATTTTGCGCAGAATAGACAGTTCTTCGAAGTGCTCACTATAAACCGCGGCCTGAGCCATGCTGCCGGATGGCAGTTTTTCGAGATCCGGATTCGGGTCGAGAACGATGTCGGCGTAGACCCCATCAAGATTTGCATTCTGGTTGATCCCTTGCAGATTCCCCTGGGCCTGATAGCTACTGTTAGCAACGACGGGCAGGATTTGCTTCACCGTACCGCTAAAGACCTGGCCTGGCAGGCCGTCGAACACTACCTCGGCTTTGTCACCCGCGCTCAGGCGCAGGGCAGAGTTTTGCCTGAATGCAGCATAGATATCGCCACTTTGCTTAGGAACGAAGACCATCGCAGGGCGCAGCGGGAGCGTGCGTAGAAACATGCCGGGCTTCAGGAGAACCTGGGTCGCGTAGCCATCCTCAGGTGCGCGAATGACAGTTTTATCCAGGTTGTACATGGCCTCTTTCAGGCTGGATTTGAGTTTGTAGACGGTGGCGTTTTCGCCATTCACCATCGCATCAAGCTGCGCCGCAGTTTGATCGCGTTTTGCCAGCGCGGAGCGCCATTGCGCCTGAGCAGACAGATAATGTTGCTGGGCGGTGACGACTTCCTGGTCGGTGAACGGGCTCGTCATTTTGTTGCGGCTACCGTCGCGATAGCGATTAGCGTCTTTTAAGGCCAGATCGCGGTTCGCTTTGTATTGCTCGATATCAGCGCTTTGCGAGGCCAGACGCGCCTCGAGTTTTTTAACGTTCTGCTCTGCGCTCTCAATTTCACCCTTAATGACGTCGACTCTTGACTGGTAAACAGTGGGATCGATGCTAAAAAGAAAGTCACCTTTTTTCAGTAGCTTATTGCCATTCTGTGTGACTTTTATTACACGTCCCTGTACTTCGGGAACGATAGGCACCGTCACCGTAATCATTTGCGCTCGTTCGGTATACGGATGGTTGTAATTCATGGTCAGTATCAATGCGCTGAGCAACAGGATGCCGCCCAAAATTGCCGTAGGAATTGACCATTTATTCAGAGGGATACTGAATACCTTAAATATCACAATGCAGATTGCTGCGTAGAGCAATAAAATTAATGTTTCCACGATTATATATATCTTTTATTGGGGAGAAGGGGAGGCGTTTTTTTCTTCTTTGGATGCCAGCTGTCTTTCCAGTAACGCAAGTCGGGCGTGCAGTTGCGCAAGCTCATCGCTCTCTTTTTTACTGAATCCCCAGCCGCGCTCTTCTCGGTATAACATCGCCCATATCCAGATAAACGGCCATAACACATGCAGCGTTAGCAGGCTAACCCAACCCGCGGCGTGAATAGCGTCCTGATGCGGATGATTGCGTTTTACAGCAATTTCGTAGGGAATATCATGAATCACAATAATACCGTAGAAAATTACCAGCCCGCCAAAGCACAGCAGACCCAGCGCAAGGTAGTTTAAAAACATAAAGTAAAAGTCCTGTAATCCGGGATGATGTACATTAATTATTCAAAAGTCGTTGCGCTACCTCTAAGTAGTTTATAAATAAACTTTCCACAGGCGGGATGCTTTGTAATAATACGCGAAAGATCACCTTTTGATCTCTTCGGCTATAATTACCAGAAAATGTAACCGACTTTTTGAGGATGACCTGTGACTGTTTCTGTACCTGTTCGCCCGGATGACTCGATTGCTCGTCTGATCAATGTGCTTTTACCTCTGAGCACCGAGATGAAAGTGACCCCCCGTAAGCGCCTGCACTGGGATTATAAAGGCCGGGCGCAGTTTTATCTCTTTCTGAAGGGGGAGATATCTGTATTGCGCCTGGAAGATGGTCTGGTCATCGGCACCGCTTACGATCCCCATATTTTCGGTGTTGGTGAAGGGCTGCAACCTCTACAGTGGCAACACCTGCGTGTTGAAACCGAATCCACCATATTACGGGTTGATGCGCAGGAAGCCATAAAGGAAATCACTGAGAAAAATCTATGGCAAGATGTTGCTGTCATGATGGCTTATTTCACCAGCTATCTTTTGTATCGTGATGCATTGGTTGTACAACAAAGAACGTATTCTGTTATTCGTAACCATTTACTGGAAATGATCCAACTGCCTGATGAGACAAGAATGCGAACCTCTATCCTCGAATATATTCAGGACCGAACCCACTTGTCGCGCAGCAGCATTTTAAACATGGTGTTTTCACTTAAGGAAGCAAAATATATTGAAACAAAACGTGGTGGATATTTATTAGAGGTAAAAGAACTACCCGAAACATTCTGAACATTTAGTGTGATTGCAGATAAGTCAAAATGAGACGGTTTAAAAATAAATTGATTAGTGTTTTTGTTCTACAGGTAATCACAATATTATTCGCCGACAATAAATTGGTTAATAAGTTCTGAGGCATCTCTTCAGAATGTGAAAACTCAGGGAATAAAATGAAAAAGACACTTGTGGCATTACTGGTAGTCAACGCCTTCGCAGCTTCTAACGCATTTGCAGCAGCAGACGCTAACACCTGGTACGGCGGCGCTAAAGTGGGTTGGTCTCACTTCTTCGACGTTAGCGGTAACAACAACTTCACCGATCGGTCCCGTACTGCAACTGACTTTGATTTTGACAAAGACAGCACCAGCGGCGGCGTATTCGCTGGTTATCAGATCACCGACTGGTTAGCGGTTGAAGGTGGCTACGACTACCTGGGCACCATGAACTTCCAGGGCAACAACGGTGTCCCAGGTTCTAAGCTGGAAACCCAGGGTCTGCAGCTTTCCCTGAAAGGTAGCTACGCACTGACCAACGCATGGGATCTGTATATGCGTGGTGGTGCTATGGGTTACCGTGCAGAAACCAAAACCGACGGTCACGACAAAATGGAAACCGGCATTCGTCCACTGGTTGCAGTGGGTACTGAATACGCGTTCACCAATGACTGGGCTGCACGTCTGGAATACCAGTGGGTTGCTAACATGGGTAACTCCAACCAGATCGGCGTGAGCGCAGACAACAGCTCTGTTTCCGCAGGTATCGTTTATCGCTTCGGTCAGCACGACGACGTAGCGCCAGTCGTTGCAGCAGCGGCTGTGGCACCAGAAGTACAGACTTTCAACCTGAAGTCTGACGTCCTGTTCGGTTATAACTCCGCGACCCTTTCTCCGGAAGGTCAGGCAGCTATCACCCAGCTGTACAACAGCCCAGAAATGCAGGCTGCTAAAAACAACAACACCACTGTTGTTGGTTATACCGACCGTATCGGTTCAGAAAACTACAACCAGCAGCTGTCCGCTGCGCGTGCTCAGTCTGTAGCTGACGCACTGGTTGCCGCAGGTATGCCTGCTCAGAATGTAACTACTGAAGGTCGTGGTGAAAGTGATTCCGTTACTGGCAACACCTGTGACGACAACATGGCTCGCTCTCAGCTCGTGACCTGCCTGGCACCGGATCGCCGCGTAGTAGTAGAAATCTCCGGCCAGAAGTAACAGCAAATACTGCCTCATTTGCTAATACCAGGTTCGTTGATGTAGCACAAAAAAAATAGCTTCATTATTGTCCGTTGCCCGATGTGAAAACATCGGGCTTTTTTGTTTTTGTTATTCAGGGACAGAAGCGCCAGCGTCATCCACCCTGATTAATTAAAACAGTCCAAGCGGTTTATCGGAGTAGCTCACCAGCAGGCACTTCGTTTGCTGATAGTGCTCCAGCATCATCTTGTGAGTTTCGCGCCCGATACCTGACTGCTTGTAGCCGCCGAACGCGGCGTGGGCCGGGTAGGCGTGGTAGCAATTCGTCCAGACTCGCCCTGCCTGAATGCCGCGTCCCATTTTGTAGGCCACGTTGCCGTTACGGCTCCAGACGCCCGCGCCCAGACCATATTCCGTGTCGTTCGCCAGCTCCAGCGCCTCCTCCATCGTTTTGAAAGTGGTCACGGCGAGCACCGGCCCAAAGATCTCCTCCTGGAAGATCCGCATGTTGTTTTTCCCAAACAGGATGGTCGGCTCCAGGTAATAGCCCGCTTTCAAATCGCCTTCCAGCGCTTTTCGGCGTCCGCCCGTCAGAACGTCCGCCCCTTCTTTCTTACCAATATCGATATAGTTGAGGATGGTTTCCATCTGGCCCTGGGAAACCTGCGCGCCCATCTGCGTGCGGGCATCCAGCGGGTTACCGCTGCGGATGGACTCCACGCGGCGGATCGCGCGCTCCATAAAGCGTTCGTAAATGGATTCCTGCACCAGCGCACGGCTCGGGCAGGTGCAGACTTCGCCCTGGTTGAAGGCAAACAGCGCGAAGCCCTCCAGCGCCTTGTCGAAGAAGGCATCCTCTTCGTTCATCACGTCTTCAAAGAAGATGTTCGGAGATTTGCCGCCCAGCTCCAGCGTCACCGGAATAATATTCTGGGTCGCGTACTGCATGATTTGCTGGCCGACTTCGGTGGAGCCGGTGAACGCCACTTTGGCGATGCGTTTGGACGTTGCCAGATATTCGCCGATTTCACCCCCCGCGCCGTTGACCACGTTGATGACGCCCGGCGGCAGCAGATCGCCCACCAGCTCCATCAGCAGCAGCACGGAAAGCGGGGTAAGGCGTGCCGGTTTGAGCACGATGCAGTTGCCCGCCGCCAGCGCCGGGGCCATCTTCCAGCTCGCCATCAGCAGCGGGAAGTTCCATGGGATTATCTGCGCGACGACGCCCAGCGGCTCGTGGAAGTGGTACGCCACGGTATCGCCGTCAACTTCGCTGATCCCGCCCTCTTGTGCGCGGATACAGGAGGCAAAATAGCGGAAATGGTCCACGGCGAGCGGCACGTCGGCGGCTGTCGTTTCGCGGATTGGCTTGCCGTTATCCCAGGTTTCGGCGGCGGCGAGCAGATCGATGTTCTGCTCCATACGGTCGGCGATTTTCAGCAGGATATTGGCCCTTTCCTGGACCGACATAGCGCCCCAGCCCGCTTTCGCTTCGTGGGCTGCATCCAGCGCGAGATCGATATCACCTTTACCGGAGCTGGCTATTTCGCACAGCGGCTGGCCGGTAACCGGGGTGAGGTTTTCATAATATTCGCCCCCCACCGGAGCGACCCACTGGCCGCCGATAAAGTTGTCGTAACGCGGTTTTAACTTAAGCGGAAAGCCATATTCGCCGGGGATGATTCGGGTATCGGGAGGATTGTTGGTCATGGTGGTCTCCTGTGGTGGTTACTCCTTCAAGGGTAGACGGCGGCGGTGGTTTCTTCGCCATTGTTTGAAGGCTTTACGACACGGCTCACGGATAAAAATTTCCGTGTTTCGGAGGATTCGACCAGCAACCTGGATGATTTGATACATACTTTAAGATTACCTTTTTCCCGTTTCGCAAAAGGATTGTTCATGCGCCTGTTTATCAGTTTCGACGTAGGCGGTACCCATGTAAAACATGGCTTATTTACCGAAGAGGGGGAGGCGCTGATCACCGAGTCATACGATACCCACAACGAGCTCCAGCCGTTTCTGGAGGCCTGGCAGAGCGTGGTGGCGGGGTACCGGCAGCATAATGAAATCGCCGGTATCGCCATCAGTTTTCCCGGCTACATCAACCCCCATACCGGCAGCGTCCCCAAGGCCGGGGCGTTAACCTTCCTCGACGGCTGCAACCTGCTGGAGATTTTCGGCGAGCTGACCGATTTGCCGCTGACCATAGAGAACGACGCCAACTGCGCGGCGCTCGGCGAGATGTGGCTCGGGTCGGGGAATGAATATGATTCGATGGTGTGCATCACCATCGGCACCGGCATCGGCGGCGGGATTATCGTCAACCGCGAGCTGATGCGCGGCTCGCACTACCGGGCCGGGGAGTTTGGCGTGCTGCCGGTGGGGCAGTACGGCGAGGATATGCACCAGCTGGCCTCGGCCAAAGGGCTGATGGACGCCTGCCGCAGAGAGATGAATATTCCGGCGGACGAGAAAATCCACGGTCAGGATATTTTTGCCCGCGCCGAGACGGATTTACACATTCAGGGCGTGATTGATAACTGGGTGAAATACCTGGCGCGCGGGATTTACAGCGTGGTGTCGCTCTTCGATCCGCAGGCAATTTTGCTGGGCGGCGGCGTGAGCACCCAGCAGATGCTCTATCCGATGCTGGAGCGCCACCTGGAAGGCTTTAAGTTCTGGGATGTGCTGAAGGTGCCGATTCGCCCGTGCAAGCTCGGCAACAAGGCGGGGATGCTGGGCGCGGTGTGGCTGGCGCGGCAGAAATAACGAGCTTTTGTCGGATGACGCTTCGCTTATCCGACCTACGTAAATGTGTGATTTTGCCGGATGGCGCTTCGCTTATCCGACCTACGGAACTGGGTGATTTGCCGGACGACGCTGGGCTTATTCGACCTACGGAACTGGGTGGTTTTGTCGGATGGCGCTTCGCTTATCCGACCTACGGAACTGGGTGATTTGTCGGATGGCGCTGCGCTTATCCGACCTACGGAACTACGTAAATGTGTGATTTTGCCGGATGGCGCTGCGCTTATCCGACCTTGTATTATTCCCCCTGTTCAGAGTAAACCGGCCAGTTTATTCTGAACGCAGTCCGGACGTCGTATCCGACCTTAGGCTCTCAAGTCTGTGGTGTAGATTTTAACG
>NZ_JAERMU010000041.1 GCF_016756775.1 Dryocola clanedunensis subsp. sulfonylureivorans | reverse complement strand
CGTTAAAATCTACACCACAGACTTGAGAGCCTAAGGTCGGATACGACGTCCGGACTGCGTTCAGAATAAACTGGCCGGTTTACTCTGAACAGGGGGAATAATACAAGGTCGGATAAGCGTTAGCGCCATCCGACACTCTCGAAAAAGGGCAAAAAAAAAGCCAGCACCCGGCTGGCTAAGTAATACTGGAAGCAATGTGAGCAATGTCGTGCTTTCAGGTTGTCTCCGTAAGGGTCTCCCCTGAACGCATGGCAATAATAATCATTATCATTCGCACTTGTAAAGCTTAATTTGAAAAAATGTGCCGTTGACTTCACAAACAAAGTCAATGATGTTTAAAGGGTTTAACTAACCCATTGAGGATAAAAGGATGAGTGAAATCGTAGTGCGTCACGCAGAAATTGGCGATGCGGAAGCCCTGCATCAAATTTACAGCCAGCCGACGCCGCAGCGCGACACGCTACAGATCCCTCATACCCCTCTAAAAATGTGGGTGGATCGCATAGCGGAGCCTAAACCGGGCAGCCGCAATCTTGTCGCCTGTATCGACGGCAAAGTTGTCGGCCAGCTGATGCTGACGGTTGAACCGTCCCCGCGCCGCAGCCACGTAGCCACCTTCGGGATGGGCGTGGACAGCAACTTTCACGGTAGAGGCGTGGCCAGCGCGTTAATGGCCGCGATGACCGACCTGTGCGACAACTGGCTGCGTATTGACCGTATCGAACTGACGGTGTTCACCGATAACGCACCGGCGCTGGCGGTGTACCGTAAGTTTGGCTTCGAAGTGGAAGGCACCGGCAGAAACTTCGGCCTGCGCGACGGGAAATATGTGGACGCGCACTTTATGGCGCGGCTGAAACCGGTCTAGGCTGGAGGGAAATGGTGGATGGCGCTTGCGCTTATCCGCCCTACCGCTTTGATTCGTAGGGTGGATAAGCGCGAGCGCCATCCACCGCCACAGCTCAATACCCCTCAGTCAAATCCTCAACCGTACGCGGGTCAGAGGCGCCGTAAAGCTTGCCGTCCGGCGCAATCATAATGCTTTGCGTGCTGCCCATTGCTTCCTTCACCACGACCTTTTGCCCCTTCTCACCCAACAGCTTCAGCGTGTCCGGGCTAAAGCCCTTCTCCACCCGCAGCTCGTCCGGCAGCCACTGATGATGGAAGCGCGGCGCGCTGGTCGCTTCGGCGACGTTCATCCCGAAATCGACGGTGTTAATCACCATTTGCAGCACGGTGGTGATAATACGGCTGCCACCGGGGCTGCCGGTGACCAGCCAGGTCTTGCCATCTTTTACCACAATCGTGGGCGACATCGAGGACAGCGGACGTTTATGCGGCCCCACCGCGTTGGCGTCGCCGCCCACCAGCCCATAAACGTTCGGCACGCCCGGCTTCGCGGAGAAATCGTCCATCTGGTTGTTCATCAGGATACCGGTGTTGCCCGCCACGATGCCGCTGCCGAAGTTGGTGTTCAGCGTGTAGGTCACGGCAACGGCGTTACCGTCTTTATCCACCACCGAGAAGTGCGTGGTCTGGTTGCTTTCATACGGCGCGAGCTTGCCCGGCTTGATGTCGCTCGACGGGCGCGCCTTGCTGACGTCGATTTTCTCCGCCAGGGATTTGGCGTACGCCTTGCTGGTCAGCGCCTGCCACGGCACTTTGACGAAGTCCGGATCGCCCAGGTATTCCGAGCGGTCGGCGTAAGCGTATTTTTCCGCCTCGGCTACCAGCTGCATCGCGTCGGCGCTGCCGAAGCCGTATTTCGCGAGGTCGAAGTTTTCGAGGATATTCAGGATCTGCACGATGTGGATCCCGCCAGAGGACGGCGGCGGCATGGAATAAACTTCATAGCCGCGGTACTCACCGCTGATGGGCTTACGCTCCACGGCTTTGTAATTTGCCAGATCGGCTTTGCTGATTAACCCGCCGCTCTTCGCCATTTCTTCGGCGATCTGGTCGGCAATCGGGCCTTTATAGAAGGCATCCGGGCCGTTTTCGGCTATCAGCTCGAGGCTTTTGGCAAGATTCGCCTGTATTAACCTGTCGCCCTTTTGCAGCAGGCTACCGTCTTTCTTCCAGAAGATGGCCCTGCTGTTTTCATGGCTGGGCAGCACTTCTGAGCCGTACTGTTTGAGATCGTCTGCCAGCGCCTCGTTAACGATATAACCGTCACGCGCCAGCTTAAACGCGGGCTGAATGACCTTGTTCAGCGGCATAGTGCCGTACTTTTCCAGCGCCAGAGAGAAACCGGCGACCGTGCCCGGCGTGCCGGAAGCGAGCGGAGAGGTAAGAGATTTTTTACTGTCGGCATTCCCCTGCTCATCAAGGAACATGTCGCGGGATGCCTTTTCCGGTGCCATTTCACGGAAATCGATGGCGGTTGTTTTACCGTCCTTAGTGCGCAGCAGCATAAAGCCCCCGCCGCCCAGGTTACCGGCCTGCGGATGGGTGACCGCCAGCGCGTAGCCCACCGCAACGGCGGCATCCACCGCGTTACCGCCCTGTTTAAGAATATCAACGCCAACCTGGGTTGCCAGCGCGTCAACGGTGGCAACCATGCCGTGTTCAGCACGAACGGGATGATAGATGTCAGTTTCAACACCATATGAAACGGGCGGAGGGGCAGCGCCCGCCGTCAAACAGAGGCTTATCATCAGCACAGGTGCGGCAATCCAGCGCCTTGTCTCAATCCACATGTTATTCAACGTCTTCATCGTTATTTTCTCCATGTTTTAGGGGCAATCCCCAGATAATCCTGGTCTATAAATCCTAAATAACCATCGCTGTGACGGAAACCGAGTAAACTTAGAGGATGCCCCCAACGGAGGAGGTAAACATGAAAAAACTATTGCTCCTGACGGCCCTGCTGCCTTTTGTCAGTCTTGCACAGCCGCTCAATACCATGAATAACCCAAACCTGCCGGATTACCAGAACCCCACCCACCAGCGGATGCAGACGCAAATGCAGTCGCAGCAAATCCAGCAGAAAGGGATGCTCAACCAGCAGCTGCAGACCCAGAACCGGGTTCAGCAGCAGCAGCTTGAATCGCAGATCAACAATAATTCACAGCGGGTGCTGAGTTCGCAGCCGGGTGAGTTAAATACCGGCGGGCAACAGATGCTGCCGAATACTAATGGAGGGATGCTGAGTAGCGGGGGGACCTCGGTTCAGCAGGATCATATGCTCCAGCCGAAGGCCAACGGCAGCATGCTGAACCAGAATAATTCCAGCATGACGCAGCCTAATATTCCTTTGAAAACGATTGGGCCTTAACGATCGTGGTGGATGGCGCGAATGCTCGCTTATCCACCCTACGCGTTATTGAGCTTTAAAGTCCGGACCGATCTCGTCAATGCGGTCCGTGCAAATCGCATCGACGCCCCAGCGCAGCAGTTCCGCTGCTCGTTGGGGCGTATTCACCGTGTACACCAGAATATGCAGCCCCGCCGCTTTCAGCTCCCGCACCCGCCCTTCATCCAGCAATTTATGATTCAGATGGATGGAGACGCACGCCAGGCGTTTGGTCAACTCGCGCCAGTCGTCTCGCCATTCGTCCAGCAGCAAGCCTCGCGGTAGCTCCGGTGCGTCAGTCTGGGCCGCCTCAAGCGCTTCAATGGCAAAGGAAGAGAGCAGCGGTGCCGTTTGCCCTGCCCACAGCTCACGGGCCGCCAGCGCGATTACCCTGCCGGTCTCGGTTTCCAGGCCGCTGGTCGGCTTAATTTCGATATTCGCCATCATGCCGTGCAGCCTGCAGCGCTCCGCCACCTGCGAAAGCAGCGGCAGCGGCTCACCCTTAAACCTGCTGCCAAACCAGCTTCCCGCATCGACGTTAAGCAGCCGATCCCACGGCAGCTCCCCCGCAATGCCCCAGCCGTTGCTGGTGCGCTCGAGCGTATCGTCATGCAGGAGGAAGATTTGCCCATCCTTTGACAGCTTCGCGTCGAATTCGATCATCTTGTGGCCGTAGCGCGCGCCGACGTCGATGGCCGCCAGGGTATTTTCCGGCGCCAGTTTACCGCCGCCGCGGTGGGCGACGATGGAAGGGTATGGCCAGTTGTTCATAAACGTTGTCCATTTTCTGCGTCAAAGCTGTCATTTTTAAAGAAGTGCAAATTTTGTTCCGGAAGATGCAGCCACAGCTCGCAGCCCGGCTGCGGCCTGACCTGATGCGAAAGCCGCACAACCACTTTCTGCTTGCCCCAGCGCCCGTGCGCCAGGTTATCTGCGCCGAGCATTTCGAGCGTCTCTAATCGCCAGGGGATACCACCTGCAGATTGTGAGCTTAACGCAATATGTTCCGGGCGGATACCCAGCGTAATAGCCCGTCCGGCCCAGGATAATCGCGGGCTGCCCAGCGGCAGCGCAATGCCCCCTTCCATCTCGAAACGGTAGCCGTCCACGCTAATTTTCCCTTCCAGCAGGTTCATGGCCGGCGAGCCGATAAAGCTCGCCACGAAGCGGCTTGCCGGGCGCTCGTAGACTTCTACCGGGGTGCCAATCTGCTCGGCAACGCCTTTGTTCATCACCATCACCCGCTGCGCCAGCGTCATCGCCTCCACCTGATCGTGGGTGACGTACAGGCTGGTGGTATTCAGACGGCGGTGCAGCTGCTGTAGCTCAAGGCGCATCTGCACGCGCAGTTTGGCATCCAGGTTAGACAGCGGCTCGTCGAAAAGGAACACGGCCGGATCGCGCACGATGGCACGCCCCATCGCCACGCGCTGACGCTGGCCGCCGGAAAGCTCGCGCGGGCGGCGCTTGAGCAGGTTATCCAGCTCCAGAATACGGGCCGCCTCCAGCACCTTCTGGTGGATATGATCTTTGCCCATGCCGCGGATTTTCAGCCCCCAGGCCATATTCTCTTCCACGCTCATATGCGGATAGAGCGCGTAGTTCTGGAATACCATCGCGATGCCGCGCTCTTTCGGCTCCATCTCGGTGACGCGCTGGCGGTCGATCCAGATATCGCCGCTCGTCACGCGCTCAAGCCCCGCCACCATGCGCAGCAGGGTGGACTTCCCGCAGCCGGAAGGGCCGACCATCACGATAAACTCGCCGTCCGCCACGTCCAGCGTCAGCGGCTGGATCACCTGGGTTTTGCCGTCCCAGCTCTTGGATACTGCCTGTAATTTCAGTCCTGCCATGGGTTATTTCTCACTGTCTACCAGGCCACGCACAAACGCGCGCTGCATTGCTAAAACGATAATTACCGGTGGGATCAGGGTCAGCAGCATGGCCGCCATCACCTGGTTCCACTGGGTGGTGCCTTCGCCGGACGACATCATCCCTTTGATGCCTGCCACCGCGGTGCCGAGGTTCACATCGCTGATGATCAGCAGCGGCCATAAATACTGGTTCCAGCCGTAGATAAAGGTGATGACGAACAGCGCCGCCAGGTTGGTTTTTGACAGCGGCAGCACGATGTCGCGGAAGAAGCGCATCGGCGACGCGCCGTCGATGCGGGCGGCCTCCATCAGCTCGTCCGGCAGCGTCATAAAGAACTGGCGGAACAGGAAGGTGGCGGTTGCCGAGGCCATCAGCGGCAGCGTCAGGCCCGCGTAGCTGTCGAGCATATGCAGGCTGGCGATGACCTCCACCGTCGGAAAGATCCGCACTTCAACCGGCAGCATCAGGGTGATAAAAATCATCCAGAAGAACAGGTTGCGCAGCGGGAACCTGAACCAGACGATGGCGAAGGCGGAGAGCATCGAGACGGTGATTTTGCCCACGGTGATAGCCAGCGCCATCACGAAGCTGTTGAGCAGCATCAGGCCAAAAGGAGCGCTGTTCGCCCCCACGCCGTGCCGCCAGATGTACGCCATGTTCTCCAGCAGGTGGCCACCGGGGATCAGCGTCATCGGCGTTTCAAACACGGCTTTGTTATCCAGCGTAGCGGCGACGAACGCCACGTACAGCGGGAACAGGATCGCCAGAATGCCGATAATCAGCATGGTATGGCTGAAGAGAGTCAGCCCGCGACGGTTCTCGATCATTGGTAGCGTACCTTACGTTCCACGAAGCGAAACTGAACCACAGTCAGCACGATAACCAGCAGCATCAGCACCACGGACTGCGCCGCCGACGCGGACAAATCCAGCCCGGCAAAGCCTTCGCGGTAAATTTTATAGATAAGCGTGGTGGTCGCCTGCACCGGGCCGCCGCCGGTTGCCGCGTCGATAACCGGGAAGGTATCGAAGAAGGCATAAACCAGATTGACCACCAGCAGGAAGAAGCTCACCGGCGCTATCAGCGGCAGCGAGAGCTTAAAGAAGCGGCGCACCGGCCCGGCACCGTCAATCGCGGCGGCCTCCACCAGCGAGCGGGGTATAGACTGGAGCGCCGCGAAGAAGAACAGGAAGTTGTAGCTGATCTGCTTCCAGACCGAGGCGAACACCACCAGGAACATCGCCTGCCCGCTGTTCTGCGCGTGGTTCCAGTGATAGCCGAACTGCTCCAGCAGATGGGTCAGCAGGCCGCGTCCGGGATTGAAAAGGAAAATCCACAGCACCGCCGCGATGGCGGGCGCCACGGCGTAGGGCAGCAGCATCAGGGTTTGATATAAACGGCTGCCCCGCACCACGTAATCCACCAGGGCTGCGAAAAACAGCGACACCAGCAGCCCGCTGCCCGCCACCAGCCCGCTGAAATAGAGCGTGGTGTAGAACGAATCCAGATAGTAGCTATCGTGGAAAAGCTGAGTGAAGTTATCAAACCCAACGAAGGTGCTGGAAAGCCCAAACGGATCGACGCTCTGCAGCGAGTACCACAGCGCCTCGCCCGCGGGCCAGATGAAGAAGATGACGGTGATAATCAGCTGCGGCAGAACCAGCGCGTAGGGCAGCCAGCCTGAGCGGAATACCGGACGAGAAGATGACATAAACGATTTTTTCCTGAAAATGTCGGGTGACGGCTTCGCCTCACCCGACCTACACATAGCGCTTCGCAGGTCGGATAAGCGCCAGCGCCATCCGACACAGCTCAGACTCAGGACTTTGTGGACTGCTCAAAGCGGCGCAGCAGGAGATTCCCGCGCTCGACGGCCGAGTCCAGCGCCTGCTGAGGGCTCTTCTTGCCGGTCCAGACCGACTCCAGCTCTTCATCCACAATGGTGCGGATCTGCGGCATGTTGCCCAGGCGCAGGCCTTTGGTAAACGGCAACGGCGGCTTATTCAGCATCTGACGGGTGGCGATGTCCGCCCCTGGGTTTTTCTTGTAGAAGCCCTGCTCACGGGTCAGGTCGTAGGCGGCTTTGGTAATCGGCAGGTAGCCGGTTTTCTGATGCCACTCGGCGGCAATTTCCGGCTGGGCAAGGAACTGCATAAACTCGGCCACGCCTTTGTAGGTCGCCTTGTCTTTGCCCTGCATCACCCACAGGCTGGCCCCGCCGATAATGGCGTTCTGCGGCGCGCCCTTCACGTCGGCATCGTAAGGCATCATGCCCACGCCGTAGGTGAATTTGGCGTACTGGCGGATGTCGGCCAGCGAGCCAGAAGAGGCCGTGGTAATCGCGCAGTCGCCGCTGTAGAACTTCTCGGTGGATTCATCTTTGCGGCCGAAGTAGCTGAAATCACCCTTCTTGTTCAGCGCTTCCAGCAGGGCGATATGCTTCACCTGCTCCGGCTTGTTGAATTCCAGTACCGCGTCGGTGCCGTCAAAGCCGTTGTTTTTAGTGGCAACCGGCAGGCCGTGCCAGGCGCTGAAGTTTTCGATCTGGATCCAGCCCTGCCAGCCGCTGGCGTAGCCGCACTTCATGCCCGCAGCTTTCAGTTTGGCCGTGTACTCCGCCAGCTCCTGCCAGGTTTTTGGCGGCTGGTCCGGGTTCAGCCCGGCTTTTTTAAAGGCGTCTTTGTTGTAGTACAGCACCGGGGTGGAGCTGTTAAACGGCTGGGAGAGCAGATGCCCGGTTTTCGCATCGGTGTAATAACCGGAAACCGTCGGCACGAACTGGGATTCGTCGAACTTAATGCCCGCATCGTTAAAGACTTCGTAGACAGGTTTGATAGCTTTTGAGGCCATCATGGTCGCCGTGCCCACTTCGTAAACCTGAAGAATGGCCGGAGCGTTACCGGAACGGAACGCCGCAATGCCCGCCGCCAGGTTCTGCTCGTAGTTGCCCTTATAGACCGGGACAATCTGGTAATCAGGATGCGTCTGGTTAAAGCGGCTTGCCAGGGAGTCGACCTCTTTACCCAGCTCTCCTTCCATAGAGTGCCAGAACGGGATGGACGTTGCGGCAAAAGCGTTGCTGGTAAGCGCACAGCCAAGGGCCATGCAAAGGGCTGTACGTCGTAACGATGCGGTCATGTCTTATCTCTCTTGTTATGAGGCTAAAAGCGCGAAAACACGCGTTTTTGTTCGCATCAAAACATGACATGCGCGAATGACAGAAAAATAACTGGGAGGTGACAGGATCGTGACGGTTGCATGTTGGGAAGATGACGGGGAGCTTACGGCATCCTCCCCGACGGTTTATCGATAGCCGTTTTTTTCAGCCTGGTTATTCAGCCATTTGTCGTGGCGGCGCTGCTTTTCGCGCTGGATATCCGTCTGGCTGTCGTAGGCGTCCGGGCAAACGCTGCCCTGGAAGATACGACAGGGCTGCTCGTCTTCGGGAACATCACGCGGGTCGACCCGCCCGGGATTTTCGTGCCAGATGGCAGGATCTGATGGGTCAAAAGCCTTCTTACTTTCGCCGGCCTGAGCCTGCGCGGCCATTACCAGCACCAGAAATAACAGGTATTTCATTTCGATCTCCTTATCGTTTCGATAGCGCATTTCCTGCAGGGCGGACAAGCCTCATCCGCCCTGCAAAAAATCAGCCGCCCAGATAGGCGCTGCGCACCGCTTCGTTGGCCAGAAGCGCGTCGCCGGTATCTTCCAGCACCACGTGGCCGTTCTCCAGCACGTAGCCACGGTCCGCCAGCTTCAGCGCCTGGTTGGCGTTTTGCTCCACCAGGAAGATGGTCATGCCTTCGCTGCGCAGCTGTTCGATGGTGTCGAAAATCTGCTGAATGATGATCGGCGCGAGGCCCAGCGACGGCTCGTCGAGCAGCAGCAGGCGCGGCTGGCTCATCAATGCACGGCCAATGGCCAGCATCTGCTGTTCACCGCCGGACATGGTACCGGCACGCTGGATGCGGCGTTCATACAGGCGTGGGAACAGATCGTAGACGCGCTTGATGCGGGTCTGGAACTGGTCACGCTCCGCGAAGAAACCGCCCATCGCCAGATTCTCTTCCACCGTCATGCGTGAGAAGACGCGGCGGCCTTCCGGCACAATCGCAACCGCTTCGCGCATGATGCGCGCGGTTTGCCAGTCGGTAATGTCTTTGCCATCAAACGTAATTTTGCCGCTGGATGCACGCGGGTCGCCGCAGAGCGTACCCAACAGCGTGGTTTTACCCGCACCGTTCGCGCCAATCAGAGTTACGATCTCACCCTGCTTGATGTGCAGACTGACCTCGTGCAGCGCCTGGATCTTGCCGTAGTGGGCGCTTACGTGGTCAAAGGACAGCATGATATTTTCCATCTTAAGCCTCTCCCAGATAGGCGCGGATCACGTCAGGGTTGTTACGGATTTGCTCCGGCGTGCCGTTGGCAAGCGGAGTTCCCTGGTTTACCACGTAGATCCGGTCGGAAATGCCCATCACCAGCTTCATGTCGTGCTCAATCAGCAGCACGGTGGTGTTGTGGTGATTACGTAGCTCCATGATCAGCTCATCTAGCTCGTGGGTCTCTTTCGGGTTAAGGCCAGCGGCAGGTTCATCCAGCATCAGGATTTCCGGCTGGGTGACCATGCAGCGTGCAATTTCCAGACGACGCTGATCGCCGTACGCCAGGTTGCTCGCCTGACGGTTTGCCTGCTCGAGCAGGCCGATACGTTCAAGCCAGGTGGCGGCCCGGTCCAGCGCTTCGCTTTGCGCGCGGCGGAAGCCAGGGGTTTTCAGCAGGCCAGAGAACACGCCAGTTTTCAGCTGCATATGCTGGGCCACCAGCAGGTTTTCAATCACCGTCATTTCGCGGAACAGACGCACGTGCTGGAAAGTACGCACCACGCCCATGCGGGCAATCTGCTGACCCGGCAGGCCTTCCAGGTGCTGGTCGCGCAGCATGATGGTGCCGCCGGTCGGCTTATAAAAGCCCGTCAGGCAGTTGAAGACGGTAGTTTTACCGGCGCCGTTCGGGCCGATTAACGAAACAATTTCCCGAGGATGCAGCTCAAGAGCGACATTGTTGACGGCGAGCAGGCCGCCGAAACGCATCATCAGGCCGTTTACGGATAACAGTGGCTGACTCATGCCTGCTCCCCTTTCACTTGTTCTGCCTGCGCTTTCTTCAGCTTCAGATGCGGACGCGTCATTGGCAGCAGGCCCTGCGGACGCCAGATCATCATCAGTACCATCAGGCCACCGAGCACCAGCATGCTGTATTCATTCAGGTCGCGCATCAACTCGCGGGAGACAACCAGCAGCACCGCGGCGAGGATAACGGCAAACTGCGAGCCCATCCCGCCCAGCACCACGATGGCCAGCACGAAGGCAGACTCGGCGAAGGTGAAGGATTCCGGGCTGACGAAGCCCTGGCGTGCGGCAAACAGCGTGCCGGCAAAACCGGCGAACGCGGCGCTGATGGTGAAAGCGGTCAGCTTGATGCGCGTCGGGTTCAGACCCAGCGAGCGGCAGGCGATCTCATCTTCACGCAGCGCTTCCCACGCGCGGCCCAGCGGCATGCGCAGCAGGCGGTTAATCACGAACAGGGACAGCACCACCAGCAGCAGCGCGACCAGATAGAGGAAGATAATCCTGTCGCCAGGGTTGTAGGCAATATTGAAGAAGTTGCTGAACGTATCCCAGCCCCCTTCCCGCGCGGTGCGGCTGAACTCCAGGCCGAACAGGGTTGGCTTAGGAATCTGGCTGATGCCGTTCGGACCGCCGGTGATCTCGGTATTGTTCAGCAGCAGGATACGGACGATTTCGCCGAAGCCGAGCGTCACAATGGCCAGATAGTCACCGCGCAGACGCAGTACCGGGAAGCCGAGCAGGAAGCCCGCAGCAGCCGACACCAGGCCCGCCAGCGGCAGGCAGGTCCAGAAGCCCAGGCCGTAATAGTGATTCAGCAGCGCGAAGGTATAGGCGCCAATGGCGTAAAAGCCGCCGTAGCCCAGCACCAGCAGGCCAGACAGGCCAACCACCACGTTCAGACCCAGACCCAGAATGATGTAGATCATCGTCAGCGTAGCGATATCCACTGTGCCACGTGAAACGACGAACGGCCATGCTACGGCGAGGATCAGCAGCGCAAACAGGAAGATTTTTTGTTTTGGCGTGGAGCCGTCCAGCGCGGGCAGCACAAACTTCGGCCCGGAGACTTTTTTAAGCCCCTTCTGGAACGCCGGGCGCAGCAGCTGGAAGACGAAAACAATCGCCGTACCAATCCACACCCACTCCCAGCGCACGGAACCCGCGCTGTTGACCACCAGTTTGGTGCCGTCGAGGCTCAGCTGCACGCCCATAAAGACGCCGGCCAGCACGAAGAACATCGCCGCCGACAGGGCAGAAAAAACAATATGCATCGGTTTCATACTTTCTCAACCTCCGGACGACCCAGAATCCCGGTAGGCATCACCAGCAGCACCACAATCAGCAGGGCAAAGGAGACAACGTCTTTGTATTCCGTGCTCAGGTAGGCGGAGGTCAGCGCTTCGGCCACGCCCAGAATCAGACCGCCAATCATCGCGCCTGGAATGCTACCAATGCCGCCAAGTACCGCGGCGGTAAAGGCCTTCATACCGGCCATAAAGCCGATGTACGGATTGATAACGCCATAGAACTGACCAAGCAGCACGCCCGCCACTGCAGCCATTGCCGCGCCGATGACGAAGGTCAGAGAGATAACGCGGTCGGTGTTAATCCCGAGCAGGCTCGCCATTTTCAGGTCTTCCGCACAGGCGCGGCAGGCGCGGCCCATGCGTGAATAGCGGATGAACAGCGTCAGCGCCAGCATGGCAAGGAAGGTCACGACCCAGATAACAAGCTGCATGGTGGTAATGGTGGCGGTGAAGTTTTCGCTCGCCCCCACGATCCACTGACCGTTAAATAAGTTTGGCAGGGCGATATCGCGGGAACCTTCGGTGAGGCTGACGTAGTTTTGCAGGAAGATGGACATCCCGATGGCGGAGATCAGGGCAATCAGGCGCTTGGAGTTACGCACCGGCTTGTAGGCCACGCGTTCAATGCTCCAGCCGTAGGCGCTGGCGATGATAATCGCCCCGAGGAAGCCTGCGCCTACCAGCATCCAGCCCACGTCGATACCCAGCATCATTAACGCTGCGATGATCATAAACGAGACGTAGCTGCCGATCATATAGACTTCGCCGTGGGCGAAGTTGATCATGCCGATAATGCCGTACACCATGGTATAGCCGATGGCGATCAGCGCGTAGGTACTGCCCAGCGTGACGCCGTTAAACATCTGCTGCAAGAAATAGAGAAACTGCTCGGACATAACTTAACCTTATTATTCCTCCCGGGCGTTGCGCCCGGAAGGTGGGATGACTGAAGTAGCCTTCGCCTTATTTCGCCACGGAGGACGAACCGTCGGCGTGCCACTGGAAGACACCAAATTCAAATCCTTTCAGATCGCCTTTTTCATCCCAGCTCAGCGGCCCAATCACGGTTTTCGCACCGTTCGCTTTCAAATCTTTCACTAAATCAGCCGGTTCTGCGCTGCCGGTACGCTCAAGCGCGGTAGCCAGAGACTGCACGGCTGCGTAGGTGATCCACACGTACGGGCCGCTCGGGTCTTTTTTCTCTGCCTTCAGCGCGTCAACGATAGCTTTGTTCGCCGGGTCCTGGTCATAGCGTTTTGGCATAGTGACCAGCATGCCTTCGCCCGCCGGGCCTGCGATATTAGAGAGGGATGCGTTGCCCACGCCTTCCGGCCCCATAAACTGAGTTTTCAGACCAACAGCGCGTGCCTGGCGCAAGATCTGGCCCATTTCAGGGTAGTAACCGCCGTAGTAGACGAAGTCGATGTTCTCTTTTTGCAGGCGCGCCACCAGGGTGGAGAAATCTTTATCGCCCGCGGTGATGCCGTCAAAGAAGACGATGTTCGCGCCGCCCTTTTTCAGGCCGTCCTGTACGGAACGCGCCAGACCTTCACCATACTGCTGCTTATCGTGGATGATAGCGATACGCTGTGGTTTTACGTGCTGAAGGATATAGTTAGAAGCCGTTGGCCCCTGGGAGGAATCCAGACCGGCGGTACGCATGATCATCTCGTAGCCGCGGCTTGTCAGCTCAGGGTTGGTCGCCCCTGGGGTGATCATCAGAATGCCTTCGTCTTCGTAAATATCTGAAGCTGGCTGCGTGGAAGAAGAGCACAGGTGGCCAATCACATAACGCACGCCGTCGTTAACAATTTTGTTGGCAACCGCAACGGCTTGTTTTGGATCGCAGGCGTCGTCGTATTCAACCGCGACAAGCTTGTCACCTTTGATGCCGCCTTTGGCATTGATGTCTTTGATAGCCTGGCGTGCACCGTTGAACTCCATGTCACCCCATTGCGCTACCGGGCCTGACATCGCCCCGACAACGGCAACTTTAATGTCTGCAGCGGCTGCCGCGTGAGACATCGCTAAAGCAACCATGCCTGCGAGTAACGTCTTCGCGTTCATTTTCATCCGTTTCGATCCCCATTTCTTTCGTGATTTTGTGGTTTTATGCTGGTCAAAAAACGGCTGCGCTTTTTGTAATCAATTTATGATTTTTACCAGTGCCTTTAATGGCTTAGCGGCAAAATTTACAATATTTCCGGCTAAAAGCTCTATTTTTCAGGCGATTAAGCAGAGATATTATTCTGTATTTGAGCAGAGTGAAACAAAAAAAAGTGCCTTTTTCAGCATAAAATAGCGGTACAAAGAGCGGAATAAAATGCTGGGTTTTAGGGTTTTATACTGACCACATTTCAATCTGACGTGTTTCGAACTGCTTAATCTTTGTCACAGAATGCAATCGGCTGCCAGGACGCAGAAAAAAGATAAAGCGTCTGGGGTAAATAAATTGGTTACACTCGGTGTTTTCCCGCTTTTTGGTTAGCTCGCTTATGAAACTCACCATCATTCGTCTGTTTGAGTGTAGTGCCCAGGATGAGATCGATCTCGCTAAGATCTGGCCGGAATATTCAAGCGCCTCGCTGACGCTTTCCGATACGCACCGCATTTATGCCGCAAAATTTAATGACCGTTTACTGGGTGCGGTACGCGTTACGCTAACAGGAGC
Source organism: Dryocola clanedunensis subsp. sulfonylureivorans (assembly GCF_016756775.1). Classification (GTDB taxonomy): domain Bacteria; phylum Pseudomonadota; class Gammaproteobacteria; order Enterobacterales; family Enterobacteriaceae; genus Dryocola; species Dryocola clanedunensis. The sequence continues at coordinate 10,790 of NZ_JAERMU010000041.1, read as the reverse complement.
CTCCGGCGCGCTAGATTCTTTACGGGTAAGAGAAATTACCCGTCGCCGTGGCGTTGGGCAGTATCTGATAGAAGAAGTTTTGCGGGATAACCCCGAAGTTTCCAGCTGGTGGATGAATGATATTGGCGTAGAAGATCGCAGCGTGATGGCGGCGTTTATGCAGGCTTTGGGGTTTCGGGCGCAGACGGGCGGTTGGGAGAAATAAAATAGGTGTCGGATGACGCGGGCTTATCCGACCTACGCAACGCATTTGTAGGGTGAATAAGCGCTAGCGTGATCCACCAAAAAAACCGCCCCTATGGAGCGGGTTAATCAAATTTTACTTAGCGTCGGTCGCTGTACCGTCGGCATGCCAGGTAAAGACGCCGAACTCAAAGCCCTTCAGGTCGCCTTTCTGATCCCAGGACAGCGGCCCCATAACGGTATCCACCGAGCTGGCTTTCAGGTAGGTCGCGATTTCAGCCGGGTCTTCTGACTTGTTCAGACCAGCCGCCAGAGATTGCAGCGCCGCGTAGGTAGTCCACACGAAGGCACCACTTGGATCCTGTTTCTTCGCTTTAATCGCATCAACAACCGGTTTGTTAGCAGGGACCTGGTCGTAGTTCTTCGGCTTGGTCACTAACAAACCTTCAGCGGATGCGCCGGCAATATTAGACAGCGAAACGTTCGCCACGCCTTCCGGGCCCATAAACTGAGTTTTCAGACCTGCCGCACGGGACTGACGCAGGATCTGCCCCATTTCCGGGTGGTAGCCGCCGTAGTAAACAAAATCGATATTCTCTTTCTTCAGGCGTGCCACCAGCGTGGAGAAGTCTTTTTCGCCTGCGGTGATACCGTCAAAGAACACCACGTTAGCACCCGCTTTCTTCAGGCTATCCTGAACGGAGCGCGCCAGCCCTTCGCCATACTGCTGCTTATCGTGAATGATCGCGATGTTCTTCGGCTTCACGTGCTCAAGGATGTATTTAGCCGCCGTTGGTCCCTGGTCGGAATCCAGACCGGTGGTACGCAGGGTCAGTTTGTAACCACGTGACGTCAGCTCTGGCGCCGTTGCCGCAGGAGTGATCATCAAAATGCCTTCGTCTTCATAGATGTCAGACGCGGGCTGTGTGGAAGAAGAGCACAGGTGGCCGATAACGTATTTGATGCCATCGTTAACCACTTTGTTGGCAACCGCTACCGCTTGTTTCGGGTCGCAGGCGTCGTCGTATTTAGTAATGACCAGCTTGTCGCCTTTAATGCCGCCTTTGGCATTAATATCCGCAACGGCTTGTTCTGCGCCGGTAAACTCCTGGTCGCCGTACTGAGCAACCGGGCCAGACATGGCGCCCACTACCGCGACTTTAATGTCCTTGGCGAATGCCGCATTGCTCATGGCGAGCGCGATACAACCAGCCAGTAAGGCTTTGCCCTTCATTTTCATCCTGAGAATCCCCGTTCTTGTTGTGATTGGTCTTTGTGTGTTGTTTTGGCACTGTTTTTTTGATGTGGAGATTACCGCGCAGGCCATCGCCGCACTCCGTGCTAAAAACATACCCGATTTTGGGCTTTTTGGAATAACAATTTTGTCACGTTTGAGAAGGGGGTAGCGCGGGCATAAAAAAACCGCCCCGGGAGGCGGTTTTTTATCTGGCTTGAAAAACTCAGGCTTCGATAGCCATGCGCAACTTTTTCATCGCGTTCTTTTCAAGCTGGCGAACACGCTCTGCGGAGACGCCGTAGCGGTCTGCCAGCTCCTGCAACGTGCTCTTGTTGTCTTCGTCTAACCAGCGTGCGCGGATGATGTCCTGGCTACGCTCATCAAGACCCAGCATGGCATCACTGAGCTTATCAGCGGCATGGGATTCCCAGTTGTCGTCTTCGATGCCGTCGGCAAAGTTGGACGTTTTGTCCTGCAGGAAGAGAACCGGGGCCATTGGCGCGCTGTCGGCGTCGTCATCGTTGCCCATGTCAAAGGTCATGTCCTGCGCCGCCATGCGGGATTCCATCTCACGCACGTCTTTGCTGGATACGCCCAATTCATTGGCGACCATTTCCACTTCGTCCTGGTTAAACCAGCCCAGACGCTGCTTGGTTTTACGCAGATTAAAGAACAGCTTACGCTGTGCTTTGGTGGTTGCCACTTTCACGATACGCCAGTTACGCAGCACGTATTCGTGAATTTCAGCCTTGATCCAGTGCACGGCAAAGGAGACCAGGCGGACACCCACTTCTGGATTGAAGCGACGAACCGCTTTCATCAGGCCGATGTTGCCTTCCTGAATCAGGTCAGCCTGCGGCAGGCCGTAGCCCGAATAGTTACGAGCGATGTGAACAACAAAGCGCAGGTGAGACAGGATCAGCCTTTTCGCTGCTTCCAGATCGCCCTGGTAATGCAGCTTTTCAGCCAGCTCCTTCTCTTCCTCAGCCGTTAACATCGGCCAGGTATTAGCAGCCCGGATGTAAGACTCCAGGTTACCAACAGGGGCTAAAGCTAAAGTATGCATATCTTTGGTCATTCAAACCCTCTCTTAGAGATAACGTACAGGTTGCCACAACGATTGACAGGGCAAAAACACTGACTCCACGTCAGGGCGCCAAACCGTACCATTCACACTACTCTCAGACAGTGATCTTATCCACAAGTTCAATGTATGGCTGTGTATAGATTACACACAAAATGTGACAGCACAATGAAGCATAGCAGGAGAGATAGCGAACCGAGGTGGGACTTGCCCCCCTGCTGACGGGCACATCGTAGCAGGGGAGAAGTATATCAAAAATTTTTTACTCTGGGGTAAAACGACGTAAATGTTGTACGGTGGCAATCCAGGCTGCCAGCCAGCCAATCATCGCCGAAACCAGCAGTAACAGCAGGCATTCGTCGAAACCTAAGCCGGAAATATCAAATCTGGTGCCGAACACGTTAGCCACGTCGGTGACTGCCGATGACAATCTCAGCACGAGAATTTCAGACAAAATAAGGGATAAAAACGCGCCGCTGAACCCCAGCAAGGCACCGCCGTACAGGAAGGGGCGCAGGATAAACCCATCCGTTGCACCAATAAGTTTCTGTACGTTAATGGTGTCGCGTCGGGCGAAGATGCTCAGACGTACCGAGTTACCAATCACCAGGAATACCGCAGCAACCATCAGCAGACCAATCATTGCAGCCACACGGCCGACCAGCCCAGTCAGCGCCGCAAGACGGGCGAACCAGCTGTCGTCCATGCGCACTTCATCCACACCGTGAATACGTGCCACACGATCGCGCAGGGTGTTCAGATGCTCCGTGCTCTGGAAATCCAGCTTAGGATTGACCACCGCCACGGCGGGCAGCGGGTTCTCTTCGAGCATATCCAGCGCACCGCCGAATCCAGACCAGTTTCGGAATTCGCCCAGGGCTTCGTCACGGGAGAGATAATTAACTTTATCGACGCCCTCTTCTGCCTGAATGGCGCCGACAACCTGTGCTGCCGCGTTATCATCCAGCGCTTTATCCAGATAGACGGTAATCTGCGGCGAAGGGTAATACTGCGTCGCGGCCTGATTCACGTTTTTGTAAACCATGTAGCACACGCTTGGCAGCGTCAGCGAAATGGCGATAACCATCACGGTCAGGAACGTGGCAATCGGCTTGCTTTTCAGATCCTGAAGCGCGCCTTCCCAGGCGTAGCGGAACTGTTCGTTCACGCCGCCCTTCAGCGAACGGGCTTTGGACTGAGGTCCTTTGCCACGTTTTTTCACCGAGCGCCCCAGATCCCCGAGCTTATTGAGCTTATTGATTTTATCCAGTCGGTTGCTGAACCGCTTGATGTGGTTCATCGCAGTGCGTTTATTCACCTGCCAGGCCTCCATGCAAATGGCCGTCGCTTAACGTCAACATCCGGTAGTTGCGACGAGAAATAAGCCCCATGTCGTGCGTTGCCATCAGAACCGTTACGCCGACGCGGTTAAACTCTTCGAAGAGGCGCAGAATGCCTTCCGAGAGCGCATCATCGAGGTTACCGGTGGGTTCATCCGCCAGCAGCACGGCGGGTTTGTTTACCACCGCGCGAGCAATGCCCACACGCTGCTGTTCACCGCCGGAGAGCTGGATAGGTAAGTTCTTCGCTTTGTCCAGCAGGCCCACTTTATCGAGCGCGGCGCTTACCCGGCGGCGAATATCTTCTCCGCTGGCACCGGCGATAATCAGCGGGATCGCCACGTTGTCGTAGACGGTTCTGTCCATCAACAGGTGGTGATCCTGGAAAATCATGCCAATCTGACGCCGCAGGAACGGCACCTCACGGCTCTTCAGGCGGCTGATATCGTGACCGCTGAAAGAGATCTTCCCGGCGCTTGGCCGTTCAATACCGCAGATAAGCTTGAGCAGGGTACTTTTCCCCGCGCCGGAGTGGCCGGTCAGAAACGCCATCTCGCCGGGTTGCATATGGAAAGTGACTCCCTGCAACGCCTGGCGTCCACCGAGATAGGCTTTACTGACGTGTTCAAAGCGAATCATTGTTAATCCTCTCGGGCAAAAAGTGCCTCAATGAAATCGTCCGCCTTAAACGGACGTAAATCTTCAATTCGTTCACCAACGCCAATATAGCGGATCGGAATGCCAAACTGGTCAGCAACGGAGAAAATCACGCCGCCTTTGGCTGTGCCATCCAGTTTCGTCAGGGTGATCCCCGTCAGCCCTACGGCTTCATGGAACAGCTTCGCCTGGCTTATTGCATTCTGACCCGTACTGGCATCGATGGTGAGCATAACCTCATGCGGGGCATCTTCGTCCAGCTTTTTCATCACGCGGACGATTTTCTTCAGCTCTTCCATCAGGTGCGCTTTGTTCTGCAAACGCCCAGCGGTATCAGCCAACAGCACGTCCACGCCACGGGCTTTAGCCGCCTGAATGGCATCGAAAATGACCGACGCGGAATCTGCTCCCGTATGCTGAGCGACAACAGGAATATTGTTGCGCTGGCCCCAGACCTGGAGCTGTTCGACGGCCGCCGCACGGAAGGTATCGCCCGCCGCCAGCATCACCGATTTACCTTCCTCCTGGAACTGACGCGCCAGCTTACCGATGGTGGTAGTTTTACCTACGCCGTTGACGCCAACCATCAGGATGACAAACGGGGTTTTACCCTCAACGTTGAGCGGCTCGTCGACCTTCGCCAGGATCTCGCTCATTTCGTCTTTCAGCAGACCATAGAGCGCTTCGGCGTCACGCAAGTCCTTACGGCTCGCGCCTTCTGTCAGGTTAGTGATGATTTTGCGCGTGGTTTCCACCCCCACGTCGGCAATCAGCAGCTGCTCTTCCAGCTCTTCAAACAGATCGTCGTCGATTTTTTTGCCGCGGAAAAGACTGATAAATCCGGAACCGAGATTGTGCTTCGTTTTCAGCAAGCTACGCTTAAGGCGAGTAAAGAAACCCTCTTTGGTTGGCCTCTCCTGCTCTTCCTGGATATCGTCCTTCGCGACGGCTTCAGCCTCTTCTTCTGGCTCAGTAACTTCTACTGGAGCCTCTTCAACAGGCGCGTATTCGACATGGGCGGCTATCACTTCTTCGATTTCGGCGACGGTTTCGTCAGCGGCTTGCTCTGCCTGCCACTCTTCTGGCTCTGGCTCGCTTTCGACGATGTCTTCCGGCAGCGGTAATTCTTCGTGTTCAAGGGTGGCCTGCGGCAGAACGGCTGGCTCTGGCTCTGGCTCTGGCTCTGGCTCTGGCAGAATATCCGGCTCAATCACTGCCGGTTTCATCACCTCTGGTTCGACGATCTCTGGCTCTGCAACAGCTTCTGGCTCGCGGGCATCTTGCGGCTCTGCCACTGGCTCAGGCGCGGTTTCCACCAGCTGTTCGCTGACTTCCACAACGTCCTGAGCAAAGGCTTCAGTTTCCTGCGGGGAGTGCTCGGCTACTGGCTCCGCTACCGTTTCTGATTCCGGCTTTTCTTCGTCCGCAAGAGGCTGTTGGGCGTCGACGATTTGTTCAGCATTCTGCTCAACAACTTCTTCAGCAACCGGCTGTTCCTGTTCTGGTTTTTTTTCTGATTCTTGTTCCGGTTCTTGCTCTTTCTGACCAAAGCCCAACCAGGAAAAAAAGCCACGTTTTTTCTCTTTCGCCATTTGCGAATGTACTCCTCGCTGTTGATTCATGGCACAGACCCGATCGCACTGGCTCCGGGCACTGAAAATAATCATCGATTGAATATGTTAGTCTATCACTTTCCCGACGCTTACGGCACTCTGGCGGATTAAGGTTTCCCCGCCTCCGTAGCAACGTTAGAATAGCCGACAAAAATCGCATCCCAGTGAGTCTCATGAAGAAACCCCAATCCTCCGGCACCGGCCAAATCCGCATCATCGGCGGGCAATGGCGTGGCCGTAAACTCCCCGTTCCGGACAGCCCAGGGCTGCGGCCGACAACCGACCGGGTTCGCGAAACGCTGTTTAACTGGCTGGCTCCGTCGATGGTCGACGCCGGCGTACTGGACTGCTTCGCAGGCAGCGGTGCGCTGGGGCTGGAAGCGCTGTCACGTTATGCGGCAAGTGCTACGCTGCTGGAGATGGACCGGAGCGTATCAGCGCAATTACAGAAAAATCTGCTGACGCTCAAAGCAAGCAATGGCACCGTGGTGAATACCAACACCCTGAATTATCTGGCGCAGCCGGGCACGCCGCACAGCATCGTGTTTGTCGATCCCCCCTTCCGTAAAGGGCTTCTGGAAGAGACGCTGACGCTGCTGGAAACTAACGGCTGGCTTGCGCAAGAGGCGCTGATTTATGTGGAAAGTGAAGTGGAGAACGGTATGCCGCCGGTTCCTGCGAGCTGGACATTACATCGTGAGAAAGTGGCCGGTCAGGTCGCCTATCGTCTTTATCTTCGCGAAGCCTGAGGAGAAACACCGTGCTGATTAACATAGGCAGACTTTTGATGCTGTTCGTGTGGGCATTTTTGCTGCTCAATATCGTCCACCCGTTCCCGCGCCCGCTGAACATTTTTGTCAACGTGGCGCTGATCTTCACAGTGCTGATGCACGGCATGCAGCTGGCGCTTCTGAAGTCGACCCAGCCCAAAGACGCGCCGCCGCTGAGCCGTCTGCAGCAGTTTAAGATCTTCGTCTTCGGCGTGTTTGAACTGTTGGCCTGGCAGAAGAAGCTGCGTCAGGGTCAATAATTTTTTATTGCTGAACGTTATCAGGGACGAAGCCAACAAAGCGCGTCCCTTTGTACTGCAAAGTTCCCTTATCCCCAACGCTCATTTCGTGGTACTGCGCAGCCTGTACGCGCATTTTCAGCTCCATGCCGCCCGTTTGCGGACGGAACCACACTTCATAGCGCATGGCTTCACCCGCGGGAGTCACTTCACGTTGGCGTGAGCGTCTGTCATTGGCAGGCTTTTCACGCTTTGTCGAGACCACTACGCTTTTCTGGCTCAGCGGCGCAGCGTCGTTTTCGGCATTCTGGCGGCGCTGCTGCATAAAGCGAAACGACGCGGCCACCACGATTAAGGCAATGATTGCAATGAAGATAACTGGCGGTTTACTCATGGATTTTTCTCGAAGAGTCAGGCACTTTTAAGCATACCCCGCTCATCTGGCCGTTGTCATCCCTTGCCGTTGACCACTAGACTGATAAGAATAAACACGGGCGACCGTGCCGTACGCCAACAACTACAAAAGGGACACGCCATGCTTTGGTCGTTTATTGCTGTATGCCTTTCCGGATGGCTCTATGTGGATGCCTCCTACCGAGGCCCAGTCTGGCAACGCTGGGTATTTAAGCCCGTGACGCTGCTGCTTTTACTTCTGCTGGCCTGGCAGGCGCCGATGTTCGAAGCCACCGGCTATTTGATCCTCGCCGGCCTGCTGGCAACGCTTGTGGGCGATGCTTTGACGCTGCTGCCAACCCAGCGCATGCTGTACGCGATTGGTGCGTTTTTCCTGTCGCATCTGCTCTATACCCTCTATTTCGCCAGCCAGATGACCTTCTCCTTCTTCTGGCCGCTGCCGCTGGCCTTGCTTATCGTCGGCGCGCTGCTGGTGGCCCTGATCTGGACAAAACTGGAGGCTTTCCGCTGGCCAATCATGACGTTTATCGGCATGACGCTGGTCATGGTGTGGCTCGCCGGAGAGCTTTATTTCTTCCGCCCGACCAGCACCAGCTTCTCCGGCTTCGTGGGTGCGGCTTTACTGCTGCTGGGGAACATCGTCTGGCTGGGTAGCCACTACCGTCGCCGCTTTACCGCCGACAGCGCCATCACCGCCGCCTGTTATTTTGCCGGTCACTTTATGATCGTGCGGGCGTTATATATTTAATTCGCGTAAACCCTCTTGACTCTGGAGTAAGCTCCAGAGTGTAACATGGGTAATGAGAACTTTATCATTACCCAGGAGGGTGCATGCTCAACTCTAAAAATTCCCCGCAGTTTGCGAAGGCAAAGCTTAGCCCGCTGCCCGTTGAGGCACCCTCTTGCTGCACCGACGAGCAGTGTTCGGCCGAGCCGGAAACCATTACGCTTCCCGATAACGGCGAGCGCTACACCTGGCTGGTCGCCGGGATGGACTGCGCCGCCTGCGCCAGAAAAGTCGAAAATGCAGTGAAGCAGGTGCCTGACGTTCAGCGCGTTCAGGTCCTGTTTGCCACTGAAAAGCTTCTGGTCAGCGCCCCGCGGGACGTTCGTTCTGAAGTAGAGAAAGCGGTGAAAGCCGCCGGATATACGCTACGCAACAGCGATGCACCCGCCGCCCCGGCTCCCTCCGTCTGGCGTGAAAACCTACCGCTTCTCTCTCTGATTGCCATGATGGCGATCAGCTGGGGTCTTGAGCAGTTCAACCATCCCTTTGGCAATCTGGCGTTTATCACCACCACGCTGGTTGGCCTGTGGCCCATCGCGCGCCAGGCCGTGCGCCTGATCCGCAGCGGCAACTGGTTTGCCATTGAAACGCTGATGAGCGTTGCCGCCATCGGCGCGCTGTTCATTGGTGCCACAGCCGAAGCCGCAATGGTGCTGCTGCTGTTCCTGGTCGGTGAACGTCTGGAATCTTATGCCGCCAGCCGCGCACGTCGTGGCGTCAGCGCATTGATGGCGCTCAAGCCCGAGGTAGCAACGCGCATCCGTAACGGCGAGCGGGAAGCCGTCGCGCTAAGCGAACTTCGTCCGGGAGATATCATTGAAGTCTCTGCCGGTAGCCGCCTGCCTGCGGATGGTCGCCTGCTTGGCCAGCCCGCCAGCTTCGATGAAAGCGCGTTGACCGGCGAATCCGTTCCCGTGGAGCGCGAGCCAGACGAGAAGGTCCCGGCGGGCAGCACCAGCGTCGACAGGCTGGTTCAGCTCGAAGTGATCTCCGGGCCGGGCGACAGCGCCATTGACCGCATCCTGCGCCTGATAGAGGAAGCTGACGAGCGTCGCGCGCCGATAGAGCGCTTTATCGATCGTTTCAGCCGTATTTATACGCCGATTATTATGGCAATAGCCCTGCTGGCGGCCGTCATCCCGCCGCTGCTGTTCGGCCAGAGCTGGAGCGAGTGGATCTACAAAGGGCTGGCGCTGCTGCTTATCGGCTGTCCGTGCGCGCTGGTCATTTCAACGCCTGCGGCAATCACTTCAGGCCTGGCCGCCGCCGCGCGGCGTGGGGCGCTGATTAAAGGCGGAGCGGCCCTGGAGCGTCTTGGCAAGATCCAGCATATTGCCTTCGATAAAACCGGCACGCTGACGGAAGGTAAACCCCAGGTCACAGCGATAGAAATCTCGGGCTCACTTAGCGAAAACGAACTGCTGGCCTTTGCCGCCGCAGTAGAGCAAGGCTCAACGCATCCGCTGGCACAGGCGATTGTCCGCGAGGCGCAGAGCAGAGCACTGACGCTGCCGGTGACCGAATCACATCGGGCGCTGGCAGGGATTGGTGTGGAAGCGCTTATCGACGGTGAAACACTGCGGCTTAGCACTCCTGGTAAGCTTCCTGCTGGCGTACTTAATGAGAGCTGGCAGCAGCGTATCACGCAGCTGGAAGCCGAAGGCCAGACGGTCATCGCAGCAGTCCACCAGAATGTATTACTGGGTGTTATCGCCATGCGCGATACCCTGCGCGGCGATGCCCGGGAAGCGGTAGAGGCGTTGAAAAAGATCGGTGTGCAGGGTGTGATGCTGACGGGCGATAACCCCCGCGCCGCAGCCGCTATCGCCAGTGAACTAGGCATGGACTACCGCGCCAGCCTGCTGCCCGCCGATAAAGTCAAAGCGGTAAACGAGCTCAACGCGCAAAATCCGCTGGCAATGGTCGGCGATGGCATCAATGATGCCCCGGCCATGAAAGCAGCCACCATCGGGATCGCCATGGGCAGCGGAACGGACGTCGCGCTGGAAACCGCAGACGCGGCGCTAACTCATAACCGCTTAACCGAGCTTGCGGGTATGATTAGCCTGGCAAGAGCCACCCATAACAATATCCGCCAGAACATCACCATTGCGCTGGGCCTGAAAGCCATTTTCCTGGTCACCACGCTGATGGGCCTCACCGGCCTGTGGCTGGCGGTACTGGCAGATTCAGGCGCAACGGCACTGGTCACGGCTAACGCGCTGAGGCTGCTGCGCAAAAAATAATAGCTGGATGACGCTGAACCTTCCGGCCTCAACTTGACGGTTTTTTTGTCGGATGACGCTTCGCTTATCCGGCCTACGACAAAGAATGTAAATCTGGTTTTGTAGCTACCGTCTTGAACGTCAAGCGGTAGCTGCATAATTTTCATCCCATGGCAGGCGTGTTTTAAGCACCCCGAAGCACATGTGCACCAGCTTGCGCATTACTGCACCCAGCGCCGCC
>NZ_JAERMU010000040.1 GCF_016756775.1 Dryocola clanedunensis subsp. sulfonylureivorans | reverse complement strand
AGGCGAAATGGCTGGTTTTACCGGAGAGAAGAGAGCGAAGTTACCCCAGAGAACTGAGGGTAAAAAGCAGAAAATACGCAGACAAAAAAACTGCTGGTCACCTTAAGTGACCAGCATTATCCCATCGGGAGGTTTTTTTTATTCGACTGTCGCGCCGCCGTTGATGCGGAAGACGATGTTCACCGTCAGCCCCTGCCCCGGCTTGCCGCTTTCGTAGCGCCATTTCTTCATCGCCTGCTTCACTTCCCGCTCAAACATATTGGATGGTTTCGCCGACAGGATAGAGATATTGCTGATACTGCCGCTGGCGTCCACGTCAAACTTCACCCGCACATTGCCTTCAATTCGCAATGCAAGCGCGCGACGAGGGTAGGCCGGCTGGTTACGGCTCAGCAAACGCGGTCCGGTCGCCACTGGCGCAGAGTTGGTGGATGGCGCTGGTTTCGCCGCTGGTGTCGGACGAACAGGTGCAGCATTCTGCACAGGGGCTGAACGCGGCTCAACAGGCTTCACTTCACGCTTCGGCTTTTCAACCTTTTTCACCGGTTTAGGTTTCGGCTTAGGTTTAGGCTTTGGCTCGGGCTTATGAATAACCACTGGCGCTTCTTTCGGCGGTTCAGGGATCGGCTCTGGCTCTGGCTCAACGACAGGCTCCGGTGGCGGCTGAACCACTTCCGGCTGTGGCGGCTCAAGGTCTACAGGCGCAACCATAGTGACGCTGATGGGCTGAGCGGGTGCAGGCATCTCAATAACCTGATGTACCGAGGTGTAGAGCAATCCCGCAACGACAGCACCATGCAGCACGACGGAGAGTGCGGTCGGCCACGGGAAGCGACGAGGTAAATCAAGGGTCATTGACGTCATAATATCTTCGATGTCTTAAACAGACGGTAATTTTAAATGCAAATAGCAATCATATTCAATAACGCATTGTCCTGAGCGCCATTTTTTCTGGCCGATCGCGGCAAATTCGTGCATCTGTGTCAGAGATTTAACATCCTGTTTATGTTTCAATTGCAGTCCGGACGCCAATCACTTACGGTGTTTTACATCCCCAATAATAAGGAGTTCTGCCCGTGCTGTATGTCATCTATGCAGAAGATAATGCCGACTCGCTGGAAAAGCGCCAGGCCGTGCGCCCCGCTCACCTGGCGCGTTTACAACTATTACGTGATGAAGGTCGCTTGCTGACTGCCGGGCCAATGCCCGCCGTTGACAGCAACGATCCGGGGGCCGCTGGTTTCACCGGCTCCACGGTTATTGCAGAATTCAACTCGCTGGAAGCAGCGCAGGCGTGGGCAGAGGCAGATCCCTATATTGCTGCGGGCGTGTACAAACAGGTTGCGGTCAAACCTTATAAGCAGGTGTTCTGAGCAACGAAATCCCTGCAGAATTAGCACCATCGAAAAGGGCGCTTCATATGCTGAAGCGCCCTTTTTTTATATTTTTTCGGGTTGCGGCCTACTGAAACTCGGGATCGGGCTTTTTCGTGATGCGATTACGAACGTCCCGGCGAACCACCTCGATGGCCCACATCCAGAGAATGTGCCCTACCGTTTCTGATAACAGCTCGTCAAAGGGAAGCTGCCAGATAGGGGGGGCCCAGTGAAATACCGGCAGGAAAATGCCGTGGAAGCCTATGGTAACCAGAATGGCAAAGGCTGCGCCCTGCCAGAGCTTAATGGCGGGAAAGACTTCTGCGACAAAGCAGTAAAACATTGCGAATAAAATCGAGAACATGTGGTGCACGCCTGCCACACCCCAGTTAACGATATGCCCGGAGTAGTGATAGATCATTTCATTAACTTTGAATCCCAGATCCTGAAGCATTTCAGCCGGTGGAATGGCGCGATCCGGCGTGCGTGGCGGCATGGGGTTTTCTGTCCCCCACTTAACGAAGCTGGACAGGTTACCGCCGAGAAATCCGGCCCACAGCGCAGCGCCATAGTTTCTGCTGGCCTGGATTGTCGTTCTGAATAGCGATGTCATCATTGTGTATCCCTTGCTGCAAATTTGAGGGCGGGATGTTAATTGCCCATGCCTTTAAATTAGCAGTTGGTACACATTCTTCCAATTCCATTAACGGACTGACAGGCTTCAGAAAGATTTTGGGCACCGCTGACGGTGCCCGCTTCTTTACGCCCACTGATCGTGAATGGCAAACAGCAGCGAGTTGCGCTGTTTATTGACATGGCACTTTCTGATGGCGTGGATGCGCATGTTACGGCGTGACTGACCTTCCAGCCAGCGCGCCTTGCGCCGTTGAGCCTGTCGCTGCATTCGCCAGCGACCGACCTCATTTCTGCTACGCCTCATCTTTACGACTCTTCTTTATTTCAGACGGGCCATTATAGATCCTTCTTCCCGGCAAACCAGCCGTTTTCAGTGTACTTTTAGTGTTAACGGGCAGCCGTTGTGCGTAAACTCGAAAACATACGATTTCAAAAGGATTTTTAGGGTATGACAACCTTCTACACGGTGGTTAGTTGGCTGGTCATTTTAGGCTACTGGTTATTAATTGCCGGGGTTACGTTACGTATTTTAATGAAGCGTCGGGCCGTGCCTTCCGCCATGGCCTGGCTACTCATCATCTATATTCTTCCGCTGGTCGGTATTATCGCCTACCTCTCATTCGGTGAACTCCATCTTGGCAAGCGCCGGGCTGAACGCGCACGCGCCATGTGGCCCTCCACCGCCAAATGGATGACCGACCTTAAAAGCTATAAGCACATCTTTGCCGAAGAAAATAGCGAAGTGGCGACTTCACTGTTTCAACTGTGCGAACGGCGTCAGGGGATTGCGGGCGTTAAGGGGAATCAATTGCAGCTGTTGACCAGCTCAGATGAAACCATGCAGGCCTTAATTCGCGATATCCAGCTCGCACGCCACAATATCGAGATGGTGTTTTATATCTGGCATCCAGGTGGCATGGCGGATCAGGTGGCCGAGTCGCTAATGGCCGCGGCACGCCGTGGTATTCATTGTCGGCTGATGCTCGACTCCGCCGGCAGCGTGACCTTCTTCCGCAGCCCGTGGGCAAATATGATGCGCAACGCGGGCGTTGAAGTGGTCGAGGCGCTAAAAGTTAATCTGATGCGTGTGTTCCTGCGCCGCATGGATTTGCGCCAGCATCGCAAAATGGTGATGATCGATAACTATATCGCCTATACCGGCAGCATGAATCTGGTTGACCCGCGTTTCTTCAAACAGGAAGCGGGCGTCGGACAATGGGTCGATCTTATGGCGCGTATGGAAGGCCCGGTGGCTACAGCTATGGGGATCGTTTACTCATGCGACTGGGAAATCGAAACCGGCAAACGTATTCTTCCACCGCCGCCTGACGTCAATATCATGCCTTTTGAAGAGGCCAGCGGCCATACCATCCATACGATTGCCTCTGGCCCCGGCTTCCCGGAGGATCTTATCCATCAGGCGCTGCTGACGTCGGTATACGCGGCGCGCGAATACCTCATCATGACCACGCCCTACTTCGTCCCCAGCGACGACCTTCTACATGCCATTTGCACTGCCGCCCAGCGGGGTGTTGATGTCAGTATTATCGTACCGCGTCACAATGACTCGCTGCTGGTGGGCTGGGCAAGTCGCGCCTTCTTCACAGAGCTGCTTGCTGCGGGCGTGAAGATTTATCAATTTGAAGGCGGTCTGTTGCACACGAAAAGCGTGCTTGTTGACGGGCAGCTTAGCCTTGTCGGCACGGTAAACCTGGATATGCGCAGCCTGTGGCTCAATTTTGAGATAACTATGGTTATCGATGACGCCGGTTTTGCCAGCGATCTGGCGGCCGTGCAGGACGATTATATTTCCCGTTCACGGCTTGTTGATGCCCAGCTGTGGCTTAAGCGTCCTCTGTGGCAGCGCGTGGTTGAGCGACTGTTTTACTTCTTTAGCCCGTTGCTGTAAAACGTGGCGCATCAGCTCTCGATATGTGGATGTAAAAATGGAAATGGATCTGAATAACCGTCTGACCGAAGACGAAACCCTGGAACAGGCCTACGACATCTTTCTTGAACTGGCGGTAGATAATCTCGATCCGGCAGATGTCATTTTATTCAACCTGCAGTTTGAAGAGCGCGGCGGTGCCGAGCTGTTCGACCCGGCGGAAGACTGGCAGGAACATGTCGATTTCGATCTCAACCCCGACTTCTTTGCTGAGGTCGTGATTGGTCTTGCAGACACCGACGGCGGCGAGCTAAATGATATTTTCGCGCGCGTTTTACTGTGCCGCGAAAAAGACCATAAGCTCTGCCACATCCTCTGGCGCGAGTAACCGCTTTTATCTGCGGACAGCAAAAACGCTATCCGCCGCTTTCCAGAAAGGGTGGATGACGTTATCCACCCACGCTACTACGATTTTGGCAGCATACTGCCGCATGTCAGACAGTAACGCGCTTCCGCATCGTGATTACCCCGGTGACATTTTGGACATTCGCGCGCCTTGCGCTGCTTCTGAAATTCTGTCGTCATATGGGCGGTAATGATCCCCGTTGGAATAGCAATGACCGAGTAGCCAATCAGAATCAAGATTGAAGCAACCATTCTCCCTGCCCCGGTATGCGGCGTAATGTCTCCGTAGCCAACCGTCGTTACCGTCACGACAGCCCAGTAAACCGACGTTCCTAACGTCGTAAATCCATTGGGCGGCCCTTCAATGCCGTACATCAGGCCTCCAGCCACAATCATGACAATCGAAATAAAGGCATAAAACAGAATTAGCTGGTGCCGCGCGTTGAAAATGGACTGCCATAGAGAGTGCAGGGCTGGCATATAGCGTAAGAGTTTAAGGATACGAAACACGCGTACCGCGCGCATTGTGCGCCAGGCATATTCGTAATTAACACCGATCTCGGGCCACAGTAGCAAAACATAGAGCGGCAGAATCGTCGCCAGATCGATAATGCCCCAGAAGCTGAACACGTATTTCGCAGGATTGGGCCAGGAAAATACCCTCAGCAAATATTCCACCGTGAAAATCACCGTGAACCCAATCTCCAGGAAAACAAAAGAGTGCCACTGCTCGTAGGTCAGATGATATTGCGTCCCCAGCCCTGATTCGACAAATACGGCAACCACGCTGAGGAATGCCAGACCGCCGCAGAGTACCTCAAAACGGCGGCCTGAGCGGGTTCTTTGATCGAAGAGAAGATGGTAAAGCCGCTGGCGGATGGTTCGGATTAGCACGGATTTAATGACCTCGCAAACGAAAAGGGCTGGCATTAAGCCAGCCCCCCAGACAGATGACAAACCTAAAGCGAATGAATTTCGCAAAGATCTCACCGAATAAATAACAAGGAAAATCAATTCATTGATTTTCGCCTGCTGACTACAAAGAAGGAATAACCACGCTTTTTCCTTCTTTGTCAGCAATCTAGGGGCTGGCATCATGCCAGCCCCTCATATTACAGATAAACGCCTCAGTTCTTACAGCCTTAGAATGCGAAGAATATGGTCAAAAATAAATTATTGCCTGCTCAGACCGGAAGAGCTGGCATCTCGCCAGCTCTTCACGATTAAAGCGGATCAACCTTCAGGCACGATACCGCATGTTTGAAACTGCCCTCCAGCACCGGGCGGGTTTTAGCACATTCCGGTCCGGCGATAGGGCAACGGGTGCGGAATACGCAGCCCGACGGAGGATTAATTGGCGACGGCAATTCCCCTTCCAGCAGCTGGATAACTTTGTTTTTTTCCAGATCCGGGTCGGGAACCGGCACTGCCGACATCAGCGCTTTGGTGTAAGGATGCAGCGGGTTATGGTAAACCTCATCGTATGTTCCCAGCTCCACCGCGTGACCCAGATACATCACCAGCACGCGGTCAGAAATGTGTTTTACCACCGCCAGATCGTGGGCGATGAAAATCAACGACAGCCCCATCTCGCGCTGGAGTTTCTGCAACAGGTTGACCACCTGAGCCTGAATCGACACGTCCAGCGCCGAAACAGGTTCGTCGCAGATAATCAGTTTTGGCTCAAGGATGAGGGCGCGGGCAATACCGATACGCTGACACTGACCACCAGAGAACTCATGGGGATAGCGGTTGACCAGATTTGGGAGCAGGCCAACCTTCATCATCATCGCTTTCACGCGGTCACGCACTTCCTGACGCGGCATCTTCGGATGATATGTCCGCAGCGGCTCAGCAATGATATCCCCGATGTTCATACGCGGGTTCAGCGAGGCCAGCGGATCCTGGAAAATCATCTGGATGTCACTGCGCACGTCGCGCCATTCATCCGGGCTCATCCCCAGCAGATCTTTCCCCAGCCAGGCTACGCGACCATCCGTCGCTTTAACCAGGCCAATAATGGCGCGGGCAAAAGTTGATTTGCCGCAGCCTGACTCGCCAACCACGCCCAACGTCTCCCCTTCATACAGGCGCAGTGTTACGCCATCTACGGCTTTCAGGGTTTTCGAGGGCTGCCAGAACCATTGTTTGCCATCTTTAATGTCGAAATGGACTTTGAGATCGGCAATCTCCAGCAGGACTTTTCTCTCTTCTGTCACGGCATTCATACCAGCTCCTCCACCGGCTTAAAGCAGGCGCGCAGGCGACCTTCACCAAACTGCTCCAGAGGCGGAGCGGTATTACAGATTTCCATCGCATGTGGACAGCGCGGCTGGAACGGGCAGCCTTTCGGCAAACGCAGCAGGTTCGGTGGGTTGCCTGGAATGGTCAGCAGCGACTCCCCTTCTGCATCCAGACGCGGCACCGCATTCAGCAAACCGATGGAATAAGGATGAACCGGCTCGTAGAAGACATCGCGCGCTTTACCGTACTCCATCGTACGACCGGCGTACATCACCAGCACCTTGTCACAGATGCCTGCCACAACGCCCAGATCGTGGGTAATCATGATGATCGCAGTGTTGAATTCGCGTTTCAGGTCGTTAAGCAATGTCATGATCTGCGCCTGAACGGTGACATCCAGCGCGGTCGTCGGTTCATCGGCAATCAGCAATTTTGGCCGGCACAGCAGCGCCATGGCAATCATCACGCGCTGGCGCATCCCCCCTGAGAACTCATGCGGATACATGCGCATGCGCTTACGCGCTTCCGGCATTTTTACCGCGTCCAGCATGCGCACGGACTCTTCAAATGCGTCGGCCTTGCCCATGTTTTTATGCAGCATCAGGACTTCCATCAGCTGTTCTCCCACCCGCATATAAGGGTTCAGGGAGGTCATGGGATCCTGGAAAATCATCGAAATCTGTTCTGCACGCAGGTGGTTGAGCTGATTCTCCGGCAGGTTGAGGATTTCACTGCCGTTGAATTTTGCAGAACCGCCAATGCGTCCATTTGCGGCCAGCAGCCCCATCAGCGCAAATGCCGTCTGGGATTTTCCCGAGCCTGATTCACCCACGATGCCGAGGGTTTCACCGGCACTCAGGCTGAAGTTCAGATCGTTTACCGCAGTGACATCACCATCAGGCGTGCTGAAAGTGACGCGCAGATCTTTCACGTCGAGTAACGCGGATGTCTGGTTCAGTGGAGTGACCACCGCTGGATTTTCAATTGTGCTCATCGCGGCACTCCTTAACGATCTTTCGGGTCGAGGGCATCACGCAGGCCATCGCCGATAAAGTTGAAACAAAAGAGAGTGACGACCAGAAAGCCTGCCGGGAACATCAGCAGCCATGGAGAAACTTCCATGGAGTTGGCCCCGTCACTCAGCAGTGCGCCCCAGCTGCTCAGCGGTTCTTGCGTACCCAAACCCAGGAAGCTCAGGAAGGATTCGAAGAGGATCATGCTAGGCACCAGCAACGAGGCGTAAACCACCACCACGCCCAGTACGTTTGGCACAATATGGCGAACCACGATATTTGCCGTGGAAACCCCACCGACCTGAGCGGCTTCGATGAACTCTTTACGTTTCAGGCTCAGCGTCTGGCCACGCACAATACGCGCCATGTCCAGCCACGAAACCATCCCGATAGCAACGAAGATCAGAAAAATATTCTGCCCGAAGAAGGTCACCAGCAAAATAACAAAGAACATGAACGGAAAGGAGTTAAGGATTTCCAGCAGGCGCATCATCACCGAGTCGGTTTTGCCGCCCAGATAGCCCGCCAGCGAACCATATAAAGTCCCGACGACGACCGCAACAAGCGCCGCTGCGACACCCACCATCAGCGATATCCGCCCACCGATAGCCACGCGAACAAGCAGATCGCGACCGGAAGAATCCGTACCGAAATAATGGGCAGACTCCATATCTGGGGCCGCAGACATCATGCCCCAGTCGGTATCGAAATAGGAGAATTGCGACAGCATAGGTGCAAAAGTAACGAAGAGCGCAATCAGTACCAGCACAATCAGACTGGCAACCGCAGCGCGGTTATGCATAAAGCGACGGCGTGCATCCTGCCACAGGCTGCGACCTTCGACTTCCAGCTGCTCGCTGAAGTTTTCCAGCGCCTCGCTGTTTTTCTTACTCAACATCATGGCGAACTCCAGCGTTAGTAACGGATTTTCGGATCGATAACGGCATACAGCACATCAACAATCGCATTGAAGAGAATAGTCAGCGTGCCGACCAGGATGGTCAGACTAAGAACCAGTGAATAATCACGGTTCAGCGCTCCGTTGACGAACAGCTGGCCAATACCCGGCAGGCCATAGATAGTTTCGATAACCATGGAGCCGGTGATGATGCCAACAAAGGCCGGACCAAGATAGGAGAGAACGGGCAACAATGCGGGTTTCAGCGCATGGCGAATGATAATGCGGCGCATCGGTAAACCCTTAGCGCGAGCGGTGCGGATGAAGTTAGAGTGCAGCACTTCAATCATTGAACCACGAGTGATACGCGCGATGCTGGCGATATAAGCCAGGGACAGCGCCACCATTGGCAGAATCATGTACTGCACCGCGCCACCGTTCCACCCTCCTCCAGGTAACCATCTGAGGGTGATGGAGAATATCAATACCAATAGCGGAGCGACCACGAAACTGGGAATCACGACCCCCGTCATGGCTATCCCCATCACGGTGTAATCCCATTTGGTATTTTGATTCAGTGCGGCGATCACCCCGGCCAGCACGCCCAACACAACGGCGAAAATAAACGCAGCGGCACCTAATTTAGCCGAGACAGGGAAGCTCGCGGCCACCAGATCGTTAACAGAATAATCTTTATATTTGAATGACGGCCCAAAATCACCGTGCGCCAGCTGTTTCAGGTAGCTGAAATACTGGGTGGTGATGGGATCGTTTAAATGATATTTCGCTTCAATGTTCGCCATGACTTCAGGCGGCAGCGCGCGTTCACTGGTAAAAGGACTACCCGGCGCAAGACGCATCATAAAGAAGGAGATCGTGATAAGAATAAAGAGTGTCGGAATTGCTTCCAGACAACGACGTAGAATAAATTTCAACATTGCCCGTACCTTCTGGCCAGTGCCTTGAGAGTGCGATGAAATAAGACACGATGGAGCAAGGCCTCAGGCCCTGCTCCACGAATTGCCATTAATGTTTGATGATATACATATCTTTTACGTAGATATTATCCAGCGGGTCTTTGCCGGTATAACCGCCAACCCATGGTTTCACCAGACGGGCATTCACGTAGTAATACACCGGAACGATGGCAGAGTCTTTACCCAGCTGCTGCTCAGCTTTTTCGTAAGCCGCAACACGCTCGGCATCGCTGGTTGCTTTCACAGATTCAGCCATGATCGCATCGAACGCCGGGCTCTTATAATGCGCGGTGTTCATGGAGCTGTCGGACAACATGGTGTTCAGGAACGAGGTTGGTTCGTTGTAGTCCGCACACCAGCCGGCACGCGCCACATCGTAGTTACCCTGGTGACGAGTATCCAGGAAGGTTTTCCACTCCTGATTCACCAGCTTGACGTTCACGCCCAGATTTTTCTTCCAGATAGAAGCCGCAGCGATAGCCAGTTTCTTATGCAGATCGGAGGTGTTGTACAGCAGGTTGAAGGTCAGCGGCTTGTCTTTGGTGTAACCCGCTTCAGCCAGCAGTTTCTTAGCTTCTTCGTTACGTTTTTCCTGGGTCCAGGTGAACCATTCAGGTTTAGTCAACTTAACACCGTCGGTATAAGGCGGCGTGTAGCCGTATGCCGGCAGATCGCCCTGCGCCTTCACTTTATTGACGATGATGTCGCGATCCAGGCCCAGTTTCAGGGCGGTACGTACGCGCGCATCGGTGAACGGGGCTTTCTGGTTGTTGATTTCGTAGTAATAAGTACACAGGTAAGGGTCAACGCGGACTTCGGACGGGATCTCTTTTTTCAGTTTCTGGAACAACTCGATTGGCAGGTTGTTATAGGTCATGTCGATTTCACCGCTGCGATAGCGGTTAACGTCGGTCACTTCAGAAGAGATAGGCAGATAGGTCACCTGATTAATAACGGTTTTTTTGTTATCCCAGTACTCAGGGTTACGTTCCATAACGATGCGTTCGTTAACTACCCAGTTTTTGAGCTTATATGCGCCGTTGCTGACGATATTCGCGGGCTGAGTCCACTTTTCGCCAAATTTATCAATGGCAGCTTTGTTTACCGGAGAAAGTGATGGGTGAACAAGTAATTTATAGAAATAAGGTACAGGCTCGCTCAGAGTGACTTCCAGCGTATGGTCATCGATAGCTTTTACGCCCAGTTCACTTGGTTTTTTCTTACCGTCGATGATGTCATCAACGTTAACGATATGACCGTACTGCGGATAGCTCGCGTAAGGCGAGGCGGTGTTTGGATCCACCAGACGCTGCCAGCTATAAACGAAATCTTGTGCGGTAACAGGTTCGCCGTTAGACCACTTAGCATCTTTGCGCAGGTGGAAAGTCCAGACTTTGAAATCTTTATTATCCCACGACTCAGCCACGCCCGGAATTGGGTGGCCATCTTTTGGGGAGGTAATCAGCAGGCCTTCGAACAGGTCGCGGCTGACGTTTGACTCTGGCACACCTTCAATTTTGTGCGGGTCCAGGGATTGCGGCTCGGCGCCGTTGTTGCGGACAAGCGTCTGCTTTTCTGCCAGTTGCACACCTGCCGGGACTTCTGCGGCCCAGGCTGCGTTGCCCGCGATCAGTGCGGTTAAAATGCTTGCTGCTACCAGACTTTTTTTTGTGATGATGGACATTGTGTTGTTACTCCACTCATTATAATTACCGGCCCTGGGGCCAGCCTCTTCCCCTTGGGGTCCCCTACCGCGCGGAGCGTTAAGCGTGTGTAAGGGATTACTGCTATTTACTGCGCTATCACCGACTTTTTTATTGAGATGCTCTTGCTGGCATCCTGGTCCGTCGATTCTTACCAACCTACCCTGATCGAAGGTTGGTACTGAGGTGCACGGGTTTAATAAACATGCGCACACTGAAATCAAAGTTCATCTGTAAATGGAACGTTTTATAGCGAATTGTTTTGCCCGGAAAGTATCAAAAGCCCCCAGGTCCCGCCAATACAATTTGCAAATTTGTTAACCATTTCTCTTTTATCAACTGGGGCGTGGATTTCAGAAGGGGATAATGTGAGAGAGTTCATTACACTTACACTTTGTAAATCAATGAATTACTAGCATGCAGAACGTTTATGAGCCGACAACATTCCACCACCACATCACAACCAACAAAACCTTAACAATTGATTATTTTTAGCACATTCCTCTACGGGAAGGCAGGAATTACTAATATCATCTCAATAAGTGCGCATCAAGCATGATTGTATGGTGTGAATTAAATAACAAATCGATTGAAGGATTTCCGTACAAATTAATCCCGACAGCCCGGCGGAGTCAGGATTTTCAAAGCATTTTCTTATGGATGCAATTCAAAGAGGTGAATTTACTATTTTTAAAAAATGAGATGTTGATGCGCTTTTGACATAAAAAAAGCAGAACCGATATTCTGCTTTTTCATATGAAAGTTTCAGAAGGACTAACTTAGCAAACCCGGGAAAATCGCTTTCAGGCCGGTCACAATAAATTCGATGCCCAACGCCATCAATAACAGGCCCATAATACGGGTGATAACGTTGATGCCGGTCTGCCCCAGCAGGCGTACCAACCAGGGGGCGATACGAAAGACCATCCAACAACAAAGCGCAAAGAGCGCGATGGCAAGCGAGAAACCTATCAGATGTCCCCAGCTGTGATACTTCGTTCCCCAGACTATTGTTGAACTGATTGCGCCAGGACCCGCCATCAGCGGCAGCGCCAAAGGCACTACCCCTACGCTTTCACGAATAGCGCTTTCTGACTTTTCCTGTTTGTTCTGTTTATCTTCTCCGAGCTTCCCGCTGATCATCGACATCGCGATGGTGACCACCAGAATTCCCCCGGCGATACGGAACGAATCTATGGAAATACCAAAAGCCTGCAGAATGCCGTCGCCCAGGAAAAGTGAAGTCCACAAGATAATCGCGACGGACAGGTTAGCCGTGAGATTAGTTTTGTTTCTGGCGACCGCTGTCTGATAGCTGGTCATACTAATGAATACGGGAATGATCCCCACCGGGTTAACCAGTGCGAACAGCCCAATAAAGAACTTAAAATAGGTCGGCAAGTCGAACAAAGATTGGGCCACGCGAAAACTCCGCAAGTGAGGCAAATGAACATAGCGAACGCACGCGTAATGTAATGGAAAAGTACTGCTGGCGCTACGCCCTTTCACAGCATAGATCGCTGGTTAAGTCAGTTTGTGCGATATTAATCGATAATGTTACCCACATGTTGAAAATATGGTAGTTTGTTTTGTCCTCGCTGTGACTAAAATTTTAATGATTTTTCAGACACATGAATATGGGATGCTGAAAGGAGTCAGCCTTGGCTTTATGTGACGCAGATCACAAAAAACCTACTCAGAAGTGAGTACTCTTGGCTACACCTGAAGAGCAAGACATTCATCACACGAATGGATTGCCAGGAAAGGCTCTTTTAGTAAATCAGCGAGACATTATTGGAAGTTTTTGAGTAGTCATGTCCCGTCTTTTACGCAAGCCGTTGCCCCGCTGACTATACTGTCGAATCGGGCAGCTGATTTACTAAAAGAGTTTAACATTATCAGGAGAGCATTATGGCTGTAACTAATGTCGCTGAACTTAACGCACTAGTAGAGCGCGTCAAGAAAGCCCAGCGTGAATATGCCAACTTTACTCAAGAGCAAGTTGATAAAATCTTCCGTGCTGCCGCTCTGGCTGCCGCTGATGCTCGAATCCCCCTCGCGAAACTGGCCGTTGCCGAATCTGGCATGGGTATCGTTGAAGATAAAGTGATCAAAAACCACTTTGCTTCAGAGTATATCTACAACGCCTATAAAGATGAGAAAACCTGTGGTGTGCTGGACGAAGACCAGACCTTCGGGACTATCACTATCGCTGAACCAATCGGCATCATCTGCGGTATCGTTCCAACCACTAACCCAACGTCAACGGCGATCTTTAAGTCTCTGATCAGCCTGAAGACTCGTAACGCAATCATCTTCTCTCCGCACCCTCGTGCGAAAGACGCAACCAATAAAGCAGCAGATATCGTGCTGCAGGCAGCCATCGCTGCAGGTGCGCCAAAAGATCTGATTGGTTGGATTGACCAGCCTTCCGTAGAACTGTCTAACGCCCTGATGCACCACCCGGATATCAATATGATTCTGGCAACCGGTGGTCCAGGTATGGTTAAAGCGGCATACAGCTCCGGTAAACCAGCAATCGGCGTAGGTGCAGGTAACACCCCTGTTGTGGTTGATGAAACTGCCGACATCAAACGTGTTGTTGCTTCTATCCTGATGTCTAAAACCTTCGACAACGGCGTTATCTGTGCTTCTGAACAGTCCGTCATCGTTGTTGATTCTGCCTATGACGCAGTGCGTGAACGTTTCGCAAGCCATGGCGGCTACATGCTGCAGGGTAAAGAGCTGAAAGCCGTTCAGGATATCATCCTGAAAAACGGTGCCCTGAATGCGGCAATCGTCGGTCAGCCAGCAACCAAAATTGCTGAACTGGCAGGCTTCACCGTACCGGCAAACACCAAAATTCTTATCGGCGAAGTCAGCGTTGTTGACGAGTCTGAGCCGTTTGCTCACGAAAAACTGTCTCCTACTCTGGCAATGTACCGCGCTAAGAGCTTCGAAGATGCTGTTGTTAAAGCTGAAAAACTGGTTGAGATGGGCGGTATCGGTCATACCTCTTGCCTGTACACCGACCAGGACAACCAGCCAGAACGCGTTAAGCACTTCGGCGACAAAATGAAGACTGCGCGTATCCTGATCAACACCCCTGCTTCACAGGGTGGTATCGGTGACCTGTACAACTTCAAACTCGCACCTTCCCTGACTCTGGGTTGTGGTTCATGGGGTGGTAACTCCATCTCTGAGAACGTTGGTCCTAAGCACCTGATCAACAAGAAAACCGTTGCTAAGCGAGCTGAGAACATGTTGTGGCATAAACTTCCGAAATCTATCTACTTCCGCCGTGGCTCCCTGCCAATCGCGCTGGACGAAGTGATTACTGATGGTCACAAACGTGCGATGATCGTTACCGACCGTTTCCTGTTCAACAACGGCTATGCAGACCAGATCACTTCCGTGCTGAAAGCCGCTGGCGTTGAAACCGAAGTCTTCTTCGAAGTAGAAGCAGATCCAACCCTGACCGTTGTTCGCAAAGGTGCAGAGCTGGCTAACTCCTTCAAACCAGACGTGATTATTGCGCTGGGCGGCGGCTCCCCAATGGATGCGGCCAAAATCATGTGGGTCATGTACGAACATCCGGAAACTCACTTCGAAGAACTGGCACTGCGCTTCATGGACATCCGTAAGCGTATCTACAAGTTCCCGAAAATGGGCGTGAAAGCGAAAATGATCGCGGTCACCACCACTTCCGGTACCGGTTCAGAAGTGACACCGTTTGCGGTTGTTACTGACGATGCTACCGGTCAGAAATACCCGCTGGCTGACTACGCGCTGACCCCGGATATGGCTATCGTTGATGCCAACCTGGTGATGGATATGCCTAAGTCCCTGTGTGCATTTGGTGGTCTGGATGCCGTGACCCACGCACTGGAAGCTTACGTTTCCGTCCTGGCGAGCGAATTCTCTGACGGTCAGGCACTGCAGGCGTTGAAACTGCTGAAAGACAACCTGCCAGCATCTTACAACGAAGGCTCTAAAAACCCAGTTGCTCGTGAGCGTGTACACAACGCTGCGACCATCGCGGGCATCGCGTTTGCGAACGCCTTCCTGGGCGTGTGTCACTCAATGGCGCACAAGCTGGGTTCCCAGTTCCACATTCCTCACGGTCTGGCGAACGCCCTGCTGATCTCCAACGTTATCCGCTATAACGCGAATGACAACCCAACCAAGCAGACTGCATTCAGCCAGTACGACCGCCCTCAGGCACGTCGTCGTTACGCTGAAATCGCAGACCACCTGGGTCTGAGCGCGCCGGGCGACCGTACCGCTGCTAAGATCGAGAAGCTGCTGGCATGGCTGGACAGCATCAAGGCTGAGCTGGGTATTCCTAAGTCCATTCGTGAAGCGGGCGTTCAGGAAGCTGACTTCCTGGCACACGTTGATAAGCTGTCTGAAGATGCGTTCGATGACCAGTGTACCGGTGCTAACCCACGTTACCCTCTGATCGCCGAACTGAAGCAGATTCTGATGGATACCTACTACGGTCGTGAATACGTAGAAGGCGTAGTGACTAACGAAGCCGCTCCAGCAGTGAAAGCTGACAAGAAAGCCAAGAAAACGGCTTAATTGTTAACAGCTAAATAAAAACCCGCTTCGGCGGGTTTTTTTATGTCTCATGTTTTATCGCTTCTGTAATGCATTCTGAGGAGTTCGGGAAGCAAGCAAGGCGTTACCTCCCTCAGGACAGTTATGCGCCCTGAATGCCTTTCAGAGAGCCTTTATCCAGCGCCTCTTTGTAATGTTTTCGACAAACGGAGACATAGCGTTCATTACCGCCAATAACGACCTGCTCCCCCTGATTGAATGGGCGCCCTTCGCTATCCAGACGCAAAACCATGCTGGCCTTACGGCCACAAAAGCAGATCGTTTTCAGCTCGACCAGCTTATCTGACCAGGCGAGCAAATACTGGCTGCCGCTAAACAGCTCGCCGCGGAAATCTGTGCGCAGCCCGTAACACAGCACGGGAATATCCAGATCGTCCACGACATTGGATAACGCATGCACCTGTTCACGCGTCAGGAACTGACTTTCATCAACTAATACACAATGCACCGCCTCGCGTTGATGTTCATCGCGGATATCGTGATACAAAGAGGTGGCAGGATTAAAAAGCTTAGCGGGTGAAGATAATCCAATCCGCGAGCTGACCTTGCCAGAGCCAAATCGATTATCAATTTCTGCTGTATACACCAGCGCCCGCATTCCCCTTTCCTGGTAATTGTAAGAGGACTGCAGCAAAGCCGTGGATTTACCGGCATTCATCGCCGAGTAGTAGAAATAGAGTTGCGCCATTAGCGGTTAACCTGAGTCAAAGTGTAAATATTGTTAACGGGCATTATACCATAAGCTTTTGCACAGAATCTTCCGTGGATTCCGCAGCCTTTGAGGATGTTTACCCTGCGATATATTAGGAATTTCTAATAGTTACCACATCATATAACCGCTTCACACATCATGAAACCAAAGCTAAGCGTCAGAGTTTTCTGTGATGTTATTGCATTAGCAAAATTAACATTTCGTGTGTTTAATATAAATTTGTGAAGATTAAGCTTCTATTCACACAATAATAGTAAAGGTGGATATTTAGACATCACCCCGTGAAACTTGAGGTTTTGCTAAGCTCAACACCCCCTGTAACTCCCAGGGTTGTTGTAGAAAAAGTGAGTTCTTGCCGCATTTTTTGCCCCACCCTACTTCAGGAATTTAAGAGACCTGGCTTTAATAAAAGCATAAATAACACGAAATTTTGAATTCCTTACATTCATCCCTATTGCAGAACTTAATTTAAGGCTCTATTATTACCAGAACAAGCCAACCCAATATAAGTTTGAGATTACTAAAATGAGCGAAGCACTTAAAATTCTGAACAACATCCGTACTCTTCGTGCACAGGCAAGAGAATGTACTCTTGAGACTCTGGAAGAAATGCTGGAAAAATTAGAAGTTGTTGTTAACGAGCGCCGTGAAGAAGAAAATGCACAGGCCGCTGAAATTGAAGAGCGTACTCGTAAACTTCAGCAATACCGTGAAATGCTGATTGCTGACGGTATTGATCCTAACGAATTGCTGAACAGCATGGCTGCAGTTAAATCTGCAGGTAAAGCTAAGCGTGCTGCACGTCCGGCTAAATACCAATACATCGATGAGAACGGCGAATCCAAGACATGGACTGGTCAAGGCCGTACTCCTGCTGTAATTAAGAAAGCAATGGAAGAGCAAGGCAAAAAACTGGAAGACTTCCTGATCGCCTAATCTTACACTTTAAGTGTTCTGCTTATTAAATCCCGCTTCGGCGGGATTTTTTTATGTCCGCGATAAAAAAGGGAAGCAAGCTTCCCCACGACGGAACGACTGAGAAAAATCAGGCTGTTTTATAGAAGGTTTTGTACCAGTCCACAAAGTTTGCAACCCCCTCAGCGACCGAGGTTTGCGGCTTAAAGCCAATGGCATCATATAGCGCGCTGGTATCGGCACTGGTCTCCAGTACATCACCGGGCTGCATTGGCAGCATATTCTTGCTCGCCACCTTGCCCAACGCCGTCTCAAGAGCAGTAATATACTCCATCAGCGTCACCGGCTGGCTATTACCAATATTGTAGACACGATATGGCGCAGAACTCGTGGCAGGCGTCCCCTGCTCTACAGTCCATGCCGAATCAGACTGTGGAATGACATCCTGCAATCGCACAATAGCTTCGGCAATATCATCGATATAAGTAAAATCACGCCGCATTTGCCCATGATTGTACACATCAATGCTATTACCCTTAACAATTGCGCGGGTGAATTTGAATAATGCCATATCCGGGCGGCCCCACGGTCCGTAAACCGTGAAAAAGCGTAACCCTGTTGTTGGTAAGCCATATAAATGCGAGTAGGTATGCGACATCAACTCATTGGCTTTTTTGGTCGCTGCATATAAAGAAACAGGATGGTCTACCGAATCATCGGTCGAGAAGGGTAGTTTGCGATTCAGACCATAAACTGAGCTGGAGGACGCATAAAGTAGATGACCAACTTTATTATGCCTGCAGCCTTCCAGCACGTTCAAATGACCAATAAGGTTAGAATCGGCATAGGCATGTGGATTATCGATTGAATAACGAACGCCCGCCTGGGCGGCAAGATGAATAACGCGATCAAATTTCTGCGCGGAAAATAGCTGCTCCATAGCACTACGGTCAGCGAGATCCATTTTTTCAAACTGAAACTGGGTGTGAGGCTTGAGTAAATCGAGACGGGCGAGCTTGAGGTTGACGTCATAATAGTCATTCAGGTTATCGATACCGATAACCTGGTGACCGGCAGCAAGCAGTCGCTCGCTTACATGATATCCAATAAAGCCTGCTGCGCCGGTAACCAGAAATTTCATACTAACCTCTTTGACTACGCAATATTGAGGGACGCTCCACGGCCAATCGCATAATAAACAAAGCCACGTTTGCTGAGTCTATCCGGATCATAGAGATTACGACCGTCAAAGATCACCGCTTGCTTAAGGGATTTCTTCATGACATCGAAATCCGGTGCGCGGAAGCTTTGCCATTCCGTACAGATAACCAGAGCGTCAGCGCGCTGCAGTGCTGCCTCTTTGGTGCCCATAAGCTTCAGGTCATCACGGTGCCCGTAAATACGCTGGGTTTCATCCATAGCTTCAGGATCATAAGCCTGCACCTGAGCACCACGTTCCCACAGCATTTCCAGCAGAACGCGGCTGGAAGCCTCACGCATATCATCGGTATTTGGCTTAAAGGATAATCCCCACAGTGCAAAGGTTTTACCTTTAAGGTCATCACCAAAGTGGCGCTGAATATATTCAGGAAGCTTAAGCTTCTGAGCATGATTGACCTGTTCTACTGCCTGCAGCAGACGAGGCTGATAACCAATATTTTCAGCGGTACGAATCAGTGCCTGAACATCTTTCGGGAAACAGGAACCGCCATAACCACAGCCAGGGTAGATAAAGTGATAGCCAATACGCGGGTCAGAACCTATGCCCTGACGCACTTTCTCGACATCGGCACCCAGAAGTTCAGCCAGGTTTGCGATCTCGTTCATAAAGCTGATCTTTGTCGCCAGCATGCAGTTGGCGGCATACTTGGTTAGCTCAGCACTGCGGATATCCATCAGAATCATGCGGTCGTGATTACGGTTGAACGGCTCATAAAGCTCGCGCAGTAAATCGACCACATCTTCGTTATTGGTACCAATGACGATACGTTCGGGACGCATACAGTCAGAAACCGCGGCGCCTTCTTTCAGGAACTCAGGGTTAGAGACCACATCGAACGTCAAATCAACGCCACGCTCTTGCAGCGTTTGTGCCATCACGCTGCTGACTTTATCAGCCGTGCCCACCGGCACGGTGGATTTATCCAGCACAACTTTATGAGAAGTCATATGCTGCGCAATAGTGCGAGCAACGGCAGTCACGTATTTCAGATCCGCAGAGCCGTCTTCGTCTGGCGGTGTACCTACAGCAATAAACTGCATTTCACCGTGGTGAACACCCATCTCAGCGTCAGTACTGAATTGCAGACGGCCTTCTTCATAGTTCTTCTTAACCAACGGCGTCAGGCCGGGTTCGAAAATAGGAATAATGCCGTTCTTCAGGTTTTCAACTTTCTGTGCATCAACGTCGATACACACGACTTCGTGACCCACTTCCGCCAGCACTGCGGCCTGCACAAGCCCAACATAGCCGATACCAAATACGGTAACTTTCATCTTTCAGTCCTGCATTGAATGGAGTTACTTCTTCGCGCCAACGGTTTCTTCCAGCCAGGCTTTGAAATCTTCACCAAGCGTTTTATGGCGGATGCCATATTCCACAAACGCCTGCATATAACCGAGTTTATTACCGCAGTCATGGCTCACGCCTTTCATGTGGTAGGCTTCTACAGTCTGTTTTTCCATCAGCATGGCAATGGAGTCTGTCAGCTGAATTTCGTCGCCGGCGCCTGGAGGCGTTTTCGCCAGCAGCGGCCAGATATCAGCATTCAGTACGTAACGACCTACAACCGCCAGGTTTGACGGCGCAACGTTAGCTTTCGGCTTCTCTACGATACCGACCATCGGCACGCTGTCGCCTTCTTGTAATTCAACGCCTTTACAGTCAACCACACCGTATGCGGTAACATCTTCTACCGGCTCAACCATAATCTGGCTGTGGCCCGTAGCATCAAATCGTTTAATCATTTCTGCCAGGTTGTCCTGGGAGAGATCGGACTCGAATTCATCGAGAATAACGTCCGGCAGGATGACGGCAACAGGCTCATCGCCCACAACCGGATGAGCACAAAGCACCGCGTGCCCCAGCCCTTTAGCCAGCCCCTGGCGAACCTGCATAATGGTCACGTGCGGAGGACAAATAGCCTGAACCTCTTCGAGCAGCTGGCGCTTAACGCGTTTTTCCAGCATAGCTTCCAGTTCAAAACTGGTATCAAAGTGGTTTTCGATGGAGTTTTTCGATGAGTGGGTCACCAACACAATTTCAGTGATACCCGCAGCGATACATTCATTCACCACGTACTGAATTAATGGTTTGTCTACCAGCGGCAACATTTCTTTAGGAATTGCCTTAGTTGCTGGCAACATACGCGTTCCTAATCCCGCAACAGGGATTACTGCTTTAGTAACTTTAGAATTAAGGGCAGCCATTGAAAAACCTCCTGGACTGTTCAAGTTTCAAACTTGCTCGTCAATTTAAAAACGCGTCGAGTATATCAGCTAAAATTCGGAATCTGCCGCTGAATGCCTCTGGCATGGGTAATTTAAGACTAATACGCATCGCTGTGCCGGGATATTAACACCGGCTCTTCTGGAGATGAAAAGTTAAAAATAATCAATCAGTCAGCTGCTCATTCTGCAGACAACATCAGGCGCAAACGCCCGCCAGCACCCCAGACCTGACACTGCCAGGCATCGCATCGCTGACTAATTTGATTAAGGTAAGTATTTCCTAAAGTGCCTAATGGCACACCATTACTCACCTGTATTTGATGCTCACCTGTATTTAATGTCGCATTAAGTCCGGCGGAAACTAAGATGAGGTTTTTTAATACGCTGTGATAATAACCAACAATGAGCGGAAATTGACCGGTTAGATTAGCCTGGCGCAATAACTGGTTCACCTGCTTGAGTAAATTACCTAATTCCGGTAACCGTTGACGCTGATGAGAAAGCTGCTCTTGTAATAAACCGTTAAAGAGCGCGCGCAGCAGCAAGGCTGCCAGCACGCCGTTATCCCCTGCTCGAGTCACATCCAGACAATAAAATGCCAGATCGTTATCCGAAAGCGGCGCAATATCCAGCACCAGGCCCGGCTGGTCCGCGGCAATCAGTTGACGGTAGTTGACCCGACAGTGGGACATGACCTGCTGAACCGGCGGCTGTAGCTCCTGGAGGAGCTTTGACGCGGCCTGTGGGTCACTCACCAGCGCGTCCCAGTCCTGGAACAATCGCTCCTCTTCTTCCACACGCGAATTGAACATGGCTGGGTAAAGGCAGGCGAAGACGGTCTCACGCAGGCGGTTAAGATCTTTTAATGGTTTAAGCAGCACGTCCTGCACGCCAAGACGCAATGCCTTCGCGATATCGGCCATATTTTCCGTCGCGGAAATCACCAGAATCGGCGTCTGATCGCCTTCATTACGAATGTGCTCAACAAGCTTGAGGCCGTTCATTCTTGGCATCGCAAGATCGCAAATCAGCAAATCCGGCGTGGAAGACGTCATTTTTTCCAGCGCATCAATCCCATCCCAGGCCACAGAAGTTTCTGCTCCGAGCGATGAGAGATAGCTTTCCAGCAGGGAGCGGAAAACAGGCTCATCCTCAACGATGAGGATCTGCTTTCCCATAAGTGGCTGTGTCATGCTCTCTCCTCTGACCGGCAATCAATAAATAGTGGCATGCTTATGCCCGGCGCGCCTGTCAGAATTGCCTGAAGAAACGAAAAAAACCAATACTCAATCATGAGTACGAACCAGTGGCAGCAGCTCATCCATTTTTTTTTCAACGGCCTGAGTCCCGGCGGTAATCGCTTCCGCTGCGCGGTGAAAATCCAGCGTCGAAATTTGTGGGCAGAACGGCTGGATGAGAATATCGGGGGGATCGCCTGCCATGCGGTTGCGCTTGAGTCGATTTTCAAGCACCTGAATGGAGGTGGACATAATCTCCATCGCCGTCGGTGTGCTGTTTGCCCGACGGGATTTCATTTTCCCTAATTGTTCACGCAGACGCCCGCGCCAGGTATCGGATTGTCCCGGTTCTTCCGAAACAGGGCCGCTCATATTGACGGACAACAAATCCTGTTGCATCAGATGCGCATCGTGCTGAAGATCTACGGCGATAACAATATCGGCGCCAAGCGCGCGGGTAAGCGAAACAGGTACGGGGTTAACAACGGCGCCATCAACCAGCCAGTAGCCATTAAATCCTACCGGTGATAACAGCCCGGGCATGCTGCAGGAGGCACGAACAGCCTGGTGCAAATCCCCCTCGGTAAACCAGAGTTCACGGCCGGTACTGAGATTAGTTGCCACAGAACCAAAACGCAGGGTGCAACCTTCGATAGTTTCATCCGGCATAATTTTGCGAATATTATTAAAAACCCTTTCCCCACGCAGCAGACCACCGCGGCGCCAGGACAAATCCATCAGCCGCAGCACGTCCCAGTAGCTGAAGGAACGAACCCAGCGCTCCATTACCGGTAGACGGTTACTCGCATACGCGGCACCCACCAGCGCGCCGACGGAGCAGCCCGCCACAATATCGACCTCAATTCCCGCTCTCTTTAGCGCATTGATGACGCCAATATGCGCCCAACCTTTTGCTGCCCCCGACCCTAACGCCAGGCCGATTTTTACCTGTCTCATTCCGCCTCGGTCACTCTTTTCGGGATTGACATCCCGTGGCGCCTTCGCCACTGCTCGGTTAACATATGCTGCACGGGCGTATATCGCCGTTTATTCTTTTACCAAGGAGTTACTGTGGCGCAACTTTGTCCCTGCGGCAGCGGTCTGGAGTATAGCCTATGTTGTCAGCCTTACGTACGCGGTGTGAGCCTGCCATTAACGCCGTCACAACTTATGCGCTCGCGATATAGCGCCTATGCGATGCAAGACGCGGAATACCTTGTTGCAACCTGGCATCCTGCCGCACGCTATGACACTCTGACAACGGATCTTTCTGCGAGTTTCGCCGCCACGCAGTGGCTGGGGTTAACCGTCTTTGAAGAGGCCAGCGGAAGGGATGAAAACGAAGGTTTTGTCAGTTTTGTTGCCCGATTTAAAGACAAGGAGCGTGAAAGTGCCATTATCGAGCGTTCCCGATTCTTAAAAGAATCCGGGCAATGGTACTATGTCGACGGCACTCGCCCCACGCTGGGGCGTAATGACCCCTGCCCTTGTGGCTCCGGCAAAAAATACAAAAAGTGTTGTGGGCGATAACCTTTCAGGCCGTAACCACACTATTGTTTAGCAAACACCGTTCAACAGGATTTACCAAGCGATGCCAGCACTTCAACGAAAAGTACTTCGTACCATCTGCCCTGACGCAAAAGGGCTTATCGCCAAGATCACCAACATTTGCTACAAGCACGAGCTTAACATCGTGCAGAACAACGAATTTGTCGATCACCGCACCGGCCGCTTCTTCATGCGCACCGAGCTGGAAGGCATTTTCAACGACACAACGCTGCTGGCTGACCTCGACAGCGCTTTACCGGAAGGTTCGGTACGTGAACTTACCCCGGCGGGTCGACGTCGCGTGGTGATTCTGGTGACCAAAGAAGCCCATTGTCTGGGCGACCTGCTGATGAAGGCGACTTATGGCGGTCTGGATGTCGATATTGCTGCAGTTATCGGTAACCACGACACGCTACGCACACTGGTTGAACGTTTTGATATTCCGTTCCAGCTGGTAAGCCACGAAGGGATGACCCGTGAAGAGCATGATACCCAGATGGCGGACGCTATCGCTGCTTACGAGCCAGACTACGTCGTGCTGGCAAAGTATATGCGCGTACTGACACCGCTGTTTGTCTCCCGCTTCCCGAACCAGATTATCAATATTCATCACTCGTTCCTGCCAGCATTTATCGGTGCGCGTCCTTATCATCAGGCGTACGAGCGTGGCGTGAAGATCATCGGTGCCACCGCGCACTACGTGAATGACAACCTGGACGAAGGGCCAATCATCATGCAGGACGTGATCCACGTCGATCACACCTACACCGCAGAAGATATGATGCGCGCAGGTCGCGACGTCGAGAAAAACGTGCTCAGCCGTGCTCTGTATCAGGTTCTGGCCCAGCGGGTATTCGTATACGGTAATCGCACCATCATTCTGTAAAAATCAGGACGAATTGTTTAGCTTTGAGGCGTTACGCATAAAAAAACGGCAAACGATTCATTTTCTTAGCGCGAAAGCTTTACAGGGGCGCTTCATTTGATATGATGCGCCCCGCTTCCAGCCAAGGAAGCAGACCAGTAAATGTAGTACCCCGTGGTGGGGTTCCCGAGCGGCCAAAGGGAGCAGACTGTAAATCTGCCGTCATCGACTTCGAAGGTTCGAATCCTTCCCCCACCACCATTAATTAACTCGCTCTCTTCATCAAACGAGCACATTTCTTCCAGACTCCTCACGGGGAAGGACGAGAAGCTTCGATTAAGGTTCGAGTCGAACGTAGTGAGACAACGTTGCTTCAGCAACGGTCAGCCTTCCCACTCCGTTCGTGAAGCCAACTCAAGATTGGTTTTCAAGCCGACATGTACCATACCCCTGGCGGGGTTCCCGAGCGGCCAAAGGGAGCAGACTGTAAATCTGCCGTCATCGACTTCGAAGGTTCGAATCCTTCCCCCGCCACCATCTAAAAAACACCTCAAACTTTCAAAACTGAACTACTCCTCTATATTCCCGATGGGGAAGGACGAGAAGCTTCGATTAAGGTTCGACTCACGCCAGTGAGAACGCGCGATGCGCGATCATCCTTCCCCCGCCACCATCTTTTAGTACCTTCCCATGTTCCAGTTCGCACTACTTTTCCAGATCCACAAATCTCGGTGGATGACGTTATCGCTTATCCCCCCTACCAATCTGAACCCCAATATTGGCGAATGGCGCTGTCGCTTACCTCCCCTACAAGGATCATAAATCCCTTCGTAGATACTGTTATGCCATGCAAGCATTTCCCGTATGAAGCGTGGCATCGAACGGGCGTCCTGACTTCAGGACGCCGTATGCCACCTGCGCCAGCTTGCGCATCATCGCACCGATTATCAGCTTCGGCGCTTT
>NZ_JAERMU010000039.1 GCF_016756775.1 Dryocola clanedunensis subsp. sulfonylureivorans | reverse complement strand
AATGAATTACTGCCTGGTCACTCTTCAAGACTTGATATTTTTTTGCATCCGAAGATGCTTGAGATATCAATCCTGCGAGTGCCCACACAGATTGTCTGATAAATTGTTAAAGAGCAGTGAGTTACGCGCTTTCGCTTGCTAACTCGAGGTGGCGTATATTACGCTTTCCTCTTTCAGAGTCAACCCATTATTTCAGGATTTTTTCTCTTCACCGAGCCGGCCGTTTGTGAAGTGATTCACATGTTCCGTGTCGATGGAGGCGCATTATAGGGATCCCGATTTATTGCACAAGTGTTTTTTCGATCTTTTCTTCTGAGTGTTTAGTTTTCACCCTTTTCGCTGAGATCCTGTGCGATCGCCTCTCTTTATGATGGTTTACCCGCTTGCCAATGCTCATAAAAGCAGCCAGAGTTGGTCTACGAAATGAATTTCCAGAGGTCGCTATGTCCGCAGTATTACGCCCCTTCTATAAAATCTCTCCAAAAACAGGCCAACGGGTCATGCTGGATCCTTCTAGCGTGGTAATAGGTGATGTCACGCTGGGTGACGACGTCAGCGTCTGGCCGTTAGTTGCCATTCGCGGTGATGTAAACCATGTTGCCATAGGCGCTCGCAGCAATATTCAGGACGGTAGCGTCCTGCATGTCACACATAAGTCTTCCTATAAGCCTGAAGGTAATCCGCTGATCGTGGGGGAGGATGTTACCGTCGGGCATAAAGTGATGCTGCATGGCTGTACGATAGGCGATCGCGTTCTGGTGGGGATGGGATCGATTTTGCTGGATGGCGTGATAGTAGAGGATGACGTCATGATCGGTGCCGGTAGCCTGGTACCACAAAACAAACGTCTGGAAAGTGGGTTCTTATATCTGGGGAGTCCGGTGAAGCAGGTGCGTCCATTAACGGAGGCGGAGCTTGAAGGCCTGAAGTACTCCGCTAATAACTATGTGCGCTGGAAAGATGAGTATCTGGATCAGGACAGCCAGTACCAGCCCTGATCGTCCTCTTGCTCATCGTGGATCAGATCCTGCACTTCCTCTTCTAAGTCCCAACGATGGAGGCGGAAAGAAGCCAGCCACTGCTCTACACCGTCGCCACCAAACCGGCTGGCGACAGTTTCCCCGGCGATAGCGCAGTTAACCTGAAAACCATTAACCAACGCCGGGAAGCAGATCGCGCAGCGTTGCACGTCCCACTCTTCACGATCCGGAAACTGGATCGGCTGGTTCATTCGCCCATTTCCTGATGAAGCAGTTCAATTACCGGTGTGATTGCCGGGAGTACGCCATGCCATAATAAGAAAGCATGCGCGGCCTGCCCCACCAGCATTCCTAACCCATCTGCATAATGTTGTACGCCGTGTTCAATACTCCAGCTCAGGAACGGCGTTAGTCCCTTTTGATAAAACATGTCGTAGCAGCGAACGTTATGTGAAAGCAAAGAAACTGGGATACCCGGAACTTCGCCACCGACACCGCTGGAGGTTGCGTTGATGATCAAATCAAACTCATGGCCAGCCAGCTGCTGTTGTTCAATGGCCTGAACGCTCCCGGTATGGCTGAACAGCGTTGCCAGCTCTTCCGCCCGGGAAAATGTACGGTTGGTGATGGTGACGGCGCAGTCAAGAGACAGCAGAGGAAGCAATACGCCTCTGGCCGCTCCACCAGCCCCTAAAAGAAGAACACGATCGCCTGGTTTAACCAGCGACAAACGCTCAAGATCGCTCAACAGGCCAATGCCATCGGTGTTATCACCCACCAGTCGGCCATCATCCAGACGCTTCAAAGTATTCACCGCACCGGCAAGCGCGGCGCGTTCCGTGAGCTCGTCTGCTCGGGCAAACGCCAGCTCTTTAAACGGCATCGTGACGTTGGCACCTTTACCACCAGCGGCAAAGAAAGCTTCCAGCGTCTCTATGAAGGCATCCAGTGGAGCAAGGATACGACCATACGGATGCTCGATATTCAGCTGTTCAGCAAAAAGCTTGTGGATCTGCGGTGATTTGCTGTGTTGAATCGGATTACCGAAAACGGCAAAGGTGTCCATCATTTTACCCCTGGCGGAAGAGTTCGCCGGTTAAGGCATCGCGGATTTCAGAAGGGTTCTGGCGGCCACCGGTCTCACCACGTAAAACAGGGAAATCGGTACCGAACTGCTGCAACACTTCTTCGGCGGTGCGGCATGGCGGTAAGCCAGTCAGATTGGCGCTAGTTGAAACCAGCGGTTTGCCATATTCAAGGCAGAGTGCTTTAACCAGCGGATGGTCAGTAACCCGGACGGCTAACGAATCAAACCTACCCGTCAGCCAGCGTGGCGTTGAGGGCAAAGCCGGGAAGACAAACGTTACCGGCCCGGGCCAGCGAGAGAAAACCGCTTCACGCTGCGCTGCGGTTAACGCCTGCTCATCCACATAAGGTTTTAGTTGTTCAAAATCCGCCGCAATGAGAATCAAACCTTTATCAACGGGGCGTTGTTTTAAAGCGAGCAGACGGGAAACCGCCAGCTCGCTGTCAGGATCGCAACCGACGCCAAAAACAGCCTCTGTTGGATAAGCGATGACATTATTATTTTTCAGAGCCGCGACGATCTCAGCGATGGGCTCTTGTTGCAGGTTATTATTCACAATCTTATTCCGCCGTAACCGGCTTTCCACATTGTTTACTGGCACAAAGACATTTGACGCCCTGAGCCGTTTTCTTTTCTATTAATAACGGATAGTGGCATTCAGGACAAACCCCAGCGATGGGTTTGAAGTTGATGACGAACTGGCATTCTGGGTAGCGATCGCAAGACCAGAAAGTTTTGCCGTAGCGCGAGCGACGTTGCACCAGCTGCCCCTGCTGACATTGCGGGCAGGTGATTGCCGTCTCATCGGGCTTGTCGATCACTTCAGTATGTTCGCATTCGGGATAGTTGCTGCAACCGATAAACATGCCGAACCGGCCCTGACGTAATACAAGCGTTGCCTGGCATTCAGGACACGCCTGCCCTTCCAGCGCTTTAACAACGTGGCCATCGGCCTGGCCTTTAAGAGGGCGCACATAATCGCATTCCGGGTAATGGGAACAGCCCAAAAAAGGGCCGTGTTTACCAGAACGAATCACTAACTCTGCCCCACATTGGGGGCAGGGTTCATTTTTAGACACCGCGAACAGTGCTGATTTGGTCATAGCTTCTCATGCCGCATATAAATTTAATGCAGCATACCGTCATTTACTTCGAAGAGTAATTCTTCCATCTGTTCATAGGCATTTTCGCATCCCGGAATGTTGAACAGCACCATCAATACCACCCATTTTAAGTCTTCTAACTCAAATTCAGCGGTATCCAGCGCCAACACGCGTTCAATAACCATTTCACGTGTTTCGAGGTTTAGCACCTGAATCTGCTCAAGGAAAAGTAAGAATCCCCGGCAGCTGGCATCCAGACGCATGCTTTCTTCTTCCGTGTAGACTCGCATGGAAAGTGGATCGGCGGCCAATTGCATCGGCTCGGTGAGCCCTTCCTGATAATCAGCCAGCTTTTCAAGCCATACCAACGCGTTGTAAATGTCTTCGCGATCAAAACCGGCATCGGTGAGATCGCGAGTCAGTTTGTCCTGATCTACGCGCATTTCAGCTTCGTTATGGATGTAGGTTTCAAATAAGTACATTAGTACGTCGAACATGGCATGCCCTCCTCAATCGGACATAGCCGCCGGGTACAGCTGCGATCCATCCTGCTAACTCCAGTTCGAGCAGTTGGGCTACCGTCTCTGGCACAGGTTGGCCGGCACGTTCAGCGACGACGTCAACAGGTGTAACCTCATCTCCTACGTTAGCCAACAGCTCGGGAAATGGCAATGTGTCTCCCTCTTCATTGTGTGAATATATTGAGGTTTTGTGCGGTGAGGGCAGCCATTGCAATTCGCTTTCCAGATAATCAAGGATATCGGCGGGATGACTGACCAGCGTAGCTCCCTGCTTTATCAGCCAGTGCGGCCCTTCACTGCCAGGACTACCAATGGGCCCCGGCAGCGCAAAGACCTCTCTTCCTTGTTCCACGGCTAATTTCGCGGTGACTAACGAACCGCTGCGCTCAGAGGCCTCCACAACCAACACGGCACGGCTCAAGCCGCTAATAATGCGGTTGCGACGAGGAAAGTTTGCGGGCCAGGGTGTGGTGGCTAACGGAAACTCAGAAACCAGCGTACCTCCTGCATCAAGAATGCTCTGTGCAAGTTGCTTATGGCGTTTGGGGTAGATGTCATAGAGACCATTGCCCAGCACGGCAATAGTTTTACCCTGCGCCTGGACCGCTGCCCGATGGGCAACTCCGTCGATGCCCAGTGCTAATCCGCTGGTAATTGTCAGCCCGGCAAGAGCCAATGGTTCGCAAAACAGACGACACCATCTCTCACCGTAAAGTGATAAGTTGCGGCTCCCCACAACAGCTAGCTGGGTACTGGAGAGTAACGAGATATTCCCGGCAACAAACAATGCCGCTGGATAATCTTCAAGCGCACGAAGTTGTTCCGGATATCTGAGGCTGTCTGCGGTGAGAAGATAACGATCGGATTGTTCAAGCCAGCGATAAGACGCCTCAAGATTGCTCTTGTTAACAGCGCCAAACTGAGCAATTTGCCGGGGACTTAATCCTGTTTTTTCCAGTAAAACAGAGAACGACCCAATATCCGTTTGCAATAATTGAGCTATTTCCAGCATCTTATCGCCGCTCAGGTTACTCACCGCCATAAGGCGTAACCAAATCTCCGTAGATAACACAGTTTCCCCCTGCCATAAGCCATAAAAGCAATCCTTGCGATTGGTCACTGATGCTGTCAATCAAAGGGGGTTTTGTCTAGAATAGAGAGAAGAATCCTTCTATCAATTGAACACAGCTCTGGATAAATATGTCAGTTTTACAAGTATTACATTTTCCGGACGAGCGCCTTCGCACTGTGGCGTCTCCGGTCAAAGAGGTGAATGCTGAAATTCAGCGTATTGTTGACGACATGTTCGAGACAATGTACGCCGAAGAAGGCATTGGCCTTGCGGCAACACAGGTCGATATCCATCAGCGCATCATTGTCATTGATGTGTCGGAAAACCGTGACGAACGCCTGGTACTTATCAACCCGGAACTGCTGGAAAAAAGCGGCGAAACGGGTATTGAAGAAGGTTGTCTGTCTATTCCGGAACAGCGTGCTTTGGTGCCGCGTGCGGAAACGGTAAAAATCCGTGCGCTTGACCGTGAAGGTAAGTCCTACGAATTAGAAGCGGATGGCCTGCTGGCTATCTGTATTCAGCATGAAATGGATCACCTGGTAGGTAAACTGTTTGTCGATTACCTCTCGCCGATGAAGCGTCAGCGCATTCGTCAGAAGCTGGAAAAAATGGCGCGTTTAAACAAGAGCGCTTAATCCGTTACGAAAGGGAATAACGTGTCTGATTCACTGCGTATTATTTTCGCTGGCACCCCCGACTTTGCAGCGCGTCATTTAGACGCGCTGTTGTCGTCTGGGCATCAGGTCGTCGGCGTTTTCACTCAGCCAGACCGTCCTGCCGGCCGTGGTAAGAAACTGATGCCGAGCCCGGTCAAGGTGCTGGCCTGCGAAAAAGAGATCCCTGTATTCCAGCCTGCGTCATTACGTCCGGCTGAAAATCAGCAGCTGATTTCTGACCTGAACGCAGATGTCATGGTCGTAGTTGCCTATGGGTTAATCCTGCCTAAAGCCGTGCTCGATATGCCACGCTTAGGCTGCATCAACGTGCATGGTTCATTACTGCCACGCTGGCGTGGGGCGGCTCCAATCCAACGCTCTTTGTGGGCGGGCGACGCTCAAACTGGCGTGACCATCATGCAAATGGATGTTGGCCTGGATACCGGCGACATGCTGTTTAAGCTTGCCTGCGACATTACCCCGGAAGATACCAGCGCATCGCTTTACGACAAGCTTGCCGACCTCGGCCCACAGGGCCTGCTGGAAACGTTAGGCCAGCTGGCTTCGGGCACGGCTGAACCTGAGGTTCAGGATGAGTCGCAGGTCACCTATGCCGAGAAGCTAAGCAAAGAAGAAGCTCGTATGGACTGGTCGCTTTCAGCAGTTCAGCTTGAGCGCTGCATTCGCGCCTTTAACCCGTGGCCAATGAGCTGGCTGGAGATTGACGAACAGCCGGTAAAGGTGTGGCGTGCCACGGCCATTGCTAAGCCTACGAATGCTAAACCCGGCACCATCCTGGAAGCCACTAAGCAGGGGATTCAGGTCGCGACTGCCGAGGGTATTTTGAACCTCGAAGAGCTGCAGCCTGCAGGTAAAAAAGCAATGAAAGCACAGGATTTGCTGAATTCACGTCGTGAGTGGTTCGAACCCGGCGTAATACTCGCCTGAGCAAATAACACTACTACGCCCGGGTGAGCCCGGGCATTTTTGTTTTTAAGCGCCGGAAAACAGAGCGTGGTTATGAAAAAATCGTTAAATCTTCGCAGTCTGGCAGCCCAGACTATTGAACAGGTCGTCGAGAAAGGGCAATCGCTGAGCAATGTGCTGCCATCGATGCAGCAAAAAGTCTCTGATAAAGACAAAGCGCTACTTCAGGAGCTGTGCTTTGGCGTGCTGCGCACGTTACCGCAGTTAGAATGGCTGGTGAGCAAGCTGATGTCCCGTCCAATGACCGGGAAGCAGCGCACAATCCATTACCTGATCATGGTAGGTTTTTATCAGCTGCTTTATACCCGTATCCCCGCCCATGCTGCGCTTGCGGAAACTGTAGAAGGTGCCGTTGCAATAAAACGTCAGTCTTTAAAAGGGCTGATTAACGGTGTGTTACGCCAGTTCCAGCGCCAACAGGAAGAGCTGATGGCGGAAGCAGCAAAGCACGAAAGCCGCTTCCTTCACCCAGCCTGGCTGCTGCAACGTATCAAAAAAGCTTATCCAAATCAGTGGCAGAGTATCGTTGAGGGCAATAACCAACGCCCACCAATGTGGCTACGAGTGAACCGCCAGCATCATACGCGTGACGAATGGCT
This sequence comes from Dryocola clanedunensis subsp. sulfonylureivorans, assembly GCF_016756775.1. GTDB lineage: Bacteria > Pseudomonadota > Gammaproteobacteria > Enterobacterales > Enterobacteriaceae > Dryocola > Dryocola clanedunensis. The sequence goes on along the minus strand of NZ_JAERMU010000039.1, from coordinate 19,436 downwards.
TAAGCTGTTAGAGGAAGCTGGGCTGGAAGGATATCCGCATCCTCAGTATCGTGATGCGGTGCGTCTGGATACCCCAACAGCCGTTCATGCTTTACCGGGCTTCGAACAAGGATGGGTAACCGTTCAGGATGCTTCAGCTCAGGGCTGCGTTGATCTGCTTGATCCGCGCGAAGGTGAGACGATCCTGGATTTGTGCGCAGCCCCTGGTGGTAAAACCACACACATCCTTGAAGCAGCACCGACAGCAAAAGTCATGGCAGTAGACGTTGACCCAATGCGTCTTAAACGTGTTTATGAAAACTTACAGCGCCTGGGTATGGATGCCGAAGTGAAACAAGGGGATGGCCGTTTTCCTTCGCAGTGGTGTGGTAAGCAGCAGTTTGACAGAATTCTGCTTGATGCTCCGTGCTCCGCGACCGGCGTCGTCCGCCGACATCCGGACATTAAGTGGCTACGACGCGATCGTGATATAGCGGAGCTGGCAGAGTTGCAAAAAGAGATCCTTGAAGCTATCTGGCCACATCTGAAATCAGGGGGCACGCTGCTTTATGCAACCTGCTCAATACTGCCAGAAGAAAACAGCCAGCAGGTTGCCGGGTTCCTGGCTCGTCATCCGGAAGCACAGCTAGTGGAAACAGGAACGCCAGATTTACCAGGCATTCAGAATCTTCCAGCGGAGCTTGAGGGCGATGGATTCTTTTACGCTAAGCTTATCAAACAGTGACTCCGGTATGACTGAGTCGTCAGTTTCATCAATAATGAAGCTATAAAACATGAAAATAATTATTCTGGGTGCGGGCCAGGTTGGTGGCACCCTTGCAGAAAACCTGGTCGGAGAGAACAACGATATTACCGTTGTCGACACGAATCAGGACCGCTTGCGCAGCCTGCAGGATAAATTTGACCTGCGCGTCGTTCAGGGACATGGATCACATCCACGCGTTTTGCGTGAGGCAGGAGCGGATGACGCGGACATGCTTGTGGCCGTCACCAGCTCTGACGAAACCAACATGATTGCCTGCCAGGTTGCATATTCGCTGTTTAATACGCCGAACAGAATTGCGCGTATCCGTGCGCCAGATTACGTGCGCGATGCTGAACGCCTGTTCAACGCAGAAGCGGTGCCTATTGATCACCTGATTGCCCCTGAGCAACTGGTTATCGACAGTATCTATCGCCTGATTGAGTATCCGGGTGCGCTGCAGGTAGTGAACTTTGCTGAAGGCAAAGTGAGTCTCGCAGTCGTGAAGGCTTACTATGGTGGCCCGCTGATTGGCAATGCGCTTTCAACAATGCGCGAGCATATGCCGCATATTGAAACGCGGGTTGCGGCTATTTTCCGCCACGACCACCCTATCCGCCCTCAAGGTTCGACCATTGTCGAAGCCGGCGACGAAGTGTTCTTCATAGCGGCCTCGCAAAATATTCGAGCGGTAATGAGTGAGCTTCAGCGCCTCGAAAAACCCTACAAGCGCATTATGCTGGTTGGTGGCGGTAACATCGGTGCTGGCCTGGCGCAGCGCCTTGAAAAAGATTACAGCGTTAAACTTATTGAACGCGATCCGCAACGCGCTGCGGAACTGGCGGAGATGCTGCAAAACACCATCGTCTTCTACGGCGATGCATCGGACCAGGAGCTGCTGGCGGAAGAGCACATTGAACAGGTAGATTTGTTCATTGCCGTCACCAACGATGACGAAGCAAACATCATGTCTGCCATGCTGGCCAAGCGGATGGGCGCGAAGAAAGTCATGGTGCTGATCCAGCGTCGCGCATACGTCGATCTTGTTCAGGGCAGCGTCATAGATATTGCGATATCTCCTCAGCAGGCGACCATTTCGGCCCTTCTTGGACATGTGCGTAAAGCGGATATTGTCGGCGTATCTTCACTTCGTCGCGGCGTAGCGGAAGCAATCGAAGCCGTCGCGCACGGTGATGAAAGTACTTCACGCGTTGTCGGTCGTGTTATCGATGATATTAAGCTGCCGCCTGGCACCATAATAGGTGCCGTCGTACGTGGTAACGACGTCATGATAGCTAACGACAATCTCCGCATTGAGCAAGGCGACCACGTGATTATGTTCCTCACTGATAAGAAATTTGTCAGTGATGTCGAGCGTCTTTTCCAGCCAAGTCCATTCTTCCTGTAAGCCATGCGGGCAGCCTTGAGGCTGTCCGCTTGTAACCTGCAGTCGATAAACCACTCTTAAATTAAGGGATTAGCGAAGGATTCTTATTTCCTTGCGTTATGGCAATCGGGTCATCATTTGTTAGACTTATTAACGTCAGCCGGTACAAGGAGAGAAAAATGAGCATGTTAAAAGAATTCCGCGAATTTGCAATGCGCGGAAACGTTGTAGATTTGGCAGTGGGTGTGATTATTGGTGCAGCATTCGGGAAAATCGTTTCTTCACTGGTCGCGGACATTATTATGCCGCCGCTTGGATTGCTGATTGGCGGAGTGGATTTCAAGCAGTTCGCTTTAACGTTAAGACCCGCGGCAGGGGATATCCCGGCTGTTGTGATGCATTACGGTGTGTTTATCCAGAATATCTTTGATTTTGTGATCGTGGCTTTCGCCATCTTCATGGCGATTAAAGTGATCAATAAACTTAATCGTAAGAAAGTTGAAGAGCCTGCGGCACCACCGGCGCCGAGCAAAGAGGAAGTGCTGCTCAGCGAAATTCGCGACCTGCTTAAGCAGCAGAACGAGCGAATCTGATAGCCATTTCTGAAAGAGGAAGGCCAGTGGTAAAAAAGCGATTTGCTTGTTTGCCACTGGCCTCCCAGTTACCCCGTCTACCATGTTTCGCGTTACGCTGATAACTTCCTTTCCCTTTCTTGTTCTGCTCAACTCTTTGTCGAAAAAGTGGGTCGTGTAATAAAGCCTCGATGGCATTATCTTTGATAACCCCTTTCTTGTGCTGATACTTGCTCATAAAAACTCCAGTATGGTTAATTTAACGGCGCAATTTTATGCCTGCGCCAGACAACCTGCAAGCGCTATTTCGTGGTGCTGGCCCCTTGTTCAAGGGCTTCAAGAATCGAGCAGTAAACGCTGCTGTGCGCAGTGCCACAACAGGCATCATTGAGTCGCTGTAATGATTTACGCATATGTTCAAGCTCGCTAATCTTTGATTCCACTTCTTTCAAACGGCTCTGCACGATCCCTTTTGATTCCTGACAGGTATGATGTTCAGGATCGACGCGGATCGATAACAACTCACGTATCGTCTCAAGGGTGAACCCAAGCTGTTTGGCATAACGAATAAACTTAAGGCGCTGCAAATCTGTTTCGCTGTAAAGCCGAAATCCCCCTTCCGTTCTGATTTCATGCTCCATCATTTGCTGCTTTTCATAGTAGCGAATGGTGTCAGGGGTTACGTCAGCCAGTCTGGCCAGCTCTCCAATGCGATACATCCCTCACTCCTCAACCTTGTTCAGTAATTTTACGGCGTATTCACCGCGTAAGAATTCGGTACTCAGACCTGCCTGCTTTAGCTTCAGTTCGAGTAGCATCAGTTTCTTGCTGATAGTCTGATAATCAGGATGCTCCTGATTGATAGATTTGAGCAAATCATTGAGTTCGACAGCCTCTTTGCGCTGTTGAAGTTCGGGCGGCAAACAACCAGCATTCTTCAGCAGCCGGAAGGCCGCGCGTAATTCCGCCGGGATATGGGAGTCGTCATCCAGCACTAGCGGTTGACCCGCACCAGGCAGATCTTCAAACTCACCTTTACGTTGGGCATCAACAATATGACGTTCTGCCCACTGATCGAGTAACCACATATATGTTCAATCATCAGGATGGCTTTGAAGAAAGGATACGCCGGAACAGCGTAGGATGGGAAATGACAGATATAAAAAAACCGGGCAAGCCCGGTTTTTTCATGTTACTGCAGATTACTCTGCAGCAGCTTCTGTTTGAGTCTCGGCGCGGTCAACCAGCTCGATGTAAGCCATCGGAGCGTTATCACCAGCACGGAAGCCACACTTAAGAATACGAGTGTAACCACCAGTACGCGCTGCAAAACGCGGACCCAGTTCATTAAACAGTTTTGCCACGATCTCGTTATCACGAGTGCGGGCGAATGCCAGACGACGATTAGCAACGCTATCAGTCTTGGCAAGAGTAATCAGCGGCTCAACTACGCGACGCAGCTCTTTCGCTTTAGGCAGGGTCGTCTTGATGATCTCATGACGAACCAGTGAACCTGCCATGTTGCGGAACATAGCCTGGCGATGGCTGCTGTTGCGGTTCAGTTGACGACCACTCTTACGATGGCGCATGACCTTATCCTTCTCAGTAAAACCTTAACCTGTGATCCGGTTACTCGTCAGCGATGCTTGCCGGTGGCCAGTTTTCCAGGCGCATGCCCAGAGACAGTCCACGGGAAGCCAGCACGTCTTTAATCTCTGTAAGAGATTTTTTACCAAGGTTAGGCGTCTTAAGAAGCTCAACCTCGGTACGCTGTACCAGATCACCGATATAGTGGATAGCTTCTGCCTTAAGGCAGTTAGCAGAGCGGACAGTCAATTCCAGATCGTCAACAGGGCGCAGCAAGATCGGATCGAATTCTGGTTTCTCTTCTTTAACTTCCGGCTGACGAACATCACGTAAGTCAACGAAAGCTTCAAGTTGTTCTGCCAGGATGGTCGCCGCACGACGAATCGCCTCTTCAGGATCGATTGTGCCATTGGTTTCCATTTCGATGACCAGCTTGTCCAGGTCGGTACGCTGTTCTACGCGCGCTGCTTCAACATTGTAGGCAATACGCTCTACAGGGCTGTAACAGGCGTCGACTAACAGACGGCCGATTGGGCGCTCATCTTCTTCCGAATGAATTCGGGCAGAGGCCGGCACATAACCACGACCACGCTGAACTTTGATACGCATGCTAATAGATGCATTTTCATCGGTCAGGTGGCAGATCACATGCTGAGGCTTGACGATTTCGACATCACCATCATGTGTGATGTCGGCTGCAGTCACAGGGCCAATGCCAGACTTGTTCAGGGTAAGAATAACTTCATCTTTACCTTGAACTCTCACCGCCAGCCCTTTCAGGTTGAGCAGGATCTCCAGGATATCTTCCTGAACGCCTTCTTTGGTGCTGTACTCATGTAGTACACCATCAATCTCAACCTCGGTCACCGCGCAACCCGGCATCGAAGAAAGCAGAATACGGCGCAGCGCGTTACCGAGAGTATGGCCAAAGCCACGCTCTAAAGGCTCAAGGGTCACCTTGGCGTGCGTCGAACTCACTTGCTCGATATCTACCAGGCGCGGTTTTAGAAACTCTGTCACAGAACCCTGCATTGTGTCCTCTCTTTGGTACTAAGCTTTACTTGGAGTAAAGCTCGACGATCAGGTGTTCGTTAATGTCCGCGGACAGATCAGTACGCTCAGGCTTACGCTTGAACACACCTTCCATCTTGGCAGCATCAACTTCCAGCCAGGTTGGCTTTTCACGCTGCTCAGCCAGCTCCAGAGCGGCCTTCACGCGAGATTGCTTTTTGGCTTTCTCACGGATGCTGACTACGTCATTCGGAGTTACCTGATAAGAAGCGATGTTAACAACGCGACCGTTTACCATTACTGACTTGTGGCTAACCAGCTGACGTGCTTCTGCACGAGTGGCGCCAAAGCCCATACGGTAAACAACGTTGTCCAGACGACCTTCCAGCAGAGCCAACAGGTTTTCACCGGTGTTGCCTTTCAGACGAGCTGCTTCTTTATAGTAGTTACGGAACTGACGCTCCAGCACACCGTAGATACGGCGAACTTTTTGCTTTTCACGCAACTGCACACCATAGTCAGACAGACGCGGTTTACGCGCACCGTGCTGGCCAGGAGCTTGTTCAATTTTACACTTGGTATCGATCGCGCGAACGCCAGACTTAAGGAATAAGTCGGTGCCCTCACGACGGCTCAGCTTGAGCTTAGGACCCAAATATCTTGCCATTTTCTTTCTCCAACAAACCTAAAAAAACGGGGCGTTATACGCGACGTTTTTTCGGCGGACGACAACCGTTGTGAGGGATCGGAGTCACATCAGTAATATTAGTGATGCGGAAACCAGCGGCGTTCAGAGCACGAATAGTAGATTCGCGACCTGGACCCGGTCCCTTAACCATAACTTCCAGGTTCTTGATACCGTATTCTTTCACGGCTTCTGCGCAACGCTCTGCTGCAACCTGAGCTGCGAACGGAGTTGATTTGCGAGAACCACGGAAACCGGAACCACCGGCAGTTGCCCAACCCAAAGCGTTACCCTGACGATCGGTAATAGTAACGATTGTGTTGTTGAAAGAAGCATGGACATGAGCCACGCCGTCAGAGACTTGTTTTCTTACACGCTTACGTGCACGAACTGGTGCCTTTGCCATTATTCAATCACCCCGATTATTTCTTGATCGGTTTGCGCGGACCCTTACGGGTACGGGCGTTGGTCTTGGTACGCTGACCGCGTACTGGAAGACCACGACGATGACGCAAACCGCGATAGCAACCAAGGTCCATCAGACGCTTGATGCTCATGCTAACTTCACGGCGCAGATCACCTTCAACGACAAATTTGGCAACTTCGTCACGCAGCGTGTCGATTTGTTCTTCAGACAGCTCACTGATCTTCACATCTTCAGCGATACCCGCAGAGGCACAAATGGCCTTGGAGCGAGTCTTGCCGACACCGTAAATCGAAGTCAATGCGATTACGGCATGTTTCTGATCAGGAATGTTAATGCCTGCTATACGGGCCACTATGCACTCCTACTATTTAGATTATGCGTTCCATACCGAAAAGCCCGTTTTCAGGATACTCAAATGGAAACGCATAGACATACAAAAGATTGGCTGGCTAATCTAGCCAGCTCAACCCAACTTTGCAAGAAAAATATGCGAGATAATCAGCCTTGACGCTGTTTATGCTTCGGTTCGGCACTGCAAATCACGCGAATAACACCGTCACGCTTAACGATTTTGCAGTTACGACATAATTTCTTGACGGAAGCACGAACTTTCATTTTTACTCTCCGTAACTTCTCAAGCGACAATTAACGGCCGTAGCCTTTCAGGTTCGCTTTCTTCAATGCAGACTCATACTGACTAGACATCATCAGAGTTTGCACTTGAGCCATAAAGTCCATGATAACCACGACGACAATAAGCAGTGAGGTCCCACCGAAGTAGAACGGCACTTTCATCGCATCACGCATGAACTCCGGGATTAGGCAGATAAAGGTAATGTACAGTGCACCAACCAAAGTCAGGCGGGTCATTACTTTATCAATATACTTCGCCGTTTGTTCTCCCGGACGAATTCCTGGTACAAATGCACCGGACTTCTTCAGGTTATCTGCTGTTTCACGAGGGTTGAAAACCAACGCCGTATAGAAGAAACAGAAGAAGATGATTGCAGACGCATAGAGTAACACATAAAGCGGTTGCCCAGGCTGCAAATACAGCGAAATTGTTGTCAGCCAGTTCCAACCGGTACCGCCCCCGAACCATGACGCGATGGTTGCAGGGAACAGAATAATGCTGGAAGCAAAAATAGCCGGGATAACCCCTGCCATATTCACTTTCAACGGTAAATGTGTGCTCTGCGCAGCATAGACCCGGCGACCTTGTTGACGTTTTGCGTAGTTCACCACAATGCGGCGTTGACCACGTTCAACAAAGACAACGAAGAAGGTCACTGCGAATACTAATACTGCAACCAACAGCAACAGGAGGAAGTGCAGGTCGCCTTGCCGTGCTTGTTCGATAGTATGGCCAATGGCCGGCGGTAGACCCGCAACGATACCAGCGAAAATTATGATTGAGATACCGTTACCGATACCACGCTCAGTAATTTGCTCGCCAAGCCACATCAGGAACATTGTCCCGGTGACCAGACTCACAACAGCGGTGAAATAGAACGCAAAGCTTGGGTTTAACACCAAGCCTTGCATACCAGGCATATTCGGCAGACCGGTAGCAATACCGATCGACTGGAATACGGCCAACACCAGAGTACCGTAGCGGGTGTACTGGCTGATCTTACGACGACCAGACTCCCCTTCTTTCTTTAACTCTGCTAACGCTGGATGAACCACCGTCAGCAGCTGGATAATAATCGATGCCGAAATATACGGCATGATACCCAATGCAAAGATTGAAGCACGGCTGAGAGCACCACCAGAGAACATGTTAAACATTTCAATGATGGTGCCTCGCTGTTGTTCAAGCAGTTTGGCAAGTACAGCGGCATCAATACCAGGGATCGGAATAAAAGAGCCAATGCGGAACACAATGAGCGCACCGATAACAAACATCAGTCTGCGTTTCAGCTCGCCAAGCCCACCTTTAGCACTTTGAAAATCTAATCCCGGTTGCTTTGCCATCTGCTACTTATTCCTCGATTTTACCGCCAGCAGCTTCGATAGCAGCACGAGCGCCTTTAGTGACACGCAGGCCGTTAATCGTTACCGGACGAGTTACCTCGCCAGAGAGGATCACTTTCGCGAACTCAATCTGAATACCGATAATGTTAGCTGCTTTCAGCGTGTTCAGGTCAACTACGTCGCCTTCAACTTTCGCCAGATCAGACAGACGAATCTCTGCGGTGATCATTGCTTTGCGAGAGGTGAAACCGAATTTCGGCAGACGACGATACAACGGCATCTGACCACCTTCGAACCCACGACGTACGCCACCGCCAGAACGAGAGTTCTGACCTTTGTGACCACGACCGCCGGTTTTACCGAGGCCAGAACCGATACCGCGACCCAGACGCTTGGAAGCGTGCTTAGACCCTTCGGCCGGAGACAGAGTATTTAAACGCATCTCTTACTCCTCAACTTTAACCATGTAGGAAACCGCGTTGACCATACCACGTACAGCAGCAGTATCTTCGCGCTCTACAGTGTGGCCAATACGACGCAGACCCAGGCCAAGCAGCGTTGCCTTGTGCTTAGGCAGACGACCGATTGCACTGCGGGTTTGTGTAATTTTAATAGTCTTTGCCATGGTCAATTACCCCAGAATTTCTTCAACGGATTTACCACGCTTGGCAGCGACCATTTCCGGAGATTTCATATTCGCCAGGCCATCAATAGTTGCACGAACCACGTTAATCGGGTTAGTGGAACCATATGCTTTAGCCAGAACGTTATGAACTCCAGCGACTTCCAGGACGGCGCGCATTGCACCACCGGCGATAATACCGGTACCTTCGGAAGCCGGCTGCATGAACACACGAGAACCTGTGTGCACACCTTTAACAGGGTGCTGCAGGGTGCCGTGGTTCAGCGCGACGTTAATCATGTTGCGACGGGCTTTTTCCATCGCTTTCTGGATCGCTGCTGGAACTTCACGCGCTTTACCGTAACCAAAACCGATGCGACCGTTACCATCACCAACCACTGTCAGAGCAGTGAAGGAGAAAATACGACCACCTTTAACGGTTTTAGATACGCGATTTACCGCGATCAGCTTTTCCTGCAGTTCGCCAGCTTGTTTTTCGATGTGAGCCATCTTACACCTCTACCTTAGAACTGAAGGCCAGCATCACGGGCAGCATCTGCCAGTGCCTGGACACGACCATGATATTGGAAACCAGCACGGTCAAAAGCAACAACAGTGATGCCTTTTTCCAGTGCGCGCTCTGCAACAGCTTTACCCACAGCTGCAGCGGCGTCTTTGTTTCCAGTGTACTTCAATTGCTCAGTGATAGCTTTTTCTACAGTAGATGCAGCTACCAGGACTTCTGAACCGTTTGGTGCGATAACCTGTGCGTAAATATGACGCGGGGTACGATGTACCACCAGACGAGTCGCACCCAGTTCTTTAAGCTTGTGACGTGCGCGGGTCGCACGACGGATACGAGCAGATTTCTTATCCATAGTGTTACCTTACTTCTTCTTAGCCTCTTTGGTACGCACGACTTCGTCGGCGTAACGAACACCCTTGCCTTTATATGGCTCAGGACGACGGTAGGCACGCAGGTCAGCAGCTACTTGGCCAATCGCCTGCTTATCAGCGCCTTTCAGCACGATTTCAGTTTGAGTTGGACACTCAGCAGTGATACCCGCAGGCAGCTTATGCTCAACAGGGTGAGAGAAGCCCAGGGCTAAATTCACCACGTCGCCTTTAACAGCCGCACGATAACCTACACCAACCAGCTGCAGCTTCTTAGTGAAGCCTTCGGTAACACCGATAACCATTGCATTCAACAACGCACGAGTGGTACCCGCCTGGGCCCACGCGTTTGCAAAACCTTCGCGCGGAGCGAAAGTCAGTGCATTTTCAGCGTGTTTAATTTCAACAGCATCGTTGATAGTACGAGTCAGCTCGCCGTTCTTACCTTTGATCGAAATAACCTGACCGTTGAGTTTTACCTCTACGCCAGCAGGAATAACGACCGGTGCTTTAGCAACACGAGACATTTTATTCCTCCAATTAGGCTACGTAGCAGATAATTTCGCCACCAAGACCAGCCTGGCGCGCTGCACGATCAGTCATAACACCTTTAGAGGTAGAAACGACAGCAATACCCATACCGGCCATAACTTTAGGCAGCTCATCTTTTTTCTTATAGATGCGCAGACCTGGGCGGCTGACTCGCTGAATGCTCTCTACCACAGCCTTGCCCTGGAAATACTTAAGAGTAAGTTCCAGTTCAGGCTTAGTGTCGCCTTCAATTTTAAAATCTTCGATATAGCCTTCTTCTTTCAGCACGTTGGCAATTGCCAATTTCAGCTTGGAGGAAGGCATGGTGACCGCAACTTTATTCGCGGATTGACCGTTACGGATACGGGTCAGCATATCCGCGATCGGATCTTGCATGCTCATCTGTCTTTACTCCCGTGATTCAATTGGATATTACCAGCTAGCCTTTTTCAAGCCAGGTACTTCACCGCGCATTGCGGCTTCACGAAGCTTAATACGGCTCAACCCGAATTTGCCCACATAACCATGTGGACGGCCAGTTTGGCGGCAGCGTTTACGCTGACGGGACGGGCTGGAATCACGCGGCAGAGACTGTAGCTTAAGAACAGCATTCCAACGGTCTTCGTCGGATGAGTTCACACCAGAGATGATAGCTTTCAATTCCTCACGCTTAGCGCGGTACTTGTCAGCCAGTTTTACGCGAACGACTTCGCGTGCTTTCATGGATTGCTTAGCCATTAGTAACCCTACCTTACTTGCGGAATGGGAAGTTAAAGGCAGCCAGCAGAGCACGGCCTTCATCATCAGATTTCGCAGTAGTGGTAATGGTAATATCCAAACCACGAACGCGATCGACTTTGTCATAGTCGATTTCTGGGAAGATGATCTGCTCACGGACACCCATGCTGTAGTTACCACGGCCATCGAATGACTTAGCGGACAAGCCACGGAAGTCACGGATACGCGGTACAGCAATGGTGATCAGGCGCTCAAGAAACTCCCACATGCGTTCGCCACGCAGAGTTACTTTACAGCCGATCGGATAGCCCTGACGGATTTTGAAGCCTGCAACAGATTTGCGTGCTTTGGTGATCAACGGCTTTTGACCGGAGATTGCTGTCAGATCAGCTGCTGCGTTATCCAGCAGTTTCTTGTCAGCGATCGCTTCACCAACACCCATATTCAGGGTGATCTTCTCGACCCGAGGGACTTGCATGACAGAATTGTAGCTAAACTCAGTCATGAGTTTTTTAACTACTTCGTCTTTGTAGTAATCATGCAGTTTCGCCATCGTACTACTCCAAATTACTTGATAGTTTCGCTGTTAGACTTGAAGAAACGGACTTTTTTGCCGTCTTCGAATCTAAAGCCTACACGGTCAGCCTTGCCGGTTGCCGCATTGAAGAGAGCAACGTTAGAAACCTGAATTGCAGCTTCTTTTTCAACGATGCCACCTGGTTGGTTCAGGGCCGGAACCGGCTTCTGATGTTTCTTAACCAGGTTGATACCTTCAACGATGAGCTTGCCGGAAGACAAGACATTCTTAACTTTACCGCGCTTACCTTTATCTTTACCGGTTAACACGATAACTTCGTCATCACGACGGATTTTAGCTGCCATGATTCGCTCCTTAGAGTACTTCTGGTGCCAGAGAGATAATTTTCATGAACTTCTCATTACGCAGTTCACGAGTTACCGGCCCAAAAATACGCGTGCCGATTGGCTGCTCGCTGTTATTGTTTAAAATAACGCATGCATTACCATCGAAGCGAATGACAGAACCGTCCGGGCGACGAACACCCTTCCTGGTGCGCACCACTACCGCTTTCAGGACATCGCCTTTCTTCACCTTACCGCGAGGAATTGCTTCCTTGATGGTAATTTTGATGATGTCGCCGACGCCTGCGTAGCGACGGTGCGAGCCACCCAGAACCTTGATACACATTACGCGACGCGCGCCGGAGTTGTCGGCTACCGTCAGCATAGTCTGTTCTTGGATCATTTCAGTGCTCCGCTAATGTCAACTACTACTTCGGGACCTAAGTATTAGGTCGTTAAAAAGCCCCATAAACGAGGGCGCGGCATTATAACACCGGTTCCAGGATATGGGTAGAAAAAATAAACGGCCCACTACTGAGCCGTTTATTAGTTTGAGAACGCGTACTGTATTACAGAACAGCTTTCTCTACAACGCGAACAAGTGTCCAGGATTTATTCTTGGACAGTGGACGGCATTCGCGGATTTCAACCACGTCACCGATACCACATTCGTTGTTCTCGTCATGTACGTGCAGTTTGGTCGTACGCTTGATGAATTTCCCGTAGATCGGGTGCTTCACGAAACGTTCGATGGCAACAACAATGGATTTCTCCATTTTATCGCTGACAACGCGACCTTGCAGAGTACGGATTTTATCGGTCATTACGCACCCGCCTTCTGAGTCAATAAAGTCTTAACACGCGCAACATCACGACGCACTTGCTTCAGCAGGTGAGTCTGTTGCAGCTGGCCACTTGCAGCTTGCATACGCAGGTTGAACTGCTCGCGTAGCAGGTTCAGCAGCTCGGTGTTCAGCTCTTCAACACTCTTTTCACGCAGCTCTTTTGCTTTCATTACATCACCGTCTTAGTTACAAAGGTGGTTTTAATCGGCAGTTTCGCTGCTGCCAGCTTGAAGGCTTCACGGGCCAGCTCTTCAGGTACACCGTCCATTTCGTACAGGACTTTACCTGGCTGGATCAAGGCAACCCAATACTCCACGTTACCTTTACCTTTACCCATACGCACTTCAAGCGGCTTTTCAGTAATAGGTTTGTCTGGGAACACACGGATCCAGATTTTACCTTGACGCTTAACTGCACGGGTCATTGCACGACGTGCTGCTTCGATCTGACGTGCAGTCAGACGACCACGGCCAACAGCTTTCAGACCGAAAGTGCCGAAGCTAACATCCGTTCCTGCAGCCAGACCACGGTTGCGGCCTTTGTGCACTTTACGGAATTTTGTACGCTTTGGTTGTAACACAGCGACTCTCCTTACTTACGGCCTTTACGCTGCTGCTTTTTAGGTTGAGCAGCCGGTTTTTCCGGTTGTTCAACAGCAGCCATCCCACCCAGGATCTCACCTTTGAAGATCCACACTTTAACGCCGATTACACCATAAGTGGTGTGCGCTTCAGAGGTGTTATAGTCGATGTCAGCACGCAGAGTGTGCAATGGCACGCGACCTTCACGGTACCATTCGGTACGTGCGATCTCGGCACCGCCCAGACGACCACTAACTTCAACTTTGATACCTTTAGCGCCCAGACGCATGGCATTCTGTACCGCACGCTTCATAGCACGACGGAACATAACGCGACGTTCCAGCTGTGAAGTGATGCTGTCAGCAACCAATTTTGCGTCCAGTTCAGGCTTACGCACTTCGGCGATATTGATCTGTGCAGGAACGCCAGCGATATCCGCTACGTACTTACGCAGTTTTTCTACGTCTTCGCCTTTCTTACCGATAACGATGCCAGGGCGAGCAGTGTGAATAGTCACACGGATGCTCTTAGCTGGACGCTCGATAACGATACGAGATACAGACGCCTTCGCCAGTTCCTTAGTCAGGTACTGACGAACTTTAAAATCGCTGTCCAGGTTGTCAGCGAATTCTTTGGTGTTCGCAAACCAAGTAGAGTTCCAAGGTTTTACAATACCCAGGCGAATACCATTAGGATGTACTTTCTGACCCATTGCTAGTCTCCAGAGTCTCAGCGATCGGACACAACCACAGTAATGTGGCTGGTGCGCTTCAGGATGCGATCTGCACGACCTTTTGCACGAGGCATAATGCGCTTCATGCTAGGGCCTTCGTCTACGAAGATTTTCGCGACTTTCAGATCGTCAATGTCAGCGCCATCGTTGTGTTCAGCGTTAGCAATGGCAGATTCCAGTACTTTCTTAACCAATACAGCCGCTTTCTTATTGGTGTAGGTCAGAATATCCAGAGCCTGCGACACTTTCTTACCGCGAATCAGGTCAGCAACAAGGCGAACCTTCTGAGCAGAAGAACGAGCATGGCGATGTTGAGCTAAAGTTTCCATCTCTTCCTCCTACCTTATTTCTTCTTCGCTTTTTTATCAGCAGCGTGGCCGCGATAAGTACGAGTCGGTGCGAATTCACCCAGTTTGTGACCGACCATTTCATCGGAAACGAAAACTGGAACGTGCTGACGACCATTATGGACAGCGATGGTCAAACCGATCATGTTAGGAAAGATCGTTGAACGACGGGACCAAGTGCGCAGGGGCTTCTTGTCACCGCTTTCCACCGCTTTCTCTACCTTCTTCAGCAAGTGCAGGTCAATAAAAGGACCTTTCTTGAGAGAACGTGGCATGGCTTATCCTCTAAAATTATTTGCTACGGCGACGTACGATAAATTTATCAGTACGCTTGTTGCTGCGGGTCTTCTTACCTTTGGTCTGAACGCCCCACGGAGATACCGGGTGCTTACCAAAGTTACGACCTTCACCACCACCATGTGGGTGATCGACTGGGTTCATCGCAGTACCGCGAACGGTAGGACGAACACCACGCCAGCGTGCGGCACCTGCTTTACCCAGAACGCGAAGCATATGCTCAGCGTTGCCGACTTCGCCCAGTGTTGCGCGGCAGTCAGCTTCGACTTTACGCATTTCACCAGAACGCAGACGCAGGGTAACGTAAGCACCATCACGTGCAACGATCTGCACATAGGTACCTGCGGAACGTGCCAGCTGACCGCCTTTACCTGGTTTCATTTCTACGTTATGAACGGTAGAACCAACCGGGATATTGCGCATCGGCAGGGTGTTACCTGCTTTGATTGCAGCATCAACGCCAGATTGAATCTGGTCGCCAGCTTTCAGGCCTTTAGGGGCCAGGATGTAACGGCGTTCGCCATCTTTGTACAGAACCAGTGCGATATTCGCAGAACGGTTCGGATCGTACTCAAGACGCTCAACAACTGCCGGGATACCGTCTTTGTTGCGTTTGAAGTCAACAATACGATAAGCCTGCTTGTGACCACCACCGATGTGACGAGTAGTGATACGACCATTGTTGTTACGGCCACCGGATTTGCTGTTTTTTTCAACCAGCGGAGCAAACGGTTTGCCCTTATGCAGCTCAGGGTTAACCACTTTAACTACGTGGCGACGACCCGGAGATGTCGGTTTACATTTAACAACTGCCATTGTCTTTCTCCTCCGACTTACTCAGCGCCGCCGACGAAGTCCAGATTCTGGCCTTCCTTCAGGGTGACGTAAGCTTTTTTCCAGTCGCTACGACGACCAATACGCTGTCCGTGACGCTTTGTCTTGCCTTTAACAACAAGAGTATTTACGCCTTCAACTTCTACTTCGAACAGTTTCTCAACAGCAGCAACGATCTCTGCTTTGGTCGCGTCTTTAGCAACTTTGAGAACGATGGTGTTGGTTTTTTCCATCGCCATGGATGCTTTTTCAGATACGTGCGGCGCGCGCAGTACTTTCAGCAGACGTTCTTCACGGATCATGCCAGCATCTCCTCAACTTGCTTAACTGCTTCCGCAGTCATAACGACTTTGTCGAAGGCGATCAGGCTAACTGGGTCGATAGCTGCTACATCGCGCACGTCAACCTTATGCAGGTTACGCGCAGCCAGGAACAGATTCTCATCCAGTTCGCCGGTTACGATCAGCACATCTTCCAGGGCCATGTCTTTCAGTTTCTGAGCAAGCAGCTTAGTTTTAGGCGCTTCAACAGAGAACTGTTCGACAACGATCAGACGATCCTGACGTACCAGTTCGGACAGAATGCTTTTCAGCGCTCCGCGGTACATCTTTTTGTTAACTTTTTGACTGTGGTCCTGCGGGCGAGCAGCGAAGGTTACGCCACCGGAACGCCAGATCGGGCTCTTAACAGAACCTGAACGCGCACGGCCGGTACCTTTCTGGCGCCACGGCTTTTTACCGGAACCAGTTACTTCAGCACGGGTCTTCTGAGCACGAGTACCTTGACGGGCACCAGCTGCATAAGCAACTACAACCTGGTGTACCAGCGCTTCGTTGAAATCACGACCGAAGGTAGTTTCGGAAACAGTCAGCGCGCTTTGCGCGTCTTTCAATACTAATTCCATTGCTATCTCCTCACGCCTTCACAGCTGGTTTAACAATAAGGTCGCTACCGGTTGCGCCCGGAACTGCACCTTTAACCAGCAGCAGGTTGCGCTCAGCGTCAACGCGTACTACATCCAGACTCTGAACGGTTACACGTTCGTTGCCCAGTTGGCCTGCCATTTTCTTGCCTTTGAACACTTTGCCCGGAGTCTGGTTCTGACCGATAGAACCCGGAACGCGGTGGGACAAGGAGTTACCGTGGGTAGCGTCCTGGGTACGGAAGTTCCAGCGCTTAACGGTACCTGCGAAACCTTTACCTTTAGAGGTGCCAGTTACGTCAACTTTTTTGACTTCAGCAAACAGCTCAACGCTAATGTCCTGACCTACGGTGAACTCTTCGCCTTCAGCAAGACGGAATTCCCACAGACCACGGCCAGCTTCTACGCCAGCTTTAGCGAAGTGACCAGCTTCCGGCTTAGTTACACGGTTAGCTTTTTTAGCGCCAGTGGTAACTTGAACAGCACGGTAGCCATCGTTAGCCAGGTCTTTAACCTGAGTAACACGGTTTGCTTCAACTTCAATTACGGTTACAGGGATAGAAACGCCGTCTTCTGTGAAGATACGGGTCATACCCACTTTTTTACCGACTAAACCAATCATTGTTTCAACCTCTCAATCGTCAATGACCTGATTAACCCAGGCTGATCTGCACGTCTACACCAGCAGCCAGATCCAGACGCATCAGAGCATCAACGGTTTTCTCAGTTGGCTCAACGATGTCAACCAGACGCTTATGAGTGCGAATTTCGTACTGATCACGCGCGTCTTTGTTGACGTGCGGAGAGATCAGAACGGTAAAGCGCTCTTTGCGGGTCGGCAGCGGGATCGGACCACGGACTTGCGCACCAGTGCGCTTAGCAGTCTCGACGATTTCCGCAGTTGATTGATCGATCAGACGATGATCAAACGCTTTAAGGCGGATACGGATTCTTTGGTTCTGCATGAGACCAGAGCTCCAATTATTTTATAGACGAAAAAAATTACTACTCGAACCCATTACGATTGATGGGAGAGTGTAATCGTTCATACATAGTTCCCCAATTGGGAACATTGTTGGTAGCAAACCGCACTACCGGGTTCTTATCGAACCAGCCAGTCAATTAAGACAGGCCCGCGCATTATACGTAAATCCGGCCACTTAGCAAGTCATGCTTACGAATTAAACAGTCTTTTCTCACAACTGTGCGTAACGCTTTCTGAATGTCTTGTTTCGGCTTGCAACATCTGGAGATAGGCAGGAAGAGCAGCCTCAAAACGTAAAACCCTGTTTTTGTGATTTATCCCCTGGAGGTTAGTGTGCTGGCTTTGCCAGCGAGGCCCCCATGACAAACTCCCCTCCCCTCCCACTCCTGATATTCATCGCGATTTATAGCGGCCTGCTGATAAGGCTCAGTTGGATAGATTTCAAATCCCGGCTCTTACCAGACAATCTCACCTACCCCTTGCTCTGGAGCGGATTGCTTTATCAGGCGCTGCTTTTCCCTGACCATTTGTCATCAGCCGTCTGGGGAGCCGTTGCCGGATATATGAGTTTGTGGCTCTTATACTGGTTCTATTTCTTCGTACGGAGAAGTGAAGGGATTGGCTATGGCGATATGAAGCTGCTTGCGGCACTCGGCGCATGGCATGGATGGCAAAGTTTGCCGGGGTTGGTAGTGACTTCTGCCGTGATTGGCATCGTGCTGGCAGTTTTTCTCAGGCTCTTGAGAAGAGGAGAGCAACGCTTAGCCACCACACCACTACCGTTTGGACCTTGTCTTGCGATAGCGGGTGGTGTTACAGGATGGTTCAACGAATACGGACTGATGCTGAATAATCTCAGCTTTACTCTTTGATCTGTGACTGGAGATAGTTCTGCAGGCCAATCTTCGAGATCAAATCCAGTTCCGTTTCCAGCCAGTCGATGTGATGCTCTTCCTCTGCGAGGATTTGAATCATCATGTCGCGGCTGACATAGTCATGAATAGTATCTGCATAAGCGATGGCTTCGCGCAGATCTTTAGCCCCTTCCATTTCGAGATTGAGATCTGACTGAAGCATCTCTTCAACATCTTCACCGATATGGAGTTTGCCTAAATCCTGCAGGTTTGGAATGCCTTCAAGAAACAGAATACGCTCGATGTACTTATCGGCGTGTTTCATTTCATCGATGGACTCATGGTATTCAACTTCGTTGAGACGCATCAGGCCCCAGTTTTTGAACATTCTCGCATGGAGAAAATACTGATTGATCGCGACAAGCTCGTTTCCCAATAATTTATTGAGATAATTTATTATCTTAATATCACCTTTCATTTTAACTTCCTCCGCTTCCACTACATGAAGCGTAGATGTAGCTCGGAGTAAGTCAAAAAAAAGTGACGAGCTTAAGCGATCTCTTTGAATTCCGGGATCTGGAGCAACTCTTCTTGCATGATCTCACGTGCTGCCCTGATGCATTTTCCGCACTGGTTCCCGACGGGGATAAACTTACGGAGCTGCTGGAAAGATTGAGGCTGAAACTGGCGCACCGCCTGCCGAATTTTTTTATCACTGACACCATTACACAAGCAAACGTACATAAGCACTCCCGTTCAAATACTGTGCAAAGTGTAAATGAGAATAGTTATGATTACAATAGCACAAGCATGCTCTGTGCAAGCCAACCGCGGTAAAAAATGTAAAAAAAAAAGAGCGCCGAAGCGCTCTTTTTTATACAAAGGTATCAGCGATTAAGCGATAACTTTAGCAACAACACCAGCGCCTACAGTACGGCCGCCTTCACGGATTGCGAAACGCAGACCGTCGTCCATTGCGATTGGGTGGATCAGGGTAACAACCA
>NZ_JAERMU010000038.1 GCF_016756775.1 Dryocola clanedunensis subsp. sulfonylureivorans | reverse complement strand
TGGTTGTTACCCTGATCCACCCAATCGCAATGGACGACGGTCTGCGTTTCGCAATCCGTGAAGGCGGCCGTACTGTAGGCGCTGGTGTTGTTGCTAAAGTTATCGCTTAATCGCTGATAACATTTGACGCAATGCGCAAGAAAAGGGCATCATTTGATGCCCTTTTTATACGCTCTCGAACCAGAACCTGGCTCATCAGTGATTTTTTACTCATAATCATTGCTGAGACAGGCTCTGAAGATGGCGTTAATACCGAGTAGCGCCTGTAAAGAGCAATTCGGTTTGGTTTTGCCTCGCGCTTGCGGGGCAAAAATGTTTGTCTGAATTATTGTGACAGGTTGGTTTATGAGTGCGAATACCGAAGCTCACGGAAGCGGGCGCGGCCTGGAAACGATGAAATGGCTGGTTGTTGCCGTTCTGCTGATTTTAGCAATCGTGGGCAACTACATTTATCGTGATGTGACCTTGCCTCTGCGTGCCCTGGCAGTGGTTATTATGATTGCTGCAGCGGGCGGTGTCGCGCTGTTGACGACGAAAGGCAAAGCAACTGTCGCCTTCGCTCGTGAAGCGAGAACCGAAGTCCGTAAAGTGATTTGGCCGACTCGTCAGGAAACATTGCACACCACCTTAATCGTGGCGGCAGTTACTGCTGTAATGTCACTGATTTTGTGGGGCCTGGACGGTATTTTAGTCCGTCTGGTTTCTTTTATTACTGGCCTGAGGTTCTGAGATGTCTGAAGCCCCTAAAAAGCGTTGGTACGTCGTTCAGGCGTTTTCCGGTTT
This sequence comes from Dryocola clanedunensis subsp. sulfonylureivorans, assembly GCF_016756775.1. Taxonomy (GTDB): domain Bacteria; phylum Pseudomonadota; class Gammaproteobacteria; order Enterobacterales; family Enterobacteriaceae; genus Dryocola; species Dryocola clanedunensis. The sequence goes on along the minus strand of NZ_JAERMU010000038.1, from coordinate 26,827 downwards.
TGAAGGCCGCGTAGCGACTTCGCTGCGTGAGCACATCAAATTACATAACATGGAAGAGCTGTTTGGCGAAGTCATGGTTCCGACCGAAGAAGTTGTCGAAATTCGTGGCGGCCAGCGTCGCAAAAGCGAACGTAAATTCTTCCCGGGCTACGTGCTGGTCCAGATGGTTATGAATGACGCAAGCTGGCACCTGGTGCGCAGCGTTCCGCGCGTTATGGGTTTCATTGGCGGCACGTCTGACCGCCCGGCACCGATTAGCGATAAAGAAGTTGATGCGATTATGAACCGCCTGCAGCAGGTTGGTGATAAGCCGCGTCCTAAAACGCTGTTCGAACCGGGTGAGATGGTCCGTGTTAGCGATGGTCCATTTGCTGACTTTAACGGCGTAGTGGAAGAAGTAGATTACGAAAAGAGCCGCCTGAAGGTTTCTGTATCTATCTTCGGACGTGCTACTCCGGTCGAACTGGATTTTGCCCAGGTCGAAAAGGCGTAATCGCCAGGTTGTAAAAGCAGCGATTAATCGTTGCACAGGGCGCGAGATTGGCATACAATTTCGCGCCTTTTGTTTTTATGTGTCCTGTACACATAGAACGATTTATTCACGGGGAGCCTCATCGAGGCGTTATAACCCACCAGAGGAAATTTAGATGGCTAAGAAAGTACAAGCCTACGTCAAGCTGCAGGTTGCAGCTGGTATGGCGAACCCAAGTCCACCGGTTGGTCCAGCACTGGGTCAGCAGGGTGTTAACATCATGGAATTCTGTAAAGCGTTCAACGCAAAAACTGATTCCATCGAGAAAGGTCTGCCAATTCCGGTTGTTATTACCGTTTACGCTGACCGTTCTTTCACTTTCGTTACTAAAACCCCACCGGCTGCTGTTCTGCTGAAGAAAGCTGCTGGCATCAAGTCTGGTTCCGGTAAGCCGAACAAAGACAAAGTGGGTAAAGTGACCCGTGCTCAGGTGCGTGAAATCGCAGAAACCAAAGCTGCGGACATGACTGGTTCTGACGTTGAAGCGATGACTCGCTCCATCGAAGGTACTGCTCGTTCCATGGGCCTGGTAGTGGAGGATTAAGAAATGGCTAAACTGACCAAGCGCATGCGCGTGATCCGTGACAAAGTTGATGCGACCAAACAGTACGACATCAACGAAGCCGTTGCTCTGCTCAAAGAGCTGGCCACTGCTAAATTCGTAGAAAGCGTTGACGTTGCTGTGAACCTCGGCATCGACGCTCGTAAATCTGACCAGAACGTACGTGGTGCAACTGTACTGCCGCACGGTACTGGCCGTTCCGTTCGCGTAGCCGTATTTGCCCAGGGCCCTAACGCTGAAGCTGCTAAAGCTGCAGGCGCAGAGCTGGTAGGTATGGAAGATCTGGCTGACCAGATCAAAAAAGGCGAAATGAACTTCGACGTTGTTATCGCATCTCCTGATGCAATGCGCGTTGTTGGCCAGCTGGGCCAGGTTCTGGGTCCACGTGGCCTGATGCCTAACCCGAAAGTGGGTACTGTAACGCCTAACGTTGCTGAAGCGGTTAAGAACGCTAAAGCTGGTCAGGTTCGTTACCGTAACGACAAAAACGGCATCATTCACACTACCATCGGTAAAGTGGACTTTGACGCTGACAAACTGAAAGAAAACCTGGAATCCCTGCTGGTTGCGCTGAAAAAAGCAAAACCTTCTCAGGCGAAAGGTGTTTTCATCAAGAAAGTTAGCCTGTCCACCACTATGGGTGCAGGTGTTGCGATCGACCAGTCTGGTCTGAACGCGGTAGCGAACTAAAAATCGCTGCTTTACGCGGGCGTGAGATTAGTCTAAAATCTTACGCCCGTTGCCTTGCTTGCAAGGCACACAGAATTTTCGGTTGGAGCCTGGCCTTATCCAGGCCTCCGTCCAAGACCGCAGGTGTTTCGCAAGAGACTTAATTTCCTGCGTAGACGGTGACAGAACCTGAAGAATATTTTTGGATAGTCTTTGGCTTGTTTCTGCTCACCGTATGTCGACGCTCATTATCGTTTTGGTGATGAGTGAAGTGAGTTCCGGGGGTTACCCCGGCTAATATCCAGGAGCAAAGCTAATGGCTTTAAATCTTCAAGACAAACAAGCGATTGTTGCTGAAGTCAGCGAAGTAGCCAAAGGCGCGCTGTCTGCGGTTGTTGCGGATTCCCGTGGCGTTACCGTAGATAAAATGACTGAACTGCGTAAAGCAGGTCGTGAAGCTGGCGTTTACATGCGTGTTGTTCGTAACACCCTGCTGCGCCGCGTCGTTGAAGGTACTCCTTTTGAGTGCCTGAAAGACACGTTTGTTGGTCCAACTTTGATTGCATACTCTATGGAACACCCGGGCGCTGCTGCTCGTCTGTTCAAAGATTTCGCGAAAGCGAATGCAAAATTCGAAGTTAAAGCTGCAGCCTTTGAAGGTGAGCTGATCCCGGCGGCCCAGATCGATCGCCTGGCAACTCTGCCAACTTACGAAGAAGCAATCGCACGCCTGATGGCAACCATGAAAGAAGCCTCTGCAGGCAAACTGGTTCGCACTCTGGCTGCTGTACGCGATCAGAAAGAAGCTGCTTAATTGCACTTTCTTTTCTAACGCATTTGCTTACGTATAAACTAATTCTGATTTTCAGGAACAATTGTTATGTCTATCACTAAAGATCAAATCATTGAAGCAGTATCCGCTATGTCCGTAATGGACGTTGTTGAACTGATTTCTGCAATGGAAGAAAAATTCGGTGTTTCCGCTGCTGCTGCTGTAGCTGTTGCTGCAGGCCCAGCTGAAGCTGCTGAAGAAAAAACTGAGTTCGACGTTATTCTGAAAGGCGCTGGTGCTAACAAAGTTGCTGTTATCAAAGCAGTACGTGGCGCAACTGGCCTGGGTCTGAAAGAAGCTAAAGACCTGGTAGAAGCTACTGGTGCAATCAAAGAAGGCATCAGCAAAGATGACGCTGAAGCTCTGAAGAAAGCTCTGGAAGAAGCTGGCGCAGAAGTTGAAGTTAAATAAGCCAACCTTTCCGGTTGCAGCCTAAGCAATTAGGCTGATGGCTGGTGACTTTTTAGTCACCAGCCTTTTTGCGCTGTAGGGTACCAGTCGCGTTTCACACTGTTTGGCTGCTGGTTACCTTTCAATGCTTGTCTCTATCGACGACTTAATATACTGCGACTTTCTACGCCGGGAGTTCCGGAGTAAAGCGTAGCGAAATGGTTTAAGAGTGATAGAAACAGGTATTGCGGAATGTGTTCCACTTTCCGGTCCACAAAATAGTGTTGCACAAACTGTCCCTCCGTCGGGCAGATGGGTCGACTTGTCAGCGAGCTGAGGAACCCTATGGTTTACTCCTATACCGAGAAAAAACGTATTCGTAAGGATTTTGGAAAGCGTCCACAAGTTCTGGACATTCCTTATCTCCTTTCTATCCAGCTTGACTCGTTCCAGAAGTTTATCGAGCAAGATCCTGAAGGGCAGTACGGTCTGGAAGCAGCTTTCCGTTCCGTGTTCCCAATCCAGAGCTACAGCGGCAATTCGGAACTGCAGTACGTCAGCTATCGTCTTGGCGAACCAGTTTTCGATGTCAAAGAGTGTCAGATCCGTGGCGTGACGTATTCTGCTCCGCTGCGTGTAAAACTGCGTCTGGTGATCTACGAGCGTGAAGCGCCAGAAGGCACCGTAAAAGACATCAAAGAACAAGAAGTCTACATGGGTGAAATTCCACTCATGACTGACAACGGTACGTTCGTTATCAACGGTACTGAGCGCGTTATCGTTTCTCAGCTGCACCGTAGCCCGGGCGTATTCTTTGATAGTGACAAGGGTAAAACCCACTCTTCAGGGAAGGTGCTTTATAACGCACGTATCATCCCTTACCGTGGTTCCTGGCTGGATTTCGAATTCGACCCGAAAGACAACCTGTTCGTGCGTATTGACCGTCGCCGCAAACTGCCTGCGACCATCATTCTGCGAGCACTAAACTTTACCACTGAGCAGATCCTTGACCTGTTCTTTGAGAAAGTTAATTTCGAAATCCGTGACAACAAGCTGCAGATGGAACTGATTCCGGAGCGCCTGCGTGGCGAGACCGCATCATTTGATATCGAAGCTGACGGCAAGATCTATGTCGAAAAAGGCCGCCGCATCACCGCGCGCCATATTCGTCAGCTGGAAAAAGACGATATTAAGCTTATCGAAGTTCCGGTTGAGTACATTGCTGGCAAAGTCGCGGCTAAAGACTACGTTGACACCTCTACCGGCGAGCTGATTTGCGCGGCGAACATGGAGCTGTCATTGGATCTGCTGGCCAAGCTGAGCCAGTCTGGTCACAAGCGTATCGAAACGCTGTTCACCAACGACCTGGATCACGGCCCGTACATCTCTGAGACCGTACGCGTCGACCCAACCAACGATCGCTTAAGCGCGCTGGTTGAGATCTACCGCATGATGCGTCCTGGTGAGCCACCAACTCGCGAAGCGGCTGAAAGCCTGTTCGAGAACCTGTTCTTCTCCGAAGACCGCTACGATCTGTCCGCGGTTGGTCGTATGAAGTTCAACCGTTCTCTGCTGCGTGATGAAATCGAAGGTTCAGGCATCCTGAGCAAAGACGACATCATCGAAGTGATGCGTAAGCTTATCGGTATCCGTAACGGTCAGGGCGAAGTGGATGATATCGACCACCTCGGCAACCGTCGTATCCGTTCCGTAGGCGAAATGGCGGAAAACCAATTCCGCGTTGGCCTGGTGCGTGTTGAGCGTGCGGTTAAAGAGCGTCTGTCCCTGGGCGATCTGGATACCCTGATGCCTCAGGATATGATCAACGCCAAGCCAATCTCTGCGGCAGTGAAAGAGTTCTTCGGTTCCAGCCAGCTGTCTCAGTTTATGGACCAGAACAACCCGCTGTCTGAGATCACGCACAAGCGTCGTATCTCGGCCCTCGGCCCGGGCGGTCTGACCCGTGAGCGTGCAGGCTTCGAAGTACGTGACGTACACCCAACCCACTACGGTCGTGTATGTCCAATCGAAACGCCAGAAGGCCCGAACATCGGTCTGATCAACTCCCTGTCTGTTTATGCACAGACTAACGAATACGGCTTCTTAGAAACCCCGTATCGTCGCGTAGTTGAAGGCGTGGTAACGGACGAGATTCACTATCTGTCTGCTATCGAAGAAGGTAACTATGTTATCGCTCAGGCGAACACCAACCTGGACGAAGAAGGCCGTTTCGTAGACGACCTCGTTACCTGCCGTAGCAAAGGCGAATCAAGCTTGTTCAGCAACGACCAGGTTGACTACATGGACGTTTCCACCCAGCAGGTGGTTTCCGTCGGTGCATCCCTGATCCCGTTCCTGGAACACGATGATGCCAACCGTGCCCTGATGGGTGCGAACATGCAACGTCAGGCGGTTCCTACTCTGCGTGCTGATAAGCCGCTGGTTGGTACCGGTATGGAACGTGCTGTAGCCGTTGACTCCGGTGTTACCGCCGTAGCCAAACGTGGCGGTACCGTTCAGTACGTTGATGCTTCCCGTATCGTTATCAAAGTTAACGAAGACGAGATGCACGCCGGCGAAGCGGGTATCGACATCTACAACCTGACCAAGTACACCCGTTCTAACCAGAACACCTGCATCAACCAGATGCCATGTGTCTCTCTGGGCGAACCAATTGAACGCGGCGACGTGTTGGCAGACGGTCCGTCTACTGACCTCGGTGAACTGGCGCTCGGCCAGAACATGCGCGTAGCGTTCATGCCGTGGAACGGTTACAACTTCGAAGACTCCATCCTCGTCTCCGAGCGTGTTGTTCAGGAAGATCGTTTCACTACTATTCACATCCAGGAACTGGCATGTGTGTCTCGTGACACCAAGCTGGGGCCAGAAGAGATCACCGCCGATATCCCTAACGTGGGTGAAGCAGCGCTCTCCAAGCTGGATGAATCCGGTATCGTTTATATCGGTGCTGAAGTGACCGGTGGCGACATTCTGGTTGGTAAGGTAACGCCGAAAGGTGAAACCCAGCTGACGCCAGAAGAGAAGCTGCTGCGTGCCATCTTCGGTGAGAAAGCGTCTGACGTTAAAGACTCTTCTCTGCGCGTACCAAACGGCGTTTCCGGTACCGTAATCGATGTGCAGGTCTTTACCCGCGATGGCGTGGAAAAAGACAAGCGCGCGCTGGAAATCGAAGAGATGCAGCTGAAGCAGGCGAAGAAAGACCTGACTGAAGAACTGCAGATCTTTGAAGCTGGCCTGTTTGCCCGTATCCATGCGGTACTGGTTGCTGGCGGCGTTGAAGCTGAGAAGCTCGACAAGCTGCCACGTGACCGCTGGCTGGAACTGGGTCTGACTGACGAAGAGAAGCAAAACCAGCTGGAACAGCTGGCGGAGCAGTACGACGAGCTGAAGCACGAGTTTGAGAAGAAACTCGAAGCTAAGCGCCGCAAAATCACTCAGGGCGATGACCTGGCACCTGGCGTGCTGAAAATCGTGAAAGTGTATCTGGCCGTTAAACGTCAGATTCAGCCTGGTGACAAGATGGCAGGTCGTCACGGGAACAAAGGTGTTATCTCCAAGATCAACCCGATCGAAGATATGCCTTACGATGAACACGGCACGCCGGTTGACATCGTACTGAACCCGCTGGGCGTACCATCTCGTATGAACATCGGTCAGATTCTGGAAACCCACCTGGGCATGGCTGCGAAGGGCATCGGCGAGAAGATCAACGCCATGCTTAAGAAGCAGGAAGAAGTTGCCAAGCTGCGCGAATTCATCCAGAAAGCGTATGACCTGGGTACAGACGTTCGTCAGAAGGTTGATCTGAATACCTTCACCGACGATGAAGTTCTGCGCCTGGCTGAAAACCTGAAAAAAGGCATGCCGATCGCGACTCCGGTCTTCGACGGTGCTAAAGAGTCAGAAATCAAAGAGCTGCTGCAACTTGGCGGTCTGCCATCTTCTGGTCAGATTACCCTGTTCGACGGCCGTACCGGTGAGCAGTTTGAGCGTCAGGTAACCGTAGGTTACATGTACATGCTGAAACTGAACCACCTGGTTGATGACAAAATGCACGCGCGTTCTACCGGTTCTTACAGCCTGGTTACTCAGCAGCCGCTGGGTGGTAAGGCTCAGTTCGGTGGTCAGCGCTTCGGTGAGATGGAAGTGTGGGCACTGGAAGCATACGGTGCTGCATATACCCTGCAGGAAATGCTGACTGTTAAGTCTGATGACGTGAACGGCCGTACTAAGATGTATAAGAACATCGTAGACGGTAATCATCAGATGGAACCAGGCATGCCGGAATCCTTCAACGTACTGTTGAAAGAGATCCGTTCGCTGGGTATCAACATCGAGCTGGAAGACGAGTAATTACTCGCATCTGCTGTACTGGTTACAGGATGTCCGGGTCACACCGGACGTCTCTGAGAAGTCTCACTCCGACGGGAGCTAATCCGTGAAAGACTTACTTAAGTTTCTGAAAGCGCAAACTAAGACCGAAGAGTTTGATGCGATCAAAATTGCTCTGGCATCGCCAGACATGATCCGTTCATGGTCGTTCGGTGAAGTTAAAAAGCCGGAAACCATTAACTACCGTACGTTCAAACCAGAGCGTGACGGTCTGTTCTGTGCCCGTATTTTCGGGCCAGTAAAAGACTATGAGTGCCTGTGCGGTAAGTACAAGCGCTTAAAACACCGTGGCGTGATTTGTGAGAAGTGCGGCGTTGAAGTGACCCAGACTAAAGTACGCCGTGAGCGTATGGGCCACATCGAACTGGCTTCCCCAACTGCGCACATTTGGTTCCTGAAATCTCTGCCATCCCGTATCGGCCTGCTGTTAGATATGCCGCTGCGTGATATCGAGCGCGTACTGTACTTCGAATCTTATGTTGTGATCGAAGGCGGGATGACCAACCTCGAGCGTCGTCAGATCCTGACTGAAGAGCAGTATCTGGATGCGCTGGAAGAGTTCGGTGACGAATTCGACGCGAAGATGGGTGCGGAAGCTATTCAGGCCCTGCTGAAGAGCATGGATCTGGAGCAAGAGTGCGAAACGCTGCGCGAAGAGCTGAACGAAACCAACTCCGAAACCAAGCGTAAAAAGCTGACCAAGCGTATCAAGCTGCTGGAAGCGTTCGTTCAGTCTGGCAACAAGCCAGAGTGGATGATCCTGACAGTTCTGCCGGTTCTGCCGCCAGACCTGCGCCCGCTGGTACCGCTGGATGGTGGTCGTTTCGCGACTTCTGACCTGAACGATCTGTATCGTCGCGTCATTAACCGTAACAACCGTCTGAAACGCCTGCTGGATCTGGCCGCGCCTGACATCATCGTACGTAACGAAAAACGTATGCTGCAGGAAGCGGTAGATGCGCTGCTGGACAACGGCCGTCGCGGTCGTGCGATCACCGGTTCTAACAAACGTCCTCTGAAATCTTTGGCCGATATGATCAAAGGTAAGCAGGGTCGTTTCCGTCAGAACCTGCTGGGTAAACGTGTTGACTACTCCGGTCGTTCTGTTATCACCGTAGGTCCATACCTGCGTCTGCATCAGTGCGGTCTGCCGAAGAAAATGGCCCTGGAGCTGTTCAAACCGTTCATCTACGGCAAGCTGGAACTGCGTGGTCTTGCTACCACCATTAAAGCTGCGAAGAAAATGGTTGAGCGCGAAGAAGCTGTAGTCTGGGATATCCTGGACGAAGTTATCCGCGAACACCCGGTACTGCTGAACCGTGCACCAACCCTGCACCGTTTGGGTATCCAGGCATTTGAGCCAGTACTGATCGAAGGTAAAGCTATTCAGCTGCACCCGCTGGTCTGTGCGGCCTATAACGCCGACTTCGATGGTGACCAGATGGCAGTACACGTTCCGCTGACGCTTGAAGCTCAGCTGGAAGCGCGTGCGCTGATGATGTCTACCAACAACATCCTGTCACCTGCGAACGGCGAGCCAATCATCGTTCCTTCTCAGGACGTTGTATTGGGTCTGTATTACATGACCCGTGACTGTGTTAACGCCAAAGGCGAAGGCATGGTGCTGACTGGCCCTAAAGAAGCTGAGCGTATTTACCGCGCTGGCCTGGCCTCTCTGCATGCGCGTGTAAAAGTGCGTATCACCGAGTATGAAAAAGATGCAAGCGGCGAGTTCGTTGCGAAAACCAGCATTATCGACACCACCGTTGGTCGTGCGATTCTGTGGATGATCGTACCGAAAGGTCTGCCTTTCTCCATCGTCAACCAGGCGCTGGGCAAGAAAGCGATCTCCAAGATGCTGAACACCTGTTACCGCATCCTGGGCCTGAAGCCGACCGTTATCTTCGCTGACCAGACAATGTATACCGGCTTTGCTTACGCAGCGCGTTCAGGTGCATCTGTTGGTATTGATGACATGGTCATCCCAGAGAAGAAAACTGAGATCATTTCTGAAGCTGAAGCAGAAGTTGCTGAGATTCAGGAACAGTTCCAGTCTGGTCTGGTTACCGCGGGCGAGCGTTACAACAAAGTTATCGATATCTGGGCTGCGGCGAACGATCGTGTATCCAAAGCGATGATGGATAACCTGCAAACCGAAACCGTTATTAACCGTGACGGCGTAGAAGAGCAGCAGGTTTCCTTCAACAGCATTTACATGATGGCCGACTCCGGTGCGCGTGGTTCTGCAGCACAGATTCGTCAGCTGGCAGGTATGCGTGGTCTGATGGCGAAACCAGATGGTTCCATCATCGAGACGCCAATCACCGCGAACTTCCGTGAAGGTCTGAACGTACTTCAGTACTTCATCTCCACGCACGGTGCTCGTAAAGGTCTGGCGGATACCGCACTGAAAACAGCTAACTCCGGTTATCTGACTCGTCGTCTGGTTGACGTCGCGCAGGATCTGGTTGTGACCGAAGATGACTGTGGTACTCACGAAGGCATCCTGATGACTCCGGTTATCGAAGGTGGCGACGTTAAAGAACCGCTGCGCGATCGCGTTCTGGGCCGTGTAACGGCTGAAGACGTGCTCAAGCCTGGCACCGCAGACATCCTGGTAACGCGTAACACCCTGCTCAACGAGCAATGGTGTGACCTGTTAGAAGCTAACTCTGTTGACAGCGTAAAAGTACGTTCCGTAGTAGGTTGCGAAACTGACTTTGGCGTTTGTGCACACTGCTACGGTCGCGACCTGGCACGTGGTCACATCATCAACAAGGGTGAAGCTATCGGGGTTATCGCGGCACAGTCCATCGGTGAACCTGGTACACAGCTGACGATGCGTACGTTCCACATCGGTGGTGCGGCATCTCGTTCTGCGGCTGAATCAAGCATTCAGGTTAAGAACAAAGGTAGCATCAAGCTCAGCAACGCTAAGTCCGTTGTGAACTCTACCGGTAAACTGGTAGTGACTTCACGTAACACCGAACTGAAGCTGATTGACGAATTCGGTCGTACCAAAGAGAGCTATAAAGTTCCTTACGGTGCGGTAATGGCGAAAGGTGATGGCGAGCAGATTGCAGCGGGCGAAACCGTAGCAAACTGGGATCCACACACCATGCCAGTCGTTTCTGAAGTAAGTGGTTTCATCCGCTTTACTGACATGATCGACGGCCAGACCATTACTCGTCAGACCGACGAACTGACAGGTCTGTCATCTCTGGTTGTTCTGGATTCTGCAGAACGTACCGCGGGTGGTAAAGATCTGCGTCCGGCACTGAAAATTGTTGATGCTCAGGGCAACGACGTTCTGATCCCTGGTACAGATATGCCAGCTCAGTACTTCCTGCCGGGTAAAGCGATTGTTCAGCTGGAAGATGGCACTCAGATTCACTCTGGTGACGCCCTGGCGCGTATTCCTCAGGAATCCAGCGGTACCAAGGACATCACCGGTGGTCTGCCACGCGTTGCTGACCTGTTCGAAGCACGTCGTCCGAAAGAGCCTGCTATCCTTGCTGAAATCAGCGGGATCATCTCGTTCGGTAAAGAAACCAAGGGCAAACGCCGCCTGGTTATCTCTCCGTTAGACGGCAGCGATGCTTACGAAGAGATGATTCCGAAGTGGCGCCAGCTGAACGTGTTCGAAGGTGAACGCGTAGAGCGCGGTGACGTGGTTTCCGATGGTCCAGAATCTCCGCATGACATTCTGCGTCTGCGTGGCGTCTATGCTGTGACCCGTTACATCACTAACGAAGTGCAGGACGTATACCGTCTGCAGGGCGTTAAGATTAACGATAAACACATCGAAGTCATCGTGCGTCAGATGCTGCGTAAAGCAACCATCGTTAACGCAGGCAGCTCCGACTTCCTGGAAGGTGAGCAGGCTGAATACTCTCGCGTCAAGATCGCTAACCGCGAACTGGAAGCGAACGGCAAAATCAACGTGTCCTTCGCACGTGACCTGCTGGGTATCACCAAAGCCTCTCTGGCAACCGAGTCCTTCATCTCCGCGGCATCGTTCCAGGAGACTACTCGTGTGCTTACCGAAGCAGCCGTTGCGGGTAAACGTGACGAACTGCGCGGCCTGAAAGAGAACGTTATCGTGGGTCGTCTGATCCCGGCCGGTACCGGTTATGCGTACCACCAGGATCGTATGCGCCGTCGTGCTGCGGGCGAAGTGCCTGTTGTACCTCAGGTGACTGCTGAAGATGCTTCTGCAAGCCTTGCAGAACTGCTGAATGCGGGCAACCTCGGTGGCAACGACGAGTAATCGTCAGATGCGCTAAAAACAAAAACCGCTCGAAAGAGCGGTTTTTTTATGTCTGAAATTCAGGAAGCTGAATTATTTAACCAGCGGGATACGGCGATAAAGTTCGATCATATCTCCGGCTAAGTCCTGGATTACCATGGCGTTCATCAGGTGGTCCTGGGAATGCACGGTGATCAGGTTAACGGGCAGTTTACCGGTGCCTTCATCCATGCCGATGAGCTGGGTCTGGATTTTATGGGCGTGTTTTACAAACTCTCTTGATTCTTCCATTGCCTGCTCGGCGGCTTCAAAATCGCCTTTGCGAGCCTGTTGTAAAGCGGTCAGCGCCCGGCTACGCGCGCTACCGGCATTGACCAGCAGCTCCATGATAATCGATTCTAAATCTTCCACGTCTTTATCACTCCATCATCTTCAATGCTTTATCGAGCACCACGTCGCCTTTCATCATGCCGTAGTCCATCATGTCGATGACGGCAACCGTTTTACCCATCGGCTCAGCAATGGCCTGTAGCTTAGCGTGCTCGTATTTAACCTGTGGACCGAGAAGCACAATATCTGCGGTATCAATATTGTCTTTGAATTCTGCGACAGGCACAGCCTTGATGGTAACTTCGATACCCTTCTTCGCCGCTGCGTCTTTCATTCGCTGGACCAGAATGCTGGTAGACATACCTGCAGCACAACACAAAACGATATTCTTCATAATCTGCTCTCAATGTCCGTTGGATAGACAGATAATTATCCGTGGAAGCCTCGCCAACAACCGCTTTAGCGTGATTGTGTGTCAGGTATCACAAAAGAATCGACGAAACACTGAAACCGGTTACATTTTTGTTTCTCCTCCACGACGCCGCTGCCTTTTAAGCGGGAAGGCGGGGCGGCAGGGAGAAGGGGTTGTTGCCGCCCCGGTCGGGCGTAACGTCCGACGGGGAGACAATATTTTAAGGAGTGCAGAGCAGCAACGCGGCGTTTCCCGCGCTTCGGCACCGCTCTGAAACTTTTTTATCTCATCTGCAACGTTGCACTTTTACTGCGAGGCTCTTCCCAGATACTTGTCCCAGTCCTTCCAGACGGGCTGCAAGCCTGAACGGGTTAACGCCGCGGCGACTTCCTGTGGCGTTCTTCCATCGTGCGGGGCGAACTGCTCCAGTTCAGGGTGATTGTCCGCATAGCCACCGGGCTGGGTTTTAGAAAACGCGCTGACGTTATTAATAGCCAGCGGGATCATATGATCCCGGAACCACGGGGACTCCCGCGTGGACAGCGACAGCTCCACATCCGGGGCCAGCAGCCGGAACGCGCAAATCACCTGTACCAGCTGGCTTTCGCTCATTACCGATGCCGGTTCAACGCCGCCCGCACAGGGCCGCAACCTCGGGAAGGAGATGGAATAGCGGCTCTGCCAGTAATGCTGCTGAAGCCATAAAAGGTGCTCCGCCACCATAAAACAGTCGGTCCGCCAGCTGCCAGACAGTCCCGTCAGCGCCCCTAGCCCGATTTTATCTATCCCGGCCCGGCCAAGGCGATCCGGCGTTTCCAGCCGCCAGAAGAAGTCTTGTTTATGACCCCGCAGGTGATGCTGCGCATAAACCGCCTGATGATAGGTTTCCTGATAGACCATCACCCCATCCAGTCCGAGCGATTTCAGCTCTGCGTATTCATGCTCATCCAATGGCTGCACTTCCATTTGCAGCGAGCTGAAGCGGCGGCGAATAGCCGGAAGATGCCGACGAAAATAGTCCATTCCCACCTTCGTCTGATGCTCACCCGTGACCAGAAGCAAATGTTCAAACCCCAGCTCGCGGATGGCGGCACACTCTCTCTCAATCTCCGCCCCATCCAGCGTTTTGCGCCCGATCCTGTTGCTCATCGAAAACCCACAGTAGGTACAGTCGTTAGCGCACAGATTCGACAGATACAGCGGGACGTAAAAGCTCACCGTATTGCCAAAGCGCTGGCGGGTGAGTCTTTGCGCCTGCTGAGCGAGCGGCTCGAGATACGGGCTGGCTGCTGGAGAGAGCAGGGCCATAAGATCTTCCCGGGTTATCCTGGTCGCGCTAAGCGCCCGCTCCACGTCCGCCGCCGTTTTACCGTTGATGCGCAGCGTGATGTCATCCCAGTCCAGCTGCCGCCAGCGGTCGGTAAAGGTTGCCATCATAATGCCCCCTCCTGGCTAAACTGCAGAAACTGCGTCAGCGAGCTGGATGCCTGAGCCTGCTGGTGGCGATGCCCCAGTCCAGAGCTGGCTGCCAGAACGCCTGCTTCAACCGCCAGCCGGAAAGCCTGCGCCATCCGGACGGGATCGTTTGCTACGGCAATCGCCGTGTTCACCAGCACCGCATCAGCGCCCAGCTCCAGCGCTTCGGCGGCATGGCTGGGCGCGCCAATCCCCGCGTCGACCACCACCGGCACGGTTGCCTGTTCGATGATGATTTCCAGCAGCGCGCGGGTTTGCAGCCCCTGATTCGAGCCGATTGGCGCGCCCAGTGGCATCACGGCGGCACAACCTGCTTCTTCAAGCCGTTTACACAACACGGGATCTGCGCCGCAATATGGCAGCACGACAAAGCCCTGTTTGACCAGGACCTCCGCAGCTTTCAGCGTTTCTATCGGGTCGGGCAGCAAATAGCGGGCATCAGGATGGATTTCCAGCTTCACCCAGTTCGTGCCGAGCGCTTCGCGTGCAAGCCGAGCCGCAAATATCGCTTCTTCTGCTGTTTTCGCACCGGAAGTGTTGGGCAGCAGCTGAACGCCAGCCGCAAGCAGCGGGGCAAGAAGAGCGTCGTTGGGGTTTCGTAAATCGACCCGCTTCATCGCCATGGTCACCAGCTGCGAACCAGAGGCGCGGATCGCCTCAATCATCACGTCGGCAGAAGAGAACTTCCCGGTGCCGGTGAACAGATGTGAGGAAAAGGATTTATCTGCGATCTGTAGCATTTCAACCTCCGGCTATCGCCTGAAAAAGCAGGATCTGGTCGCCATCGCACAGCTTATGGCGTTGCCATTGCTCTCGAGGGACGATCGTTTGATTGACGGCAGCTGCGGTTCCCGGCTTCAGCATGCGGAGCTGTTCTAGCAGGCCCGCCAGCGTCAGGCTATCGACGCACTGCACGCTTTCGTCATTGAGGAAGATGCGCATTCGTCCCTCCGCATACCGGGCACAGAGCCGACTTTTGCATCGCCAGGGTTCGCCAGCTGTGCTGTCGGGCGTCAAACAGGCGCAGCGAACCGGAGGCTGGTGCCATACCGGTGAGCAGTTTGATTGCCTCCAGCGCCTGCAACGTCCCCATCACGCCGACGACCGGGCCGATAACGCCCGCGGTGCGGCAGTTGCGCTCCGGCTCCCTTTTATCAGGCCAGACGCAGCGATAGCAGCCGTTATCCCACGGCGGCGTCAGTACCATCAGCTGGCCGCCGAAACCAACAGCGCTGGCGGAGATAAGCGGTGTGCTTTGTGCGACGCAGGCCGCGTTAATTGCCTGGCGTGTTGCCATGTTGTCGCTGCAGTCCAGCACCAGATCGACGCCCTGAACGGCCTGCACCAGTAAATCACCAGTCAGGCGCTCGCCGATAATCTGCAGGTCGATGTCCGGGTTAAGCTTCTGGAGATGACGACGGGCAACCTGCGATTTCGGCAGGTCGAGATCCTGCGAGGTGAACAAAATCTGCCGCTGAAGATTGCTGATATGCACCCTATCATCGTCAGCAAGTATTATCGTGCCCACACCGGCAGCGGCCAGATAAAGAGCCGCCGGGGAGCCCAGCCCGCCCAGACCAACAATCAGAACCCGGCTGGCGAGCAGCTTCTGCTGCCCTCCGAGCGCAATATCTTCCAGCAGCAGCTGGCGGCCGTAGCGCATGAAATCCGCGTCATTCATCGCCAGCCTCCACCAGTTCAAGCAGATGAGCCGTCGCCGCGCGCCAGTCCTGTGCCTGGGTTATCGCGCTGACCACGGCAACGCTTCCTACGCCAGTGGCGAGAACGTCAGGCACGCGCTCAATGCTGATGCCGCCGATTGCTACCGTCGGGTATTCCCCCAGCGTTTTTACGTGTGCCGCCAACTGCTCCAGACCCTGTGGCGCTGAGGGCATTTGCTTGGTACTGGTAGGAAACACATGGCCCAGCGCAATGTAAGAGGGGCGGGCGGCCAGCGCGCGATCCATTTCCATATTGTCATGGGTGGACAGTCCCAGCCGCAGGCCCGCGTCGCGTATGGCAACCAGGTTCGCCACGTCCAGATCTTCCTGACCCAGATGCACGCCGTACGCGTGGTGTTTAATGGCGAGCCGCCAGTAATCGTTGATAAACAGCCGCGCTTCATAACGTCGCCCAAGGGTGATGGCCGCTTTTACGTCGGACTCAACTTCTTCGTCGCTTTTGTCTTTGATACGCAGTTGGATCGTGCGGACGCCCGCTTCCAGCAGGCGATCAATCCACTCCACGCTGTCTACTACCGGATAAAGGCCAAGACGCTGCGGAACGGCAGGAAAGGCAGTTTTTACCGTCATGCTTCCTCCTGACGCAGATAGATTTCGCCACCCTTAGCGCGGAAAGATTGCGACATCTCTTCCATTCCGGACTCAACGGCCTGCTTAGCGGCAAAATCACGCACTTCCTGGGAGATTTTCATCGAGCAGAACTTTGGCCCGCACATCGAGCAGAAATGGGCGACCTTGCCGGACTCCTGCGGCAGCGTTTCGTCGTGGTAAGTGCGGGCAGTGAACGGATCCAGCGCCAGGTTGAACTGGTCTTCCCAGCGGAATTCAAAGCGGGCTTTAGACATGGCGTTGTCGCGGATTTGCGCGCCGGGATGCCCTTTTGCCAGGTCTGCGGCGTGGGCCGCAATTTTGTACGTGATAAGCCCCTGCTTAACGTCCTCTTTATTTGGCAGCCCCAGATGCTCTTTCGGCGTCACGTAGCAGAGCATCGCGCAGCCAAACCAGCCGATCATCGCAGCACCAATGCCGGAGGTGAAATGGTCATAACCCGGTGCGATGTCGGTAGTCAGCGGCCCGAGAGTATAAAACGGCGCTTCGTGGCAGTGCTCCAGCTCCTCCGTCATGTTGCGGCGGATCATCTGCATCGGCACGTGCCCCGGCCCTTCGATCATCACCTGCACGTCATACTCCCAGGCGATTTTGGTCAGCTCGCCCAGGGTGTGCAGCTCGGCAAACTGCGCTTCGTCGTTGGCATCCTGAATGGAGCCGGGACGCAGGCCGTCGCCCAGCGACAGGGAAACATCGTAGGCGGCACAGATTGCGCAGATCTCGCGGAAATGCTCGTAGAGGAAGTTTTCCTGATGATGCGACAGGCACCATTTGGCCATAATCGACCCGCCGCGTGAAACGATGCCGGTCAGGCGTTTCGCGGTCATCGGCACATAGCGCAGCAGTACGCCCGCGTGAATGGTGAAGTAGTCTACGCCTTGCTCCGCCTGCTCCAGCAGCGTGTCGCGGAACATCTCCCAGGTGAGGTCTTCCGCAATGCCGCTTACTTTTTCAAGTGCCTGATAGACAGGCACCGTGCCAATCGGCACCGGGCTGTTTCGCAGGATCCATTCACGCGTTTCGTGGATATAGCGCCCGGTGGACAGGTCCATTACCGTGTCCGCCCCCCAGCGGGTTGACCAGACGAGCTTTTCCACTTCTTCTTCGATGGAAGAGGTCACCGCCGAGTTGCCGATATTGGCGTTAACCTTGACGAGGAAGTTGCGCCCGATAATCATCGGTTCGGATTCAGGGTGGTTGATGTTGGCGGGAATAATCGCGCGGCCAGCGGCAACCTCGTCACGGACAAATTCAGGGGTGATATTTTCCGGCAGGCGTGCGCCAAAACCTTCGCCCGGATGCTGGTGGCGCAGAACGGCATCGCGAATACGCTCGCGGCCCATGTTCTCGCGCACGGCGATAAACTCCATTTCCGGCGTCACCCTACCCTGGCGGGCGTAATACAGCTGGGTCACGCAGTTGCCGCTTTTGGCACGGCGGGGAGTTAAGCGAGTTTCAAAACGGAGATCGTCCAGACCGTCGTCTGCCAGCCGCTCTTTGGTGTAAGCGGAGCTACGCACCGTCAGCTCTTCACTGTCGTTACGCTCTGCAATCCAGCCGCTGCGCAGGGGCGAAAGGCCCCGTAACACGTCGATGGCAATATCCGGATCGCCGTAAGGGCCGGAAGTGTCGTAAACCGGCACCGCGTCATTCGGTTCGTACTGCGGATTCTCTTTTCCGGCGCCCGTCATCGTCGGGCTGAGCTGGATTTCGCGCATTGGCACACGGATATCCTCCCTTGAGCCGGTCAGATAGATACGTTTTGAAGCGGGGAAAGCCGTTCCTTCCAGCGTATTGATAAAGTGCTGGGCGGCAGCGCGTTGTTCGCGACGGGTTGGTTTTTTTTCAGATGCAGACATAGCTCATTCCAGTTTTTTTCAGGAGTGGCTTGTCAGAACGACGGATGGAGTAATGGATATGGGTTAGCCGCGTGGGGCAGCCCAAAAGCAGAATTACTCTTGTTCCCTTCGCAGGTATTAACCTGATCAGGTTCCGCGGATCCCGAATTAACGGTCTCAGCCGGTGCTTGCGCACTCGGCACTCCGACAAGAAGAAACCCGTATTGCTACGGATCGTTTTGTAAATTACTCGTTAACAGCACAGAACTCAAGCCGGGCGTGCAAAGTTGCCGACATCGTTTGCACTGCCGTGCAGATTGTTATCAAAGGCCAGTTCAATCAGCTTATCTTCCAGAGAAAAGCGCGCTTCCAGCGCCTCACCAATGCCGGACAGCGCCTGCTGGAATTCAATGCAGTTGTCATCGTCGATGGCGTTTTCCAGATTGGTATCGTAGAACGCCATAATCTGCTGGGTATTGGCTTCCAGCTGCGGATAGATTTGTGTCGCCGCTAAAAGTGGGCTGGCGCCTTCCATTTCATCAATAATGCGCTCATAAATATTGAAGTGCCCGGCAGAAAGGTAATCAACAAGATTGTGGCAAAATGCATCCAGTGCCTTTTCATTAAGCGCAGAATGAGATTCCTTGTTAGGCTTGATCCCAACCATGTTGTAATACGCCACTAACAGATGTTTGCGGGCATACAGCCATTGGTCGACTAACTCATTACTACCACCAACGCGCTCAGTCAGACTCTCTAACTGGTTAAGCATGATTGACTCCGTGAGTTAAAGAAAACGCAAACGTACCCAAAAAGTGTAACGACTATTGTTTATACCAGTGTCCAGGGGGATGTGCACCAGGTTATGGAACGTGTAATTGAAAAGTTAGATCACGGCTGGTTTATTGTCAGCCATGAGCAAAAACTGTGGCTGCCAAAAGGCGAGCTTCCCCATGGCGCGGCGACGGATTATCAGCTTGATGGCACAGAAGGCCGGCAGATTGGCGAGTGGGAAGGTGAACCCGTCTGGCTGGTTTTGCAAAATCGTCGTCAGGACATGGGTTCGGTGCGGCAGATAATCGACCAGGATGCTGGCCTGTTTCAGCTGGCCGGGCGAGGGGTGCAGCTCGCTGAATTCTATCGTTCCCACAAGTTCTGCGGCTACTGCGGGCATGAGATGCACACCAGCAGAAGCGAATGGGCGATGCTGTGCAGCAGCTGCCGCGAGCGCTACTATCCGCAGATTGCCCCCTGCATTATTGTCGCGATTCGCCGTGACGATCATATTCTGCTGGCCCAGCACACCCGCCATCGCGGCGGCGTATATACCGTGCTGGCCGGTTTCGTCGAAGTCGGTGAAACCCTCGAACAGACCGTCGCGCGTGAAGTGATGGAAGAGAGCGGGATTCGAGTGAAGAACTTGCGCTACGTGACCTCGCAACCCTGGCCGTTCCCGCAATCTCTGATGACCGCTTTTATGGCGGACTACCACAGCGGCGATATCAAAATCGATCCCAAAGAGCTGATTGACGCTCAATGGTACCGCTACGATCGGCTGCCGCTGATCCCCGCAGCGGGCACGGTGGCGCGCCGTCTGATTGAAGATACCGTTGCCCTGTGTCGCGCTGAATATGAATGATAAACTGCCGGGATACAGCCAAAGGAAATGCAAAAATGACTGAACTGAAGAACGATCGTTACCTTCGCGCCCTGCAGCGCCAGCCCGTGGATGTCACGCCGGTATGGATGATGAGACAGGCAGGGCGTTACCTCCCGGAGTACAAGGCCACCCGTGCGCAGGCCGGCGATTTCATGTCGCTGTGCAAAAACGCCGAGCTGGCCTGCGAAGTCACTCTGCAACCCCTGCGCCGTTACGCGTTGGATGCGGCGATCCTCTTCTCTGACATCCTTACCATCCCTGATGCGATGGGCCTGGGCCTCTACTTTGAAACCGGGGAAGGGCCACGCTTCCGCTCGCCGCTTACCAGCCGTGCCGATGTTGAAAAGCTGCCGGTTCCCGATCCGGAAGACGAGCTGGGCTACGTGATGAACGCGGTGCGTACCATTCGCCGTGAGCTGAAGGGCGAAGTGCCGCTGATTGGCTTCTCCGGCAGCCCATGGACGCTGGCGACTTATATGGTCGAAGGTGGCAGCAGCAAAGCGTTTACCGTGATTAAAAAGATGATGTATGCGGATCCGCAGTCGCTGCACCTGCTGCTTGATAAGCTGGCGCAGAGCGTCACGCTGTATCTGAACGCGCAGATCAAAGCGGGCGCGCAGTCGGTGATGATTTTCGACACCTGGGGCGGCGTGCTGACAGGACGCGACTATCAGCAGTTTTCCCTCTACTACATGCATAAAATCGTTGATGGCCTGCAGCGTGAAAACGAAGGTCGTCGCGTGCCGGTCACTTTGTTTACCAAAGGCGGTGGGCAGTGGCTGGAAGCCATGGCGGAGACGGGCTGTGATGCGCTGGGCCTGGACTGGACGATGGATATTGCCGAAGCGCGCCGTCGCGTAGGCCATAAGGTTGCGCTGCAGGGCAACATGGACCCGTCCATGCTTTATGCGCCACCGGCACGTATCGAAGAAGAAGTAGCGACTATACTGGCAGGTTTCGGCCAGGGCGAAGGTCACGTCTTTAACCTCGGCCACGGCATCCACCAGGATGTGCCGCCAGAGCACGCCGGTGCTTTCGTCGAAGCGGTGCACCGCCTGTCCGCGCCGTATCATAAGTAAAGATCGGGAGGGGGAATGGATCTCGCAGCGTTACGTGAACAACAGATCGAGCTGGCTTCTCAGGTGATCCGCGAAGATCGCCTTGAGGTGGATCCTCCGCAGTACATCGCCGGAGCGGACGTTGGGTTTGAGCAGGGCGGGGAGGTGACCCGCGCGGCTATCGTACTACTGAAATATCCTTCCCTTGAGCTGGTCGAGCATCAGGTGGCGCGCATTGCCACCACCATGCCCTATATCCCCGGCTTTCTGTCATTTCGTGAATATCCCGCGCTGCTGGCGGCCTGGGAAATGCTGTCCCGCAAGCCTGACCTGCTGTTTGTCGACGGGCACGGTATTTCGCATCCTCGTCGTCTCGGCGTTGCCAGCCATTTTGGCCTGCTGGTGGACGTACCGACCATTGGCGTCGCGAAAAAGCGCCTGTGTGGCCGGTTTGAACCGCTGAGCGAAGAGGTTGGTGAGCGGCAGCCGCTTATCGACAAAGGCGAGCAGCTTGGCTGGGTGTGGCGCAGTAAAAAGCGCTGTAACCCGCTATTTGTTGCCACCGGGCATCGGGTAAGCACGGATACAGCCTTATTATGGGTTCAGCGCTGTATGGCGGGTTACCGTTTACCGGAGCCTACGCGCTGGGCAGATGCCGTTGCGTCCGGACGTCCGGCGTTCGCGCGGTGGCAAGCAATTCAGGGGTGATTAGGGTAAACTGCCGCTAATTTCCCGTCTTTGAGACATCGTTATGTTACAAAACCCAATTCATCTGCGCCTGGAGAAGCTAGAAAGCTGGCAGCACGTCACTTTTATGGCCTCTTTGTGCGAGCGTATGTACCCGAACTACGCCATGTTTTGCCAGCAAACCGGCTATGGCGACGCGCAGCTTTATCGCCGTATCCTCGACCTCATCTGGGAAACGCTGACGGTAAAAGATGCCAAAGTGAACTTTGATAGCCAGCTCGAGAAACTCGAGGAGGCGATTCCAGCCGCTGACGACTATGATATTTACGGCGTCTATCCGGCAATCGATGCGTGCGTGGCGTTGAGCGAGCTTGTTCACTCTCGTCTTTCTGGTGAAACGCTGGAGCATGCAATCGAAGTCAGTAAGTCCTCAATTACCACCGTGGCGATGCTCGAAATGACTCAGGCTGGTCGAGAAATGACCGACGAAGAGCTGCGTGCTAACCCTCAGGTGGAGGAGGAATGGGACATTCAGTGGGAGATTTTCCGCCTGCTGGCCGACTGCGAAGAACGCGATATTGAGCTTATCAAAGGCCTGCGTGCAGACCTCCGCGAGGCCGGTAGCAGCAATATCGGTATAAATTTGCAGCAATAAGACAATAAAACGTGATGTACAGTCCGAATTGTGGCCCCTGAAGGCTTCCAATTAACCCCCCGTCTGGTCTACATTTGTGGGGCGAAAAAAAGTGGCTATCGGTGCGTGTATGCAGGAGAGTGCTTTTCTGGCATTTCCGTCGCACTCGATGCTTAGCAAGCGATAAACACATTGTAAGGATAACTTATGAACAAGACTCAACTGATTGATGTAATTGCTGACAAGGCTGACCTGTCTAAAGTACAGGCTAAAGCTGCTCTGGAATCCACTCTGGCTGCAATTACTGAGTCTCTGAAAGAAGGCGACGCTGTACAACTGGTTGGTTTCGGTACTTTCAAAGTAAACCACCGTGCTGAGCGCACTGGCCGCAACCCACAGACTGGTAAAGAAATCAAAATCGCCGCAGCTAACGTGCCGGCATTTGTTTCTGGTAAAGCACTGAAAGACGCGGTTAAGTCATAAAAGCGTGTCAGTGAACAGTTTTAGCAGGGGGGCGTTTACGCCCCTTTTGTCTGTCTGGCGTCTTCTGAGCACGCTGACGGGCGCGCTATTGCTTACGGCATGTAGCAGTAATCAACTCCCACCGTTCACCGCCAGCGGCTATGTAGCCGATCAGGGCGTGGTACGTATCTGGCGTAAAGACAACAACGACGGTTCAGTGCATCTGCTTACGGCCCTTAGCCCGTACCGCAGTCGTGCCACGACCACCAGTGAATACCGCTGGCAGGGTGACGAGCTGGTCTTTATCGAACAGAACATTCAGGGTGAAAAGCCTGAACATATCAAAGTGCGTTTTGACGATCATGGCGAGCTGAGTTTTATGCAGCGCGAAGTGAGCGGGCAGAAGCAGCAACTCTCTAACGAACAAATAGCGCTGTATCAGTATCAGGCTACCCGCATGAAAGCGACCAGCGAGGCGTTGCGCATTGGGAAGGTGATATTACGGCAGGGCCGCTGGCATCGTAATGGCACGGTCACTACCTGCGAAGGGGAGACTTTCAGGCCAAAACTGGATGCCCCGTCACTCAGCCACATAGCGCGCCGACAGAGCCACTCATCCCTCGAGGTCAGCATTGCCTGGCTGGAAGCGCCAGAAGGCTCGCAGCTGCTGCTGGTGGCCAATCAGGACTTCTGTAGCTGGCAGCCTAAGCCCGGCGACTTCTAGCCATAAAAAAAACCGCCACTCGGGCGGTCTTTGTTTTGTGGACTTGGTAGGTCGGATAAGCGTAAGCGCCATCCGACACAACAGGCAGACAGCGCCACACCCGACTCTATTTCGCGTTTTCACGCTCAATGGCACGATAGCCAATGTCTGAACGGCTAAAACTGCCGTCCCAGTGGATATCCTTCATCAGTTCGTAAGCGCGCTTCTGCGCCAGAGCTACGGTATCGCCCAGCGCCGTGACGCAAAGCACGCGACCACCGCTGGTGGCCACCATATCGTCTTCACGCAGCTTAGTGCCCGCATGGAACACTTTACCGTCCGCCACTTCCTCCAGCGGCAGGCCGTGGATCACATCCCCGGTACGGTAATCCGCCGGATAGCCACCCGCAGCCATCACCACGCCCAGAGACGGACGTTCGTCCCACTTTGAGGTCGTATCATTTAGTTTACCGTCACAGGCCGCGAGGCACAGCTCAACCAGGTCAGACTGCAGGCGCAGCATGATCGGCTGGGTTTCCGGATCGCCAAAGCGGCAGTTGAATTCGATGACCTTTGGATTGCCCTGTTTATCAATCATCAGGCCCGCATACAGGAAACCGGTATAAGTATTACCTTCGGCTGCCATGCCGCGTACGGTTGGCCAGATAACCAGATCCATGGCGCGCTGGTGAACTTCGTCCGTCACCACTGGAGCCGGGGAGTAAGCGCCCATTCCGCCAGTGTTTGGCCCCGTATCACCATTACCCACGCGTTTATGGTCCTGGCTGGTCGCCATTGGCAGTACGTTCTCACCGTCTACCATCACGATGAAGCTGGCTTCTTCGCCATCGAGGAACTCTTCCACCACGATGCGGTGTCCGGCATCGCCGAAAGCATTTCCTGCCAGCATATCGTTAACAGCCGCTTCGGCTTCTTCGAGGGTCATGGCAACAATCACGCCTTTGCCTGCGGCCAGCCCGTCGGCTTTGATGACAATCGGCGCGCCTTTTTCACGGACGTAGGCCAGCGCTGGCTCTACTTCGGTGAAGTTCTGGTATTCGGCGGTTGGGATCTTGTGGCGAGCCAGGAAATCCTTGGTGAAGGCTTTCGAACCTTCCAGCTGCGCGGCGGCCTGGGTTGGACCAAAGATCTTCAGGCCAGCGGCGCGGAACGCATCCACAGCGCCGATGACCAGCGGCGCTTCCGGGCCGACGATCGTCAGATCGATTTTTTCGCTTTGAGCAAAGCTCAACAGAGCCGGAATATCCGTCGCGCTAATGGCCACATTTTGCAAAGCGGGTTCCAGAGCGGTACCTGCGTTGCCCGGTGCCACAAACACTGTACGGACTAATGGCGACTGCGATGCTTTCCAGGCCAGTGCGTGTTCGCGCCCGCCGTTACCAATCACTAATACTTTCATTTATTAACGCTCCGGATTAATGGCGGAAGTGACGCATGTCGGTGAAGATCATGGCGATCCCGTGCTCGTCGGCGGCGGCAATCACTTCTTCATCGCGGATCGAACCGCCCGGCTGGATCACGCAGCTCACGCCAACGGCGGCAGCGGCATCAATACCATCGCGGAACGGGAAGAACGCATCTGAGGCCATGGCTGAGCCTTTCACTTCCAGCCCTTCATCAGCGGCTTTGATACCGGCGATTTTCGCGGAGTACACTCGGCTCATCTGGCCTGCGCCGATACCGATAGTCATATTCTCGCGGGCATAGACGATAGCGTTGGATTTTACGAACTTCGCCACCTTCCAGCAGAACAGTGCATCACGCAGTTCCTGCTCGGAAGGCTTACGCTTGCTGACAACGCGCAGGTCAGCGGCGGATACCATGCCCAGATCGCGATCCTGTACTAACAGACCGCCGTTGACGCGTTTGAAATCCAGACCCGAAACACGCTGCTGCCACTGGCCGCAGGTCAGCACGCGAACGTTTTGTTTCGCTGCGGTGATCTTCAGCGCTTCCTCACTTGCGGAAGGGGCGATAATCACTTCAACAAACTGACGAGAGATGATTGCCTGTGCGGTCTCTGCATCCAGCTCGCGGTTGAAAGCAATAATGCCGCCGAATGCAGAAGTTGGGTCGGTTTTATAAGCGCGGTCGTAAGCATCCAGCAGGGAATCACTCACCGCTACGCCGCACGGGTTAGCGTGCTTCACGATAACGCAGGCTGGCTCGCTGAACTCTTTCACGCACTCCAGCGCCGCATCGGTGTCGGCGATGTTGTTATAGGAAAGCGCCTTGCCCTGAACCTGCGTTGCCGTGGCGACGGAAGCCTCTTTGATTTCTTCTTCTATATAGAAGGCTGCCTGCTGGTGGCTGTTCTCGCCGTAACGCATATCCTGCTTCTTAATGAAGTTCAGGTTTAGCGTGCGTGGGAAGCGGCCGGAAGCTTCTTTACTCTCGCCGTGATAAGCAGGCACCAGGCTACCGAAGTAGTTGGCGATCATGCTGTCATACGCGGCGGTGTGCTCGAAGGCTTTAATCGCCAGATCGAAACGGGTTTCTAACGTGAGGGAACCTTCGTTGGCGTCCAGCTCGGCCACAATCATCTGGTAGTCGCTGCTCTTTACGACTATTGCGACATCTTTATGGTTCTTCGCAGCGGAGCGAACCATGGTTGGGCCGCCAATATCGATATTCTCAACGGCGTCTTCCAGCGAGCAGCCTTCGCGCGCGACGGTCTGAGCAAACGGGTAAAGGTTGACGACAACCATATCGATTGGGGAGATAGCGTGTTCTGCCATGATGGCATCATCCTGACCGCGACGGCCCAGAATGCCGCCGTGCACTTTTGGATGCAGCGTTTTGACGCGTCCGTCCATCATCTCCGGGAAACCGGTGTAGTCGGAGACTTCCGTCACCGGTAAACCAGCGTCGGCCAGCAGACGGGCGGTTCCGCCTGTGGAGAGCAGCTCTACGCCACGTTGGGAGAGTGCCTGAGCGAATTCGACGATGCCGGCTTTGTCAGAAACACTGAGCAGAGCGCGGCGTACAGGACGACGTTGTTGCATGGTTTGATCCCTTAGCTTTGGTTCGCATATAGAAGAGCGTTAGCTGAATTCTCGATTTTTCCCGAAAAACTCAGCTAACGCCCCAAAACGGGGCGTCCTTTAATCGCGGCGTATTGTAGCGAAAACGTTTGCGTCGCGCTCGCAAAATTTCCACTCGCAACACGATTGTGGATAAGTTTGTGCACAACTGGGTATAAGGCGGGGTTTTGCTGGGGATTGCAGCAGTCAGTCAAATTAGGGTGAATTTAGTGTTGCAGCCTCGGGAGAACTCCCTATAATGCGCCTCCATCGACACGGAACATGTGAACAACATCACAGAGTAACGGCGGCGACGAGAGTTAAAAATCCTGAAATTAAGGGTTGACTCTGAAAGAGGAAAGCGTAGTATACGCCACCTCGAGTTAGCAAGCGAAAGCGCGTAACTCACTGCTCTTTAACAATTTATCAGACAATCTGTGTGGGCACTCGCAGGATTGATATCTCAAGCATCTTCGGATGCAAAAAAATATCAAGTCTTGAAGAGTGACCAGACAGTAATTCATT
>NZ_JAERMU010000037.1 GCF_016756775.1 Dryocola clanedunensis subsp. sulfonylureivorans | reverse complement strand
AGAGTGAACATATTTTGTCTCCTTTCACCTGAGCCAACACGTCATTCCAGCCTTGTACATACGAAGTCAGAGCTTCTGGTTACCGTTCGGATTTTGAGTGACGTGAAAGGTGAAACGGAGGGCTTAAGCTACGAAGAAAGATCGGCGTCTTCAGGGCGGATACAAGCTTCCTCCGTTTCGTGTAACCGGTAGCTAACCAGCTACCGGTCCAAGATACAAGGGTGGATAAACGCCAGCGTCATCCACCGCTCAACATCCCCGCTTTCCCGCATCATGAACAAAATTCACCTTCCGTGAGAATTCCTCAGATCCTGTAGTGATTTTTCAGTTGACGGCCTTCACCTTTTCCTTCATCTTGCTATCTGGACGTCTAAACGTCTGGACAGCAGTAAAACACAACACCACATAATAAAATGCGATTGATGAGGTAAGGGTATGAGCTTTTTTCACGCCAACCAGCGGGAAGCACTGAATCAGAGTCTGGCCGAAGTTGCCGGGCAAATTAACGTTTCCTTCGAGTTTTTCCCGCCGCGCACCAGTGAAATGGAACAGACCCTGTGGAGCTCCATCGACAGGCTCAGCAGCCTGAAACCGAAATTTGTCTCCGTGACCTACGGTGCCAACTCCGGCGAGCGCGACCGTACGCACAGCATCATTAAAGGCATTAAAGATCGTACCGGTCTTGAAGCAGCCCCGCATCTAACCTGTATCGATGCGTCACGTGACGAACTGCGCGCTATCGCCCAGGATTACTGGAACAACGGTATCCGCCACATTGTTGCCCTGCGTGGCGATTTGCCACCAGGCGGCGGCAAGCCGGACATGTATGCCTCCGATCTGGTCACCCTGCTTAAAGATGTGGGCGACTTTGATATCTCCGTTGCCGCTTACCCGGAAGTTCATCCGGAAGCGAAAAGCGCGCAGGCCGATCTCATCAACCTGAAGCGTAAAATCGATGCAGGTGCGAACCGTGCAATCACCCAGTTCTTCTTCGACGTTGAAAGCTACCTTCGCTTCCGCGACCGCTGCGTGGCGACGGGCATCGACGTTGAAATCGTACCGGGCATCCTGCCGGTCAGTAACTACAAGCAGGCCCACAAGTTCGCGACCATGACCAACGTGCGCGTCCCGCACTGGATGGCGAAGATGTTCGAAGGGCTGGATGACGACGCGGAAACCCGCAAAATGGTCGGTGCAAATATCGCCATGGATATGGTGAAGATTTTAAGCCGCGAAGGCGTGAAGGATTTCCACTTCTATACGCTTAACCGCGCCGAGATGAGCTACGCGATTTGCCATACGCTGGGCGTACGCCCCGGCCTGTAAGTAATGAAAATGGCGGGTAACGCAATGTTCCCCGCCTTGGATAACTACGCTTCGTAGGGTAGATAAGCGCAAGCGTCATCTACCGCGGTCTTTACCTAAAGCACATTACTGCCAAACGCCTTCTGCCAGTCCTCTTCAAATTTCACTACCGCTGCCTCCACTGCGGGGGCTGCAAGGAACTGCTGAGCCACATCCAGCGGCAGCGTGATGGCCTCGCAGCCTGCCAGCAGACAATCCAGCGCCTGACGCGGCGTTTTAAAACTGGCCGCCAGCACTTTGCTTTCTGGCGCATGCAGCTCCAGCAACGCCTGAAGTTCCTGAACCATACGAATACCGTCGCCGCCCTGGGCATCCACACGGTTAACATAAGGCGCGACGTACTCTGCTCCCGCCAGCGCTGCCAGCAAACCTTGCGCTGCGCTGTAGACAGCAGTCCCCAGCGTTGGAATGCCCAACAGCTTCAGCTGCTTAATGGCCGCCAGTCCTTCCGCCGTCACCGGTACCTTCACCACAATGCCCGGAACATGCTCTGCCAGCCGCTGAGCTTCACCGATCATGCCTGCCGCTTCACGGCTCATTACCTGAGCAAACAGGCGGCCCTCTTTGCCAACTGCATTTTGCAGACGTGGCAGGACATCCCATATCGATTCGCCGCCAGCGGCTACGATGCTCGGATTCGTCGTCACTCCCTGTAATGGGAAGATGCGTGCCAGGCGTTCTACTTCCGCAACGTTTGCGGTATCGAGATAAAGCTCCATAAATGTAACCCCTTAAATAAATTACAGTTCCAGTTCACGCGAGAGCAGGGCGGCAATAGCGTCGCCATGGGCGGCGTTGACCAGCGCGCTGCGGAAATCTTCATGCATAATGCGGCGGGCAAGGCGGGAGAAAATCCTCATGTGCTGGTCGCCTGCGGCGTGTTTATTTAGCGTCAGCATGATGATGAACTGTGCCTGCTCATCGCCCCAAAGCACCGGGGCAGCAAGTCGCGCCACGCTGATAGTCGATTGCTCAATATGTTCAGATTTGCTGTGCGGGATCGCAAAGCTGAAGCCCAGCCCCGTGGAAAAGACCGCTTCGCGCGCCCACAAATCTGCTTCCAGCTTGCGTGGATAACGGCAGCGCCCGGCAATCAGCAGGTTATCCGTCATCCCTTTGATAACTTCTTCTTTGCTGCGCCAGTCATTGTCCAGCGAGATGCACCCTGAGGTAATCAGCGGGGCATCCTGACGGGACATGCGGAACTGCGCCAGCAGGTGCTCAACCTCAAGGGAGGTGCGGCAGGCCATCGCCTGATTAAGCAGCTGGCGGCAGGCGCGGCTGTCGAGCTGCGCCAGGCGAGCTTTGGTGGCCGGTACCGAAGGGGCGCTCATGCTGATTTCATCCAGCCCCAGACCCACGAGCAGCGGCAGGACGGAGCCTTTTGCTCCCAGCTCGCCACAAAGCCCAATCCATTTGCCCTGGCGGTGCACCGCCTGTACGGCGTAATCCAGCGCCCGCAAAAATGCCGGGTTCAGGCTGTTGTAGTGGCGGGTCACTTTAGAGTTGTCGCGGTCGACGGCCAGCAGATACTGCGTCAGGTCGTTGCTGCCGATGCTGAAGAAATCTATCTCTTCGCAGCACTGGTCAATGATAAACATTACCGACGGGACTTCGAGCATGATGCCGAGCGGGATTTTCTCATCAAACGGAATATGTTCGTCGCGAAGCGACTGCTTGACCTCTGCCAGCTGATCTTTCACCCACAGGATCTCTTCCATTGAGGAGATCATCGGGATCATGATTTTC
Source organism: Dryocola clanedunensis subsp. sulfonylureivorans (assembly GCF_016756775.1). GTDB lineage: Bacteria > Pseudomonadota > Gammaproteobacteria > Enterobacterales > Enterobacteriaceae > Dryocola > Dryocola clanedunensis. Next base: position 24,887 of record NZ_JAERMU010000037.1, on the reverse strand, counting down.
AACGATCCGTGCGCGGAGGCTCGCAAAATGGAGCGAAGCTGAGTGTGGAATAACGCTAAAAATTCCTGATAGATACGAACGGCACGGTAGCCCAGGAACGGATTATTTTCCGCCGGGATATTCAGGTAATCGACCGGCTTGTCGCCGCCAATATCTATGGTGCGCACAATTATGCTGCGACCGTTCGCCCCCTCCAGCGCCTGGCAGTAAATATTATAGAGTTCGTCTTCGGAAGGCGCGTTGGCACGGTCCATATAAAGCATTTCAGTACGAAACAGGCCGATGGCCTCCGCACCGTTATTAAATGCCGGGGCCGCCTCGACGGAGTGCGCAATGTTGGCCGCCACTTCCAGCCGAATGCCGTCGGCGGTACGACCCTCCTCATGCAGCCAGACTTTTTGCTGGTCGCGTATCGTTTGCTGGACATACGCTTCCTGCTGGTAATAGCGTTTAACCGCCTCGCTGAGGTTCACCGCCACCACACCCAGATCGCCGTCAATCTGTACCGGCTGCTGTAGCCAGCCTGCCAGCGCTTCGGTATCCACTCCCACCAGCGTCGGGATATTAAACGAGCGGGCAAGAATCACGGTGTGCGAGGTCGTGCCCCCGCTGCGCAGTAGCAGGCCTTTGAGCAACGTTTTATCCAGCTCCAGAAACTGGCTGGGGGTGAGCTCATCGGCCATGCAGATGGCTTCATGCCGCAGTTTTCCCGGCGTCGGGAAGCGGGCCTCGCCATAAATATGCTGCAGAAGCTGGAAGCAGACGTCGCGGACATCCAGCACGCGCTCCTGAAGATAGATGCTTTCAGACCGGGAAAACTGCTGGCAAAAATGCTCTGCCGTTTTGACGATTGCGGTTGCACAACCTGCGCCTGTGCTGACGTGCTCCAGCAGCATGGAGCGTAATGAAGCATCACCCGCAAGCGATCGGTGTGCTTCAAGAATTGCGCTGGCCGTCGCATCATTACCCAGAAGCTGGATATTAATTGCTTTGAGCAGGTTTTTCAGACCCCGCTCAAGGGCCGCCTGCTCCTCATCAACGCTACCCGGCCCGGGCAGCTCACCCAGATTGTTCAAATCCAGCGAAGCCAGCTGCACCAGAATGCCTCCGGCGCTGCCGCCGCAAACTGGCATGGCGTGAATCAACGTCGGGTTAAGGCGAGAAAGGGATTCCGGGACGGGTGCGAGGTCACTGTTTGGGGATTGTGGCAGCGGGGCGTCACAGTGGGGAAATTCATCCTTAATAAAAGAGGAGAGTCTGGCAAACGCGTTGTCTTCATCGCTGCCGTTAATGATCAGCTGGCAGTCATCCCCCTTAAGCGTGTCGGTGCTTATCAGCGCGAGTGCGCTTTTGGCATCGCCACGGCGTTCCGTACGCAGGTTGAACCACTCAATTGTGGCGGAAAACTGATTGCACAGCGTTTCAACAAGACTGGCTGGACGGGCATGGACTCCGTTGGGTAAGTCGCAGCGGAAATTTATTACCTGGGCCATAGGGACTCTCCTGAGCCAATTCGAAATATTGACTACAGGATAAGAGCCGCCCGGCCCGGGCCGCCACGGGACAAAACTGTCAAAAACTGGATAAATGTAATGTGTGGGCCAAATTGCGAGACGCCTCACAAAACGCCGATGATGCAATAGATGTAGGGGGTGAGGATAACCTTTGAAGCGGATCTCATTTTTCTTTGTGTATTACAAATGTCCAGTAAATGGCGTTTTTATCCACTGTCTGCCGCTGCCAGGATTACCTATTGTGTGGCCAATATCTTTGCACATGTGCCAATGGCCCGGGAGTGCTTTATGAAAGAGCTTGTCCAGATACTCAAAAATACCCGCCAGCATTTGATGACGGGCGTGTCCCATATGATCCCCTTCGTGGTGGCTGGCGGCATTTTGCTTGCGGTCTCCGTCATGCTCTATGGCAAAGGAGCCGTACCGGATGCGTTAACTGACCCCAATCTTAAGAAGCTGTTTGATATTGGCGTGGCAGGGTTAACCCTGATGGTTCCCTTCCTGGCGGCCTATATCGGCTACTCCATTGCTGAACGCTCGGCGCTTGCGCCGTGTGCGATTGGCGCATGGGTTGGCAACAGCTTCGGCGCGGGTTTCTTTGGCGCGATTATTGCCGGCATCATCGGCGGTATCGTCGTGTATTACATCAAGAAAATCCCGGTTCCGAAAATCCTGCGCTCGGTGATGCCCATCTTTGTAATTCCCATTGTCGGCACTTTTATCACTGCGGGCATCATGATGTGGGGGCTGGGTGAGCCTGTCGGTGCGCTTACCAGCAGCCTGACCCAGTGGCTACAGGGCATGCAGCAGGGCAGCATTATCGTGCTGGCAATAATTATGGGGCTGATGCTGGCATTTGATATGGGCGGCCCGGTGAACAAGGTGGCCTATGCCTTCATGCTCATCTGCGTGGCACAGGGCGTTTATACCGTGGTGGCCATTGCCGCCGTAGCTATTGCCGTTCCGCCGCTGGGTCTTGGCCTGGCGACGCTGATGAACCGCAAAAACTTCAACGCCGAGGAGCGAGAAGCCGGTAAAGCCGCGCTGGTGATGGGCTGCGTCGGGGTAACCGAAGGGGCCATTCCCTTTGCCGCCGCCGATCCTCTGCGCGTTATCCCCTCCATTATGCTCGGCTCCGCCTGTGGTGCGGCAACCGCCGCGCTGATGGGCGCCCAGTGTTATGCGGGCTGGGGTGGTCTGATTGTCCTGCCTGTGGTGGAAGGCAAACTGGGCTACATCGCTGCGCTGCTGGTGGGGGCGGTTGTCACCGCCGTCGCCGTAAACCTTTTAAAAACCTACGCGCGAAAAAAACAGGCCGATGCACCCGTGAAAGCGGAAGACGACCTGGATCTGGATTTTGAAATTAACTGATTAACGAGAAGGAATGAACCATGACCAACATCATCGCTGTTACCGCTTGCCCGTCGGGCGTGGCCCACACCTATATGGCTGCCGAAGCGCTGGAAAGCGCCGCTAAGGCGAAAGGATGGGAAGTTAAGGTAGAAACCCAGGGGTCAATCGGGCTTGAGAACGAGCTGACCGTCGCTGACGTCGCCAGCGCCGATATGGTGATTCTGACCAAAGATATCGGCATCAAAATGGAAGAGCGTTTTGCCGGGAAGACCATCGTGCGCGTTAACATTAGCGATGCGGTAAAACGCGCGGACGCCATCATGAACAAAATTGAAGCTCATCTGGCACAGACTGCCTGAGCCCTATCTTGCAGGAAGGAATCCATTATGACTCATCGTATCGAACGTCTGAAATCTGCGCTTTTTGCCCAACCACGGGAAATCTCTCTGGAGCGTGCCGTGTTGTATACCGAAAGCCACCGCACAACCGAAGGCGAACATGTTCTGCTGCGGCGTGCAAAGGCAACGGCATACATTCTGGATAACGTTGAGATTGCGATTCGAGAAGATGAGTTGATAGCCGGTAACCGTACCGTGAAGCCGCGGGCGGGGATCATGTCGCCGGAAATGGATCCCTACTGGCTGCTGAAGGAGCTGGATCAATTTCCGAACCGCCCACAGGATCGTTTTGACATCAGCGATCGTGACAAAGCGCTTTATCGCGAGCAGCTTTACCCCTACTGGGAAAAACGCTCGATGAAAGACTTCATCAACAGCCAGATGACGGATGAGGTGAAAGCGGCGGTAAAAACGCAGATTTTTAGCGTCAACCAGACGGACAAAGGACAGGGGCATATCATTATTGATTACCTCCGCCTGCTGCAGAATGGACTTGGCAAGCTGGTGGATGAACTGCGTGAGCACAGCATGCAGGCGCCGGGTAACCATTTCTACCAGGCGGCGCTGATTCTGCTGGAGGCATCGCAGCGCCATATTCTTCGCTACGCCGCACTGGCGGAGCAGATGGCAGCAGGCTGCGAAAATGCCGAACGTCGCAGCGAGCTGCTAAAAATCGCGGAGATTTCCCGACATAACTCGCAGCATCGCCCGGAAGATTTCTGGCAGGCATGCCAGCTGTTCTGGTACATGAACATCATTCTGCAGTATGAGTCTAACGCCAGCTCGCTCTCCCTGGGGCGCTTTGACCAGTACATGCTGCCGTTTTATCAGGCGTCGCTTAATCGTGGCGAAAACCCGACGTTTCTGCGCGAGCTGCTGGAGTCCCTGTGGGTGAAATGCAACGATATTGTCCTGCTGCGCTCAACAAGCAGCGCCAGGTATTTTGCAGGGTTCCCGACGGGTTACACCATTTTGCTGGGGGGCCTGACGGAAAACGGGCGCAGCGCGGTCAACGTGCTGTCATTCCTGTGCCTCGATGCCTATCAAAGCATCCAGCTGCCGCAGCCGAATTTGGGCGTGCGGGTGAACGAACTTATCGACCGTCCCTTTCTGCTTAAGACGGCGGAGACGGTGCGCCTGGGAACGGGCATCCCGCAAATTTTTAATGATGAAGTCGTGGTGCCCGCTTTTCTGAACCGTGGTGTTTCGCTGGAAGATGCTCGTGACTACTCGGTTGTTGGCTGCGTGGAACTCTCCATTCCGGGGAAAACCTACGGCCTGCACGACATCGCCATGTTTAACCTGCTGAAGGTGATGGAGATCGTTCTGCTGGAAAATGAAGGCCAGGCCGGGCTGAGCTATGCGGGCCTGATGCAGCAGATCCGCGATAAAATCTGCCATTACATCCGGCTGATGGTCGAGGGCAGCAATATCTGCGATATCGGCCACCGCGACTGGGCGCCGGTGCCGCTGCTCTCTTCATTTATTGACGACTGCCTGCTCAACGGCAGGGATATCACCGACGGCGGCGCACGCTACAACTTCTCCGGCGTGCAGGGCATCGGCATCGCCAACCTCAGCGACTCGCTGCACGCCCTTAATGGCATGGTCTTTGAACAGCAGCGCTTGAGCTTCGATGAGCTGCTGGCCGTTCTGAAAGCGAACTTTGACACGCCGGAGGGCAAACAAATTCGGGCACGGCTGATAAACCGCTTTGAAAAGTACGGCAACGATATTGACGAAGTGGACAACATCAGTGCCGATCTGCTGCGTTTTTACTGCAAAGAGGTCGAGAAATACCGTAATCCACGCGGTGGATCCTTTACGCCAGGCTCTTATACGGTATCAGCTCATGTCCCGCTTGGTGCTGTTGTTGGCGCAACGCCGGACGGGCGCTATGCGGGAGAGCAGCTTGCGGACGGTGGATTATCGCCAATGCTGGGACAGGACTGCCAGGGGCCGACAGCGGTGCTGAAATCGGTAAGCAAGCTGGATAACTATCTGCTTTCTAACGGTACCCTGCTCAACGTGAAGTTCACCCCCAGTACGCTGGAAGGGGACGCGGGTTTGCACAAGCTGGCCGATTTCCTGGGAGCATTTACCAAACTCAAGCTGCAGCATATTCAGTTCAACGTGGTGAATGCCGAAACGCTCCGTGAAGCGCAGCTTCGTCCGCAGGACTTTGCCGGGCTGGTGGTGCGGGTTGCGGGCTACAGTGCCTTCTTTGTTGAGCTGTCGAAGGAGATCCAGGATGACATTATCCGCCGGACAGCGCATCAGCTGTGAAGTCATTGAGGATGAGGGGAGCAGAGCGCGGATTTTTAATATCCAGCGCTACTCCTTAAATGACGGCAGGGGCATCAGGACAGTCGTGTTTTTCAAAGGCTGTCCTCACCACTGCCCATGGTGCGCAAACCCAGAGTCCATCTCCGGGAAGATACAAACCGTACGGCGCGACGCAAGGTGCCTGCGCTGCGCCACCTGCCAGAACGATGCGGATGAATGCCCTTCCGGCGCCATGGAAAGGATTGGACACGACGTCACGCTCGGTGAGCTGGAAAACGAGGTGCTGAAGGATGAGGTTTTTTTCCGATCGTCAGGCGGTGGGATCACCCTGTCCGGGGGTGAGGTTTTGATGCAGGCAGCATTTGCCACTCGTTTTTTAAAACGGCTTAAAATGCTGGGGCTGCGAACCGCAATAGAAACGGCAGGTGACGCCGCGCCTGACAAACTCCTGGCGCTCGCAGAGCAGTGCGATGAAGTCCTTTTTGATGTGAAAATTATGGATCCCGTTAAGGCGAAGGGGGTTCTGAATATGAATCAGCCGCGCGTGCTGCGCAATCTGCGTTTGCTCGTAGAGCGGGGTATGACCGTAATCCCCCGTGTACCGCTGATACCGGGCTACACGCTGGGGGAAAGTAATATGCAGGCGATTCTGGATTTTCTTGCGCCGCTAAAACTTACCGAACTGCATCTGCTGCCTTTTCATCAGTACGGTGAGCCTAAGTATCAGCTACTGGGACTACCATGGCGAATGGCCAGCGTCCCGCCGCCGGATGAGTCTGCAATTAAAGTCGTACGGCAAATGGCCGAGCAGGCGGGTTATCATGTAACCCTTGGGGGCTAGGTAATAACAGAGGAAAGAGGATGACTCGACATTTGGTTGCCGTGACGGCGTGTGTCAGCGGTGTTGCCCATACGTATATGGCCGCAGAACGACTTGAGAAGCTTTGCCTGCAGGAAAAGTGGACCGTCAAAATCGAAACGCAGGGTGCGCTGGGCACCGAGAACGAACTGAATGCGACGGATATTTCGCAGGCTGATGTGGTGCTGTTAATTACGGACATTGAACTGGCAGGAGCCGAGCGATTTGCCCACTGTCGCTGCGTTCAGTCCGGCATCAATGCTTTCCTGCGTGAGCCTCAGAAAGTCATCTCAACCGTGCGCCGTGTATTTGGTACTCCGCAGGAGACGCACATCATTCTGAACTAGCCGTTCCTCTCCGTCAGCTGGCTGTGATACTGGCGGCGGTATTCGGACGGCGAACGCTCGGTATTCTTCCTGAACAGCCGGCAAAAATAGTTACTGTCGATAAAACCACAGGCGTGCGCCACCTCTTTGACCTTCAGATCGTAACGCTTGAGCAGCGTTTTGGCGTGCTCCAGCCGCGTGTAGTTCAGGTATTCGTTAAACCCCACCGAGCCAGTTTTCTGAAACAGGTGAGAGAGGTAGTTCGGCGAGATATAAAACGCCTGGGCAACGGACTCGCGGGTCAGCGGCTCGGCGTATTTTTCATCAATATATTCCCGTACGGCATCAAACAACGCCTGGCTGCGTGAGGCTGTCTGGATCTGGCTGCCAAGAAGGTCGACGCAGTGGCTTAAAAGGCTGCTGACGATGAAGCGCGCGGTTTGCTGTTCGTTGGGCTGCATCACCAGTTCGTTCAGCGCCTGAAGCAGGAATGAACCAATTCGCGGTCCGCGGCGAGCAACGTTTTGCTTTGCGAGCGTGGTGAACGTCTGTCCATCCCAGCGTAAAACGCTGAAACCCAGCTGCTGCTTGCCGAACAGGATGCTGAGGGTTGTTACCGGGGCATTCCACTGCGGGTTATTCCAGCATTTTGCCGGAATATAGAGCACGTCGTATTGCTCAAGCCTTGCGGGCATCCCCGCGTCGCAGGCGTCCATCAGCATGCCATCCAGCACGACCTCCAGCCGTGGGAAATCGACCTGATAGGCAATTTCGGAAGGCGCCGTCTGGCTAGCGGCGAACCAGACGTGCTGTAGACCAGACGGGCTGTTGAGCAAACGGGAAAGGATCTGGCTGACGTCGTAATTCATCATGTTCCGCCTGGCTAATCAGGAGGGCTTATCCTGCCATACTGCGAATGAACAGCGCATGCGCAAAAACAAAAAACCCCGCATGCGCGGGGTTTGGAAACGAAGGTTTTTGGATTAACCGGTGTTACGCATCCCGGCGGCAACGCCTGCGATGGTGACCATCAGCGCCTGCTCGACCTGCGCGTTTGGCTCTTCGCCTTTCTCATCCAGCTGACGTGAACGATGCAGCAGTTCTGCCTGGAGAACGTTCAGTGGGTCAGTGTAGATGTTGCGCAGCATGATGGACTCTGCAATCCACGGCAGGTCTTCCATCAGGTGCGAATCATTGGCGATATCCAGCACCACTTTGATATCCGCTTCCAGCTGATCGCGCAGCTGTTTGCCCAGCGTCCACAGCTCCGGCTTCACCAAGCGCTGATCGTAGTATTCCGCCAGCCACAGGTCGGCTTTGGCGAACACCATCTCCAGCATGCCCAGGCGCGTAGAGAAGAACGGCCAGTCGCGGCACATGGTTTCCAGTTCGTCCTGCTTGCCGTCTTCGACAACTTTTTGCAGCGCGGCACCGGCACCCAGCCAGGCAGGCAGCATCAGGCGGTTCTGCGTCCAGGCGAAAATCCACGGAATGGCGCGCAGGGACTCAACGCCGCCATTTGGTTTGCGTTTTGCCGGACGTGAGCCGAGCGGTAATTTACCCAGCTCCAGCTCAGGCGTTGCAGAGCGGAAATACGGCACGAAGTCTTTGTTTTCGCGGATATAACCACGGTACATATCACAGGAGGTGACGGACAGGTCCTCCATGATACTTTTCCACTCTTTCTTTGGCTCAGGCGGCGGCAGCAGGTTAGCTTCCAGAATTGCGCTGGTATAGAGCGACAGGCTGCTAATGGTGATTTCTGGCAGGCCGTATTTGAAGCGGATCATTTCGCCCTGTTCGGTCACGCGCAGGCCGCCCTTCAGGCTACCCGGAGGCTGAGACAGCAAAGCTGCGTGCGCAGGTGCGCCGCCGCGACCGATTGAACCACCACGTCCGTGGAACAGCGTGAGGATGATGCCTGCTTTTTCGCAGGTTTTGATCAGCGCATCCTGTGCCTGGTACTGCGCCCAGGAGGCCGCCATCACGCCTGCGTCTTTTGCGGAGTCAGAGTAGCCAATCATGACCATCTGCTTGCCCTGGATAAAGCCACGATACCAGTCAATATTCAGCAGCTGGGTCATGACGTCGTCGGCGTTATTCAGGTCATCCAGCGTTTCAAACAGCGGCGCAACCGGCAGCGCGAAGGTGCAGCCCGCTTCTTTCAGAAGCAGATGTACGGCCAGCACGTCAGAAGGCGTTTTAGCCATCGAGATAACATAAGCGGCGATTGAACCGTGCGGCGCTTCGGCAACCACTTTGCAGGTTTCCAGCACTTCGCGGGTCTCTTCGCTCGGCTCCCACTGGCGCGGCAGCAGAGGACGCTTCGAGTTTAGCTCACGAATGAGGAAGGCCTGTTTGTCCGCCTCAGACCAGCTTTCGTAGTCGCCGATGCCCAGATAGCGAGTCATCTCGCCCAGCGCTTCGGTGTGGCGAGTGCTCTCCTGGCGAACATCAATACGCACCAGCGGTACGCCAAAGCTCTTCACGCGGCGCAGGGTATCAAGCAGTTGCCCGTTAGCGATGATGCCCATGCCGCAGGCTTGCAGCGACTGATAGCAGGCGTAGAGCGGATCCCACAGCTGCTCGTTCTGGGTCAGCAGGCCTTCAGGCTTCGGCAGACGCTGGCCCTTCAGTCGGGCTTCAAGCCAGGTCTGGGTTGCCAGCAGCTGCTGACGGACGCCTTTCATGATGCAGCGGTACGGTTCCTGAGCCGCATCCGGCCCGGCCAGTTCGCTCAGCTCTGGGGTACATTCCACCATCGACAGTTCGGAAATCAGAACCTGGATGTCGCGCAGGAAAAGGTCGGTCGCTTTCCAGCGGCTGAGTAACAGCACGTGGCGGGTAATATCGGCGGTGACGTTCGGGTTGCCGTCACGGTCGCCGCCCATCCATGAGGTAAAGCGCACCGGTACGAAATCGACCGGCAGCTTATAATCCAGATGCTCTTCAAGCTGTTCATTCAGCTCGCGCAGGTAGTTCGGCACGCCTTCCCACAGGCTGTTTTCAACGACTGCAAAGCCCCATTTGGCTTCATCGACCGGAGAAGGGCGATGCTTACGAATTTCATCGGTGTGCCATGCCTGAGCAACCAGCTGGCGCAGACGGCGCATAATCTGTTTACGTTCGTAATCGGCGATGTCGGCGTGGTCCAGCTGTTTCAGACAGCCATTCACTTCCACCAGCTTGTGGATCAGGGTGCGACGGGTAATTTCGGTTGGGTGTGCGGTCAGCACTAATTCCAGGGAGAGGGACTCCACTGCTTCACGAATGGCCGCCTCGCTGATATCCGGCTGTTCTTTTAATTTTTGGATAGTTTTAGCGATGACTTCAGGATTGCTGGCGGCTTCGCCGTTGGCGGAAATGCTGTGGAACTGCTCGGCGGTGTTGGCCAGATTCAGAAACTGGCTGAACGCACGGGCTACGGGGAGCAGCTCGTCGTTAGACAGATTCTGTAACGTGGTGAGCAACTCCTGACGGTTGGCTTCGTTACCCGCTCGTGAGGATTTTGACAACTTACGGATGGTTTCAACGCGATCAAGGATGTTTTCACCTAACGCATCTTTGATGGTATCGCCGAGCAACTTGCCGAGCATACTGACATTACTTCGCAAAGCGGAATACTGTTCGTTCATTATGACCCCAGACACCCAATCTTTATGTAATTAAATTTCACCCGTGAAGGTTCAACACCGTCTTTATAAAGCCACGTCTGAAACAGTTCGTCAATTGCTACGAAATCGTTTCAGCAAACGAGTAAATGCCGCGAATTCATGAAATTTAATTACCAGGTTTGCTCATAAGTAATTCTTATTGGAATTACAAAAAAACCAGCGGAAAAAGAGGCGAAACGCTCTTTCTCCGCTATTTTTTAATGCCAGCAAAAATGATGCACGACCTGCGTAATGAGTTTGCGCGTCGGCTCGATAAATTTCGTTTCGAGGTATTCGTCTGGCTGGTGAGCCTGATTTATTGAGCCAGGCCCGAGCACCAGCGTAGGGCAAACCGTCTGGATAAACGGCGCTTCGGTGCAGTAGTTCACGACCTCGGTTTGTGCGCCAAGAAGGTCTTCTACAACCTTGACCAGCTGGTGGTCTTTGGCACATTCGTAGCCTGGAATCGGCGGGTGAAGCTCAGAGACGGTCAGACGACCCGGCCAGCGCTGGCTCACTGGCTCCAGTGCTTCGTTAAGCAGGCCGTTGAGGTCGTTTAAGGTCAGCCCCGGAAGCGGGCGGATATCCAGGTGTAGTTCGCAGCAGGCGCAAATACGGTTAGCCGCATCACCGCCGCTGATATGGCCCAGGTTCAGGGTAGGGTACGGCACGGTGAAGGCATCGTGGTGATAGCGATCTTTCAGCGTGTTTTTCAACGACATGATATGGCTGATGGCATCGTGCATCAGCTCGATTGCGTTCACGCCGCGGGCCGGATCGCTTGAGTGACCGGACTGACCAAGAATGCGAATGGCGTTAGAAAGATGGCCTTTATGCGCACGAACCGGCTGTAAAGAGGTTGGTTCGCCGATGATCGCGCAATCGGGGCGCAGGCTGGTGGTTTCGGAGAAGTACCGCGCGCCCGCCATTGTGGTTTCTTCGTCGGCGGTCGCCAGAATATAAAGTGGTTTTTTAAGCACTGACACATCGACATCGCGCAGCGCATCAAGAATGAAAGCGAAGAAGCCTTTCATGTCGGCGGTGCCGAGGCCGTAAAGCTTGTTTTCGTGCTCGGTGAGTGTGAAGGGATCGCGGGTCCAGCGGCCATCGTCGAACGGCACGGTATCAGTATGGCCTGCCAGCAGCAAACCGCCAGCACCGGCACCCGTGCTGGCCAACATATTGAATTTATTGCGCGTTCCTGGGACTGGCTGCACTTCGACGTTAAAGCCTAAATCGCGGAACCAGCCCGCCAGCAAATTGATTAAAGACTCATTGCTCTGATCCAGCGCGCTGTCGGTGGCGCTGATGGAGGGGGTCGCGATCAATGCGCGGTAAATCTCGATAAAAGGAGGTAATTTCATCTTCACTGTTGACAGGCCTTAGCTTGGAATAGTATACATAATCATGCATTAATATTGAATAAAAATACAATAATGCACGCCGTAGTGAAACCACGAATTCTCGTCATTTATAGTAATCACGACCAAGAAGGTGAATAGCCCAGATGTTGAATACGCTGATTGTTGGTGCTAGCGGTTATGCAGGCGCAGAGCTTGTAACCTATTTGAATCGTCATCCTCATATGAACATAACCGCTTTGACGGTTTCAGCGCAAAGTAATGACGCAGGAAAGTTGCTCTCCGATCTGCATCCGCAGCTCAAAGGCATAGTCGACATGCCGTTACAGGCTATGTCGGACATCAGCGAATTTACCGACGGCGTCGATGTGGTGTTCCTGGCAACGGCCCATGAGGTCAGCCACGATTTGGTTCCTCAGTGTTTAGCTGCGGGCTGCGTGGTCATCGATTTATCTGGCGCGTTTCGCGTGAATGATGCGGAGTTTTATCAGCGTTATTACGGCTTCACCCATCAGCATCCCGATCTCCTTGAACAGGCGGTTTATGGCCTTGCCGAATGGCAGAGCGATAAGCTCAAAGAGAGTAATTTAATTTCCGTGCCGGGCTGCTATCCGACCGCCTCCCAGCTGGCGCTCAAGCCGCTGATTGACGCGGGCCTGCTGGATCTGAACCAGTGGCCGGTGATTAACGCCACCAGCGGCGTCAGCGGAGCAGGGCGTAAAGCGGCGATTTCCAACAGCTTCTGCGAAGTCAGCCTGCAACCCTACGGCATCTTCAACCATCGCCATCAGCCGGAAATAGCAACGCATCTCGGCACGCAGGTCATTTTCACCCCTCATCTGGGCAATTTCCCGCGCGGTATTCTGGCGACGATAACCTGTCGTCTCAATAAAGGTGTGACCGCACAGCAGGTGGGCGAGGTCTTCCAGCAGGCTTATAAAGACAAGCCGATGGTGCGCCTGTATGACAAAGGCGTCCCGGCGCTGAAAAACGTGGTGGGGCTGCCGTTCTGCGATATTGGTTTTGCGGTGCAGGATGAGCATCTGATCGTCGTGGCGACGGAAGATAATCTTCTTAAAGGTGCGTCGGCCCAGGCCGTACAGTGCCTGAATATTCGTTTTGGCTTCGCCGAAACGCAGTCTCTTATTTAATCGACAGCCGGGTGACACGATGAATCCGTTAATTATCAAATTAGGTGGCGTACTGCTGGATAGCGAAGAGGCGCTGGAGCGTCTGTTTACCGCGCTGGTCAACTACCGTCAGTCCCACGAGCGCCCGCTGGTTATTGTTCACGGCGGCGGCTGCCTGGTGGATGAGCTAATGAAAAAGCTCTCCCTGCCGGTGACCAAGAAAAACGGCCTGCGCGTGACGCCTGCCGATCAGATCGACATCATTACCGGTGCGCTGGCGGGAACAGCTAATAAAACCTTGCTGGCGTGGGCGAAGAAACACGCGATTAACGGCGTAGGCCTTTGCCTGGGTGACGGCGACAGCGTGACCGTCACTAAGCTGGATGATGAACTGGGCCACGTCGGCCTGGCGAAGCCTGGCTCAGCTAAGCTGATTAACGCCCTGCTGGACGGCGGCTTCCTGCCGATTGTCAGTTCAATTGGCGTGACCGCCGAAGGTGAACTGATGAACGTAAACGCCGATCAGGCGGCGACCGCGCTGGCGGCAACGCTGGGAGCGGACCTGATACTGCTCTCTGACGTCAGCGGCATTCTGGACGGCAAAGGACAGCGCATCGCCGAAATGACGGCGGCGAAGGCGGAGCAGCTGATCGCTCAGGGCATCATTACCGACGGCATGATAGTAAAAGTTAACGCGGCGCTGGATGCAGCACGCACGCTGGGTCGCCCCGTGGATATCGCCTCATGGCGCCATGCGGATCAGCTCCCCTCTTTGTTTAACGGCGTCGCCATTGGCACCCGGATTCTGGCCTAGTTAGCGCATCATTTTGAATTTGAAGGATAAGACAATGCAAAATCACGGCATCAAAAAAATTGTTCTCGCCTACTCCGGCGGCCTCGACACCTCAGCGATCATTCCATGGCTGAAAGAAAACTACGGCGGCTGCGAAGTGGTCGCCTGCGTGGTGGATATCGGCCAGGATCGTGACGATCTGAAAGGCGTTGAGCAAAAAGCACTGCGCTCAGGCGCAACGGAATGCTACGTAGTGGATGCACGTGAAGAGTTCATCAGCGACTATGTTTACCCGGTGCTGCAAACTGGCGCGCTGTATGAAGGCAGCTATCTGCTGGGCACCTCTATGGCCCGTCCGCTGATTGCTAAGGCGCTGGTGGATGTGGCGAATAAAGTGGGCGCGGATGCGCTGTGCCACGGCGCGACCGGTAAAGGTAACGACCAGGTGCGTTTCGAATCGACCTGGGCTGCTCTGGCTCCACACCTGAAAGTCGTAGCGCCATGGCGTGAGTGGAACCTGCGTTCCCGTGAAGCGCTGCTGGATTACCTGAAAGAGCGTGATATTCCGACTACCGCATCGCTGGAAAAAATTTACAGCCGTGACGAGAACGCCTGGCACATTTCTACCGAAGGCGGCGTGCTGGAAAGCCCGTGGAACGCACCGAATAAAGATTGCTGGGTGTGGACTGTCGATCCTAAAGAAGCGCCGGACCAGGCGGAGCAGGTAACTGTTACCGTTAAGCAGGGCAAAGTGGTTGCCGTGAACGGCGAAACGATGAGCCCGTTCAAATGTCTGGAAACCCTGAACGCCATTGGTGCTAAGCACGGCATCGGTCGTATCGATATCGTTGAAAACCGTCTGGTGGGTATCAAGTCCCGTGGCTGCTACGAAACCCCAGGAGGCACCATCATGATGGCGGCCCTGCGTGGCGTTGAGCAGCTGGTGCTGGATCGCGATAGCTTCAAATGGCGTGAGCAGCTGGGCCTGGAAATGTCCTACGTTGTTTACGACGGTCGCTGGTTCGCGCCGCTGCGTAAATCTCTGCAGGCGTCCGCGGAGTCCCTGGCGGAAGAAGTGAACGGCGAAGTGGTGCTTGAGCTGTATAAAGGCCAGGTTACCGCGCAGCAGAAGAAATCCCCGAACAGCCTGTACAGCGAAGAGTTTGCAACCTTTGGCGAAGACGAAGTGTATGACCACAGCCACGCGGGCGGCTTTATCCGTCTTTTCTCGCTGTCATCCCGTATCCGTGCGCTGAACGAGCTGAAGAAGTAATAAAATCGTAGGGTGGATAAACGCAGCGTCATCCACCGCTTGATGGCGGATGGCGCAGGCTTATCCGCCCTACAAAGTAATGAAGAATATTTAATGGAGCATGACTATGGCACTTTGGGGTGGACGTTTTACACAGGCAGCAGACCAGCGGTTCAAACAGTTCAATGATTCATTGCGCTTTGATTACCGCCTGGCTGAACAGGACATTGTTGGCTCTGTCGCCTGGTCCAAAGCGCTGGTCACCGTCGGGGTGCTGACTCAGGCGGAGCAGGTTGAACTTGAGCAGGCGCTGAACGTGCTGCTCGAAGAAGTGCAGGCTGATCCGCAGGCCATTCTGGCCAGCGATGCCGAAGATATTCACAGCTGGGTGGAAGGCAAGCTCATCGACAAGGTGGGCGCGCTGGGTAAAAAACTTCACACTGGCCGTAGCCGTAACGATCAGGTCGCGACTGACCTGAAGCTGTGGTGCAAAATGCAAATCAGCGAGCTGCTGATGGCAACCCGCCAGCTGCAGCAGGCGCTGGTGGAAACCGCAGAAAATAACCAGGATGCCGTCATGCCTGGCTATACCCACCTGCAACGCGCACAGCCTGTCACTTTTGCCCACTGGTGTCTGGCGTACGTTGAGATGCTGGCGCGTGATGAAAGCCGCCTGCAAAGCACGCTGGAGCGTCTGGACGTCAGCCCACTGGGCTGCGGTGCGTTGGCCGGTACCGCTTATGAAATCGACCGTGACCAGCTGGCCGGCTGGTTGGGCTTTGCCTCGGCGACCCGCAATAGCCTGGACAGCGTTTCTGACCGTGACCATGTGCTCGAACTGCTTTCCGATGCGTCTATTGGTATGGTTCACCTCTCCCGCTTTGCAGAAGACCTGATCTTCTTTAATACCGGTGAAGCTGGCTTTGTTGAGCTGTCCGACCGCGTGACCTCCGGTTCTTCCCTGATGCCGCAGAAGAAGAACCCGGATGCGCTGGAGCTGATTCGCGGCAAGTGCGGCCGCGTACAGGGTGCGCTGACCGGCATGATGATGACGCTGAAAGGTTTACCGCTGGCCTACAACAAAGACATGCAGGAAGATAAAGAAGGGCTGTTCGACGCGCTGGATACCTGGCTCGACTGTCTGCACATGTCCGTGCTGGTACTGGATGGGATTCAGGTGAAGCGTCCGCGCTGTAAAGAAGCCGCTGAACAAGGTTATGCGAACGCTACCGAACTGGCGGACTACCTGGTCGCCAAAGGCGTGCCGTTCCGCGAAGCGCACCACATCGTCGGCGAAGCCGTGGTTGAGGCAATTCGTCAGGGTAAAGCCCTGGAGGCGCTCTCCCTTACGGATCTGCAAAAGTTCAGCGCGACCATCGGCGATGACGTCTACCCGATCCTGTCTCTGCAATCCTGCCTGGATAAACGTGCTGCCAAAGGCGGCGTGTCGCCAGCTCAGGTTGCACAAGCTATTGCGGATGCGAAACAGCGTCTGGTTTAAGCTTGCTATGGTGGAAGGCGCTTGCGCTTCTCCACCCTCTATCTCTCCCTTCCTGCCGGCTTCAGGCAAAAAAAAGCGGACATCACGTCCGCTAAAAATTCACGTTGGCTTTCAAGGTCAGAGAACAGAGAGTTTCTCCTCAGCCGAACGTTCGCTTCATGGGTAAGTGAAGCCGTTCGTGCTGTTGGTTTGTATTATTCATCTTCACCCTTGATAGGGATAATCGTTCATTGCTATGCTATCTATCGCCATGGGCTATCATGGCGCCGGAGGATGGACAATGAATATTCGTGATCTTGAATACCTGGTGGCGTTAGCTGAACATCGCCATTTTCGTCGGGCAGCGGATGCCTGTCATGTCAGCCAGCCGACCCTGAGCGGCCAAATCCGTAAACTGGAAGATGAGCTGGGCGTCATGTTACTGGAGCGCACCAGTCGCAAAGTATTATTCACGCAGGCAGGTTTGCTGCTGGTCGATCAGGCCCGCACCGTGCTGCGTGAAGTGAAAGTGCTTAAAGAGATGGCTAGCCAGCAGGGCGAGGCGATGTCCGGCCCACTGCATATCGGTCTGATCCCAACCGTTGGGCCCTATCTGCTACCGCAGATCATCCCGATGCTGCATAAAACTTTCCCGAAACTCGAAATGTATCTGCACGAAGCGCAGACCCATCAGCTGTTAGCGCAGCTGGACAGCGGGAAACTCGACTGTGCCATTCTGGCGCTGGTTAAAGAGAGCGAGGCCTTTATTGAGGTGCCGCTGTTTGACGAGCCGATGGTGCTGGCGATTTATCAGGACCACCCATGGGCGAATCGCGACCGCGTGCCGCTGTCAGACCTGGCGGGCGAAAAGCTGCTGATGCTGGAAGACGGGCACTGCCTGCGCGATCAGGCGCTGGGCTTCTGCTTTGAGGCGGGCGCTGAAGAAGACACGCATTTCCGGGCAACCAGCCTGGAGACGTTACGTAACATGGTCGCTGCGGGCAGCGGTATTACTCTGCTTCCGGCCCTGGCCGTACCGAATGAGCGCGAGCGTGATGGGGTGGTTTATTTGCCTTGTTATAAACCAGAACCGCGCCGTACGGTGGGCCTGGTTTATCGTCCGGGGTCGCCGCTGCGCAGCCGCTATGAGCAGCTGGCAGAGGCCGTCCGGACGCAGATGGACGGTCATTTCGACTCGGCGTTAAAAGAGGCGGTTTAAGCCGTTAAGCGCCGCTACCCGATAGGCTTCCGCCATCGTCGGGTAGTTAAAGGTGGTGTTAACGAAGTACTCAATGGTGTTACCTCCACCTTTCTGCTCCATTATCGCCTGGCCGATGTGGATAATTTCCGCGGCGCGCTCCCCGAAACAGTGGATCCCCAGAATCTCTTTCGTCTCGCGATGGAAGAGAATTTTCAGCGTTCCCACGTTCATACCCACGATTTGCGCGCGCGCCAGGTGTTTAAACTGGGCGCGACCCACTTCATAAGGCACTTTCATGGCGGTCAGCTGCTGCTCGGTTTTACCGACGGAGCTGATTTCAGGAATGGTGTAAATCCCGGTCGGGATATCCTCAATCAGATGCGCCGTCGCTTCGCCTTTAACGAGCGCCTGTGCTGCAATACGGCCCTGATCGTAGGCTGCCGAAGCCAGGCTCGGATAACCAATCACATCGCCTACCGCGTAGATATGCGGCAGGGCAGTCTGGTACATGCTGTTGACCTTCAGCAGGCCACGGCTGTCTGCTTCCAGACCAACATTTTCAAGCGAGAGCGAATCCGTGTTGCCCGTACGGCCATTGGCATACAGCAGGCAATCGGCTTTGACCTTCTTGCCGGATTTCAGCGAAACAATCACGCCGTCTTCCACGCCTTCGATACTTTCAAACTCTTCGTTATGGCGGATAACAACGCCGCTGTTCCAGAAGTGGTAAGAAAGTGAGTCTGACATTTCCTGATCCAGGAAGGCCAGCAGGCGGTCACGCGTGTTAATTAAATCCACTTTCACGTTCATACCGCGGAAGATCGACGCGTATTCACAGCCGATGACCCCTGCGCCATAAATAATGACGTGGCGCGGCTCGTGGTGCAGGTTAAGAATGGAGTCGCTGTCGTAAACGCGTGGGTGGGCGAAATCCACTTCCGGCGGGCGATAAGGTCTTGAGCCGCAGGCAATCACGAACTTCTCTGCGGTAATCATCTCTACCGAACCGTCGTGGCATTCCAGCGCAATGGTGTGCTCATCCACAAATCTTGCGTCACCCTGCAGCATCTCGCAGCGGTTGCGCTCATAGAAGCTCTGGCGCATGCGGGTTTGCTGGTTAATCACGCTGTCTGCATGGTTAAGAATGTCGGCGAAAGAGGAGCGAAGGAGGTGGGTGTGGTCGCTGTATAACGGGTTTTGGTTGAATTCGATAATACGGCTGACGGCGTGGCGAAGGGCTTTTGACGGGATGGTGCCCCAGTGGGTGCAACCGCCGCCGACGTTATGGTAGCGCTCGATAACGGCTACCCTGGCGCCAAGCTTCACCAGCCCCATAGCAGCGCCTTCGCCGCCCGGGCCGGAACCAATTACTACTGCATCATAATCGTAGGAGTGTGACATGGTAAGGCTTACCTGTTCTTATACATAAAAGCAACATGATGGTAACATCAACGGCGGTATAACCCAATTATCCCTGTGCTTTTTCATTTGTAACGCGAAGTCGCTCGCGTAAACAATCATTCACAATCCTGTTTAAAAGCGGTAGCGTTAGTATCTGGTATAGTGCCATTTCGGTTTGAAGGAATCAGGCAACGTGATGGGTGTAAGAGCACAACAAAAAGAACGAACCAGACGTTCTCTGATTGAAGCCGCATTTAGTCAGTTAAGCGCGGAACGCAGCTTCGCAAGCCTCAGCCTGCGTGAAGTTGCCCGTGAGGCAGGGATTGCGCCAACCTCGTTTTATCGCCATTTTCGCGATGTGGATGAGCTAGGGCTGACGATGGTTGATGAAAGCGGCTTAATGCTGCGCCAGCTAATGCGTCAGGCCCGACAACGAATTGCCAAAGGCGGCAGTGTCATCCGCACTTCCGTTTCCACGTTCATGGAGTTTATCGGTAATAACCCTAACGCATTCCGCTTACTGCTGCGTGAACGTTCCGGGACTTCCGCTGCTTTTCGTGCCGCCGTGGCACGTGAAATACAGCACTTTATTGCGGAACTTGCCGACTATTTAGAACTCGAAAATCGCATGCCGCGCAGCTTTACTGAAGCGCAGGCGGAAGCGATGGTAACCATTGTATTTAGTGCCGGTGCCGAGGCGCTGGACGTTGATATCGACCAGCGGCGTCAGCTCGAAGAGCGCCTGGTGTTGCAGCTGCGCATGATCTCCAAAGGCGCGTATTACTGGTATCGCCGGGAACAAGAGAAGATGTCGCTGGCGCAATTATCCGAAGAGTGAAGGACGAGTGATGAAACAGTTACAAGAGAAAGGTACGCTGGTGTTGGCGTTTATTGCTGGCCTGTCAATTAACGGCTCCTGTGCCGCGCTGTTTAGTTCGATAGTACCGTTTACTATCTTCCCCCTTATTGCTCTGGTGCTGACGGTCTACTGTCTGCATCAGCGCTACCTGAACCGCACCATGCCGGTTGGCTTGCCAAAATTAGCCGCGGCCTGTTTTATTCTCGGCGTTCTGCTGTATAGCGCCGTGGTGCGTGCAGAGTATCCGGCGATTGGCTCCAACTTCCTGCCGGCGGTGCTTTCTGTGGCGCTACTGTTCTGGATTGGTCTGAAGATCCGCGCCCGCAAAGCGCAGATGACCGAGTAAGTTCAGCCACAAACAAAAATGGACGCCGAGGCGTCCGTTAGTTTGCTGACAAAGAAGGAAAAAACGTGGTTTTTCCTTCTTTGTGGAAAGCAGGCGAAAATCAATGAATTGATTTTCCTTGTTATTTATTCGGTGAGATCTTTGCGAAACGCATTCGCTTTAGGTTTGTCATCAGTCTGACGGACGCCGAGGCGTCCGTTTTGCTATTTGCGCGTCAGCCACACGCCGCATTCCATATGGTGGGTATAGGGGAACTGGTCAAAGAGAGCGAGGCGTGAAACAACATGCGTTTCGCTCAGCGTTTCCAGGTTTTCACACAGGGTTTGCGGGTTGCAGGATATATAAAGAATTTGTGGGTAAGCCTGCACCATCTTCACCGTGTCGGCATCCAGCCCGCTGCGCGGTGGATCGACAAAAATTGTTTCGCACTGATAGCTCTTCAGATCTATGCCCTTCAGACGATTGAACTCACGCACGCCGTTCATCGCCTGCGTAAACTCTTCCGCAGCCATGCGGATAATCTGCACGTTTTCAATTTCGTTGGCTGCGATATTGTATTGCGCGGCGGCAACGGAAGGCTTCGCGATTTCAGTAGCCAGCACGCGGTTGAAGTTGCGCGCCAGCGCCAGAGAAAAGTTACCGTTACCGCAGTACAGCTCCAGCAGATCGCCGCTGGCGTTTTTCGTCGCGTCCAGCGCCCACTCCAGCATCTGAATATTCATCGCCGCGTTCGGCTGGGTGAAGCTGTTTTCCACCTGGCGGTAGATCATCTCTTTCCCCGCTACCGGCAGACGTTCGTCGATGTAATCCTGATCCAGTTCGATTTTGGTCTTTGTCGCCCGGCCAATCAGGTGAACGTTGAAACCGCGTGCGCGCAGGGAATCACGCAGCGCTTCGGCATGTTCACGCCATTCTTCGTCAAGCTTGCGGTGATAAAGCAGTGATACCACGGCCTGGTTGCTGAGGGTGGTCAGATAATCAATCTGGAAAAGCTTGTGGCGCAGAGAGGGAATATCCCGCACGCCGTCTAACATGGCTGGCATCAATTCATTAATCAGCGAGCTTGCCGCCGGGAAGCTGTTGACCCGGATGCGCTGTTTGGTCTGCTGGTCGAACATAATATGGTAGAGATCGTCTTCATCATGCCAGATACGGAACTCAGCGCGCATACGGTAATGGCTGACAGGTGAGCGGAACACCTCCGGCGCAGGTGCGGCAAACGGCACCATCATGCTCTGCAGGCGGGCAACTTTCTCTGCCAGCTGCGCGTCGTAAAGGTCTGTCGGGAGATGTTCGGGTGTCATGGCGGCTACCTGTTAATGAAGTCAAACTACGCGGCGATTTTAGGGAATAGCCCCGGGATGTCCAGTCTCTTTGTCAGCTGAGGGCTAACTGGAGGTCTGGACTTCTATATGGCGGTAAAGGTAGCATGCGCTCTCCGGCCTCCTGAGAGTTAAAAGGGAACCCAGTGCAATTCTGGGGCTGACGCGCAGCGGTAAGGAAGAGTGGGATGAACGCAAATGCAGACACTGCTTATTAATAAGTGGGAAGTCCTCATCTATAAAACACCTCCAAGCCCGAAGACCTGCCGGTTAACGTCGCAATCTGCATAACTATCGCGTGCTATCTGTTATGCCTGCGGCATCCTTATTAGAAGTGGATGCTTAAATAAATGATGATAAAAAAAGTTTCGCTGCTTACGGCGTTATCCGTAACGGCGTTTTCTGGCTGGGCGCAAGACAGCAATTCTGACGATACTCTGATGGTTACCGCCAGTCGATTCCAGCAGCCGGTGAATACCGTGCTTGCGCCGACGGATATTATTACCCGTCAGGATATCGACAAGTGGCAGGCAAAATCTCTTAACGACGTAATGCGTCGTTTGCCGGGCGTGGATATCGCGCAGTACGGTGGCATGGGGCAGGCGTCCTCCATGTTCATTCGCGGTACTAATCCAAGCCACGTTCTGGTGCTGATTGACGGTGTTCCCGTTGCGCGCACCGGTATTTCCAATACTGCCGACTTCAACCAAATCCCAATTTCGCTGGTCCAGCGCGTTGAGTATATTCGCGGGCCTCGCTCTGCTGTTTATGGCTCCGGTGCGATTGGCGGCGTCATCAACGTGATTACCCACTCAGATGAAGAGAAATCACAGATCACCGCTGGTATGGGATCTAAGGGTTACCAGCAGTACGACGGCACATTGCGTCATCGATTTGGCGATACCATGGCAACCATCGCCGGCTCATACGACACGACCAAAGGCTTTAATTCCCAGCCGAATTCTACTTACAGCGGCGACAACGACCGCGACGGCTCCCGGAATAAAACGTTCTGGGGTAGCGTAGAGCATAAATTCAACGAAGAGTTTGACGGTTTCTTCCGTGGCCACAGCTATACCAATAACAACGACTACGATTTAGGTAGCCCACCGTTCTCTCCCTCTTATAGCGCGAATGAAGAACAGCTCTATAACCAGGGCTACGACGCCGGCCTGCGCTTTAACTCCGGGATCTACTCTTCCCAGCTGATTGCCAGCTACCAGAAAGTGAAAGATTACAACTACAGCAGCGAGTACGGCCGCTATAACGACGGTACTACGCTCGACAACATGTCTCAGCGTAATCTTCAGTGGGGCAATAACTTTGTCGTTGGCAACGGCTCGATCAGTGCCGGGGTGGACTGGCAGCAGCAGCGCCTTACCTCTTCTGACACCGTGCTTTCCGACACCTACAAGCGTGACAACACCGGGGTTTACCTGAGCGGCCAGCAGCAGTATGGCGATGTGACACTGGAAGCATCCGGCCGTGAAGATCATGACGAACAGTTTGGCTGGCACGGCACCTGGCAAACCGCAGCGGGTTGGGAGTTTGTCGAGGGATATCGCGCGACTGTTTCTTACGGAACCGGATTCCTTGCACCATCCCTTGGTCAGCAGTTTGGCTCAACGCGATTTGGCATAGACTCCAACCCGAACCTGAAACCTGAAGAGTCTAAACAGTGGGAGGCTGGCCTTGAAGGTCTGACTGGGCCTCTGGACTGGCGTCTGTCGGCGTACCGTTACGAAATCCAGAATCTGATCACCTATTATTCCGATCCTGTGACCTATGCCGGCTCTTACGACAACATCGACTCAGCAACAATTAAAGGTGTGGAGTGGACGGGCAGCATTGATACCGGCATCTTTACCCATAAAGTTACGCTGCAATATACGGATCCGCGTAATGACCAGAATGATGAAGTGTTAGCGCGTCGTGCGAAACGTCAGGCGAAATACCAGCTCGACTGGACGATGTTTAACGTCGATATGGACGTGGCCTGGCAGTACTACGGCAAGCGCTATGACAACAACACTTCTGCTTACAGCTCTACGCAGACTATTTTGCCGAGCTACAGCACAGTTGACGTCTCTGCTTCATATCCAGTCACCTCTCAGCTAACCGTTCGTGGTAGAATCGCCAACCTGTTCGATAAAGATTACGAGACGGTTTATGGCTATCAAACCCCAGGACGGGAATACTACCTCACTGGCAGCTATACCTTCTGATGCACGCCCCACGGTACTGGTCTTTGATTCCGGTGTCGGGGGGCTTTCAGTGTATAACGAGGTTCGGCAGCTCCTGCCGGACCTGCATTACATCTATACCTTCGATAACGTAGCGTTTCCCTACGGCGAAAAAAGCGAAGAGTTCATTGTTGAACGTGTAGTGGAGATTGTCACTGCCGTTCAGGAACGCTATCCGCTTGCGCTGGCTATTATCGCGTGCAATACCGCAAGCACGGTCTCCCTTCCTGCTCTTCGTGAGAAATTCGCGTTCCCCGTTGTAGGCGTTGTTCCAGCCATCAAACCAGCCGCCCGCATGACGGCTAATGGCATTGTTGGTCTGCTTGCTACGCGAGGCACGGTTCGCCGTCCTTATACCCATGAGCTGGTGGCTCGCTTCGCTACTGAGTGCAAAATTGAAATGCTGGGTTCGGCTGAGCTTGTAGAGCTGGCGGAAGCGAAACTGCATGGTGAACCGGTATCTCTTGAGGAGCTTCGTCATATTCTGCGTCCGTGGCTGCGCATGAAGGAGCCACCGGATACCGTCGTGCTGGGCTGCACTCACTTCCCTCTACTACAGGAAGAGCTGCTTGAGGTGCTTCCGGAAGGGACACGCCTGATTGATTCCGGTGCAGCTATTGCACGCCGTACTGCATGGTTGTTAGAGCACGAAGCCCCGGAAGCTTTATCTACAGAGGCGAACACTGCTTTTTGTATGGCGTTTACGCCAGAAACGGCAAAGCTTTTGCCAGTACTGGAGCGCTATGGCTTCAAAACGCTCGAAAAACTGGCTGTTTGCAGCGAGTTTGCACAAAAAAACGACGCTTGATAAAAAATTGCAAATTAGGGGTTGTCACATTCCTAAAAATCCCTATACTGCGCCTCCACTGACACGGCACAACGGCTTACAAACCGGCCCTTCAGTCAGACGAAAGCGAAAATAAACACTTGACTCTGAAAGAGGAAAGCGTAGTATACGCCACCTCGAGTTAGCAAGCGAAAGCGCGTAACTCACTGCTCTTTAACAATTTATCAGACAATCTGTGTGGGCACTCGCAGGATTGATATCTCAAGCATCTTCGGATGCAAAAAAATATCAAGTCTTGAAGAGTGACCAGGCAGTAATTCATT
>NZ_JAERMU010000036.1 GCF_016756775.1 Dryocola clanedunensis subsp. sulfonylureivorans | reverse complement strand
GTCGACCACGGTGACACCCTCTTTGCCCTCAATGATTGTCATGTTAGATAAATCAAGGTTACGGATCTGGTAGACCCCGTCGGTAACCTCAAATAATCCACTGATATTGATAAGCTGAGCCTGACGCCACAGGCTTGGGTTGACGGTATCCGGAGACTTTACGTCCTCTTTTATGAACGTGTATTTTTGCGGGTCCCAGATGACATTGCCCTGTTCACCTTTGATGACTTCTGTCGGCAACGCGGCAATAAAGCCTTTATGCGCATTGGCGAAATCAGTCTTATCGGAGAAAGGAAGCTGGCTGTAAAGAGCATCGTTAGTCTGCTTTGTCGAAGCTGTTGCTTCTTTTGGAAGCGCCTGGGCATATAATGGCGTTAATGGGGTGGTTGAAAGCAGCCCTGCTATCGCAAGACTCTGGACTATCAGTTTAAGTTTCATAAATATCCCTCACATATAAAACTTCTATGGCTAAAAATAACTGCAGGAATCATTTCAATAATATGTATTACATTGACACCAACTGTTGCCCATGTAGACCAAAAATCAACTTAAGTCGTTTTCAGTTGTCATAGAAGCAATTGCTTGATGTAAAACAAGAAGCTAGCTTACTTAGCTTTATGAAAAACAGGAATGTTGAAAAACATTTATTTTTAAAGGAAAGGACTCGGTATTACTGGAATGAACATAAAACGTAAGTTCCACCGCGAACCAATATCGTCTGGGGAAATCACAGAGTATTGTAATTCAGCTGCAAAACGCACCGGGAGCGCGCCCATTTTTATTACATTAGAATAACCTAAACCCACAGGAAAGGTTAGTTTGTCGCCGCGATCATTTTTCCAGTTAACAGTGATATTTGGACTCATGCCAACCAGCTCTGTGGTGCTCATCCTGTAATTTATAAAATACTGAATATTTGACTGACTGGTATCTGCACGATCATTTTTATCCACTGACCACCAATGTTGTGCCAGCACCCCAACATTCGTCCCCCCTGCTTTGGGCGCAAGTTTTGCCAGTAACACTGCAGGGCCAGCCTGGTAGTGCCCCTGACCTAACAAATCATTTTCAGCCGTATCAAAAATCTGCGTCGCCCCCACTCCCCAAACAAACCCATCATCACGATTAGGGCCTAGTAAAGTGAGTAATGCGCTATCGCCCATACCACTCATGCGGCCCTGAGGGGTGAACCTGTTGCCATCATAGGATAGGTTGCCTAAATTTGGAGCATTGTAATATTGCAGTACGGGTCTCACTACAAAATTTAAATCTGCTCCTCCGGCCCGAACAGGAAAGGACATCACGGGCTGGAATGTGTACTTAGAGACCGTCTGGGCTTTTTTTAATTTATCGCCACGAATCTGCGTATTGTCATATTGCCCCCAAAACATCCATGCCGCTCCGACGGGATTAGCGGTCATTTTCGCTATTTTCTCCATTTGCGCTGCGTCCAGTGGCTGTTCGTCTTCAGCGTAAAGACTATTTACCCCTCCTCCGGCGAGAAGAAACAGTGTCACAAATCTTGCTTTGTTTCGATAGTTCATCCTACCTCCTGACTGTCTACTGGTTAGTCTTATTGCCAGTAACGGTAAACAGGCAACAATGACATAAATATGTAATCCCAGGCAGCAATATTGCTGTCAGGTAAACCAGTTATATAAGTACCGGCAAAATTAATCATATGCCTGCTAACTAAAACCCAAGTCAACGTATACGGCAATATTATAAACGGTCAGCAGGTCGACTCTGAATAATTGCCTAAATAATAACTGACCAGTTCTATTTTTTATTGGCAATCTGTGTCAAACATCAGAATAATTGGCTAGAATTTATATCTGCTGAACCTTATATATTGAATAACAAAGAAAGATCACGATAATTCAAACCACGTCAGACTTATTTCCGGTTTCATCAAACTGTAGCAAGCGTCCAGTATTGCCTAATACCATCAGTGTACTTAAATTGTGCAGCAACGCTGCGACAAGCGCCCCGGCTCCACCTAACCATCCAAGCGCTGCGGCGACAACAATCAAAATGGTCCAGCCCAGACCGATAAATACATTGACCATCAGCGTACTACGGCATTTTCGACTCAGTCTGATTGCACATGGAAGACGGCGTAAGTCGCTCCCTGTCAGAACCACATCAGCTGAAACCAGTGTTATATCAGCCCCGTTAGCCCCCATCGCTATACCTACCGCCCCGGCTTTAAGCGCCAGTGCATCATTGATGCCATCACCCACCACCAACGGCCGCCACCCCTCGCTCACGGCTTTTTGTACTTCTTGCAATTTTGTTGCCGGCAGCGCATGCGCCACCACATCCAGGATCCCCAGGGTCTGGGCTACGGTGTTAGCGGCTTTGAGGTGATCCCCCGTTAACAAGAGTCTTTTTTCAATGCCGAGATCTCTTAACCCCTGAAGCGTTTCCAGCGCTTCCGGGCGCAGAGTATCCGCCAGCAAAAGCCAGCCCAAAAATGTACCGTTATGTGCAATCCCAACTAACGGACCGTTATGATCAGGTTGCTCAGAAGTGGCAATTGAATATTCTGCAAAAAGATCCGCACGCCCCATTAGCGCAGGACCACCACAAGTCTCTGCAACCAGCCCAAAACCCTGCTTTTCCTGTGTATTTTTTACAACCCATGTGCTGCCTGGTTGTGCATATTCGGCAAGCGCATGGCTAACGGGGTGGCTACTTGTCGCGCCCAGAGCCGCTGCGAGCTGCAACACGCTGTGATAATCACTCCCCTCGGTGAGGCGGGTATCCACCAGACGCAGACGCCCTTGAGTCAACGTGCCAGTTTTATCAATAATCAACGCATCAACATCGGCCAACTCTTCTAAAAAGGCAGCATTACGAATCAAAATGCCATGTCGTGCAGCCACTGCAATACCGGCCATAGCCGTTGCTGGCGCGGAGAGAACTAAAGCACAAGGACAGGCGGCTACCAGGACTGCCAGCATGGCCTGGCTGTCGTAGGTGATGAACCAGGTACTGGCCGAGATCAATAACACCAGAATCAAATAATGAGAGGCATAGCGCTCAAGAAGACGTGTAATGGGTGGCTTCGCCTGTTCCGCATCTTTCATCAGAGCGATAACTTTCCCCAGGGTAGAGTGTTCGCCCGTCTGAGTCACGACCATGCGGAGCACACCATTCAGGTTAATAGCTCCCCCAAAAATCAGACTGCCAGGGCTTGCTTCTTGCGGTACTGACTCTCCGGTAATAGAAGCCACATCAATACTTGCGTAGCCGCTAATAACTTTTCCGTCTGCGGGAACGTTATCTCCGGCGCGGATCTCAACAATATCGCCCTTCTTGATAACACGACTATCAACCGTTTTCAGTGTGCCATCATCACACAAACGTCGGGCCTTGCTCCGGGTAAGTTTCGTTAGGCCTGCAATAGCCTGTCTCGTTCCCATCACGCTTCTTTCTTCAAGCATGTGGCCAAAAATCATCAGAACTGGCAGCAACGCCGCAGTAATCAAATCTCCTAAGGCCCAGGCTCCCAGCATGGCTAAGACAATCAGCAAATCAGTGACACCATGCAAATCCGGATGGCGCAGGCTATGCAATCCGGCCCTGAAAACTGGCACCGCGACAATAAGCCAGGCCACGCCAGCGAGCAAATCGCTGATAGCCGCTTGCTGTGGGGCAAGATAGCGCCACAACAGACTCAGCAGAATTAAACCTATGGTGGTCATCGCGAGCGTCAGTTGCACCGCCATACGGCGTCTTTCTTCGGGCGTAAGCAAGGCCTGACTAAAGTTAGGATGCATATGTCCGTGACAGCACTGTTGACTCATGGAATACCCCCAAATAACTGTGTAGAAGATGATTGTGATGCCTGGGCATCAGGACCTGACAAAATGACCTTGCTGTTATTTCCAGGGTTGATGGTAATAACCTGCCCGGCTCGGGAAAGGACCGACGAGATTTTTTCCCGCCAAATTCGCTGCAACATTCCGGGGTTACTGCCATCGGCACGGGCCTGGGCAAGCTTAATGATGGTTTGGGTGGCGATTTCAGCCCTTGCGTGCATTTCACTGCTGTTAGCCTCAGCCTGCTGAATAAGGCGATCCGCCTGCTGCTGTGCTTTTTGCTGACGAAGCGTGGCGTCATTTTTGGCTTGCGCAATATTCTGCTCTGCTTGCTGGCTTGCGGTGAGTACGGCATTAAATGCCGCAACGGCATTATCAGGAAGGGAGGAGGCAATATCGACACGTTCAATGGCGATCCCCGGGTCATTATCGCTACCAGACAGTTTTTGTAAATCAAGCGCAATCATCTGCTTCAGGTCAGTACGCAGTCGGGAGCGCTCCTGAGCTGCGTGGCTGTCATTGCGTAATGTTTCTGGTCTGGCAACAAGAATGGTGTCCAGGTCACGTCCAGCGCATACCCGTGTAGCCGCGCGTTGAGAAAGACGGTCTATCAATGCATCGATATGCGGACGCTGCAAAACGTAACGCAGAGGATCTTTTATACGATAGAAAATCTGCATATTGAGTTGCACGACGCCGGAGTCCCCGGTAAGCAGATAACCAGCCCCAGCTCCTGCATCTGTATAATATTGCGCTGGTGAAAGGCCCTTTAGCTGCTCGCTTCGCTGTAAAGGAAGCACATCATGTTGCAGGATACGGGCGGGTCCTGGAATGACTTCCACTCGATCAACAGGTTTTGGCCAGGCAAAGAGAACGCCTGAGTGTTCAACACCAACGGGTTTTCCGAAGCGAAAGATGACCGCCTGACTATCGGGTGTGATTTGGTGAAAGCTGGAAAACAGCCATGCCATAGCTGCCAGCAGCGTGGCGCCATAGAGGCTAAAAAAGGCAATCCTGTATGATTGTCCCCAGGGGGTCATAGGTAAAGATGCTTTTTTCATGGTGCTGCCTTTTGCGCATTATCAGGTTTTTGTACCAGCGCTTTAAATGGCGCAGCATCGGTACTCAATACAATACGCGTGCTTTTATTGACGACGTCATTAAGCGTATCAAGTGAACGCAGCAGATTGTAAAGCTGGGGATCGAGCGAATATGCTTTAGCATAAACTGCCGCAGAGTCCTGTTGTGCTCTTGCGGTGATAGAGGCAGCTTCAACAGAAGCATCAGCCTCAGTAATACGAGCATCACGGTCCGCTTTGGAGCGGATTTCTGCTGCCAGCCGGTTACCTTCTGCAGTGCGTTCGGTTGCGATAGTTTCACGTTCAGCGCGCATACGCTCAACGGTCGCATTCAGGGTCACAGCCGGTAAGGTCAGACGTTCAATCCCAACGTCAATGAGTTCAATACCGTAGCTATTAAGTAGCTGAGTCTGTAATTGTGCTCTGATTTGTTGTTCTAGCTGAGAAATTTTCACCTGCTTGCTATCGGTATTAACAATATCCGAAAGAGCATAATTACTGGTGGTGGTTTCCAGCGATGAACTGATAAAAGTACGAATTTGTCGAGCGGCTTCATCCGGCTGATTTTGTACTGCCCTGATAAATCGCAGGACATTTTGCTGTTCCGGACTCACTTTCCAGATAGCCCAGGCCTGGACGATCACGCGCAGACCATCACGGGTCCCCACATCCTGCAAACCACTTGACGTTGAGCGACTACGCAAATCCACATCCAGTGGCGTTTCAAATGGCGCAGGCAACCGCCATGCAAGGCCAGGCGTGAGCAGTACACGCACAGGGCTCCCAAAGCGGGTAATAATAGTTGCCTTGCCAGCCTGAACCTGGACAAGACAGGCTGTTAATAATGCCAGCAATATCAGTAAAGCAGCGATACTGTAACGTAGCCATCGCTTTGCTGACCGGGATGTTCTCTCCTGAAGCAATGTGGAAGCCACACCCACTTTGCCAGCAGTAGCAGGATCGGAAATGGATCGGATCTTCATTTTGTGCATGCCTATATCTTTCAGCGCTATCGGGAAAATTGTCTTAAATCGAGCACGGGTTCGTTATGCCCGGTGAGTTGATTATCGAGAATGAGTAGCGAGGTAGTGGACAGCGCTTTGCTGTAAGTTTGATAACGGCGCTCTTGCAGATAAGCCTCAGGATTGATTTTCCAGGCGTCATGTTCAGCACTGTAGCGCGTCAGGGATTTTTTAGATTGCGATTGCAATTCATGAGCAGTCGCCAGGGCCAGATTGATGGTGGTCGCGGCTTTCCGCTGCGCATCATTGCTGCTGGTTGCGGCATACCCTCGCTCGCGGGCTATTTGGGTATTCGCTGTGATTTGTGCTGCCTGAACGCCATGATAGGCATTCGCCGCGCCAGCAGGAGGATGGATAGATTCAACCCGCGTATAAAGTAGCTCTACTCCGATATCTAACTTGCTCAGGCGCCTTTGTATCTCCTGATTGAGCGTCTTTGCCATGGTGGCACGCTGCTCATTTAATAAAGCATCAAGTTGCTGATGGGCAAAATATTGCGTTAATACCTGTCTTGCAATACGTTGAATGGTTGCCGATAAGTCATCTGTTTTATAAATACTTTTTACCGCATCGTTATCCTTCATACCCACGCGCCAGATAAGGCGAATATCCATATTCACAATTTGAAAGCTCTGTTTTCCACTCATGGCACTGGCAATCATCTGAGCCTGGTCGGTGGAATGGCTATTATCCCATAGCCGCCAGCTTTCCTGAGGAGCAGGACCTTCGATACTGTCCACAATTTTAGCGGCGGAGGCATCTTTGACAGGCCGTGGCTCACTCAGCTGTAGTTCATGAACTTCGCCATAATCGACAGCGACAACACGACCAAAGGGCCAGGGTAATCCCAGATGCAATCCGGGCTGCAAGACTTCAACCGGACGACCAAAACGTTCATAAACGCCACGTTGATGAAGGGAGACTTCATTAAGGCTGCTGCTCACCCAACCAACTAAAACGATGCAGGAAAGTACCGGAAAGAAGAGATGCCCCATCAGTCTGAAAGCCTGAATCTTGCCGATATCAATACCAAAGTGACGGTGGATTTTCTTTCTCAGCAGCAGCAATGGATGAAATGGCCAGTGGTACAACTCGGCCAGCAGACTTTTCGTCAGAAATAGAGGTGTTTTTGCTGTGCTTGCGGGAACAGTGCAGGCTGTGACAAATGCGCAGATCAGAAATTCGACGGCCACCCACAGGACAATGCTGCTGGCGAGACAGGTTACCCAATACGCTGACTGCAGGGCGAAACTCGACATGACAAGCGCAATGGTAATTAACAGAACAACACTCAACAATGTGCGCGATAATCCAACACAGGCTGTTTGTAATGGCCAGTTGCGCATGGAACGGTGACTCAACATCCGCTCGCTGACTAATAACCCAAAACAAATCACCAGCAACAGCGACACGATGGTGAACAGGCCGCGCTCCACTGGAGTGAGCACAACCTCAGTGGAAAAATTGTTTGCCGCGAAATAAATAGCCAACAGAGAGCTGGCGGTGGTAACCGTAAGCTGATAACCGAGCGTCATCCACCTTTTGACAGGCGCAGATGCAGGCAATGTCCAGAAATATTTCTTCCGCTCTTTTCCGCCGGTGTTTCCCTGAGAGCAAGTTTCAACCTGGGCAGGTAAACCGCATAACAGATTCTCAACAACCGCGAATGCAAGCAGCAATGCTGCCACTATCGGCCAAAAGAAAATCGACCATGGACTTTGTCTGTCCGATACCAGGCACATAAAATAAATAGTTGCTGCAAAAACAAGCAATAAGACCACGACAGCTCTACACAGCAAGAGGCGTGAGCGGGGATATATTTTCTGATTACTATTATCGCTGTTGAGGTTAAGCGTCATAGAAATTCCAGTGAAGTGACAAATTCAAATCCCTGTAAAGGGTGAGTCGAGCGATGTTATAACATAACAAATGCATTGCAACTCAAAAATTGTCCAAAATTATCACTTCATCACACTTTGGGCTGACCCCTGCCCCAACAGAGGCGAATGAGTTGGCTATGGCACCGGGATAAAAGTCGAGCGATCTTCATCCGCAATCCGCGGCGCTAAGGCTTACCGCACCGCTGGCAAGATGTTGTTCAAAAGAATTCTGCCTCTTTTCTGCTGCACTGGCATGCTGTTTTGATTTGTTGTTTTCTGCCATTGCAGGCAGCGCGACAGATACACGCGTCAATCCAAAAACTCTCAATCTACAAATTAAAATAGCTGAACAACAACCAGTAACGTATTAAAATTAATTACAATATTACGTAACAAGGCGCGTTGATAATAGACGTGAAGCAGGCCAACAAAAAGAATCCAGAACAAAAAGTTCATTCTAAAATAAATCCTGACAGCCAATTGCTTGTACCTTTATTTTTAAACCAACTTTTATTTGACTACAGCATCTATTTTTGCCAGCAGCAAGAGCAAGATAATTCCTAAAGCTATGCTTTCTCCGAGATATCTCTCTATCAATATCTTGCATACAGAGACCTGGATCTAATTATTCAGGTTTGCAGCATGTATTGTGATCCTTTGGGGTAATTTTTATTCGCAAACTGCCGATAACCCGACGCTGAACAAAAACATTCGGTTCTGATAACAAAGGAGTGTAGTTTGAAAAACTTGAAAATTAGCGTGAGACTGGTGGGTATTATTGCCGTGTTTACCTTAATGCTGGCCATTGCCTGTGGATTAGGGTTGTATTTCCTACAAAGTAATAATCACGACCTAAAAATGCTGCACAACAATGCGGATGAACAGAAAGCATTGAACGCAACGCGCGACAGCATTACCCGCATACGTATTCTGCTTAGAGCGGCCGCAACGGCGAAAATCTACGGTCAAAGTTTTGATATTGCAGGAACGCAAAGCAAGGTTCTCGATGAGATGCATACAGCCGATCAACATTTCGCCGCTTTTTTAAAAATTCCCGGCCTGTCTGATTCCAACCCGGCGATTGGCGCAAGCCTGACAGCAGCCTACAAAAATCAGGCTGCTGAGTTGAAAAAAAATATTGAAACGCTGTCTGCCGACGTGGAGACATTAAAAAGTGCAATGGTCGGCAACAATCCCGCGACGGCAAAAGCACGTGCCGTCTGGGATAAAGAATATAGTTCCTATATGGCAGCCACGCAGGATGGTCTGGATGCTATTGTTGAAAGCAGTAAGGCCTCTTACCATTTTGCGGTGCTGGTGATGATTATTATGCTCGCTATCGCCGTCATGCTGTTCATCACGACCTACTTCTGGCTGCGCACAACGCTCGTTCGTCCTCTGGAAACCGTTGCCCGGCATTTTGACGAAATTGGTAACGGTGACCTTACCGGCGCTATTCAGGTACCAAACCACAACGAAATTGGTCTGCTGTGCGAGTCTCTGCAGCAGATGCAGGCGGGGCTCAGAGAAACCGTAGCCAGCATTCGTCAGGGGGCTGAATCCATCAACATTGGCACCCAGGAAATCGCCAGCGGTAATGGTGATCTTTCCAGTCGTACAGAACAGCAGGCAGCCGCGGTCGTTGAAACGGCGGCCAGCATGGAACAGATTTCCTCGACGGTAAAACTGAACACGGACAATGCGCGTGAGGCGTCGCAAATGTTCCAGAGTACCGCCACCATCGCTTCTGAAGGGGAAGTGCAAATGCTGGGGGTGATGGAAAAAATGAATGTCATCAGCAAAAGCGCACAAAAAATGGTTGATATCATCAGCGTCATTGATGGCATCGCGTTTCAGACGAATATCCTGGCTCTGAATGCCGCCGTAGAAGCGGCCCGGGCTGGCCAGTCTGGCCGAGGGTTTGCTGTCGTAGCCGGTGAAGTCCGCAACCTCGCCGGGCGTTGCGCGGATTCCGCCAAAGAGATCGGAGCGCTAATTACGGAATCGACACAGTTCATCAAGGAAGGCACTGAACTGGCGGATAAGACCAGCAGGGTCATCAGCGATATCAACTCTGCGGTGGGCAAAGCGAATACCATGATGGAGAACATCGCTCAGGCGTCAGAAGAGCAAAATCGGGGCGTGGAGCAAATCCGGGTAGCCATCACCCAGATGGATGAAGTTACCCAGCAAAATGCTGCCCTGGTGGAGGAAGTGGCAACGACAGCGCAGGGAGTAGAAGGTCAGGCGAACCTGCTTTCACGTGCCGTTTCAACGTTTAAACTCAGCCCAGAGTATTAATCTAAAGTTGTGATGCCGGTAAAGTCAGCGGAGATACCCTGCCCTTTACCGGCGCTACCGTAACGCGATTTAACAGGGGGAGATACCATGCTTTTGAGCTGTATGAACGAGACAAAATGGGAGGAAATTCGGCTGGCAATGGCGAAGATGAGCCCCCCTCCCGTATGGAGAACAACCTCTCTCAATGGTGATGAATCTCTGCCTGACGGTGACTGGTATTACCATTTCATTACTGGTGGATATCAGACTATTCAGTACCTGGACATTGTGACCTCATCCCCTGAACAGCAAAAGAAAACCGGCGTTCTGCTTCGCGCTATCCATGTTGTCGGTATCGAGGCCGCGTATGGTTACAGGATATTCGGTTACGTAGATTCCAGTAGCGAAGCGGATTATCTTTAATCAAATCCGTCGAGTTTTAAATACTCGGCCTCTGGTAGCACACTCACCAGTTACCAAAGCGGGATAATCGGAAACAACCACCTCAGACAAAACGCGCCTTATACAGAGGCACTTGCCGTGCCGCGCAAGTAAATTCAAATCACCTGAAATAAATATTTTATTTATTCGTAATTGGTCACTCTGCCATACATTTATGCAGGTCAGCAGCGATGAAGATCTAAAAGGCAAAGTGGAATCCGGCAATCATTCACCAGACATATATTTATTATCATTTGCAATATATTTCACATTAATTAATGATAGCCATCTGCCTTATCGCGTCGCCGACGAAGCGAAAGCACCTATCAATTAATTCAACTTACAGGGTCGTTTCATGTCGCTTAATGAAAAAAAACGGATGTTGCGAAGTGACATTATTGTTAAAGCTCTGGCAGTGATTCCACTGGCGCTGGCAAGCGTAGTCTCACTCTATTCTCCACTGGCCATGGCCAATGCTGATGACTCAGTCGAAAAGGGGGGTTATCTTGCCCTCGCCGCCGATTGCGCAGCCTGCCACACGGCGGATGAGGCAAAACCTTTCGCCGGTGGACTTAAAATTGCCAGCCCGATCGGCAATATCTATTCAACCAATATCACCCCCGATAAAAAAACCGGCATTGGTGACTACAGCTACGAAGACTTTGCCCGCGCGGTGCGGGAAGGTATCGCAAAGGACGGACACGCCCTTTATCCGGCGATGCCCTATCCTTCTTATTCCCGCCTCAGTAACGACGACCTGCACAATTTATATGACTGGTTCCAGCAGGCCGTGCAGCCACAGGTTAATCCTAATCGCGAGAGCGATATCCCGTGGCCGCTGAATATCCGCTGGCCACTTCATGTGTGGCAATGGGCATTTACGGATGGCACCGTTAGCCTGCCAAAATCGAAAGATCCCCAGTGGCAGCGTGGAGCCTACCTCGTTCAGGGGTTAGGACATTGTGGGTCATGCCACACTCCGCGCGGTGTCGCCCTACAGGAAAAAGCGCTGGACCAGACTGACCCGGACTATCTGAGCGGAGGGAAAGTCGATATCTGGTATGCGCCCGACCTCACCGGCAGCAAAGCCTCCGGCCTGGGCGAGTGGTCCCAGCAAGATATTGTCGATTTCCTTGATACCGGGAAAAACGACCGCACCACGGCATTTGGCATCATGAAAGAAGTGATCTCCAGGAGCACTCATCAACTGACCGATGAAGACCTGAATGCGATTGCGGTGTATCTGAAATCTTTGCCAGCCAGAAAAGAAGAGGCGGCCTTAAAAGACGATCCAAAAACTGCGCAAGCTTTGGCGGAGGGAGATGTCAGCGCGGTTGGGGCAAAACTCTATGTTGATAACTGTTCTGGCTGCCACGGCGACGATGGTAAGGGCTACCAAAATATCTTCCCTGCCCTTGCGCTGAATCCTGCCATCGCGGGGGATGACCCCTCTTCGGTCATCAGCATCATCCTCAAGGGAGGCGCACAGCCTGCCACCGGAAGCGATTCGTCCGGCATTGTGATGCCTGACTTCGCAAGCCAGCTGGATGATAAGCAAGTTGCCGATGTCGCCACCTTTATTCGTCATGGGTGGGGTAATCGCGCGCCACCGGTAAAGGCAAAGGACGTTAAAGCCATTCGTGACGCGATAAAAAAAGCAGACGCTAATTAGAGCCG
This sequence comes from Dryocola clanedunensis subsp. sulfonylureivorans, assembly GCF_016756775.1. Taxonomy (GTDB): domain Bacteria; phylum Pseudomonadota; class Gammaproteobacteria; order Enterobacterales; family Enterobacteriaceae; genus Dryocola; species Dryocola clanedunensis. Next base: position 17,784 of record NZ_JAERMU010000036.1, on the reverse strand, counting down.
TTACCGCATCTCTGTCCTGAGAATTGAGCAACAGTATTGCTCAACCTGATGCAACCCGTTTTTCCCCTGTGGTTGCATCAGTATTTTCACTCCTTCAACGCCTGCCTTTTTTCATCTTTCTGCCATCATTAAATTTCAGGAAAATGACTTTCGGCGTAAAAAACGTGAGCCAGATCAAATTTAGCAATGTAATTTATGCAAGAATAAGAGTGCTCCATGCATTCTGTCTTTATTCTGAATCCCACCTCTAAAATAATTTATTACTTCTAATTATTAAGATTTGTTTTTCAAATACCCTGAAGAACGTAAACAATCAGAAGCATACAATCACATAATATAAAATTACGAATGATTACATCGCTCGCTCCTGTTTCACAAAACAATAATCTGTTCCCGGCGTTATCATCCCCTCAGTTATCATCGCGCAATAATTCAGCAGTTGAACAATTTTGGCAGTTAAATTACGCTCACAGTGTCCTTACCAACAAGGGCAACATTAATTTATTATTATAAAAGGACTTCTGGAAATGAAAAAAATAATTCCATCCCTGCTACTTTTAACGTTAAGTTTTAGCGTTTTTGCTGCGCAAGAAATTCGTAGCTCTGAGATGGCAAATATGAAAGAAAAAATTGGCACTATCTCAGTCGAAAAAAATGACGGCACCATTGATGAAGCGGTTACCGCACTATCAGAAGAAGCCGATAAAAAAGGTGCTGCTTATTATCATATTACTTCAATTGGCATGGAGGGTATGGGCACTGACGTACGCGCAACGGCTGAAATATACAAATAGCGGCGCTGAGTCAGAATCACCCCTGCCACTTAATTCGCAGGTCTGGAATTTTAAGATTCAAAAGACCCGCGTCTTAACATCAATGAAAACAACTCTTTTCAACATGTTGTATTTTGATCGAGGAAAAATCATGAATCTTCATAAGCATAACCTGAAGCTTGTTTTACTGGCGACCACACTTACCTGCTCAACAGCCGCGCTTGCCAGCCACCATTTCGAATCCGCGGCAGCCCTTCAGGACCCGACGATTAATCAGCTCGATAATTATGTTTTCCAGTCTTCACGCCCGAATGCCACCGCGTTCATCATGGATATTAACAATTCTCCTAAAGATGCCCCTGGCGGCGTTTTCAAGCCGGGTGCGCTCTATAACATCCATATTGCCGATGACGCAAAATTCAAGGCAGGCCATACCTTCTCTCTGATGTTCGATGAGAAAGGCAACTATACGGTCTATGAATTAGCGTCACCCAACGCACCGGTAGGGTCAAAGGGTAAGGAAATTGGCAAAGGCGAGCTGAATAAAAAAGCGGAGCTGGCTGATGGCATTCAGCTGTGGGCGGGGGTTGTGAAAGATCCGTTCTTCGGTAACTCCCCTGGTCTGCATATCTTGCGCCAGCAGCTGTCCGAAGGTACCTACGATCCGAAGATCTGGACATCGGTGAAAGGGAAGAACATCTTCGTTGGCCGTAAATCAGGTGCCATCGTTCTGGATGTGCCAAACAAGATGCTGGGCAAAACGATCAAAGTCTTCATGACAACCGCCGTGCAGAAAGACAGCAGCTGGAAACAGGTGCAGTATTCCGCGATCCCACTCTTCTCGCACTCAATGCTTTTTGAAAATGAAGCGCTGAAAGCAGAGCATGACCAGAGCCGCCCTGATAACTCTCAGGATATGAAAAACTTCGTTTCTGCGCGTACTGCTCGTGCCAGCACCTTTGCGCACTCTCAGAAAGAGCCTCAGGTATATGGCGACAAAGTTGCCGACATGCTGGTGCCTGATGTTCTGACCTACAACGTCGGAACCCCGGCCAAATTCTCCGCCGCGTCGATCAATGGGCGTAGCCTGAGCGATGATGCGATGAGTGAAATGCTGACTCTGCTGTTAGGCCAACCAACCGACCAGAATATTACCGATCAAAAACTGTATACCAAAGATTTCCCGTACCTGATGCCTGCCTCATTTAAATAAAGGCATTCTCTTTTAGCCATGCTGCAAAGCATGGCTTTTTAATTGCAACCTGAGATGAAGGACTGCGTGATGACAGGATGTACCTTCCGGGCTGCGCGTAAAGCAATAAACGCAGCCAGCCTCTTTTTCGCAATATTTGCTCTGTGCTATGGCAATGCCTTTGCCCATGATTTTTGGATCCTGCCGCACGATGCGATGTCCAAAAATGGCCAAAAGGTTATTTTTGAATTACGTATCGGACCAGGCGTTCCCGGCAAGCAAACGCCTCGCCTGCCTGGTCTTATCGCTACCTTCAACGCGCAGGATGCGCTGGGACAATGGAAGGTAGAAGGGCACGACGGCGCACTCGTCATCGGCCACCTGAAAACGCGGTCGCCGGGTGCAACAATAGCTTCTCTGACCACTAATGGGGCGAAAATCACCCTGCCTGCGGATGAGTTTGAAGATTACCTGAAAGAAGAAGGGCTAACGAAAATTATTGCTGCCCGCAAGGAGAATGGTGATACCAACCAGCCTGGCGTGGAAATATTTTACCGATGTGCCAAGTCGCTAATTCTGGTAGATAACCAAAGCAAAGGGTATGACAAGGTTCTTGGGCTTGAGCATGAGCTGGTTCCCGTCACTGAACCGCTTAGCTATAAGCCAGGTACGCCTTTTGTCGTCAAACTGTTAGCCAGCTCAAAGCCATTAGCCGGGCTACAGGTAAAAGCTGAACTCAACACTACTCCGCCAACCATCCTGCGGGCGACCACCGATGAGAAAGGGCTAGCCAGCTTTAATCTGCCTGAGAAGGGAGAATGGTTATTCAGCTCGGTTGATATGGATGTGTCCCCGGATGAGAACGCCGACTGGAAAAGTATCTGGGCCTCACTCACCCTGCCTGTCGCGGGAGGACATTCCGTATGAAAATCGATAAAGCAGTGATTAATTTTATCCTGATGGCCGCACCAATATTATTGATGAGCAGCGCGCATGCGCATAGCTCCGGGGAAGCGATGGGCTGGATGCACCCGCTGTCGGGGCTGGATCACCTGCTGGCGATGATCTCCGTCGGCGCGTGGAGCAGCCAAATCGGTGGCAAAGCTATCTGGATCGTTCCTTCCGCCTTCGTCTGCTTCATGTTCGCCGGTGGATTAATTGGCTTTGAACATATTGAATTACCCTGGACTGAAATCGGTGTTTCACTCTCCGTGGTGCTGCTGGGTATCGCCATTAGCGTGAAAAAGATCCTCCCGGTTTATCTGGCAGCCGCAGCAACCGCCCTCTTCGGTATTTTTCATGGCTACGCGCACGGCTACGAGATGCCGTTAATGCAAAACAAAGTGACGTATACCCTGGGCTTTTTAGCCACTACCGCGATGCTACATGTCGTGGGCGCAGTAGGCGCACACTTCCTGCTGAAATCTGGCAACGGTGATAAGCTGCTGCGTTTGCTTGGCGGAATCAGCGCCATGTGCGGGTTATATCTGGTTGCAGGTGTTGTTTAGTTAAATTGTAAAGCGGCATCACTGCGGGGAGAGGTCGAGACAGACTTCTCCCCGTTCTGGCATGGTATTAATTCTATTTCACTTCCTTCATCTTCCTGAATTTTCCTGAATTTTCCTGAATTTTCCTGAATTTTCCTGAATTTTCCTGAATTTTCCTGAATTTTCCTCCAGGGTATCAGAAAGTAATTTGTACCTTTGATGAACGTGTTTTATCCGCCGCGGAAATAAGCGCATCTTCAATATTTTCAGGTTTGAACTCAGCGCTAAGCAGCGGCAGAGGATCGATTCGCCCATCTTCCAGCCACGCGACAGCCGTTGCAAACTCATTAATAAATCGGAATGAACCAACCCAACGAATCTCTTTAACCAGCATAGGCATCACCGGGTATTCAACGGTCGTCGCGCCCATCCCTACCTGAACAATTGTTCCCGCAGGCCGAGTCAATGTCACGGTGGACTGAATGGCGGCAGGGCTACCAGAGACCTCAAACACCACGTCAAAATAACCATTATTAGCCTCATAGGACTTGCTGCTGCCTTCTTCAGCCGGATTGAACACCCCACTCGCGCCCATCTCTTTTGACAGATCCAGACAACGATTACTGACATCGGCGGCAATAATTTCTGAGGCTCCAGCACAGCGCGCGGCAGCCATAATCAAACAACCGATCGGCCCTGCTCCAATAACCAAGACTTTTTTACCCACTAACGTGCCAGCAATGTTTACGGCATGGATTGCAACGGCCGTCGGTTCAGCGAACGCCATAACCTGCGGCGTGACACCTGTATATGGAATACATTGTTCAACAGATACAACGACATATTCTGAAAAGCCACCGTTCACATGTGGGTTATACTGCGCGCTCCCCATAAACCGCATTGTGGAGCAGAGATTTTGTTTGCCTTCAAGGCACCAGGTGCATTGGTTACACGGCTGGGAGGGATTGATTGCCACATGTTGCCCGACATCAAGCCCTGAACCCTGCGGAGCCTTTTCAATGACGCCGACAAACTCATGCCCAACGACCATCGGATGTTTAAGGACGGACATTCCGGCGCGCCCATGCTGATAATAATGAATATCAGAACCACAAATGCCACCGGCCTCTACTTTAACCAGCACATCATCTTCACTATATTCCAGCTCACGTTGTTCAACTCGAATATCTTTCTCACCATAGGCGAAACAGGCTTTACAGATAATTTTATGTTTCATCTTCATTTCAGTGCCTCTGTTAAATTTTCTTGTTGCCCAAGAGAGGTTTCGGATTCAGGAGGGACAATGACTTCTATTTTTCCTACCAGGAAGATATAAGCGAGCAAACCTACCAGCGCGACGGCTGCGATGTACCACATTGCGTACTGAAAGTTGTTGGTACGCTGCAGAATAACCCCAATAACAATAGGACTGACAACGCCGGAGAGGTTGCCGCAAATATTCAGGCATCCCCCCATTGTGCCAATAAAGTTACGTGGAATGACGTCACTCCAGACGACCCAGCCAAGGTTAGAAAAGGCGTTGGCGAAGAAAGCGACCGAAAGGATAGCAATAGCAATGTTTGGCTGATCCTCGAAAAAGTTGACCAGACAGATCACCATCGTCACTAACAGCCCGGAGATGACCGGAAGTTTACGTGCAAACGTGCGGGATTTTCCTTTTTTCAGCAGCATATCGCTAAGCGTGCCGCCACAAAGAACCCCCGCCATTGCCATCAAATAAGGAAACGATGCCCCTATACCTGCTTTTGTAATCGACAGGTGCAAACCTTTTTCCAGGTAAACAATGAACCAGGTAAGAAAGAAATAGAGCGTCGAAGAACACGCGAACTGCGCAATAAATAAGCCCCAAATTGTGCGTTGTTTAAGAAAAAAACTAATGTCTTTCCAGCTAATTTTTTCACTGACGGCGGCCTGATTTTTAGAACCATAGCCACCCCCGTTACGAATGTAATCAAGCTCCTGCTGGTTGATAGTTGTACTGTGTTGCGGATCGCGGTATTTCATCAGCCAGTAAACCCCAAAGAAAATACCAGCACCTCCGGACAGGTAGAACGACATCTCCCAGCCATATTCAGCAACGATCCAGGATAATGCTGGCGTTAACAATGCCAGACCAATGTACTGTGCGCTGGAGTAAATTGCTGTGGCTCGTGCTCGTTCATGGTCAGGAAACCATGTTGCGATGATCTTGGTATTTGATGGAAAAGAAGGGGCCTCAGCGATACCAATCAGCGCCCGGCAGGCCAGGAGCATTAAAAAAGATGCCGTTGCAGTGGCGAACAGATGGTGAGAAGCGAACCCCATCAGAAAGGTGAAAATACTCCAGAGGATAATTGCGGAGCCGTACAGAATTCGTGATCCAACACGGTCAAGTACGTATCCAACCGGTATCTGGCTGGCTGCATAAAACCACGTGAACATTGAAAAAAGTAATCCAAGCTGCGTGGCACTCAGTCCGAATTCAGACTGGATATTACTCCCGGCCACGGCCAGGTTAGCTCGATCCATATAATTAATGGCTGTCACAATAAACAACAGCGACAGAATAAAGAATCGCGATTTCGTTGCTTTCATTTTAGTATCCCGAGTCAGGGTCTACCCCAACATATTATAAAGCACAGTGTTTTTATAAAGGCTGAGTAGGGACCGCCCACCCTTTTCTCAATGGTGGGCCAGAAGAGCTAAAAATTCTGCTGGTTACAGTACCGCCAGCCATCCGCCATCGACGTAAATAATTTGACCATTGATATAATCAGAAGCGGAGGAAGAGAGGAAAACGGCGGTGCCGATCAATTCTTGCGGATGGCCCCAGCGTTTTGAAGGATTGCTGGCCTTAACCCAGCTATCGAACTCTTTGTTCTCAATCAACGCGGTGTTCATGTCAGTGAGAATATAGCCAGGGCCAATCGCATTGGACTGGATATTGAATTCTGCCCACTCTGCGGCCATTGAACAGGTGAGCATTTTTATCCCACCCTTGGCGGCAGTATAAGGCGCTACTGTTGGACGAGCGGCCTGGCTGGTTAAAGATCCGATGTTAATGATTTTTCCACCCAACCCTCTGGAAATCATGCGCTTTGCTGCCGCGCGCGAGACGATAAACGCGCTGGTAAGATTGGTATCGATCACACGTTGCCACTGTTCGAGTTCAAGTTCGATCATCGACTTACGATACTGTATACCGGCATTGTTGATCAGAATGTCCACCTGCAATCCTTGTGTATCCAAATCCTCGAAAGCGCTTTCAACGGCATGCTCGCTGGTGACATCGAAAGCTACGCCGTGGGCTTGATACCCCTGATTGCGTAGAGTCTGTACGGAGTCCTGTAATAGCTCATCCTGAATATCATTCAGGATGACGTGCGCCCCGGCGGCAGCCAGCCCTTTCGCATAAGCAAAACCCAGACCACGGGCAGATCCTGTAACCAGCGCAGTTTTCCCGGTTAAATCAAAAAGTGCAGCAGACATAATCAATCCTCAGTTAAGCGATAAGCAAACAACTTGTATGACATCAGTCATGTTTAACTTGCTGCATGTGCATTTTTAATTCAATTACTGCTCACTTAATTTGCAGGATCTGTCACAAAAAAAGCGTTCATCTTTTAACACTCCAATTGATAACCCAATTAAATAACAATAAAAATCAATAAGTTAATAAACAAACCCATTCTTATATCGCTTTTCTTGTATTAACTCCGTACTTAACCGCCACTTGTAGGACAACATACAAAATGATATTTATAAAAACCTATGGCGGTAGAAGATCTTCCTGACAATAACGTTAAGGCTCTACCTTAAACATTAAGGAGTTAGTGTGAGTAATCTAAGAATCACAGCAGTGAAAACTATTCTGACAGCACCCGGCGGCATTGACCTTGCGGTGGTGAAAGTGGAAACGAACCAGCCGGGCTTATACGGTTTAGGCTGTGCCACCTTTACCCAACGGATACATGCGGTGAAAACTGCTACTGACGAATACATGGCGCCGTTTTTGCTGGGTAAGGACCCGACCCGGATTGAGGATATCTGGCAGTCAGCGTGCGTCAGCGGGTATTGGCGCAGCGGACCAATTATGAATAACGCCCTGTCTGGTGTTGACATGGCACTGTGGGATATCAAAGGGAAATTGGCCGATATGCCTGTCTATGAACTGCTCGGTGGTCAATGCCGCGACGGTATCCCTTTGTACGTGCACACGGACGGCAGCGATGAGTTTGAAGTGGAAGACAACATTCGTGCGAAGATGGAGGAAGGCTATCAGTATGTGCGCTGCCAGATGGGGATGTATGGTGGAGCAGGAACCGATGATATGAAATTGATCGCTACCCGGCTGGCACGGGCCAAAAACATTCAGCCAAAACGCTCCCCTCGCACCAGTACGCCGGGAATTTACTTCGACCCAGAATCTTATGTAAAAAGTGTCCCCCGCTTGTTTGACCACCTGCGTAACAAACTGGGTTTTGGTATCGAGTTTATTCATGACGTCCATGAGCGCGTTCAGCCCATTGCGGCTATCCAGCTGGCAAAAACACTGGAGCAGTATCAGCTATTTTATCTTGAAGACCCTGTCGCGCCGGAGAATATTGACTGGCTTAAAATGCTGCGTCAGCAATCATCCACCCCTATTTCTATGGGTGAGCTGTTTACCAACGTAAATGACTGGAGGCCTTTGATTACTAACAACCTTATCGACTACATCCGCTGTCATGTTAGTACCATTGGGGGGATTACGCCCGCGAAAAAACTCGCAACGTTAAGCGAACTACACGGTGTACGTACTGCATGGCACGGGCCTGGTGATATTTCCCCAGTCGGCGTCTGCGCTAACCTACATCTGGATATGAGTGTGACTAACTTTGGCATCCAGGAATATACCCCCGTAAATGATGCATTACGCGAAGTGTTCCCTGGTTGTCCGGAAATAGATCAAGGCTATGCCTATTTGAGTGACCTTCCTGGGTTAGGGATTGATATTGACGAGAAGAAAGCAGCGCAATATCCCTGTGTGGGAGGCATTCCGTCCTGGACAATGGCACGTACATCAGACGGTACTGCGTCACGCCCATAAAAGTCATTGACTGAGAGGCCATTGTGAAACAGTGGCCTCTGTTTAACTTTTATCCGACACACCCTGCTTTAGCTTCTTGATAGCAGTATCATTTTCTGACATGGCTTCATTCAGTACACTAACCGCCGTAGAGGAGTCGCGGTTCTTGATTGCCATAAAAACTTTGATATGTGCCTCAACGCTTTCCAGCGAAATACCGAGTGCCCGGTTCAGCTCTTCCAGATAGTAATAGTAGGTGTCTTTAATGGAGTTCATCACATTATAAAACACCTTATTTTGCGAGGCCTTCGCAATGGCCAGATGAAAATCAAAGTCAGCCTGCGAATATTTTTTGTAGTCGTCCTTATTCACCAGCATCCGATTAAGAGCCTGTTCAAGCGCTGCAATATCTTCCTCTGTTGCGTTGATCACCGCCAGTTCCATGCATTTAAACTCAACGGTCTGACGGAACACCATCATGTCATGAAACTCTTCGCGACTAAGATGCATGATCGGTTGCTGTTCATTCAGCAAACTCTGCTGATTAATATTTTTGCTGACAAAACTGCCTTTACCTTGCTGAGTGACCACAATACCCAGATCCCGGAGCCGTTGGACAGCACTACGGATGCTGACTCGGCTCACATTAAAGGAGGCCGTCAGCTCTGATTCGGACGGCAGTTTGCTGCCTGGCGGCCAGCTGCCGTCAAGCAACTTTTCTTTAATCTGCTCGTAAACCGCATTAACCACGTTCTGCTTCTGGATGGAGTGAAGACTCATCTTTTTCATAGCCATAAGTTGTCCTACAACAGACAAATATATATCACGTAATGGACTGAGTCGAAAGGAAAGGCCGGGAGGTCAAAAATACAGCCAGAAAAGCATCGCGTTACAGGACATAGCCCAAAGCATACCAGCGATATAAAACAACCAGCACGACCAGATTCAATAAGATGCTTAAGTAAAACCAGGTCTTGAACGGCTGTTTCTGCGTTTTATGTCGAAAGAGTTGCTGGCCACACAGGGCGCCGGGCCAGCCACCAACTACGCCGAACAGCAGCAGTGTGGCTTCCGGTATTCTGCGTTTGTCTTTTTGTGCCGCCCGCTTGTCCACGCCGTAAACCAGCAGCGTCAGCCCGCTGACCGAGGCAAACCAGACTGAATAAGGGTGAAGCGAGAAACTGCTGCCCAGGGCTGCCAGTATCAGGAGCAAGTAACAGAAACGATTTAAATACATACGGTAACCACAACCCTGTTCAGCTAAAAAAACACGCTCAACTATAGCGAATCATTGAATTTCAGGATATCTGGCATTTCATCGCCCTGTTTCGTGGCCCATGAAAATCGCCAACCGTCGTCAAGTTTTCAGTAACCGGTCAGGTATTTTATTTACACTGCCTTTTACTCATATCTTTTAAACAGAATTTGCTCTCTCGCTTATTATTCTTTTAATAGCTTATCTTGATGAGAGGACTGCCTTCCCCTGTCCACACGGGCTTTAATGGCATGCAATGCTTGTCTTACTACAAAAGAACTGTTCCATTCAGGGGCATCCACACGTCAAACGGCTGCGGTCTGCCATAGTAATAACCCTGTGATTTTTCGCAGCCCATCGCCTGAAGTTTCTCACCCATCTCCACCGTTTCCACACCTTCGGCGACCAGCGGCACGCCAAACTGTTGAGACAGCATAATCACCGAGGAGATCACCGCCTCACTCTTTTTGTCATTCATCAGCTCCATGACGAAACCGCGGTCTATCTTCAGGCAATCAAATGGCAGCTGGTGCAGGTACGACAGGCTTGAGTAACCGCTACCAAAATCGTCTATCGCCACGGACAACCCCAGACGGCGCAGATAACTTAGCGTTTCGATGACTTTGGTGCTGTCCTGTAACAGGACGCTTTCGGTAATTTCCAGGCAGATATTTCTGTTCATCAGGCCATTGCGAAGAATGCAGTTCAGCAAATGGTCTGCGAAATCTGACTGCTGGAACTGCACCGGTGAAATATTAATGTGCAGCTTAAAGTCTTCCGGTGCGCCGCGGGCAATAAACGCCGCAAGCTGGCGACAGGCTTCTTCAATAATCCAACGGCCAAGACTGGTGATCATGCCGGTTCGTTCGGCAAGGCCGATAAATTTATCCGGCGGCACGAATCCCAGTGACGGAGAAACCCAGCGAACCAGACATTCCCCTTCGTTAAAGGTCGTGGTGTTATCCAGGCTCACAATCGGTTGCATCACCAGATGGAAACCATCATTTTGTAGATCTTCACGCAACGCCTGGTGCATACAAATGTTGTTCAGCTCCAGTTCCCGCATTTGTGGCGTGAACAAGACGCACTCGCCGTTGGCCCCCTGGCGGCTTTGTTGCAGCGCAAGCCCTGCATTCATCATGCAATCAGCGACTGTCTCTTTGTTCAGCTCAGCCAGCGCTGCACCTGCCTGGCCGGTAAAGATATAAGTCCGGCCTTCGGCGTCAGTCTGCATGCGGTTGTCCGGCGTATCCTGGAACAGGCTGGAGAGCATACCCCAGTACGTATCAAGATCTTTCTGTTCGTTATGCCCCGGGAAAACCACGATGAATAAATCTTCTGAATAGCGGCAAAAAATACTCTCGTCAGGGCAGCGCTGGAGCAGATTCTCGGCAAAAAACTGAATGAATTTCAGCGAGTGAGTATGGCCCAGCGTGCTTCTTACATCGCGGAAATTGGTCACCCTGATCATCAGCATGAGATTACGATTCTCATAAAGCGACGGCTCGTTAAACAGCCCCGAGCGGGTTAACAGACCGGTTGCGCTATCTTTTTCTATCCGCTGTTTTTGATCGGCAATCATGTCAAAAATCACCCCGGAAGCGCTGTCCAGCTCCTCTTCCAGAACCGCGATTTCCGGATAGAGACGCTTTTCACCCGCAGGCTCCCAGGGCTGTCGGCCAAGCATTCTGGCTTTTTGCACCAGATTATTCAGCGGGCGAGAAAAGTGTCGCACCAGAAAAATAAAGGCCAGCAGGAAGAAAATAATCATCGCGGCCAGCGACAGAAATATTCTCGCATCAGCATGTTTCAGCATTCCGGAAGGGAGAGTTTCAGGCGTGATAATGACCAGCGACCAGCCGAGCATTTGCGTCTGGTCGTTGACGGCATGCGTCAGTACGTAATAGTTATCACCTTCCAGCTGCGCAAGCTGAGAAGTTTGCCCTTTCAGATTAACGCCTTGTAGCAAAGTCTCTAATTTAGGATACGTAGAGATAGACGAGAGCTTTGCATCCCCCCCCTGAGCTTGTTTATCCTGCTTCGCAAGCCATTTACTTTTCGATGAGGCGATAATATGCCGCTGCCCGTCAACCAGTAGCAAAGCGCTATTTTCAGTAGGCTCGAGCTTTTTCAGATAGTTGTTGAGTACCGAGGTATAAATATCGGCAAAAATAACGCCGGAGAACACATGATTACTCTGGCGAACCGGTAAACGATAACCGATAACCTGACCGTCATTGGCAAACATATGATAATAGCTGTTCGTCCAGAACGGTTTATCACTCTCCATCGCCTGAATAAACCAGGGACGTGAATCAAGGTGGAAGTCCTCAACACGACTCGCTATACCTGAATTTTCATCGGCCCCCTTGTAGACAATAAGGTTCTGATTATCCACCGGGGAGCTTTTGATCATGAAGACATCACCTGAAATCGGATGTCGCTGGAAAGCAATATATTTACCGCCGGACGAGGCAATACCAATCCGGGATATAGAGTTTGCCCCGGCAAAATCTTCCTCCAGCACATGCTGTAATTCATGCTCCATAGCCGGAGAGTCGATTTTTCCTGCCACGTTATCCAGATGAGAAAGCAGCACCCCGGCCATGTGGGGCTTATCCAGATACATTTCGATGCGATGGCTGATGTACTGGCTCTTCTCCGCCAGCGTTTTTTCGGTGGTTTGGCCGTACCAGGAACGCATGCCCTGCTGTTGCAAAATAAACACAACGGCAATCAGCAGCGCGGCGCACAGCGAAACGACAACGATGAGCATGTTGGCAAACGAGACTGGATATCTTTTTTGTCTACCCGGCATTACGCCTCCTCCGACGTGCCGGACTCCGCGATCCCCGGCCCCTTATAATAAAATCTGTCGTTTTCGCAGCGCCAGTTGGCAAAGAGTGCCGGACGGGCCAGATGATAGCCCTGCACCTGATCGCAACCGAGGGCAATGAGCTGGTCTTCGATATCGGCCTCTTCCACCCCTTCGGCGATCAGCGGCACGTTGAAACCCTTGGCCAGCACCAGCACGGAGTTAATCACGCTAAGGCTTTTCTCGTCTTTAAGCTGGTTAGAGACGAACTGGCGATCGATCTTGATGCTGTCGAACGGCAGCGCGTGCAGATAAGAAAGGCTGGAGAAGCCTGCTCCAAAATCATCAAGTGAGATTGAGATCCCGTGACGGCGCAGATAATCGAGCACCTGGCAGGCCTGCTGCATATCCCGCATCAACACGCTTTCGGTTATCTCGACGCAGATATTTTCGTTCTTCAGGCCGTTAAGTTTAATGGTATCCATCAGATGCCAGGAGAAGCCCTGCTGAAGCAGCTGAATGGCGGAAATGTTGATATGCAGACGGAAGTCTGACGGGGCGCCGCGCTCGATCATACCCGCCAGCTCTTTGCAGGCTTCTTCGATGATCCATCGTCCAAGCGGGACGATTAACCCACTTTCTTCCGCCACCGGGATGAAGTTATCCGGGGAGATTTCACCCAGCTCCGCTGAATTCCAGCGCACCAGACATTCGCCGGCCATGCAGGATGTCCGGTCGTTTTTCCCAACGATAGGTTGCAGAACCAGATAGAGTTCGTTGCTGGCCATAGCGCCGCTCAGCGATTCATGCATATGAATGTTGGTTAATTCACTTGCCAGCATGTCTTCGGTATAGAGACGAGTCGCCGCATTTCCTGATTTTTCAGCATGACGCAGGGCAATCCATGCATGCATCAGAATGTCAGTAATCGTGTCAGGTTTAATATCCTGCAGCACCATGCCGGTATTGCCGGTGAACAGGAAGTTGCTTTTGCCAGCAGATTGCTCAGTATTCACCGATGAGAAGAGTGAATTCATCAGATCCTGATACTTAAGATAATCACTTTCCTGATTAATACCGGGGAAAACAATAATGAATTTATCGATATTATCCCGCGCGACGATAATATTGGTCGGCAACACTTTTTCCGCCTGCAGCAAAAACTCACCGATAAAATCATCAGCATATTTATGGCCCAGGGTATTCATGATCGACTTCATGTTGGTGACGTGCACCAGCGCGAGCAGGTTGTGGCGCTGGTAGATTCGCTGGTCGTTTAATAAACCGCTGCGGGTATACAGACGCGAAACCGGATCGTACTCAATTTTTTTACGCAGCTGCTCAAAGCTGTCCGTCAGACGCTCAGAGAGGTGGGTGAAGCCAGACTCCAGCTCGGCTATCTCTTCAAACTGATACTGCTGCCTGCTCACAGGCCACTGCCCGTGCTCCAGCTCTTTGGTTTTTTCCGCTATCCGGCGCAGCGGCAAAGTTATCCGTGAGAGCACGACATGCATCAAAACGGCCATCAGCAAGAAGATCAGCGCCAGGACAACAATCATATAATAATCATGAAGATTGGCCGAATCGAGGATCGCGGAGGCGGGAATAATAACCACCGCCTGCCATTTTAGCTTGCCGGACAGATCGGATACCGGGAAACGACTGGCATAATAGTCGTTGTGCTGGAAAGTGATTTTGACCGTTTCGGAAGCGTTCGACTTTAAAAGTTTCTCGCCGATAGTCTCAATTTCAGGTGAAGAGTTTTGCGTTAGCGTCGGTAAAAATGCTTCTGAGTTGGCCTTCACGGACAGGCCGACTTCGCTGGATGCGATGATATGGTTCTGCTCATCAATCACGAGCAGCTTGCTTTTTTCGTAGGGAATCAGCTCCCGCAACTTGCGGTTCAGGGCGTCAAGATGGAGTTCGCTGGCAATCACGCCAATAAAATCACCCTGGCGATTAAAAGCGGGCACGCTGTAGGCGATACCGTACGCTTTCGCGGCATTCAGATCGCGGTAGACGGGGGTCCAGTAGGGCTTTTGATTATTGAAAACCGAGTGGAACCAGGGACGCTGCTCCATCACGTATTCCGCGTTTCTCATGGCAACGGTAGAGCGTTGGGTCAGCCCACTGTAAGAGGTCAGCACATTCCCCGTACTGGCATTTTTTAACGTCAGATACTCTTGTTTGCGGTTCGAGAGTTTATGGCTGATGCCAATATAATCGCCCTCTTTGCTGCCGAACTGAATAAGATTCAGTTCGTCGTTCCCCTGATACACCACGTTAACAATATTCATCAAATCCGCATAAATATCACTAACGGCCACATTGTCGGAATTATAATGTTGCAAAGCATTACTCAGCACCGCATCCGCCTGCTGCGGAATATTAATGTATTCCTCAACGGCCTTTTTAAGCATGCCTGATTTGGACACAAAAAGGTTGTGACTCATGGTGTTGAGCAGATTCTGTCGGTCCAGATAAACGATCGTCGAAACAACCACAAACACTATGCAAAAAAATGTTATGAATAGGGTTCTGATTGTCCCGCTCAGCGTTAACGAGGATGTCTTAAAAAAGGTTGCGATCATAATAAATATACTGATTCCTGATACACAGAGATCGAACGCAAAGCCCGCGACATGCCTGAACTGCCAACGTATTAACATCGGGATACTCTGAGGGGCTGGCAACGATCTGTAGGGTGACCTAAGTCATAGCGAGGTAATAGTTACTTAAAGTTATTACCCCAAATGTATCATATGCCAGGAAAGACTTGATCTTTGATTTGTTTATAATTAAACAGCGGGAGAAATAATAAATAGCCTGCAACTTTAGCTGAAAGAATTTGTAAGTCAGATTATAAAGTTACTTTTGATTATTTAAAATTCTGGTAAGCGATACCAAAAATATAAATAAGGCTGAGTTGGTCAGGTAAGCGCAGTCCTCCCCGTAACCCCTGTGCTTAAAACCTGCAGAGCGCCACCGTTATAGCCTTTACTTTTAGCGAATGTCATGCCGCTGCCCTATCCACAGTCATAGTCTATGCAGACTGGTATGCGAGGAAGCTTCCAGGATAGCGTGGGATTTCCCCCCGCTCACTGACCCTGCTCATCTGCAAAAGCCTTTTACAGTAGACAGACCATCAACTGGAAAGGATTAACCCGTGCTAAATATGAAAACAAAAATCTGTCTTACAGCAATAGCCATGGGCGTCACCATGCAGGCCGTCGCGGCGCGCGCCACCCACGATTGCACCACGCTGAAACTGGCGACCTGCCCTACTCCGCTCGATAAAAACCTGCCCGACGTGAAGGAGATGCTGACCTGGGATCAGCAGCAGCGCGTGATTGGCTTCCGTAACGACTACCGCTCCTATAAAGGAGACGTTTTTAAAGCAGCAGCGCCGTCTCCGATCCCTGTTGCGAAGCGCGATATCTCGGCCGCGACTTATCACTATGAAGGGAAAACATTCAGCCTGGAGGATTACCTCAAGCGCAACGATGTCACCGGCATGATGGTCATCAAAGATGGCAAAATCGTCTGGGATTACTACGGCCACGGTAATACCAAAACCACGCTGTGGACTTCCCGCTCCGTGGGCAAAGCCGTTGTCTCCACGCTGGTTGGCGCGGCGGTAAAAGACGGGAAAATTACCTCGCTGGATGACGAAATCGTTAAGTACAACCCGGATACCAAAGGTACTGCCTGGGAGCACGTCACTCTCCGCCAGCTCATGCAGCATACTTCCGGCGTGAACTGGGATGAGGATTACACCAATCCGAGCTCGGATTTCGCGAAACTGACCCAGTGCGAAGCAAACGACGACACCTATCATTGCGTGAATAAACTGGTCAACGATCCGCAGCGTAAAACGTGGGCCAAACCGGGTGAAGGCTGGTCCTACTCCTCCGGCGGCGCGTGGCTGCTGGGCGATACGCTGGAAAAAGCCACCGGCAAATCGCTGGCGCAGAACCTGCAGGAGAAGATCTGGCAACCCTACGGCATGGTGCATGACGGCGTCTGGCACAGCTATCAGTTGGGCAAACATGACGTTGGCGCGCACGGCTTTAACGCAACCCTGGAGGACTGGGGCAAGTTTGGCCTGTACGTCATGAACAACGGCGTGCTGCCGGACGGCACGAAAACGCTGCCGGATAACTGGGTTAAAGACGCACGAACCTGGAACACGGCGAAAAAATCGGTGAGCGAAGCCCATCCCGAAGGGATTTATGGCTATCAGTGGTGGAATAACAGCGTCGCGGCCAATGCCGGAGACGTCAGCCCGAAGCAGGGCCTCGACAGTCAGAACACCCTGTGGGCGCTGGGCATTTTCGGGCAGATTATCGTCGTGAATCCACAGCAAAAACTGGTTATCGTGCAATGGTCGGTGTGGCCAAAAGCGGAGCCTTCCTTCAGCGCCCAGCCGCTGGAAGCGTCACTGATGTTTAACGCTATCGCCAACACGCTGGCGAAATAACGAGCAACAGGTATAAATGTCAGTTTTTAATGTTAAAAACTGACATTCGAGCATTATATACTTGAAGTGAATCTAACTTTGCCCAATAGCCCTATTGAAATATTTCCGTTACTGAACCATATTGATGGGGGTTAGAAAAATCCTGTTACTTATAACTAAAAACTGAGGTTCATGATGAAGTTAGCACAAATCGTAATTACCGCCATTGCTTTAAGCACCGTTTCTTTTGGCGCAATTTCTGCCGAATTGCTGACCAAAGAAGCGCTGAAAGAAAACCCTGAAATGTACACCAAAATCGGCACTATCGTGACCGACGGTGAAATGGCACCAAGCGATGCCAAAGAAGAATTATCTAAGAAAGCAGACGAGAAAGGCGGCGAATTCTTCGTTGTAACTTCTGCTGATACCGATCGCAAAATCCACGCTACTGCTGACGTTTACAAGAAGAAGTAATCCTTCGCTTCATCCAGATAGCACCCAACGGGCAGCCTGCAAGCTGCCCGTTTTTTTATGCCTTTTGCTGCAGATTGGCAACGTCGATCGTACTGATTAAGCGGTGGATGGCGCAGGCTTATCCACCCTACGCTTTCTCTTCGTAGCTACCGTCTTGAACGTCAAGCGGTAGCTGCATAATTTTCATCCCATGGCAGGCGTGTTTTAAGCACCCCGAAGCACATGTGCACCAGCTTGCGCATTACTGCACCCAGCGCCGCC
>NZ_JAERMU010000035.1 GCF_016756775.1 Dryocola clanedunensis subsp. sulfonylureivorans | reverse complement strand
CATCAGCTCAGCCCCCTGAATAAGGGGGCTTTATGAGTGCCTTATCCATAAGTAATAAACCGGCAATGTCTAAATTATCCGTGGTGAATAACCCGGCATCACACGCCTGAGAGAATCACTTCTCAATCAGAGGTAACTTATGACAACCAGCAAGAAACCCACAAACGCTAAGCCCGTCAACTTGCGGTACGTGTTGATGCAGCTTCCGCTGTGCAGTCTCTCTGCGATTGAAAGCTTATCTCGTAATTGTGGTATTGCAACGTAATAAAAGGCTATCAGTAGCTAAGGAAATACGCCAAAAATATCAAGGCGTATTCATGAAATTCAAATAATCATGAATCTATTATCTAATTTTATGCATTGACGTGATGTGTGAGGCATTATAGTTTGGAGGTATAGATTAAATATGCGCAGTTTTTCAAAAGAGGAAGTAGGGGATATCAGATATTATCCATATAATAAATTATAAAAAACATAAAGTTACATTTGAAATTATTCATACTCCCTCCGTTTATGGCAGTTCCTTTACACAGCAAATATTAGCTCCATATGCAAAAGTTGATGTCCTGTCACGCTGCATCAACACTTTGTTCACGTCATACGGAAAATAAGTTCTTTAGGCATTGATTAAAAAGGATATCTGGTTTTCGAAGGAGACAGTATGGTGATAACTGTGAAAAAAATGGTCCTGCTCATGTTTGCTTTAACGCTGCTGCATCACAATCTGGCTTTTCCTCTCTCACCGATAACTATTGCAGACAACACCACGGCAAAATATTTCGATCCGCATAAAAACTGTTTGTTTAGCGGTAAGCTGTTCAAGGCAGGTTCTGAAATCTCTGGACCAGGAAATATGGAGTTGACCTGCAAGCGGAGCTGGCGTGCTACTGGGAACGACACCAGACTAGCCTGGGAGCAATAGATTCGTAAAATAATTTTCCTTGAGTCAGGAGTGTTATCAGTCATTAAACAAAAAGGAGTAAGTTATATGGACAATAATATTTTTTTGAATCGACTTCGTTTAGTTGACGAGCCGGATCTGCTGGAGAAACTGGTTTGTCATATGCAAAAAAGCGTGCAGGAAGATGAGCTGGAAGACTTCAACTTTGCCGTAGAGACAAGGTTTGGAGAACTTCAGGAGAAGACTCTCCGGACGGGCAATCTCGAACATCACCGCAGTAAGCGCTATTAGCTTAGTGGATTGGACGCCGGCAATTGCTGGCAATGATGCAGGACTGGATTCTGTATATTGCAGCCGGATTTCTTTTTTGTAAATGTAGTTTATTAATCAGATTTCGACGATAAGATCCGGCTGACTTAACCGTAATATCAAAGTGAGAAGCAAAATATCTGTCACTAAGGTGTAGTTTTTGAGCTACATATCTCTCACGCGCTGAGATTTTTTTTATCGCCGGTATGTGTTCATAGTTAGTTATTGTTTTTAATTGTTCGAGCGTTAGTTTTGTTGATGACCAGGTAATGCCAGAAAAATTAAAAAAGCAACCATCAATAATGTCATCAAGCATGACAACACATATTCTTCCTTTGGTAATTGTTTTCTTTATCAGGTCACTACGGAGCGTGCTGCTTTGCAGATGGATAAAATAAACGTCGGCATCGATATTTTCACCGAAGATAACGTCCAAATCGCTTTTTTCGTCAATCAGTTGTGAGGACATTCTGATTGACGAAATACCCGAGCAGAAAAAATAATTGTCGCTTAAAAAAATCGCCTTCAAAGCAGGGCTCCTTGCACTATTATCTAATATAACTCGAATTATAAAATGTTTATAATGGTTTGCGTGCAGTGCTGCAATACGCATTTTGTAATAGCGTTATTTAATAAAATGCTATATTAGCGTTGCAGCACAAGGATATGGAAATAGACAAGGTGCATGAAAAGACTGAACGACCCACCTTGAGTGGGCCGCAGGTATTACATAAAGCAAAGTAACCGTTCGACGGCTTTTTTTGCCCGCTCACAGGCATCATGAGGTGGGACACGGTTTAGCATCAGCGCACCTTTGACGGCACAAGTAATGATAATGGCAAGATCGGCAGGTTCTCCGCTGAACGTCAGTTCTCCGCTTTCCCGCCCGGTGCGCAGGACATCGGCGATAATACGCAGGTCTGTCTGTGCCAGCTGGCTCACGGCCTCCTGTAAAGGAGGTTCGAACAGATTACTGTCGGAAAGCATGGCATGCACGCCGCACATCTGCCCTTTTTGCGCACAGTAGGCGAAAGCTTCCATATAGGCTTCAAGACGGGCTTTACCCGGCCGGACTTCCATCAGCTTTTCTTCCATCTGCAAAAGACGAGTTTCCTTACGCTCGCAGTAGGCTATACCCAGATCCGTCTTGGTCGGGAAATGGTAATGAATGCTGGCCTTGCGTATCCCCAGTCCGGCTGCCAGGTCAGCATAGCTGAACCCCTGATAGCCATTTTCCTGAATCAGTGTGTCAGCCAGTTCGAGCAGGCTGTCGTGGGTGGACATAATTTTTCTCCAGGCTCGGGTATATTCGTTGTTAGCGCAAACGCAGACACGCCCGGGAACCATCAGGTTACCAGGCGTGCCCGAAAGGATATCAGATTATCAGCGATACAAAACGGCGGTGCCGGAAAGTTTATTGTTACCGGAGGCGCTGACGATACGATAGTGGGTAGCACCAGCTTCACTGGCCTTCATGGACAGGGAGGCATTCAGTTCATCCAGGTTAGTAAAACCGCCCGCAGAGACCACGCCGACTTTTTGCAGCATGGAGGCATCAACGCGGGAAATTTCCATCGCCGAATCAGCGTAAGCAAGAGTAGAGGTTGCAAAAGTAGCGGCGGCGAAGAGAGCGAGAGTGATATTTTTCATTTGTGTACTCCGGGTGTCTGGTTGTGAGTTTGTTGTTTCGTTGGAATGCAATCTACCAATCGGTAGGTAGGTTGGCAAGGGAAATTTATCCAAAAAGTGAAAAAAACGATTTTTGCTGTTTTTTTGTACGAATCTGGATGGAGCTAGCGCGGATAAACAAAAGATCACGATCGCCTGCCGCTTCGGTAAATATATCTTCTCTGATATTTGTCATTGGATAGGTGCAGGAATACGCGAAGCAGGCCGCTACTCTCGTTGCAACGCTGATTTGGTCGCTGTTTTGAATACATCCTACTCACTGATATTGCCGTATTTTCTGCGGAAATATAAAAATGCGTCTGGAGTTTATAAATGCCAATGCTTTTTATGCTTGCCATCAGTCCCCTGGTAAATGATTTGATTTTGGAAAAGCACCCGGTCATTCATTACTTTTATTAACGTTGATTTGTTTTCGTAATTTATGATTGTGTTGGCTATAACAGACATCTCTGTTATTTAAAATTTGCAATATAAAATCACAGCCTGACGATATTTATCGCCGTAATGAATGGCGGAGCCGCATGCTTCATGATGTCTATGTTATGCTCTGTTTATCTTTCTTTTCTATTTTAATTAGTGCACTGCTTCTGCCTTTATTAGCCGGTGTGGGTCTGTTAATAATATTGTTGCCGGAGCATTTGCAAAACCGGTAAAGAATAAAAATTTTGTGATTCTCATCACCCACTTATTTACACAGTTTTATAATCAGGAGATATCTGCATGGCTGATACTAATAATCGTAATACAAATTTAAATACTCTGACAGATGCCGCAGCACTCAGCAACGTGGAACAGCCGGGGTATAACATACCCACGCCGGGCGCACCTGGCCTGATTAATATTGATCATGTTAATGACAACGCAGGTAGCAAGCAGGGCGATATTGGTCATTTCGGGGTAACGGACGACCTGACTCCGACGCTGCAGGGCACAATTGAAGGTGGCGAAGATCAGGTGCTACGTATTTACGCCAACGGCGTACAACTCGGCAGCACTACCGTAGGCGCGGACGGTAGCTGGTCGTTCACTCCTGATACGCTTGAAGGGGGCAGCAAGTATGCTTTTGAAGTAGTACTCAAAGACCCTTTAACCGACGAGATCCTGGTCGCGTCAGAGACTTACACCATTATTACCACCGACAGCAATGGTGATAATGGCGATACTGCATCCGTCCCGAAGGTAAACGGGATCCTGGATAATGTCGGCGAAGAGCAGGGGCCGGTATTTAGCGGTGACACTACGGATGATTCGCAGCCAACCGTATTTGGTAAGGCGGATGCCGGCAGCGTAGTGGTGATTTACGACAATGGTCAGCCTATTGGTTCGGTAACAACTAACGCTAAGGGTAACTGGACATTCACGCCGAACACCCCGCTGGCAGACGGCGAGCACAGCATTACCGCAGCAGAACTGAACGTTGACGGCAAGCCAGGCGAACAGTCACCGGCAACTGACTTTATCGTTGACGGTGCGGATACTACGGCACCGGCGGCGGCAACCGACCTGGTTCTTGCAGATGATGTTGGCTCAATAAAAGGTGACATTCATAACGGCGACAGCACCGATGATGCGAAGCCGACGCTGAGCGGCCATGCGGAAGCAGGGGCGACGGTGATTGTCTCTGACAACGGTAAGGCAATTGGCTCGGCGGTAGTGGGCGATAATGGCAAATGGACATTCACACCAGGTACCAACCTGGCTGACGGCAACCACAGTATCAGCACGGTCGTAGAGGATGCTGCGGGCAACAAGAGCCCGGCTTCGGATGCGATTGGCTTTATCGTTGATACGGGAATCGAAAAACCAGTTATTACCAGCGCCGAGGATAATGTTGGGCTAAATACGGGCGAAGTGCTGAACCAGGGGACAACCGATGACACCACGCCTCTGCTGAAAGGGACAGCGGAAGCGGGCAGCACTGTGATTATTTCATCTGGCGGTGAGATGCCGAGTGGAATCCTGGGTTCGACGGTCGCCGATGCTACGGGTCACTGGACGTTCCAGGTAACGGAAGATAACCCCCTGTCTCTGTCAGCTAGCGGCGGAATGATACCAGTAGCAGCCCTGGCAGTAGACGCTGCCGGCAATGCGGCCGCATCTGACGGCTTTTATCTGAAGGTTGTACCGCTGGAACCTACTCTGGTTTCCGGTAGCGAGAATTTCGATAATCAATATCAAGGTGAGATGTTTACCGATCTGACCTTCGCGTCAGGGCTTACTGTCACTTCTGAAGGAGCCGATTATGCGAGAGTGATAAGTTCTGCAGCCGTAGTGACAGACCCTAAAGACGCAGGTCAGAAAATCTATCTCGATAACCATAATGGCGGTATTTCTAACCAGGGCGGAGAAGGCAGCCTGCTGTTCAGCCTGCCAGGATCAGCACAATCCATTTCCTTTGACTATGCTGTTGCACAGGAAGTGACTGTTTATGATACGCAGCATAATGTTATCACTTCTTTCACGCCTTCGGACTCCACTACGATCGGGGATGCTGTTGGTGATCACTGGCTGAATTTTGAATATACCGCACCAGAAGGTGTAGAGATTGGTTCATTCTCCGTCGGTGGCGGCTACAGCTGGCTGGATAACGTTCAGTGGAGTGACACCGGCTCAACTCAATGGTCACAATCTGCCGCCATCAATAATGAAGCCTATGATTTGACGAACAATACCCAGAACACACTGGCTCTGTCACATGCGGATTTGTTGCAGAATGCACAGGAAAATCTCTACATGAATGATGGTCATAAGCAGGCGGCCATCCATGGTGATGCTGGTGATGTTGTTGAGATCAATGTCTCTGATTTCAATAATGAAACCTGGAGCGTCACCGGGAGTGCAACGGCAGGTGGCGTACAATATGACGTGTATCAGCATGGTTCAGATAATCTGGAGCTGTTGGTTCAGAGTGACGTACAGCTGCATCAGGTCGTTTGACGTTAAGGTTGTAATCATTCACTAATCTGAAAAAAGCCGCATTAGCGGCTTTTTTTTATCCCTCATTTAATTCCTACCCAACATGAGCTTGAAGGTAATTCTTTCGATTAACTCTGCAACGCGGCAACTGACATATACGAAGGTAGAGTCATGACACTAAAAAGGTATTTTTGAACTTATGTTCAATTTTTTCTGCGTCGTAAAATAGCATGGACGACTGTATCTTATTTGATATTGCTCTGTGAATCACTTTTATTGTGACTTAAGTTAAATTCGCAGTATTTTATGAATGATATGGCTCGTGTAAATGACTTTCACTTTATCTGGATTTAAGATTGAGTAAGATATTCCTGAATCCTTTCCTTCATTTGTCACTCTTACTCAAAATTATGTATTAGCAGTTACTTTGTCATTTCACTCGCAACCTTGTGATGTGTCATTAAAAAATTTTCACATCCTGTTTTTTTAAAACGAAGCACTTGAATGTCTGCATGACGAAAGACACAAAATAGCTATTTATAGTTAGTGCTTCTGCCTTAGTCGCATAACATATGACAGCAGTAATAAGTCGCTGCTGATGTAAAGCAATGATTAACTCTCGTGACCGGCCAGGGAGATATTGAGCCATCAGGATGAATCGGCAGATGTATGTTGCCGCTATGTGATGGTGTAGAACGGATTGATTCTACATGCAGCGAATAATCGAACCAGGGACACGGGGATTTTCAAAACTCGTGTCAGATTTAGAGAGAAAATGTTAGAAATTTAAGTATTGAATCATTCCCTGATGAGCTGGGAATTTTCAGTTTTTCATCCGAGTTTTCAACATTGTCGAGAACTCAAAATCAAAACTAGCTTCGTTACTGATAGCATTCGACATGAAATCCTGACAAGACAGAATTTCGATATATTCCTTTCGAGGACTTTTTCTCTGAGAAAATGAAAGTCCTTGGAAAATAATTGGTTGAGCTGGCTCTTCATTGTCAAGTTTATCCTTATGAAGCAGAGTGTAGTTCAATCCCAATAATTCCATAATTTCCCCATTCAGTGAACGGATCGATCCAAATTGACGGTGAAACATAAGGCTGCCAGCATCACCATCAAAATAAGTATCAACCATATCCTTCCAGTTTGGACTATGTCTGTTCCACTCTATTACGCCTACAAATACTTCCTCGTGGTCCGCAAAGTTGAGCTTCACTATAAGATAAGGAAGATATCTCTGAGGATCAAATGGGGTCCAGACTAACGTTTTCAATATGTCGTCATTTGAGAAGGTTTTCAGTTCAAGTGATTCTGCTTTCCTATGAAGGGCATGGGCGACGATACTATGCACATTAGTCCTCCAGATTGGGTTAAAGAAAAACACTTCATCAGTAGCAGTTAAAAGCGCATCAATCTCGGGCTTAGACGCTAAAGATGCAACGATATCCATATTGTAGGTTGATCCACCTTGCATTCCTCGCAACTCAGCCAGTAGATCACGATCCGACAAGTTAGCTTCAACGAAAAGTCCAAACCGAATGATCTCAACATCTTTAACCATATCATCTGAGAGCCAATACTGAGCTTTTTCCGGGTGGGAAATCTGTAATCCTTCTGCATCCATTTTTTCATATAATGAGATTTCTTCGTTGTCCTCCCAGACTTTGTCGGCGAGTTCACCTAGAATGTCACTGGGCTCGGACATACCCTCCAGCCATTCATTAAACTCCTCTAAATCTTCTCCGAAGAAGCGTCTATTTATGATTTCTTGGTAGAATTCAGCACTTTCCTCTTGTTGAGAAAAATATACAAGATGCGAGATGCCATGACTTCCATCGGCGAGCGTTATAACGGCGAAGATGAAGTTGTGCAGACCGATTCTCTGCATGTATTGGGTCCCAGCTTGCGCGCCAGCACGAGCTTTTTTAATATCGTTATATTCCCAAATGAAATGTCGCCGAGAGAAGGATCTCTCAGCCTGTTTTGGTAAAGGAGAAATCCACTTGATGTGTTCTGGGAGCCCATCGTTCCCCAATGAGATTTTCCCACCTTTCAGGGCGTAGCGAGTGTTATGATAGAATTCAGAAAAAGGAGTCAGCAATTCGTGCCATTCGACTGATAGTATGATCAACCTATACTCGGTCGATTTAATCAGAGATCTTGCGCGAACCAATGCTGCATACTTGGCTAGTTCTTGTAGGCCTTGACGTGCAGCAGCATCCGATTTTTTTATTTCAATGATAACGATTCGCCCTTTCTGATCACGGGCGAAAATATCAACGAAACCAGAGGCCCCATTGTCATTCTTTAAATACTGCTCTTTTTTCTGCAGCATCAATCCTGGCTCGATCATGTCGAGATTTTTGGCTAAAAAATCGCGAATGTCTGCTTCACTTTTGGCTATTTTCATGACTTACACCGTATGTTTTTCTAAAAATACCATCTATCTGTCGAAAAAGAGTTTTTATGAGGAATGCCCTCAAAATGTCGATGTATACATCACTAGAACCACTGCATGCTAATCATTAGAGGGGTAGATCGCAGCCGGTACTCTTCCGGCGTCTTTGAGAGACGCATTCCAGACCCGAATGGTGCCTCGCTCACCGTTAAAAACTCTTTGTGCTCTGTTTCCTAAGGTGTCCTTGGTGGTTCGCCAATGCTTTTTAACAGGGAGTTGTATTGATGCGGATCTGCTGCATAAATTTTGTCCAATACGTAGTTTGCCACCTTGGAAATTTCTGGAATCTCCACAGGTCTGAATCCACGATCTGGGATCGATTCGAGATGTGAAAACTCGTTGTTAAGTCTATTCACAAGAGCTATCGCAGTCGGATCCTCATCGCCAAAGAATTTCTTGATCCGTTCAAAAGCATCGTTCTTGTCATCTTGGTGGGGGAACTTAAAGAATAAAAAAGCCTCAAGGAACTTACGGAGGTTGTTACCAAATCCATAAAATGGTTCATGAGATTCATTCGCTCCACCTTGATTACGGCACTTGTAGATCTGATGAAATAGGTAGTTGAATTCTGTGATGTAGTCTCGCAGATACGAAGGCATCAGGGAAATCTGACTTGCCCCTCCGTTTCTCTCCACGATGAAATGTTGGCATCCGCCGTGATTCTTCTCATTCGGAAGTGATATTTTCTTTAGATACTTCAAGAAATCTAGGTTGTGGGTGGATATAAAAAGCTGCTTGTAGCGAAAGCTGTTAGTTCCATCTGCATTCTTGATGGGTTTCGCAATCAGGCTTTCAATCAAGCTGAACATGAAGAAGATGTGATTCCCGTCTAGGCTGGAAATTGGGTCATCTATATAAATGATCAG
Source organism: Dryocola clanedunensis subsp. sulfonylureivorans (assembly GCF_016756775.1). GTDB lineage: Bacteria > Pseudomonadota > Gammaproteobacteria > Enterobacterales > Enterobacteriaceae > Dryocola > Dryocola clanedunensis. The sequence goes on along the minus strand of NZ_JAERMU010000035.1, from coordinate 21,595 downwards.
ATCCTTACCTTTGCTGTCTGGCTCTTCCAGCTTGGCTATGAAGTAGCAGAAAGCAATCAGACTGCATTCGCCTTCGCTCAAGTTGTAGGCTGATTCACCATCTCTTGTGACTTCAAACTTAACCGAAGTCTGCTCAACATTGTCTTTGGCTTCAAGTTTGATGCCATCGTGACCAAAGAAGTGACTGAGCAGGTCATTCACTCGCTTCGCGCCCTTGCGTTCATCCTTCTGTTGGCCCTGTAGGCGGGTCACTTCGGCTTCTTGTTTGATAATTTCGACTTCTGCCTCGGTAAATGCAGTGTTGGCAGTGTCAGCATCTGTTTTAAGACTGGCAATACGGGTCAACTCAGTATCGTAGGTAATGTCTCCGATAAAGGAAGCCACATCGGTAAGTCGAAGAGATTCGCGAGCAGTATTTTTATCTTTTTCCAGTGAACTTGTACGGCTGTTGTTTCTACTGATCAGATTATTGATGTCGCCTACGCATCGCTGAATTGCATTCGAATCGTGAATGTAGACAGGTATGGCAACCTGTTGAAAAATGGTGTTCTTTCTCTTATCCAATGCAGCCTTCAGAGTTTTGATATCCTGCATGTAGCTATTCAGGTATTCAGCAAGTTCTCTCTTGCAGGCTTCAAATAAGATTTTTTCTTCTGCATAGAACTTATCACCAGTCAAAGTCAAGAAGTTAGGAATGGCTTGGATTTCGCTGGCGATGGAAGTCAGGCATGAATCGATACACGACTCCAGATCCGAGGATTCTTTACTGAAGTGAGAGTCTAATACCTGCCAGATGTCATGAGGAAGGTTCTGACGACAGAAGGCGCAAGTGTCCCGCTTATCTTTATGTAGAGGTATGCCTTGCTTCACCCACGTTTGAAGAGCCGCCTCATTCAACAGTTCCTGAATCGCCGTAGTTGGCTTGATCGATCTTGAAAGGAGTTCTTCAGCCACCTTTTTTATTGACTCAAAGTTGAGGCTTATCGATACGGTATCAGCGATATCAGGTAAGGCTTCTTGCTTCAATAGGTTGACCTTGGATGCTTGTTCTTCGGTTGTCAGCGGTATGAAGCTAGGTTTTTTGACTGAGTCAATGTCTCTTTTGATGCTGTCTATATTGTAAGCAGCAGGGCCGTAGATGCGGTTCTGCTTAATCTTACTGTTGGCATGAGAACGAAGTTTGCCTTCCAGAGCATCAGACGCAGTATTATGATTGCCCTTCGTTCGATCTCGTTCTTTCTTTTTAGCTTCAAGTTCATGTCGGAGGCCTGCCTTCGACTCAACACTGCCTAGCTTAGTTTGGATTGCGATAATGGCATCTTCGATCTCTTTATTCTTTTCACCAACGATAGCAAACGTCTTGATCTCTCCGTCGGTTTGATTGACCAAAAAGCTTAGGTTATCGCTCACAAAGTCCCGATTGTAGACCCGAACATCATAGCCATGACCGGCAAGGCCTACCTGTGTCACATCACCTTTGTCACCACGAATAGTGAAATTTGGATCCACGTAGTTATGTGGAATGCGCCCCGTTTCCAAAGCGCGGAAAATCCGCGAGAGTGTAGTTTTACCAGAGTAGTTCCGTCCGTAGAGGATGTTGAGCCTCTTGAAATTCTGGACGTTGTTACCTGCATCCTTAAGGCTCTTTCTCCAACTGAGGCCCGCAAAACTACCGAAACTATCGATGTCAACCTGACTGAACATGAACACTCCCTTAGCGCTGGCTATTGGCTGCCGATTTGCAAGTGAAACAGATCGTTAGATAGTTTACTCCGTGCTTGAGGAAGGAGTGAATAGGTTATTGATATAAGAAAGGAATTCTTATATCTGAAGCGGAATTCAACACCCATCTAAAGATCCCTTTCAAACGTTCATCGACAGAGTTAGGGTATAAAGCCGCTAAATAGCGGCTGCAAGATAACCTTGATGCAGACAATAGAACTCAGCTGTACTGGCCCCAATCCCTATCAATTACCCATGCTGGACGCCATGAAACAAAGGAACTAGGTTCAAAATGATCGCCTGTATCAATCATATACTCGATACGTTCTTCCCTTAAAGGGAGGGTGTGATTAGTTTTATCGCTCTCAAAATCCCAAACCCAATATCGTGGGATCCCATCTTTGATTCTAGTTCCGGCAGCGTGATCCATTGGTGCACATACTCTTTCAATGTAACGCCCATCGTCTTCAGAGTAGAATCGTATTCTTAGTTTCTTTTTGGTATGTATAGCGTCTATGAACACATCATGCTGGTTGTGCATAACCCTTTCCTTACGTAGTCAATTAAAGATAAAACTCCTTAAAATACGTTACCTATCTTAGGGTTATCACAATTGTAGATCTGTGGTCAAACGCTCGAAAATGACACGATTCCTTGTTTCCATCTCGATAAATTTGTTGGTGCAGTATGGCAATCTGGTCGCGTATCAACGTGATGGGGTGTGGTATAGGTAATGATTTACATTATTGAGAGTGTCAACATTACTTACTGCACTCCTTCCAGAGCTATAGACCTAACCTCTTGGTATAACTTCTATTCACCCATCCGAACGTTTTTTCACCATGAAATATGACTTGAATATACAACCATTGTCTATTCGTAGAGTCAATTACTGCAATTGCTGTATTTTTATTTAAAGTCTCAATCACATCGGCGCTCATCGATGGTTTAGTTCTCATATTTACGTTGTCAGCGGTGATTAGTCGAAACTTATTTAGTTCTTTCCAGTTAATATCTGGGTTGGATGATATTATCTCTTTTTGGGTGATAGGATGCTCATTTAAAAGAGAGGACACATAGCTTTCTGTTTTATTAATTGCAATCAAGATATATTCCTTGCCAGCATCAGCTACGATACTTAGTAAAACTTCACAAAGAATCCATGTGATTATTTGTTGAATAAATGGAGGGAGCGCATGGAATTGTTCAAAGATGGTTTTTTTATTACTTATTCTCGAAGAATGGGAGGTAACAACCTCGCTTAATTCTAACGCATCACCAATAACAGAATCATCCACATTCTGAATATTAATAATGCTCGCCATTTCCTTGCCAACAGGTGAATTACTCCAAGCTAAGGCGGCTGTTAGGAAAGAATTATCTATAAGCGTCTTGTTTGATGGATTGTAGCTTGAGAAGGTTACTACTTTTCTAGCCATTTCTTCCATGGTAGAGTTAAGTTTCCAACTTAACGAACTATGGTTGTTTGACGAATTTGATGTGTCAGCAATGGCTTTAGCCATTTTTCCAAGACCAGAATCGACGATAGTGCTAAATAAGTTACCATCTAAAAATGATGTGCTTTTCCTTATTTTTAACACATCAGTTATATTCACATTCTGTGATTCTAATGCTGAACTTAGCATGGTACTGATGTTTGGTATAGCAACAGCGCTCATTGCATCTGCAATCGTATTTCGTTGTAACTCAAGTGCATAACGAAGGGATTCGTTGATATTGGGCATAGCAACCGCTTTCATGGCCTCAGTTATCGCACTGTGCTGTGCCATATTAGCGCGTAGTGATTCACTTATACTCGGAATAGCAATAGCCTTCATAGCTTCGGTTATCGCACTATGTGATGTTAGAGCAGAACTCAGTGATTCGCTGATACTGGGCATAGCAACAGCCTTCATAGCTTCGGTTATCGCACTATGTGATGTTAGAGCAGAGCTCAGTGATTCGCTGATACTGGGCATAGCAACAGCCTTCATAGCCTCGGTCATTGCACTATGCGACGTCAAACTAGAACGCAATGATTCGCTAATGTTGGGCATAGCAACAGCCTTCATAGCCTCGGTCATTGCACTATGCGACGTCAGACTAGAACGCAATGATTCGCTGATGTTGGGCATAGCAACAGCCTTCATAGCCTCGGTTATTGCACTATGCGATGTCAGATTAGAATGCAGATTATCGCTGGTGCCTGGTATAGCAACGGCCTTCATAGTCTCAGTCATCACACGTTGTTTTTTTTCCGTTAGTTCGCGAATTCTGAAATTAGATTTATTTTTCATATTATTTTTCCCGTCTTTTTATCCTCCTAATATGCCATATTTTGAACTTAGTCTTCATTCCCTATGTGGGGGTTATCACTGCAATCCTCACAGCCCTTTTGCAACTACCATTTTTATCGTCCCGGAGGCATACATCCCCCTGCTTTATATAGTGCGTTAATAAGTACAGGTTGAGTCCAATTTTAAACTTCATGATAAGTCATTGTTTTGCAATGTATTTTGTTTTTGTGCATATTTGTTATGCACGGACTCATCCTGTCCGCTGCTCTGTTGATAATCCATTCCTGCTTCAGCAACCCGGATGCCTGAATGGATCGACACGACAAACTTGGATACCGACTTGGATTGATACTGACGCGCCTCAACAATGGTGAGTCACTGACCGTCAGGGGGCTTGCTGACGAATTTAACGTTTGTGAAAAAACAATACGGCGTGATCTGACCGAGCGTCTTGCTTACCTGAACCTGCTCCGACAAGGAAAGCAGTACCGCCTGCCTAAAGGGATTCTGGGGAAACGCAGCAACACGGATTTGCGCCGTTTTACCCGCATACTCGGTATCGAAGGGCTGTTCCCACGCTGGGAAGATCGCCTGCTGAACGTGCTCCTGGGGGATACCGAAAACAATCCCTTCCTGATCAAGCAACGCCCCTATGAGAATTGTGGTGCTTTCATGTCCACCCTGAATGCCATTTCTGGGGCGATTCAGGCATCCCAGAAGATTGCGTTTACTTATAAAAACAAGATGTTTTCGGCCACTGAACCTTATCGTGTCGTGAATGACAGAGGGCTCTGGTATCTGGCCGCCCGGCACGAAGGAACGTTGAAGAGTTTTGCAGTTTCCACGATAACGCATGTGCAGGTCAGCAATATGCGATTCAGCCCTGATCCCGTTGTCATTCAGCAGGTGGAACTTGCGGAAAGTATCTGGTATGGCGATGAACTCACCGAAGTACTGATCGCTGTCTCAGCCCGTGCGGCATCCTATTTCTCTCGCCGCAACCTTTATCCCGGTCAGGAAATTATCCATACAACACCAACCGGTGATTTGCTCGTTATTTCCCGTGTGGTGCATCCCCGGCAGATTATTCCTCTAATCAAATACTGGTTGCCTGAGGTGGAAGTCATTAAGCCAGCGTCCATCCGCAATCAGATTATTGACGACATGCGCAGTGCGCTCACTCGATATGATGAAATGAATGGAGAAACATCAGATGAATAACGAAACGACTTTATACGACGATAATGATGCGGAAAACGCTTTTGAGGCGCTCGCAGTGGACTTACTGAGCGGGTTGCTGGGGGCGCATGATAATGCGCAAAATGCCGAGCTGAAAGACTGGCTGGACAGTCCTTTCCCCGTTCAGCCAGAGGTTTTACTTAAACATGCCGAATTTATCTGTGAGCGATTTCAGGCGGGGGACGGCAGCCACCTGCTGATGCACGGCATTGATGAACAACTGGCGGCAATGACGCTTTCCCGTAAGGAACGCTTCAGCCCTATGAATAAAGGAATGGTGGGATATTCTGCTCCTCGTGACCTGGAGAAAGTGAATGCGCTGCTGAAGGTCATTATCACCTGGTATGAGTGCGAAATCGTCCGGCTGAAGGTGAAGTATGGCGAAATCACGCCACCGGGCAAAAAATAAACCACACCAGCGAATCATTGATAAGGGAGAGCACAGTGCTCTCCCTTATGTTATTGATTGACTATCACAACTTGACTATGCCGCTTTTTAGCGCCAGCCGGACACATTTATTAGCTTCCTGCATAATGACATCGTGCGGATACATATTCATTGCACTATACCCGTCTGATTTCGCCATTTTTCCTTCCATGCCTGCATTATCCAGAATGGCTTTCCACGCATCGCGTATTTTCTTCGAGTCCTTTTCGCCCACGCCGCCGGAAAGCGTGCCAAACAGCTCCTTGTTGTTGTCGCCAATATTTTTGTATTCCTTTGCATCCGGGTCCAGCAGCATGGCCATTTGCGTTGACTGACGGGTGGCCTCATAGCAACGGCCCGCTGTTTCCAGTGAGATTTGAGCGGCGGATACTGAAGCAGATGCTGCCAGAATGAATGCGGTGAGAATGATGTTTTTCATTACATTAACCTGTGAAAAATGAAGAGGTTTGAATTCAGTTATTGATAGCGTCAGGCTGATGATTATTCATCGCCTTTGCGGTTGGCGGGTTTGCTGTAATAGCTGACGCACTTATCCGCGAAAGCAGCCTGCTGATAAGCCCGGGGCAGTTCATTTTCCAGAGCATCAGTGTTTTCATTAATGGACTCCTGGTCAACACCGTGGCGGGCCAGCTCGTTGTGCAGCCAGCTTTTGGTAAAGGCGATGTCACGTCCGCTGGACTCCATCAGGGTTTCATTACCTTTTAGCGCCAGATAACAGCTCACCCGGTTTTCAACCTGAACCAGCCCGGCATGAGCGCTGGCGAGCGGTATGAGCGAGATAAGCAGTGCAGTAAAAATCTTGTTCATGATGTTTTTCCTTAATTAACAAGCCATGCGGGATACCGCCGAATGAGCATATCGGGTGGGCTGGACAGGTTATGACCACTGGGGAAAGAATTTTCAGCGATGGATGAAGGCATGTCGAAGTGGTGCAGAGAGTCGCCAGCATCCGGGTGAGGCGGGCTCCATGATGCAGCCCATGCGGGCAAGGTCACGGCGGGCCGTGCGGGGTGAAATCCCGAATAGTTGAGTGAGTACGCGGACAGAAAGCGTCTTTCCCTGACAGAGCAAAATGACGCAGTGGCAGAGGCGTTCGGCAAGTTTTTCAGCGCGGGCCATCAGTCCTCCCATACGCGCCAGGTATTGCCGCGTTGTAGCCGTTTCAGCTGGCGATGCAGGACCACGGCGTTATCCGGTCTTCCGGTCAGGCACTCCGCTGTGAAGCGGTGGCAGTTCTCCTTCAGCAGGTGATACTGACGTCTGGAGCCCAGCGCCCGTAATGCCCGACCGGCTGCGGCAATATTTCCCACGGGCAAGCGTCCCTGACAATCGGTATAGACCGACATGGCTGGGTTCAGGCCATTCAGTCTGGCCATAAACCCTTTGCGGTCGCTGCAAAGCACTTCACCATCACCGGACAGATGCACAATCCGGTTGTTGCCGGTGTAGATACCGCTGTGAGTGACATAGCCACCTGCCAGTTCGCACCAGACGATGCCGCCTCTTGCCGGTTCATCCACCGTGTCACGAATAACATTGTCGGTGAAGCTTTCAGCCAGACTGAACAGAGACCGGTACATCGCCAGCCGGGAAATGAGCGTGAACAGCATAAAGCCTCCTTATCAGTCCGGGGAAACGGTGACGGTGAAGACATCCATCGCGCAGTACGCCACAAAATTATCCTGCCAGAGCGTCCAGAATTCGCTCAACTCGCGGTTTACAGGCAGCTCCCCGATAAGGCAGTGCCAGGCATAGCGTTGAGACCAGCTGATATCGAATTCCTTTGCCAGTTCGGGCCAGACACGGCCCTGCCAGCTGAAGTCGGTGAGGTAATCCAGTTGCCATATTTCAGGCTGCTCGCTGCGGATGAGGCGAATTTCTACCGGATGCCAGCCGCCGCTTTCGGCGCTGTACTCCAGGTCACGAAAGTTCAGCACGACATTCTGACAAGTGTCGGGCAGTGCCGCCAGGTGTGTGGTTATCAGCGCGATAAATTCGTTACTCAGGGGAAGGTCAAGCGTGGGTTGGTGCAACGTGGGTGAATTAGGGATCACAGATAATCTCCTTTATAGCGATATAAATTAGGTTGCCTTCGGCAGTGCAAAGGTCATGAAGGAAGGGGGATAAAGGGGGTCAGGCAGAAGGGGGGATTGTCAGCAGTTTTTCCAGTCGCTTTTCCCAGTCCGGGTAACAGCGATGACTGAACACCCCGCCTGAACCCTCTTCGGTGAGACAGATATCAGCACAGCGAAGAATGGCGGCGAGGAAACCCGCATTATTGCGGCTGGCGCTGGTAAACAACGGGCGCAGAGCCGTAGAGGTGAAATCTCCGGTTTCATGGGCTTTCAGAACACCAGATATAGCGCTCAGGGCAATCCATTCCCGGGAGAACAGACCGCCACTGTCGTTGGCGGTAATGCGTAACCCTCGTTTCCCGTCCAGATTTTCAGTCATCTCCCAGTGCAGCAGGCCAGTGGAATGCGGATTAATCTTCTCGGCCTCACCGGTAAGAACGCAGAGGTCATTCTGAGTTTCAGCATTAGAGGCTGGTGCGGGTTTGGTCTTTTTCATCGGTTAATATCCTGAAGGTTGAGCCATAGCGATAAGTTCAGCGGCCCCGGTAAAGGTTGCTGACGATGGGAACAGCAGATAAAAACCCTGGCCTGAATCACTGAGAATGGTCAGGGCAAGAAACAGCGAATCATCCAGACGGATGACGTATTCGGCATTGCAGGCCAAATGGTGCAGATAGGTGGTCAGTTGTTCAGGAAGGTGCTTCTCCTCATCGGGAAGCAGATATAAAAGTTGGGTCTGAGTTTCCTCCCACAGCGTCGTTGCCGCAGTGAGGCTGTTGTCGGTGCATTCGGTGAGTTCGTTAACCAGCTGCAGTTGCTGAACCGGAGACACGAGCAGGCAGAAAGCGTCTGCCGGAGACTGTATAATGCGCATGGTGGTGTCCTGGATAATAATGGGCACCAGAATAATATGTGGTTCAATAATTACTTTATGACGCCCAGGTGGAGGTTGGATATGCTGGATAGTACGTTAAAAAAATACCTTAAAAATCTGACTGGAGATGCTGATGTAAAATATATGGAGGGGGTGACGTCAGCGACTTTATTTCGCTTTTTGAATGGGAGTGTGTATTTTGATAATATCAGGAAGCCAGTGGTTAACTCTGTCTTATATGAGTTTGAAGATTTTGAACGGCGTGAGCTCTTATTGCCTTTTTTTGCTGATATGCGTTATCGGGGGCGCGGATTGAAAACGGATGCGTTCAAGAAGAGTCTGCTTGGGAACTATCTAAAAATATATTATCCAATGCATCTTAAAGCGAATATGTATCATGATGAATTCATAACTAAACAGATTTCTATGGTTGAAAAATGTCTTCAGCTTTGTGGTGTATCACTATTAACCAATGAACTTTTTTTAGAAGATGAAAATGAATCTGTCGGTTATTCTTTCTTTCCAACAGTGAAGGGCTTTTTTTCTGATGATGAAAGGATGTGTCGAAACATCACATCAGACCTTAAAGGGAAAGGAATGGATTCTCTTTACGGGATTAATCATGAAATGATTGATGCTCTTATGCATTGCATTCAGATGGGGCTGAATCATGTTATGAGTCTCTGTGATGCACGCACCCAGCCAGAACGAGTACTTGAATATGCACTGGCCTTATACAAGGAGTGCAGGGTTGATGCAAAAAATTTTTCTGATAATTTTGACTCTAATAATTATAACGAAACCAGAAAGGTGCTTGAGAAGAAAATCGCTTTTGATACTGTTTTTGTATATCTACTGTTATCTGAATTACGCACTCTGCTGCCAGAGGACCATATGCTATGCCGTAAAGGCAGGCTCTCCCCTGAGCGACCAACTATTTTTTATCTGAGCCGTCGTTTTTCAATGCCCAGCGATACTGTTTTGAAATTACAAAAGAAAATCATAATGAAATGCATTTTGTTTTCCACGTTGAACAGACTGGAAAATGATGGCAGCGAAGAATATAGCTTCATGGACTTGCATCGTGATATCGGGAGTCATTTTGGTTGGCTTGACACTAACGAGGAACGCCGGTTTAAAAGTGTTCAAAATATTCTGAATAGGGAGGCTAGTTGCCTCTATCTTACTGATGAACTGTTCCGGGCCAGAAATCCTGTCCCTTGAGCGCTCTGCCGGAAAAATTTGTCTGACTTTCTTGTGTTGCAGGGGGAAAAAGTGTCTTTTGTTCCTGCAATATCTCCGAACATCCCCCGTATTTTGGCTGACAATGGAATAATATAAAACCATATTTTTCATAGGCATAAAGTTCTTTTTCATCAATTTCTCCGTGTATGGCCTTGTATACAGGTGGCCGAAAATCTCATTAAATGGCTCAACCCCGGCCGGGTTCGAGTCACATCAGTGTGACATTTGTATAGCAGTAACAGAGTGAGGACTTGCAATGAACGAAGCCACTTTCGCCAGCACTAATACAAACTTTCATGCTGGCGAAATTGCCGCCCATACCAGCGCCGTAGTGTGTTAGCCAACAAGTAAACGAAGGAGACAACGATGAATACCACTACTTCAGCCAGCAAGAGATGAGCACCAGTGAAGCTGGCTGAGTTATTACCCGACTACCTGAACTACGCTATTTTGTACAAAAAGTCCTATACATCAGATTTATCGAAAGTGAAGAATTATATTCTACCCCGATTGGGTAATGCTGAACTTCACGAGATAAATAGGCGAGACATCGCGAGTTATATTCATGGTCTGGATGGACTTAAACCGTCAACCCGAAACAGACATCTGGCACTACTGAAAGCTATCTTTTCGTGGGCGGTGGAATACGACTATTTAGAGGTTTCACCTGCTGCCGGAATAAAAGCATTCCGTGAGCCATCTTCTCTGCGACGGGCAATGGAGCCGGAAGAGTTCAGCATTTTTATTCGTGTCCTGAAAGCTGAAATTCAGGCAGAGAACCGCGATACCCTGCAGTTGTTAGGTTTGCTTGCCTTCACTGGTATGAGGTTAGGAGAGGCTCGTTCAGCTTGTATTGAAGACCTCAACCTCACCCGTAATACGCTCTTTCTTCGGGACACGAAAAGCGGAGATTCGCGCCTGGTACCGTTATGTGGTGAAGCTATGGAGATTGTTTGTTCGCAACTGACGAAACACGGCAATCAGGGTCTGCTGTTCCGATCTGCGCACGGTACAAAAGTGGCTGAACCTCGTAGGCTGATGAAAAAAATCTGTGAAAAGGCCGGAATTGTACCCTTCACTATTCACGAACTGAGATATACAGCGGGCTCCGCTATGCTTGCTGCCACGCGAGATCTGTATGCGGTAAAGCGCTTTTTGGGCCACAAGTGTTTATCGACTTCAGAGCGGTACGCAAATTATTTCAGCGGACAACAGCACGCTGATATTGAGAAAGCAATGAGCATAATGCTCAAACCATAGAACATGTTTGGGACAATTCCATTCAATGATGGAAGGATGCCCCATAACTTCAAAATACAATTTATAAGAGAGCAGTTATGTCTGATGTGAAAAATAATGTAGTAGTAATGTCATCTCGCGATTTTAATTGTCCTGAAGATGTTGCTCAATATTTAATGCAGTTGAAGACTCATCCTGAGCTAACCCTGTCAGATAATCAGCCCGAAAGTTATTTTCTGGCTAAAGAAGGGTTGTATGGTATCGATCGGGCCGGAGAATCACGCTTAATTATGGCGGGATATATTATCCCCGTCGGTCTGGCAGCTGATAAAAACCAGAGTGCTGGCTTATCGGTGGTTTTTTACTGCCAGACCACAAGCGGGCTGGTCAGCCAGGAAATTGTCCCGGTTGCAGAAGTTTTATCGAAGAGCGAAGCCGTTTGCCGACATTTTGCCGGAAAGGGTCTGATCCCTGTGAGTACTGTGCCTGCGATGAACACTTACTTTCGTGCTGCCGCGACTTTGCCACTAAAACGCTATCGTCTGGTCAACAGGCATGGCTGGCAACCCGGGGAGTTGTGCTTCATGCATGGCAGACACGCAATCAAACCCGAAACAGTTACTGAAGTTCACGGGATGATCCCTGCCGCTTCGTACAATCCCTCGTCGGGTATCGATGCCCGGGGAAGTCTGGATGAGTGGAAAGAGAAGGTTCTGATGCATGCAACCGGTGATATGCAAAAGCTGGCAGTGTGGATTGGATTGAGTTCGTGCCTGCTTCCCCTACTGAACGAACAGGGCATTATCTATCATTTTTACGGGCAATCGAGTGTTGGGAAGACTGCCCTGTTGCAGCTGGCAGCGTCGGTAAATGGCAATGGCGGCGAACCGGGAAGCAGTGAAAGCCTTATCGAGTCGTGGAATACGACGCCGAACGCGCTGGAGATGACCCTTGAACAACGCAACCACATCACCGCTCTGATCGATGAACTGGGTGTGTATAAGGGGCCAAAAATGGGCGATGCAATCTATGCGCTGGCGAATGGGAAAGGTAAGAACCGTATGTCCGGTGAGACGCTGAAAAATGTCGAGCCCGCTTCATGGCTTCTTAACATCATAAGTTCCGGTGAGATTTCGATGCAGGAACGGCTCAGGGATGGAGGTGAAACGGTTAAAGACGGTCTGCTTCATCGCAGTATTGACCTGCTTATCACTCCCGAACATGTACGGTCTTGTGCTGATGAATCCAGTGAGGACTGTGGCAGCCGTATCGAAACAATTAAGGCTAACTCGGCGCAATATTACGGGACCGCAGGGCGGGCATTTATCGAATACCTGGTCAGGTTGACGAATGACGAGGCTGAAACGCGTGATTATGTCAATGAGCTGCATGAGTGGGTGCGTGAGACGCTGTTTGCTCACTGTGAAGAGCGTGGCTATCAGCTAAATAACGTCCAGAAGCGACTGTTAAAGCGCTTCGCAGTACCCGGCACCGCTGCATTTATGGCGTATGACTCTGGAATTCTGGAGTGGGGTGAAGACGAAATTTTTGCAACGCTGATAACCGCTTTGGATATCTGGATGGCGAATGTTCAGCCTGAAACAGACCCAAAGCTGGAGGCGCTGATGTGCCTGCAAACTACCCTGGGCACGGAGCATCAGAAATTTGGCAACTTGTCCCGAAACCCTATCCTGTCTCGTTATGAGCCAGTTTATGGCATTTTATTACCGGAGAAACAGATGCTGGTTCTGCCAGAAGCAATTGACGGTTGGGTGAAACACTATGGTGTGAACGCCAGGCAGCTAGCCAAACTACTTGATGCCCGTGGATTTCTGATAAGAACTGAGAGAGACCGCCTGATTTCCCGCAAACTCATGGGGAATAAAGCGATCAACGGCTTCATTATTGACGACAGTTTCCTCCGTGCCACACTCAGCTAGCAACTGTTGGCAGCCTGCATGGCTGCCATTTTCATTGCTGATGATTAATCCGATGTCCCGGAAAAGGCCAGTGCATTGCCAATATGTTGCTCGATCAACTGACCGGTGGCCTTCAGCCGCTGCGGGTGCAGGTGAGCATAACGTTGGGATGACTGAATACTGCGGTGCCCCAGTTGAGCCTGAACGTCATATAAGGTACCTCCCCGGGAAACGATTAATGCCGCTACCGAGTGCCGACAGGTGTGAATGCAAACCTCGTCATCGTAAATGCCCGCCCGTCGGATAATGCGTCTGAAGGCTTTGGTGACATTGCAGACAGGTTTACCCGGCATTTTGCCACCAAACATCCAGATATTCCCCCCGAAGCGCGGCAGTTCATCAATCAGCTTTACTGCCCAGTCGTTGAGATGCGCCAGCCTGCCCGAGCCATTCTTGGTTTCCGGCAGCCACAGCGTTCCCTGTTGCCTGTTGTAATGCACCCATCTCGCCAGTCTCAGCTCATCACGACGCAACCCTGTTAGCAGCAGTAAACGAATATAAATCCCGACCACGCGACTGTTGTCCTCACTGGCAGCCTCGAATATGCGCCGGATTTCCGTTTCCGAGAAATACCGCTGACGGGCATTATTTTCACGCAGCAGAGGAATGTTTGCCGCTGGGTTCACTGTCACCATCTCATGACGCAATGACCATCTGAGGAGAGCTTTCAGCAGGGCAATCACCCGGTTATTGGTGGCAGGCTGACAGGTTTCACACAATGATGACTGAAGATGCGTGACGTGACGGGGCGTGATTTCATTAAGCAGCAGATTTCCCATCACCGGAGCAATGTGATCACGAAAGCGCTGTTCATCCTTGTTCCAGCTCTTTTTATGCAGCTTTGCCCACGGGAAATAATACTGGCTGAAAGCTTCCTGGAGAGTGGGTATGGCCCGGCATTTGTCCCGCTCGTAACGCGGGTCAGTGCCGATGGCTATCTGGCGTTTCATCTCAGTGGCAATCTTTCGGGCTGTCGTGACGTCAATCTCCGGCCAGTGACCAATACTGATGGCGCGTTTGCGGCCCTGCCAGAGATAGCGCAGGAGAAATTTCTTCCTGCCTTCTCCTTTGCCTACCAGACATTTGAGCCCGCTGATTTCCGAATCGCTGTATTCTGCTTCACGGGAAGGCGCATCGGATTCATTAGGAGGCAGACCATCAATGAGGCGGTGAGTGAACTTAAAACGGCGTGGTGTGGACATGCAGAAGTCTCCTTATGCAAGGGTGATTAATACGTTAGTGAGGTCAGAAAGTGAGGCTGGGAGGGAAGAGTCCCGTTCCTCAGTGTGTAATGCGCGTTGGAGCAGAAAAGGTAGCATGACTATGTTGTGGCAATGACGGCTACTGATGGGGGGAAGGTGATCGCCAGAATTCTCCGGTCCGTCTCTGGTCTTCCCCGCAACTTACCCGGCGAAATCCCTTAAAACGGGAGCTGAAAAAGTATTGCGCCATAACGTTTTGACAGGTAATTCCCCGTTTCCCCGTGAGAATGGTGCAGGGGAGGGCACTGAATTAAAGGCAACGGTGTGTTGTTTACTATCGGTCTTTCAGTGAAGAGGGTAAATTTATTAGATAATAAACAACCTATATGAATAATATATAAATGAATATGTACATGAAACCGTTTGTTGATCAGTAAATCATTACAGTTAATTTGGAACTATTTTATTAATGAATATGAATATTAACAGTTAACTTAATTATCAAAGAAATATCAGTCACGCTGAGTTTCCACATTTATCTGCTGCAAGAATAAAACTCATGGTTAACGATATATCATTCCATTTGAGAAAATAAAATGAAAAACCTTCATTGTCTGTTTAATTTGTTTTTATCATGTAACGTATGTTTGTTTGGATTGAGTTTATTACCATTATTTTATGAAGGAATATACAGAGTGATATAAATGCTGGATTGATGTCTAGTGGTAAGCATTCATACCCACCCTGTGAAAATAAATCGGGAAAACGGGAAATTTGGAGCAAAGTGTTGGTATACAAGGGATGTGTGGATCTCTGTGACGGGAAAACTACGGGGATATTGCGGGAAAGGGACGGGAGAAAGGTGCTATGTTGATGCTGATCAGATCTTTTCTGGTTTGCACTTGCTCATACCGTGAACAGCGTTAGTGTGGTGAGCATCGTTTGCCAAAAGGGTAAGACAATGAATGCCATACAGCAGCATGCCGCAGCGCTTCTGGATAGTGTTGCACGATGGAATGAAGTGACGACTCTGGCTAAATTACATTATCAGGCCGAGCTGGCACCTGATTTCAGCCTTATGGACTGGCTAAAGAATGACGAACTGGCTCTTTCACGCTATCTACGATTTTTGCTTTCTCCTGATGAAACTCATGGTCAGTCAGCACTGTTTCTAAAGGGATTTCTTTCCCTCATTGAAAAGAGTGGGCACGATAGCCCTATAACAATCGGAGGCAGCCATCATAAAGTCAGGGTTGATTATGAAGTCACTATTGAAAACAGAAGAAATATAGACCTGTTGATGATGTCTTCAGAGGGTTTTATTGCTATCGAAAATAAGCCATGGGCAGCAGATCAGGAAAATCAGTTACGGGATTATGCATTATGGCTGAACAAATGTGAAAGACCATGGAAGTTAATTTATTTATGCAATCAGGAACCGGGTGAGTTCACTCTTCCTGACAATACACCCGAAGCACTGAAACAAAATATCCTTACAATATCATGGCATGAAGTCGTCGAATGGCTGAGTGAGTGTTTATTGCGTGTTCGGGCAGGTGCGGTCAGGATATTTGTTGAATCATTGATTAAATATATCAACCAGTCAATTAATGGTGAGTTCATAATGGATAATAGTCGTGAGTTGTCAGAAATCATCCGTAAGGATAGTCACTCTATAGAATCGGCATTTATGATTTTTAACCAGATGAATGAGGTTCGCCGTGACTTATTCAAAGAGTTAATTTCTGATTTAAATAATCAATTTGCTGATTACCCTTTTGCTATTGAGATCTCTGATGTTGAACCATCGAGTCGATGGGCGGGTTTTTACATGCCACTAAGCCCTAATGGTGTGTATTATTTATGCTGGGAATTCGACAGAACAAATTATAACGGTTTGTATTTTGGAATTTCCGGAAAAGGTAATGACGAAGGACGTGAAGCTATAGGCTCTGCTTTATCTGACATTTTTCCACACATGCAGGGTAAACTAAATAACCATTACTCATGGTGGAGCTGGGATCTTGACCCGCAAGGGAAAAAACGGATTCCACAAAACTGGGGTAATGATGGCGCTGTCTGGGCTAAGCTCGGTGAACGTGATGAAGACAGTATTTTTGCTACATTGTGTGAAGTCATTATGACTATTCACGAAAAGCTGGATACGAACCTGCTTCGCTAAAACCTCACCACATCAGAGGGAAAGTGCAAGAGCTTCCCTCCTAGAGACCGAACAATGACCGGATATTACCTTGTAGTGCTGGAAGTTGTCACAAGGTATTCATGTTAACAATAGTGGTTTTAATTTTCTAACGTAGTCTATTCAAAAAAGGTTTAAAAAATTTTCTGTGTTTTGGCATGAATCTCATGGGCAATAGATAACGAGATATTTTAGCATAAAAATGGGCCGCATTAGATCGGCCCAGTTAAGTTTGTCATTGAAGATGGGGTCAATTTTATTTACTAACAGTGCCAAGTATATTCATCAGAACATCTTCAGATAGCATCATTTCCTCGCGACCTTTTTTTGTTCCCGCTCGAAGTTGCTGCGGGGGGCTCATTTTGTTCATCTCCCGGACTACATGTGTAGCTGTGGCTTGAGTCACCTTAATGGCAATCTCCATGTCACGTTCCTGAAGAGTTTCATCGGTGAAAATATGGACTGTACCTAAGTTATTGCTCATAAATTACCTCAACGCAAAAACGTATTGAAATGATTGAAGGTTGAGTACTAAACCATACCCTTATAAAGGCATGGTTTTGTACCGGGTTAATACATTGCTGTGAAGCCTAGAACAGGACTCAGCAATTGCAAACGACTGGAATATCTTTGTAATGCGGATTGTTGTCGATGAAAAGCATCCTGCATTTGGGGCAGGCGTGAACACGAGGGAGTGATTCAAGACCATTGGGTAAAAGGTCAGTTAATTTATATTTAGACCAAAGGTCGCCATCTCGAATATCAGAATGGACTATATTGCCCAGGTACCACTTTTGCGTAGCTCCGCGGTAGGACCATATTGGCGTGTAAACATTGTAATGCAGAAATGTTCGGCCACCTTTTTCTCTAGCTCGGAAGAAAGTGTCACGGACGGTTGGTGCTTGAATGATGCTGAATCCCATCCCCATCTGGGCACTTTCTGTGAATTTAGTTTTGTGATAATCATCTGATGAGGCTAAGCCTGTCACATCATTACCAGCAGAAGGGAACACCCAAAGATAGCTCGCAGTTGTGTTAATTTGCTCAACAAGCTTATTTTGACCACTACGAGGATACGCGGCTATTAATGAAAACCGCCCTTTCCATGACGTATCAGGAAACGGGATCTGTTTTGACGCCAAGGCTAAAGTCGCAGTTTCAGGCGTTAAAACAGCACCTTGCTCGTTTAGCTTCAGGTTTTTCAGCAATGCGCTAAACACTTTATCCTTTGCTTTTTTACTGTAAAGTGGATCAAGCAATACCTGAACCTGATTTATACCTACCCCAGCAAGATCCAGTTCGGAAATGATTTCTGAAGTTATGACTGAAGCCATAAGCTCGCTTTCACTCAATAGAATCTTACAACGTTCGATGGTATCGAGACGGTTATACTGGCGCGAACTAAAACCGGTCCCTATCGGTAGTGGGTTATTTGCGAAGACTTCGGGAGATACAGTGCCAAGTGCGGAATGAGCTAGCTGATGAAAAACATGAGAGCTAATTTTCTTGGCTGAATGAGCGTAAATTGAACGAAGAGTTTCATTAGAATGACTTTTTTTGGACATGACTATACTCCTAAAAATCGACGTTTTAAGCTGCGCTTTGTTGGGCCGTTAATCGCGAAGCTGTAGTTCGATCCAGGGTTAATCATTTTAAAGTTGCCAGTTAAAGTACATGCACGGCCACCATGCTTGATCCTGACCTTCTCATAAAATCAAAAAATCCCAAAAAATGCAAGGGCTGATCACCTACTTTAAAGCGATAAATCAGATTTTCTGTTAGAGATGCCTTCTTCTGTCTCTCAATTGCCCACGAAAACACCGAAGGGCAGCATTTAGCTCAAGGCAGCCCGTCAAACTTAAATGCAGTAAAATGTCAGATTCAAATCCTGAATCTCTGTAGAAGTGATAAGGCCATTTGTGAACGATGCTCAAGTGAAATGCAAAAACAGCCAGATCAGATGTAACTGCTCACATATAACAGGGAAAGCGATGATACTTTCTTCTCCAGACCGGACAAAGACCGGATGCTGCCTTGCTGTGATGAATCCATCCGATAAGCATACAAGTTGGAAATAGTGTTTATTGGCAGCGTGAAAACCAGCAGACGTTGGCACAGTGACCGGAAGGGTAGGATGTCGCTAAAGGGAAATGCTCAGACTGGATGGAAGAAGCCGAGTGGCGGTAACTGTGGCTAAGACGACCAGAAATCTACCGGAACCTCAGAAAGCAAAAAACCAGCCCGTAGGCTGGTTTCTTTAAATAGTGGTGCCCGGACTCGGAATCGAACCAAGGACACGGGGATTTTCAATCCCCTGCTCTACCGACTGAGCTATCCGGGCAACGGGGCGCATTAAACCGTAAAGCCCATTCTTCGTCAATGATTTTGTCAGCTTACGGCGTCCGTTTGCATGAATAATGTGCGCCATGTTGGCCTCTGCGGCTTGAACCCCGCGTGAGAAGGTGCCATGATTGCGCGAAATTTCGCATATCTGCAACGGGGCGCTTATTGATGTTCACAGTCAATGTTCACCGACATCACCCGATGGCGCGCCGCTCCCTTTCTGCCGTATCCCTAAGACCCTCGCTCACCATGCGGTGAGGGCAACGCAAGCTCGCTGCCGGACAACAGTAAAATCAGGTGACGCCTGGTTTTACTGATGTCTCGCGGTCGGAGTGGCTTCTCTCCTTCAGACTCGCAGACACATTCGCCGGGGAATGCTCCCTTTGCCGTGCCTTATGGCACCCACTCATCCTTGAGCTTTGGGATTTGTGCATATGAACTTATTGAAAATTGCCGCCAGCCGCGACGTGGCCGCCACGCTTTCCACCCATCGTGAAGTGGTCACGCTCGATAATACGGACTTTACCGATGTTGCAGCGGTCGTGCTGTCTGCCGCCGACAGCCGCAGCGGCATTCTGGCGCTGCTGAAACGCACGGGCTTTAACCTTCCTGTTTTCCTGGCCGCGGAAACTCAGCCTGACGAGCAGGCGGCGTTTACCGGCGTTATCACGGGTAGAGCGCAGGATTATCTGGAGCTGGAAACGGCAGCTTCCGGCTATGAAGAGGATCTGCTGCCGCCGTTCTTCGACACGCTGACAAAGTACGTGGCGATGGAAAACAGCACCTTCGCCTGTCCTGGCCATCAGCACGGTGAGTTCTTCAAAAAGCACCCGGCCGGGCGACAGTTCTACGATTTCTTCGGCGAAAACGTTTTTCGCGCCGATATGTGCAACGCGGACGTTAAGCTCGGCGACTTGCTGATCCACGAAGGCTCGGCAAAGGATGCGCAGAAGTTTGCGGCCAAAGTTTTTCATGCGGATAAAACCTACTTCGTGCTGAACGGCACCTCGGCGGCAAACAAAGTCGTGACCAACGCGCTGTTAACGCGTGGCGACCTGGTGCTGTTCGATCGTAACAACCATAAATCCAACCATCATGGCGCTTTGATTCAGGCGGGCGCGACGCCGATTTATCTGGAAGCGGCGCGCAATCCGTTTGGCTTTATCGGCGGCATCGACGCGCACTGTTTCGATGATGCCTACCTGCGCGGTTTAATCAGCGAAGTGGCACCCGATCGCGCGCAGGAGAAACGCCCGTTCCGCCTGGCCGTCATCCAGCTTGGCACCTACGACGGCACTATCTACAACGCGCGTCAGGTCGTGGATAAGATCGGCCACCTGTGCGACTACATCCTTTTTGACTCCGCGTGGGTTGGCTATGAGCAGTTTATCCCGATGATGGCGGACTGCTCGCCGCTGCTGCTGGATCTCAACGAGAACGATCCGGGGATCTTCGTCACCCAGTCGGTACACAAGCAGCAGGCCGGGTTCTCACAGACTTCGCAGATCCACAAGAAAGATAATCACATTCGCGGCCAGTCCCGCTTCTGCCCGCACAAACGGCTGAATAATGCTTTCATGCTGCACGCCTCGACCAGCCCGTTCTATCCGCTGTTTGCGGCGCTTGACGTGAACGCCAAAATCCACGAAGGGGAGAGCGGTCGCCGCCTGTGGGCGGAATGCGTGGCGCTGGGCATAGAGGCCCGCAAGGCGATAATCGCCAACTGTAAGATGATCAAACCGTTTATTCCACCGACGGTAGCTGGGCGTCCGTGGCAGGATCATGCGACGGATAAAATCGCTCAGGAGCGGCGCTTCTTCAGCTTCGAACCGGGCGAGAAATGGCACGGTTTTGAAGGGTATGAGAAGGACGAATATTTTGTCGATCCCTGCAAGCTGCTGCTGACCACGCCGGGTATCGATCCGCAAACCGGTGACTACACCGATTTCGGCATTCCTGCGGCGATCCTCGCAAACTATCTGCGTGAAAACGGCATCGTGCCGGAGAAGGCGGATCTCAACTCGATCCTCTTCCTGCTGACGCCTGCGGAAAGTGCAGAGAAGATGGCGCAGCTGGTAGCGATGCTCGCCCAGTTCGAACAGCATATTGAAGATGACACGCCGCTTGCCGACGTGCTGCCGACGATCTACCAGAAGTACTCCGTGCGCTACAAAGGCTACACGCTGCGCCAGCTCTGCCAGGAGATGCACGATCTCTACGTCAGCTTTGACGTCAAAGCGCTGCAAAAATCGATGTTCCGCAGGGCGAGCCTGCCCGCGGTGGCGATGAACCCGCAGGATGCCAACAGCGAGTTTATTCGCGGCAACGTCGAGCTGGTGCGTCTAAGCCAGGCGGAAGGGCGCACTGCTGCTGAAGGCGCGCTGCCGTATCCTCCAGGCGTGCTCTGCGTGGTGCCGGGCGAAGTGTGGGGAAGCGCTGCGCTGCGTTACTTCCTGGCGCTGGAGGAGGGCGTGAACATGCTGCCGGGCTTCTCGCCGGAGCTACAGGGCGTGTACAGCGAAACGGATGCCGACGGAATTAAACGGCTTTATGGGTATATGGTGAAGTAAACTTTAGGCGGATGACGCTGCGCTTATCCGCCCTACAGATTTTGTAGCTACCGTCTTGAACGTCAAGCGGTAGCTGCATAATTTTCATCCCATGGCAGGCGTGTTTTAAGCACCCCGAAGCACATGTGCACCAGCTTGCGCATTACTGCACCCAGCGCCGCC
>NZ_JAERMU010000034.1 GCF_016756775.1 Dryocola clanedunensis subsp. sulfonylureivorans | reverse complement strand
AAATTGCATCTTCTGTTATATCAGCTCCAGGTGTATTGGTTACTGAGGCTGCAAGTATCGAGGTGATTGGGTTGCGAGCATCGAGGAGATAGTTCCATCACCAATTTTATCCATACCTTTACTTTGATAATGACCCCTTGCCGCACAGGAAACCAACCCACCGAAGCTCGCCGCACGAACTGGACCCCTCAAGGGGTCATTTCAAAGGGTATGGTTCGGTGGGGTTGTTGCGCGGGCGGTGCGAGGTGAAATTCGGATACAAAAAAACCCGCTCGATGGCGGGTTATTCGGAGTTAATTATCTACAGGCGATACACTCCATAATTAGAATCTTACACGACAACTTCGGACAAAATCAAGCTTTTCAGCATTAAAATTCAAAATAATGATGCCATCGTTCAAAACTTAGTTGCCCGCTCGAACGCTATTTCAGCTTTACCTTCTGCCCAGCGGCATTCCTGCACCAGACCGTCATAGAAGGGTTTCCAGTTGCGTGTCCATGTTCTGACGTGCAGATCGGGGACAAGGCTCAGAATCGCTTTATGGACGTTTGTGGAGGGCATGCTCGCAAACCCTTTCCCCGTACAGCGCTCACATTCTTTGAATACCGGAGCGCCCTGCTCGCTGGTCGCCTTCCGGTCGAGTACGTGCCCTATCCCTTTGCACCGACAGCGGGCTGATAAAGCTCCTTTTCCGTCACAATGGCGGCATTGTTTTTTAACCGTCTGCATCTCTACCCAGGGGGCAATCTTTTCTTCACCGTCGGCACCGATGTAGCCAGGATAACGAACCACCTGTTCCTGAACCTCCACCAGCCCTTTACCCTTGCAGTGTGGGCATTCTGACGAGCTGCCAGCCGAGCGAGAATATTCAGTAAAGGCGAACCGGGCCAGAATGAGCATGCAGTTGCCAAACTGAGCGCCCGCTGCCTTACGCACATTTTTCGGTGCATTATCCATCGCTATTCGTGCCAGCTCCTGCACCGCTTTATCTTCGTCTCCTGCGCTGATGCCGTTTTTACCGAGAAACGCACAAAGCCCAAACCTTGCTTTCGCTGCAGTGGAGCCGAGCGCGGCCATAACATCGGTGCCGGTGATCCTGTCCGGAGAGGTGGATTTAGATGAATCAGTTATAGCCAGTCCCTGCGGGCTAAAGTGTTTCAATGACGCTTCAAGTTTCATGCTGGATACCTTTAACGTGACCGGACATAGTTATTATCCCATTTAATGCAACAAGCAACCAGTTCATTGCACTTTGTGCAATATCACTATTTCGCATCATGGAAGCCAATGAGATTGAGATACACGCCGTCACTGTCAGCATCCATACAGCCCTGATGACGCTCGCTTTGCAGATACCATTTAAGCACCTCCAGCGCCTCTTCCCGGCTTACTGGTCTGATTGTCTCAAGCTTCTTATCAAGCCAGCTTTCCCGCTCGCTTACAGCCCCTCCGTCATCCCCATAAGCGCCAGGATCGATTTCTTTTCTGGCAGTGCTTCTCATACAATAAACCCAGTCCCAGTACTGAAATTCACGCACCACATCCGACAGCGTGTATGGCTCAGGGAGAACATTCTCCATGCTATCGAGCGCTTTATTCGTCCTTAAATCATACATTTCCATGACACGCTCACCGTGAATACTTCCCCGCTGTTTTTCTTCTTCCGTCCAGCCATAGCTGTCATCGAAAATCCAGCCCAGCGCATCTTCCAGCATTTGTTCAGGAGGCGTTAGTTCGTGGTAGATCGCCTCATAACTGCCAAACACTGCGCGAACTTCTGCTGCCCGGGCAGCCTGCTCCCTCGCGTTTTTGATGTAATGCTGCGGATCATCCATCGACATCGTGCCGAACATAATATTGAAGCTGTCCACACCGTTGTCCTGGAGGTAACGTGTGTAACGCTTCTGTGCGTCTTTCGGTGAAATCGTCAGTTTCTCCAGTGCAGCCTGGGCCGCTTCAAGATGGGCAGGCTCGTCCAGCTTAATCACCTCAAGCACCCATAAATATGCATCTGTCTGTTTATGCCCGGTGATGGCGCGCTGTGGTGGCAATGGCTTCACCGTCGCAAGCTCCCTGCTGTATTTTGGCTCCGGTATCGTAAAGAGCACCCGGTGCTCGGGATTGTCGCGGAACAGGCCGGAGCGACGACACAGGCTTTTCACGGTATTGATATTGACCCCGGTAGCCCGGGAAATAGATTTGTACCCCATACCTTCACGCTTAAGGCGAAGGATGTTTTCTTTATCTTCATCTTTCATATGCACACCTGGTATCCAGTAAGATTCAGGCGGGTAACCCCGCCATTAATAATCAAAACGGCACGTCATCCTCAAAATCATCCGAACCTGCCGGTGCTGGATTTGCACCTCGGGTGTTCGCTGGCTTTCTACCGCCTCCTCTTACCGTTCTTGCGCTGATGACCGATTCAGCGACCATTGAATAACCACTCTGGGTGGTGCCGTCCTGCCCGGTCCACTGGTTTACCTGCATGGCACCCGACACGCTAATCAGGTCGCCTTTCTGATGACGGGACAGAAAATCAGCCTGCTTTCCGAAAGCAGTGATGCCCAGCCACAGTGTGGTCTCGCCGTTGTCAGACGTCCTGCAGGGCAGCGGGACCGCCATACGCGCAAAGGCCATGCTGGTTCCGTTTCCGGTTGTTTTCGTCTGGACGTCGGCCACCAGCCGGCCGTGTGCCGCGAGTTGTGCTGTCATAGTGTCTCTCCTTCATCGTCATCATCTACAGCCATGCTCAGCACCACGAAATGGCACTGCTTACCGTTGTGCTGTAGTGTTTTCTTGGTGATCCCCTTCTTCGGCTTATCCAGCATCCCGGCCTCAGCCAGCACCTGAGCAAAAGCAACATAGTTAGCTCCTGCGGCGATTTCATCGCGGAAAACGGAGGGCCAGGTGTGGAATACCACCGTGTCATTCAGCTGGCTGGTAACCCGGTACCCGGCGAGATCCTTAATTGGCAAATCTCGCGGGTCGGAATCAGGATAAGGCAGATAGCGACTGAAGCCGTGGCGCTGAAGAAAAGCTTCCGCCTGTTCTGTCCACGCCTTAGCCTCACGGTTACCCAGTCCGAATTCAGTCACCCAGGCATTAAAGCTGTGCTGGAGCGCGTCACGAATGTCTGATTCATTCCAGCCCGTCATCCCACAGGAGAGGAGGAGTGCCGCTTCAAGGATGGCGAAACGTGAACCCACCCTGCGCACCTGCTCACTGGCCAGCTCTGGTAACAGTCCGGCCCAGCGACGCTCGGCCTCTCTGACAGATTCAATCGCCTGACGGTGGTGCCCACACAGCCATGTCACCCATGCATGACCCGCCGCACCATGATGATTCTGGTAGGCATCTTTCATCGCATCGGCATGGGCCTTACCGTCTTTCAGACCGTGAAATTCCGTTGCCCGGGTGATAGGAACGTTAAGCAGGCGCACCAGCTGCCCGGCGTTAATCTTCCCGCCGTCGGCCCGGATATAACTTTCAAGGTCAATTTCCCCGGTGCTGAATGCCATTGCCCGCCAGCGTTTCAGATCCCGGTTACCGCCCTCTTTTGCCCCCTGGATTTTGCCGACGCCGTTAAAAAGAGCGTATGCGGATTCCGCCACGGCACGGCGATTGCTGCCCTGCCCGATTTCATCCAGCGGCATAAATCCGTCATTGTGCGCTGCGGCCTCGTTGACCAGCCCCAGAGCCGTTGAATACCAGGTGAGTTTCAGCGCGTCCGGACAGCCCCAGACGCTACTCGCTGCATTCGCGGTCGTCGTCTTACCCGCGGAGGATCCACCGAAGAGGTGAACACCAAAACCATCTGCGCCCGCCAGTCCAATAAGTGGTGCGGCAAAGGAACAGGCGATCCCCAGCATCATCGACGGATTACCCCGTGCCAGTGCGGCGACAGAACCTTTCCAGCTCTCCACCGACCCCTTGATTTCATAGCCTCTGGCTGCGGCAGAACGACCGTTAAACATCACTGGCTTCTGAGGCTCACCGATAACCGAACCATCCGGCATGATGTACGCGCCATACTGCCAGCCGGTGGCCCCGGCGATAGCCCACAGGTCGCGTTTACCGCTACGCTGAAGGTGGTCAGCGAGAATGGATTTCAACCCGGTTTTAGAGGTAACCAGCACGCCGCCTTTCTTCATGCGCGCCCATCCTTCACGCTCGCCGATATCACACAGCGGAACGGCTTCAGTACGTTTTTCGGTTGAACCTTCCGGCGTCCAGGAGAGAATAAGGTAGCGCTCGGCATCGTCCTCACCGACGCCCACCACTTCCACAAACGTTGAAAGCCAGGTTTCCTTCTCCATAACCTCGCCGGTGTCTTTATCGAGCTTTGGCTCAATCCACCACAAACCGCCGCGCCGGTCGTCAACAAATGGTCTGAGGTCACCAGGCGATGCAGCGGCACCTGCAATCACCTCCGGGGTATGAAGGCAGCGGTAAAATGCTTCCCGGGCAGCCTCTTCACCGAACTCCTGCCGGTAATCATCCCAGTCGGCCTTTTTATCACCGGGCGGAATGGCAACTTCACCTTTTACAGCTGCAGCAGTTTTTTCAGCGGCGATCCTGCCTGTGTTTACCTTTGATTTCCCATGGTCGTCGAAATCGTCCGGCGCGTGGCAGTCGTTATCTCCGGCAATAATCAGCCTGGCCTGTGGGTATTTTTCGCGTAGCACCAGGGCCACCGGCAGAAGATTCCCGGCATCGATTGCCGCTACCGTCATCGCATCAGGGCAAAGAAGCTGAACGGTAAGCGCAGTGGCAAACCCTTCTGCGATCACTATCGTTTCCGTCGATTCAACGGAATTAACCACGCAGAAAGCCCCTTTCTTCACCGTTCCGGCAATCAGACGCTTGGCACCATCAGGCTTAATGACCTGCGCGCCCGTGACTTCTCCGTTTC
Source organism: Dryocola clanedunensis subsp. sulfonylureivorans (assembly GCF_016756775.1). Taxonomy (GTDB): domain Bacteria; phylum Pseudomonadota; class Gammaproteobacteria; order Enterobacterales; family Enterobacteriaceae; genus Dryocola; species Dryocola clanedunensis. The sequence goes on along the minus strand of NZ_JAERMU010000034.1, from coordinate 26,613 downwards.
CGTTGGTCAGCTTAACTAACAGCGAGCCATCAGACAGTAGCGGGAAGGTGCATTGAAGGCCCTTTGAAGTCAGGTAAGCAGACAGGCCCGGCGTGGTTTTAGCCTCCAGCTGCGCCACCTTGTCCACCACGCGACGAGGTGCCTCCGTTTTCGGCGCCACCGTCATCCTGCGTTCAGGTAACGGGACAGACAAAATATCTGCAACTGCTCTGGCGGCTGCGGTTGCATCGCAATTCTGCATCTTGCCCACCAGTTCCAGCCCGTCGCCTGCGCCGCACTGATTGCAGATATGGCTCCCGCGCTCGTTATCATCGAACCGGAAGCGATCTTTACCGCCGCAGGCGGGGCACGGGCCATGCACACCCGATGTGCGCGGCAGGTCAGCGCCCAGCGCCTGCAGAATTTCAGGCCAGTGACCTGCAGCTGAGGCGGTCACCTCGCGAATAAAATCAATATTTCGCATCATTGCCTCCTCAGTGAGTTGTCGGTGTTTCAGGTAAGCCGGTGTCGTTAAGCTCCCGGATAAACGTGTCATGCAAATCAGCAAGCACCTGTCGTCCCAGTTCCGTCAGCCCTCCTTCCCGTCCTTTCATTGCCACATAAAACTCGATGGCATTACGGGTTCCCTGCTCCCGGCCATAGCGCTCAATCAGCGCGCCTTCGATGTTGTTAGCCATCGCCAGACGTTCTGCACAAGGGTAAAGATTCATAGCGCCGAATTTCCCGACATACAGAGCGCATTCCCGCATATCACCTGGTCGCCATTCAACCTGCACCGTACCGTTCTCCTCCCGCTGTTCACGATCAAATGCCGCTGCAACAATCCAGCGCCAGAACAGGAGCATGGTTTCCTCGTTATTTGCCTCCTGGTGCTTAGCCCAGTACGCCATCAGCACCATTTCCAGCGGTACACTGGGTGTGTCCAGCTCACTGACCCAGCGAGGAATATCATCAAACGTGATGAACGCGACGAAAGTTTTCCCGTGGGCAGTATGCACAACCACCTCCGGATTGCCGTTATCGTCAGTGCCGGCGGTCAGAATGAATTCACCATCGTGGATAATTTCAGGCAGGGTTAAATGACTCATAAATACACCTCCAGACCAAAGTTATTACCCGTCGGGTTTTTCATGGCTGCCGATACGGCTTCTTTCATAACCTCATTAATAAAGTCCACGCCGTCCGGCATCAGGCGGCTGTTATCTTTGCTCAGCATTTCTGAATATGTTTCCGTGAGCATGGGCTCAGCTTTGCCAGCGCCATATTTTTGAATGCACTGCTTCTCGAAGATCTGAATCAGGCAGTTGCACACCGCGCGTTCACTCAGTGCGCCAATGGCTACAGGTCGCCGACCGACCAGAAGATTGAGCACCGGCATACCCTGATGTCGCTTCATGCAATATTCAATAAATGCTCCTGCAAGATGCTTGCGATTTAATTCCAGCGAGTTTTTCGTGACTGACATAAATAAACTTTTCCCTTATTCAGGCCGAGCGAGTCCCCGGCCTGACGGCTGTTAATATTTTTCGTTAATGGCTGCTTTATTTAGCTAAAGGCGTTCCGTTATTTTCGAACCTTAGCTTCACGCTGTCTGAGTTCAAAGTCGGCATTGTTTGCGTTTTCGCTCAGAGCCTGGACAATACGCGGCAGGTACATCAGCGACTCGCCCAGATCGCGCAAATCATCCTTTGCCAGTTCTTCTGCGTAATCCTCACTGGTACAGGCCCAGAACGCCATGCTGCCCATCGCTCGCATACCAGCCAAAAGTCCGCTAACAGCTGCGTCACAGTCACGAGACATTTCTCTGAGCGCTTCCGTACTGCTCTCGCGCATGCAGGGTTGTGAGAGGTGGTGATAGATATCAGTCATTGGTTTTCTCCTGCGCTTTACGGGCAATGTCTTCAACCACAGCCATCAACTCCAGCGACAGCTCCTTTTCGGTAGTATTCGCCGTCAGGAACTGCGCAGCAGCGGCCAGGGCCTCGATTTTGGTCAGCGCGTCAACAGCGCTTGTCCAGCTGAGGTTATGCATACTCACCTCCGTACAGCGCAGTCAGATCCACACCGTGTACCGCCAGCCACGCCTCGCGAGGCCACGATCTCACAAAGCCAAACTGATTATCCGGCACCTGGTGTGGTTCCAGGCCATTTTCCACACACCACTTTTTGAGCGGACGCCACGGATATTCAGTATCGGTAATCTTCTTCACTGCTTTGACGGTGGCGTGTTTCTCGTGCTCACCCAGCCGCTCCGCAAGCTGATTGGATTTACGAACCGCTGCTGACGCAGTGGCCATAGCCGTAGCTTCGCGGCGGCTGCCAATCTCCGCCTTAGTACGTTCGGCCTCATCAGCGCGAGATTTTTCTGCCAGGCGGCCCTGTTCGGACTCCATGGCAATCTGCAGAATTTCAAGTGTGGACAGTTCGCGATGTACCGGAGCAGGATTGGATCGCGCCTCAAGCTTATCCACCAGCACTCGGCGAACAGCTTTAGATTCACGGGCGGCTACACGAAGCGCCTGCTTGCCATTCATGCCGATAACTTCCTGGGCTGCACCACCTTTTTTAAGATCCAGGGGGGTTACGAAAGTTTCGTAACCCTCCCCCACAAGTTCATCTTTGATGCGCGCGACGAAATCGTTATTGCGGATTGGCTTCTGACCACACTCCCTTCGGGCATCATTAACCAGCACCAGAAGCTCCTGTGAGTCAATATATTCCGCGCCGTTAACCAGCACACCACCCGCCATCAGTTGAGTTTTCTTAGTCATTGCTTTTCTCCCGCTCAAAATAGGACGCCACGCCGTCAGCAAAAATACTTTTCATCACGTCCAGACCCTCAGTGCTGATATCTTCACCGTCAAAGCAAACATTCAGCATGTGCAGGGCGAAAGCCTTCCCCGTCTGGCCCGGATATTCCTTCTCTGCCGGATTAACCAGTCCTTTACGAATACAGGTTGCCGTGGACGCCTCCTCAAGCATGACCATGACTCGCTGGCCGTTATCGGCATTGATCCAGGCGACCGGGCGTCCGCTGTCTTTCAGGGTGTGTCGGATGTACGCTTTTGCCAGCTTCAGGCAGAGCCTGTCCGTGTATTGTTCGTATGATTCAGCCATTGCACACCCCCTGCGCAGCTTTACCCACTGACACTTCACCAGCATCCAGCTCATTCACCAGCGCCTGTGCGTAGTCAGCAGCGATATCGACAAGCACGGGAATAAAGCGCGCGTTATCTTTTGACCCGCTGACTGCCAGGTGATCTGCGCAGTGAAGCAGGTCTGCCAGACGTTGAGCACGCAGAAGCGCGTTGTCTTTGGTGTGATACGTGAAGTTATGCATTGCACACCCCCTGTGCAGGGAGGCGAGCAGCCAGTGAAAGGATGAAGTACGGTGCCAGTACCATGCGGGCATCATGTTCCGTCGGTGCTTCAACGGATACACGGCAGGGTTTAGCGCTCATATCCGAACGGCTCAGAGCGAGAAAACGATACTGAAATTTAGGGCGAGTTTGGGTACTATGTTGATATGCCATAGTGTAAGCCTCATTTACATTGTGGTTAGAGGCTCGGCCAGTGCTGGTAACACTGCCGAGCTTCGTCGTTTTATCACAACCAACAAACTTGGTGTAAGACACACGGTAAGCTACGGGTGTCTTACACGTCAAGCTTTTTAATAAAGAAAGTTTAGTGTATATTGTCTTACACCAATCATTGTGGGTTTCACGTATGGCAACGGGTCCAAAAAATTCCAAATCACAATCTGTAACTGCTCGGATAGCACACGAAATCATTGAAGGCATGGAGCAAGTGAAAGAGACCGGTGAAAGCACGGGGCAATTCATTAACTCAGCCATGTTAGGCGAGATCAAACGACGCCTGCGGAAGAAGTCGAAGCAAGAAACAGACTGAGCCAAATATTTGGCTGAGTGATCCACCCAAAGGGCAGCGCTGCGAATGCTGCCTTTTTCTTTTGGCGAACAGACATCGGAAAAATATTTTGCCGATGTAATGCACAGTGCATGGCCACCAGCTGCGCCTTTTTCTTTGTGCGCACCTAAGTCGTAAGCTATCGAAGCCATCATGACAGCACCTCGACTTTCAGCCCGCCGGCTGTATAACCCTGCACACGAACACCATCAACACGGTGACGCTTTTTCGTCAGGAAGCAGATGTGGTCGGCATAAACGTTCTGCCATTTACCATCAAGAGCTACACGTTTGAACCATGGATGCGGCTTTGTCATGGTCTGGACAACTGGCCCGTAAGCCTTATGTGGCGCGGATTCTGCTGGGCATACCCCCTTGTCATTACCAGTAACACGATAAAGCCAGAAGCTCTCTTTCTTCCCCGTTAGCTTGCGAGTGCGTACCGATACATAACCAGCCTCACGCATCGCTTTACCAAAGGCTGCATCATCCGGATAAAACTGGCGGCGCACATCAACAGGGATAGATACAGCAAAACTGCGTTTCGTACGGTGCTCTGTCCACTGACTGACCATCTCCAGTTGAAGGCCATTAACATTGCCTTTGGTTTTATCTTTTCCGCTTTGCCCGCTATCGCTGTCAGCCTCATGTACGGAAACACCTGAATGTAGCCACAGCGCCCCGCTGCCGTTATGGCGCAGGCCCAGGTCGGTAAGCGTGTATTCGCAGTTATTGATAGGCGACCAGTCACCGGAAATAACGCGCTGGCGTACAGCTGCAATATCTTCATGGCTGGCCTTAGAGTGAGTCTTCCCCTCCCCAGTTAAGGGGCTTTCTTTAAGTTTCATTGGTTATTCTCCGTTTAAGCTTTTGTTAGCTGTCGCGACGGCAATCGAATGATGAATAGATGCGTCCGCAATTGCTCGCAAATAATGCACACAGGGTGTTTATGCGACCTCCTTGCGGGATTCTTCGATACGATTGTTGATCCACTCGTCGATTTCACTTTCGACAAAAGCAATGGCACGTGTGCCGATTTTAACGGAGGTGGGAAAGCGCCTCTGGCTCATAAGGCGGTAGATCCATGCCTTGCTGTAACCAGTGCGGCGCTGTACTTCATGAAGTCGAATCAGATTATGTGACATGTGATCCCCATTTATGTTGAGAGTCTTTTGTAGACATTGAGATAATAATGGGGATTTTGAGTGCTTGGAGATACACAGTGAAGGAATGTTTGAAAATAATTTTTCTTCCGGAAAAAATTCGCCGCCAAAATGTTCCGGAAGAAAACAACGTCATTAATTTTCCGACAAGACCTTTTTTAATAAACAATCAAGATACGCATGATCAAGTATCTGATTGACTGCGGGGGTAAGTGTCTTTCTAACTTTTTCCGTGGTGTCAATGTCGAACTCATCAAAATACAATACATCAGCATATTGCTTCAAAGTGATAGGTACGTTCGTTAGTAACGATAAAATTCTGAGATCTAAATAAGCTAGCACACGCAATGTTCTCCATTTTTTCAGATGATTGGGTTTAATCATTTTGGATGACATTAAATAATACGGCTTGTCTGTATTATCGAAAAATGGCAATTTCCTAGCATCCTTTACCCAGTTTTTAAATGCTTCGAATAATATTTCATCTGGAGTATTGAGATCTATCTCAGCCCAAATATGCTGACCTAATCCTTTTGTCGGCCATCCATATCCATCCGGCAGTTCTCTTAATTTTTTTATATCGTCTCCGGTTGGGGATTCCCCCCAAATTTTACAGATTACATCATTAAACTCTTTACTCTCCATTCCACCGACAAAACCACAGCGTCTGTTTTCAAAAGCTATACTTCTCATGTCAAGGCTACGTATAGGTAAAGATAGGCGCCATGCATCAACATACTGGAGATCCTCCTTGCGAATACTAATATTATCGCCAGAAATAATTCTATATATGTCATCTTTTAGTTCATATTGTTCTAATTCAACTTGTTCCTTTCTATAATCATCATACTCTTCCAATTCAACATCATCGTTTCCTGCCAATACAAAATCTTCATAAGATTCATTTCTCAGTTCATTTATATACTCTAAGGATTCTAGAATCCTACTCCTTCGTTTAAATGCAATGTAATATTGAATCGGCTCAAAATCTTTTGTTATTTCATCATATGCAGAAATATCAATTCTTTCTATTATATCTTTCAAGGAATAATTAGACTCTCTCAAACTCCGAAAGCCTTCATTGCACCGATCCATATCCTCTGCAATGTTACGCATTTGTTCATTAAATTCATCAGCATTTTTTGGAATACTCGACATATTTACTCCCTAAGCACGTATTCTGTATGAAGATTTATAAAAAATTCGATGCTAATTGATTATGGTTAGCATTGTTAAATTGATATCTACTGAAGTCTACAAGCTGGATATCCATACAGCAATACCGAAGTTCGGGATCACTGTCAAAAAAGTGGCTATCAGGCGTGCAGGTTGTTCTAAGGCTGGTATAGGTCGGTTTTTTAGGCCCTAAGTCGGGTACAGGTCGGGTACAGAAATAAAGCTAACTAACTAATAAATATATAAATACCTAACCATACCCGACTTACCCTACCTACCCGACCTGTTTTTCTCGCACGTAAGAGAAAATCATTAAACGGAATTTACCTTCTGGCTGGCAGCTAGAAGCCCGAAAGCGAGTCCATATGGTCGGCATACCACTGGAGCATCTCTCTACGGCCTTCAAGGTACTGTGCGTGGTTGTAGGTACCCCTGATGCTGTTCTTATCAACGTGAGCGAGCTGTGTCTCAATCCAGGCGGTGTTATACCCTTCTTCGTGAAGAATGGTGCTCATCGTGTGACGGAAGCCATGCCCCGTTGCCCTGCCGCCGTATCCAATGCGGCGAATTAGCACGTTCATAGCCATCTCACTGATAGGCTTCGTATGTTGGCTCCTGCCAGGAAAGACAAATTGATAACGACCAGAAATTGGTTTGATTTGTTTGAGGATTTCTATGGCCTGTTTAGGTAAAGGCACAAGATGGGGGCGGCGCATTTTCATTTTAGCTGCAGGAATTTCCCAGACAGATTTGTCAAAATCAAATTCATGCCATTCCGCCTGTCGTAATTCCCCTGGCCGGGTGCCGGTAAGAATAAGCAGCTTCAACGCGAGTTTTATCTGCATGCTTCCAGTGTAGCCGTTTAGCTCAGCCATAAACCCAGGGATTTCATCAATCGATAGGTGTGGGTAATGCTCACGCTTATGTGGTTTTGTTGCGCTAGCAAGATCTGGGGCTGGATTATATTCGGCTCTACCTGTAACAATCGCGTATCGCCATACTTCACCGCATCGCTGTCTTACCTTGCGCATTTTTTCTGTAGCGCCCCGCTGCTCTAACTTTGTCAATACAGCTAACAACTCAAGCGGCTTTATATCGTTAATAGGTCTGTGGCCGAGATACGGGAATACATCACTTTCAAAGGTCGCCATCATTTCCGACCGATACGACTCGGACCACTGGTCATAGCGCCGCTGATACCATTCGCGAGTGATTAGCTCAAACGTGTTAAGGGAGTTTCCTTTCTTCTCCTGTTTTTGCTGCTGCTTCTCCAGGCTCGGATCACCACCTGCTGCAATTAAGCGCCTTGCCTCTTCTCGCTTCGCTCTGGCATCGGCAAGTGATACTGCAGGATAAACTCCAATGGATAGCAATTTCTCTTTTCCTGATACCCGGTACTTCAAGCGCCAGTATCGAGAGCCGTTTGTATTGACCAACAGGAATAGCCCTCCGCCATCAGAGAGTTTATACGACTTATCTTTTGGCTTTGCGGTCTCGACTTGCCGGGCTGTCAGCTTCATTGGGGGTACTCTTCCTTGGGGTATATTTATGAACCCCCATATCTACCCCCAAAAGAGAGTGGATTGCAATAGATATCAGTAGACGTCAAAACAACGAACAAGTGCTTAGAGGTGCGTGATTGCTGGGATTTGTAGACTTTACTAGACGGGGAAATAACACATCGTGGAGCGGTCAGCGGGAATCGAACCCGCATCATCAGCCTGGAAGGCTGAGGTAATAGCCATTATACGATGACCTCGTGGTCCGCCACCGGAGCCTCGAACCCCGTACTACAACATCCTGGTTGTCGCTCTTCCCGATGAGCTAGTGGCGGTTTGTGATCCTTGCTGGAACAGTTTAGCGAACAGACAACCCAAAATTGTCAGCGCTAACGCCCCAGCCTGCAGGATCAGGCGGTGCATAGTACACAAGGCATATTAACCATGCAAATAATAAGGCAACTAAGATGTAAATAATTCTACCAGCGGGCATCCCGGGCGTCGTTACGGCCATCGCGGCGGTTTTCACGCTTATCCTGCCGACAGTCATTGTTGCTTTTGTTATTGTTTACAAAACAATCTTGCTTATCCCTACGTCCCTGAGTGCGGGCATCCTGCTTGATGTTACGTGCTTCCTGGCGTTCATCGCTGTTGCGTGTTGCATAAGCGCTAAAAGTGGTCAGTAAAAAGCATGACAGCAAAGCGGAAACCAAAATTTTTTTCATAGCTACCTCAGTAATTAATGTATGAATTTGCGCCGCCCGATTTTGTTGGCAGTGAATGATTGCCGGGTGGATTGTTCAAGCCGTATGCAAGCGCACAATATGACCGATATGTTAGCAAATATATCTCCCCTCCTGCATGGTTTCCGCATGCAAATTTAAATTTAGCCGCTTATTGACTAATTAATATTGTGCATGCTCTGTTATGCAGCGGCGTAACCGGCACTGTCTGAAATATTACATCAGGGAAATAATCATTTATTTATAAACTAAAACCTTACTGAAAAAAGGGGCGGAATTTATTATTATTGCCATGTTGCTCTACAGGTGACAGTTTCTTTTGGGTCACTGGACCCAGGCGCCAATGTCCGTTGGCGCTTTTTTTCTTATTATGGTGAGGTGCTGGTATCTCAGGATAAGGATTTCCGCGCATAATCAGCATGTAAGACTTCAGCATCTCGCCGCCATACAGCAATCTCATGGGGCCTCAAAGGCCCCGTGTGATGACTGACAAAGAAGGAAAAAGCGTGGTTTTTCCTTCTTTGTCACAAGCAGCCGAAAATCAATGAATTGATTTTCCTTGTTATCTATTCAGTGAGATTTTTTCGAATTTCAATCGGTATGAGTTTGTCATCAGTCTGACGGGGCCTCAAAGGCCCCGTCTGCTACAACAGTCTGATTTATACTATTCTGCTGATGTCCTCATCCATCCTTCTTCGCCCAGCTGAAAATATCCCGATTAAATATCGAAGTTTCTTTTACCGGCTGTAATTTGCAGTTATGCAGAACAATTCTGTCATGTCTGTAGACGTTCGCGTCTTCATCTTTCACCCAAAAAACATAAACGCCGTCAGTAAAGCGCTCGCCTTCCGCTGACAATCCTTGTTTCAATGTTAAAGGCTGATTATCGATAGTCAGAGAAACCTGCTGACGCATATCGTTTCGTTGTACCACAAGCGGTGCTTCATCACAGTGATACTCCAGCCTTTTTATCTGTGACTGCTCGAGGTAATTATTGTAATAGCTACAGCCCGATAAAAGTGCGGGAAATAAAATAATAAGTGCTTTTCTCATAATCTACCCTGAATAATTCCCACTCAAATGAATATCATGCGCTACGTTAATTCAGCGAGGTCATCAGCTTGTTAGTAAAAAATGCGTTTTTTCTGCGATAGCACTGTAAGGGAAAGAAAAAAGAGGCTGTGCCCTTCCGTCACCTGAAATCTGGATGCAAATCATGCTGGCATTCGTCGCGCCAACCCGTACCATACACGCCAGCATTGCGACACTTTTCATGCCCCTGTTTGCATCCCACGCCCCTTTTTTTCTTCTGTACCTGGCTTCTTTTCGTCATAGCCCCCTCAGGTGCGGCTTTTTTTTAATATTCCCCCTCCGTCACTACCTGCTCCAGGGTATCGGCTAAACCGCACTGATTCACTTATACAAAAATCCCCGACCATAGCCGGGGATTTGTAAGGATCGGAATGATGTTACAGATTATGAAACCTGATGAAGCTCCACGCCCTGTTGTACCAGCAGCTCAACGTTACTGCCAGCATGCTGATAAACATCATACTGAACACCGCCTGCTGTGACCTGACCAGCATCCTGCCAGGTATTATGCGCAAGGTCTTCAACCTTCAGTTCAACCACATCACCGGCATCACCTGTCACCGCCAGCTGCTTATTGCCATCCTGGATAAAGAGGTTGTCATGGGCTTCACTCAGAATATCGTTCAGCGAGAGCTGAAGAGTGTTCTGGCTGTGGTCGGTGATGTCCATATGCGCTTTATCGTCGACCGTTGACAGCAACATGGCATCATCACCCCCATTCGCGGTATTCACATCACTCATGTCCTGCTGCAGAGAGTAAGTGGTGGTTGCGGCTGACTCCCATTGTACACCACCCACATAAACGGCGTCGTGGATGGTAAATGAGGCAATCGCTTCACCATTGGCCGCAGTAGCGGTCATGACATCTAAGGCCAGTTGCTGACCAGAAGTAGGATGGGTAGAAGATGTGACCTCGATGACATTGCCTGCGGCATTGTAAAATGTCACTGCTCCTGCATTAATACTACCGTCTCCGAAATTTGAACTGGCGCTAATGGTGACGGTATTTGCAACACCAGGCAATGTGATATGCACCTCTCCATCCAGACCATTACGGGTTGTTTGCAGATAGGTGTTTCCACCGAGACCATTAGTGAGATCAAGTGGTGCACCGCTGATAAGCATTTCAACAGTGCTGGTAACTTCCACTCCCTGGGCCGTAACGAACGAATATCCGTGCTCATTAGCCGCATCACCAAACTGCTCAATGCCGGAGGTATAGACCGGACTCGATTCTGCGCCCCATTCTACACCACCCACAAAAGCGGCGTCGTGGATGGTAAATGAGGCAATCGCTTCACCATTGGCCGCAGTAGCGGTCATGACATCTAAGGTCAGTTGCTGACCGGAAGTAGGATGGGAAAAAGATGTGACCTCGATGACATTGCCTGCGGCGTTGTAAAATGTCACTGCTCCTGCATTAATACTACCGTCTCCGAAATTTGAACTGGCGCTAATGGTGACGGTATTTGCAGCACCAGGCAATGTGACATGCACCTCTCCATCCAGGCCATTACGGGATGTTTGCAGATAGGTGTTTCCACCGAGACCATTAGTGAGACCAAGTGGTGCACCGCCGATAAGCATTTCAACAGTGCTGGTAACTTCCACTCCCTGAGCTGTAACGAACGAATATCCGTGCTCATTAGTCGCATCACCAAACTGCTCAATGCCGGAGGTATATGGCGCATCCTGATTACTGCCAACGTAGTTGACTACATAGCTGTCACTCGCCGGACTTTTATTGCCTGCCGCATCAGTTGCGGTGGCCGTAAAATTACGGTTACCGGACGAACCAATAAAACTGTTGCTCATCTGGAACGTCCAGTGGCCGGTCGCATCGGAAACAGCAGTGCCATCAATATAGGTTTTGCCCGAGCCTTCGACTATGTGACTGATAGTCACCAGGCTGTTAGCTTCCGCCGTGCCAGAAAATTTCAGCAAGCTGTCATCGGTCTTGTCACCGTTCGCCACATCGCCTTTCTGTACACCCACGTCGTCATAGGCATTTGTGATAACCGGTGCAGCCGGGGCGGTGGTGTCCGGTACATCGATATTCACCACAAAATCACCGGACTTACCGCTGGCGTTGCCCGCCGCATCGGTGGCGGTGGCGGTGAAGGTGTGCTTGCCTTCGCTGCGTGCAGGCGTGGTGTAACTCCAGCTACCGCTGCTGTTCGCTGTGGTGGAGCCCATGACGGCGCCGTTATCGTAAACCTTCACCACGCTACCTGCCTCTGCCTGACCCTGCAGTAGCGGCGCGGTATCGTCGGTGGTCGCTCCAGAGTGGATAAAACCCTGTGAACTGCCCACATCGTCATAGGCCGTCGTGATAACCGGTGCGTCCGGGACCGGGGCGTCCTGATTACTGCCGGTCAGTTGCACGGTGAAGTCTTCACCCGCCAGGACGTTACCCGCGGCATCTGTCCCCGTGATATGGAACACGTTGTCCCCTGACTGCATGGCCTGGCGGCCCGTGAACTGGTAGTTCCAGGTGCCGTCCTCACCCACGGTGACTGTGGCAATAGTGTGGATTTTTTGGGTCTGCGGGCCGTACATGGTGATGGCAATGTGGCTGCCCGGCTCGCCAGTGCCGGTCAACAGTGGCTGCTTGTCATCCGTTTTCCCGTCATTGAGTACGTCGGACTGATAATCACCCACGTTATCTACAATGGCGGTGAGCACCGGGGCAGCGATCTGCGTATCCACGGTCAGGGTAAAGCCGTCCGTTGAAGCGCTTTCGCCTGTGGTACTTACGGCGGTCACGCTCAGGTTATGTGTGCCGTCAGCCAGATTTTCTGCCGGAGTAAGTGCCCAGGATCCGTCAGCGGCAGCCGTGGTGGAGCCAATCAGGACGTTGTTGTCATAGACATTCACGGTCGCGCCTGCGGAGGCATGGCCGGAGAGATCCGGGCGTGCATCGTTAGTCACATCGCCGTTAACCAGGGCGCCGGTAATGCCGCCCTGCACGTTGTCTGATACATTATCAAGGACCACATTAATAGGGGTGTCCTGGTCAGGGGCGGTGGTGTTGATGTAGTACGGGTCGGAGAAACGAAGCTGTGAACCACCGCCGGGATCCAGCAGGACGACCTGGAAATAATTACTGGTGTCAGCCGCCAGCGGGGTATCAGGTGTGAAGGTCCAGTTACCACCAGGTTGTACCACAGCCGAGCCTACCGGCACGCTGTTGAGATAGACGCGAACAATCAGTCCGCCGCTGTCAGCGTAGGGGACATATCCACTCAGGGTAGGCTGCAGGTCATCGGTCATCCCGCCATTTGATACAGGTCCCTGCTGCAGGCCGGTATTGTCGGTAATACTGTCAATGGTAATCAGGGAGGTGAAGTCTCCGTTGCCGACGGCAGCAACTCCATTTTTATCTTTGTTATCTGAATCAGACATGGTGTCCATTTCTCCATAGCTATATTTTTGCAGGCTCAGCACCAGAAAATAAGTCAATCCACTCCACTGCTGAATATTGGTGATAATGAATCACGAGGTGTCATTATCAAACGGCAGTGTAGTTCGGGTATTCTCCGTCTGGAACGCCTTCAAAATCAAAAACAAAAAAAGGAAAAATAAAATCTTGTCATTTAATGCGGGAAGTCTGCGGCATCATTGTGGTCAATATGATTAACAGGCCGAATTTCATTTAATGCAGTGATGATTTCTGAATAATGGTTATGGGAACCGTATAGCGTGAATCTTTCCCGATTAAATTGTTGGGTACGGAATTTGATGATGCTGGCGGTACAGGTGATGCACCCGGTGCTCAGATGCAACAGCCTCGCTGCGTATCATCGGCCTGGTTTTCTGAGTGTTCAGCTAAAACACTCACAGCTCATGCGCTTATCCTGGATTAAAATACGCAGCCCTGCTCAGAGCAGAGTTTAAGCAATTCACGCCGGATATGCTTTCCAGAGACAGCAACTTGTACACATTATTTTTATTGCTCACGGATAGCACATTAATTATCAGAAAAATGAATTTCATGACCACTGCCGAAGATGAAGATGACACACCCCATCCCCGATGATAGAGTTCGATGGCATTATTCTTTATTGGGGCAGTTATTATAATAAAGACGTACAATTATTTCCGGCCGCCGTAAAGGCGGTTTTTTTTCACCTAATGAGTATTCGGGCAATAATCACCCTATCACCATCTGCTCCCCGCTACGGGGTCTTCATACATCAGCGTCCCGGAGCCATACAGGTCACTAATCACGTCAAACCCCACACTTCAGGCAGACCATCATCAACCCAGCCATCCCTCGTTCTAAATTTTAAACAACAAAACTTAAATTTATCTGTCTGGCCAGGATTCATTAAAGATATTAAAGTGCGTCGCGTACCTATTTTAATTAGAAACAAATTTCTTGCACGTTCAGCCGCCGCTACTCCCGTGAGGCGGCTTTTTTTTATTTTATGAGTATTCCCAGATAACGATCGGCCCATCACCGCCCCTGCGCCACCTGCGGCCGGAACTTCATACGTCAGCGCCCCGGAACCACCTGAGCCAGGCTGGCACAGTTAACATCCGCAGAAATTTAACTGTCATTGGGCAATCTGGACCGCCAAAAACACAGGCGGGTATACGAATTATAACTTTGCTTGCGCCCGCGCTGGAGGCGCTGAAAGCTCAAAGAGAAATTACTTCTCTTTTCCCGAGGGTAGAAATTACGTTCCACCATCGCGAATACAGACTGACCGAGACACAAAATCTACACTTTGTTTTCATGCCTCGTCCGGCCAAAGGCAGGCAAAAACCTTACTACGCCCTTTCATCAATCGGAACCGGATGGAACGCTGCAGTAAAACGTGCTGGTATTCGCCGCCGCAATCCGTACCATACGCGACACACCTACGCATGCTGGATGTTGTCTGCCGGTGCGAACCCATCATTTATAGCGAATCAGATGGGGCACGAAAACGCGCAAATGGTGTTTGAGATATACGCTACATGGATAGAATAAATGAACAGCGAGCAGATCAGCATGCTGAACGCTAAACTCGCTTTGTAGCACGCCATGTCCCTCTGGTGCCCCTTTTAGAGTTAGAGTGTCGATTAAATGCAAGAAATTCATAAAGATACAAAGAAAGAGCAGTACAACCTTAACAAATTACAGAAACGTCTTCGCCGTAACGTCGGTGAAGCGATCGCGGATTACAACATGATTGAAGAAGGCGACCGTATCATGGTCTGCCTCTCCGGCGGTAAAGACAGCTACACCATGCTGGAAATCCTGCGCAATCTGCAGCAGAGCGCGCCGATTAACTTCAGCCTGATCGCGGTAAACCTTGACCAGAAACAGCCTGGCTTCCCGGAGCATATCTTGCCCGCTTATCTGGACAGCATCGGCGTTGAGTACAAGATTGTCGAAGAGAATACCTACGGCATCGTCAAAGAAAAGATCCCGGAAGGGAAAACGACCTGCTCACTCTGCTCACGTCTGCGCCGCGGCATTTTGTACCGTACCGCAACCGAACTTGGCGCGACTAAAATCGCCCTGGGGCATCACCGGGATGATATTCTCCAGACGCTGTTCCTGAACATGTTCTACGGCGGCAAGATGAAAGGCATGCCGCCGAAGCTGATGAGCGACGACGGGAAGCATATCGTCATCCGCCCTCTTGCCTACTGCCGCGAGAAAGATATTGAGCGTTTTGCCATTGCTCGCGAATATCCCATTATTCCATGTAACCTCTGCGGCTCGCAGCCTAATCTGCAACGTCAGGTCATTGGCGAGATGCTGCGTGACTGGGATAAACGCTATCCGGGCCGTATCGAGACGATGTTCAGCGCAATGCAGAATGTTGTCCCTTCTCACCTGTGCGACACCGAGCTGTTTGACTTTAAAGGGCTGAAGCACGGTGCGGAAGTGGTTGCCGGTGGGGATCTGGCCTTTGACCGCGAAGAGCTGCCGATGCAGCCCGCAGGCTGGCAGCCAGAAGAAGACGACAGCGAAGCGCCGTTGCAGCGTCTTGACGTGCTGGAAATCAAATAAGCACACTCTCCCTCTCCGTTCTGGAGAGGGAAATTTTTACATATGCGGTGGCGGATCGATAATCGGCCTTGGGTCAGGATCCACCGGTGGGTCGGGGATCGGCTGCGGCCTTGGGATCGGGTCTGGTACGGGCACCGGATCGGTGGGTACGGGGTCACTCATCAACATGCCGCGATGTTCGTTCATCTTTGCCTCCTGTTGTGTCTCCCTTTAAGCATAGACAACGCTATTCAGGATAGGGCAGCAGACAAAAAAAAGCCGACTATCAAAGCCGGCGTCGTACGAATCAATTGTGCTATGCAGTAATTCTAAAAAAAGGAAGTAAGACAATATGGAGCGCAACGCCCATCGCTTGACGTTGCATTCACCTGCAAGAGAGAGTTTGCACCTCTCCGGCCGGTGATTTATTGACTTCGCTCAATTTAGACCGCATTTTCTGCCCTGTGCTGCGCTAACAATTTTAATTTTTACAACCATTTACTGCGATGTAACCACCAGGCAACACCACCAATCAGAACCACCAACATTATGCAGAACAGGCTGAAACCAAAATGCCATTCGCCACCGGGGATGCCGCCAAGGTTGACGCCAAACAGGCCGGTCAGGAAGGTGCTGGGTAAAAAGACCATCGCCATCAGCGACATGGTGTAGGTGCGGCGCCCCATGGCCTCCTGCATCACCGTCGAGATTTCGTCGGTCATTATGGCCGTACGGGCAATACAGGAGTCGATTTCATCGAGCCCGCGCCCAAGCCGGTCAGAAATGTCCTGCATGCGACGGCGATGGTCGTCGGTCATCCACGGCAGACGCTCGCTGGAAAGGCGCGCATAGACATCACGCTGCGGCGCCATATAGCGACGCATAACTATCAGCTGTTTGCGCAGCAGCGCAAGGAAACCGCGCGGCGGGATCTGCTGATCGAGCAGGTTATCTTCAAGGTCGATGATTTTGTCGTGCAGCTGTTCGATAAATTCGCTCGCGTGGTCGGTCAGCGCGTCGCAGACGTCCACCAGCCAGCTGCCGCAGTCCGTTGGCCCGGTGCCTTCGTTCAGATCGTTCACCACATCGTCCAGCGCCAGCACCTGCCTCTGCCTGGTAGAAACGATAAGCCGCTCGTCCATGTACAGCCGCATGGCCACCAGCTGGTCCGGGCGCTCATCGGTGCTGCCGTTGATGCAGCGTAGGGTGATGAGCGTTCCCTCACCCACCCGCGATACCCGGGGACGCAAACTTTCACCGGACAGTGCATCGCGCACGTAGTTAGGCAACAGCGGCGTTTTTTCCAGCCATTCGGCGCTGTCGCGATTGGTGTAGTTCAGGTGCAGCCAGCATGGATGCTCGCTGTCGATGATAGTATCATTTTCGACAGCTTTAACGCCGCCACAGCCGTCCAGCTGCCAGGCAAAGACGGCGTCCGGTACCTGAATCTCGGCTCCTTTAATTACATCCACTGCTTTCTCTCCAGCCAAAAACTCTGCTGCCAGTCTAGCCATCTTCGTTAGTTATTCAACAGCCATGTTGGCAATCGCTCTGAATTAACAGGGAAAGTTAGGGTATCTGGATCGAGGAGTTAACGTAGCTGGCTGTCTTTCGAACCTCGACGATTGTAGCCCGAGAAAGTTGCTTTTCGGGCATCTTCCTCTTGCTGACATGTCACACAAAGCCGTACGCCTGGAATCGCCTTGCGTCGGGCCTGCGGAATTTTAGCCCCGCACTCTTCACAGTCCTGCAGGCTTTCCCCCTTTGGCAGCTCGCTGCGCGCCCTGGCAATTGCGTCATCTATGGTGCTGTCGATTTGCTCCTGCACCGCATCATCATTTGCCCACCCGGATGCCATATCTCACCTCCGAAAGTTTGCATCGTCAGTATTGATAGTAGCACCTGCGGGCAGGCCTGGACGTGGTTAGTGCGCCAGGAGATACATCGTGCGGCTGTACGCCACGTCTTCCGGGTTGTTAATCGGATAACCCTTGAGCCACGGTTTAATCAGACGCCCGTTGGTATATTGATAGATAGGGGCAATAGGCGCCTGTTCCTGGATGATTCTCTCCGCCTGGTTGTAATCTTTATTCCGCGCCTCATCGGTCACCTCCTTGCTTGCCTGGGTAAGCAGCTTGTCGTAAGCCGGGGAGTTAAAGCGTGAAATATTTCCGCTGTGGGACGCTGTCAGCAAGGAAAGGAAGGTCGATGGCTCATTGTAATCTCCAACCCAGGAGGCACGGATCACGTCGAAATCACCGGTATTACGGCTATCGATATACGTTTTCCATTCCTGGTTTTTCAGTTTGACGTCAACACCGAGGTTCTTCTTCCACATCGAGGCCACCGCGATTGCAATTTTTTGGTGATTCTCTGATGTGTTGTACAGCAAGGTTAAATGCAGCGGCTTGTTCGGGCCGTAGCCCGCAGCCTGAAGCAGCGTTTTGGCCTGCGCGTTGGCCTCTTCCTGGCTCATTTGTTCAAACGGTGAAGGTTCCGGCTTAAAGCCTGCCGTGACGTCCGGCGTGAAGCGCCAGGCTGGTTTCTCGCCCGTTCCCAACACCTTTTCCGCCATAATGCGGCGGTCGATAGTCATGCTTAACGCCACGCGAACCCGCCGATCTGCCGTTGGCCCTTTCTGAGTATTAAACGCGTAGTAATAGGTGCCCAGCTGCGGCGGCGTATACACCTGCCCCGGGATCTCTTTGAGCAGCTTGTGGTACATCACTTTCGGGAAAGATTCAGTGATATCAATATCGCCGGCAAGATAGCGCTTGGTGGCAGCCGTTTCCTGGTTAATCGGCACAAAGGTGACTTTCGTCAGCACCGTCTTTGCGTTATCCCAGTATTGGGTATTCGGTACCACAACCAGCTTTTCGTTGACCACCCGTTCGCTGAGCATAAAAGCTCCGTTACCCACCAGATTGCCTGGTTTGGTCCAGTCCTGGCCAAATTTTTCAACGACGGCTTTGGGGACCGGATAAAGCGAGAAGTTTGCCGTCAGGCTCGGGAAGTAAGGAACTGGCTTATCAAGCTGAATACGAAGTGTCTTTGCATCAACGGCGGTCACGCCCAGCTTATTCGCCGGCATTTTACCGTCGATAATTGCCTGCGCATTGGTGACGCCTGCAAGGGCGGCAAACCAGGCAAAGGGAGAGGTGTTCTTAGGATCGACAAGGCGCTGCCAGCTGTAAACAAAATCCTGCGCTGTCAGGGCGCTCCCGTCAGACCAGCGGGCATTATCACGCAGGGTAAAGGTCCATGTGCGGTTGTCATTACTTTGCCATTTTGTGGCCACGCCCGGCACCAGCTCCCCTTTTTCATTTTGGTTAACCAACCCCTCGAACAGATCGCGGATCACCTGAATTTCTGGCAACCCAACCGCCTTCACCGGATCCAGTGAGGCCGGTTCATCTTTAATATGGCGTACCAGCTCCTGATCAGGTGCCAGTTTTGCCCCTGCCGGAACATCAGCGGCCCAGGCGGTAGAAAAAGTGCACGCGACAGCCAGCGCGCAGCAGGTAATACGAAACGTTGTTTTCATCCGTTACCCTTAAGGAGTGTTTGAGGCGCTCAGGTCGCGCAATTGCTTGTTTTGCCGATAAGAAAAGCAAACTACATGCTTTTATGCAACCGTGCATCGTCATTTAAGTCTGCCAGGCGGTATTATTGCCAGCCGAAGAGGTGAAAGAATCCTCGTTTCGACCTGGCAGCCAGTTGTTTTTGATGAGATTTTGTGAAAACACTGCTATTACTGGTCAATCACCACTTTAATCATGATTAAGGACAGCTATGCCAGGTCACCGCCCTCGCCCACAACGGGGCCATCTGCCTAAAGGCAGCGAACGCTACGGTAAATCGGTATTCGGTGCGCCTCTGCTGTGGTTTCCTGCAAGCCCTGGCGAAACTCGCAGCGGGTTGATCATTGCCGGAACGCATGGCGATGAAAATGCCGCAATGGTCACCCTCTCCTGCGCCTTACGCACGCTGGAACCAAAGTACCGCCGCCACCATGTCGTGCTTGCGGTGAACCCGGACGGGTGCCAGCTGGGGTTACGTGCCAATGCTAACGGCGTTGACCTCAACCGCAATTTCCCCTCTGCAAACTGGAAATCAGGTGAGACGGTCTACCGCTGGAACAGCAGTGCAGACGAGCGAGATGTGGTGCTGTCTACCGGGGAGAAGCCTGGCTCGGAGCCAGAAACCGCGGCACTTTGCCAGCTTATTCATACGATCAAACCCGCGTGGGTGGTTTCGTTTCACGACCCCCTGGGCTGCATAGAAGATCCTGATAACTCCCCTTTGGGCAGCTGGCTGGCTGATGCCTTTGGCTTGCCCCTGGTCACAAGCGTTGGCTATGAAACGCCAGGCTCCTTCGGCAGCTGGTGTGCCGATTTGAACCTGCCGTGTATTACCGCAGAGTTTCCTCCCATTTCTGCGGATGAGGCCAGCGAGCGCTATCTGGATGCCATGATGGGCCTGCTGCACCGGGATCGGTAAATCAGGGGTAGAGCCTACCCGTTTCGAAATGCAGCGCCGGTTCGACGTCTACCGCAAGCCAGGTTGGCCCGTCCAGATCGGCAAACCGTACCTTCGCCGCCAGCGGCAACGCAGCGGCGATGGCGCGGGAAGTACAAAGCATACAGCCCAGCATGACATCAAAGCCCTGCTCCCTTGCCGCCTGCGTCAACGCCAGCGCCTCGGTTAAACCGCCGGTTTTATCCAGCTTCACGTTAACCATGTCATAACGCCCTTTCAGTGCCGCCAGGCTTTCCCTGGTGTGGCAGCTTTCATCGGCGCAAATGGGTAACGGGTGAATAAAGTTTGCCAGCGAACTGTCCTCGCTGGCGGGCAACGGCTGTTCCAGCATCGCGACATTCAGGTCGGCCAGCAGCTGACAACGTGCGGCTAAACCTTCACTTTTCCAGGCCTCATTGGCATCCACAATCAAAATGGCTTCCGGCACCGCCGAGCGAATAGCAACCATGCGCTCGGTAATCAGCCTGTCGTCGAGTTTGACCTTCAGCAGCCTTGCCCCTTTCTGCCACAGCAACGCGGCGGCAGCGGCCATTTGTTCCGGTGGCGCGATACCCACGGTCTGAGCGGTAGTGACCATTTCCGGGAGTTCCACCTCGGCAAGATGGGAGACAGAGGTTCCTTTACTGCGGGCTTCAAGATCCCACAATGCGCTATCGACGGCGTTTCGAGCGGCCCCAGCGGGCAACGCCTGCTGCAACGCTTCGCGAGTCATCCCCTGCTCTAACTGGGGAATAATAGTGGTGATTTGCGCCAGTACAGAGGCGTCACTCTCTCCGTAACGGGGATAGGGTGTGCATTCTCCCACGCCCTTCACGCCATCTTCTTCAAGCTCCACGACTACCACAACAGCTTCGCTGCGCGTGCCCCGTGAGATAACAAACGGGGTATGCAGGGGCCATGCTTCCTGATAAACCTTAACTTTTCTCATCATTTACCTTGTTGCGGCAGTTTTGCTCAGTATAGGAGTGAACACTTTTGCGTGCAGTATCAGTTTTTTATATTCATAAGCTAAATCCTGGAATACACTGCTTGCGGCGTTAATTATATGTAAACAGGAAAATTAAACATGTCACAAATCGTTCATTTCCAGGGCAACCCGGTTACGGTTGCAGGTCAAATCCCTCAGGCTGGTAACAAAGCAGCGGCTTTTTCACTGGTCGCAAAAGATCTGACTGACGTTACGCTGAGCCAGTTTGCAGGCAAACGTAAAGTGCTAAACATTTTCCCAAGCATCGATACCGGCGTTTGCGCGGCGTCCGTGCGTAAATTCAATCAGCTGGCAACCGAGCTGGAAAACACCGTTGTGCTGTGTGTTTCCGCCGATCTGCCATTCGCCCAGTCCCGCTTCTGCGGCGCTGAAGGCCTGAGCAACGTTATCACCCTTTCCACCCTGCGTAACCCAGCGTTCCAGCAGGATTACGGTGTGGCTATCTCTGAAGGTGCGCTGAAAGGCCTGACCGCGCGTGCAGTGGTTGTGCTTAATGAAAAAGATGAAGTCGTGTTCAGCGAGCTGGTGAATGAAATCACTAACGAACCTGACTACGCAGCTGCGCTGGAAGCCCTGAAGGCTTAAGGTGTGAATGCCCCCTTCCGGGGGCATTTTAGATTGCTGACAAAGAAGGATTTACTCTTCGGTTTTACGCTGGCTCAGACCATATTCCCGCAGTTTGTTGGCAATCGCCGTGTGCGAAACGCCGAGACGTTTAGCCAGTTTACGGGTGCTTGGATAGGTTCGGTAAAGCTGAGTCAGAACGGAACGTTCGAAACGTCGCGAAATATCATCCAGCGACCCCTCCATTGCCTCTTCCCCTACCGCCAGACTTGCCGTATCGAAATCAGGCAGCAGGATGTCCTGTGGCCGCAGTTCGTAGCCTTCCAGCTGGGTTAACGCCCGGTAAATAGCATTTTTCAACTGACGCACGTTGCCCGGCCAGCCGTAGCGGGTCAGCACATTGCTGAGATCGTTGGCAAGTTTAGGACGAGGCACGCCCTGTTCATCGGCGAAGCGCGCAACGAAAAGTTCCGTCAGCGGCATGATGTCCTGGGGGCGGTCGCGCAAAGGCGGCAGGTTAAGGGTCAGCACGTTGAGGCGATAGTAAAGATCTTCGCGGAACTCGCCTTTCTGCACCATCTCAACCAGATTCTTTTGCGTCGCGCAAATCACCCGCACGTCTACATGCACCTCGTGCTCTTCGCCCACCCGACGGAAAGTGCCGTCGTTGAGGAAGCGCAGCAGCTTGGTTTGCATACGCGGCGACATTTCGCCAATCTCATCCAGCAGCACAGAGCCGCCGTTGGCCTGTTCAAAGAAGCCTTTTTTCCCTTCAACGGCGTTGGCATAGGCTCCCGGCGCGTGGCCGAAGAGTTCACTTTCCACAACGTCATCCGGCATCGAACCGCAGTTCAGCGCCAGATACGGCTTCTGCGCACGTGGGCTGCCCAGATGGCAGGCGTGAGCCAGCAGATCTTTGCCCGTTCCGGTATCGCCAACAATCAGTAAAGGTGCATTCAGCAACGCCAGCTTATGCGCCTGCTCTACCACGTGGCGCATCTTAGGACTGACGGCAACAATCTGGCTGAACGCGCTGATATCCGCCTGGGAGATATTCTGTAGCTGGCGGCCCATGCGCACCGTTGAGCGCAGCATCACTACCGCCCCCACCAGCATCGATTTGCCATCTTCGCCGTCCAGATGCACCGGGGTAATTTCCATCAGGAAGTTTTGTCCGTTGATCACGACATGTTCAGTGTGCGAATCCGCGGGCGCGCCTTCCAGCCAGCGCATAAAGTTAAAGCCGTTGATAAGGCTGGCCGCATTGTGGTTACGCAGTTTATCTTCACCCTGCCCGAACAGCGCGCAGCTTGCCGGGTTCGCCAGCTCGACCTTGCTCTTCATATCCAGCGACAGCACGGGTTCTGGCAGCGCTTCCAGCAGCGCGCTCAACGCGCGATGTTCACGCTCGGATGGCATCCACGAAACGGTGCGCACATCCTTCACGCCTGGGATTCGACGAATCTCAGCCATCAGGCTGCTGAATGAGTCGAACTCAAGAGTGGAAAAATTGAGGTAAATGATCCCCACAGGGTCAATTTCAATCCCCCGCAGATCAATGCCACGCAGGACTAACAGATCGAGTAATTCGCGGGTAAGACCGAGGCGATCTTCACAAAAAACTTCCAGACGCATGGAGGTGACCTTTTATCGCAGTAAACAGAATCATTGGATGCGGTGATAATACTCCAGATACCGGCCGCTCAGAAGAGATGTGTGAAGAAAAGTTGACAGATAAACACGGTGGATGACGCTGGCGCTTATCCACCCACGAAATTTTACCTTAGGCCGGATAAGCGCAGCATCATCCGACGTCAGGCAGGCGGATTGGCAGGTTTTTTGGTCATTGTCTCTTTGAGCTGCACCAGCAGCTGGCGGCGGAAGTCCCCCAGGCGCGGCTTGTCCTCTCCAATCCACGGCAGCGGACGGCAAAGCTCCATCGCCTTGATCCCAAGACGGGCGGTCAGCAGTCCAGCTCCGATGCCCTGCGCTGCGCGGGCAGACAGACGTGCGGCGATGTCCTGCCCAACCCAGTCCATCCCCACTTCACGCACCAGCTCGCTGGCTCCGGCAAAGGCGATATTCAGCAGCACCAGCCGGAACAGCCGGATTCGGCTGAAATAGCCCAGTTCGATGCCGTACAGCGCCGCTATGCGGTTAATCAGGCGCAGGTTGCGCCAGGCAATAAACGCCATGTCCACCAGCGCCAACGGGCTAACGGCAATCATCAGCGTGGACTCGGCTGCGGAGCGGCTGATTTCACGGCGCGCCATATTATCGAGTACCGGCTGAACCAGCTGGGCGTAAAGCGCAATCACTTCACGGTCGTTATGCGTTTCATGAATGGCCGCATACCAGCGCTGTAGCGCGGGATGGCCCTGATCGAGCCCGGCCTGGCGAGCTAACTTTTCACAGAACGCCCTCCCTTTGCCGATCCCGTGGCTGTTCATTAACTCCCGCGCCTCGTCACGCTCTTCTGCCCGCTGACGCAGCCGCCACAAACGACGCCACTCGGTGGCAACGGAACCCACGCCTGCGGCGATGATCAACCCGCCCGCGACGCCTCCCCCCAGCGCGATCCAGTCCTGGGTTACAAAGGCGTTATGCGTCCACTGCACGCCCTGCGCCACCACGCTGATGCCAAACAGCCCCAGCCCTGCCATCACCATGCGCCGCCAGATGCTGCGTTTCGGGCGCAGCGCGGCTTCGACAACGGCCTCGGCCTGGCTCTCCTCTTCCACTTCGTCGAGGGTTGCCAGCGCGGGTGTAAACTTCTCGGCCTCCGGCTCGCTAAAGGCGTGGGCACTTTTGTAAACGGGATCTTTTTCCACTTCCAGCGGCTGTGCGAAATCGATACGCGGTTTTAAGGGTTCGCTCATCGCAGTTTATCTCCAATCAGAAACTCCAGCGCCGCGTCGAGGCGAATGTGCGGCAGAGGCCGGTCGACATCCATGACCTGCGGGCGGAACTGTTCAAATTTAAAGCCCTGCTTGTCCCAGAAGGCGCTGCCGGGCAGGCGTGAAGGAACTTCGCCGGGATAGACCGTAAGCGGCGAGCCATCATCAAGGCGATGACCGCGCAGCGCAGGGATTTGCTCTCCCTGCACGTCCACGAGGCCACTCTGCGTAGCCTGTACCGACGCAATGCCCATACATTCCCGGTCGATGCCCTCGAACGCGGCATTTTGCCAGGCGTCCTGTACCAGCTGCTGCAACAGCGAAACCATGTTGGCGTGCTGGTCAACCGTGACGTGGTCGGCCTTGGTCGCCGCGAACAGCAGCTTATCGATGACCGGCGAGAACAGCCTGCGGAATAGTGTACGCTGGCCGTACTGGAAACTTTGCATCAGCTGCGTCAGGGCAAGGCGCATGTCGTTAAAGGCCTGCGGGCCGCTGTTCAGCGGCTGCAGGCAGTCCACCAGCACAATCTGCCGGTCAAAGCGCAGGAAGTAATTTTTATAGAAGCCTTTCACCACCTTTTCGCAGTAATACTCGAAGCGGGAACGCAGCATGCCGAGGTTGGTGGATTTGTCGGCCTGAGCGAGCTTAGATTCGCCGAAGCCGTCAACGTCCGGCCACGGGAAAAACTGCAGCGCTGGCGCACCGGCCATATCGCCCGGCAGCACAAAGCGGCCCGGCTGGATGAAGTGCAGGCCTTCGCGCTTGCAGCGCAGCAGATAGTCCGTCCAGGCCTGGGAAATTTCGCCCAGCCGGTTTTCATCGGCGGGCGCCAGCGGATCCAGGCCTTCGCAAAGCCTGCGCCATTCGGCAGACCACTCGGCGCGGTCCCCCTGAAGCAGGCCGGTCATCTGCCGCGACCAACTCAGGTAGTCCTGTGCCAGCATCGGTAAATCCAGCAGCCATTCGCCCGGATAGTCGACGATTTCCAGATACAGCGTTGAGGTATCTTTAAAGTGGCGCAGCAGCGAATCGTTAGAGCGATAGCGGAGCGCAAGGCGCATTTCGCTTACGCCGCGGGTTGGCGTGGGCCAGCTCGGCGGGGTCCCGTACAGCTGCGCCATGCCTTCATCATAGGTAAAACGCTGTATGCCTAAGTCGCGCTGGGGCACGCGTTTCACTCCCAGCAGGCGTTCTTCCCGCGCGGCGGCAAGCATTGGCAAGCGTGCGCCGTTGTTGACGCTGAGCAGTTGGTTAACCATTGCGGTGATAAACGCCGTCTTACCGCTGCGGCTAAGCCCGGTAACCGCAAGGCGCAGATGCCGGTCAACGCCACGGTTCACTAGCGCATTGAGTTCATTCTTGATTCTGTTCATATGCGTCCTGGTTGCGCCCATTTTTTAACGAATGGGAAAGTATCTTCACTGATTGTAATAAATAAGGTTCGAAAATAGCGAATCAATAGGCAGGAAATATAAACAGCGGAGGGATGCTACTTTGTCACTCCCCCATTATAGCGAGCAGAAACTTTACGCAGCATGCGTGCAAGCATCGGCTCGATGGTCAGCGCCAGCAGCATTTTCAGCGGGCGGCGCGCTACGGATTTAACTGCCCACCCCGCTACACCCGCCGGGCCATAGCGCAGAGCGACCAGCAGAACCAGTTTGCCGGCAATTTTCAGGCCGGGCTTCGCTTTCTGGCTGGCTGTACGAAATGTTGTCATGGTTTTTTTCTCCGCAGGGTGGAAATTTCGTAGGGTGGATAAACAACGTGCCATCCACCGCTACGGCGTGGCGGATGGCGCTAGCTTATCCGCCCTTGTATCTTGAACCGGTAGCTGGTTAGCTACCGGTTACACGAAACGGAGGAAGCTTGTATCCGCCCTGAAGACGCCGATCTTTCTTCGTAGCTTAAGCCCTCCGTTTCACCTTTCACGTCACTCAAAATCCGAACGGTAACCAGAAGCTCTGACTTCGTATGTACAAGGCTGGAATGACGTGTTGGCTCAGGTGAAAGGAGACAAAATATGTTCACTCT
>NZ_JAERMU010000033.1 GCF_016756775.1 Dryocola clanedunensis subsp. sulfonylureivorans | reverse complement strand
ACGTTGAAGACTACGACGTTGATAGGCTGGGTGTGTAAGCGTAGCGATACGTTGAGCTAACCAGTACTAATGATCCGTGAGGCTTAACCTTACAACACCGAAGGTGTTTTGGTGAGAGATTTAATTTTCAGCTGATGTTCCAGATTTTAAGTTAATGGTTACGAGAAAGCGTGACGGTTAGCGAACAGAATATGCCTGGCGGCACTAGCGCGGTGGTCCCACCTGACCCCATGCCGAACTCAGAAGTGAAACGCCGTAGCGCCGATGGTAGTGTGGGGTCTCCCCATGCGAGAGTAGGGAACTGCCAGGCTCCAAATTCAAAGCAGTAAAAGCCAGAGTGACACCTGGTGGTTGTAAGAAATTCGGTGGAGCGGTAGTTCAGTCGGTTAGAATACCTGCCTGTCACGCAGGGGGTCGCGGGTTCGAGTCCCGTCCGTTCCGCCACTTAATAAAAAAATTATGCCTGCTTAATTAGCGGGCTTAATAATAAGCGTTATTTAGGGGCGTAGCTCAGTTGGTAGAGCACCGGTCTCCAAAACCGGGTGTCGCGAGTTCGAGTCTCTCCGCCCCTGCCATATAATGATCCTTTGCTTCGGCAAAGGATTTTTTTTGCCTGTAATTTGGCGATAATCTCTTCATGAACAACAAAAGCGCATTACTGCGCTATGAGTTGTGTCTTAAGTAACTCTTTGATCGTGCTCTGTTTATCACTGTTTTGTAACCAGATGGCATACAGCGGACGTGAGAGGATCTTCGATTCTACCATCTGATAAACGTCCTGCTGCTCTTTTGCCCATTCAACTGGTAAAAATGCATAGCCATTGAGCGCTTTCAGCATGCTGCTGACAATTTTGGTTGAGCTTGTCGTGAGAGTGGGTATGTCCTCGGGGCTGATCAATCCCGCTTCGTGCTGCTGGAAATCCGGCCCCCACTCCAGTCGTAAATAAGTGAGATCTTCTTTTTTACTTTTTTCAAATGCTGAGAACAAGGCAAGATCGAAATGCCCTACCAGCTGGCTGGCAAATTCATCCATTTTTGGCGCTTCTGTTGTGATCAGCAAATCCAGCTGACGTTCATGCAGCTGTTTTACCAGCGACTGGCGCTGTGCAATGCGTGCTTCAAACTGAAACACGCTATGTTCCTGATAAAGCGAAACTAACCACTCTGAAAGCAGGCATTCCCATAATGAGGCGCTGGCACCGATAGTGAGCTGGTTATGCTGGGAGGTATGTGAGACCTCTTTTTTGGCCGCAAGCCAGATGCTCATCAGGTTTTCTGCGTAGGGCAGCAGACGTTCACCCGCGGTCGTCAAACGTATGTTATTGCGGTGTCTGGTAAAAAGATTCACACCCAGCTGATTTTCGAGCTGGCGAATACGAAAACTCACGGCGGACTGCGTCAAGTAGAGCGCTTCTGCAGCACGTCCAAAATGGCGGGTGCGGCTCACTTCCAAAAAGGTTTTCAGTAATTCGGTATCCACAACGCGCTCCCAAAAATAATTTGTCGTTATGATTTAAATGTTTTGTTTGACGCTCTGTCAAGCGTAACTAATACTCCGCGCCATAAATAGCTCGGCCAAGAGAATTAGGAGCGTGTAGGATGGCGGAAAGCTTTACGACGACTAATCGGTTTTTCGACAATAAACATTATCCGCGCGGGTTCGCTCGCCATGGTGATTTCACCATCAAAGAGGCACAGTTACTGGAACGTCATGGTTATGCGTTCAATGAGCTGGATCTCGGCAAGCGTGAGCCTGGTACAGAAGAAGAAGTGTTATTTGTTGCGGTATGCCGTGGACAGCGTGAGCCGGTTACGGAAGCAGAGCGTGTGTGGAGTAAATACATGTCACGCATTAAGCGTCCCAAGCGCTTTCATACTCTGTCTGGCGGCAAGCCGCAGATGGATACGGTGGAAGACTTTACCGACAGCGACGATTAGTAAAAATGGGGCTCAAGCCCCATTTTTTATCCTACCAGCTGCTGCAAATGAGTAAGCATACGGTCGATTGCCCGATAGCTTAGCGCCTCCAGCAGATGCTCCCGCCTGATTTTTTCAACCCCATGAAGATCCGCGATTGTCCTCGCGACTTTCAGTAATCGCTGCCATGCTCGTATCGACAACCCCAACTTAACCAACGTCTCTTCCAGCCATATTGCATCATCTTGATTAAGGGCACAGTGTTTCCGTATTTCATGATTACTCAACATGGCATTGAGCTTGTTCTGGCGAGAGAGTTGTCGCTGCTGTGTACCAATGACGCGTGTTTTTACGTCAATACTACTTTCACAGTTTTCCCCAGAGTTACTCAGCATGCCTGAAGGCGGTAGAGGGATCTCAACCGAGAGATCAAAGCGGTCCAGAAATGGCCCAGAAAGCCGGCTCAGATAGCGTAACGTCTGCTCAGGTGAGCTGCGGTTGTGGCTCCCCTGATAGTGACCCGTAGGGCTGGGATTCATTGCCGCGAGTAGTTGAAAGCGTGCGGGATAGCTGATTTTTGCGCGGGTCCGTGAGATATGAATTACACCTGACTCAATCGGTTCTCGTAATGCGTCCAGCACACGCCTTTCAAACTCAGGTAGCTCATCAAGGAACAGGACACCGTTATGGGCGAGTGAAATTTCACCGGGTCCTGGTATTGCTCCACCGCCAACCATCGCCGTTAACGAGGCACTGTGATGCGGGGCTCTGAAAGGGCGCTGACGCCACTTTTTTTGTAGGTCATGAGGATTCACCAGGCTAAGTATCGCAGCACTATCTAGCGCCTCTCCATCGCTAAGAGAGGGCATGATAGTTGTCAGGCGGCTGGCAAGCATGGTTTTACCTGTTCCCGGAGGCCCGATGAGTAATAAGTTGTGCCCCCCCGCCGCGGTAATTTCTAATGCTCGCTTACCCTGAGGCTGACCATATATTTCATTCAAATCCTTTTCGTCATCCGCCTGCCATAATTGCTGTGGTTCAGGGCTGTGAAGCTCCCCTCTGTTCTCCAGGAATGCACAAACTTGCGTCAGATGATTTGCAATAAGGCAGCCAGGCTGTTTGATTAAGCCGAGCTCACTGGCATTTTCTTCTGCGGCAATGATATTTCTCCCTGCTTTTAAAGCTTCCATAGCAGCAGAAATAGCACCCGGAACGCCTCGTAAAGCGCCTGTAAGCGCTAATTCTCCGACGAACTCATACTGACCCAATTTGTCCATGGAAAGCTGCTCAGAGGCTGCGAGCAGCGCAAGAGCAATCGGCAGGTCGTATCTGCCACCTTCTTTAGGAAGGTCAGCAGGGGCAAGATTGATGGTTATTTTTCTTGCCGGGAATGTATAACCGCTGTTGATAAGGGCGCTGCGAACTCGATCCCTGGCTTCTCTGACGGTCGTTTCCGGTAAGCCAACCAGCGTTAATCCCGGCAAACCCTGGCTCAGATGAACTTCAACAGTGACGAGAGGTGCTGCGATACCCAGCGCGGCTCTCGTGTTGATAACTGCCAGTGACATACTCCCTCCTTAGACGATGCCTTACCTTGCCGGTTCATTTGTCCATTTCCAATGAGGGAAAAGCGATCTCTGAAAGCTGCTCTCAGAGTTTTCGTTCTGTTTTCAAAGTTGCTTAACTTTTTTGGATGCGGCACTCAGAAGCATAATTTTTCATTAGTACGCGAAGTAAAATCCCTCCCAAATGGCGAAAAATGAATTTTTTTCATTATCTTCTTACGCTATGAAAAATAATGATTTTCCGTTTATTCCTTTTTGAAAGTGTCGACGGCGTCATAAAAAAATCTTGTGCTTTTCGTTGTCTCTGTGATAACTCTGTAGGCATTACTTCGAACTAGATGTCAGAACATACAGAATATGAAAGCCCTTCTACGAGTGATTAGCCTGGTCGTGATTAGCGTGGTGGTGATTATTATCCCATCGTGCGGGGCTGCACTTGGAGAAAGAAAGGCTTAAAAATCAAGCCTGAATCGAAAAGAACCCCCGCACCGAAAGGTCCGGGGGTTTTTTGTTGGGCGTATAATTCCAGATGAGAACAGATGAAGTGTTTCAGCATAATATGCTGTTTATGCGGAAGTGAGGCGGGGAAGAAACTATGAATGGTGCACAGTGGGTAGTACATGCTTTGCGAGCGCAGGGTGTAGAGACGGTATTCGGTTATCCTGGCGGCGCGATTATGCCTGTCTACGACGCGCTGTACGATGGAGGAGTAGAACACTTGCTCTGTCGTCATGAGCAAGGTGCGGCAATGGCGGCCATTGGGTATGCACGTTCTACTGGAAAAACAGGGGTTTGTATCGCAACTTCTGGCCCTGGAGCAACGAACCTGATAACGGGTCTTGCCGATGCGCTGCTAGATTCCGTTCCTGTTGTTGCTATCACCGGTCAGGTGGCCGTTCCCCTTATCGGTACTGATGCCTTTCAGGAGGTTGATGTCTTAGGTCTATCCCTGGCCTGCACCAAACACAGCTTCCTCGTCGAATCTCTGGAAGATTTGCCTCGCGTGCTTGCCGAAGCCTTCGATATTGCAAATTCAGGTCGTCCAGGCCCCGTTCTTGTCGATATCCCTAAAGACATTCAGTTAGCGCAAGGCGAGCTGGAACCCTGGTTATCCACCATTGAGGATGAATTTACCCTGCCGTATAAGGAACTGGCGCAGGCCCGCGAATTATTAGCTAATGCCCGTAAGCCGATGCTGTACGTGGGAGGTGGGGTTGGTATGGCTCAGGCGGTGCCTGCGCTACGCGAATTTATCGCCGTGACAAATATGCCTTCAACTGTGACGTTGAAAGGCTTAGGTGCTGTATCGGCTGAAGATCCTTTTTATACCGGTATGTTAGGGATGCACGGGACAAAATCGGCCAACTTAGCCGTACAGGAATGCGATTTACTGATTGCGGTTGGCGCTCGGTTTGATGACCGCGTGACGGGCAAACTGAATACCTTCGCGCCACATGCCAAAGTCATCCATATGGATATCGATCCCGCTGAACTTGATAAGTTACGTCAGGCACACGTTGGCCTGCAGGGTGACTTAACTCAGTTATTGCAGGCGTTGCAGCAACCGCTGGATATCAGTGAATGGCAGCAGGAAGTCGTGGCATTACGGGAAGCTAACCCATGGCGTTACGATCACCCAGGCGAAGCCATTTTTGCTCCACTGCTGCTCAAGCAGATCTCGGACCGTAAACCGCAGGATTGCGTGGTCACGACGGATGTCGGTCAGCACCAGATGTGGACCGCTCAGCATATGACTTTCACCCGTCCGGAAAACTTCATCACCTCCAGCGGCCTCGGAACGATGGGCTTTGGTTTACCCGCCGCCGTTGGTGCACAGGTTGCGCGACCGAACGATACGGTTATCTGTATCTCCGGTGACGGCTCGTTCATGATGAATGTTCAGGAGCTGGGCACCGTCAAACGAAAACAGCTGCCGCTGAAAATCGTTTTGCTGGATAACCAGCGGTTGGGAATGGTTCGTCAGTGGCAGCAGATGTTTTTCTCAGAACGCTACAGCGAAACAAACCTCTCCGATAATCCCGATTTCCTCATGCTGGCCCGTGCCTTTGGTATCCCAGGCCAGCACATCACCCGTAAAGACCAGGTAGAAGATGCCATCGATGCGCTGTTGAACAGCGAAGGCCCCTACATGCTGCATGTTTCAATCGATGAGTACGAAAACGTCTGGCCGCTGGTACCGCCTGGTGCCAGTAATTCACAAATGCTGGAGAAATTATCATGATGCAACATCAGCTCGCCGTGCAGGCTCGTTTTCGTCCTGAAACCCTGGAGCGTATTTTACGCGTGGTGCGCCACCGTGGTTTTCAACTTTGTTCTATGAATGTGGCTACCGTGGGCAGTACCGACAACATTAATATTGAATTGACCGTTGCAAGCCTCCGCCCGGTCGAATTACTGTTTAGTCAATTAAGTAAGCTGGTCGACGTCGCCTGCGTAGAAATCCAGCAACCAACAACACAACAAATCCGCGCCTGAGCGCAAAGGAAGCAACATGACAACGAAGAAAGCTGATTACATCTGGTTCAATGGTGAAATGACCCCGTGGGGCGAGGCAAAAGTCCACGTGATGTCCCACGCGTTGCATTACGGTACGTCGGTGTTTGAAGGTATCCGTTGCTACGACTCTCACCTTGGCCCAGTGGTGTTTCGCCATCGCGAACACATGCAGCGTCTGCGTGACTCCGCCAAAATCTATCGTTTCCCGGTTTCACAAAGTGTTGATGACCTGATGGAAGCCTGCCGTGCAGTGATCCGCAAAAACAACCTGACCAGCGCGTATATCCGCCCTCTGGTCTTTGTGGGTGATGTTGGCATGGGCGTTAACCCGCCTGACGGTTATACCACTGATGTGATCATCGCAGCCTTCCCATGGGGAGCTTATCTCGGCGCAGAAGCGCTGGATCAAGGGATCGACGCAATGGTTTCCTCCTGGAACCGCGCAGCACCAAATACTATTCCAACCGCGGCGAAAGCCGGTGGTAACTATCTATCTTCTTTGTTGGTAGGTAGCGAAGCTCGCCGCCATGGCTATCAGGAAGGGATCGCGCTGGACGTGCAGGGCTTCCTGTCAGAAGGTGCTGGTGAAAACCTCTTCGAAGTGAAAGATGGCGTTCTGTTTACTCCACCGTTTACCTCTTCCGCGCTGCCAGGCATTACACGTGATGCCATCATTAAGCTGGCGAAAGATCTGGGGATCGAAGTACGCGAGCAGGTGCTTTCCCGCGAATCGCTCTATCTGTCGGATGAAGTCTTTATGTCCGGTACCGCGGCGGAAATTACGCCGGTACGTAGCGTTGACGGTATTCAGGTTGGCGAAGGCCGCTGTGGCCCGGTGACCAAACGTATTCAACAGGCGTTCTTTGGCCTGTTCACGGGTGAAACCGAAGACAAGTGGGGCTGGTTAGATCCAGTAAACCCTCAGTAAAAATGATAATCAGGCGGGTGGCTTCTGGCCGTCCGCACCCTGACAGACTGGAGTAAATCAGCATGCCTAAGTACCGTTCAGCTACCACCACCCACGGCCGTAATATGGCGGGTGCCCGCGCACTCTGGCGCGCAACCGGGATGACCGATGACGATTTCGGCAAGCCAATTATTGCGGTAGTGAACTCCTTTACTCAGTTCGTACCGGGCCACGTTCACCTGCGCGATCTGGGTAAACTGGTCGCCGAACAAATCGAAGCCTCCGGCGGCGTAGCGAAAGAGTTCAACACCATTGCCGTGGATGACGGCATCGCGATGGGCCACGGCGGTATGCTTTATTCTCTGCCGTCCCGCGAGCTGATTGCCGACTCCGTGGAGTACATGGTTAATGCCCACTGCGCAGATGCGATGGTTTGTATCTCTAACTGCGACAAAATCACCCCGGGGATGTTAATGGCGTCGCTGCGCCTGAACATCCCGGTTATCTTCGTTTCCGGCGGCCCGATGGAAGCCGGGAAAACCAAACTGTCTGACCAAATCATCAAACTCGACCTGGTTGATGCGATGATTCAGGGCGCTGACCCGAAAGTGAGCGACGAGCAAAGCGAGCAGGTCGAACGTTCCGCTTGCCCAACCTGCGGCTCCTGTTCCGGTATGTTCACCGCGAACTCGATGAACTGCCTGACTGAAGCTTTGGGTCTGTCTCAGCCGGGTAACGGTTCTCTGCTGGCCACGCACTCCGATCGTAAAGAGTTGTTCCTGAATGCCGGTAAACGCATCGTCGCGCTGACCAAACGTTATTACGAGCAGGATGATGAAAGCGCATTGCCACGCAGCATCGCCAGCAAAGAAGCGTTTGAGAACGCTATGACGCTGGATGTCGCGATGGGCGGCTCAACGAATACAGTTCTGCACTTACTGGCAGCAGCTCAGGAAGCCGAACTCGATTTCACCATGACGGATATCGACCAGCTTTCTCGCAAAGTGCCTCAGCTGTGTAAAGTCGCGCCGAGCACCCAGAAATACCATATGGAAGACGTTCACCGTGCGGGTGGCGTAATCGGTATTTTGGGCGAACTGGATCGCGGTGGCTTACTGCATCGCAATGTGAAAAACATTCTTGGTCTGACACTGACGCAAACGCTGGAACAGTACGATGTCATGCTGACCAAAGACGAAAGCGTGAAAAGCATGTTCTCCGCAGGTCCGGCGGGCATTCGTACCACAAAAGCTTTCTCGCAGTCCTGCCGTTGGGATTCTCTGGATGTTGATCGCCAAAACGGCTGTATCCGTTCTAAAGAAAATGCCTATAGCCAGGAAGGTGGTCTGGCGGTGCTGTACGGCAACTTCGCTGAAAATGGCTGCATTGTGAAAACAGCGGGTGTGGATGACGAAAGCCTGGTATTCCGTGGCCCTGCAAAAGTCTACGAAAGCCAGGATGATGCGGTTGAGGCAATCCTGGGTGGCAAAGTCGTCGCGGGCGACGTGGTCGTTATTCGCTACGAAGGGCCAAAAGGCGGGCCGGGCATGCAGGAAATGCTCTACCCAACGACCTTCCTGAAATCTATGGGGCTGGGCAAGGCCTGTGCGCTGGTGACCGACGGTCGTTTCTCCGGTGGTACATCCGGGCTGTCTATCGGTCACGTTTCGCCTGAAGCAGCCAGCGGTGGCAATATTGCGCTGATTGAAGATGGCGACATGATTGCGATTGATATCCCGAACCGTGGGATCCAACTGCAATTGAGCGATCAGGAAATGGCTGCTCGTCGTGAAGCGCAGGAAGCGCGTGGTGACCAAGCGTGGACTCCTCGCAATCGTGAACGCCAGGTTTCCTTCGCTTTGCGCGCTTACGCCATGCTTGCCACCAGCGCCGATAAAGGCGCGGTGCGCGATAAAAGTAAGCTTGGAGGCTAACCATGGCTGAGTCACAACCGCTACCCGACGCTCCCTGTGGCGCGGAATATCTGCGTGCCGTACTCCGTTCACCCGTTTACGAGGTCGCTCAGGTTACCCCGTTGCAGAAGATGGAAAAGCTGTCATCCCGTCTGGATAACGTCATTCTGGTGAAGCGTGAAGATCGTCAGCCGGTGCACAGCTTCAAGCTGCGCGGCGCGTACGCCATGATTGCCGGGCTGAACAGCGAGCAAAAAGCCAGCGGCGTGATTACGGCTTCGGCCGGGAACCACGCTCAGGGTGTGGCGCTCTCTTCCACTCGTCTGGGTATCAAGTCGCTGATCGTGATGCCGGTTGCTACCGCGGATATCAAAGTGGATGCGGTAAGAGCATTCGGCGGCGAAGTGCTGCTGCACGGTGCCAACTTTGATGAAGCTAAAGCGCGGGCAATCGAGCTTTCGCAGCAGCAGGGCTTCACCTATGTGCCACCATTCGACCATCCGGCAGTGATTGCCGGGCAGGGCACGCTGGCGCTGGAGCTGCTGCAGCAGGACGCCCACATCGACCGGGTGTTCGTCCCGGTCGGCGGCGGTGGTCTGGCGGCGGGCGTAGCGGTTCTGATTAAGCAGCTTATGCCGCAAATCAAGGTGATTGCGGTTGAAGCAGAAGATTCAGCCTGTCTTAAAGCCGCGCTGGATGCGGGCAAGCCCGTAGATTTAGCACGAGTTGGTTTGTTTGCTGAAGGCGTGGCGGTTAAGCGCATCGGCGATGAGACCTTCCGTATCTGCCAGGAGTATCTCGACGACATCATCACCGTAGACAGCGATGCAATCTGCGCGGCAATGAAAGATCTCTTCGAGGATGTGCGCGCAGTGGCGGAACCTTCCGGCGCGCTGGCCCTGGCGGGCATGAAGAAGTATATCCAGCAGCATCAGATTCGCGGCGAGCGCCTGGCGCACGTTCTGTCTGGCGCGAACGTTAACTTCCACGGGCTGCGTTACGTTTCTGAACGCTGTGAACTGGGGGAGCAACGCGAAGCCTTACTTGCGGTCACTATTCCGGAGGAAAAAGGCAGCTTCCTGAAGTTCTGCCAGCTGCTGGGCGGCCGCTCCGTCACCGAATTTAACTA
This sequence comes from Dryocola clanedunensis subsp. sulfonylureivorans, assembly GCF_016756775.1. Taxonomy (GTDB): domain Bacteria; phylum Pseudomonadota; class Gammaproteobacteria; order Enterobacterales; family Enterobacteriaceae; genus Dryocola; species Dryocola clanedunensis. The sequence continues at coordinate 22,495 of NZ_JAERMU010000033.1, read as the reverse complement.
TCGGTATTCAAGCTCGGCGGAGGCCTGCATTTTCGTCGGCGTGCGTTTGACTCGCGGTCTGGAAGAGCGCCATGAGATCCTTGCCCTGCTGAACGAAGGGGGCTACGGCGTAGTCGATTTGTCCGACGACGAAATGGCGAAGCTTCACGTGCGGTATATGGTGGGTGGACGTCCTTCCAAGCCGCTGCGCGAGCGGCTTTACAGCTTTGAATTCCCGGAGTCGCCGGGCGCACTGCTGAAGTTCCTGCAAACGCTGGGTACGCACTGGAACATTTCCCTGTTCCACTACCGCAGCCACGGTACGGACTACGGTCGCGTGCTGGCGGCATTCGAGCTTGGCGATAACGAGCCAGATTTCCAAACGCGCCTGAACGAGCTGGGCTACGACTGCCACGACGAAACCAATAATCCGGCGTTCCGCTTCTTCCTTGCGGGCTAGTGGCTGCCGGGCAGTAATTTCCAGAACGCATTTACAAGCGGCTCATTGAGCCGCTTTTTTTGTGCGCAAACGCCAAGTTCGAACGGCGCATCCTCTTCGCTCCGCTCGAGGATTTGCACGCGGTTACGCACCGGCTCGGGGCTGTTTTCCAGCACAATTTCCGGCAGCAGCGCCACGCCACAGCCCAGCGCGACCATCGACACCATTGCTTCATGCCCGGCCACGGTCGCGTAGATAAACGGGTTGCTGATTTTCTGCCTGCGGAACCACAGTTCGATGCGGCGGCGCACCGGCCCCTGGTCCGCCATGATAAAGGGCACTTTGTTCCAGTCTGGCTCGGGCGTGCTGACCAGGTTGCGAACCGGGCAGGGCAGAGCGGGGGCGATAAGCACCACGGCCAGGTTTTCCAGCATTGAGAAAGCAATGCCCGGCGGCAGGGATTCCGGCTTGCCGGCAATCGCCAGATCGGCCTCGTCTGAATCTACTTTTTCCACCGCATCCGCCGCGTCGCCGGTTGTCAGTTTGATTTCCACATTCGGGTGCTCGGCGCGGAACCGATCCAGAATCGGCGGTAAATGGCTGTAGGCTGCGGTAACCGAACAGAAGAGATGAAGCTCTCCGGAAAGCGAAGGACCTTCCTGGCCGATGGTATGGCGCATCTGCTGGTACTGCAAAAGCGTATGCTGCGCGAATTGCCTGAGCTGCTCGCCAGCTTCGGTTAGCGTGACGGTGCGGTTATCGCGTAAAAAGAGCGGCTGGCCAAGATCGTCCTCAAGGCGCTGGATCTGTCGTGAAAGCGTTGACGGGCTGACATGCATTGCCCTTGCGCTGCGTCCAAAGTGGCGGCTTTCCGCAAGGTGGAGAAACGTTTTGAGATCGCGTAAATCCATGGTCATCAACCCTTCTTTTTATGTTGCAGTTTTTGCAACGTCACGTTGTTAATATATCAATTTCAGCAACGCATTTCCTGTCATATAGTGGTTTCATTCTCGCAAACATGACACGGCTTGCGACCCTTACAAGAAACACAACACGACAATTACGGAGTCCTACGATGGCTAATTATTTCAACACCTTGAACCTGCGTCAGCAGCTGGCGCAACTGGGTAAATGTCGTTTCATGGCGCGTGACGAATTCGCCGATGAAGCAAGCTACCTCAAAGGTAAAAAAGTCGTCATCGTCGGCTGTGGCGCGCAGGGTCTGAACCAGGGCCTGAACATGCGTGACTCCGGTCTGGACGTTGCCTACGCTCTGCGCTCAGAAGCGATTGCTGAGAAGCGCGCTTCATGGCGTAAAGCGACTGAAAACGGTTTTAAAGTTGGTACATACGAAGAGCTGATCCCGCAGGCTGATCTGGTTGTTAACCTGACGCCAGACAAACAGCACTCTGCGGTAGTAAAAGCCGTTCAGCCAATGATGAAAGACGGCGCGGCGCTGGGTTATTCCCACGGCTTCAACGTGGTTGAAGTTGGCGAGCAAATCCGTAAGGACATCACCGTGGTGATGGTTGCACCTAAATGCCCAGGTACCGAAGTTCGCGAAGAATACAAACGTGGGTTCGGTGTTCCAACGCTGATTGCGGTTCACCCGGAAAACGATCCGAAAGGTGAAGGCATGGCTATCGCTAAGGCATGGGCTGCTGCAACTGGCGGTCACCGTGCGGGCGTACTGGAATCTTCCTTCGTTGCGGAAGTGAAATCTGACCTGATGGGCGAGCAAACTATTCTGTGCGGCATGCTGCAAGCGGGTTCCCTGCTGTGCTTCGACAAGCTGGTGGAAGAAGGCACCGACCCGGCTTATGCAGAAAAACTGATTCAGTTCGGTTGGGAAACCATCACCGAAGCCCTGAAGCAGGGCGGCATTACGCTGATGATGGACCGTCTGTCCAACCCGGCGAAAATTCGTGCTTACGCGCTGTCCGAGCAGCTGAAAACCATTATGGCACCGCTGTTCCAGAAGCATATGGACGACATCATCTCCGGTGAGTTCTCCTCCGGCATGATGGCTGACTGGGCGAACGACGATAAAAACCTGCTGACCTGGCGCGAAGAGACCGGCAAAACCGCGTTTGAAACCGCGCCGCAGTTTGAAGGTAAAATCTCTGAGCAGGAGTACTTCGATAAAGGCGTTCTGATGATCGCGATGGTGAAAGCGGGCGTTGAGCTGGCATTTGAAACCATGGTTGATGCGGGCATCATCGAAGAGTCTGCTTACTACGAGTCACTGCACGAGCTGCCGCTGATTGCGAACACCATCGCTCGTAAGCGTCTGTACGAAATGAACGTGGTTATCTCCGATACCGCAGAGTACGGTAACTACCTGTTCTCTTACGCTGCGGTACCGCTGCTGAAAGAGTTCATGACAACGATTCAGGCAGGCGATCTGGGTAAAGAAATCCCGGCCGCTGCGGTAGATAACGCCCAGCTGCGTGACGTAAACGAAGCCATCCGCAACCATGAAATCGAGAAAGTGGGCCAGAAGCTGCGTGGCTACATGACCGATATGAAACGCATTGCTGTAGCGGGTTAATCTTCAGTAGATGCAAAAAGGCCGGGAAATTTCCCGGCCTTTCTTTTAGTTACGGTACAGCACCTTAATGATGTGGTAACCGAACTGGGTATGCAGCGGGCCGTAAGGCTCCAGCAGCGGGCAGGAGAACACCACTTTATCAAACGCCGGAACCATCTGGCCCTGGCGGAACTCACCCAAATGTCCGCCTTTTTTGCCTGACGGGCAGGTGGAGTGCTTCTTAGCCAGCTTTTCGAAGTCGCCGCCGTTTTTCAGCTGTTCGAGAATTTCCTGGGCCTGTTTTTCTTCCTTAACAAGGATATGCAGTGCTGCCGCGGTTTTTGCCATGATAGTACCTTGAGTCGTATGGATTACGCTCGCTATACTACCACGCTGTTTTTCTTCCCTCCTGACTTTCATTGAGTGATCTTATGCGTTTAAACCCTGACCAACAACAAGCCGTCGAATTTGTCACCGGACCCTGCCTGGTCCTGGCGGGCGCTGGCTCCGGCAAAACGCGAGTGATCACCAATAAGATGGCGCATCTGATCCGTGAGTGCGGTTATCAGGCACGTCATATTGCCGCCGTCACCTTTACCAACAAGGCGGCCCGCGAGATGAAAGAGCGTGTGGCGCAAACGCTGGGTCGCAAAGAGGCCCGGGGTCTGCTGATCTCAACGTTCCATACGCTGGGTCTGGAAATTATCAAGCGTGAATATGTGGCGCTCGGCATGAAGTCAAACTTCTCGCTGTTTGACGATACCGATCAGGTTGCGCTGCTTAAAGAGCTGACGGAAGGGCTGCTCGAAGACGATAAAACGCTGCTTCAGCAGCTGATCTCGACGATCTCCAACTGGAAAAACGATCTGCTGACGCCCTCTCAGGCGGCGGCTCAGGCGAAAGGCGAGCGGGATCGCATTTTCGCTCATTGCTATGGCCTGTACGATACGCACCTGAAATCCTGCAACGTGCTGGATTTTGACGATTTGATTGCGTTGCCAACAATGCTTTTGCAGCGCAACGAGGAAGTCCGCGAGCGCTGGCAAAACCGCATTCGCTATCTGCTGGTGGATGAATATCAGGATACCAACACCAGCCAGTACGAGCTGGTGAAGCTGCTGGTTGGCGCGCGCGCGCGCTTTACCGTGGTGGGGGATGACGATCAGTCAATCTATTCCTGGCGCGGTGCCCGCCCGCAAAACCTCGTGCTGCTGAGCCAGGATTTTCCGGCTTTGCAGGTCATCAAACTTGAGCAGAACTATCGTTCTTCCGGGCGCATTCTTAAAGCGGCGAACATCCTCATCGCCAATAACCCGCACGTTTTCGAAAAACGACTCTTTTCTGAGCTGGGATACGGTGCGGAGCTGAAAGTAGTTACCGCCAACAGCGAGGAACACGAGGCGGAGCGCGTCATTGGCGAACTTATCGCCCACCATTTTATCAATAAAACCGGCTATAAAGATTACGCGATCCTCTATCGCGGTAACTTCCAGTCGCGGGTGTTCGAGAAGATGCTGATGCAGAACCGCATCCCGTATCGCATCTCCGGCGGTACGTCTTTCTTCTCCCGCCCTGAAATCAAAGATCTGCTGTCTTATCTGCGCGTGCTTACCAACCCGGATGACGACAGCGCTTTCCTGCGCATCGTCAACACGCCAAAACGCGAAATCGGGCCTGCGACATTGCAGAAGCTGGGCGAATGGGCGATGCAGCGTAATAAAAGCCTGTTTACCGCCAGCTTCGATTTTGGTCTCAGCCAGACGCTAAGCGGACGCGGCCTGGAGTCGCTTCAGCGGTTTACCCACTGGCTGCGCGATGTGGCAACGCTTGCCGAACGAGAGCCGGTTGCGGCAGTGCGCGATCTTATCCATGGCGTGGACTACGAAAGCTGGCTTTACGAAACGTCCCCAAGCCCGAAAGCGGCGGAAATGCGTATGAAGAACGTCAATCAGCTCTTCAGCTGGATGACGGAAATGCTTGAAGGTTCGGATATCGACGAGGCAATGACGCTGACCCAGGTCGTCACAAGATTCACGCTGCGCGACATGATGGAACGTGGAGAAAGCGACGAAGAGGCGGACCAGGTTCAGCTGATGACGCTCCACGCCTCGAAAGGGCTGGAATTCCCCTACGTCTTTTTAGTCGGCATGGAGGAGGGGCTGCTGCCCCACCAGAGCAGCATCGACGAGGACAACATTGATGAAGAGCGCCGTCTGGCCTACGTTGGCATCACCCGTGCTCAAAAAGAGCTGACGTTTACGCTGTGTAAGGAGCGCAGACAGTATGGTGAGCTGGTACGCCCGGAGCCAAGCCGCTTCCTGCTGGAACTACCGCAGGATGACCTGCAGTGGGAGCAGGAGCGTAAAGTGGTTTCTGCGGAAGAACGTATGCATAAAGGGCAGAGTAATGTAGCCAACATCCGTGAAATGCTGGCAAAAGCGCGGAAAAGCTAACTTATTTTATTGTCAGCGCCCAGTGAACGTAGCTTTGCCACAGGCTTTCCTGTTCCAGCAGTTCTGCCCCTAGCGGGTGACAAGCAAGCCAGTTTGACGGCAGCTTAAGATGCAGCGCTTCACCTTCAGCCTGAAGTTCGATGGCTGGCAGGATGTCATCGCGACGGCGGCTGGCGAAGATAATCGCTAAACGCAGAAGCCGACAAAGACGCTCCGCAATACGGGGCGGCACGGCGTTCTGCTGGTGAAGTGACGAGAGATCGACCGGGTTGGTCTGGTTCAGCAGCAGCGTAGCCAGAAGTTTTTTCTGAGCAGGCGTGTAGCCCGGTAAATCCAGGTTTCGCACCAGATAAGCCGCGTGAATGGGGGCCTGTTTGAAATCCACACTTAGCCCAATTTCATGGAGCAAGGCTGCACTTTGCAGCATATCTTTGCTAAGCCTGTCCAGATCCCACTCATCCGCAACGCTGTTGGCAAACGCCTGTGCCAGCTGCTGTACCCGCTCGGCCTGAGCGATATCGACCATAAAACGACGCTGCACGTTGCGAATCGTACGGCTGCGGATTTCTTGATCGACGGTCAGATGCAACATGCCATAGACCAGACCTTCACGTAGCGCACCGCCAGCAAGCGTCATACAGTCGATATTGAGCTGTTCGAAAATGGCGATAAGAATGGCCAGGCCGCTTGGGAACACCAGCGCTCGCTCAAGCGTCAGCCCTTCAATTTCTAACTCTTCCAGACGGCCGCACTGGATAGCGCGCTGTTTGAGCTGTTGCAGTTTGGCAAGCGTGATGCGCTCGTCCATACCTTGCGCCATCATAATTTCCTGCAAAGCCTGAACGGTTCCGGATGCCCCGACGCAGACTTTCCAGCCATGATGTTTAAGTTTCTTAAGAACGGGCTGCAGGACTTCACTGGCGGCCGCTTCGGCGGCGGCGAAGTTCTCTTTTGCCAGATTACGGTCGCTGAAGAAACGCTCAAGCCAGGTGACACAGCCCATCGACAAGCTGAAGAGCGCCGTTGTTTGTGCGCCTGTGCCGGTGACTAATTCCGTGCTGGCGCCGCCAATATCCACAACGAGGCGCTGATCGGCTCCGCCAGTAGTATGGGCAACACCCTGATAAATAAGACGTGCTTCTTCTTCGCCGCGAATAATTTGCACAGGACAGCCCAGGATTTTCTCGGCTTTCTCTATGAATACGTGAGCGTTGGTTGCAAGACGCAGCGTTGCCGTAGCAACAACGCGGATTTGCGTTTGGGGAATATCTTGTAGACGTTCAGCGAACAAGCGCAGACATTGCCAGCCGCGCTCCATAGCTTCAGCAGAAAGGGTATTGTCGCTGTTTAAGCCCGCCGCAAGGCGGACTTTTCGCTTGATGCGGGCCAGGGTCTGTATCGTCCCAGCCACCTCACGTACAACTAACATATGGAAACTGTTAGAACCTAAATCAATAGCGGCATACAGTGAGGTGGAGCTAAGCATAGATTTTTAACCTGCGCGACGACGATTACCACGGGACGCACCGCCACCACGGCGAGGACCGTTACCGGAACGGGTACGGGTCAGACGCTTAGGTGGTGGAAGCTCGCTTAACAGTGCTTCTGGTTTGTACTTACTGACTGGAATCGAGTGGCCGATATAGGTTTCGATTGCAGAAAGGTTCAGCGCGTAATCTTCACAGGCCAGGCTGATAGAGTGACCGCTTGCGCCAGCACGACCAGTACGACCAATACGGTGAACGTAATCTTCACAGTCATCCGGCAGATCGTAGTTAAAGACGTGCGTGACGGCCGGGATATGCAGACCGCGGGCGGCAACGTCAGTAGCTACCAGAATGTCCAGATCGCCACGGGTGAACTCATCAAGGATACGCAGGCGTTTCTTCTGCGCGACGTCGCCGGTCAGCAAGCCAACACGGTGTCCGTCTGCAGCCAGGTGGCCCCAGATATCTTCACAACGGTGCTTGGTGTTAGCAAAGATAATGGCACGGTCTGGCCATTCTTCTTCGATCAGCGTCTGCAACAGGCGCATTTTTTCGTCGTTAGAAGGGTAGAACAGCTCTTCTTTAATACGGTGGCCGGTTTTCTGCTCCGGCTCAACTTCCACGTATTCGGCGTTGTTCATCTGTTCAAACGCCAGTTCGCGAACACGATAAGAGAGCGTTGCGGAGAACAGCATGTTCAGACGCTGAGTGACCGGCGGCATGCGGCGGAACAACCAGCGGATATCTTTAATGAAGCCCAGGTCGTACATGCGGTCGGCTTCGTCCAGCACAACAACCTGAATAGAACCTAAATTAATGTGATTTTGCTTGGCGTAGTCGATTAAACGACCGGTTGTGCCAATCAGAATATCGACGCCACTTTCCAGCACCTTAAGCTGTTTATCGTAGCCATCGCCACCGTATGCCAGCCCGAGTTTCAGGCCCGTGGACTGCGCCAACGGCTCTGCATCGGAGTGGATCTGCACTGCCAGTTCACGAGTCGGCGCCATAATTAAGGCACGCGGCTGGTTCACCTGACGGTTCTCTGGAACAGGGTGAGAGAGTAAATAGTGGAACGTTGACGTCAGGAACGCCATCGTTTTGCCAGTTCCTGTTTGCGCCTGACCTGCAACGTCACGATTCGCCAGCGTCAGCGGTAGTGCCAGTGCCTGAATTGGGGTGCAGTTATGAAAGCCTTTAGTTTCAAGGGCTTCAATCACCTTAGGGTGCAGGGCGAAGTCGGAAAACTTCTGTTCGGTCAAATGTGTTTTGCTCATAGTGTGGTAGAATATCAGCTAACTATTGCTTTACGAAAGCGTATCCGGTGAAATAAAGTCATCCTTAAGTTGGTTAATGCTACACCAACAAGGTAGACATAATCCTGTGGAGTAGAACATGAGCGATAAAATTATTCACCTGACTGACGACAGTTTCGACACGGATGTACTAAAAGCTGACGGGTTGATCCTCGTTGATTTCTGGGCAGAGTGGTGTGGTCCTTGCAAAATGATCGCCCCGATTCTTGATGAAATCGCTGATGAATTTCAGGGCAAACTGACTGTTGCTAAACTGAACATCGATGAGAACCCGGGCACCGCGCCTCGTTATGGCATCCGCGGTATCCCTACGCTGCTGCTGTTTAAGAACGGTGAAGTGGCCGCCACCAAAGTTGGTGCGCTGTCAAAAAGCCAGTTAAAAACTTTCCTGGAAAGTAATCTGGCTTAATGGGGTCTCAGCCCGGGCGTGCGCGGTTGGCAAATTTTTGCTAGCTGCTGGACGCCCGGCGTCAGTCATGCTAAGTTACTTTTACTGCACCTTAGAACTTGTCTTAAAGTTTGAACCTTGTAATACCCAATGCTTCCCTTTCGTTATCGCTAAGACACCAATTTTTCAGTGAGCACAGGGTTGCATAATCGATTTCGGGCGTATCACCCATTCCGTCGTGTCGTTTCAGCTCTGCGTTTTTCCTATGACCAGGCAGCGATAAGACATGTGGTGCTGGCCATTAAACAGGCATGGATTTCCTGCCATACCATTCACGAAACATGTTCGAGATTTACCCCGAGTTTAAGAACCCACCATTATGAATCTTACCGAATTAAAGAATACGCCGGTTTCTGAGCTGATTACTCTCGGCGAAAATATGGGGCTTGAAAATCAGGCCCGCATGCGCAAGCAGGACATTATCTTCTCTATCCTGAAGCAACATGCCAAGAGTGGCGAAGACATCTTTGGCGATGGTGTGCTGGAGATACTGCAGGACGGATTTGGTTTCCTCCGCTCCGCAGACAGCTCCTACCTCGCCGGTCCCGATGACATCTACGTTTCTCCCAGCCAAATTCGCCGTTTCAACCTCCGCACAGGGGATACCATCTCCGGTAAGATTCGTCCGCCGAAAGAAGGCGAGCGTTACTTTGCCCTGCTGAAAGTAAACGAAGTTAACTATGACAAACCGGAAAATGCGCGTAGCAAAATCCTGTTTGAAAACTTGACCCCGCTGCATGCCAACTCTCGTTTGCGCATGGAGCGTGGTAACGGTTCTACCGAAGACTTAACGGCTCGCGTACTGGATCTGGCATCGCCAATCGGTCGTGGCCAGCGTGGGCTGATCGTGGCACCACCTAAAGCCGGTAAAACCATGCTGCTGCAAAATATCGCGCAGAGCATCGCTTATAACCACCCGGACTGCGTACTGATGGTTCTGCTCATCGACGAACGCCCGGAAGAAGTGACCGAGATGCAGCGTCTGGTTAAAGGTGAAGTTGTTGCTTCTACCTTTGATGAGCCAGCATCCCGCCACGTTCAGGTAGCCGAAATGGTTATCGAAAAAGCGAAGCGCCTGGTTGAGCATAAAAAAGACGTTATCATCCTGCTCGACTCCATCACCCGTCTGGCCCGTGCTTACAACACCGTTGTACCAGCATCCGGTAAAGTACTGACAGGTGGTGTGGATGCGAACGCCCTGCACCGTCCAAAACGTTTCTTTGGTGCTGCGCGTAACGTGGAAGAGGGCGGCAGCCTGACCATCATCGCCACCGCACTGGTCGATACCGGTTCTAAAATGGATGAAGTTATCTACGAAGAATTTAAAGGTACCGGCAACATGGAACTGCATCTGGCGCGTAAAATCGCTGAGAAACGCGTATTCCCTGCTATCGATTACAATCGTTCTGGTACGCGTAAAGAAGAGCTTCTTACCACTCAGGAAGAGCTGCAGAAAATGTGGATCCTGCGCAAGATTATTCACCCAATGGGTGAGATCGACGCAATGGAGTTCCTCATTAATAAGTTGGCGATGACGAAAACCAACGATGAGTTCTTCGATATGATGAAACGCTCGTAAAGAATAAAAACTCGGGGAACGCCACGCTTAGACGTGGCGTTTTTCTTTGCTGGTATATACGATATACATGCGACATTTGCAGCTAGACACATTCTTTGGCAAAGGATGCCATCTGGGTCTAATAGTAGTCCTGCATGTGATGCGATTAAATAACGAGCGGATTGTTCAGGGATGAATCACGTACAATCACATCGGACGGGAACTGAACATCCTGACCTTTTATTTTGCAGAGAGCTTGCATAGTGAATTTAATCACCGCTGGTACCGACCTTGTCTGTATTCTTTTATTTACGACCATTTTTTTATTTTTTGCGCGCAAGGTAGCTAAAAGAGTAGGTCTGGTTGATAAGCCCAACTTCCGAAAACGCCATCAAGGGCTAATTCCACTTGTGGGCGGTATTTCCGTCTACGCGGGGATCTGTTTCACATTCCTGATAGCAAATTACTACATTCCCCATGCCTGGCTTTATCTAATTTGTGCTGGTGTGCTGGTTTTTGTTGGCGCACTGGACGATCGCTACGATATCAGTGTGAAAATAAGAGCATCGGTACAGGCCGTAATCGGTATTGTCATGATGGTTGTCGGGAAATTGTATCTCAGCAGTCTTGGCTATATTTTCGGTTCCTGGGAAATGGTGCTGGGCCCGTTTGGCTATTTTCTGACCCTCTTCGCCGTGTGGGCAGCCATCAATGCTTTCAATATGGTCGATGGCATTGATGGGTTACTGGGCGGGCTTTCATGTGTCTCGTTCGCCGCCATGGGGATCATTCTGTTCTTCGACGGGCAGATTAGTCTGGCGATGTGGTGTTTCGCCATGATTGCGGCCATCGTTCCTTACATCATGCTTAATTTGGGTGTTTTCGGCCGACGCTATAAGGTCTTTATGGGGGATGCGGGAAGCACCTTGATTGGCTTTACCGTCATCTGGATCCTGCTCGAAACCACTCAGGGTAAAACCCACCCTATTAGCCCTGTCACCGCGTTGTGGATTATTGCTATTCCGTTGATGGACATGATTGCCATTATGTATCGTCGCCTGCGGAAAGGAATGAGCCCTTTCTCCCCGGATCGTCAGCACATACATCACCTGATTATGCGCGCCGGCTTCACCTCCAGACAGGCTTTCGTTCTGATTACCCTCGCAGCAGCCATCCTTGCAACCATCGGCGTAATGGCAGAATACATTCATTCAATCCCCGAGTGGCTAATGTTGGCATTATTCTTGCTTGCATTTGTACTCTATGATTATTGCATTAAACGAGCCTGGAAAGTGGCCCGCTTTATAAGGCGTTTTAAGCGCCGTCAACGTAGAAACAGCAGCATTTCTTAATTCTGAAAGTAATTGGGGAAGTGATGAGACAAAACGTGCCAGGAAGTAACCCGGGAATGGTAGACAACGAGTTGGACATTCGTGGTTTATTCCGGACACTGTGGAAAGGAAAATTCTGGATAATCGGCATCGCGTTTGCGTTTGCCCTTATCGCGTTGGTTTATACCTTTTTTGCACGCCAGGAATGGAGTGCTAATGCGATAACCGACCGGCCAACGGTCAACATGCTGGGAGGCTACTACTCTCAGCAGCAATTCCTGCGCAATCTGGATGTCCGAGCGAATTCAGTACCGGTTGACCAGCCTTCTGTTATGGATGAAGCCTACAAAGAATTCATCATGCAGCTGTCTGCTTATGATACCCGTCGCGACTTCTGGCTGCAGACTGACTATTACAAGCAGCGTCGGGTCAAAAACAGCAAGGCCGATGCCGCTCTGCTTGATGAGATGGTGGATAACATTCAGTTCACCACCGGGGATATCACCCGCAATCTCAACGACAGTGTAAAGCTCATTGCTGAAACCGCAGCGGATGCAAATAACCTTTTACGTCAGTACATTGCCTTTGCCAGCCAGCGTGCCGCAAGTCACCTGAATGAGGAACTGACGGGGGCGTGGAATGCGCGCACCGTGCAGATGAAAGCTCAGGTTAAACGCCAGGAAGCGGTTGCAAAGTCAATTTATGACCGAAAAGTGAACAGCGTAGAACAGGCGTTAAAAATCGCCGAACAGCAAAATATTGCCAGGAGTGAAACAGACGTTCCGGCAGACGAACTTCCCGATTCGGAAATGTTCATGTTGGGCCGCCCAATGCTCCAGGCAAGACTGGAAAGTCTACGTGCAGTCGGACCTGATTATGACATCGATTACGATCAGAACCGCGCCATGCTGTCCACGCTGAATGTTGGTCCGACCCTCGATCCTCGTTTTCAGACATACCGTTATTTACGTACCCCAGAAGAGCCTGTTAAACGTGACAGCCCGCGTCGTGCATTCTTACTGGTCATGTGGGGTGCGGTAGGGGCCCTGATAGGTGCTGGTGTGGCATTAGCCCGTCGCCCTAAAGTGTTATAACCCCTTTTAAGGTGAAGGCTCGATGGACGATCTTCACCCTATTAACAAAAGAGAATCGCTGTGAAAGTGTTAACAGTTTTTGGCACGCGACCAGAGGCCATCAAAATGGCTCCTTTGGTCCACGCGTTGGCAAAAGACGCGTTTTTTGACGCAAAGGTTTGTGTGACGGCTCAGCATCGCGAGATGCTGGATCAGGTATTGAGTTTATTTTCCATCACGCCGGATTACGATCTCAACATTATGAGTCCAGGACAGGGGTTAACGGAAATAACCTGTCGAATTCTGGAAGGCCTGAAGCCCATTCTTGAGTCATTCAAACCCGATGTTGTGTTGGTTCATGGCGACACAACCACCACGGTGGCAACCAGCCTTGCGGCTTTTTATCAGCGCATTGCTGTCGGCCACGTTGAAGCTGGTCTGCGCACCGGGGATCTCTACTCCCCGTGGCCTGAAGAAGCGAACCGGACGCTAACTGGTCATCTTGCGATGTACCATTTTGCGCCGACTGAGAATTCGCGGCAAAACCTGCTACGCGAAAATATCAGCGACAATAAAATTTTTGTTACCGGCAATACGGTTATCGATGCGCTGATTTCCGTGCGGGACCGTGTTATGGCGGACGATGAACTGCGCGTTAGCCTCGCTCAGTGCCATCCGTTCCTCGACGCTTCGAAGAAACTTATTCTTGTCACCGGCCACCGTCGTGAAAGCTTCGGCGATGGTTTTGAGCGTATTTGCTTGGCGCTGGCGGACATCGCTAAAGAAAACAGCGATGTACAGATTGTCTATCCGGTACATCTCAACCCAAATGTTAGCGAACCGGTAGAGCGCATTCTTGGCGATATAGACAATATAGTGCTGATCAAACCGCAGGAGTATCTGCCGTTTGTCTACCTGATGAACCATGCTTATCTGATTCTGACGGACTCAGGTGGCATTCAGGAAGAAGCACCGTCGCTCGGCAAACCCGTGCTAGTGATGCGAGACACAACGGAACGTCCGGAAGCCGTCAAAGCGGGAACCGTTCGGCTGGTGGGCACCTATCCTTCCGTTATCGTCCGCGAAGTTACGCGTCTGCTGCGTGATGAAAATGAATACCAGGTTATGAGCCGTGCGCACAACCCGTACGGGGATGGCAGAGCCTGTGACCACATTTTGGCTGCATTGAAAAAAAGTCAGGTGAAACCATGAGTTTTACAACCATCTCCGTTATTGGCCTTGGCTATATAGGTTTACCTACGGCGGCAGCGTTTGCCTCCCGTCAGAAAACTGTAGTCGGTATCGATATCAACCAGGTTGCGGTGGATACCATTAACCGCGGCGCTATCCATATTGTGGAGCCGGACCTGGATAAAGTTGTTAAAACTGCCGTTGAAGCGGGTTTTTTGCGAGCTAGCACGCAGCCCGTTGAAGCGGATGCTTACCTGATCGCCGTGCCTACACCGTTCCAGGGCGATCACGAACCCGATATGGCTTTCGTGAAGTCCGCAGCAGTGTCTATCGCGCCAGTCCTGAAGAAAGGGGCGCTGGTGATTCTGGAGTCTACTTCTCCGGTAGGATCAACCGAGCAGATCGCCGAGTGGCTGGCGGCGTTGCGTCCTGACCTGAGCTTCCCGCACCAGGCAGGCGAAGCGGCGGATATTAACGTGGCCTACTGCCCTGAGCGCGTCTTACCGGGACAGGTGATGGTTGAGCTTATCAAGAACGACCGTGTGATTGGCGGTATGACGCCAGTCTGTTCGGCGCGAGCCAGCGAACTGTACAAAATCTTCCTTGAAGGGGAGTGTGTTATCACCAACTCCCGCACGGCAGAAATGTGCAAGCTAACGGAAAACAGCTTCCGTGACGTGAATATCGCTTTTGCGAATGAACTGTCGCTAATTTGTGCCGATCAGGGGATTAACGTCTGGGAACTGATTCGCCTGGCGAATCGTCATCCGCGCGTCAACATTCTCCAGCCAGGCCCTGGCGTGGGTGGGCACTGTATCGCCGTTGACCCGTGGTTTATCGTGGCCCAAAACCCGCAGCAGGCGCGTTTGATTCGCACCGCGCGTGAAGTCAACGACGACAAGCCGCACTGGGTGATTAACCAGGTTAAAGCTGCCGTGGCTGACAGCCTTGCAGAAAGCGGTTGCCGCGCGAGCGAGCTTAAAATTGCCTGCTTTGGCCTCGCCTTCAAACCCAATATCGATGATTTACGCGAAAGCCCGGCGATGGAAATTACCCGAATGATTGCCGGCTGGCACAGCGGTGAAACGTTGGTGGTCGAGCCGAACATTCATCAGCTGCCGAAAAAGCTGGATGGGCAATGTCAGTTAGTGTCCCTTGATGCCGCATTACAGCGGGCTGATGTGCTGGTCATGCTCGTCGACCATAACGACTTTAAAGCTATCGCAGCGGACAAAATCCAGCAGCGCTGGATTGTCGACACGAAAGGCGTCTGGCGATAACTCGCCTCGCTGGGGGGCAAATCATGATCGGTCAGCTACACGCCCGGCTTGAAAACCTGGACTGGGAAAACCAGTTCTTTGGCGTCAATAGCGGCATTGTTCGCTTTACCGATGATGCCCCGCCGCTGACGGTGGAACGGCTGGCCGCGTACGGAAGAGTGCAGGCTAAAATTCCCGCCCACCGTATCGACTGGCTGGATGCCCTACAGCAGCTTGGCTTTCAACTGGTCGAAGGGGAAGTCGATCTGGTAATGACCGTTGGCACGGATCGTGCTCATCCCTTGATGGCGAAGGCACAACCTTCCGACATCCCTAAACTGCGCGATATCGCCGCACAAATCTTCACGCAGAGCCGTTTTCGTGCGCCGTGGTATCAGCCCGACGACAGCGGACGCTTTTACGCGCAGTGGATTGAAAACGCGGTCCTCGGCACGTTTGACCATGAGTGTCTGCTGCTGAAAACAGGCGATGAGATAAGCGGTTTCGTTAGTCTGCGCCAGCTGAACGATAAAGAAGCCCGAGTGGGTCTACTGGCAGGGCGTGGCGTGGGTGAGACATTGATGAATGCTGCTGCGGACTGGTGCCAGCAACGCAATATCTCCACCTTGCGCATTGCCACTCAGATAAGCAACACGGCCGCGCTGCGACGTTACATTCAAAGTGGTGCCACGATAGAAAGCACCGCCTTCTGGTTATACAGGTGAAAAAATGATCCCATTTAATGCTCCGCCGGTAGTAGGTACGGAAATCGAATACATGCAGGCTGCAATGGGCAGCGGTAAGCTTTGCGGCGACGGTGGCTTTACGCGCCGCTGCCAGCAGTGGATGGAGCAGCGATTTGGCAGCAAGAAAGTGCTGCTTACGCCGTCCTGTACCGCTTCGCTGGAAATGGCCGCGATCCTCCTCAACATTCAGCCTGGTGATGAAGTCATCATGCCGAGCTATACCTTCGTTTCGACCGCAAACGCCTTCGTACTGCGCGGCGCGACGATCGTTTTTGTGGATGTTCGCCCGGATACCATGAACATCGACGAAACGCTGATTGAAGCGGCTATCACCGAAAAAACCCGCGTCATTGTGCCGGTTCACTATGCGGGCGTTGCCTGTGAGATGGACACCATCATGGCGCTGGCGAAGAAACATAATTTATTTGTCGTGGAAGATGCGGCTCAGGGAGTGATGTCGACCTACAAAGGCCGCGCGCTGGGTTCCATCGGCCATATCGGTTGCTTCAGCTTCCATGAAACCAAAAACTATACTGCCGGTGGTGAAGGTGGCGCGACGCTGATTAACGATCCGTCGTTGATTGAGCGTGCTGAAATCGTCCGTGAAAAGGGCACCAACCGTAGCCAGTTCTTCCGCGGTCAGGTAGATAAATATACCTGGCGCGATATCGGCTCCAGCTATCTGATGGCGGATCTCCAGGCTGCCTATCTCTGGGCGCAATTAGAAGCTGCGGAGAAGATTAACCAGCAGCGCCTGAAGCTCTGGCAAACTTACCATGATGCGCTGGCCCCGCTTGCTCGTGCAGGCCGTATCGAGCTGCCTTCGGTGCCGGAAAACTGCGTGCAGAACGCCCACATGTTCTATATTAAACTCCGTGATGTGGAAGACCGTACGGCCCTGATCTCATATCTGAAAGAAGCTGAGATTATGGCGGTGTTCCATTACATCCCTCTGCATTCCTGCCCGGCAGGGGAGAGGTTTGGTTACTTCCACGGAGAGGATAACTTCACCACCAAAGAGAGCGAGCGCCTGGTGCGTCTGCCGCTGTTTTATAACCTCGCTCCGGCTAACCAGCGTACTGTCATCAATACGTTGTTAAGCTACCTCTCCTGATATGTCATTAGCGAAAGCTTCAGTGTGGACCGCAGGGTCCACGCTGGTCAAAATTGGCGTGGGCCTGCTGGTGGTAAAACTGCTGGCGGTGGCCTATGGCCCAAGCGGTGTAGGCCAGGCAGGTAACTTCCGGCAGCTGGTGACGGTGCTGGGCGTGCTGGCCGGTGCCGGTATTTTTAACGGCGTCACCAAATACGTTGCTCAGTACCACGACGATCCTCAGGAACTCCGTAAAATTCTCGGCACCTCGTCGGCGATGGTGCTGGGATTCTCGACTTTGCTGGCAATCATTTTCGTCGTGGCAGCCAAACCTATCAGCGTCGGGTTGTTCGGCCATGACCAGTATCAGAACTTAGTTCGGCTGGTTGCCCTGGTGCAGATGGGGATCGCGTGGGCGAACCTCTCTCTTGCTATCATGAAGGGCTTCCGTGATGCGGCGGGCAACGCCCTGGCGCTGATTGGCGGTAGCCTTATTGGGGTAGTGGCATACTATCTTTGCTATCGTCTGGGGGGCTATCAGGGGGCGCTTCTGGGTCTGGCACTGGTACCTGCGCTGGTACTTGTTCCGGCTGGATTCATGCTGGTGCGCCGCGAACATATCCCCCTTGCTTACCTGAAGCCGCAGTGGGACAAAGTTTACGCCAGCAGTCTGGGTAAATTCACCATTATGGCGGTGATCACCTCTATCACGCTGCCCGTCGCGTACGTGATGATGCGAAACCTGCTGGCGGAGCATTACAGCTGGAACGACGTAGGGATCTGGCAGGGCGTGAGCAGCATTTCGGATGCTTACCTGCAGTTCATCACCGCATCTTTCAGCGTTTATTTGCTGCCAACGCTCTCGAGACTGACCGCAAAGCAAGACATCTCGCGCGAGATTGTGCGTTCTCTGAAGTTTGTGCTGCCAGCGGTGGCCGCCGCGAGCTTCACCGTGTGGCTGCTGCGTGATTTTGCTATCTGGCTGCTGTTTTCCCAGAAATTTATCGCCATGCGAGACCTGTTTGCCTGGCAGCTGGTGGGTGACGTGCTGAAGGTTGGCGCCTATGTTTTCGGCTATTTAGTCATCGCCAAAGCGTCGCTGCGCTTTTATATTTTGACTGAAATCAGCCAGTTTGCTTTATTAACCGGCTTTTCACGCTGGTTGATCCCAGCCCACGGCGCACTCGGTGCCGCGCAGGCCTATATGGCGACGTACATTGTGTACTTCACCCTGTGCTGCGGCGTGTTTCTTATTTATCGTAGACGACCATGACGACACTGATTCACGTTTTGGGATCGGATATCCCGCATCACAACCAGACGGTTCTGCGTTTCTTTAACGACGCTTTAGCCGCCTCTACACCTCACGCTCGCCAGTTTATGGTGGTCGCAACGGACAGTACGCTGAATTCGGCTTTTCCGGAGCTGGCAATTGAGCTATTCCCGACGAAGAAAGCGCTCGCGCAGGCGGTGGTCGCGAAAGCTCGCGCGGATCGCAAGCAGCGGTTTTTCTTCCACGGCCAGTTCAATAGCCCGCTATGGATTGCGCTGCTGACCGGAGGCCTGAAACCCGCCCAGGTTAGCTGGCACATCTGGGGGGCGGATTTGTATGAAGCTTCTCGCAGCCTCAAGTTCCGCCTGTTTTATGTCCTGCGGCGCATTGCGCAGGGACGCGTCGGACGTGTCTTTGCTACCCGTGGGGATCTCACTCATTTCCATCAGAGCCATCCGCGCGTGCCGGGCGAGCTACTCTACTTCCCGACTCGTATGGATCCCGCACTCAATACTATGAGCAGCGACGAAAAAACTGATGGCAAGCTAACGCTGTTAGTGGGGAACTCGGGCGACCGCAGTAACCAGCACATAGCCGCGCTTCAGGCAATTCATAGTCAGTTTGGCGATACCGTGCGGGTTGTCGTCCCGATGGGCTACCCGTCAAATAACAATGCCTATATCGGGGAAGTGCAGCAGGCTGGCAGCGCGTTGTTCAGCGAAGAAAATTTGCAGGTGCTGACCGAGAAAATTGAATTTAACGATTATCTGGCGCTGCTCCGTCAGTGCGATCTCGGCTACTTCATTTTTGACAGACAGCAGGGGATCGGCACGCTTTGCCTGCTGATTCAGGCGGGTATTCCATGCGTGCTGAGCCGTAAAAACCCATTCTGGCAGGATATGGTCGAACAGCATGTTCCCGTACTGTTTACCGGTGACCCGCTCAATGAAACGGTAGTACGCGAAGCGCAGCGTCAGCTACGGTTGGTGAATAAACAGCAGATCGCCTTCTTCAGCCCCAACTATCTTGACGGCTGGCATCAGGCGTTAGCGACAATATCAGGAGAGACCGCATGAGTTTGCCCGAATTTGGCGGTCTTTTCGTCGTGTGGTTTGTCTCGGTGATGTTTATCGGCTTACTGACATATCAGGAGTTTCGCCGGGTACGTTTTAACTTCAACGTCTTTTTCTCGCTGCTGTACTTGCTTACCTTCTTTTTCGGCTTCCCGTTTACCTGCACGCTGGTCTTCAGGTTCGGGGTAAGCGTGGTGCCGGCAGATGTGCTGTTGCAGGCCCAGCTGGCGGCGACGTGTTTCTACGCCATCTACTACGTTGCCTATAAAACCCGGCTGCGTGCTAAACGTGAGGCAACAGCTCCCCGGCGTCCTGTCTTCACCATGAACCGGATCGAAACTCACCTCATGTGGGTGATCCTGGCTACGGTCGCGCTGGTCAGCGTTGCCGTCTTCTTTATGCACAACGGTTTCCTGCTGTTTAAGCTGCACTCATACAGCCAGATTTTCTCCAGCGAAGTCTCGGGCGTGGCGTTGAAGCGCTTTTTCTACTTCTTCATTCCGGCGATGCTGGTGGTGTATTTCCTTAAGCAAGACGGCCGTGCGTGGATGTTTTTCCTGGTTAGCACCGTGGCGTTTGGCCTGCTGACTTATATGATTGTTGGCGGCACTCGCGCCAACATCATCATCGCTTTTGCCATCTTCCTGTTTATCGGTATTATTCGCGGCTGGATCTCATTGTGGATGCTGGCGGCGGCGGGTGTGTTCGGCATTGTGGGTATGTTCTGGCTGGCGCTGAAGCGCTACGGTCTGAATGTCAGCGGCGACGAGGCGTTTTATACCTTCCTGTACCTGACGCGAGATACCTTCTCGCCGTGGGAAAACCTGGCGCTTCTGCTGCAAAACTACGACAAAATTGATTTCCAGGGGCTGGCGCCAATCGTGCGCGATTTCTATGTTTTCATCCCCTCCTGGGTATGGCCAGACCGTCCGAGTATCGTGCTTAACAGCGCAAACTACTTCACATGGGAAATTCTGAACAATCACTCTGGCCTTGCTATCTCTCCGACGCTGATTGGCTCACTGGTGGTGATGGGCGGCGTCTGGTTTATTCCGCTGGGCGGGGTTGTGGTAGGGCTTATCATCAAATGGTTCGACTGGCTTTACGAGCTGGGCAACCAGGAAACTAACCGCTATAAGGCGGCGATTTTGCACAGTTTCTGCTTTGGTGCAATATTCAACATGATAGTGCTGGCCCGTGAAGGCGTGGACTCGTTTGTCTCCCGAGTCGTTTTCTTCCTGATGGTGTTCGGCATCTGTCTGCTGTTGGCTAAACTTCTGTATTGGTTATTTGAAAGCGCGGGCCTTATCCACCAGAGAATGCGGCGAGCGCCCCGGGTGGAGACGGAAACGCAAAACGCATGACAAGGAACATCATGAACGAGTCGGTTAACGCGCCTGAATACAGTATTCGCGGCCTTAAGCTGCTGGGCTGGCGTGATATGCAGCACGCGCTGGATTATCTCTATGACGGCGGGGCGCTAAGATCTGGCACGCTGGTGGCGATCAACGCTGAAAAAGTGCTGACGGCAGAGCGCGACGCGGAAGTGCGTGAGCTGATTAAGGCTGCGGAATTTAAATATGCCGACGGCATCAGCGTCGTGCGATCTATTCGCAAAAAGTATCCCCAGGCAAAAGTCTCCCGCGTACCGGGAGCTGACCTGTGGGAAGCATTGATGGAGAAAGCTGGACACGAAGGCACGCCGGTATTCCTCGTCGGCGGCAAGCCTGAAATCCTGGCCCAGACGGAAGCCAAACTCCGCAGGCTGTGGAACGTCAACATCGTGGGTAGCCAGGATGGCTACTTCAAAGCAGAGCAGCGTCAGGCGATGTTTGAACGCATTCGCGACAGCGGAGCGGCGATAGTTACCGTGGCGATGGGCTCCCCGCGTCAGGAAATCCTGATGCGTGACTGCCGCTTGGTTTATCCGCAGGCGTTATACATGGGCGTAGGCGGGACCTACGATGTGTTCACAGGCCACGTTAAACGGGCACCAAAGATATGGCAAAAACTCGGTCTGGAGTGGCTTTACCGGCTGCTTTCCCAGCCAAGCCGCCTTGGAAGGCAGCTTAAACTCCTGCGCTATCTGGCCTGGCACTACACTGGCAGGCTGTAATCACCTCAACGCGCTCAAATGAGCACGTTTCACCTGATCGGCGGCAGGGTTTTTCATGCTGACGGTGACACGGGTTTATGAGGTAATTGGCCGTAATAACATGCGTTCACAGCAAAATTCGCACGGATAAACGACAGAACGCACAAAGCGTAACCAAACGCGCATTTTATTTAAATAACCACTAGACAGCTGACCGTGAAGCCCGTAATATCCGACCCCGCAACGGCGCTACGCGCCCGTAGCTCAGCTGGATAGAGCGCTGCCCTCCGGAGGCAGAGGTCTCAGGTTCGAATCCTGTCGGGCGCACCATTTAACGAATGGCGCTAGAGCTGCGGTGGTAATTAACGTACCGCGTGAAAGATTTTACAGTGGTGGCTATAGCTCAGTTGGTAGAGCCCTGGATTGTGATTCCAGTTGTCGTGGGTTCGAGTCCCATTAGCCACCCCATTAATTTAGTGGTTATGATGCGAAGGTGGCGGAATTGGTAGACGCGCTAGCTTCAGGTGTTAGTGTTCTTACGGACGTGAGGGTTCAAGTCCCTCTCTTCGCACCAATCATCTAAGTTAAGTAAAATTGGGTAGTAAGCAGTAAAGCAGTATTTCGGCGAGTAGCGCAGCTTGGTAGCGCAACTGGTTTGGGACCAGTGGGTCGGAGGTTCGAATCCTCTCTCGCCGACCACATTTAAGAAACCCCGCTTTTTAGCGGGGTTTTTTGCGTCTGTAGTTTCAAGAGGATGAGAACCTCCGAAGGAGGTTTGAGCCGAGCGCAGCGAGACAACGTTGCTTTAGCAACGGCCCGCAGGGGAATAATCCTCTCTCGCCGACCACATTTAAGAAACCCCGCTTTTTAGCGGGGTTTTTTTGCGTCTGTATCCCGGGCACATTGGCGGATGGCACTTCGTTTATCCGCCCTTGTATCTTGAACCGGTAGCTGGTTAGCTACCGGTTACACGAAACGGAGGAAGCTTGTATCCGCCCTGAAGACGCCGATCTTTCTTCGTAGCTTAAGCCCTCCGTTTCACCTTTCACGTCACTCAAAATCCGAACGGTAACCAGAAGCTCTGACTTCGTATGTACAAGGCTGGAATGACGTGTTGGCTCAGGTGAAATGAGACAAAATATGTTCACTCT
>NZ_JAERMU010000032.1 GCF_016756775.1 Dryocola clanedunensis subsp. sulfonylureivorans | reverse complement strand
GGCGGCGCTGGGTGCAGTAATGCGCAAGCTGGTGCACATGTGCTTCGGGGTGCTTAAAACACGCCTGCCATGGGATGAAAATTATGCAGCTACCGCTTGACGTTCAAGACGGTAGCTACAACATAGTTCAAAGCTGGCGAAAACGGCTGCGTAACGTGAAGGTATCAGAGGTGATATACCGCTCCATCGAACGCAAACGCTGCTCGCCCGCCGCCAGCTCCGCATCCACTTCATCAAGCAGATCGCGGCTGGTCGGCTGCGGCTTTACCTGATCCGCACCGTAGGGCATCGGGTCAAGAATAAACGTCAGGGCGATGTAGGCCACCATGACGAAGAAGAACAGGCCAAAAATCATCGATAACACAACGATCAGGCGTACGAGTTTGACCGGGACGTCCAGGTACTGCGCAATACCTGCGCAAACACCTTTCAGCATCCCCTTCTCAGGGATACGCCACAATTTACGACCGGAAAATGAATTCACCATTATTTGTCTCTCCAGTTCGGGTGCTCAGCGTCGAGGATTTGCTCAAGCGAAACAATGCGTTCACGCATGCGTTTCGCCTCGTCGGTAAGCTGCGCCAGCCGTTGTTGTTCGCCCTGCGACAGTTCGCCGCCCGCTGAGCGGTTGCTGTAATGCAACCACAGCCAGATGGGGGCCACAAACAACACGAATATCGTTAACGGTATGGCCAGAAAAAGCGCGCTCATGTGTACTCCTTACAAGTCGAACGAGCTGCGGCGCGTCACGCGCGGCCGCAGCATCAATAATTAACCGCGATCCTGACCGTTCATTTTCGCTTTCAGCGCCGCAATTTGCTCGCTGATGGCATCATCGGCCTGCAGTTCGGCAAACTGAGTGTCGAGATTTTTCTGCTTGCCGAAGCCGTGGCTTTCCGCTTCCGACTCCATCTGGTCAATGCGACGTTCGAAAGATTCGAAACGGGCCATCGCTTCATCCAGCTTACCGCTGTCGAGCTGGCGACGCACATCACGAGAAGAAGACGCAGCCTGATGACGCAACGTTAAGGCCTGCTGGCGCGCGCGGGTTTCGCTGAGTTTGTTCTCCAGCTCGCCAATCTCTTTTTTCATACGCGTCAGGGTTTCATCGACGTGAACCACTTCATCTTCCAGCGTGGCAATCAGGTCGGTTAATTTCTGTTTTTCGATCAGCGCCGCACGGGCCAGATCTTCTTTATCTTTACGCAGCGCCAGCTCGGCTTTTTCCTGCCATTCGGCCTGCTGCGCCGTGGCCTGCTCTACGCGGCGGGACAACTGTTTCTTTTCAGCCAGCGCACGGGCCGAGGTGGAACGCACTTCAACGAGCGTGTCTTCCATTTCCTGAATCATCAGGCGCACCAGCTTCTGCGGATCTTCAGCCTTTTCCAGCAGCGAGTTGATGTTGGCATTCACGATGTCGGCAAAACGAGAAAAAATACCCATTGTTCAATCCTCTTTAGTCATTATTTCCGGTGCCAGGCACCTTGCTCACAAAGATTAATACAATGTTCGTGCCAACTTTTTATCTTGTTGATTTTAATGGTTATGATTAAATTTGACTCTGCTGGCGCAGCCGCTATAGTGGTTTTATTCGCTAACAGTTGGTTAATTTCACCATGGCAGAACATAAAGATAATCTGATCGGAGAGGCAAACAGCTTTCTGGAGGTGCTGGAGCAGGTGTCGCGCCTGGCCCCGCTGGAAAAACCTGTGCTGGTCATCGGCGAGCGCGGGACGGGGAAAGAGCTGATCGCCAACCGCCTGCACTTCCTGTCGCGCCGCTGGCAGGGGCCGTTTATCTCGCTGAACTGCGCTGCGCTAAACGACAACCTGCTGGATTCCGAGCTGTTCGGCCATGAGGCCGGGGCCTTTACCGGAGCGCAAAAGCGCCATCCGGGCCGCTTTGAGCGCGCCGACGGAGGAACGCTTTTCCTGGATGAGCTGGCAACCGCGCCGATGATGGTGCAGGAGAAGCTGCTGCGCGTGGTGGAATACGGTGAGCTGGAGCGCGTGGGCGGCAGCCAGCCGCTGCAGGTAAACGTGCGGCTGGTGTGCGCCACTAACGCCGATCTGCCGCAGCTTGCCGAAGAAGGTAAATTCCGCGCGGATTTGCTGGATCGTCTGGCGTTTGACGTCGTTACCCTTCCCCCGCTGCGCGAGCGCAAACCCGATATCATGCTGATGGCCGAGCACTTTGCGATTCAGATGTGCCGGGAACTCCAGCTCCCGTTGTTTCCGGGCTTTAGCGAAGAGGCGCAGCAGACGCTGCTGAATTACGGCTGGCCCGGTAATATTCGTGAATTAAAAAACGTGGTTGAGCGTTCGGTTTATCGCCACGGCAGCAGTGAAGAACAGGTAGATAAGGTCATTCTCGACCCGTTTGCCCGCAAAGCGGCATCCGTCCCCATAGCGGAGCCAACCGCTGAAAATGGCCCTCAGCTGCCGCTGGACCTGCGCGGCTGGCAGAACGAACAGGAAAAAACGCTGCTCGAGCGCAGCCTGCTGCAGGCGAAATATAATCAGCGCAAGGCAGCAGAATTGCTGGGGCTGACCTATCACCAGCTTCGTGCCCTGCTCAAGAAGCACAATGTCGCGCCGTCAGCAGAGCAATAATAAAAATTTATGGCTGGTATAAGCGAGCCGCCAGCCATTTTGTTCTTTGCCATGACCTAAACGGCCCTCCTTTACGCTCTGTTTAGCAGGTTTTCAGGATGATTACAGGCAGTTGGTTAGCCTGATAAGCATCGATAAAACATTACTGAAACAATTCCTTAACAATGCATCCTTACAATCGGCGCCGCTTGCTTAACTTTGATAAGGATTGCTTTTTGAAACTCAAGAAAACCTACGCGGCAACAATCGTTTACCTGTTGTGCTGTGGCGCCCAGGCCGCCGATCTTACGTTGAATACCCCCCGCCTTGAGGGCATGGATAATTTCCGTGATGTTGCAGGAACGACGACGGCTTACACCACCGCTAACGATGGCGTCATGCGTCAGGGCGTGTTCTACCGGGCCAATGCCATCACCCCAACCGCCTCCGACCTTGCCGTGCTCAACACGCTGAACATCGCCACCGTAGTGGATTTGCGGACGCCAGAGGAGATAGCAACCACGCCGGATACGCTTCCTGCCGGGGCAAAATATGTCAATGTCGATTTGATCGGCAATTCGGGTAGTACCAGCAGTATTACCAGTACGTTGGCCAATCTGGACGCAGCCGGGGTCAACGCCATGATGGAGGACGGCGAGCGGAGTTTCGTTACCAGCAGCTACGCCCGCCAGGGGCTGAACGAGGTTTTCCGTGAACTTGCCGAGGCGGACGGCGCGGCGCTGTTCCACTGCACGGCGGGCAAAGACCGCACGGGCTGGACGGCCGCTATTCTTCAGTCCATTGCGGGGGTGAGCTCCGCCGATATCATGCAAAACTATCTGGCGACCAACGAGTACACCGCAGCCCGAATCAACGCAACGGTAGCGGCGCTGCCGCCCTCGATGGCCGAGACTTACCGCACATTGATGGGCGTTCAGGCAAACTGGTTGCAGGCGGGATTCGATCAGATCCTCCTCAGCTACGGCACCGTCGATAACTACCTTAAAGAGGGGCTGGGCCTGGACCAGGCAACCATTTATGTGCTGCGGGCAAAGATGGTTCGCTACTCGCAGCTACCAGGCCAGGAGAGTTTCACGGGTAACGCCGCAGCAGGTGCCGCATTCCTTAATGCGCTGCAGGATTCCCCGCTCTCGGGACGTTACACCGCTTACAACTTCGCTCTGCAATCGGCGATTGATAGCGGCTCGCTCGGCGGCCTTGAAAAACGGATTGGCGGACAAATTTATGCCGACACGGCCAGCTACCTGCTGCGCGCACCGTCACAAATTAACGATAAAATAGCGCCGTGGATTGCGGGCAACACGCTGGCCATTGGCTCAGCCTCCGTCTGGATGACGGGAATGGACAGCTACCTCGGCACCGATGGCAACAGCGCCCAAAGCAGCAGCAACGAACATTCAGCTGGCGCGGTCGTTGGCAGCACGTGGCGGGCGAACGAGCAGCTTTCCGTTAACGGCGGCATTGGCTACAGCCACGGGAATGTCAGCAGCAACGGCGATGAAGTGAAAACGAACTCAACGTTTATCACGCTGGGCGGGCGGTATGCCTTAAACTCGCTGCAAAACGGGCCATATAGCACCCTGCAAGGTACGGCAGGCTACATTGATTATGACGCCGAGCGCCATCCAGGCAGTGGCCTTGGCTCTGCGAAGGGCGACAGCAACGGCCAGTTTTACAGCGCGCGAGCGGGCCTTGGCTGGTTTGTTCCCGGCATCGTCTCCTTCGACCCAAGCCTGGGCGTGCAGGTCACGCATTTGCATCTCGAAGGCGTTCAGGAATCGGACAGCGAGGTCGCGCTGGATGTGGACGGTACAAACGAGACGCAAACCAGCCTGGTCAGTAATCTGGATATTAAGCTGAAACCCTTTACTCCGGGCGGCTGGGCGCTAACGCCGGGGATCAATATCGGCTATGAAAGATTGCTCAGCGATGAGCAGCAGACTTCCCACGCTTCGTTGTACGGCATTAATGTGGACCAGGTTTCAGCCTATAACAGCAAAAACCTCTACAAGGCCGGGATAACTTTAAGCGCTACGAGCGGTAACCTGACTCTGGCTGCGGGCGCCAATGTGCTTGCCGCCGATCGGAGCAGCAGTGGATTTAACGGTACGCTGAGCGCCAGCTACGCCTTTTGAATCGCTTTTAGCCCCCTTCCGCGCAGGACAGAAGGTCCGCTTCGTCGTAAAAAACAGCAAATCCCGGTCTTTTTTCCGGGCTTTGTTTAGAAAAGAGACAAAACGGCCTGACATATTTTGGGAAGCTCCGCAGAGTGCGATACACTTTGCCTATCACCTTTGAAAACTCAAAAACTTATGCGCGGAATTATCCCCTCCCTCTTACTGGGTCTGAGCTGCCTCAGCAGCGTGGTACTGGCAGCGACACCCGGCCAGAAGCCCGATGACATTCGCAAGAGTGGGTTTGTCTATTGTCTTAATGGCCAGGTCAACACCTTTAATCCGCAGATGGCCAGCGGCGGGCTGACCGTGGACACGCTTGCCGCACAGCTCTATGACCGCCTGCTGGATGTCGACCCCTACACCTACCGCCTGGTGCCGGAGCTGGCGCAAAGCTGGGAAGTGCTGGATAACGGCGCCACCTACCGTTTCCATCTTCGTCCGAACGTCCAGTTCCAGACTACGCCGTGGTTCAAACCTACCCGTGCGCTGAATGCCGATGACGTTGTGTTCAGCTTCCAGCGAATCTTCGACCGCAAGCACCCGTGGCATAATATCAACGGCGGCAATTATCCCTACTTCGACAGCCTCCAGTTCCCGGATTCGGTCAAGAGCGTTCGCAAGCTGGATAACAACACCGTTGAATTCAAACTGGAAAAACCTGACGCCTCGTTCCTGTGGCATATGGCGACCCACTACGCCTCGGTGATGTCGGCTGAATATGCGGGACAGCTCGAAAAAATCGACCGGCAGGAGCTCATGGATCGCCAGCCTGTGGGCACCGGCCCGTTCCAGCTGAGTGAGTATCGTGCAGGGCAATATATTCGCCTGGCTCGCAATCAGAAATTCTGGCGTGGCGTACCGCTAATGCCCCAGGTGGTGCTGGATTTAGGCTCCGGCGGCACCGGTCGCCTGTCGAAATTGCTGACCGGCGAATGCGATGTGCTGGCCTATCCTGCCGCCAGCCAGCTGACTATCCTGCGCGACGACCCGCGCCTGCGTCTGAACCTGCGCCCGGGGATGAACATTGCCTATCTGGCCTTTAACACCAATAAGGCCCCGCTCAATAACCCACAGGTTCGCCATGCACTCGCTCTGGCCATCAATAATCAGCGTCTGATGCAGTCGATTTACTACGGCACGGCTGAAACCGCCGCGTCGATTCTGCCGCGGGCCTCGTGGGCCTATGACAGCGATGCAAAAATTACCGAATACAATCCGAAGAAAGCCCGTGAGCGTCTGAAAGCGCTGGGGATCGAAAATCTCGAACTGCGTCTCTGGGTGCCCACAGGCTCCCAGGCCTGGAACCCCAGCCCGCTAAAAACCGCCGAGCTGATTCAGGCGGACATGGCGCAGATCGGCGTTAAGGTGATCATCGTTCCCGTTGAGGGGCGCTTCCAGGAGGCGCGCCTGATGGACATGACCCACGATCTCACCCTTGCCGGCTGGGCAACGGACAGTAATGACCCGGACAGCTTCTTCCGTCCGCTGCTGAGCTGCGCGGCGATCCGCTCCCAGACCAACTATGCTCGCTGGTGTAACCCGGAGTTCGATACCGTGCTCCAGAAGGCGCTCGCCACCCAGCAGCTTGCTTCCCGTATTGAAGCCTACAACGAAGCGCAGGCTATCCTGGCGAAGGATTTGCCGGTGCTACCGCTGGCGTCATCATTACGTTTGCAGGCTTACCGCTACGATATCAAAGGCCTGGTGCTCAGCCCGTTTGGTAACGCGTCGTTCGCCGGGGTTTCCCGCGACGACGTAGAGGTGAAAAAACCATGATCATCTTTACCTTAAGACGTTTATTGCTGCTGCTCATCACGCTGCTGTTCCTGGCGATGGTGAGTTTTAGCCTGAGCTACTTTACGCCCCATGCGCCGCTTCAGGGAGCATCGCTGTGGAACGCGTGGGTGTTCTGGTTTGAAAGCCTGCTGCACTGGGATTTTGGCGTGTCGAGCATTAACGGCCAGTCGATTAACGAACAGCTGCGCGACGTCTTCCCCGCCACCATGGAGCTGTGCCTGCTGGCCTTTGGCCTTGCGCTGCTGATTGGCATCCCCGTCGGCATGCTGGCAGGCATTACCCGTAATAAATGGCAGGATCAGCTGATAAGCGCGCTGGCGCTGGTCGGCTTTTCGATTCCGGTGTTCTGGTTTGCCCTGCTGCTGACGCTTTTCTTCTCGCTGACGCTGGGCTGGCTGCCGGTGTCGGGCCGCTTTGACCTGCTCTATCAGGTGAAATCTGTGACGGGCTTTGCGCTGGTTGATGCCTGGCTCTCCGATTCACCTTATCGCGAAGAGATGATCCTCAGCGCCCTGCGCCACATGGTGTTGCCGGTCGTCGCGCTGGCGGTGGCCCCCACCACCGAAGTCATTCGCCTGATGCGCCTGAGCACCATTGAAGTGTTCGACCAGAACTATATTCGCGCCGCCGCCACACGCGGTTTGTCGCGTCTGACTATTTTGCACCGCCACGTGCTGCACAACGCCCTTCCGCCGGTGATCCCGCGTCTGGGCCTCCAGTTCTCAACCATGCTGACGCTGGCGATGATCACCGAGGTCGTCTTTAGCTGGCCGGGCCTGGGCCGCTGGCTTATCAACGCTATTCGCCAGCAGGACTACGCGGCGATTTCCGCCGGCGTGATGGTGGTCGGCTCGCTGGTCATCATTGTTAACGTGATTTCTGATATTTTGGGTGCTATGGCTAACCCGCTGAAACATAAGGAATGGTATGCCTTACGATAGCGTCTATCGCGAGAAGCGGCCGCCGAGTACGCTGCGCCTGACCTGGCGGAAGTTCTATGCTGACACGCCGGCGATGATTGGCCTGTACGGCTGCGGCGCGCTGGTTCTGCTGTGCGTGTTTGGCGGGCTGTTTGCGCCCTATGGCCTGGATCAGCAGTTCCTGGGCTACCAGCTGCTGCCGCCGTCATGGTCACGGTACGGTGAAGTCTCCTTCTTCCTGGGGACTGATGACTTAGGCCGGGATGTGTTAAGCCGCCTGCTCAGCGGCGCGGCGCCCACCGTTGGCGGAGCGTTTCTGGTCACGCTTGCGGCTACCGTCTGCGGCGTGGTGCTGGGCGTGTTCGCCGGTGCCACCCACGGCCTGCGTTCTGCAGTGCTCAACCATATTCTGGATACGCTGCTTTCCATTCCTTCACTGCTGCTGGCAATCATCGTCGTCGCTTTTGCCGGCCCTCATCTTACCCACGCGATGTTTGCCGTGTGGCTTGCGCTGCTGCCGCGCATGGTGCGCTCGGTCTACAGTGCGGTGCATGACGAACTCGAAAAAGAGTATGTTGTTGCCGCCCGTCTGGACGGCGCATCAACGCTGAATATTTTATGGTTTGCGGTGATGCCGAATACCGCGGCCGCGCTGGTGACCGAAATTACCCGTGCGTTATCCATGGCGATTCTGGATATTGCCGCGTTAGGTTTTCTCGATCTCGGCGCACAGCTCCCTTCCCCGGAATGGGGCGCAATGCTGGGCGACGCCCTGGAACTTATCTATGTTGCGCCCTGGACCGTGATGCTTCCCGGTGCAGCGATTATGATTAGTGTACTGCTGGTCAATCTGCTGGGCGACGGACTGCGCCGTGCGATAAATGCGGGGGTGCAATAATGCCGTTACTTGATATTCGCAATCTGACGATTGAATTCATGACCGCCGAAGGCTGGGTGAAAGCCGTTGACCGCGTCAGCATGACGCTCAACGAAGGTGAGATCCGCGGCCTGGTGGGAGAGTCCGGCTCCGGCAAAAGCCTGATTGCCAAAGCCATTTGCGGCGTCACCAAAGACAACTGGCGAGTCACCGCCGACCGCATGCGCTTCGATGATATCGACCTGCTGCGCCTCTCCCCACGCGAACGTCGCCGTCTGGTGGGGCATAATTTGTCGATGATTTTTCAGGAGCCGCAGTCCTGTCTCGATCCTTCTGAGAAAGTGGGCAAGCAGCTCACCCAGAACATCCCCGGCTGGACCTATAAAGGCCGCTGGTGGAAGCGCTTCGGCTGGCGCAAACGCCGCGCCATTGAACTTCTCCACCGCGTGGGAATTAAAGATCACAAAGACGCCATGCACAGCTATCCGTATGAGCTCACCGACGGCGAATGCCAGAAGGTGATGATTGCCATTGCGCTGGCAAACCAGCCGCGCCTGCTGATTGCGGATGAGCCAACCAACGCCATGGAGCCCACGACCCAGTCGCAAATCTTCAAACTGCTGACCAGGCTCAATCAGTACAACAACACGACGATCCTGCTGGTCAGCCATGACCTGCAAATGCTCAGCAAATGGGCGGATAAAATCAACGTGATGTACTGCGGGCAGACGGTGGAGAGCGCCACCAGCGAAGATCTTATCGCCAGCCCGCACCACCCTTATACCCAGGCGCTCATCAGAGCTATTCCCGACTTTGGCAGCTCGATGCCGCATAAGAGCCGCCTGAATACCATGCCTGGGGCGATACCGCTGCTGGAGCATCTGCCGATAGGCTGTCGACTCGGGCCGCGCTGCCCTTACGCCCAGCGTAAATGCATTGAAACACCGCGCCTCGAAGGGCCTAAAACGCATCTGTACGCCTGTCACTTCCCGCTGAATATGGAGAGTCAGTAATGGTCGAAACGCTGCTCGAAGTCCGTAATTTAAGTAAGACGTTTCGCTACCGCACCGGCTTGTTCCGTCGCCAGCACGTTGAGGCCGTCAAGCCGCTGAGCTTTACCCTGCGCGAAAGACAGACGCTGGCGATTATCGGCGAGAACGGTTCAGGAAAATCCACGCTGGCGAAGATGCTGGCGGGTATGATTGAACCCACCGGCGGCGAGCTGGTGATTGACGATCATCCGCTGCACTATGGCGACTATACCTGGCGCAGCCAGCACATCCGCATGATATTTCAGGATCCGAGTACCTCCCTGAATCCACGTCAGCGCATCTCGCAAATCCTCGATTTCCCACTGCGTCTGAATACGGATATGGAGCCGGAAGCGCGCCAGAAACAGATTGTGGAGACGCTGCGCCTGGTTGGCCTGCTGCCTGACCATGCCAGCTATTATCCGCACATGCTGGCGCCAGGACAGAAACAGCGTCTTGGCCTGGCCCGTGCGCTGATCCTGCGTCCAAAGGTGATCATTGCCGACGAAGCGCTGGCGTCATTAGATATGTCGATGCGTTCGCAGCTGATAAACCTGATGCTTGAGCTACAGGAAAAACAGGGGATCGCCTATATCTACGTTACCCAGCATATCGGCATGATGAAGCACATCAGCGACCAGGTGCTGGTGATGCATCAGGGCGAGGTGGTGGAACGCGGCGCAACCGCCGACGTCCTTGCCTCCCCTCTACACGACCTCACCAAACGCCTGATCGCCAGCCACTTCGGCGAAGCGTTAACCGCGGACGCATGGCGGAAAGATCGCTAACCCGGTGGATGGCGCTGGCGCTTATCTCCCCTCCCTGGGGCCCGCCTTGAAAACGGAAATCACCCCAGGCTAATCTCCACCTCATGCCGCTGCCCGTCATCAATCAGGTGGAGGGTGTTCTCTGACAGCAGAACGCCGTCCACCATGAGCTGATAATTCCCCTCGCTGCGAACCGCATTGATGTGATAATCACTGGCACCATACCGATAAACCAGACTAACGGATGGCCAGGCATGCGGCAGCAACGGATGAACGGTTATGACATCGGCGTGCCGTTCAATTCCCATCAGCGTTTCGATGACTAATCGGTACGCCCACCCTGCCGAGCCGGTATACCAGCTCCAGCCGCCGCGTCCGGCGTGCGGTGCAACGCTATAAATATCCGCCGTCATCACGTAAGGTTCGACCTTGTAGCGCTCAACGGCCTCCGGCGTTAGCCCGTGATTTATCGGGTTGATAAGCGACCAAAGTTCCCACGCCCGCTCGATATTACCGCTGCGGGCAAAGGCCATTACCGCCCAGATGGCACCGTGAGTATACTGCCCGCCGTTTTCACGCACGCCCGGCAGGTAGCCCTGGATGTAGCCGGGGTTAGGCCCGCTGCCGTTAAACGGTGGCGTGAGCAGTTTGATAAGCCCCGCCTCGTTATCCACCAGCCGGGCATCCAGCGCCTGCATGGCTTGCGCACAACGCTCCGCGCTTCCCGCCCCGGAAAGCACCGCCCAGCTTTGGGCAATGGCATCTATCTGGCACTCTTTCGCGCTCTGTGAACCCAAAGCTTCGCCGCTATCAAAATAGCCCCGGCGATACCAGCTTCCGTCCCAGGCCGTCGCCTCCAGGTTGACCTGAAGTTTTTCTGCCTCCCGTCGGCAAAGCGTGGCAACGTCGTCATCGTGAAGGTGTTCGGCAAGCTTCGCAAAACGCTGTAAGACTTCGTAGAGGAAGAATCCAAGCCAGACGCTCTCCCCTTTACCTTCCAGCCCGACCAGATTCATCCCGTCGTTCCAGTCGCCCGCCCCCATCAACGGTAAGCCGTGCTGGCCAAATCGCAGCCCATGGCGAATGGCTTTTACCCCGTGCTGCCACAGCGTCTCTTCAAGCGTGCTGGTCACTGGCTGTTCGTAAGCCGACTCTTCGCCCGGCTGTAATTCACGACCTTCAAGGTATGGCAGACGGTGCTCAAGCACACCGATATCACCGGTTGTTGCGACGTAATGACAGATGGAAAGTGGCAGCCAAAGGTAATCGTCCGAACAGCGAGTGCGTACCCCATTCCCTGCCGGCGGATGCCACCAGTGCTGAACATCTCCTTGCGTAAACTGGCGTGAAGCGCACAGTAAAATCTGCTCGCGCAGCCGCTCCGGTGCCGCATGGCTCAGGGCCAGCGTATCCTGGAGCTGGTCGCGGAAGCCGAAAGCCCCGCCAGACTGGTAGTAGCCGCTGCGGGCCATCAGACGGCAGGCAATGGTCTGATACAGCAGCCAGCCGTTAGCCAGCAAGTTGACGGCGGGATCGGGTGTGGAGACGACGATTTGATCCAGCAGGTGATGCCAGTGGCGGTGCACATTCGCCAGTTCACCGCGGGCGGCATCTTCGCTCAGATACTGGTTAATCATCGATTCGGCCTCCTGCGGCGTCTGCCCAATACCCAGCACAAAAATAAACGTCCGCTGGTCGCCATCGATAAGCGTAGTGGCAGACTGCACCGCTCCGCACGGATCTAACCCTGCCCCCGTTTTGTCCGACAACGTGCGTTGTTTCATTGCCGCCGGGTCACGTGGTGAACCATTGCGCCCAAGGAATTCCCGGCGATCGCCGGTGACAGAACAATGTACCCCGGTGAGCGCGAAGAAGGCCGTTCTGTCCGAGCCATTGCTGCTATAGAAGTTATTTGCCAGTACGCCACAGCCGAGCCCTGTCGTAGAGCTGCGGGTCACCACATGCATGGCTGATTTGCTACGTGACTCACCCAGCGTCCACTCCACAAAGCCGGTAACGGAGATTTTGCGGGTTCGGCCTGAAGTATTGCTGAGCGTCAGAATGGCGATTTTTACCGGGGCGTGCTCTGCCACCAGTACCGTCAGTTCGGTATCGATCCCCGTCTCACGGTGAGCGAAAACGCTGTAGCCAAAACCGTGGCGTGAAAGATAGTGCCCGCTGCCGCGCACCGGCAGCGTCGTTGGCGACCAGACGGCTCCGCTTTCTTCGTCACGCAGATAGTACGCCTCGCCAGAACGATCGCTGATGGGATCGTTTTCCCACGGGGTGAGACGATATTCATGGGCATTTTCATACCAGGTATAGGCCTGTCCCGCTTCTGAAATGACGGAACCAAAACTGGCGTTGGCCAGCACGTTAGACCAGGGCGCCGGGGTCTCGGTATTTTCAGCCAGCGTTATCTGGTATTCGCGACCATCCTCCGAAAAGCCGCCATATCCGTTGAAAAAGACCAGCGCACGGGTATCCGGCTGCCACGGAAGATGCTGATTGTCGGGGAGAGTCGTGCGCGCAATTAAAACCTGCTGTGATGAAACCGTAGGCTGGAGGCGCTGATTTAACTGTTCTTTCAGACCGCCCGCCCGGTCGTCCAGTACGATTTGCGCCACGCTCAGCAGTAACAGCCTGTCCTCCGGCGACATCTGTTCCCCGTTGCGCACAAAAATGCCGCCGGGCTTGTCCATCTGGCTGGCTTCAGAACCTGCGACAATCAGTTCCACTATCTGGTTTTGCAACGTCTGCTGATAGCCGCCGGGGCTGTCATTGAGGATAACGAGGTCCACCGCCAGCCCCTTCAGGCGCCAGTAGTGGTGCGCCTGTATCAGCTTAGTGATGACTGGAAGGCTCTCATCGCTGGTGACGTTAAGAATGACGATCGGCAGATCCCCGGAGATAGACCATCCCCACAGCCCCGACTGTCCGCGACGGTTACGGCAAAGTATTTTAGCGTCGGCACGCAGTTCGGGCCCCGGGTACAACACCGCGCTCGCCAGGCGGTTAAAGAGCGTAGCATCGTCTTCGTTGGCATTAATCTGCCTTAAGACTATCTGGCTATGGGACCAGGCCAGCTCAAACACCCGGTCGGCGATCGGGTGGTCATGATATTTTTCTACCAGTTCGAGGCTGTGCTGACGGCTTTCGGTCACGCCATAAATAATGTCGACCGTGACGGGGACGCCCGGGTGTAAAATGACGGACTGTCGGATTGCAAGAATGGGATCAAGTACTGGCCCGACGCTGTTGCTGAGCGAGCCGCTTTGTCGGGTCGCCACCGCATTGGCCGGGGTTTTTCCACGCCCAAGGAATTTCGCCCTGTCTGTTTCAAATGAGGTATCGCTCTGCGTTTGTCCGTGAACCACCATGGTATGAAACAGCCACGGGCAGCGCTCATCCGGCGAACGGGGGCGACGGTGGCAAAGAATAGCATTCTGATCGGCAACAAGCTCCGTCTGAATAAACAAATTACTGAATGCGGGGTGAGCCAGATCGCTCTCTGTGGGTGCCAGAACAACTTCTGCGTAGGTGGTCAGTTCAAGGATGCGCGGCTCCCGGCCACGGTGCAGCAGCGTGACGCGGCGCAGCTCGATATCATCTTCCGATGAGACAACAATTTGCGTTTTAACGCCCACCGTTCCCGCCACCAGGTTGAATTCTGCCCCAGCGTCGTTAAAGACTGCCTCGTACTGGCTGACTGCCTCACCCAGCGGTTGCCAGGTGTTGCTCCACACCTCATTAGTGACAGGGTCACTTATATAACAGAATGCTCCCCAGCTATCGCAGGTGGCGTCGCTGCGCCAGCGGGTCAGTGCCAGCTCTTTCCAGCGGCTGTAGCCCCCGCCTGACTGGCTGACCATCAGATGATAATCGACATTAGATAACAGCTGAACTTCGGGGATCGGGCTCTCTACGTCGGTAAATTTACGCGTTTCATACTGTATAGGCTGCAGCACGCCTTCGTGGGATTCAAAGTGGCGGCGCGGACTGTATAACTCGACGGCATCAGGCACCCGCTCCTGCAGCAGCAGGCGAGCCGACTGAAATGACGGGCTGGACATAAAGCGGTCCACCATCGGCGCACCTGACAGCACGTGGGAAAGCGCCTGAAAGGCCATACCCTGGTGGTGAGCCATCCACGATCGCACCACGGCGTATACCTGCCCACTGGCGAGGCGAGAAGGCGTGTAGTCCAGCGCTTCGTAAAAACCATACTCCCCACGCGCACCGTTTTTTTCCAGCGTCAAAAGATTTTCGCAGGCCTGATGAGGAGAAACGGTCAGCGCCATCATGGTGGCGTACGGCGCGATGACCATATCATCCGCAAGCCCCCTGCGCAGGCCGAGGCCGGGCACCCCAAACGCGTGGTACTGGTAATTTTGCAGCGCGTCAAAGGAGTAGTAGCCAGACTCGGAAATCCCCCACGGCACGCCCCGCTCTTTGCTCCAGTCGATCTGGCGTTTAACCGCCGACTGGCTCATCTCGGCGAGTAAACTCCCCGGATAGGTCGGCATCACCAGGTTCGGCATTAAGTACTCAAACATTGAGCCACTCCACGACATCAGCGCCGTTTCGTTATCAATGGTGGTAAACAGCCTGCCGAGCGCAAACCAGCTTTTCAGCGGCAGCTGGTTGGTAGCAATGGCAAGGAAACTGGTCAGGCGAATTTCCGAGGGCAGCAGGTCGTAGTGGCTGTTATCGAGCTTATTACTGTCACAGTTATACCCGACGCTGAGCAGGCTGGTGACGCGGTTATACAAGAAAACAAAATCCATTCGGGCGTGCTCGGCCAGGCGTTGCTCAAGCTCAGTAATGATATCAATACGGGTACGGGCCTGACGAATGGTCGATTCCGGGGGGCTGCCTTCGCCGGTATGTTTCGCCTGCGCAAGCCAGGTCAGCGTGGGAAGAGACTCCTTTTCCTGACTGACGGGCAGCCAGGCGAGAAAATGCGTCCATTCATGGCAGACAAGAACTAACTGACGCTGGAGATGTTCCACCCAGCGGCGGACGCGAGCGTCTTCATGGCTGCAAAGTGCGTGCAGGCGATTACTTTGCGTGCGCATGTTTTTCAGCTCGGCGAAGAGCAACGACGGGGGGAGCTGAGCGGCGCTTTTACAATGGTTATGTAGCTGGCGCAAAGACGTCGGCGCATGCTGTCCCCATGTCTTTTCGAGAATTTGCAGCGTGTCCTCAAGACCCGTCAGCACATGCGCCGTGTTGAGGATCGGCAGGTTACGCAGCCCGGTTAAACCCGCGCTAAGGGTGAGCAGATGCCCCGCCATGTTGCCGCTGTCGACGCTTGAGATATAACGCGGGTTGAGCGGTGCCAGGGTGCGGGTATCGTACCAGTTATATAAATGCCCCCGGTAATGCTCCATTTTGTCCAGCGTATCAAGGGTGAGCGTGATGCGTTGCAGCATTTCACCCTGGGGAATGTAACCAAAATCCCAGGCGGTCAGGTTTGCCAGTAGCGACAAACCGATATTGGTCGGCGAGGTGCGATGTGCAATCACCGGCTGGGGGATCTCCTGGAAATTATCTGGCGGCAGCCAGTTCTCTTTCCCGGTGGCAAAGGTTTCAAAAAAAGCCCAAATCTCACGGCTGCTCTGGCGCAACAGGCGTTGATTTTCAGCATTAAACGACATTGTTGGGGGGACGGGTTCACGGCTCATCCAGCTCAGTAGCATAGGGGCAAGGCACCACAGCACGCCAACCGGCACAGCAATAAAAAGCAGCATGGGGGCAAGAAATGCTGCGAGCAGAATAAGCGCGATGCCCGATAAGACATTTAGCCACATTGCCCGATAAAAACGCATCGGCGAGGTTTTTGCACGATCACTGCTTTGTTCAAAACTCGCCCACTGGTTGAGATTGCGATGACTGATCCCCAACCGCCAAAGCGTGACTGTAATGGCCTGGAGTGAATAGCCAGCCTCATGGGGAAGCGTGAGAAAGCCCATGCCAATCCGCATCAGCCGTTTAATACCGCCCGATGCCACCAGAAGCAGATGTTGCAGAAAGGGACGCCCTGGCGGCTTATTAAAGAGATCCTGCGCTATCACCAGCGCCGTCGGGAGCAGCAGCACCGCCGCCAACACACCAGACCAGTAAACAGGATTAGGCACCACCAAAATGGTGCAAAAGATCAGCACCAGAAATGACGGTGCCACCAGGCTACGGCGCAAATTATCAAATAATTTCCAGCGTGACAGCGCCGTCAGAGGATTTGTGTCGCGCGTGCCGTCTGCTTTTCTGACCCTGAGCCTAAGCCAGTTGAGAAGCTGCCAGTCTCCGCGTATCCAGCGGGTGCGCCTTGCCACGTCGGTAAGATAATTATTGGGATACTGCTCATACAGCAGAACTTCGCTCAACAGTCCTGAGCGAACATAGCACCCTTCCAGTAAATCATGGCTCAGCACCAGGTTTTCCGGGCAGGTATTGCGCGTAGCTTGCGTAAACGTATCCACGTCGTAGATGCCTTTGCCGACAAACGACCCTTCCCCAAACAGATCCTGGTAAATATCCGATGACATCATTGAGTAAGGATCGTTACCCGGCACATTGCTGGACATGGCAGCGTAGCGCCCCTGCCCATTACGCGGGATCTCCTCGGCAAGCCCTGGCTGTAAAATACCGTATCCTTTTACAACACGCTGTTGTAACGGATCGTAGACCGGATGATTGAGGGGGTGTGCCATCGTCGCGACAAGTTTGTGCGCGGTGTCCCGTGGCAAAACCGTATCGCTGTCCAGGGTGATGACATATTTGACTCCCACAGGTGGCAAGAACGCCGTGTTTTGCAGCCTGATGAACTGTTCTGCGGGCTGACGTAACCAGCTGTTGAGTGCCGCCAGCTTGCCGCGTTTGCGCTCATGGCCCATCCACACATTTTGTTGTGTATTCCATCGTGCGGAACGATGCAGCAGAAAAAAGAGTGGCTGTGAGGCAGAGGCATACCGGCGGTTCAGATACTGTATTTGCGTTTGTGCATGATGCACAAGCTCGACGTTTTCCGCCGAGTTTTCTTCCGGTGAATCGGCATAGTCAGTCAGTAATGCAAAGTACAGATTTGCCGTGTTATTGCCGAGATAGCAAACTTGTAAACTGTTCAGCAGGCTGTCTACCCCAGCTTTGCTGGTTAACAAGCAGGGGATCACCACCATCGTACGGAATTCCGCGGGGATGCCCGTCGAAAAATCCATTCGTGGCAACGGTAGCGGCGAGCGAAAGCGAGTCGTGGCCTCACTGAGTAGATTGCTGGCTAACTGGCTAACCAATACCACAAGCGGCAGTACAAGTAGCAGTAACGGCCAGCGCATTCCCTGTTCATAGGTATGGGATAAAATGGCGGCGGTGAACGCCGTTGTTAACAGACTCAGGCTTCCAAGCCAGGACAGCAGCGGGATCTGGTTAAAGCTATGGCGCAGGCGGACCCCCCATGAGGTATTTGCCCCAAGCTGTTGTTCAAGTGCCGTGCGCCCTTCGCCAATTAAGTAATAGCCGACATGATGAGCAGGCGTTTCCTTCTCTGTCGCCTGCGCCATCTGCAGAATATGGCGGGCGACCTCAGGTTCATCGTGACGACTATGCCGGGAGAGGATTTCAATAATGTGGCGATAGTGGTCCCGGGTATCAAAATGCATTGCCGGGTATATCCCGGAGGGGTCCTGAAGCAGCGTCCGTTCAACAAGGCTCATGGCCTCCGCGAAGTCTGCCCAGTTGGTTTCGCTTAACAGACGCAGCCCGGCGATGCTGTTGCTGACGGAAAGCTGGTTTGCGGCAAGCTGCTGGTTAAAGCGATGGATCAGGTGATCGGTCGTCACGCCGGTTTCCGCAAGACGCTGTTCAACCCAGGTCAGCGGTAATGAGAGCATGTTGCCCCGCCCCTGCAGGCGGCGAACCAGCTCGGCGACAAAGGCACTGCTCAATGGCGGACGCGAGCGCGCCATATCAGCAATGACCATAATCAAATCCGCCGGAGTATTTTCGACGCAGTCAAAAATGCGTGTGACCCAGTAGTCAGCCAGGTTGCGCTCTTTTTGCGCGTTGGCGACTTCGATGCTGACCCGACGTAAATTCTCAATCAGCGCCAGACGCAGCATGCCCGGCAACGCCCAGAGCTCGCCCAGCGTCAAGGGAGTAACCTGCTGATAAGCCGCAATGAAATTAGTCAGACTTGCCGCGTCCCAGCGCCCGTCGGCATGGGCAACGGCTTCGGACGCAACGTCATAAATTCTTGGACAGTTATGCGGAGCGGCAAGCGGGGGAAGCCCTTTGCCAAAGTTTTTCGGCAAATGATGCCTGACCACGCGGATCTGTTCTTCGATGAGATAGTAGTTATCGAGCAGCCATTCGCCAGCAGGAGTAATCCCGGCCTTTTCACCCGCATTGAGCAGATAGCAGTTACGGGTGATGATCGCTTCGTTAGCTTCCAGCCGCTTAAGCAAATAATAAGGCAGTCTCGTCGTCGATAACTTATGTGAGCGAGCCAGCCGCTGGCCATAGCGTTCCATCTGGGCGGCTGAAAATAACTCAGCCTTGATGGGGCTTTCATTTGCAGGTTCGTAAGCCAGCCAGTCGGGAATGTCTGCATGCGTTTCCAGTGACTTACTGCCGGTAAGCCACCGTTTAAGATTTAATTTCATGAATTAGCTCATCAGGCGAGGTGAACGCGCAGGAGCAGTTGTTCAATCAGTTCAGAAACGTTCTCTCAGGATGGGGTGCCAGGCATCAGGGATTCAACAGCTGCAAGATTCTTTGCTTAAGTATAGGTTAAACTTCGTTCAAAGTTCGTGCGTGGACGCTCACGCCGGCAAACAAAAAATGTAATGTGTCGAACATTCTGGCGATATTATGCAGGGAATCACCCTCCTCGTTTAAGGATAGCTTTCATCGCCCCGTTGAGCACACAGCAAGAAGCGGACATCGCTATTACCATGAAGCGTTATTTTGGAATGTGACCGGAAGGACATTTGTTAATCCCGATGGATATTGAGTCGTTATCCAAATCAAAGTATGGACACAACTCAAAGATTATCTGTTTAACACATTTTATTTGTTCCCGCTCACAAACTTGCAAGACGTTATTCACCCTGCTGACACGCTAACTCCCCGGTGTGGCTCAACCGCGGCTTAAAATTGCCATGACAGCACGACTCTCATTCCTCTCAGGAATATATCCATAAAATTCAATGCCACTCATTCAGCACCCTCGCTGTCATAATCTCAAAATTAACCAAATGGACACATCTCGTAAACATTTGCGCATCAGAAAATACCGACTGTCGAGGGTGATAAAACAGACGTCACGCGATGTGGCTCGCAGCGTATTCGAGGCCTGAGTTTACCGGGCTTGAGCAAAAAAAAGCTGATATAAAAATAATCATGAGGATTTGACAATGTTGATTGCACTGAGCGTGTTGATGCTGGTTTTTTTCATTTATGTATTAATGACCAAAAAGCTCTCAGCCCTGACGGCACTGATTATTATCCCGACCATTTTTGCTCTTCTGGGCGGCTTTTATTCTGAGATGGGAGAATATGTCATTAAGGGGCTACGGGGCGTGGCCCCCAACGGGATAATGATTCTCTTCGCCATGCTTTATTTTATGGTCATGACGGAAGCCGGAATGTTCGACCCATTGGTCAACCGTATTCTTAAAATCGTTCACGGCGATCCAGTTAAAATTTACCTCGGTACTGTGCTGCTGGCATTTATTGTGGCGCTGGATGGTGACGGTGCCACCATTTACATTATTGTCCTTTCGGCTTTTTTACCCATCTACAAACGTATTGGGCTCTCTTTGCCGATGGTGTGCTGTCTGTTGCTGCAAGTCTCGGGTCTGGGAAATATGGTTCCCTGGGGAGGGCCAACCGCACGCGCGGCGACCTCAATGCAGGTGGAGATGAGTGAAGTGTTTGTCCCACTTTTGCCTGCGATCGTCGGATGCGTCATCTGGACCTTCGTGCTGGCCTGGATTTTTGGCCGCCGCGAGCGGACGCGTCTGGCCGCGGCGGGCCACGATATCACGATGATTAGCGAGATTAAACATGACAGCGAGCAACGCAGCCGTGGCCCACGAACATTCTGTTTTAACTGGCTGTTGACCCTACTGTTGCTGGCAGGG
Source organism: Dryocola clanedunensis subsp. sulfonylureivorans (assembly GCF_016756775.1). Lineage (GTDB taxonomy): Bacteria > Pseudomonadota > Gammaproteobacteria > Enterobacterales > Enterobacteriaceae > Dryocola > Dryocola clanedunensis. The sequence continues at coordinate 13,983 of NZ_JAERMU010000032.1, read as the reverse complement.
TTATGCACAGAAATCCTGCCGCTGAGCTACCTGTTTATGATTGCTGCAAGTCTCGCGCTGATCGTGAACTTTCCCGACCTCGGTATGCAGAAGGCACAGCTCGAGCAGCACGCAGCGCCGATTCTTGCCGTAGCCAGTTTGATTTTTGCCGCCGGGGTGTTCACCGGATTATTTAACGGAACGGGAATGGTTAATGCGGTCGGTGAGGCGTTGATTCGCATAATCCCGGATTCTGTTGGCCCGTATCTTGCCCCTGTTACCGCCCTGCTAAGTATCCCCATGACGTGGCTGGTGTCGAATGACGTCTTCTACTTTGGCGTTTTGCCCATTCTTGCGGATGCCGCTCAGCACCATGGTATTACCGCGGCGGAGATGGCCCGAGCCTCATTGATTGGACAACCGGTACACATCCTTAGCCCGCTGGTGGCTTCCACTTATCTGGTCGTCAGCATGTTAAAACTGGATTACTCGGAGAATCAGCGATTTACCTTCAAATGGTCGCTACTCAGCTGCCTGATAATGTTGGTTATATCACTGGCGTTGGGGATTATTCCGTTATCGGCTTCATAGCTAATATGAACAGAGCATGACGGGAGGTCGTTTTTAACGTTGGTAATCCCAGATTTTACCAGCGATGAAAACCAGCTTACGTGCTGCTGGAGACAGCTCACTCCATGAATGGAACTGTAATCCGAACGTCCGGGGCATGACCAACAGGGGAATCGGAATTTCGACCAATGAAACGGCGCTCTGCTGCTCTTCCAGCACCCGGCGTGACAGGAAACTCAGCAGGTGGGTTTCCGCAATGACCAGCCGCAGCGATGCCAGCGTATTGGTTTCTATCTGGACGCGAGGCAAAGCATAGCCTGCGCCCAACAAACGATGTTCAAGCCACTGCCGGGTCGCCACGCCACCCGAAGGCAGCAGCCAGTTGTACTGGTTGAGTTGTTCCGCCGTCGGGTGGATACCTGCCAGCGGGTGGTCTTTGCTGGCAACCAGCACAACCGGATCGTCGAGGAGCGGGATAGAGAGAAACTCCTCTCCGTTTTCGGGGAGAAAACCGAGAATGACGTCTAGCTGTTTTTCGCGCAGAGCGCTTTGCAACAGGTCGTTCAGACCTACTTTTATTTCCAGCTGCACGCTGGGTGCCGCGCGCAGCAGCTGCCCCGTCAGTTTCGGCAACATAAATTCCGCGGCGCTGGCCGCGGCGCCAAGGCGAATATAGCCAGCCGTTCCCTCAGCCAGGGAACTCATATCGCGCTGTGTCACTTCAAGCTCGCGGACAATTTTTTGCGCCCGATCACAAAGGAGTAACCCGGCTTCGGTCAGATGGATGCCCCGGCCCGCCTTTAGCAGCAGTTTTGCTGAATAAATTTTCTCCAGACGCTGAATGCATTTAGTCAATGCGGGCTGAGTGATACCAAGGCTGATGGCCGCTCGCCCCAGATGGCCGGTATCCCGAATAGCCAACAGATAACGCAGGTCTTTAAGCTCCATATCATTCCCGTCAGGAATCAATTAATAACATTCGGATAATATTATTTATCATTATCTAATGCCAACATTAAAGAAATCATTACAGGAGTGAGAGATGACCTACAAATTCTTAATGACCGCCCCTGAGCTGGGAGAAGGTGGCCGCAAGGTTCTGGCCGACGCCGGGTGCGAAGTGGATTATTTGCAACATAGCAATGACCAGCGGGAAGTTGAACACCTGATGGCGACCCGAGCCTATGACGCCGTTATTTCACGTACGGCTATTTTGTCAGCGAAGGCGATAGAATCCTGTCCGACACTGAAAATTATCTGCAAACACGGCGTGGGTGTAACCAACATTGATGTTGCCGCAGCCAGTGCTCACGGCATCCCTGTGCTCACAACCCCCGCCACCAATGCACAATCGGTGGCTGAACTGACGATTGCGCTAATGTTTAGTGCCGCCCGCAGTCTGCCTTTTTTCCATCGTGAAATAGCAGAGCTGCGCTGGACGCGAACTGGCAGCGGTATCGAGCTACAGGGTAAGACGCTTGGGCTGGTTGGCTATGGTGAAATTGGACGCCGTGTCGCCCATATTGCCCAGGCGATCGGAATGAGAGTGGCGTTCTACGATCCGGCTTTTGCGGGAGAAACGGAGCATCAGCGTTATGCCGAGCTGTCTGAACTACTGCGTAACAGCCAGGTACTGAGCCTCCATTGTCCTGTTAATGCCGCCACCCGTCAGATGCTTAATAGCCTGACGCTGGCCTTATTACCCCAGGGAGCGATTGTGGTGAACACCTCACGGGGTGAGCTAATCGATGAAAACGCACTCGCAGCCTCGCTGGCAGAAGGCGCTTTGACCGCAGCCGGATTAGACACTTTTATTGAAGAGCCGTTATCTGCCGATCACCCCTTTCGCCAGCTCAATAATGTCGTTCTGACTCCCCATATCGGCGGCTCTACGGTGGAAGCACTGGATGCGGTTGCGCGATCTGCAGCCCGGCAGTGTCTGGATTTCTTGCACAAAAAGACGCTTGATTCGCGGGCGTGTGTCAATTCTGAAGCCCTCTCACATTCAAAAGGAGTGACGTTATGAGCAGTAAAATCGACTGGCCCGCAGGCTATTATATCGGTCTTCGCGAGCAGGTTCCTGACAGCGCAACGATTGAAGCTTTCAGCCAGCTACCGGTTCCGAATATTGGTGATTGCATGGGCCGCAGCGTAGGAGCCAGAGGGCTTCAGCCCTGGCATGCCGACCAGCAACTGGTGCTGTGTGGCCCGGCGCTAACGGTCAAAGTCAGACCTGGCGATAACCTGATGATCCATAAAGCGATAGAAATGGCACAACCGGGGGATGTTATCGTCGTGGATGGCGGGGGCGACCTGACGCAGGCGCTGATTGGCGGACTGATGCGAACTTCCGCGTTGACGAAGAAAATCGCGGGCTTTGTCATCGATGGGGCTATTCGCGATCTGAACGAATGGGCGGAAGGTGGTATTGCTGTCTATGCCAGGGGGAATACGCTTCGAGGCCCATCCAAAGACGGTCCGGGCGAAGTCAATGTTGCCATCAGCTGTGGTGGAATGGTCGTCTCGCCCGGTGACCTGATTGTCGGCGATGCGGATGGCGTTATCGCTATCCCTTACGCGGAATTGGCCGCCCTGTTACCCAAAGTACACCAACACGTTGAGCGTGAAGCAAAAATCCGTAGGAATAATGCGGCTGGCACCACTGACCCCGAACGCTTTAACAGCCTGCTGCGTTCAAAAGGTTGTCCACTTTAGTCCGGTCGTAAGGTCACTTGTTTTGACTATGCGGCAGTGGTTTCATCTCTGTGCAGATGGCTAAGTTAACTACGCATTGCATGTCGGGGCAGGTGATCTTAAAAATTTAAAGTTGGCACAACTGAACTACCCTCAACGTCCGCACCTCGCTCCTGGCGGACCTTCGCGAAGATGTCCGCCAAGTGCCAGGAGCGGACACTTCACACTTCTGTTTATGCAGACGAAATCGACAAACCACTTCAATACAAAAAAACCTGGCGTGGAATGTTCTATTTCCAGCAGGCCTCCCCGACAATATGGCGACAGCCTGTTTATTTTAAATTATCGAAGGGCTTATTTTCTGTTGTCGAAATATAACGGCGTGACATCCCTTTTTATCAGTGGTAACTTCCCGAACGTGTAGTCAGTACCGTTTTAACTTTGCAGGTATATTTTATTCCGGCCATTCTCTGAGTGGCCTTTCTTTCGATAATCCCAGCATAATCTAATTAACCGTTAAGCGTTTTCACTTTATCCAAAACACTGCCATAGCGTCCCTCCCCTCCGTTATTGCGACTTACGCCATCGATTCTGTTATCTGGAATTTCATTTTTTATTCTTTTCTGTTTATTCGTCATGGTTACTGCGCTTACCGTGCTGATCCCGACGACGAATAATTCATCGTCGTTATTAATTTACCTCAGTGGAAAAGTGTTGTTTTTATTTTCCCTGCACGACAACCCGAATAAGGAAAAATAACCCATGACCGACTACACATCCAGTACGCGTGACGCAGCGCTACTTGCCGGACTGCTGGCCAACCTGCCGACAGATAACGGCCAGCTTATCCCCACCCCCGCCGAGCCGGGCGTGATTAATATCGACACCGTCTCTGACAACCAGGGCCTGCACACTGGCACCGTCGACAACTTCGGCTTTACCGACGACCTGACCCCGACCCTTTCCGGTAATGCCGGGGCGGGGGGCGCCGGCACGGTGATACAGTTCTGTATCAATACCGTTCTTGTCGGCAGCGCCGTGGTCAACAGCGACGGCAGCTGGTCCTTCACTCCGGACCAGCCGCTGGAGGCGAACCACGAATACATTTTCCAGTCTGTCGTCCAGGACGGAGGCAGCAAGCAGTTTCTCATTTCCCTGCCTTACACCATCATCACCACGGACTCAAACGCAGACATTTCGGTCTCAGCGACACTCGACAGCGTGGTGGATAACGTCAGCGACTACAACGGCGCCGTCGGTGCCCTGAAAGAGGGCGGACTGACCAACGATGCCCGTCCGGAGCTGACCGGACACGCCACCGCCGGGGCAACGGTCAATATCTACGACAACGGTGTCCTGCTGGCTACCACCACGGCGAAGGCCGACGGCAGCTGGACATACACCCCATCCTCGGCCCTGACCAACGGCACCCATAACCTGGCCGTGAGCGCCACGGGTGCCACGGGTGAAAGCAAACCCACCGCGGCCTTCAGGATTGTGGTTGACACCACTGCCATCAAGCCGGTGGTGGACAGCGCCACCGATGACCAGGGCGCGATAACCGGTAACCTGGCTGGCGGCAGCCTGACCGATGACAGCCGTCCGGTGCTGCACGGCTATGCTGAACCCAATACCCGGGTGGATGTGCATGTCTTTGGTCCGAACGGTAAAGAGCTGTACTACGACAGCGTGACGTCAAATGCGGACGGCACCTGGGATTACCAGGCACGGGCGTTCACTACCCAGGGGACGTACTCCTTTGGCATCAGCTCCATTGACCAGGCCGGTAATGCGTGGCGCGACTACGGCACAAAATTCACCCTGAAGTACGTGGGCAGCAACCAGGATGACACCACGGCGCCGGATGCGGCAACGAACCTGGTGCTGAATGACAATGTGGGCAGCATTAAAGGTGAAATCCATAGCCAGGGACTGACCGATGACAGCACGCCGACGCTGACCGGTAAGGCAGAAGCCGGTACCACGGTGGTGGTGTCGGATAACGGCGTGGTATTGGGCTCGGCGACGGTGGCGGCGAACGGCACCTGGTCCTTTACGCCATCCCCGGCTCTGGCCGACGGCCTGCACAGTATCACCACGGTGGTGAAGGATGCGGCCGGTCAGTCAAGCACGGTCTCTGATGCGATTACCTTTACGGTAGACTCGCACATTGACGCCCCGACTATCACCGGTTACCAGGATGACGTGGGCGTCAGCACGGGCGCGGTGGAGAATGGCGGCCGAACCGATGACAACAACGGCGTACTGAGTGGTCATGCTGAAGCGGGCAGCATTATCAGCCTGACCATGTGGGGACCGCGGGGGGTGAAATACGGTAATGTCGCCCACGCGGTGGCCGACGGCGACGGCAACTGGCATATTCAGCTGAGTGATGGTTCGCGCCTTCTGGGGGCCCGGGGCAACTGGACGTTTCAGGTCACGGCGGTGGATGAGGCCGGCAACAGGGCAAACAGCGACCAGTTTAAGGTGAATTATGTCGCCAGCAATCAGGACGATATCACGGCACCGGACACTCCGGTCATCGCTGACTACACCGATAATGTGGGCGCCTCGACGGGCAATCAGGCCTCCGGCACCGTGACGGATGACACCACGCCGATGCTGAACGGCCATGCGGAGGCGGGCAGCCTCGTGAAAATTTATGAGGGTAACACGCTGCTCGGCTCGGTCGCGGCAGGCAGCAACGGCGACTGGCACTTCACGCCGCCTGCGCGCAGCGAGGGCAGCCATACCTTCACCGCCACGGCAACCGATGCGGCGGGTAACACCAGTGAGGCTACGGTCGGCTTCGTGGTGAAAATCGATGTGCCTGACACCACGCCACCGACAGCCCCTGCCATCACCGATGTTTACGATGACGTGGGCACTACGACGGGTAAAGTGGTCAGCGGCGGAAAAACCGACGACCTGCAGCCGAAGCTGAACGGTACCGGTGAGCCGGGCAGCCATATCAGCATCACCATGACGGGACCGGTGAGCGGTAAAATTCACACAATTGCCACGGTAACCGTAGGTGCAGACGGCACCTGGCACTATCAGTTCGTCGGAGGGCAGGCATTACAGGCCGGCAATAATGTGTTCCATACCACCGCGACGGATGCGGCAGGTAACACAGCGGCAGGTAACGATTTCAGTGTGAAACTGGTGGGCAGTAACCAGGACGGCAATGACACCACGCCGCCGGTGGCCCCGCATATCACCGGTGCGTACGACGACGTGGGCACCGCGGGTAATATCAAATCCGGTGGCACCACGGATGACACCACGCCGAAGCTGAGCGGCACCGCGGAAGCGAACAGCGTGGTGAAGATTTACGACAACAACGTTGCCATTGGCTCCACCACGGCGAACAGCAGCGGCAGCTGGAGCTACACCCCGGCAGGTCGCAGCGAGGGCAGCCACACCTTCACGGCAACCGCCACCGATGCGGCCGGCAATGCCAGCGGCAAGTCAGGCGGCTATGTGGTGAACATTGACGTGCCTGACCCGGGTCCGGGCAAAGCGAGCATCACCAGCGTCTATGATGACGTGGGGCCGAATACCGGCAACGTGGCTAACGGTGGCACAACGGACGATACGACGGTCACCCTTACCGGCAAGGCCACGCCGGGCAGCACGCTGTATGTCTATGCCGACGGCAAAGGATTTGACACGGTCCACGCCAACAGCCAGGGCGTCTGGACCAGCACCGTCACACCACGCACGGACGGGCAGCACGTCTTCACGGCGCGTGAGGTGAAGGGCGGTACGCTGGGTGCGGAGAGCAACAGCTGGGTGGTGAACGTGAAAGCGGCGGATACCACGCCACCGACAGCCCCTGTCATCACCGATGTTTACGATGACGTGGGCACTACGACGGGTAAAGTGGTCAGCGGCGGAAAAACCGACGACCTGCAGCCGAAGCTGAACGGTACCGGTGAGCCGGGCAGCCATATCAGCATCACCATGACGGGACCGGTGAGCGGCAAAATTCACACAATTGCCACGGTAACCGTAGGTGCAGACGGCACCTGGCACTATCAGTTCGTCGGAGGGCAGGCATTACAGGCCGGCAATAATGTGTTCCATACCACCGCGACGGATGCGGCAGGTAACACAGCGGCAGGTAACGATTTCAGTGTGAAACTGGTGGGCAGTAACCAGGACGGCAATGACACCACGCCGCCGGCGGCCCCGCATATAGTCAGCGGCTATGACGACGTGAATATAAGTACCGCCATCGGTAAATTCTACTCCGGTGACACCATTGACGACACCACACCGAAGCTGAGCGGCACCGCGGAAGCGAACAGCGTGGTGAAGATTTACGACAACAACGTTGCCATTGGCTCCACCACGGCCAACAGCAGCGGCAGCTGGAGCTACACCACACCGGCCCGCAGCGAAGGCAAGCACACCTTCAGTGCCACAGCAACGGATGCAGCCGGTAATACCAGCGGCAAGTCAGGCGGCTTTGTGGTAAATGTGGATGTACCTAACCCGGTGGTAAAACATATTGAATCGTTTGAAGGAACAGAAATTCCATCACACTTTTACAATTTAACGACACAAACAGGCGTGCATATTACCTCATCTGCGGGCCTGTATCTCTTAACCACCCCTGGCGTATTAGTGGATAGTGTAAATGGAACGCATGTTCTGGGGGGAGGAAATTTCGCCAGAGAGCAGGCGATAAGTGTTTCATTACCCGGTGCCTCTGAAACAGTCTTTGTCAATCTGCAAACGCAAAGTATCTCGGGAATAAGATTTTATGATGCCAGTGGCCTGCAAATTCATGCCACAATGAAAGATACCGGGCGCGCCGGAGGTGATTTACAGCTTCACAGGTACGAATTTACTGCCGATGCCGGGCACAGCATTTCTTCATTCACGGTTAGTGCCTCTTATATTGATACCATTGAATGGCATAACTCAACCAGTTATAGCACCATGATAAATCATCAAAATCCGCTGTCACAGATGATGGTGCAGGCTGATGACGAACAGGCGTCATCTGGCAGCACAGAGATAATTAACCATCTGAGCCAGGATGTCCTGCACCTGACGCTGAACGACATCCTCAGTGAAGCGCATGACAACCTGTTTATTCAGGATGGCAATAAGCAGCTGGCGGTGACGGGCGATGCCGGTGATGTGGTTGAACTGAAGGTTGAAGACCTTGCGCATAACACCTGGCAGGATGCCGGCCAGGTGACTGCAGGCGGTGTTCAGTATGAGGTCTACCAGCATGCCGGCAGTGACGTTGAGTTACTGGTACAACAGGGCATGGAGCTTCATCAGGTTTCATAACCTGTAGAATTAATCCAATCCTTAACTCATCCCCGGCTACAGCCGGGGATTTTTGTGTAAGTGAATCTACATGGCTTAATAGACGCCACAGAGTCAACTTGAAATTGACCATGAAATGCTAATGAAATGTCGTAGTAACGTCAGCTTCTCGCCCTGAGACATTCGACAAGCTTTTTATGGTCAAAATAAGGGCGAATGTCGTGCTTCGAGTGCCAGCAAATATTTTGCTTCGTCGCCACTGTCCGGCGTACCCATCAGACAGACCGGATAGATATTTTCTTTTCCCAAACGGCCCCATATACAGTAGCCCCGATTCTATTGGCGGCTTATTTCGCTCTCATCTACCGGCCTTGTGCTGCTACGTACAACCAGTGCGCCAGGCAGAACCTGCTGAATAGCCAATGCTTCCGGATCCTTTAACTGTGAGTAAATAATGGCAACGGTGTAGGAAATCATCTCGCTAATTGGCTGGACATAGGTCGTCAAGTTGTACATAGGCCAACTCGCCATAGCTATGTCATCAAAACCGACGATAGAAATGTCTTTTCCCACAATCATGCCCAACTCACCCACGGCGACGTTAAGCGCACCGATAGCCATAATGTCATTGGCGCAAAAGAGTGCATCGAACCTCCGTTTCCCCGTCAGCAAACTACGGGTAGCTGCCATCGCACCTTCAATGGTATACAGTCCGACGGCACGTTGCGGCGGTTCAAAACCGCGCTGCAACAGGCGCTGTGTAAAACCATCCTCACGATCACGGCTGGTCGATGAGCTATCCCGCCCTGCCATAAAAGCAATATTGCGATGACCACCGGCAATAAGAAAATCGGCTATGGTGGCAGCACCGGTATGGTTGTCGCTGGTCACGCTGGAAACCGTTTTGCTGTCATTCTTACGGTTCAGTAATAGCACCGGCAGACCATTATGCTGGCACTCCTCAGCAAAATGAGACGACAGGCTGGTTGATACCAGGATCAAAGCCTCAACGCGGTGCCGTAAGACGTCTTCCAGGATAGGATCGGTATCGTCGTCGTTATGCATGGAGAAAAGCAGAACACGGTATCCCATCTGGTTTAATTCGAGAGATAGCCGGTCTAGCAGGTTTGCATAGAATGGGTTTGCCAACCCAGGCACGACTACACCAATAAGATTGGAACGCCGCGTAATCAATGAGCGGGCAACAAAACTTGGGCGATAGCCCAAGGCCGCCGCCGCCTCCCTGACTTTTTCACGCATGACCGAAGAGATTTTTCCCCCTTCGGTAAAAGCGCGTGATACAGCAGACTGTGATACCCCCGCGAGTTTGGCCACATCATAACTGGTGACCGGGCGGCGCGTTCGTCCTGTCATCAGGCTGTCCTCCCAATAATTGTCCTGCCCGCATTATGGTGGATTTCAGTCTCAATTCATAATTATTGTGATCTGCACTGCATTCGAATGCAGTGATGCTTTTCGTTTACCCAAATTTAACATTAAGATGCGAATGCATTCGAATTCACAAACAATTCACTAACATCTGTGGAGGTGTTCATCATGGCAAAATGGCTTAAAAAAGGTGCTGAAGCAGAAGCAATAAAAAATGCTGATCGCAAAGTACGCGACACGGTAGAACAGATCCTTGCTGATATTGAAGAACGAGGGGACACGGCAATTCGTGAACTTTCCATTCGCTTTGATAAGCTGGATAGGTCGGATTATCGTTTAACAGATGCTGAAATTCAGGCGTGTTACGAGCAGTTGTCAGAACGCGATATCGCTGATATTGCTTTTGCACAAGAGCAGGTTCGCAATTTTGCTCAACACCAGCGCAACAGCATGGTAGATATTGAGGTTGAAACATTGCCCGGCGTTATCCTCGGCCATAAGAATATCCCAGTAAATGCCACGGGTTGTTATGTTCCGGGTGGGAAATACCCACTGCTGGCCTCCGCACATATGTCAGTGATCACTGCTAAAGTCGCAGGCGTTCCACGGATTGTCACTTGCGCGCCACCGTTCAACGGAAAACCCGCCCCGGCAATCGTCGTGGCGCAGCACATGGCTGGCGCCGATGAGATCTACTGCCTGGGGGGCATTCAGGCAGTTGGCGCAATGGCTATCGGCACCGAATCTATTGCTCCTGTAGATATGCTAGTCGGTCCGGGGAATGCTTTTGTTGCCGAAGCCAAGCGCCAACTATTTGGGCGTGTAGGTATCGACCTGTTTGCAGGCCCAACGGAAACACTGGTGATTGCCGATGACAGCGTTGATGGTGAGATCTGCGCAACAGATCTGTTAGGGCAAGCAGAACATGGTCCGGACTCTCCAGCCATCCTGCTGACAACATCAGAAAAATTGGCAAAAGAGACGTTGACAGAAATAGAACGTCTATTAGAAATCTTGCCGACGGCGCAGATTGCCCGCCAGTCCTGGGAAAAATTTGGTGAAGTTATCGTTGCGGATAGCGACGAAGAGATGCTGGAAATCGCGGATAAACTGGCCTTTGAGCACGTGCAAGTGATGACGAAACAACCTGACTGGTTCCTTGATAACCTCAGCAACTTTGGTGCTTTGTTCCTGGGTCCACGTACAAATGTCGCTTACGGCGATAAAGTGATCGGTACCAACCATACTCTGCCAACCAAGAAAGCCGCCCGTTATACCGGTGGATTGTGGGTGGGCAAATTCCTGAAAACCTGTTCTTACCAAAGAGTGCTCACTGATGAGGCTTCTGTACTGGTAGGTGAATACTGCTCGCGCCTTTGCGCCCTGGAAGGTTTTGCCGGTCACGGTGAGCAAGCAAACATTCGCGTACGCCGTTATGGTCATAAAGACGTGCCGTATGCCGGGGTCGTCGAATAACACGACACCAGCAACGACCCGAATCAGCGTAAAACAACCGCTCTGCACGGTGCGGAGAGTTAGAAAACTCTGCACTGTCTGTCTTTCTATCCTGGAGACTCTATGGACGTTTTTATTGCATTGTTGGCATTGGTAATACTGATGCTGGTCGCCTATCGGGGATATAGCGTAATTCTATTTGCCCCTGTAGCCGCGCTGGGTGCGGTGTTGTTAACCCATCCATCCGCCGTAGCACCTATGTTTACCGATGTCTTTATGGATAAGTTCGTTGGCTTCGTCAAACTCTATTTCCCAGTCTTTTTGCTGGGCGCAGTTTTTGGCAAATTAGTCGAACTATCCGGCTTCTCACGCGCTATTGTGAGTGCCATCACACGTTTATTGGGGAAAAACCAGGCAATGGCGGTGATTATCCTGGTCTGTGGTTTGTTGACTTATGGTGGAGTCTCACTGTTTGTCGTCGTGTTTGCCGTTTATCCTTTTGCTGCCGAAATGTTCCGACAGGGAAATATCCCTAAACGTTTGATGCCAGCCACCATCGCGTTGGGTGCATTTACATTTACGATGGATGCCCTCCCCGGCTCACCACAAATTCAAAACATCATTCCAACTACATTTTACGGAACGACTTCGTGGGCCGCGCCATGGTTAGGCATCCTGGGTTCTCTTTTTGTTGTTGGCGGCGGCCTGTTGTACCTTGACCTGGCGCGCAGACGAGCACAGAGCCGTGGTGAAGGATATGGCACAGTATTGCGCAATGAACCAGAAACGCCGGAAGATATCCCTTTACCCCATCCGTTAATCGCGCTGTTGCCACTGGTTGTGGTCGGCGTGATGAACCTGATATTTACACATGCGATCCCGCACTGGTACGGCCCTACCTATGAATTAGCCCTGCCGGGGTTAAAAAGCCCTATTCAAAGTGACGTCACCAAAATGGTTGCCATCTGGGCTGTGCTGGCTGCGTTGTTATGTGGCATCTTCACAATCTTTATTTTCGCGTGGCGCACCGTGGCCAATAAACTGGCGGAAGGCAGTAAAGCCGCCGTAAGTGGTGCGATGCTTGCCGCATTAAATACGGCCTCAGAGTATGGTTTTGGCGGTGTTATCGCAGCGCTTCCCGGCTTTGTTGCCGTAGCAGAAGCGTTAAAAGCAATACCTAACCCATTACTTAATCAGGCGATTACCATCAACCTGCTTTCCGGGATCACCGGTTCGTCTTCTGGCGGTATGAGCATTGCACTGGCTGCGATGTCAGATCAGTTTGTTGCCGCCGCCCATGCCGCACACATCCCACTGGAAGTCATGCACCGGGTCGCTTCTATGGCAGCTGGCGGTATGGATACCTTGCCTCATAACGGCGCGATTATTACGTTACTGGCCGTTACCGGGCTGACGCACAGAGAAGCCTATAAACCTATCTTCGGCATCACCATTTTCAAGATAATGGCCGCTTTCTTTGTCATCGGAGTCTATTACCTGACCGGACTGGTTTAAGTTTCCTGCTGGAAACCCACTATTCGTTCACTCATAAATATTCATCGATACTACATATTTAAGGACACTCATGAGAACCAGACCAAATATTAATGAATACCTGAAGAAACTGGGTATAGAACATGCTGCCAGCGTGATTCACAATCCCGACTACGCCGCGCTATTTGCCGCAGAAACGCAGGAGCATTTAACGGGGTTTGAACGGGTAACGGTCACGCAATCAGGTGCGGTTGCGGTTGATACCGGTGGAAGTGGTCATTACAAGCGCAGCAATACTCAATTTGATGATGTTTTTCATGGGGTATCTCCTGATGAGTTCGTTGTATTGTTTTGCAGCGTTCTGCTGATAAAATCAAGCCTGCCTATCAGAAGGTAGGCTGGCAGGGATGAATTTAGCCAACCACCTTAGAATATGACTTGAGTCACATTTTAATGTTTGCCATTTAATGACCACAATGGCTTGCATGGCGCATAGATACTGGCCTGAAAGCTGGTTTAAGACGGTGAAAATTAATTCCGGACATTAGATTTCGAAAATGGACATGATGAGATGGTCACCCTCAGCCTGCCAGTAGTAAGCTGACAGTTCGCTGAAAGGAGAGAATATTACACAGGTGATCTGATTGATGATTTGAATGTATCAGAGCAAAAAATACCAAAGTAAATTTCCTTTTATGTAACAAGAATGAAAATCACACTATCAACACTGATGGCGTGATTAATAAAACAGGCTAAAAACAAAATTTAAAAAAGAAACATGCGAATTGCATGAAATATTTCCTCTACGCAATAGCTTCAAACGAATTATTAGCCCAACAAAGCACAAATAAATAGCAGTTAATAAAATAAATCACGCGATCAAAACACCGCTAAATTTAACTTTAAACAAATCAGAATTTGAAACCTGAAGTGTTATTAAGTAGAAAATGTAAAGGTATTTTAAGCAATCAAGGAGCCTTAAGCACATGATGACAAAAAAACACCAACACTCCTGCCATATGTTATTTTAATGGCAAGTAGCGTATCCTTCCCTTCTCACGCCATGGAGCTATTTATAAATCAAGATACCGCTCCAAAGGCATCGACCAAATC
>NZ_JAERMU010000031.1 GCF_016756775.1 Dryocola clanedunensis subsp. sulfonylureivorans | reverse complement strand
GGCGGCGCTGGGTGCAGTAATGCGCAAGCTGGTGCACATGTGCTTCGGGGTGCTTAAAACACGCCTGCCATGGGATGAAAATTATGCAGCTACCGCTTGACGTTCAAGACGGTAGCTACAACGGCATACACCAGCGTCACTCGCCGTAGTAAAACTACCCTTTCAGCTGGTTACGACGATATTCCCCCTGCCGCTCCAGCATCCAGCCCGGATACTCGCGCGGCAGCTCGCTCACCGCATCCAGCCGCTTCAGCTCTTCTTCCGTGAAACGAATGTCGGTCGCGGCAATATTGTCGTTAAGCTGATCCACCCGCTTCGCGCCGATAATCACGCTGCTGACCACTTGCTGGTGCAGCAGCCAGGCCAGCGCTACCTGCGCCACGGAAACGCCCTTGCCTTCGGCAATTTCGCGCATTACGTCCACGCAGTCGAAAGCGCGATCTTTATTGACCGGCGGGAAATCGAACTCGATGCGGCGGCTGCCCTCTTCCGCTTTGCCGTCACGGTCGTATTTACCGCTCAGCAGGCCGCCCGCCAGCGGGCTCCAGACCATCAGACCCACGCCTTCGCTTTGCAGCATCGGCACCAGCTCGCGTTCAAGATCGCGCCCGGCAATGGTGTAGTAAGCCTGCAGGGAAGCGAAGCGCGCCAGCCCCAGACGCTCTGAAATGCCCAGCGCCTTCATGATTTGCCACGCCGCCCAGTTAGAAACGCCGATGTAGCGCACGTGCCCGTGCTGCACCAGGGTATCGAGCGCGCGCAGAGTCTCTTCAATCGGGGTTGCCGGATCGAAGCCGTGCAGCTGATAAAGGTCGATGTGATCAAGCTGCATGCGCTGCAGGCTGTCTTTTACGCTGTTGATAATGTGATAGCGCGACGAGCCGCGGGAGTTGGCCCCGGCGGTGCCCGTTTCGCCAAACACCTTTGTTGCCACCACCACGTTCTCACGCGGGATTTTAAGATTTTTGAGCGCCTGGCCGGTGATGATTTCCGAGCGCCCTTCCGAATAGACGTTGGCGGTATCGATAAAGTTTATCCCGGCGTCCAGCGCGCCGCCGACCAGCTTTTCCGCCTCATTCTGGGCAAGATTGCCGATTTTTCCCCACATGCCGCCCTCGCCGCCGAACGTCATGGTGCCAAGGCAGAGTTCTGAGACAAACAGGCCGGTGTTACCTAGTTTTTTATAACGCATCGTGATGACCTCATATTCAGGGTTTCAGAAGGTTTTTCTTAAACGGCCTGTCAGTTATACGCGCAGTTATCAGGCAATTAATGGGGGATTTCTACCCATTTCTTGCCTGATTCTGCAAACCGTTAACCGCGCGGTGCATCGCCAAAAACGTCGTAGTCCGGCAGGTTAACCTGTTGATACGGCTCCCAGCCGCCGCCGAGCGCCTTATACAGCGCGACCAAATCAATGCTGCTCTGAACCCTGGCCTGCGCCCGCTGCTGTTCGGCCTGGGCAAGCTGCCGCTGGGCATCCAGTACGTCGATAAAGGTCGCAATACCCTGGCGGTAGCTGTCGGTGGCCAGGTTGAATGCGGTTTGTAATGACTCCGTCGTCTGCGCAAGCCCGGCTTCACGCTGCTGGTCCGTGCGGTAGCTCACCAGCGCGTTTTCCACGTCCTGCAATGCGGTAAGCACGGTCTGGCGATACTGCAATACCGAAGCCCCCTGCTGCGCCCGGGCGACTTTTACGCTCGACACCAGCCTGCCACCCTGGAAGATGGGGATCGAAACCTGCGGGCCGATGCTGTAAAAGTGGCTCGCCCAGTCGAGAAGATACCCCGACTCATCGTTACGCAGGCCGAGCTGGCCGGTCAGCGAAAGGCTTGGGAACAGCTGCGCGACGGACACGCCAATCTGCGCCGTGGCGGCATGAAGATTAGCTTCGGCTTCGCGCACGTCCGGGCGGCGGCGTGCAAGGTTCGACGGAATGCCTACGGAGACAATATCCGGCAGCTTCGGCAGTTCTTGTTTGCTCGCCAGCTCGCCGTCCAGCGCGCCCGGTGGTTTACCCAGCAGCACGGCCAGGCCGTTCATTGCCTGGCGCTCCTGCGCCATATACTGCGGCAGCTGGGCCTGGAGGCTGCCGAGCTGGGCGCGGGCATTCTCTACGTCCATCTGCGGTGCCAGCCCGCTTTTCTGGCGGCTCTCCGTCAGCTCCAGCGTTTGCTGAGCGGTGTCAATTTGCGTTTGCAGGGTTTGCATCACGCTCTGCGCCCCGCGCAGCTGCAGCCACGCGCGGGCCACCTCTGCCTCCAGGGAAACCAGCGCGTCGTTACGCTGTTCAATGGCCGCATCCTGCTGCGCCTTCGCCGCCTCAACCTGACGGCGCACCTTGCCCCACAGATCCAGCTCCCAGCTCGCGTCGAAGCTGCCCTGATAAAGCGTGATCGGCTTGGTCAGCGGGTCGAGCGCGCCGCCGAGCGACGGGTCAACTTCGTTTAGCTGGTCATATACGCCGTGGGATTTCAGCTCGCCATCCAGCCCAAGCTGCTGGCGCGTCGCGCTGGCGCTGCCGTTGACGCTCGGGTAGAACGCCCCGCCCGCCTGGGTTATCTGCTCGCGTGCCCCGGCGATGCGCAGCACGGTCTGCTGCAGCGTCAGGTTTCCGGCGATCGCCCGCTCAATAAGGCTGTCTAGCTGCGGCGAGTTAAAGCTCCGCCACCAGCGCGGATCCGTTGCCGTGGTTTGTGCTCGCGAAATGACGCCCGGCTGATTCTGGTTTGCCGTATCGTTGAAGCTTGCCGGCGTCTGGGGTTTTGCCGGCTGATAATCTGGCCCAACGGCGCAGCCCGCCACCAGCAGCGCAAGCGATGACAACCACATTCTCCCGTTCATTTTAGTGTGCTCCTGCAGCGCCTTCGCTCTTCACCGGCGAAAGCAATAAACAAAATGGAATCAGAACCAGGGCGAGGACGCTCAGCATCGTAAAGACGTCGATATAGGCCAGGAAACGGGACTGTTCGATCATCGTTTTATACATGTTGCCCGTGGCGATGCTCAGCGGATCGCCAACCTGCGTCGTAAAGTTGCGGATGGCTTCGGCGCCGCTGCGAATCGCCTGCTGGAACTGTTCGTCAAACTGGTTCATATGCGTGCTGAGATGGGCGCTGTGCGCCTGGGATCGCTCGGTTATCGCCGCCGTTGACAGCGAAATCCCAATCGAGCCCGCCACGTTGCGGAACATGGTAAACAGCGCCGCCGAATCGGCGTTGAGCCTTCGCGGAATGGTAATAAACGCAATGGTGGTAAGCGGCACAAACAGGAAGCCCAGCCCGAACGACTGCGCGCTGCGGAACAGCACCAGCGTTTCAAAATCGATATTCGGCGTGAGATTCCTCGTCCAGAAGAACGAAGCCGCAAGGCAGGTGAAGCCAAAGGCGATAATCCACCTCGTCTGCACCAGCGGCATGAGTTTTATCACCAGCGGGATGGTCAGCACGATCAGTATGGCGCCGGGGGAGAGCACCAGCCCGGACCAGGTGGCGGTGTAGCCCAGGTCCTGCTGGGCGAGCTGTGGGATCACCACCGAGCTGCCGTAAAGAATCAGCGCCATTCCGGCCATCAGCAGGCTGGACACGGCGAAGTTTTTATCCTTCATGCAGCGCAGATCCACCACCGGCTTTTTGGCGTACAGCAGCCAGAAAATCGCCCCGATGATGCCGATGAGGGTTAGCACCGCAAAGGTACGAATAAAGTTGGAGTAGAACCAGTCGTCGTCCTCACCCCGGTCAAGCATGACCTGAAGGCAGCCGAGGCCAAGGGCGATAAGGCCGATGCCCGTCCAGTCCACGGAAAGCTTTTCTTCTGACTTGCGCTCCCACGGCGGATCTTCCAGCAGCTGATAAATCGCCAGCACGGTGACAATCCCCACCGGAATATTGATAAAGAACACCCAGCGCCAGGAGTAGTTATCGGTGATCCAACCGCCCAGCGTCGGGCCGAGCACGGGCGCGACGATGATCGCAATCGACGACAGGCCGAACGCCTTGCCGCGATCTTCCGGCTTAAAGTAGTCCAGCAGCACCGACTGCTGCGTGGGCTGCAGCCCGCCGCCGAAAAAGCCCTGCATGATGCGGAACAGAATAATCTCCCACAGCTCGGTGGCGATGCCGCACAGGAACGAGCAGATGGTGAA
The DNA here is from genome assembly GCF_016756775.1 of Dryocola clanedunensis subsp. sulfonylureivorans. GTDB lineage: Bacteria > Pseudomonadota > Gammaproteobacteria > Enterobacterales > Enterobacteriaceae > Dryocola > Dryocola clanedunensis. The sequence continues at coordinate 30,618 of NZ_JAERMU010000031.1, read as the reverse complement.
CATCACGATGCAGATTAGGAAGAACTGCTTGCGTCCGAACAGGCGGCTCAGGAACGCCGAGATGGGCAGAACGATACCGTTGGCAACCAGATAGGAAGTGAGCACCCACGTCGACTCGTCGTAGCTAGCGGAGAGCGAACCGGCCACGTGCGGCAGCGCTACGTTGACAATGGTTGTGTCGAGGATCTCCATAAACACCGCGAGCGTGACGACAATCGCCACGGCCCACGGGTTGCTGGCGGGCTTCCAGTTCTCGTGATGTTCAGCGGCCTGGTCGCTCATTCTACCGTCACCTTAGGCTCAACGGAGAGGCCCAGCGGCAGCGGGTGGTTCGCATCAAGCCCTTTATCAATCACGATCTTAACCGGCACGCGCTGGACGATTTTCACGAAGTTGCCGGTGGCGTTTTCTGCCGGGAAGGCAGAGAAGCGCGAGCCGCTGCCCTGCTGGATGCTGTCGATATGCCCTTCCAGCTCCATATCCGGGTAAGCGTCCACGCTGAGCGTGACTTTGTTGCCGGGGCGCATGCGTTCGAGCTGCGATTCTTTAAAGTTGGCGGTCACCCAGATGTCCGGGGAAACAACGGAGAAAAGCGCCGTTCCCGCCTGCACCAGCGTGCCGAGCTGCACGTTACGCAAGGTGACAAAACCATCAAACGGCGCACGCACTTCGGTGTAAGAGAGGTTCAGCTCCGCCGTCTCGAGCTGGGCTTTGGCCTGATCGACCTGGCGGGCGCGGGCCTCCACGTTTGTCTCCTGCTGGCGAATCTGGAGCCTGACCTGATTTGCCACTTCCAGCTGCGCGCGGGCGTTGGCAGCCCCGGCTTCGGCTGAGCGTAACTGAGAGTTGGCGGTATCAATGTTTTGCTGCGAGGTGGCTCGCGGATCGACGCCGCGCTGACGTTTATAGTCCGCACGAGCGTTGGCTAAGTCCGCTTCGGCTTTGGCAACCTGGGCCAGCGCCTGGTCACGCTGGGCGGGATACTGCACTTTCGCCAGATCAAGCTGCGCCTGCGCCTGATGCAGCTGGGAAACGGCAAGGCCAACCTGGGCCAGAGCCCGATCGCGCTGCGCCTTTGCATCGCGCGGGTCGATAACCACCAGCAGATCGCCTTTATGCACGCGCTGGTTATCGCTGATATGCAGTTCCGTCACGTAGCCCGCCACCTTTGGCGCGATGGTGACGGCGTTGCCCTCGGTAAAGGCGTCGTCGGTGGTTTCTTCATTGCGGGTCATGAACCACCACACGGCGGCAACAATCACCATAACTACCACGACAATCCCCAGGATGATCAGCGGCTTCTTGCCGGGCTTCTTGCGCTCCTGATTCTGCTCTTTATCGCCCTGCCGCTCTTCGCCGCTCTCCGGCTTGTTGTTTTGCTCTGTCATAAGTCCTGTTTCGCGCTGTGCGTCACAAAAAAATTTACCGTTTAGTAAACTTAGGACCTTGCTATACATTTGCCAGGAAAAACTGACAATTGATACTTTTCTTAACGGAGCAGCAGCGCCAGGGCGTAGCCGACAAGCGCCGCCCAGAGCAGCATGGGCAGAGAATAGTAGTGGAAACGAACCCAGATGCGGCGGTCGTTCGCCATGCGCAGGGCGATAAGATTAGCGAGCGATCCGGGCAGCAGCCCAAAGCCGCCAATATTCACCGCAAACGCCAGCAGCAGAGAAGCGGGTACATAGTTGAGCAGCAGGATAGTAGAAGGAACGTTGCTGATGACCTGCGAAAGGCCAACGCCCAGCGCGAACAATCCGCCCTCGGAGAGCTGGCTCACGCCGTGTAGCGCATGTTCCAGCACCGGCAGCCGGGTTATCAGATGCACGTCTATGAACATCACCACGAACACCAGCAGCAGGCTCCAGTCGATGCTTAGCAAAATTCGCCGCGCAACAACCACAAAGCCCAGCGCCACCAGCCCCAGCCCCCACAGCTCCTGCTTTAGCTCAAGAGAGAGAATAAAAACCAGATAGAGCGCCACGCTCGCCCACACCAGCCGCGGCTGCCAGTCATGAATTTTATCGTGACCGTGGTAGCGCAGCGCTTTTTTCGGGAAGCAGAACCAGCACAGCACCAGCAGGCTTGCCAGCATGGCTAACGCCAGCGGCGCCATTTGCCAGGTGAAGGCCGCAAAGGAGAGCCCCGAGCGGCCCCACAGCAGGATATTTTGCGGATTGCCAATCGGCGTCAGTAGCGATCCGGCGTTCACCGCCAGCGCCTCAAAGATAATGAGCCGCGTCACCGGTATCGAACAGAGTTTTTTCAGCGTGATGGTCAGCGGAACGATAATAAACAGCGCGACGTCGTTGGTGAGAAAGGTCGACAGCAGCGCCGCCGCTGCCACCATAAACATCGCCAGCTGGCGTTCGCATGCAAAGCGTTTAACCATCCGGCGGCCCAGCACGTCGAAATAGCCGCTCAGCTCCACGCCTTTGGTCAGCATCATTAATCCGGCAAGCGTAATAATGGTGTGCCAGTCTATGGCGCCAGGCCACTCACGCGGCCGAAAAGGAACCGCCAGACAAAACGCCGCCCCGACTATCAGAAGCAGATGCAGAAAGCGATCGCGTAGAAAGGGGCGGAGCAGCGCTGTGAACATTTATGACTGTATCCCGCGCTGTTCGCTGAACAAACGGAACGCTTCCAGCGTCTCTTCGCTGACGTGGTGCTCTACTCCTTCTGCATCAATACGTGCCGTTTCCGGACTGATGCCTAAGGCGAGGAAGAAGTTCTCCACAATTTGATGGCGTTCACGGCTGAACTGCGCCAGCTTCTCGCCTTCCGGCGTCAGAAACACGCCCCGCCACGGGATCTGTTCTATTAGCCCTAGCGTTGCCAGCCGCTTGAGCATTTTGGCTACGGTTGGCTGCGACACGCCCAGCCGTGCGGCCATATCCACCTGACGCACTTCACCCACTTCACGAATCAAATCGGAGATAAGCTCTATATAGTCATCAATCAACTCACGACGATGCGCTTCCCGCACCTGACGAAAACCTTCAACATGCTCTTCAACGTTAAGTAATTGCGTCACTTTTTCGCTGTTTTTTTTATCGGCCTGGCGGCTCATGGAGCTTCCTCATAACAGTGGCGCTTTGCCGTTTCGCAACGGCCAGAGCGCCTATTGTAAACCACCCGTACGCATCCACAAAAAATTAACGAAATAGCAATGGCTATACAATATAGCCTGTGCTATATCTGGTTGTAATGCAGTCAGCTCTGAAGGGATCCGGAGCCGCAGGATCAACGAGGAGGGCCGCTATGAACGAATTTAAGAGGTGCATGACCGTGTTTACACATTCCCCATTCCAGGTACGCCTGATGCTGTTAAATATGTTATGTGATTGGGTCAACGGTAAACCCCAGCAGGGCGAAAATCCGAAGCCATAGGCAGCCGCCCTGCCTTCACCCAGCCAGACATTTTCAGATGCCTGCGCCCTCTTTTTGTAACAAATTCTTTCGATAATATCGGTCAGTTTATTTCCGTCCCGTGGTATACCCACACAATCTGTCAGAATTGCCGACCGTCTCGCAAAACAGAGCTTTCTTATCTGTTGATCTTCGATCCGTTGCGCTCTATCTTCTTGCAGCCCTGCACAGGAAGCGGCTCGCCAGTGGGCTCCAGCCCCCTTCACTTCAGTCTGTCAGGCCGGTTTTTTCGACCCTTGTCGCCAGGGTTTACGCATGGCGTTTTGTAGATCTCGGTAAACATGAATTTAACGGCTAAAGATACCCTGACGGCTCGCGGCGTTGCGCTGAATCCGTGGACGGGGTTTTACTTCCTGCAATCACTTCTGATTAACTTTGCTTTAGGCTACGAGTTCAGCCTGCTTTACGCGGTGGCCTTCAGCTGTGTGCTGCTCATTCTTTGGCGCAGCGCCCCACGCCTACAAAAAGCATTAATAGGGATTTGTAGCCTGGTGGCAGCCATGTATTTCCCGTTCGGCCAGGCCTACGGCGCGCCAAACTTTAATACCCTGCTGGCCCTGCACTCGACGAACTTCGAAGAGTCCACGGAAATCCTGACGATTTTCCCCTGGTACAACTATGTCGTCGCCGTCTTTATTTTCGGCCTCGGGGTGATTGCCGTACGCCGCAAATCCACCCCAAAACGGACGTGGAATCATTTTGACAGCTGCTGCCTGGCGGTTAGCCTGGTCTGTTTTTTTGTTGCTCCGGTGCAAAACCTGGCTTACGGCGGCGTGTTTAAATTCAAAGACACCGGCTATCCGGTTGTCCGCTTCGTTAAGGACGTGGTGGTCAACAATCAGGAAGTGCTCGATGAACAGACCCGCATGCAGCAGTTTGCAAAGATGAAAGACACCTGGAACGTGCTGGCGGTGAAGCCGAAGTATCATACCTACGTAGTGGTGATTGGCGAGAGTGCGCGCCGCGATGCGCTTGGCGCTTTTGGGGGGCACTGGAAGAATACGCCGTTTGCCAGCTCGGTGAACGGTAATCTGTTTATGGATTACATTGCGGCGAGCGGGTCGACACAGAAATCACTGGGGCTGACGCTCAACCGTGTAGTCGACGGCAAACCGCAGTATCAGGATAATTTTGTCACTCTCGCTAACCGTGCTGGCTTCCAGACATGGTGGTTCTCTAATCAGGGACAGATTGGCGAATATGACACAGCCATTGCCAGCATCGCTAAGCGTGCTGATGAGGTGCATTTCTTAAAAAGCGGCGACTTCGAAGCAGACAAAAACACACGTGATGATCAACTGCTGAAAATGACCGCGCAGGTGTTTGCTATCCAACGCAGCACCCCGCAGCTCATCGTTCTGCATTTGATGGGCTCGCATCCGCAGGCCTGCGACCGCACTCAGGGCAAATACGCCGAGTTTGTGCAGTCAAAAGAGACGTCCTGTTATCTTTACAGCATGACGCAAACCGACGATCTGCTTAAGCAGCTTTACGGCCAGCTACAGAATACCGGAGAGACTTTCTCGCTGGTTTATTTCTCTGACCACGGCCTGGCATTTAAGGAGCGTGGCACTAAAGTGCAGTACCTGGCGCATGATGACGAGTTCCAGCAGAATTTCCAGGTGCCGTTTATGGTGCTCTCGAGCGATGACAAAAAGCACCGGCTGATTAAAGCGCGCCGCTCCGCCAACGATTTCCTGAATTTCTTCTCAGCCTGGACGGGGATCAAAACCAAAGAGCTGGTGCCGAAATACAAATTTATTTCCGAACAGAAGGCGGGCACCACCTGGGTGACCAATTTCAAACTGAAGAAGGTGGACTATACTCATCTGCAGACGGATATTTTTACAACCAAATCCCGTTAGCTCGCGGGTTGGGTGAACAGCAGACATAAAAAAATCCGCCTGAAGAGGCGGATTTTTATTTCACCCGAAGACGGGGAATTAGAAGCGGTAACCCACGCCTGCGATCCAGGTGCCAACATCAACGTTACGGATGCGGCTCTGCTCGTAGGAAACGTCCAGCGCAACGTTTTCGATTGGGTTAAACTGCATACCAGCGCCGTAAGAGAAACCGTAGTCGCTCATGTCGTGGTCAGTTGTGCCAGTAGTCTGGAATTTACCGTAGCCTACACCAACAACACCGTAGATGCTTGCCCAGTCGTTCAGACGGTAAGCAGGACCAGCAGTGATGCCGTAGTACTGGCCTTTGTTGTAAGAACCAGCGTTATCGGTACGGTTTTTCTCGGTATAAGTGAAAGAACCGATGTAACCCAGTGGGGTGTCGTTTTCGTAACGGTATTTCAAGTTGAAACCGTTAGCTTTGTTGATAAAACCCTGCATATCGCTCTGGGCATAACCACCGGATACGGTGCTAGTTGCAGATGCGGTACCTACGGAAACGGCCAGAACGCAAGCCAGTGCTGAAAGACATGCAATTTTTTTCATAATATCCACCTCAAATGTGCTTCAAGAAAGTCCTAAGATTTAAATATAACAAAAATATTTAAGAAACTCTTCGTCATTTGTATTGTCTAACGAATCTTTTCATGTAACACAACATTTCCACTACATGCTATGTCACTAAAATCTCGGCCATTTATCGATGAAAACCACACAGATATTAACGGTTTTAACAATTGGTTCATTCAGATAATTCCGGATTTTTCATGAAGATTTCTTACAAAGACCGGTATAAATGTTACCTCAGACGAGCCGGAATAATCTCAATGAAAACTCAACCAGCCATAAGTTCTTCCTTTACACTAGGGTAACTTTCGAAACTTGACCGACCCAGACACAAACTGACAGGACGCAGGATGCCGTTAACTTCTCGTAAAATGCCCGTATGGTTGCCCATTGTCATACTGCTTATTGCTATGACCTCGATTCAAAGCGGCGCCTCCCTTGCCAAATCGTTGTTCCCTCTGGTGGGCGCGCCGGGCGTTACCGCAATTCGCCTTGCATTAGGCACGCTGATTCTGGTGGCGGTATTTAAGCCGTGGCGCCTGCGGTTTAAGGCGGAGCAGCGGGTTCCGCTGCTGATGTACGGCCTGTCGCTGGGCGCGATGAATTACCTTTTCTATCTTTCTATCCAGACAATCCCACTTGGCATTGCGGTCGCACTTGAGTTCACCGGCCCGCTGGCGGTGGCGCTATTTGCTTCTCGCCGGGCCGTTGATTTTGTCTGGGTAGTGCTGGCCGTTCTCGGGCTGTGGTTCCTTTTGCCGCTTGGGCACGGCATTGCTCATGTGGATTTAACCGGGGCCGCGTATGCATTGGGTGCCGGGGCATGCTGGGCAATCTATATTGTGTTTGGTCAGAAAGCCGGAGCCGACCACGGCCCGGCGACGGTGGCCATGGGGTCGCTTATCGCCGCTATCGTCTTTGTTCCCATCGGTGCATGGGAAGCGGGTAGTGCCTTATGGCACTGGTCACTGCTTCCATTAGGTTTGGGGGTGGCCATTCTTTCCACAGCGCTGCCCTACTCTCTGGAGATGATCGCCCTGACCCGCATCCCAACCCGCACCTTCGGTACGTTGATGAGTATGGAGCCGGGGCTTGCAGCGCTGTCCGGTATGCTGTTTCTTGGTGAGCATCTGACGCTGGTTCAGTGGCTGGCGCTGCTGTCGATTATCGCGGCATCTATTGGCTCCACGCTTACGCTCAAGCGCGAAACGCAAATTACCAGCGTCGACGTCAATTAATCTGCATCAATGTATTTCCCGTGAATAAATCTTCACGGGAATAAACCCCGCGATCAGACACTTATATTTATTTCTATTTACGCAAGCGAATAAGAACTATTCCCCTTCTTATCTTATATTATCCCCGCTTTCCGAAATATCTGAGCACACCAAGATAACCAGCTGATAATAAAGAAAATAACTATTACCACTTACCTTTTACTATCGGTTTGATAGGTATTGTCCATTCCTGCAGGTTTAAAAAGCGGTGCTATACTTATTCCCGGTAACAAATCAGGAAACACACATCAAGAGGATGAAAGATTATGAGTACCGCTAAACTGGTAAAAACCAAATCTACAAATCTGCTGTATACCCGTAATGATGTTGCAGACAGTGAGAAAAAAGCCACCATCGAGCTGCTGAATCGTCAGGTAATCCAGTTTATTGATCTGTCACTGATTACCAAACAGGCTCACTGGAACATGCGCGGTGCCAACTTTATTGCCGTCCACGAAATGCTCGACGGCTTCCGCACAGCACTGACCGACCATCTGGATACCATGGCAGAACGTGCCGTTCAGCTTGGTGGCGTGGCGCTGGGTACGACTCAGGTCATTAACAGCAAAACCCCGTTGAAAAGCTACCCGCTGGATATTCATACCGTTCAGGACCACCTGAAAGAGCTGGCGGATCGCTATGCCATCGTGGCCAATGACGTTCGTAAAGCCATCAGCGAAGCGAAAGACGAAGATACCGCGGATATTCTTACCGCTGCTTCGCGCGATCTGGATAAGTTCCTGTGGTTCATTGAGTCAAATATCGATTAATTCATCGCCACCACCTTGTTTCCTTCCCCGCCAGGGGAAGGAATCTGCACCATTTTAGCGCATCAACTTGTACATTCCCGCCGCAAAAGTTACTCAACTGTAATTATCACTTCACATAATCGTTAACAAACGGTTGTTTTGACGCCGCAAAGCGCGGTAATAATAGCCACCGTTCTGTACACCTGCTTTCTGCACCACCATGGAGCACCATAAGGGTGCATTATGACCGGCTTGCAACTCATATTGTGCGATGTTACAAATCGTCATCCTTGCAAAACAATATGTTGTAAAGCTGGCACGATTCTTCCATGTTGCGCTGGCATGCAGGGGATTGCCCCATGGATAACAAAGGAAATGCTATGAAGTCGATTTTGAAAGTTTCACTGGCTGCACTCACCCTGGCTTTTGCGGTCACTTCCCACGCCGCTGAGAAGAAACTGGTCGTTGCGACCGATACCGCATTCGTTCCTTTTGAATTTAAACAGGGCGATAAGTACGTCGGCTTCGACGTTGACTTATGGGCCGCCATCGCGAAAGAGCTGAAGCTGGATTACACCCTGAAGCCAATGGATTTCAGCGGTATCATCCCGGCACTGCAAACCAAAAATATTGACCTGGCGCTGGCGGGGATCACCATTACGCCTGAGCGTCAAAAAGCGATCGACTTCTCTGACGGCTACTACAAAAGCGGCCTGCTGGTGATGGTGAAAGCAGATAACGATAGCGTAAAAAGCGTGAAAGACCTCGACGGTAAAGTCGTTGCGGTTAAGGGCGGTACAGGATCTGTTGATTACGCGAAAGCGAACATTAAAACCAAAGACCTGCGTCAGTTCCCGAACATCGATAACGCCTATATGGAACTGGGCACCAACCGTGCCGACGCGGTATTGCACGACACGCCAAATATCCTCTACTTCATCAAAACTGCTGGCAACGGTAAGTTCAAGGCGGTCGGTGAGTCTCTTGAGGCTCAGCAGTACGGTATCGCATTCCCGAAAGGCAGCGACGACCTGCGCAGCAAAGTTAACGGCGCGCTGAAAACCCTGAAAGAGAACGGTACCTATAACGAAATCTACAAAAAATGGTTCGGTTCCGAACCTAAATAATAAGATTCAGTTTGCTTTAAGTAAGACCTGAGGGGCGGCTTTCGCCCCTCCTATTTTTGAACCACGGTATACAGGAATACATCATGCAGTTTGACTGGAGCGCCATCTGGCCAGCAATTCCGCTGTTATTTGAAGGCGCCAAAATGACCCTGTGGATTTCGGTCCTCGGTCTTTGTGGCGGCCTGGTGATTGGTCTGATAGCGGGTTTTGCCCGTTCTTACGGCGGCTGGATCGCCAACCATATCGCCCTCGTTTTTATCGAAGTGATTCGCGGTACGCCAATCGTGGTGCAGGTGATGTTTATTTACTTCGCCCTGCCGCTGGCCTTTAACGACCTGCGTATCGATCCGTTCAGTGCGGCAGTGGTCACTATTATGATCAACTCCGGCGCTTACATCGCGGAAATTACCCGTGGGGCCGTCCTGTCGATTCATAAAGGTTTCCAGGAAGCCGGACTGGCGCTGGGCCTGTCGAAGCGCGAAACCATTCGCCATGTGATCATGCCTCTGGCGCTGCGCCGTATGCTGCCGCCGCTGGGTAACCAGTGGATCATCAGCATCAAGGACACCTCGCTGTTCATCGTCATCGGCGTGGCCGAACTGACCCGTCAGGGCCAGGAGATTATTGCCGGTAACTTCCGTGCGCTGGAGATCTGGAGCGCCGTTGCGGTCTTCTATCTGATTATTACGCTGGTGCTGAGCTTTGTTCTGCGTCGCCTTGAAAGAAGGATGAAAATCCTGTGATTGAATTTAAAAACGTCTCCAAGCACTTTGGCAAAACCCAGGTGCTGCACAATATCGACCTGAACATTAAACAGGGTGAGGTGGTGGTGATCATCGGGCCGTCCGGCTCCGGGAAATCCACTCTGCTGCGCTGTATTAACAAGCTCGAAGACATCACCAGCGGCGATTTGATTGTCGATGGCCTGAAGGTTAACGATCCGAAGGTTGATGAACGTCTGATTCGTCAGGAAGCGGGCATGGTGTTCCAGCAGTTCTATCTCTTCCCGCATCTTACCGCGCTGGAAAACGTGGCCTTTGGCCCGATCCGCGTGCGCGGCATGAAGAAAGACGAGGCCGACAAGCTGGCAAAAGAGCTGCTGGCCAAAGTCGGGCTGGCAGAGCGCGCCCATCACTACCCTTCTGAACTTTCCGGCGGCCAACAGCAGCGCGTGGCGATTGCCCGTGCGCTGGCGGTGAAGCCGAAAATGATGCTGTTTGATGAACCAACCTCGGCGCTGGATCCTGAACTGCGTCACGAAGTGTTAAAGGTCATGCAGGATCTCGCCGAAGAAGGTATGACGATGGTTATCGTGACGCACGAGGTGGGCTTCGCTGCCAAGGTCGCTTCCCGCCTGATCTTTATTGATAAAGGTCGCGTGGCGGAAGACGGCAACCCGCAGGCGCTTATCGATAATCCGCCAAGCCAGCGCCTGCAGGAATTCTTGCAGCACGTCTCGTAAATTCATTAGTCAATACGTAGGGCGGGCAAGCGAATGCGCCCCCGCCGCTTTTACAGTGGTGGATGACGCTATCGCTTATTCACCCTACTTTCAGCCCCACCCCAGATTAATCCCCATTTCTAACCCCGTGATCCTCACTGGCTATACTTACTCCTTTGCCTGACTTTCTCAGCCTGGAGGAGTGCCGTGCCGTGGATACTTTTGCTGCTTTGCAGCCTGCTTAGCTTTCAGCTCCCTGCGGTTACGCTACCGGCCGCCGCCGTCGCTGCCACCTCCACCCAGAACAACAATACTCCCCCTGCCGAACCGGACATCGAAGAGAAAAAGAAGGCCTATTCGGCGCTGGCAGATGTGCTGGATAACGACAAGTCGCGCAGCGAGCTAATCGAACAGCTGCGCAAAGTTGCCGCTACGCCACCGCCGGAACCCGTACCGGCCATTGCGCCGCCGGAGCAGCTCAGCGAAGACAAAACGGTGCTGGAGAATGTTACCGATGTAAGTCGTCACTACGGCGGAGAGCTGGCAGATCGCTTCGCCCAGCTGCACCGTAATATCTCCAACGCTCCCCATAAGCCCTTCAACCAGCAAACTTTCCTCAACGCCCTGATGCATTTTTCGCTGCTCGTCGCTGCGGTTTTCGCCTTTTATTTGCTGATTCGCCTGTGCATGACGCCGGTCTGGCGGCGGATGGGAAGATGGGGGCGCAAGAAGAACCGCGATCGCTCCAGCTGGTTCCACCTGCCGCTGATGATCGTCGCGGCCTTTGTTATTGATATGCTGCTACTGGCGCTGACGCTGTTCGTCGGGCAAATATTCAGCGACATGATGAACGCGGGCAGCCGCACCATTGCCCGCCAGCAGGGATTATTTCTCAACGCCTTTGCGCTGATTGAATTCTTCAAGGCTATTCTGCGGCTGATCTTCTGCCCGCGTATACCGGACCTGCGCCCGTTCCCCATCAGCGACCAGAGCGCAAATTACTGGAGCGTTCGGCTGTCCGGCCTGAGCAGCCTTATCGGCTACGGCATTCTGGTCGCGGTGCCGATAATCTCAAACCAGGTCAACGTGCAGATTGGCGCGATGGCCAACGTCGCCATCATGCTGTGCATTACGGTCTGGGCGCTGTGCCTGATTTTCCGCAATAAACGGCACATCCAGCAAAGTCTGGCTCATCTCGCCGACCGCTCGATGGCTTTCTTCAGCCTGTTCATCCGCGCCTTTGCGCTGGTGTGGCACTGGCTGGCGAGCGCCTATTTTGTGGTGCTGTTTTTCTTCTCCCTGTTCGATCCGGGCAACAGCCTGAAGTGGATGATGGGGGCGTCGATGCGCAGCCTGGCGATTGTTGGCATCGCGGCGTTTATCTCCGGCATGCTGTCGCGCTGGATAGCCAAAACCATCACGCTTTCACCCCAGGTACAGCGCAGCTACCCTGAACTGCAAAAGCGCCTGAATAGCTGGATATCCGCCTCGCTAAAACTGGCGCGCATTCTCACCGTTTGCGTGGCGGTAATGCTGCTGCTCAACGCATGGAGCTTGTTTGACATGTGGGCGTGGCTGGTCAACGGTGCCGGGGAGAAAACCGTCGATATACTGATCTGCATCGTGCTGATCTTGTTCTTCTCGGCGGTTGGCTGGACGCTGCTGGCAAGCCTGATAGAAAACCGGCTGGCGTCGGATATCCATGGCCGCCCGATGCCCAGCGCACGCACCCGTACGCTACTGACGCTATTTCGTAACGCCCTCGCCGTAGTGATAAGCACCATCACCATCATGATCCTGCTTTCCGAAATTGGTGTGAATATCGCGCCGCTGCTGGCGGGGGCCGGCGCTCTGGGGCTGGCGGTAAGTTTCGGCTCGCAAACGCTGGTGAAAGACATTATTACCGGCATATTCATCCAGTTTGAGAACGGCATGAACACCGGCGATTTAGTCACTATCGGGCCGATAACGGGCACCGTGGAGCGCATGTCGATTCGTTCGGTGGGGGTGCGCCAGGACACAGGGGCGTATCACATCATTCCGTGGTCATCGATTACCACCTTCGCCAACTTTGTGCGTGGCATAGGCTCGTTTGTGGCGAACTACGATGTGGACAGGCAGGAGGAAGTGGATAAGGCCAACCGCATTCTCAAAGAGGCCGTAGCCGAGCTGATGGAACAGCAGGATATCCGCATGCTGGTCATCGGCGAGCCTTCGTTTGCGGGTATTGTCGGCCTGACCAACCAGGCGTTCACGGTACGCGTGTCGTTTACCACCCAGCCGCTGAAACAGTGGACGGTGCGCTTTGCGTTAGACGGGATGGTGAAAAAGCACTTTGACGCAGCGGGTATACGTCCCCCGGTGCAGACCGTGCAGGTCATGCAGCCAGGCCCGGATACCGCTCAGGCGATCCAGGCCTCCTAGGCAGCAGCCGGAACGCTGCCGCCGGCAAACCCTACGGTGTAATTATTTAAAGCGTGTGGCGGCCCAGCGGGCGCGTTGGGCGTCATTCATAAAGGACCAGCCGATGAAGCGGCTCTGCTTCTGACCCTGGGCCATCTCTTTCTTCACCACTTTCTCCACGCCAGCCTCCTGCATGACGCGGTACAGCGCTGGCAGGTTTTCGCCACGGGAAACCAGCGAAGTGAACCACATCACCTGCTTCGCAAACGCTTTGCTCTCGTTGATCATCTGGCTGACGAACGCCACTTCTCCGCCTTCGCACCACAGCTCATGTTCATGGCCGCCAAAATTCAGCGCGCCCTTCTCGTCCTGGCCAAGATTGCGGCGTTTACGTTCGCTACCGCTGCGGGCGGCTGCTTCCGAATCGTGGAACGGTGGATTACACAGCGTGGCGTCAAAGGTTTCATTTTTATGGATGATGCCGGGGAAGATAGCATCCTTCGTTTTCTGACGGCGCAGGCGAATCATGCGTGTTAAGCCCGGGTTCGCATCTATAATCATCGTTGCGCTGCGCAGCGCGTCGGCGTCGATTTCGGAGCCGGTAAAGCGCCAGCCGTATTCATGCTGCCCGATTAACGGATAAATGCAGTTCGCCCCGACACCCACGTCCAGAATCGTGGCCTGGGATGGCACGTTGCCGCCGTGACCCTCTGCCAGCAAATCTGCCAGGTGGTGAATATAGTCCGCACGCCCAGGAACAGGCGGGCAAAGAAAGCCGTCCGGGATATCCCAGCCCTGTACGCCATAGAAATGCGCCAGCAGCGCCTGGTTCAGCGCCTTGACCGCCAGCGGGTTGGCGAAATCAACCGTTGGCTCACCGTGCGGGCCAGTTTTCACGAATGCCGTTAACGCAGGGCTGCTCTGCTGCAGGGCGGCAAAATCATAGCGTTCACGGTGGCAGTTACGCGGGTGCAGGCCCGGTTTGGTGGCTGGGGTTTTCATCGCGGCTTCTCCTTGTGTGGGCGCGTAAGATACTCTGTGCAGACCACGGGGTAAATACACCACGCCGTTTTCATTAATGAAAGAGGTAATATGTCTGCGAAAAGGTATTACTACGAGCCTGCTAACGGTCACGGCTTGCCGCACGATCCGCTGAATGCGATTGTTGGCCCGCGCCCGATTGGCTGGATAGCCTCCTGCAATGCGCAGGGCCAGCGCAACCTTGCGCCGTACAGCTTTTTTAACTGCTTTAACTACCGCCCGCCGATTATCGGCTTTGCCAGCAGCGGCTGGAAAGACAGCGTGCAGAACATCCTCGACAGCAAAGAGTTCGTCTGGAATCTCACCACCCGCGAGCTGGCGGAGCAAATGAATGAAACCTCCGCAACGCTTCCTCGCGGGGAAGATGAGTTTGCGCGCGCGGGCTTAACGCCGGTGCCCGGTCGTAAAGTTAAAGCGAGCCTGGTGGCGGAGAGTCCGGTGAACTTCGAGTGCCGTCTGTCGCAGTGCATTCAGCTGACTACCGCTGACGGCGCGGAGATTGATACCTGGCTGGTGTTGGGGGAAGTCGTCGCCGTTCACATCGATGAAACGCTGCTCATCGACGGCATTTATCAAACCGCGCTGGCAAAACCGGTACTACGAGCCGGCGGTCCCTCCGCCTATTACACCATCGAAGAATCTCACCGATTCGATCTCATCCGTCCGGATGCCAGATAACTCAAACAAAATCAGCCACCTGTATGTGGCTGATTTGTCATCATTTCGTCAAGATTTGTTGTTCAAAAAACAAGCACAAGTCAATCAATTTTTTGCCCCTTTTTTTCACCACATTCCACCTACACTTTGAAGTGTTGATGAAATTTCAATCGACTCTCCCACAGACTTAAGAGGATGTGATGATGAAAAAATTGCTGTATTTTTCTGCGGTTATCACCCTTGCGGCGCTACCGTTTGCTACCATAGCGGCACAGGAACTCATGAGCGGCCAGACCGGCCAGCTTCGTGAAGCGGGCACCGTCTCGGCCAACAACGCCCGTAACCTGGATGACCTGGAGGATAAACTGGCCGCCAAGGCTAAAGAGCAAGGCGCAACAGGCTATGTCATTAACTCCGCCGGCGGCGATAACCACATGTACGGCACCGCCACCCTTTATAAATAACCGGAAAGAATAGCGTAGATGCTGATACTCACCCCCTGACGGTTTCCACTCCTGGAAGCCGTTTTTTCTGCCCTAACTGCCCTGCACAAAATATTCAACCAGCCGCCTCCCCCGCTTTTTCTGGCAGCTCAATTTCAGTGCAAGCGATTGCCTGTCAGGTACGACCAGCGATGCAAAAAAGATTAGCAAAAGGTGCGCTAAACGCGACGGTATCGCGGTGATAATCTCAAAGTTGATAGTTCACATGCTAACCATTACACATTTCAATAACTTAGCAGGCGTTCAATTTATTTGAACAACGCCATCAATTCTCTTCGATTTTATCTTCTACTCAAAAGTGTGACCATAATCACATCGACGGAACAACGTCACCTTAAACAGAATAACCTGCGAGAAATTAACGATGAAAACCATCAAATATGCTGTAGCCGCCATCGCCCTTTCAACTCTCTCTTTCGGTGCGTTTGCAGCACAGTCAGTGAGCGCGTCCCAGGCTCAGAGCCTGAATAAAGTTGGCGTTGTGTCAGCCCAGGGCGCAACGACGCTGGACGGTCTTGAAGCACAGCTGGCCTCTAAAGCAGAACAGGCGGGTGCAAAAGCGTATTCCATCACTTCTGCTAACACTAACGGCAAAATGAGCGGTACTGCTGTTATCTACAATTAAGTTGTAGACAAAGATTTTCGTTTGACCCTGTGAGATGTATTGCCACTACCCTCATTGAAGCGCTGCTTCGACCCTGTTTGACCCTTGATATACCATTGCAGCCTGCGGACCCTCCCGCAGGCTTTTTTTTGCCTGCGATCTAGAAAGTTTGTTCTACCCTCGACATCCCCTCTTCGAACGTCAGGGCTTCTCCCGTGGCTACCAGGCAGCTGGCCATCTGGATTTTTAACGACTGAGGGACAGGCTCTATACCCGCCACACAGCGCTCTATCCAGCGCGCGGTGACGTCAGGATCCTTCGAATCCGGCAGAATGACATTTTCAACGGCATCTGTCTGACGCTCCACGACCACCTGCGTTCCCTTGTCATCAATCAGGGTAATTTGCGGGCAGCGCTGAGGGTTGGCGTAAACCTCACCTTCCGTGCCGTGCATCAGCAGGCCGCGACCGCCGATATCGCCGAAAAATTTCGCTACTTTCCCGACGTATTCCGGATGCGAGACGCTCGCCAGACGCAGCGCGGCGGCTTCTTCAAACGGCGTGGCGAGCTTAGCAAGAGTATGCGCGCTGTTGCGCACGCCCATTCTCCAGCGCATCGCCAGCTGATCTTCCATCGGCGGGCAGAGCGCGCTAATCGGGATATAGACCGGATGATGGGCTTCGAGCTTCGCCTGCGCCTGACCCGCATGGAGGGTCGGCTCAATGCCAAGCAAAATAAAAATGGTTTCGGTCAGAATACGGGTGGGATCGTGGCTGACGCCATGCACCACCACCGGGTAACCCAGACGGTTGAGCAACATGGCCAGCAGCGGAGTCAGATTCGCCTGCTTGCGCGCACCGTTATAGGAAGGGATAACGATCGGCATCGGCTTGTTCATCGGCGGTGTGAGAGAGATAAGATGCTGTTTCATCGCTTCATAGAAGCCGAGCATCTCCGCCTCCCCTTCGCCTTTAATACGCAGGGCAATCAGCACGCCGCCCAGCTCCAGCTCCGGCACTTCACCCTTCAGCATATGGCTGTACAACCCGCGCGCGGTGTCGAAATCCAGATCCCTGGCGTGATTTTTACCGCGCCCTACTTCTTTGATTATTTTGCGATAGTCCATCTCTGTACCCCTGGTATTATTTTCTCGCGCGCTTGCGCCGCACGGTTTTCTTAGGCTCGACGGTAAGCGCTTTCGCCGCCGGTGCTGGCGGCTGGCTTATCTGAAACACCGGCAGTGCGCCCAGCAGGCGCTGGCCATAGTTTTTCGTCAGCAGGCGGCGATCGTAAATCACCACTTCACCATAGCAGGCGTGGCTGCGAATTAAACGCCCGACCTGCTGGATCAAATTGAATGATGCGGCAGGCAGGCTCTGCACTTCAAACGGATAGCGCTTCAGACTTTTCAGCCATTCGCCTTCGGTGACGACGACCGGGCTGTCCACCGGCGGGAAGGCGATTTTATGGATATGCACCTGGCTTAACAGGTCGCCCTTTAAATCTAACCCTTCCGCGAAAGATTGCAGCCCGACCAGTACGCTGGTGCCTCCCTCTTCAACCCGTTTGCGATGCAGTTCGACCAGCTTATAACGAGGCTGATCGCCCTGCACCAGCAAGGTTAAACGTAGATCCGTCACGTGAGCTAAAAACTGCTGCATAGCGCGATTGCTGGCGAACAGCACCAGCATCCCTTTGTGTTCGCCTTTTGCCAGCTCTGCCCGGAAGAAGGCCGCCATTTCAGCCAGATGCTGCGGCTCGTTTTCCATGGTTGGCTCGACGGTCAACTGAGGGATAACAATTTTGCCCTGCTCGACATGATTAAACGGCGAGTCCAGGGCGATAAATCTGTCCCCTGCTTTTTCGCGCAGGCCGCTCATCTCCTGCAAGCGATCAAATTTGTTCAGCGACCGCAGCGTGGCGGAGGTAATAATCACGTGCGGCACATTGCGCCACACCAGCTTTTCAAGCTGGTCGCTGACGCGGATCCCCACGCAGTGGAAATATTGATGCGTCTGCCCTTCACGCGCGTCCTGGGTGACCCATTTAGAGACCGGTGCGCCGGAGGCCTGTTCCATCGCAGAGAGACGCCACAGTTTGCTCTGGGACTCGAAATAACCCAGCGCGCGGTTCATCTGCAAGAGTGCCCTGTGGACACGCACCACGTCATGGGTGCCGGTCTTTTCGCTTAAATCGTTAACCAGCGCTTCCGCCAGGCCGCGCAGCCCTTCAGTCAATTTTGCCAGCCGCTGGCAGATAACCATGATCTCATCGGGCAAAACGCCCATCTCAAAGCGGTGTTCGCTCTCGTACTCGCCCGGCATCCACAGCTTAACGATGCTGCAAAACGAGCTGAGCAGCTCGTGCACTTCGTCGCAGTGGTTGGTGAGGCGTTCCGGGGAAGTCAGCGGCGGCGGGCTTTTCGGGCGGAGCTGCGCCATGCAGGTTTCCACCAGCTTCGAGAACAGGTCAAGCTGAAGGCGGCTGTAGCCGGGGGTGATTTCCGCGCTCATCTCCAGCGCGTCGCGCGCCACGTCCGGCAGGTGGTGCCCTTCGTCGAGCACCAGCAGCAGATTTTTGGCTTCCGGCAGCACCGCGTCACTTTCCATGGCCGCCATCACCAGCGCATGGTTAGCCACGACGACTTCCGCTTCATCGATTTCCCGGCGCGCCACGAAGAACGGACACTCTTTATACCAGTGGCAGTTGCGCCCCAGGCAGCTGGCTTTATCGGTGCTCATGCGCCGCCAGAGATCGTCGTCAATCGCCTGGGCATTGTGGTCGCGAATGCCGTCCCACTTGTAGCCGTCCAGTTCGGTCTTCAGCTTTGCGCAGCGCTGCTGCTCGTCTTTGCTGGCTGGCGCCATTTCGTCATCAAGAAAAGCGAGCAGATCTCCCTGTGCGAGGCTATCCGTTGCCAGCGCGGCCAGGTTGCGCGGGCAAACGTAGCGCCCGCGCCCGAAGGCGGCGGTAAATTTCAGATCGGGGATAATTTTACGCAGCAGCGGTAAATCTTTGCTGTAGATTTGGTCCTGCAAAGCGACGTTGGCGGTGCTGACCACCAGCGTTTTTTGTTCGCCCCGGGCAATGGCGATGCCGGGGATCAGGTAGGAGAGGGTTTTGCCCACGCCGGTGGGGGCCTCGATCGCCAGATGCCGGCCCTCATCGCCTGCCAGCGTTTTCGCCACTTCGGCAATCATCTGCCGCTGTGGGAGGCGCGGAATAAAGTCCGGGATCTGCTGCTGTAGCGCCTTATACCAGGCGGCGATTTGCGCTTTTTGCGCAGAGGACAAGGCCATAACGCTCACTTCTACTGTATAAACAGCCACTATTCTCCCACTTTTCGCCCCGCGACGGCATTCTTTTTTGTTTTTATGTCATCCCCTTCCCCTTGACCAATGACAAGGCGGCCAGACCCCCAGGCTCTTTATAATCACCGCCGTTTCTCTTCCCACTGGTATGAAAATATGGCTTATCAACTGACGTTTGACTGGCAAGAATTCATGGAAAAATACTGGCAAAAACAGCCGGTTGTCCTGAAAAATGCGTTCCCGAATTTTATCGATCCTATTACCCCGGACGAGCTGGCGGGTCTGGCGATGGAGCCAGAAGTGGACAGTCGCCTGGTCAGCCATACCGAAGACGGACAGTGGCACGCCAGCAACGGTCCGTTTGAAGATTTTGATAACCTGGGCGAGACCGGCTGGTCTTTGCTGGCGCAGGCCGTCAACCACTGGCACGAGCCTTCCGCCGAGCTGGTGCGTCCGTTCCGCGTGCTGCCAGACTGGCGTCTCGACGATCTGATGATCTCTTTCTCCGTACCGGGCGGCGGCGTTGGGCCGCATATCGATCAGTACGACGTCTTTATTATTCAGGGCATGGGAAGCCGCCGCTGGCGCGTAGGCGACAAGCTGCCAATGCGTCAGTTCTGTCCGCATCCAGCCCTGCTGCACGTCGATCCGTTTACGCCAATCATCGATGAAGATCTCGAGCCGGGCGATATTCTCTATATTCCGCCGGGCTTCCCGCACGATGGCTTCACGCACGAAACCGCCCTCAACTATTCCGTCGGTTTCCGTGGGCCGAACGGCCGCGATCTGGTGAGCAGCTTTGCGGACTACGCGCTGGAGAACGATCTGGGCGGCGAGCACTACAGCGATGCGGATCTGACGCTGCGCGAGCACCCGGGCAAAGTGGAAGAGTACGAGCTGGATCGCCTGCGCGGCATGATGGTGGAGATGCTCAACCAGCCGGAAGATTTCAAACAGTGGTTTGGCCGCTTTGCCACAACGCCTCGCCACGAACTGGACATTGCCCCAGCAGAGCCAGCCTATGAACAAAGCGAGATCCTTGATGCGCTGATGCAGGGCGACTCCCTGACACGCCTGAGCGGCCTGCGCGTGCTCAACGTCGGCGAGCGTTTCTTCGTGAACAGCGAACCGCTGAATACAAAAAACGCTAAAGCCGCAGATGTTCTGTGCCGCTACACCACGGTCGGAAAAAGTGAGCTGGGCGATGCGCTGCAGGACGAAGAGTTTATTGAGGTGCTGACCGAGCTGGTGAATCAGGGTTACTGGTACTTCGAAGATTAATATGCGACACCGTAGCGGCGGATGGCGCAGGCTTATCCGCCCTACACCTTAACTGTGTCATCCGCCTTCTCCGCCACAGAAATAAATCAGTAAAATTTCCCAGAGTCCTTCGCACTGTCTACAGTTATACGGGGACTTCCCGGACTGGCTTTGGGGACAACATGGCGCTTTATACCATTGGTGAAGTAGCTGTGCTTTGCGACATCAATCCCGTGACGTTACGTGCCTGGCAAAGGCGCTACGGACTTCTGAAACCACAGCGCACCGACGGCGGGCACCGGCTGTTTGACGACGCCGACATCGATCGCATTCGTGAGATCAAACGCTGGATAGAAAACGGCGTGCAGGTCAGCAAGGTGAAAGCATTGCTCTGCGGCGAAGAGATGGATCTGGAAACCGGCTGGCGAGAGCGTCAGGAGACGCTGCTGCACTATCTGCAATGCGGCAACCCGAACAGGCTGCGGGCCTGGATGGCCGATGTCGGACGAGACTACCCCGCCGAAACGCTCGTGATGCAGCTCTACACCCCGCTTCGCCGCCGCCTGCAATGTCAGCAGGTCACCCTCAACACCTTACTAAGCCTGCTCGATGGCGCACTGATTAACTATATTGCGCTTTGCCTGGCGTCCGCCCGCAAACATAGCGGCAAAGATGCGCTGCTGATCGGCTGGAATACCCAGGACACGACACGTCTGTGGATGGCGGCGTGGATGGCGATTCAGCAGGGCTGGCGCGTTGACGTGCTGGCGCAGCCGCTGACCAGCGTGCGGCCTGAACTCTTTCCCCGGCAGACGATTCTGGTCTGGTGCGGGGATGCGCCAAGCCACCAGCAGCTCGCCCAGCTGGAGCAATGGCGCTGCGAGGGGCTGCCTGTTTTCCCGCTAAACGCCAGCGGTCGTGACCCCGCCCGTATCATTCAGGACATTTAAAGGTTCATTAACAAGCCGGCTTCGACTTATAATCCCTTCCGTAACATAGGGAGAGAAAAATGAAATTGTCTAAAATTGCCCTCGTCAGCGGCATGCTGGTCATGGCCATCGGCGGAATTGGCGGCGTAATGCTGATGGGCTACATCGTTATTTTGCATAACGGGTAATGTAGCTTTGCAGGCGTTCAAAGAGGCGGTCGGTAACGATCGCCGCCAGCGCCACCAGGATGGCCCCCTGAATCACGTAGGCGGTGTTAAAGCCGCTTAGCCCGATGATGATCGGTGAACCCAGCGTGTTGGCCCCCACCGTTGAAGCAATGGTCGCCGTGCCAATATTAATAATGACCGATGTCCGGATTCCCGCCAGAATCACCGGTGCGGCCAGCGGTAGTTCAACTTTTCGCAACACCTGCCAGCGGCTCATCCCTGCGCCAAAAGCAATTTCTCTGGTGGCTTCTGGCACCGCACCAATCCCCGCGAGTGTGCCCTGTACGACAGGCAACAGGCCGTACAGCACCAGCGCAATAATCGCGGGCTGCTGGCCAAACCCCATCACCGGCACGGCAATTGCCAGCACCGCGACCGGTGGAAACGTCTGCCCCGCGGCGGTAATGGTCTCCACCAGTGAGCGAAACTCCAGCCCCCACGGGCGCGTCACGGCGATGCCCAATCCCATACCAATGACAATGGCAACCACGCTGGAGATGCCCACCAGCGTGAGGTGCGCAAGCGCCAGCGCACTGAAGCTCTCCTGCTGATACACCGGCCTTACAAGCTCGGGAAAAAGCCAGCTGAACAGGCCTTCGGTATGCGGCATCGTATAGAGAAGCGCGATAAACAGGGCAATCAGCCACAGCAACGGATCACGAACCAGACGCATGTTCACCTCGCACCAGATCGCTGAAGTGCAGCACGCCGCAATGAACGCCCTTTGCATCCACCACAGGCAGCTGCTCGCACTGCCTGTCGACAAACAGAGACAGCGCTTCTCGCAGGCTAAGATCCGCCGCAATAGGTTCGCCGACAATGTGTTCGTCAGACCGTACGCTGTTCGCCACCTGGCGCAGCGACAGCAGGCGCAGACCAAGCTCGCTGCGGCCAAAGAAGTCACGGGCGAAATCGTTTACCGGGTTGGTCAGCAGCTCCATCGGCGTCCCCTGCTGTACCACCTGGCCTGCGTCCATCAACACAATTCTGTCCGCCAGCCGCAGCGCCTCTTCGATATCGTGCGTCACCAGCACGATGGTGCGGCCCAGCAGATCGTGAATACGGCTTATCTCCTGCTGGAGCGCCGCCCGGGTCACAGGATCCAGCGCGCCGAAGGGTTCATCCATCAGCAGCACTTCCGGATCCGCCGCCAGCGCACGCGCGACGCCTACACGCTGTTGCTGCCCACCGGACAGCTGGTGCGGATAGCGGTCGCGAAACTGGCCGGCATCCAGGCCAAGCAAAACCAGAAGCTCGTCAATGCGCGCATCGATCTTTGCCTTCGGCCATTTCAGTAGCTGCGGGACGGTGGCGATGTTCTGCGCTACGGTCCAGTGCGGAAACAGACCAATAGACTGGATCGCATAACCCATCCTGCGGCGCAGTGCCTTCACATCAAAGTTACGGATTTCCTCCCCGGCAAAGCGGATGCGCCCTTCGTCGTGCTCCACCAGCCGGTTGATCATTTTCAGCGTGGTGGATTTACCGGAGCCGGAGGTGCCAATCAGCACCGTAAACTGACCTTCCTGGATATTGAGCGACAGATCTCTTACCGCCGCTTCCCCCTGGAAGTATTTACTGACATGGTCAAATTCGATCATGGCTGTTTTGCCTCCAGCAATGAAATAACAAGTTTAAACAGCGCGTCCAGCAGGACGGCAAGGGCAATGACCGGGATCACACCGAGCAGCACCAGATCCAGCGCGCTGCTGAGCAGCCCCTGGAAGATAATGGCGCCGAATCCGCCCGCGCCAATGAGTGCGGCTATCACCGCCATGCCGATGGTCTGCACGCAGACAACGCGCAGGCTGCGCAGCAGGACGGGCATGGCAAGCGGCACTTCGGCACGCCAGAAAATTTGCCGCCGCGACATGCCCATACCTTCGGCACTTTCAACGACATTTCGCGGCACGTGTTGCAACCCGGCTACCACGCCGCGCACCAGCGGCAACAGCGCGTAAAGCACCAGGGCAATCAGTGCGGGCGTGACGCCAATGCCGCTGACGCCAATGTCTTTCAGCCAGGGAAAACTTTTCGCCAGCCCGGCCAGCGGCGCTATCAGCAAGCCAAAAAGCGCCACCGACGGCACCGTCTGAATCACGTTAAGCACAGAGAATACCGATGACTGCCACGTTGGACGCTGATAGCAGAGCACGCCGAGCGGCACGCCAATCAGCAGCGCCGGGACCAGCGTGCCAACAAGCAGGGCCAGGTGGCGGCTCAGCGCATCATCAAACACATCCTGCCGGTTGGCATACTCTTTCAGCAGCGAGAGGTCAGCAAAAAAGCCGCTGAGCAACAGGGCCACCGGCACAATCCAGATTTGCAGATTCAACAGCAGCCGCCAGAGCGCTTTCGGCGTGAGACGGTTAATAGCATCCGCACAAAGCAGCAGGCACAGCGCCAGCGACAGCCAAAGCCCGCTGCCCGGTGAGGTTCGCGCCAGACTGCTCCCCTGCTCGGCAAAATTCGTCGCGGTTTTCCCCATCAGCACCAGAGCCCCAATAAACATCGCCTCGCCAACCAGCAGCGTCAGCGCGAGGGAGCGTTTGCGAGTAGGGAGAAAAGTGAGGAGAGCCAGAATCAGCGTGGGGGTAAGCAGCAGGATTAGCGCGTGGCCCGGAAGCTGGCGCAGGGCCATGGGCTCACCGGAAACCAGCCGGTTGGCCGCATAATTGATAAAAGGTAAAGCAGCGCTCGCCGCCACCAGCAAAATCACCAGCAGCAGCAGGACGCGATTATGGATTTTCGGCAAACTGACATCCTGTTAGTTTTGTCGGACGAGGCCATGCTTATCCGACCAGGGTTTTGTCGGATGACGCTGCGCTTATCCGACCTACGTATTGGGTGGCGACACTGATCTGAAGAGTTGTTGTAGGGTGGATGGCGCTTGCGCCATCCACCACTATTTCGCCAACGGATTACTTCACAAAACCTTTTTTCTTCAGGTAGTCTGCCGCCACTTTTTTGGCATCCAGCCCTTCCACCGCGATGCTGGCGTTCAGCTGCTGCAGGGTTTTCTCATCGAGCGAGGCGAAGACAGGCTTCAGCCACTCGTCAAGCTGCGGCCAGGCTTTCAGCACCGCTTCACGCACCACCGGCGCAGGCGCGTAAATCGGCTGCACGCCTTTCGGATCGGTTAACGTTTGCAGGCCAAGCGCCGCCACCGGACCGTCGGTGCCGTAGGCCATTGCTGCGTTCACACCGGAGGTTTTCTGCGCGGCAGCCTTGATGGTCACGGCGGTGTCGCCACCGGCCAGCGACAGCAGCTGTTTCTGGTCGAGATTAAATCCATATGCCTTTTCAAACGCGGGAAGTGCGTCCGGGCGCTCGATGAATTCAGCGGAAGCCGCAAGCTTGAACTCGCCCCCTTTTTTCAGCCAGGCGCTGAGATCGTCCATCGAGGTCAGCTTATTTTTTTCGGCTAAATCTTTGCGTACGGCGATGGTCCAGGTGTTATTAGCAGGGGCAGGCGTCAGCCAGACCAGGTGATTTTTCTCAGCGTCGAGCTGCTTCACTTTGTCATAGCCTTTCTGAGCGTTTTTCCATACCGGGTCGTTATCATCTTTAAAGAAAAATGCCCCGTTGCCCGTGTATTCAGGATAGATATCCAGCTCGCCCGAGGTAATCGCCCCGCGCACCACCGGCGTGGTGCCAAGCTGGATTTTGTTAACGGTTTTCACGCCGTGGCTTTCCAGCACCTGCAAAATAATGTTGCCCAGCAGCGAGCCTTCGGTATCAATTTTCGAGCCAACTTTCACCGGCTCGGCCGCCTGAGCGCCGGCAGCCAGCATCAGTAATCCCGCCACGCCAAAACGCGTTTTTAAATTCATGGTGATTCCTCGTTGTTGTTCTTTACTTGAAAATCAGGGAGTCACAACAAGAATAGCCGAGAATGCACCTGCCGGGGAAAGCATAAAGGGGAATAAGTTATAGAGAGGAATTTTTCAGACTTTGCTTGTCGTTTTCCCCTCTCCGGCACGAAGAGGGGAAAAGAGGTCAGCGCTTACTTCAGTTCAAACTCGCCCTGCTTCACGCGAGCGGAGTCCAGCCCAACGAAGACGTTAAACTTGCCCGGCTCGGCATCGTACTTCATCTGTGCGTTCCAGAACTTCAGCGCTTCGATATCAATCGGGAAGCTGACGGTCTGGGTTTCCCCCGGCTTGAGAGTGACTTTCTTAAAGCCCTTTAACTCTTTTACCGGACGACTCATGGTTGCGGTAACGTCCTGCAGATACATCTGCACTACCGTTGCGCCCTCGCGGTCACCGGTATTTTTGACCATCACACTCGCCTCCACTTTCCCGTCGCGGGTCATGGTCGGCGCGGACATTTTCACGTCAGACACGCTGAACGTGGTGTAGCTCAGGCCGTAACCAAACGGATAAAGCGGGCCATTTGCTTCGTCGAAGTAGCGGGAAGTGTACTTGTTCGGTTTTTCCGGGTTGTACGGACGCCCGGTATTCAGGTGGCTGTAGTAGGTCGGGACTTGACCGACCGAACGAGGGAAGGACATCGGCAGTTTACCCGACGGGTTATCGTCGCCAAAAAGCACATCGGCGATGGCGTTGCCGCCTTCGGTGCCGCTGTACCATGCTTCCAGCATCGCATCAGCCTGCTGGTCTTCTTTCACCAGCGCGAGCGGACGGCCGTTCATCACCACCAGCACCAGCGGCTTGCCGGTTGCGTTCAGGGCGCTAATCAAATCGCGCTGGCTTTGCGGTAGCACAAGATCGGTACGGCTTGAGGCTTCGTGCGCCATACCCTGCGCTTCACCCACCACGGCAACCACAACGTCAGCGCTTTTCGCCGCGTTAACGGCTTCGTCGATCATCTCTTTCGGTGTACGCGGGTCAACCTTCACGGCTTTCTCGTACTCGTTCAGGAAGGCGACAATGCCTTTGTCATCGGTGACGTTCGCGCCCTGCACGTGAACAATTTTTGCTTTGTCGCCCACGGCGCTCTGAATGCCCTGCAATACGGTAACGGTTTGATCCGCCACGCCCGCCGCAGACCAGCTGCCCATCATGTCACGCTTGCTGTCGGCCAGTGGGCCAACCACGGCTATGGTGCCGGTTTTTTTCAGCGGCAGCGTTTGCAGGCGGTTTTTCAGCAGCACCAGACTTTCACGAGCCACTTCGCGTGCTTCTTTGCGGTGCAGGCGGCTTTCGGCGTTGGTGTCTGCCGGGTCAGACTCTTTCGGCCCAAGGTGGCTGTACGGGTCGTTAAACAGGCCCATATCGTATTTCACGTTCAGCACGTGGCGGGCGGCATCGTCCAGCTCTTTCTGAGGGACGGCCCCGCTCTTCACCAGCTCCGGCAGATACTTGCTGTAGTACTCGTCGCTCATGCTCATGTTAATGCCGGAGTTGAGCGCCACGCGCACCGCGTCTTTCGGGTCGCTCGCCACGCCGTGCTTAATCAGTTCTTTAATCGCGCCGTGATCGGAAATGGTAATGCCTTTGAACTTCCACTCGTCGCGCAGCAGGTCTTTGAGCAGCCAGCTATTGGAGGTGGCCGGCGTGCCGTTGATGGAGTTCAGCGCCACCATCACGCCACCGCTGCCCGCGTCTAACGCAGCTTTGTACGGCGGCATATAGTCGTTGAACAGGCGCTGCGGGCTCATGTCGACGGTGTTGTACTCTTTACCGCCCTCCACGGCACCGTAGGCCGCGAAGTGCTTAACGCTGGTCATCACGGAGTAGCGGTCTGCCGGGCTTTTGCCCTGCATCGCTTCCACCATCGTGCGGCCCATAATGGAGGTCAGATAGGTATCTTCCCCGAAACCTTCCGAGACACGCCCCCAGCGCGGATCGCGGGAGACATCGACCATCGGTGCCCAGGTCATGTTCAGGCCGTCGTCTGCCGCTTCATAGGCCGAGATGCGTCCGACGGTTTTCACCGCATCCAGGTTAAAGGACGAGGCCAGTCCCAGGCTGATAGGGAAAACGGTACGCTGACCGTGAAGCACGTCATAGGCGAAGAACAGAGGAATTTTCAGGCGGCTCAGGGACATCACCTGATCCTGCATGATGCGAATGTCGTGGCGGGTAACGGTGTTGAAAATGGCCCCTACCTGGCCGTCTTTGATCATCTCACAAATGGCTTCTTTAGGGTTATCCGGCCCTACGCTTATCAGACGCAGCTGGCCAATTTTCTCGTCGTTGGTCATTTTAGACAGGAGATCGGTGACGAACGCATCGCGCGCTTCCGGCGTCAGGGGATGAGGGCCGAACATCTCTTCGGCCAGCGCGGGCTGTAGCGCAAGGCTAACCGCGATACCTACGGAACAGAGCCATTTCATGGGATTTACTCTCTTGCTCAGGCCGCCCTCACCGGGCAGCACATTATGAATAAGCCAGCAGTGTGCCACATCGTCACAAGGGTAAGAAGAGTCGTTTCGGTGTTATATGCTGATATTTAGGACATTTCGGTGTCATGCACCAGATGAGGCAGGCTATGCTTGCTGGCAATAAATCTATGCCATTACAAGGAGTGGAACCATGTCCGCATCTGCAAATTCGACTAAGCAAAATTTTATAAATGAATTGAATCGACTGGTGGGCAGCACACAGGTATTGACCGACGCGGCTAAAACGGCCCGTTATCGTAAAGGATTTCGTTCTGGTCAGGGCGAGGCGCTGGCGGTTGTTTTTCCAGGTTCGCTGCTTGAGTTATGGCGTGTATTAAGCCTTTGCGTAAGCAACGATAAAATTATTCTCATGCAGGCGGCGAATACCGGTCTGACCGAAGGCTCCACGCCAAACGGCAATGATTATGACCGTGAAATTGTCATTATCAGCACCCTGCGTCTCGATAAGCTGCAGCTGCTGGACGAAGGCAAGCAGGTACTGGCCTTCCCGGGCAGCACGCTGTATCAGCTAGAAAAAGCACTTAAGCCGCTGGGCCGCGAGCCGCACTCCGTCATTGGCTCCTCCTGTATTGGGGCCTCGGTCATCGGCGGCATCTGCAATAGCTCCGGCGGTTCGCTGGTGCAGCGCGGCCCGGCCTATACCGAAATGGCGCTCTATGCCCGCATCGATGAAGAGGGCAAACTGACGCTGGTGAACCATCTGGGTATCGATCTTGGCACGACGCCTGAGCAAATTCTGGGCAAGCTTGATGATGAGCGCATTAAACCCGAAGAGATACGGCATGATGAGCGCCAGGCTTCGGATCATGACTATGCCGAGCGGGTCCGTGATGTGGATGCCGACACGCCTTCCCGCTTCAACGCCGATCCGAACCGCCTGTTCGAAGCGTCCGGCTGTGCCGGGAAGCTGGCGGTGTTCGCTGTGCGTCTCGACACCTTTGTTGCCGAAAAGCAAAACCAGGTGTTTTACATCGGCACCAACAAACCCGAAGTGCTGACAGAGATCCGTCGTCATATTCTTGCGAACTTCAACTCTCTGCCGGTGGCGGGCGAATACATGCACCGGGATATTTACGATATTGCCGAGGTGTATGGCAAAGACACTTTCATGATGATCGATAAACTCGGCACCGACAAAATGCCGTTCTTCTTCACGCTGAAGGGCCGCACGGATGCTTTACTTGAGAAAGTGCCGTTCATCAAACCTCACTTCACAGACCGTGCGTTACAGCGCATTAACGCCCTCTTCCCCCGCCATCTGCCTGCGCGCATGAAAGAGTGGCGCGATAAGTACGAGCACCACCTGCTGCTGAAAATGTCCGGTGAAGGGATCGAGGAAGCCCGCGCCTGGCTGGAGAACTATTTCCAGCAGGCGGAAGGCGCATTCTTTGCCTGTACGCCTGAAGAAGGGGCGAAAGCCTTCCTGCACCGCTTTGCCGCCGCAGGCGCGGCCATTCGTTACCAGGCTATTCACAGTGAGGAAGTCGAGGATATTCTTGCGCTGGACATCGCCCTGCGCCGTAACGATCAGGAGTGGTTTGAGCAGCTACCGCCGGAAATCAGCAGCCAGATAAGCCATAGCCTCTATTACGGCCACTTTATGTGCCACGTTTTCCATCAGGACTATATCGTCAAGAAAGGCGTTGACGCGCACGCGCTGAAGGAGCAAATGCTTGAATTGCTGCGCCTTCGCGGCGCGCAGTATCCCGCAGAGCATAACGTAGGCCATTTGTATGAAGCGCCAGAGACGTTAAAACAATTTTATAAGGCAAATGACCCGACAAACAGCATGAATCCAGGCATTGGCAAAACAACAAAGCACAAATGGTGGGACGAAAGCGCTTGCAGCCATACACATCCGCATGAGCCTCACTAAGCTACCCTGTCAACTCCCAATACAGGGACTGTTTTTCGGCTATTTTTCGTACTAGATTAGCGGGTAGCCAGGGTGGAGGATATAGCGTCCACCCTCTTACCAGCGCAGAGGTGCGACTATGTCCGTGGTTGAAACGTTCTCATCCGCCAGGCTTATCATCAGTGAGGCGACTCTCGACGATATTCCGGCTATCACGGCCATTTACGAGTGGCATGTGCTGTACGGCCGTGGTTCCTTTGAAGAAACGCCCCCCACCCTTCAACAGATGGCAGAACGTTTACATCTCGTGAACGAGCAGGGCCTGCCGTGGCTTGTTGCCCGCTACGGCGGCATTGTCGTGGGCTACTGCTACGCCACCGTTTACCGCCCTCGCCCGGCCTACCGTTTTACCATTGAGGATTCCGTTTATATCGACGCCAGCATGGCGGGTCGAGGCATCGGCAGCGAGCTGTTGAGCGCGTTAATCGACCGCTGCGAGCAAGGCCCATGGCGGCAGATGATTGCGGTGATCGGCGACGGCGAGAACAACACCGGCTCGTGCCGGCTACACAAGCAGTTTGGTTTTGAGACGGTGGGAAATCTGAGAAGCGTAGGTTTTAAGCTGGGTGACTGGCGCGACACGCTGATCATGCAGCGACCGCTGAACGACGGGGACAGGACTGCGCCCTGAATCATTGCATATCTGAAACCAGATGTCGGATGACGCTTCGCTTATCCGCCCTTGTATCTTGAACCGGTAGCTGGTTAGCTACCGGTTACACGAAACGGAGGAAGCTTGTATCCGCCCTGAAGACGCCGATCTTTCTTCGTAGCTTAAGCCCTCCGTTTCACCTTTCACGTCACTCAAAATCCGAACGGTAACCAGAAGCTCTGACTTCGTATGTACAAGGCTGGAATGACGTGTTGGCTCAGGTGAAAGGAGACAAAATATGTTCACTCT
>NZ_JAERMU010000030.1 GCF_016756775.1 Dryocola clanedunensis subsp. sulfonylureivorans | reverse complement strand
GTTGGGTATTACAGCGCGCTCAGGCCGCATGAATATAACTGTGGGTTACCACCAAACGAATCGGAAAACCGATACTGGAAAAACTCTAACGCGGTGGCCAGTTTTAGTTGACCACTACAGTACCCGTAACGTAACCATTGACGATGGCATAAGTGATCTGGCTTTCTTCTAAATCTAATTGATACTGAAGAATGACCTGAAATACAGATTGTGATTCAGCCATTTCATTTAAGAATTGGTGCGTAGGATCATCAGGTAAGTATGCAACCACAATATCAAATGGTTCTACTGATTTATCGGATAGTAGTACTGTCTTGTACTCATTATCATAGGTTTCAAAATTATTTGTTTCTGACTGGATGGTTAGAGCAGGAAATTCAGTTACATTATTAATAGTAACATTTCCTATGCCCTGTGGTGAACGGTTTCCAGTGTCCGTATTATATTGTAAAGTTAATCCCTTACCTGAAAAAATGTCGGCCATTTTATATCCTTATAGCGTTATCTTGTTTTCTCCGTAACTTGAATATTTATCGTAAATGATAAAGAAACCGAGCCAGTTATAGGGTCTGTTACGATATCGGATTGTTCATAGGAGTAAGAGAGAATGATTAAATCAGCATCCTTGAAAGCACGTGCTTTCTCATTATCAAACGTACTGATAATTTGATCATAAGTGATTGACGGTGCAGTATTGCCTGATTCTGGTTTTGGACTTATCAAGTACTGAATAGCAAAGTTACCTGCTTTCCTCTGCCCGCCAAAAGAAATTGAAGACAATGAGTAATCAAATGCTATCTGTCCAAATACATCTGCATCACGTGATACTGTTAGATTCTTAGTAGCGTTGATTAGCTGTTTCATTGTCTGGCGTACTTTCTGTACTAACATCATATTAGTAATCCTCTGCAAATGAAGCACCAGCAGAAGTACGAAAGTAGCAATTAACCATACCTGACCGATCATCTTCAATATTATAAATTGTTTGGTTTACACCATCGATGATCAGTACTGTACCGATAACTATATCAGTATTAATTAAATCATCCTTTCTCATTGTTACGTATGTTTCTGTGCTTTCGATAAATCCACCTGCGGCTTCAATAGAAACGGGAAGTACTTCTACAATTCCAGTAAAAGTACTTCCCGTAGAAGTTTGGATTAATTGACCGAAAGCATTTAGAAACGTATCTTGTTGACCGTTAGAAAATGCTCTCATAGTTATTACTCACCAATAACGATATTAACTAATGCTTCAGAATGAGCAAGTGCAATATCTGAGTAATCCCATACGCGGTAAACGATAGTGTTACTTGAACGATAAGTAGTATCGTCAAAATCCACTTCCTGACCTTCCCAATTTGCGATAATTACATTACTGAAATCACCAATTAGGATCTCACCATCTGCAACGAATTCAGAAACAACTACCTGTACTTCATCTGCTAACCACATAGCTTCACTACGATAGCCTTCAACCATCGCTTTAGCGGCGGTGTTATCAAGTACGGCAATCTGACGTAAAGTAGAAAGGGTCTTGGCATTCATCACGGCTTTCGCAGCTCGAACATTCACGTTAGCTTGTGCCAGTTGAGCAACAGCTTTTTGAACATCTTCAAGAGTGATAGAACCCGCAGTAGCAACGTTCAGTACTGGAGCAGCAGCAACGATTTTATCCATTACGTTTTGTTCCAAGCCCTGAGCCGCATAACGCATTAACTCAGACTGTACGAATGTTTCAATATTTGGAGCAGTAAGAATTGCAGTTTTACTTAGTGGAATAGCACCACCGAATGCTTTTGGTGTTAGGGTAACCTTAGTGAAGTTAGCAATAGAATCATCTTGTGCTTCTGCTTCGCCGTAGAATTTAAATACCGGAGCTACACCATTAGCTTTAGGAATAGAAAGATTACCACGACCAGCCAAGCCTGAATAAACAGTAGTATTTAGTTCACCAAGAGCAGATAGCTTTAATAGCTTTGGAATATATTGGTCTTGTAGATCATCTGCGACTACACCAGCAGCCGTAGTAGTATTAGTTGAAGGTACTACAGCACGTACATAACCATTCTTACCGAATTCATAACCTTCAAGAGAGGTTTTATCACCGGCTTTGATAGCACGTAGCATATCATTTAATAGATTTTTATCCATCGATTTGATTTCCTTATCATGATTAGGATTGTTTTTAATGTCATTCAATTGACGTTTGAAATCGGTCACGGTAATTCCTTTACCAATGGCATCCGATACATCAATATTAAGTACTTTACCGAGTGCTTCTAATTCGCGTACACGTTCAGTATCATCAGTACTATTTATAATTTCCGGTTCTTCACCTTGTACTTTGTTGAGTAAGTCAGGACGTTTAGAAAGAATATCTAAAAGTTCTTCATCACTTAGATCGCGTTTAACTTCATCTACGTGTTCTACTACTTCTTCAACTTCGTCTTTAACTTCCTGTTCGGTAGCGTCTACTGTCGTTTCAATTTCGCTATCGTTATTTGTTTCTACCATGAATTGATCCTTTTGAATTGTTTCACCTGCTTTATTTAGTGAATCAATTTCAATATCGGATTCCATTGAACGGCCTACGCCTACAGAAGCATCTGCTGGTACTGTAACTAAGCTAATTTCATAGATTTCATAATCGGAAACGTAGATATTATTTCCAGAAATGTAGTAATCATTAATGTTATAGCCAATACTGATATGTGTTAGTACGCCTTCCTGAATCATTTCCCATTCATCATTAGCGGTAGTACTAATACGTAGCGTTGCACGTCCTACACGGTCGGCGTCCATATGTGCAGATACAACAGCACCAATGAGATCATCACGATTATGATTAAAGAGTACTGCACCATTTTGATTAAGACGGCGTAGATCTGCGTTATCGGAACCGCATAGAAGGATTTCATTATAGATTTCACCATTGATTTCACGCTCTACTGGTGTTTCTGAGCAAAACGCTACATCGATAGTTCGCGATGCTGTATTAATCGCCTGTAGGGGTATCGTTAGTTCCCTCTTCTGGTTTTTGATTTCCATCCTGGTTAACTTCCTTGTTTGGGTTTTCTTTTTCCTTTTCTGCCTGTACCTCTGCTAATACCTTGACTGGATCACCACCAAGTTCGGCGATAACCTGAGTTTTAGATTTAATACCTGCTTCCATTTGAAGTAGTTCAGCCTGTATATCCTTTACAGGATCTAAACTAATTGGTTTTTGTAGAATGTAGCGAGCACAAATGAGATCATCAAAGTCTGAAAAACTTAGATTCAATTTGCTGTTATTAATCATTTCATTCTTTAACCAAGCTATATAGATTGGTTTGAGTACTTTACTGATAAGTACATTGGTTCGAGTACGGAAAGTGGTTTGTTGTAGTTTTTCTGTTAATCGTGCAGCACTGAATGAAGCATTAGATGTGTCAGATAATAGAGCCTGTTTAGTTACGTTTAAGCCCATGCTAATTTGATTCATGAGTTCATTAGTAAACTGATCGATACCATCTACACCATTCGTCGGAGTGACAGTTTTAATGTCCTGCCCTTCACCTAATTCACCAATAAAGCCCGCTTCAAAGTACTCTGTGTATACTGGTGTAACTTCATCACGCTCATCAGCACCTAACAGATCTGTACTGGTAGTGTCGTTATTATTAGTAATGAATGCCATACTGGAAGCACTTACACGTTTTGCTGTTAATGCAGCCTCTGTGAAATTCTTCAGATCTTCAATTAACTTACTTGTAGCGACTAAATCGGGTAATCCGCGTTCCTGCCCTTGCTGGTCTGCTATGAAGTAGTGGCATATTTCATTAGCCGGAATGACTTCATAATCTCCAGTACTGTATGTGTACGTAACGGGATCAAATCTACAGAAATAGTAATTTACTGGTCTGTGCCATTGGTCAAATTCGATACCATTACTGATATAATTACCATTGGCTAAATGTTGGTTATTGGATTGTTGTAAACGAGCAGTATCTAATATTTCTAATTTTATTTGACGGTTAATAGTATGAATTCTGATAAAGCATTCACCATCTTGTACCCTGATCTTCTCTACATTTTGTTGGAATAGCTCAAAACTTAAAGCACCATCGACGCTAAATCGGTCTGGATCATAAGCCCAACGATCAAATAGTTTCTCTAATTGTTCATTAATCTGGTTAATTTCTTCTTCGCTTCCGTCAATCTCTACCGCAGGTTTCACGTAAACACCATCGGACCCTACTACCCCATCTACGGAAAGGTTCATGTACTTACGCCCAATTGGGTTTTTAAGTACTGCATCACGTGAAAACGCTCGCATGGTAGGTAGTGCTTTAAGTATCAGAAAGTTAATATTGCTTCCTGAATTAGCATTAAATCCAAAATTCATAACCGATGTGTTGCGTACTGCCTGAATATCACGTTTAAGTGTTGATGGTTTAGTACTACGCTCTTGTTTTTGTTTCTTAGGTTTAGCTTCTTGTGTGACTTCTTTTTTATTCCAGAACATTAGCGTGTACTCCCTGGCTTAGGCTTGAAAACCGTAATGCTCTTGATTGGTTTGCCGCCACTGGATAAAGTACCGCCATTCATTTTCACAAATAGTGAGTTTGCACGCTTCACATAGCGTTCACGCATGGATTCAAGTGATGATAGTGATTCACTTACAAGAGTTTTATTATTGATTGTGATTGAGTAATTAGCACCGCCTGCAATTTTATTAGCAATTACCGCATCAATTTCACTGATCATCTGCTTCAATTGTGCGTATTCAGAAGTATAAAGTAATGGATTAATGACCTCAGAAGTAAATGTACTGGCTTGTCCGTTAGATATTTGAGTACAGAAAAGTAATTCACTTGCTGTACGCATATCTAATGTAACCGTAAAATCTTTTGAAGTACTGCCATTGAGATTATCCAATGATGTACTTTGACCGGATGAAGTAAAACTAATAACGAGAATCGTAGCAGCGGGTACTGTTACCGTTAGATCCATTGGATTTGATACCAAATAGATCTTGTCTGGTAGTAGTGCCATTTGATTTCCTTATCATTTGCCGAACCAATTAGAACCCATACCAGTACGTCTACGCGTCTGTTTTTTCTCTGGTTTGGTTATTGGTTCTTCTACTTTATTTATATTATATTTAGTACTTTCCTGTACTTTATGTTCACGTAGTTTCCTGAATGGTTGAGTACCTAATTTACTTTGTGCATATACAATCGCTATCATTCCATAGACAAGGCAATCTAAAGCCTCATTACGCTTTTGACCTTTCTTTAATCGCCATACTAATTTCCCCCCTGCTGGTTTTAATTCTTCTGCTGAAAGTTGTTCAAAGTAATCGGACGGTAAAGTACTGCTAAAGCGTAATTTAACTGGTGCGTTCTCCGCTTCAGTACTGAGCATTAAGTTTAAAAGTTTACGTATCGTATTCTTCTGGTCATGTACATTTAGGATCTGTAGTTGGTAGCCAGCCTGTGTACTCGTTTTGAAGAGATCACCAGTAGTGCTACTTGAACCCTTGATAGGATGGTACTTAGCCCAACGTGCGGTGAACTTCTTAACTGTATCGGTGGCGTTACCGTTCGAACTGTCCACGAATACGGCAAGTGTCGGTACTATGCGACCTTGTACAGTACGGAAATCTTGCCTACAGAACTGGTCTAAATCCTTCCATGCTGTGGCCTCAATCTTTGTACAATCGTGGGCATAGAAAAATTCATGACCGAGCACATAAATGTTCTTCTCATCAAAGCCTAATACAGTTGCTTCTAAGCGGTCTAATTGCTGGTCTACTGCTATTGTTATGCCTAAAGTACTTTCAGGGATGTTATGAAGGTTAAATTCATCTTCTCGTAATGATTCTAATTGAAGAATATCTAATTCCTTCTGATATTCATCTTCATAGGGTAATCCAAGTTCATTATTATAAAATGTTTGTAGATTGAAGTTATAAAGAGCATCGGCAAACTTTGAAACCATTTCAGTAATAGTATTCAATGGGGAATACATACGGCTGATTTGATACCCTACTACACCCGGCTCACCATCTTTGTTAGTAGCAATCCATCGACCACCGTCGATCATTTGGTGGCGTGTATGTTCATCAATCTCTTCATTACAATGAGGACAAATTAAACGGGTAGTAGTACTGTCTGGTATTGCTCGTCCGTTTTCTAATGTTTTAAATTCAAATGCTACTTGTTCCCATTCGAAAGTATATTCATGACCACATGTATGAGTAACATAGTACCGCCGCTTATCCGAAAGATTATATTCAGCATTGATCAGATCGTCTTTATACAATGGCGTGGAAGATACAACGACTAGTGAATCACTGCCGAAAGTACTGGTACGTGCTTCAGCCAGTTTAATTGGATTTCCTTCATCAGTGATCTCGCAGTTACTGACTTCATCCAACAGGACAACACGTGTTGTAATGCCGCGTAGGTTTCCTGGTGTATTAAGGTTTAGCCAATAGATAAACGTGCCGTTGATCATCTGTGTTTGTTTTGAGTTATTCGCGGCGTTCTTATCATTCTTATCTGTTACTAATGGCTTCAGTACTGAACTGGTTTCAATAGCGGGTAAAAACTTACCATCTTTGAACTTCTTCACTTCTGATTCGGAACTACTCCCAAAGGCAAAATTACAGGGATCATTCGCCATTACGTTAAATGCGATTGATTGTAGTACTGTCGTTTTTAAAAGCTGGCTGCATGACTGAAGTACTATCTTTTTAGTACTTCTATCCTGAGCTATATCCATCGGTTCTTTTTGAAAACTAAATGGAAGCCAGTCAAGCCCCATGTTCGGCCCATCAACAAATTTCACTACACCATTACTGATCCATTCGCTGGTTTTCTGTATCTTCGGTGGCTGTAAAGTCGGTAGTACTTTCTTCAATAACCTCGTTAGTTTCTTCTTGTTGTCCATTTAGTTCTTCATCCGTGGGTAACTCAAATTCCATGCTTCCAAGCTGGAATAAAGTCTTATCAATATTTTCTTTTAATATGTCTCGTAGATCTTTTGCGTCATTCTGAGCAAATAACTCTAAGTATGTTTTGGACGGTATCGCACGCATTGCGGTTTTAACTTGAAACAGATATTCTGTCAGTACTTGTTCTAGATATTCAGTACTGACCACCAGCCCATTCTTTTCAGCTAATTCAAGTTCTGCCAGTTGGCGTTCTGCTGATAGCTTCTTCAATCGCTCTTGTTCAATTTGTTCTTTGATATCTGTGTTGCGTAATGGATCAATTATGTTAGTACGAATCCATTCATAGATTTCTTTTTCTGATTTAGTACAGTCCAGTCCTCTGTTCACCCATTCACGGCTAATAACAGAAACGTCATATCCGTAGCGGCGTGATAGTTCGCTGTATGATATAGTCAGATTAGTTTTGTTTGTTCTTGTTTTAGGCATAAAAAAACCTCCTGATATATTTATCAAGAGGCTTATGTTTTGTGTGAGTCTAAAAGGTCACATATGATTAAAAGCATTCGGTGCCGAAAACTCGCGTTCTAAGGTGGCCTGTAGGAGTACCTTTTAAACGCTCTCAGACGCTCTGTATTGAATTGTGATAATGAGATAGTGATTTTACTTAAGTACTGAAATACTATCCGTGTAGCGTCTTACACTTCCATTTTGAATGTCATAGACTATCTTTATCTTGAACTAACACAGCGGGATACAATAATGAAAATATATCCATTGATAGTACTGTTATGCTCCGTTGCCACTGGCTGTATGTCTAATCCCCGTATCGATGATCTGTCTGGTGCTGAACGGGCAAAGGCCGCTAATATGCCCGTACATAATGATAACCCTTACCCGACTGCAAAGGTGATCAAGACTGTAACGGGTTTGAGTTGTAATCGTAATGGTAATCAACAGCAGGATGTGAGCCAGTCGGAAGCACTTGAAGGGATAAAGATACAGGCGGCGATGGTGGATGCAGATGCAGTAGTTAACAATCTCTGTCAGAAGAATTCTGATACTGATTGGACTAATAATTGCTGGGCTTCCGTGAAGTGTATTGGTGATGCGGTTAAGTTGAAGTAATGGTAAAGTGTATTAGCTCAGGTCTGAGCTAATACAATTAAACGATGCCTTCATCTGGTCTGATGAACCTTATCTATCATTTCTTTACAATTCGGAATTGTATACTCATTGCCACGAATATCAACTATGACTATATCTTCAAGATAGTGTACATCACCTTCTGAACCAGGTATGATTAAATCGCTATAATCCAATTTAACAATCTTCCTTTGATTTTCTTTCAACACAATCAAGTCATCGTTACTTCCATGATAGGTCGAGTAACCGTCAGAGTATTTATAAACGATCCTGTCAATTGCCGCGTCTCGTCTTCCATGATTATAAATGTATATATCCAAATGGTTGAATAACATACCATCCCCCCTATCATATGTATATGGTCTTGCCTTAATGGTCATTCTTGATCTATCTAACCATGCTGTCCTTGCTGAGATACATAATGATGCACACGAAATTAAAAACGTTATTAATACTTTATTATCATCAATTAATTTAACAACATCCATTAGCCTTTCCATTCGCAAATTGTCGTCTAATATTTCTATCATATATCGTCATTAATTTGTACTGTACTTTCTATCCCTTAAAGAAATTCATGGCTAAACTGAGTATCGACACGTTTAAGTGATTCTTCACCTAGATACTTATTGTATGGCTGTAAGTCAGCAATGCGTGACTCGCGGATCATACATCCAGTACTGCCATTGTCCATCTGATAGATCGGATTGTAGGTACGGTCACAATCACTATGGAACTGAGGACGGTAGTACTTCACCCCGTTACGTGTACCTGTATCAAACAGTACTATTGTAGCCTTGTTATCAACGTTGGCGACAAAGGCTTTATCCATGAATGAGTGATGTACGCTGCCGCAGCCTGTGAGCAGTACTACCAACATGACGATTAGTATTTTCATTTTTTATATCCCTATAGAAGTTGTTCGCATTGTTCAAAGCGGATTGGCCTGTACTCTCCCTGTACTGCCCATATCCCCGACTCTCGTAGAATCCTGTGATTGTTATAGCCAGTGACTTGTACGATCACCTTGTCGCAGTACTGCATGATGTTCTTGATGAGTACCGGGAAAATCAGCCTTTCGATGTGTTCTTCAGTGAACCGTCTATTTAGTCGTACTACGTCGTAACCGTCGGTTAGCAGTGGTTCAGCAGCCATGTAGCGTATGAATGGTAGATCATCATACCGTGTACCTGTGCCAGTACTGAGCACGCACAACAACCCCTTTTCTTTGAACCATGCGGCTTTACCCTGAATCATTCTTAACTGGTTCTGATAAACCACATGACGAATGTATTCACTTTCCTTTCCTGCCCCCATCAGTACCCGGCAACCGTTTATCAGTACACGGGTTTCCAGCTCTACGCCGAGTAACATACCGTCCAAAGACGTAATTGGAACTGCCCAATGTTCGATTTTCATGTTGATCTCTCAGTTGTCATAACTGATTGATAATTGATCATTTTTAAGCGTTGATCAAATTAAAATGATCGATAATTACATTTCTACCGTTTTTAGTGGTAAGTGATTTTCATGGCTGGATCTGTACGAAATGTGATGCCATACTGTATGGATAACCAGTACAAATTTAGAGACATAGTATGGGCAAGAATGGTTTTGATCTGGCAATCAAACGCGGGGTGCAGCAGTTTGAGCATTTAGGCCAATGGGCTAAGGTCTGCTATTGGGGATACAGTCTTGATGAGTTTTCATATGGGGATCGTGTTTTCTTCCAGAACCAGCAAGGTACATACTGGTTAGGCACGATTGAGCGTGATTGCTTCGTGTTCATACTGGAAACGCCGCTATGTTCAGTACTGGAAGGCTTGCATTATCTGAGTACTGAAAATGCCGTCTATAAGCAGCATGATGAAGATGGATGGTTTTGTGAGCAGGGGGAATTACCGTTTTGATCGCGTTCCCCCTCACCCCCAACAAACCTACCCAATGGTGAAGGGGAACACGTAGTGGTAGTATACAGAATGAATAAATTCTTTGTATACTTCCGTTTTATCCTAAAGCGATTTGAGTATGGACGAGATAAAACCCCAAAATATTGAAAATGAAACTAATAATAAGCAATGTGATCATGGTATAAAAAACATTGCAAGATGGAATAAATCTTTAGTAGCCGCAGTAATATTACTATTAGTATTTTCAGCATTGACTTTTTTACGTGTTTTCACTTTCAATATAACCAGTGTGGCTTTAAATACTTATTCCAATGTTATTATTGCAATAAGTAATGTATTAATGGCAAGTGCTGCGATTTATGCAGCATTTAATGCAAAAAACTGGCTATCACCTAAAATCCAGAATGAAGGCTTTAGACAAGCAAGTCAATGTATGCTAGAACTTACCAAAATAAGAATTGCTCAACAGCACCTGTTAGCTAACTACGTTCTCAATTTGGAAGCGAACTTCCAAGGTAGTGCTCGTACACCGTCGAAACACTATGAGACCGATTACTATCAACACGTACAAAAATTCCAAGACTTAGCAACACTGGTTATTAGTTTCAGTGCTCGTATGCATAGTCTCACGATATGGAAAATTACTATAATTGAAGAAAATCGATTCAGTAATTTAGTTGCGTCCTTAATCGAATTACAGAAAGTACATCGTTCTTTAATTGATACGTGGAAAGATGAGGCCGAACTTATAAGTAGAAACAGAAAGTGGAATAATGAAAAAATAGCAGTCCTTGCAATTCATGAATCAGTCAAAAATAATATAAATGAGTTATCAATTGATTTTGATAGTTTATTTAAATAATTATTGTGCTTCGAACGTTGACGTTCTTTAGAGGGGCATTCCGCCCCTTATCAACTAATCTGTTGCTTGATTGTTCCATGCTTCATTACTTGAGGGATACAGTGTCTGCGTTTTGACTATACCCTCTATGTGCAGTCTGGTAGAATGATTTATTTTACTAAAAAAATATCAACTTATTATGATAAGACAAGTACGGCATGCTTAAATTAAAGTTGCATTGTAATTTTCATCGTCAATATAGTTGCTATTGTTGCTAATAAAGTGACAAACAAAGTCAAAGCTGGAATATATAGTGCTGTAAGTCTTTTGAATTTATTTTCTTTATCATTATACTGTATAAAGTATGTTTTTACTCTTAACAGCTTAATTCTTAACATATCCTTTATTGATGATTTATGTAACACACCTGTTACTCGATGATAACGAAGTAGATCTCTCACACCGTTTTCTATAATAGTCGGAGTTATATTCTTCGCATTATAAGAATGAAAAATAATTAATGAGTCATGCTCTGCCATTGAATCTTCGGATGAAGATGGGAATAGCATCATATGCACAGCCCCTGTAGCACTATAGGTTATTGATAAAGAAGCACCTTTTTGCCTATGATGATTAAACTTTATGCTTTCTTTTGTAATTTGCTGCCGCATGTTTCCCGTCATACG
The DNA here is from genome assembly GCF_016756775.1 of Dryocola clanedunensis subsp. sulfonylureivorans. Taxonomy (GTDB): domain Bacteria; phylum Pseudomonadota; class Gammaproteobacteria; order Enterobacterales; family Enterobacteriaceae; genus Dryocola; species Dryocola clanedunensis. The sequence continues at coordinate 23,850 of NZ_JAERMU010000030.1, read as the reverse complement.
ATCTGAGACCTGCAAAGTTATACAATCAAATCCATATCCATCGGGTTCATCTGCCATATCTATGACGTTAAGATTAATATTTTTTTCTGAAAGCTGTGTTAATAATAAAACCAATTGTTCTTTAAATTTTGGTTTGAATGTAAACCAGTTAACGTAGGAAATTAACCTTCTAAGTTCATCCCGCTCAAATTCTAAACTAAACTCTTTCTGCCACCCCATCACGCCCCCCTAATAATAAAAGCCACCTTTCGGCGGGATCAATTCGACGTTACTCAATTGTGATAAATCCATTTACTCGCTCCAGAATGTCATTTTCTTTTTCAAATCTGCAATTGGAAGTACTTCGCTTCCACGATGTACCATTGCATGGCAGTTTGGACATAATGGGATCATATCTGTTACGGGGTTGACCACATAGTTTTCCCCAATCGTATGAAGCGGCTTGATGTGATGTACATGAATGAACCCACGGCCATGTGTACCATAGACCTTCTCAAAATCGAAGCCACAGCATTTACAGGTAGTACCGTGATGCTGGATGCAGGCTTGTCTGGCCTTTGGATCGCGTTCGTAGTAGTTCACTGTTACTTGAGTCTTTGCACCTTCAACAAAACTCTCTCCTGAAGGAATCTCATCAGGGAATGGATTAGGTAAGAAATCTGCATACCAAACAACGCCTTCTTTACGAAGATATCGCTTGTTTAATTTACGCTCAAAATCCTTGATTACTGCAATTTCAGGATTATCCGGGTGTTCTGCGAAAACCATATTGAAGGTGTAAAGTTCGTAGCCTTCATGGACTAACCTGATGTGTTCCAGTGCCTGGGTGTATCCCGGTTGTTTTTTGTTGTTTGAGTTGTACTCCCAACGCTCTCGAAGAATGATTGACCGCTCTTGTTCACTCTCAACATCCCATGACCCAAAGATGACCATCTTCTTTTCATGGTTAACAAATGACCAACTCCACGTCCAGTTACTGCAAGTAGCTCCGTGTGACTGGATGAATTGCTTTCTGTTCATATCTGCTCCTGCTGAAGTACTTCTTCGGTGCTTATAAGCTCACTATGTTAACCAGTTCAAAGCAACCAGCCCCCTTTTTTTTAAAGAAATCGTGATCTCAGCCAGTACAACGCCATCTAATGACGTCTCAACTTCCACTTAGGTTAAATTTTCACACTACGATGAACATTTACGAAACATAACTGCAAATGGTAAAATTATTCATCCATGAACCAGTCTACGGGTTGAGAAAGTGAGAGTTGAACGATGGAACAAATTGTTAGTTGCTACCGTCATAGTACTTCTATGGGTAGCGACATTAGCTTTAATTAAAGTACTATTTTCTGGCTCTAATGGTTTTGAATGGGGAAGCGTAAGTGATTGGATTTCTGTTTTGTGTAATATAGTAATGGCAGGTGCTGCATTATATGCAGCAATTAATGCTAAAGATTGGCTATCAGAAAAAACGCGAACACTCGGATTAGAAAAGGCTGAATCATTACTCAATGAGATGGATTCAGTTTCTCCAGTACATGACTCATTTATCAATGTATTAGCGGAGGCTGACATTTACTATCGCTCTAACTTTTTCGAAAACCAAGCTGATAAAGCAAAAGTGATAATATCACTTGATGAGTTAAGGATTTCAATAGAAAATAATAAATTAAAGCTAGAAGATGTTAAGTTGAGATTTCATTCATTAAAACGATGGGATGTTAAGATTTTAAAAGAAAATGAACTAATACAGTTATTGGATGCTCATCAAAACACTATTATGTCGCTATCTAATGCCACATTCAATTTGCGAAACGCCTTATCAGAATTTATTGATGACAAAAGATTTTTTGTGCTTTTTGGGAATCATTTCAATGAATATTATGCTGAGGCCTTATCTTCGTATCAGAACGGAATATCTATTCATGAGAAAATTCACAATTACAAATTCCGAGAGTTATTCGAAGTATAATATTTCTATGTACATGTGCCCTTCTCTCGACTTAGAGGGCAACTCAACTCATTGACATTCCATACTTTAATGTATGTAACTTGATAGTACTGCTTCGTGTCGTTAGATAATTTGATGACTTCAGTAAGGGCTTAAACAGCCCGATAACCCCAACAAGGGCTTAGCCCGCGTAGATACTTCAAAAAGAGCGAAGCGAACTTTAGGCCATAGGCCGCCCCCAATAGTTTAGTCAGTACTATTATCTGTCCGAGCAAAGCGAGTATTTACGCCTTGCGTTGTTTCGAGTACTGATGAGAAAAACGCAAAGTTACGATCTAATATTTGGTTTTTATAGAGACTGACGAGCAAAGCGAGTTAGGCTCTCTAGAGACTGAATTTCAGTAAGACACGTATGCTTTCAAAGTAATGGGTATGGGTTATATTATATTAAGTTACGGTTATTCAAAAACCACTACATACAGTGCATAAAACATTGATTTCACCGCTAGATATTGAATATATATTCATTACTACTAATAATAACCGTATTTTCACCTTTTTAAATACGGTTATAGTTACGGTAATAAATATTAAAAAAATCAGATGGTTAATAACATCTGTTCCATTACCGTAACTATGCAAAACGGTTATCATTTCTTCATTGCTACAAGATGATCAATGAGTGATTGGAGATCTGCCCCGCTATCTAACATCTCTAGATGTGCGGCTTTCTGTTCGTCTGTCATCAACTGCTTAGACTTATACTTTGCAATCATGTTGAGGGGTACACCATCGTTCAGTAGTTGCTCGAATGCCTGTGAAATGAGCGTAGCGATCCTCTTGTACTTCTCACGTGCTGATTTACTATCCGGGTAGTTCATACCTTTTGTTTGTCTGTATAGCTTTAGATATTCAAATGTTAGCTGTTCGCTTAACTCTGGACTATTACGAACAATGGCATACACGTCTTCTTCTGGTACTCTGTTTTTACCTAAAAAATCACTTTCTTGAATTAGATTTCTCATTACATCTTTTGCTTCTTTGGAAAGGGCATGTAATGTTATATTTTTTAATGCTCCCTGTACTTTCTGATTATTATGAATTGCTTCTTTTCTTGCCATGATAAATACCCCTGTAAATTATGTTAATTTTTCATGGCCTATAGCGACTCTACCCACTATAGGCCAATTTTATTATTGTGATTTTTGTAATAGTACCGCACTAAGTTTCGGATATGCTTTATACTGCTGCGATAGTTTATAGATATATGATTTACGCCCAACAACATAAGCAGCATGAGCTTCTTCTATCGTTGGGTATGTCCCAAATTTATGTACTTTCTTATCAAATGTTGCTTGTGCTTGATAGCCCTTATGATTAACGGCAACACCGGTTGATAAAGATGTTGGTACTACACGGAACAATTGATTGACTTCTCTCGGTACAAAGATACAGTTACTTGGGCTGTACTCATCACCTCCTAATATATCCTTATCTAAATGCCATTCTGCTACATAGTTATCAATATACCAATTATAAAAATTACTGAACACATACCATTCTTCGCATATGGTAACATTAGCATAATTACTATTATTGAGTACTCTTGAGTGAAAGTTATGCCATACTCTTAGTGCTTTTTCTTTATCAGTTAGTTTTTGACCAATTAGATCATTTATTTTAACCTTTCTCATTATAATTACATCCATTGTAAATACGCGGTACATCCTGTAGCCGCGTTTACTCTTCTTGTGCGGTGAGAAGCCAACCGTACTGCTATGTATTAACCTGTTATCATGTGACTATTGATTAAGTACTGTATAGCACCCGCAATTGTTTTAGCCTTACCTGAATCAACAAGTTTTTGTAATGCTGATTTCTGTGTATCAGTAAATCTAACTGATACAACCTGTGTTTTGTTTTCCTTTTCCATGTTACTTTCCTTTGTAATCATTCCCCCTAAAAATCCATACAAAAAAGTACCCCACTTGCGTAGGGCAACTTTGGAAGGAGGAATTATAATGTTATATATATTATACCATATTAATTTATGGCGTTTCATTTTTGTTATCGTTCGATTTATTTATCAGATCTCTATTAAATGGTAGCAATAGTAGTGCTAGAACCGTAAATGACAAATGCAGTACCATAACAAATGGCATTAGTACAAAAATATAAATTATTGTTGCTAGTACCTTAAGTATCTCATTACTTAACCAAGTCATAATCAATCCTCCTATTCTTATAGTACTATTTATAACAGGAGTAAAATAACAGAGGCATAATAATATGCCTCTCATTCTTTTTATTTATAGAAAGCAGTAACGTCTAATCCATACAATGAGATCAAACGCATAATTTGCGTAAATGCGTCGAACTCTAACGGTATATCACATTTGAACATGAACTGAAAGAAAGCATCCTCTGAGTTCGGTAATGATAATTGTGTTGCTTCGCATGTGTTCACATCACAGCTTGTATAGCGAATTTCATCACCATGAATCGCAAATGTGTAGATAACTGGATCTGGCTCATTTGGTAACTCACGGAAAACACTGAAGTAACTAACGCTATGTGACTTCCTCCACTTCATAGTGGCAGAATAGCGATCTCCCATGCGGGTAAATTGTTCTTGTACTACTTCTTTGATAGTTTCTGGCACGCGGCCACGTTTTGATACGGTCATAGAGACCTCCTTTTCTTTGGCTAAATTAAAAGTCATCTCATGGGCTACCTCCTTACTCGTTTGCATGATTATTAAATCGATGCCGTGTTGACGGTTATAATGCTAAAGGTTGAATGTCGTTCAGTCAATTTTCGACTTAAGTGAAATTCATCAGTAAATTGACAATTTAAGATCCAAAGTGGTATTCTAAAGATAAGGAAAATCAAACCCAATGGGTGCTGAATTGTAAATATAATTCTTGAATTTTCATTGATAATGTGTTAGTCCTGCCTATCAATTCTTGGAGTTTATTCACTCAAAGCTAGATTTTTTTTTCTTCTTTTTTTCAGTCACTTTCGATATTTTATCCTAAAAAATACGCAACCCGTTGAATCTTCATGATTTTCAGTGCACTTCCCCTTTATTCACTAAAGTCTTTTTTCTGTCAACGATGTCTAAACACTGACAGAGTTTTGCTGCTGCCTCGCTCCCGACCTAAAGTAAAACCCACCTAATCCTCTTGTAACGCGTTCTGCTACCTTCTACGTTAAACCTGTGCCTATGCACTACGACATACAAAAAAACCTCACACAGAGGTTCTGGTGAGGTCAAATTAACTTTCAAACCGGTCATCTTCGCTAATCAATCCAATCTATCTGGTCTTCATTAATGCCAAACTCAAATGTTTCTGGTTCCCTTCCTTGCAGCAGTCGCATGAAGTTGTAAAGCTCATCGAGTGTTTTAGAGCGACTTGCTTCTAAAGTCCAGACATCACCATCCGAAACCACTTTGAATACGGTATTTCCTTTTTCTTGTACTCTATATGTACGCTCTTTACCTTGTTGCGTAATAGCAATCTCCTGCAATAATTCACCGCCGCCACGCTTGTTATCAATGAGAAGTGCATGTGATAGAACATCCGTGAAGTACTTCAAATCAACAAAAATAAGTTTATCAAACACCCAATAAGATACTCGTGACAGTACCAGTTTAAGTTCCTTTCTTACTTTTGCTCTTAACTCTACATTCATTGGATCAAGTACAGCATCGATATCATAATCAAAAGCCGGAATTTCTTTTTTATGAGAATAGCTATTAATCCTATCCTGTAACTCATCGATACTATCCTGTACATCAGTTAGCCCTTCCATTAAGGGCATAGAAGTTTTCTTACCTTCATCTTTTCTTTTTGTGATTTTTTCTAGGTATTGTTTCTCTTGTGACTTTAAGGCAAGCAATTCTAATTTCAATGTCTCAAGGCCATCATTATTATCTGCTGTACCATCATTCATCAATTTTGAAAAATCGACTTGCATAACCGTATTAAGAATATTCTTCTCAATTCGAGTATATTGTATAGATTTAGCATCACACCTTTTTTTCTCTTCACGTGTACGGCAGATAACGTATTTTGCCCTAACATGATTATAGTGGATCGCTATATTCCCACCACAGAAACCACATTTAAGGATTCGAGGAAATAAGTTTGTTATGTAATCATTTTGAGCAATAGTTACATCTTTCCTGATTCGGTTTGCAACACCACTTTTAGTAAGTTTTTCGTTTACTCGTTCGAACGTCAGATTATCAATAATCTTTTGCTCTACTACCTTCTTGTCACGAAGGACACGTAGCACATTGACAGTACTCCAACCATCCGGTAATCGTTTAACAATCGCACCCGAACCAAGCCCCGATTCTGACAGTTCAAAAATCTGTTTAACAACGTCTGGTTCCAGCAACAGATCTTCGGCAGGTTTTTTCTTATCTGCCATTACCGTATCCATCATCCGATTGGCAGTTATGAATAGTTCATCGTCAATGATTTTTGGGTACACATTCGATATTACTTCATCATTATACCGCTTATGTTCACCTAACAACCGCCTGTCACGTATTAGGCGAGATACCTTTACCATTTGCCACTTTGGATCACCGATACGTTTCACTATCTCGCCAGTACTAAACCCAGCTTTGTACCATTCAAAGCACTGAACAACCAAGGCGGCTTGCTCTTCAATGACCGAGTACTTGTTATCAATGTTTTCTAACCAGAACGGCATACGATTTGATACAACCTCACCGTTAGCCGCTGCTCTCATAACCTTGTTTTGCCATGCAACTTTTGCACGAACAGATTTCATCAACGATTCGTTGTGTGAACGCTGTAGGATGATTTCCATTAGTATTTTCGAAAAACTGTCATCATCCCTTAACACTAGGCCAGTACTTATGTCGTAAATGACTATGCCACTCACGACAATAAATTGGATCGTATTCTCCGTCCAACTGGAGCGGCGACTCAACCTATCGAGACTGGTCACGATAAGTGCATCACCCTTCCCGTACTTGCGATTTCGCACATCTTGTAAAAATTTACCAAGATTTGACTCAGGGGAGATGTTAGCGTTTTTAAAGGCTGACACCCCTTCATCTGTTATATAAATCCTGTCACATGTGAATTTATCAGCATTATCATCCAAATACTGCTCGATAATTGAACGCTGATCATCCAATCCTGCTCCAGTAACAACTTGATCAAAACTCGATACACGCTCATAACAAATAGGACGGAGCATATTTTTATATCCCGTTGAAGACCTACGCTAAAAGTAAAAATTCTGATAGCTTCAAATGTTCCCACAGTTTACAACAGGACGGCATGCCATGAATATATTCGATCACTATCGCCAGCGTTATGAAGCTGCCAAGGACGAAGAGTTCACACTGCAGGAGTTTCTTGCCATCTGTAAGCAAGATCGCAGTGCCTATGCCAACGCGGCAGAACGGCTATTGATGGCCATCGGTGAGCCAGTGATGGTGGACACTGCCACGGAGCCACGGCTATCCCGTCTGTTTTCAAACCGGGTGATTTCCCGCTACCCGGCGTTTGAAGAGTTCTATGGTATGGAAGAAGCCATTGAACAGATTGTTGCATACCTTAAACATGCCGCCCAGGGGCTGGAAGAGAAGAAACAAATCCTCTACCTGCTGGGGCCGGTGGGTGGCGGTAAGTCCTCCCTTGCCGAGCGTCTGAAAGCACTGATGCAGCGGGTCCCTATTTATACCCTGAGCGCCAACGGCGAGCGCAGCCCGGTGAACGATCACCCGCTGTGCCTGTTTAACCCTCAGGAAGATGCGTCGATTCTTGAAAAAGAGTACGGCGTGCCTAACCGCTACCTCGGCACGATTATGTCCCCGTGGGCGGCAAAACGGTTGCAGGAGTTCGGCGGCGACATCACCAAATTCCGCGTGGTAAAAGTCTGGCCGTCCATTCTGGCACAGATTGCCATTGCCAAAACCGAACCGGGTGACGAGAACAACCAGGATATCTCGGCGCTGGTCGGTAAAGTGGATATCCGAAAACTGGAAAACCACGCCCAGAACGACCCGGATGCCTACGGCTACTCCGGCGCGCTGTGCCGCGCAAACCAGGGCATCATGGAATTCGTCGAGATGTTCAAAGCGCCGATAAAAGTGCTTCACCCGCTGCTGACCGCAACTCAGGAGGGGAACTACAACGGTACTGAAGGCATCTCTGCCCTGCCGTTCAACGGCATAATTCTTGCGCATTCCAACGAATCGGAGTGGGTGACCTTCCGAAATAACAAAAACAACGAGGCGTTCCTTGACCGCGTATACATCGTCAAAGTCCCTTATTGCCTGCGCATCTCCGAAGAGATCAAAATCTACGAGAAGCTGCTTAACCACAGCGAGCTGTCCCACGCGCCTTGCGCCCCTGGCACCCTTGAAACGCTGTCCCGTTTCTCCATTTTGTCGCGTCTGAAAGAGCCAGAAAACTCCAGCATTTACTCCAAAATGCGGGTGTATGACGGCGAAAGCCTGAAGGATACCGATCCGAAAGCGAAATCCTACCAGGAATATCGCGATTACGCCGGTGTGGATGAAGGAATGAACGGGCTGTCGACACGCTTCGCGTTTAAGATCCTTTCACGCGTGTTCAACTTTGACCATGTGGAAGTGGCGGCTAACCCGGTGCATCTGTTCTATGTGCTTGAGCAGCAGATTGAGCGCGAGCAGTTCCCGCAGGATATCGCCGAGAAGTACCTTGAACACCTGAAAGGCTATCTGATCCCGAAATACGCCGAATTTATCGGCAAAGAGATCCAGACGGCGTACCTGGAGTCCTACTCAGAGTATGGGCAAAACATCTTCGACCGTTATGTGACCTACGCTGACTTCTGGATCCAGGATCAGGAGTACCGCGACCCGGATACCGGCCAGCTGTTTGACCGTGAATCCCTGAATGCTGAACTGGAAAAAATTGAAAAACCAGCCGGCATCAGCAACCCGAAAGATTTCCGTAATGAAATCGTTAACTTCGTGCTGCGCGCCCGCGCCCACAATAATGGTCGTAACCCTAACTGGACCAGCTACGAGAAGCTGCGCACGGTCATCGAGAAGAAAATGTTCTCGAACACCGAAGAGCTGCTGCCCGTTATCTCGTTCAACGCCAAAACCTCGACCGACGAGCAGAAGAAACACGATGACTTTGTCGATCGTATGATGGAGAAAGGCTACACCCGTAAACAGGTCCGTCTGCTGTGCGAATGGTATCTGCGGGTCCGCAAATCTTCATAACGTCTTAAGTCACTACCGGGTGCCACAGCCGTGGTACCCCTGCGCAGTTGGCAAAGCAGTTTGGGGGAACTATGGCCTATTTTATTGACAGGCGACTGAACGGCAAAAACAAGAGCGCGGTTAACCGCCAGCGCTTCCTGCGCCGTTACAAGGCACAAATCAAACAGTCGATTTCCGAGGCCATCAACAAGCGTTCGGTTACCGACGTCGACAGCGGCGAGTCCGTGTCCATCCCAAGTGAAGATATCAGCGAACCGATGTTTCACCAGGGCCGGGGCGGACTACGCCATCGCGTCCATCCCGGCAACGATCATTTTGTGCAAAATGACCGCATTGAGCGTCCACAGGGCGGCGGCGGTGGCGGCGGTTCCGGCCAGGGCCAGGCAAGCCAGGACGGTGAAGGTCAGGACGAGTTCGTCTTCCAGATTTCAAAAGATGAATACCTGGATCTGCTGTTTGAGGATCTCGCCCTACCCAACCTGAAGAAAAATCAGCACCGGCAGCTTAACGAGTTTAAGACTCACCGTGCCGGGTACACATCTAACGGCGTACCGGCCAACATCGCCGTGGTTCGTTCGCTGCAAAACTCTCTTGCGCGGCGTACGGCGATGACGGCAGGCAAACGCCGGGCGCTGCACGAGCTGGAAGACAGTCTTGATATCGTCAGCAAAAGCGAACCGGCACAGCTGCTTGAAGAGGAGCAGCTGCGCAAGGAAATCGCCGAGCTGCGCGAGAAAATCAAGCGAGTGCCGTTTATCGATACCTTCGATTTACGCTACAAGAACTACGAAAAACGGGCGGAGCCTTCAAGCCAGGCCGTGATGTTCTGCCTGATGGACGTCTCCGGCTCAATGGACCAGGCCACAAAAGACATGGCGAAGCGTTTTTATATCCTGCTCTATCTGTTCCTGAGCCGGACCTATAAGAACGTAGAGGTCGTATATATACGTCACCACACTCAGGCTAAAGAGGTGGATGAACATGAATTCTTCTATTCACAGGAAACCGGCGGCACCATCGTGTCGAGCGCCCTCAAGCTGATGGATGAGGTCGTGAAAGAAAGGTATGACCCGGCGCAGTGGAACATTTACGCCGCCCAGGCATCGGACGGTGATAACTGGGCCGATGACTCTCCGCTGTGCCATGAGATCCTGGCAAAGAAACTGCTGCCGGTAGTGCGTTATTACAGCTATATCGAAATAACCCGTCGTGCGCATCAGACGCTGTGGCGCGAGTACGAGAACTTACAGTCAACGTTCGATAATTTCGCCATGCAGCACATCCGTGACCAGGACGATATTTATCCTGTGTTCCGTGAACTGTTCCAGAAGCAGACTAGCGACTCCCACAATTAAACTATAAAATTCAGCCAGTGGACTCTGTTTTGCTGGCTGAATTTTTTATTTCACTATTAACATTTCACGTATCATCAATAAATTATCTTTCCTTATCTGACGATATCTCGACATCAGGTCGAGCAAAACATGGGCTTAGACTGCAAGTTCCTGACCACCTCAGCCTGCTTTACTGCATACCTATTTCATCATATTTTGTGCCAGCGCACAGATTCTCTTAAAATACTGATCATCACACTCTCCTGCACGCGCCTGCAGCATCATATTGACGCTATAGTTATTAATGATCTGTCCGGATTTTCTCACCATAATCACCGTCGAGTGGATCACGCGACAGATATCATTGAATAACTCCTGATTCTTATTCTCTGCATTCATGTCGATTCCTTACTTTGATTCCTGATAGAAAATTATCATAAAGCCGAAAAGATGATATGCATAAAAAACTAATTTAGCAATTTACTAAAATTTGAAATTTTAGATTTTTACAGAAATTTAATTCAATTTAAAAAATAATATATTCATCGTGAACATTATCGGTACGCAGGTTCTGCGCCCTCTAAAACCTTAAATTACGATTTCAATTTTAACAACTGGCGTATTCACAGTAAAAAAATTACAGTAGTCCTGCTTTACCTAAAACAAAAAAGACTCCGAATTATTTAGCCGCCCCTGTGAGCGGCTTTTTTTATGCCGAAACCTGCTCAACCGATTATCTGAACTCATCTATCATGGAGAACTCACATCGACAAAAGACAGACAAGAAGTGCCAGTGCGCAAAACCGCAGAGACTGAATGCCCGGGCTGATGCTTTCTGTATAGCAATCAGTTAAGCGGAAAAATGTCATTGTGATAAATTGGGTAAAACGAGAAGGAGCATCAAATGAGATATTTTGCTTTGGTTGGTTTCGTCTTACTCCTGACGTCCTGTGCCAGCGATGTCGGCGTCGGTGCCGCAGGCGGTAACAGCGGTATGGCTATTGGGATTGGTTCAGGAATATCTTTTTAGTTCTCTGTATGGGCCGCTCCTGGCCCAGGAACCTGCTGGCAGTCCGGGTTGCTTAATTCAAAATTCAGACAGAAGAGACAATATTAGCCCTGTACAAATATTGATCGCCACCAGAACTCAGGAGATACTGGCAAGGCCCAGCGTCGGGCTTTAAAGGAGAAATATCTATGAGTAGCTTTGACCTAAAGAAAAGCACTAAGCAGGGAGTGGCTGAGTCATATTACTTCGTTCTTAAAGCAGGTAACGGGCAGATTATTGCGCAGAGCGAAATGTACGCCACAAAACAGAGCGCCCTCAAAGGCATTGAATCTGTGAAAGAGAACGCCCCTGTTGCCCAAATTAATGACCTGACCTAAGTCGTCACTGAGCACCCAAAGGGGCGTTACTGGCCCCTTTCATCAACCACTTCACTTTGTCCCCCTTTCACCGCCAGCCTTCATTGACTAATCATTTTTCGAGGTTTCCGTTTGGATTACGTTTCTCAAGTGCATGATATCTTCGTATTGCTGCAGCAAGCCGCTGGCGAAAATGACGGAGCGCAAAGCTCAACTGACAGATTCGCCACCCCATTAAAAATTGGTTATTATCCGCACCCACTCTTTGCCCAGGCTACCTGATGTCTACTATTCTCGATACTTTTATCGCCCCACCATGCCATGACCAGATAGAGGTCCTCTTTCAGGACGAACATCTGGTGCTTATCAATAAGCCTTCAGGTCTGCTTAGTCTTTCGGGAAAAAATCCGCAAAATATCGATTCGGTGCATTACCGGCTAATCCAAATCTTCCCGGACTGCACCCTGGTGCACCGCCTTGATTTCGGGACTTCCGGCCTGATGGTCATTGCCCGCAACAAGAGCATCAATGCTGCTCTTTGCCAGCAATTCAGCCTGCGTACGGTGAGCAAAGTCTACGACGCAGTACTTTGCGGACACCTGCACGATGACGAAGGGGTGATCGATGCACCTATTGCCAAAGACCCGGCCCTGTTCCCGCTGATGTCGATTTGTGCCGTCCACGGCAAGCCGGCGCGCTCAAGATTTCGGGTCGTCGAGCGATTCTATCGCGAAGAGGAAAATGGTTCGGTGCTGGCGTTGACGCGGGTCCAGCTGACTCCGGAAACCGGACGCACCCATCAGCTGCGCATTCACTGCCAGCAGCTGGGCCACCCTATTTTAGGGTGCGATCTGTATGGAGGCCGCCTGCTGCCTGGCACGGAAAAAACGCCGAGACTGATGCTGCACGCCAGCGGATTGCATTTTATTCATCCCATCAGCGAAACGCTGGTAGAAGCCCACAGTGCTTGTCCGTTCTGATTATTTGCACAGCCGTAGTAAGCCTACAGAAATAGTATTATTGCAGTGAAACCAACTCGCCATCTAAATAAAGCCTGTCGTTTTTTTCATGCATCACTAACGTATCAAGATAGCCCGGATCTGTTTGCCATTTATTCATATCTTTAGCGATAAATGACAGGCAATGATTATGTGTAAACAAAACGGTCGTTTTATTCTCCGCAGCCAGTTTTTTAATGGTTCCGTAGATGCTTTTATCACACTTCCCCAGGCCCGTGCTGATCACCGGCCCTCTACCTGAAAACGCGGTTGCTGACTGAACGGTACGCACAGTATTGGAAGAGTAGAGGCTGAAACTTGCGAATTTTTTGCTGAATTTAGCACCGTACTGACTGGCTTGCTTAGCGCCGGCACGAGTGATGCCCGCAGCCTCGGACAAACATTTATTTTCTGAACGATCGCATCGTTCGCCGTGCCTGATCAGAAAAATCACCGGGTACTGCCTGTTGAGGGTTGCAGCAGCGTCCAGACTCAACCGAACTGGCTCAGTTGCAGAGCGCACGCCCAATGAAGTACATGAACCTGTTATGAAAATAATCAGGGCAGAATAAATTACCCTCGAAGTTTTTGATGAAAAAGTAAGCATCATATACGTCAGGCTTAAGCGTTATGGGAAAAGTGCTGCAATTATTCACCCGGAACCTTAAGGGAACATTATCCAGGAAAACAAAATGGAGGAAGGAACCGCCAGGGAGAACGGAAGGGAAATGCTGGCAAGTAGCGTTTTATAAAACTAAAAACCCCGCCGAAGCGAGGCTTTTGCTATGCGAAAGCAGCGGCGCTGCTACGTTATACCTTTCTCATTGACTGCCGGTAAGCCAGGGTAAGCAGAGAGTCGCTAAACGAATTTTTGTACTGCACTTCCTGCTTCATAAAATCAAAGGAAATCAAAAGCAAACCGATGATGAATGGCGTTTCAAACAGCTCTTCCGTTAAATCCTGGTAATGGCGGTCGTGAAGAAAGAGCGGCGAAAGCAGACGATGGTGCTCGACGGTATCGGCCAGTAAAAATGTGACGACCACCAGCAGGCAGGTCCATAAGGGGATACTTAAATTCTTCATCCGAAACGCTATCTCTTTGCGCAGCTGTGCTGAAAGCAGGAAAGAGAGGACGAGGCCTGCAACGAGGATCACAGAGATACTTCTGAAGACGATTTTTGGCAGTTCCGGGAGGTAATCACGTCCCCAGCTGGTACTTCTTCCCAACAGCACTACCCACCACAGTGCGGACCACAGCCAAAACTTCCGTGAGCCTTCCGGCAGCCGCATTGGCTTCATATAAGCAAAAGTGAGCACGGCACCCAGCAAGAGCAAAATGGCCTGTGAGTTCTCAATCCAGGTGACGGTGTGCCCGTGTAGCAAAGGCAGATGCATGTCGGCAGCAAAAGGGATCAGACAGGAGAGAAAAGCCAACAATGCAGTAGCGGGAGTAAGCATGTTATTAATTTTCATAACGGGAGATGCCTGTAGAAGTGGACCCGCCGAGTATGAGGTAAACCTTAAGAAAACATTAAGCCATATGTGTCATTAACTGAAATTTCATTCTTAATGGCATTATCTGCATAACTTTCGCTCTCCCTTTCGACGGCCGGACGGGGAAAGTTTTTAAATAAATCATCTCCTCATCTTTCGGCCCCTTGTATTAACATTCCTACACAGAACCTAACAGTAATATTCATCGCGGGTCTTAAAATCACTAGCGGAATCAATCACATCAATAAGGTAATACTATGTTCAGGAAATCTTTCATTCTGGCTGCCGTTTTGGCAGCGGTCACCACTTCCGCTTTCGCTGCCGATGCGGCACCCCAGCGCAATAATCCATGTGAAGGTAAAGCTGCCGGCGATAAAGTGACAGTGACCAATAAAGATGGCAAAGAAGCCACGATTACCTGCCTCGATATCCATAAGAAAGACAAGTAATATCAACGGCGAGGGTTCCAGCAACCTCCGCCGTGCTTTCATTATCAAAACATTCTGCAAATCAATGACACACAGAGACAAGTTTTGACATTTAAGCCATGTTAATATTAAGGGTTGCTCACTGAGTTAATCGTCAGAGTTTATTTTTCATGATGTTAAAACATAAGGTTGTACGTGGACTTATTTCGCTTGGTGTGATTACTTTCACTTCCACCTTTTTTGTCTATGAGCTGATGAACAGCTATCGTTCAATGAATGCCTACATGTCTTATATTGTAGAGAAAGCAGAATCCTCGCTGCTACAGGATAAATATCAAAATCAAAGTATAGGCTTTCTGACAAGGCGCTTTAACACGCCGGTTCAGCCCCTGACGTCCTATCAACAGCAGCAAATTTGTGCACAGTTAGAATATGACAATCAGGTTAAAGGCATCAATCTCATCCACCAGCACTCTTTGCTGTTATCCGGCACATTCCAGACGCTGGCCAGTGATTGCCGGGGCTGGCCGCAGGATATCCCCCAACTAACGGCCTTCGATAAAGCCAGCTTGCTTGATGACGCTGACAGCATTCATAAAGAAAACACGACCTCTAAGGATCGACGTATAACCTATTATGTCGACCTGCAGAATAAATATATTTATGCCTCCACCTTTATTAACACTGAATCATTTACGTTAAGTCCAAATGACTTTCTTAAATACGGCAGGCTAAATGTTGACACCACGGTGTTAAATGGTTTTATGTCCAGCAGCAAAGCGGTACCGAAAATCTACCATGACACTTTCCGTAATAAAAATGTGATGAGCATAATGTCTCCTGTTTATGTTGCAGGAAAATTAAAAGGCATCGTAGTCTCTGACTATAGCCTGAGCAATTTACAGGATATTTTTTATCCTTACGACCGCCCTTTAGTCTCCCGAAATCTGGACATCACGATTAAAGACCCCCATAGTCTGCGGGAAATAAATGTCTTAAGCAGTAAGAAATCCATATTTAATTATGTGACTCACAAACACGAGTTTTCACACGGTTTGCAGGTTCGCCTTTCCCTGGATGTGCTCTATTTCCTGCTCTCCTCCTGGAAAATCATTCTGTTCTATTTTCTGTTTACCGCTGCTCTGCTGCAGCTGGTTCGCCTGCACTTTCGTCACTATCATAACGTCAGCCGGGATAATATCAGCGACACCATGACCGGCCTTTATAACCGGAAGATTTTAACGGATGCCCTTGAGTCCCGGCTCCAGCGCGCTGTGGCTGCCAATACGCCCGTGACCTTTATTGCCATGGACTGCGACAAGCTAAAATATATCAATGATACCTGGGGGCATGAAGAAGGGGATCGGGCGATTATTACTCTGGCGCACGGCATCAATAACTCCATCAGAGGAAGCGATTATCCTGTCCGGCTTGGCGGCGATGAGTTTATGCTGATTTTGCTGAATTTCCCCCTCGCGGACACGCCGAAGCTCATTCAACGCATCGAGCAAAATATAAAAGCACTCGACGGCAGCGGGCGGATTCACTTCTCATGGGGTTCTACCGCCATGAAACCTACGGATACGCTACAGGATATGTATAAAGCAGCAGACCTCGAACTCTATATTAACAAAAAGAAGAAAAGCAGCGAGCGGCCGGTATAACCCTCATCGGCGTGGCCACCACGCTGATGAGGGTGGCTGCATTAAATTTATTTGGGCACCCTAAGCACCTGACCTGGATAAATTTTATCCGGGCTTTTCAACATAGGTTTATTGGCTTCGAATATTTTGTTGTACTGATTCGCATCGCCATAAACCTGCTTAGATATGGCACTCAGGGTGTCGCCAGACTTCACCGTATAATACTGACTTTCCGTAGCAGCATCTTTTACCGTCACATTATCTTCCACACCTGCAATCCCTTCCACGTTACCAACAGCAATCAGAATTTTTTCTTTCGCTTCCTGACTTAAACCTTCGCCGGTAACGACGGCCTTACCATCTTCCACCTTAACATCAACCTTGTCGGCATCCTGCAAACCGGTCTTCTTAAGGTGCTCTTTAAGAAGTTCGTTTTGATCCGCGGCATGCGCCGTCCCGGTGACCGCCTGGAGTATCTTTTCACCCGCTTCTTTAACGAAACTGATTAAACCCATATATCCTCCTGCTCATGATGAGATTCACCCTCAGTTTAGCAGAGGACTGGGCCGGGCGAAGGCTGACGGGCAGAACGGTGCTACCAGCGGTAATGGTCAAGCATCAACACCGATGTCACAAGAGCCGTCATTATCCCCAAAAAAGACCCGAGAATAACAAGCACATCGTAAAACAGCGGATCGTTCATTTCACTCTCCCACCTTCCGGCGATTGTTTACCGACTCCAGCAATAGCAGTCCAGTATTGCAAAATGATGATCCCTGCTTATTTCACTGCCCGTCTATTCGGACAGCTGCACAGAATTTGGCTTATTCGTTAAAAAGCGAAGCGAATTTTTAACGCGACGGGTAAAGTGATATTCAACAATAAAAAATTCCCTTCTCTTTGTTTTGCAAGGAAACGCTATGATCTTCGATTCAACGTTGCTGATTTTACTTGCCCTCGCCGGTCTGGGATTTGTGAGCCATAACACCACCGTTGCAGTATCCATACTGGTATTGATCATCGTACGCGTCACGCCGCTGAGCCAGTTCTTTCCGTGGATTGAGAAACAGGGCCTGACGGTGGGCATTATCATCCTCACCATCGGTGTTATGGCCCCTATTGCCAGCGGTACCCTCCCCGCCAGCACGCTGCTGCACTCTTTCACCAACTGGAAATCGCTGGTTGCTATCGTGGTGGGCGTTCTGGTTTCATGGCTGGGTGGCCGTGGCGTGACGCTAATGAGCAGTCAGCCGGGGCTGGTGGCTGGCCTGCTTGTGGGTACCGTTCTGGGTGTCGCGCTGTTCCGTGGCGTGCCAGTGGGGCCATTAATTGCCGCAGGGATCATCTCTCTGGTTATCGGTAAGCAGTGACTCAGGCCGCTAGTGAGGCAAGATAGCGCCCGGGCGTTGTTCCCAGCGCATTCCTGAACATCGTGATAAATGCGTTGGTAGACTCATACCCCAGCGCCTGCCCCACCTTTTGCACCGTTGAGCCATCTATCAGCAGCTGCAGGGCGATAATCACCTGCAGCTGTTGTCGCCAGCGGCGGAAGTTAAGCCCCGTCTCCTTTACCACCAGCCTGGCAAGATTACGCTCACTCATCGCAAGGACCGAGGCCCACTGCGCCAGCGTTCTTCGCTCCTCCGGGTGCCGTGCAAGGTGCTCAGCAATCTGCTGGATTTTAGGATGGCGGGACATAGGTAAGCGCAGCTGTTCAACGGGCTGGTGCGGTAGTTCGTCGAACAGCACCTGCACAAGACGCTCCCGCGCGGGGCTGGCGTCTTCATGGGACTGCTGTGCAAGGCGCAGAATCAGCTCTCTGACCAAAGGAGATATTTTCAGGGTGCAGCACTGCTCAGGCATGGCTATCGCACCAGGCTCAATAAACAGAAAACAGATGCTGGCATTTGCCGTGGCGCGGTTGCTGTGGGGCATAGCCCCCGGGATCCATACCGCATACTGTGTCGGTACCATCCACATCGCCTGCTCCACCTCGCAGGTGATCCCCCCGTGCAGGGCAAGTATCAACTGACCTTTGCGATGCTGATGAAAAGGAATCTCTTTCACGCTCTCCGCCACGCGGATACGGAACGCCTGCGCCATCAGGGTATTGCTGTCCGGGTCAAATCCTTCTAAAGCTAAACCGCGCTCCATTATTCTGTCCGAATTTAGGGATAAACTGGCATTTTACGTTGATTTAAACCATCCCGGAAGCGTGTATCTTCATGGCTCGATTTTAAGGGATAAGAAAAATGACGACTTCCTCTTCAGCGGGTATGAAAAAGCATGGTCTTTTACTGCTCGGTATTCTGATGATTGCCACCACGCTGCGCGTGACGTTCACCGGTGCCGCTCCGCTACTCGATATGGTCCGCGACTCGTTCGGGTTAACAACGGCCCAGACCGGCATCCTGACGACGCTGCCCCTGCTGGCCTTTGCCATCGTCTCTCCGCTTGCGGCAGGTATTGCAAGACGTATTGGCACCGAGCGCAGCTTGTTTGCCGCGATGCTGTTTATCTGCGCCGGGATTGCCGCTCGCTCTGTCGGAAGCGCTACGCTGCTCTATGTGGGCACCGCGATGATCGGCTGCGGTATCGCGATGGGTAACGTGCTGCTGCCAAGCCTGATTAAGCGGGATTTCCCGGGTCAGGTTGCTCGTCTTACGGGAGCCTACTCGCTGACGATGGGGGTGGCTGCCGCCCTGGGTTCCGTTATGGTCGTCCCCGTCGCGCTGCACGGCTATGGCTGGCAGGGGGCGATGCTTTCGCTGATGATCTTCCCCATTATTGCCGCCCTGCTGTGGCTCTCACAGCTGAAAAATCATGCGCCGGCCAACCTCAGCGCGAATGCAGCGCTGCACAACCGCGGCATCTGGTCATCCCCCCTGGCCTGGCAGGTGACGATGTATCTGGGCATTAACTCGTTTATTTACTATGTGATTATCGGCTGGCTGCCGTCGATTCTGATAAGCCACGGCTACAGTGAAGCGCAGGCAGGCTCTCTGCACGGGCTGCTGCAGCTGGCCACCGCTATCCCTGGCTTATTTGTTGGCATGATCCTAAGCCGTCTGAAAGATCAGCGTGGGATCGCCGTACTGATGGCGGCACTATGGTGCCTGAGCGCGCTAGGTTTATGGCTGCTGCCGGACTACGCGAGCCTGTGGGTCTGCGTGGGAGGATTTGGTTCGGGTGCTGCGATGATCCTTGGCCTGTCATTTATCGGCCTGCGTACCGGCTCCGCACACCAGGCCGCAGCCCTTTCCGGCATGGCGCAATGCGTGGGGTATCTTCTCGCGGCGTTCGGCCCGCCGCTGATGGGCAAAATTCATGATATCTCCGACAGCTGGAGCCTGCCGCTTATGGGTTGCGCCCTGCTCTCTGTGGTGATGGGGATCTTTGGTGCCTGGGCCGGTCGCAACGTGGAAATTAACGCCGCCCCGGCCCGTTCAGGCCAATAATTTATTCCCTGGCTGCACGGAGCATCGCTTCTACCAGCGGCGCTGGCCGACCCTTTAACGCGTTCCGTTCATGCTGGAATAGCGTGCCAACAAAGAAAGGATGATCGGTCAGCTCAACCGCGCGGATAGCCCCCTGGTTATCCCAGCCCGTGGCTGCCAGCGGCTGCTGTCCAGGCGCCTCAGCGAACTGCTCTGAGATACCGTAGCTACAGCGGTATCCTTCTTCAATTTCTTCTCTGCCATAGGCAGCCGCAATCTTTGAACCGGGCGCCAGGTTAATGACGTCGGACTTCTCCACCAGCGAACAAACCAGCGGCACAATAACCAGCCGCCCCTCGCTTTCCGTCTCCGCATGGCCAGCATCTTTCCAGCCCATCACGTTACGGGCATATTCAACGATGGAATACTGGAAGCCGCCGCAGGTGCCCAGGAAAGGAATGCCATTCTCCCGGGCGTAGCGAATAGCGATAAACGCCCCTTCATCGTGCTGATACGGGCTTGCGGGCACGCACCAGATGGCGTCATAGCCCACTAAATCTTCCGGGCTGTTAACTTCAGGCGTGGGTAACCAGTCATAGTCCGCCCTCACGCCAATTTCCAGTGCCGCGTTATCTAACGCCTGCGGAATGGCCTGATGGGCAATCACCGCCGGATTAAAGTCACCGACAAGAGCGATACGGAGCGAGGGTTTAAACATCGAGGCAGGCATTTTATTTGATGATCCTTATGACAGTAGCAGCGCACAACATAAGGAATCATAAGATAGCCCCATCCCCTTTACCTGACAACACTAAAAATTAGCAGGCTAGCCGCCATGCACTATCCGTAGTAACGTAGTGACCCCATCCCCGACATGCCTCATGCCATGAAAGCAAAAATTCTGATAAGCGCCTGCTTAATGGGTTTTAAAGTTCGTTATAACGGTTCTGAAAAGAGCCCAATGACCGAACAGCTCAGGCGCTGGCGGAGTGAAGATCGCCTGGTGATTCACTGCCCGGAGCTGGCCGCCGGACTTGCAACGCCTCGTCTACCGGCCGAGCTTTCGGGAGGCGATGGCGCTGCCGCGCTTTCCGGACTGGCATGTATTCTGGAGAGCGACGGAAGCGACGTTACGCAGGCTTATCTACTTGCTGCCTGGCTTGCGCTAAAAACGGCGCAGGAAGCAGGCTGTCAGTTTGCCCTGTTGACCGACGGCAGCCCAACCTGCGGCAGTCAAAAAATCTATGACGGGCAGTTTAAAGGCGTCACTCAGGCAGGCCAGGGCGTAGCCGCAGCGCTACTTCGTCAGCATGGCATCGAAGTTTTTGCCGAGCATCAGTCCGCGGCCTTAGCGCAGCGAATTGCGCAGTTTGAAAGGAATCAGGATGATTTACTGTAAGCGAGTCTATCAAGAAGCAACCCCAGGCGACGGCTATCGGGTATTGGTCGACAGGCTTTGGCCACGAGGAGTAAAGAAATCCGATTTACAGTGCGATGAATGGGCGAAAGCACTGGCGCCTTCTGCTGAGCTACGCAAGGCGTTTCATAGTGATGTCATTGATTTCACTGAATTCAGCCGACGCTATGTCGCGGAGCTAACATCGCAGGGAGATGCGCCCAAAGGGCTTGCCGACAGAGCAAAAAACCAGACTGTCACCCTGCTCTACGGCGCAAAAAATACCGAACAAAACCATGCGCTGGTGCTGGCAGATTTTTTGCGGCGGCTGAACAGTTAGACAACGACCTGCTTTTCGTCAGTCAGAGAAACCGAAGGGTTATCCAGCGGCATCAGATATTCACTGCGCACAAAAGCGTAGCCTTCCCGACCGTCAAACGCCACCACATCCCCTGTCACCAGCCACAGCGGATAGTTAGCTTCCAGCGGCAGCTGCGTCACCACGCCGGTAACGGGATTCACAAAACGTTCACCCGGCTGGCACAGGCCAAATAGCTCAACCGCTTTGCCGATATTGATACGGCCCCGGTCAGTACGGGATCCAATAATTAACGCCTGCGCGCCAGGCTTCAACTGATACATTACCTTTCTCTTGTTCCGTTCACTTGAGGTAAAGATCAGAACATTCTTAAGCGAAAAAGTAAACAGCAGCAGGTTTTATATGTGTCGGATGGCGCTTCGCTTATCCGACCTGCAAACAGGAGCGGCAGGAATGTAAAAACCCGCCGAAGCGGGTTTAATTAATGCTACTTTCGGGTCTGTACCCAGAAGCCATGTATCAGGCCAGGAATGTAACCCAGCAGGGTCAAAAGGATGTTGAGAATAAATGCCCAACCAAACCCCTGTCCTAGCAACACGCCAAGGGGCGGGAGCAAAATTGTAATAACGACACGCCAAAATCCCATAAACTCTCCTGTTTGCTACAGTCCAACTGCTTGTAAATAAACTCAAATATCTACGTAAGGATAGCCTGAATGGAAAAATATATAAAATAAAACAGGCCATTTTTTACCCTTCTTTTAAAAACAAAAAAACCCGCCGAAGCGGGTTTTAAAATTCTTTGAAAACTGTGAGTCGGTTAAGACTTACAGAGCAACAACGTTCGCTGCTGCCGGGCCTTTAGCGCCGTTTTCGATAGTGAATTCAACTTTTTGACCTTCGTCCAGAGTTTTGAAATCGTTGCTCTGGATAGCAGAGAAGTGTACGAACACATCTTTGCTGCCGTCGTCAGGAGTGATAAAGCCGAAGCCTTTCTCAGCGTTGAACCATTTTACTAAACCAGTCATTTTATTAGACATTGAGACTTCCTCGATAATTTTGGCCACTCTGTGTGGCGAACGTGGTCTGTATTCCAGATCGTTTCTTATTCAGGCGCTTAGGAGGAGACTCACGAAGAAGGGTATCTATGGTGAACTGCTTTACTAAAACTGCTTTCATAAGGTCTGTCTTGCAAACCGATGACGCATTTACGCATGCCCCCCGTTACTAAGCAAGAATTATTTTCATTTGCGGCTTCGCTATCTCTTTGTTGCCGCTTCGATTCCTTCCCCCGCAGGCCTAGTGCCAGTAGGCGTGCTTCATTTTCTGTCTGGCGTGATAAATTTTCGCAGATGTGCCGCAGGCTGCCTTAATTTCGCTTGCCCTTCTGGCGCAGATTGATTACTGTATATAAATACAGCTTTATTAAGGGTTTTTTGATGTTCGTTGAACTGGTATATGACAAACGCAACGTGGCAGGCCTGCCTGGTGCAAACGAGAAGATCCTCGCTGAGCTGACCCGTAGAATGGCGGGCCTTTTCCCGGATGCGCTGGTAAAAGTTAAACCTATGCAGACTAACGCCGTGCACAGCGACTGCACCAAAACCGAAAAAGAGCGTATCAATCGCCTGATTGAAGAGATGTTTGACGAAGCAGACTTCTGGCTCGTCCCCGACGAGTAAACGTTATTATCACGGCGATCCCCTCTCCTCTTTCATCCTGAGACTGAACCCCCATGAGAAAAACAACAATAGTGCTGATCGTTGTCGCCATCGTTGTCTGGTTCGCCAGCCAGCAGGGCTGGATTTAAACGATGACAGACAGGCCAGGCCCACCCCAGAGCACGCCGATAAAACCCAAAACCAAAGGTAGCACTGCGCCAGCAAAAGCGGCTCTCCCGGCCGCAGGCCGGGAATGAAAAGCGGACCGTTTCGCTGCCAGGAGTAGTAGATAACGATGATGCAGAAACTCAGGAAAGAGAGCGCCCCCCCAGCTGGTTACTGCACAGCACGGGTATCATCGTCATCCAGCTCTATTCAAAATCCGTGACGCACTGATGCAACAAGCCGACGGGTAGATTTAGACGAAAAAAAGCCACCCTAAGGTTAATGCTGGTCACTTAAGGTGACCAGCAGTTTTTTTGTCTGCGTATTTTCTGCTTTTTACCCTCAGTTCTCTGGGGTAACTTCGCTCTCTTCTCTCCGGTAAAACCAGCCATTTCGCCT
>NZ_JAERMU010000029.1 GCF_016756775.1 Dryocola clanedunensis subsp. sulfonylureivorans | reverse complement strand
CGTTAAAATCTACACCACAGACTTGAGAGCCTAAGGTCGGATACGACGTCCGGACTGCGTTCAGAATAAACTGGCCGGTTTACTCTGAACAGGGGGAATAATACAAGGTCGGATAAGCGCCAGCGCCATCCGACAAACCACTCACGCCTTCTTCAACTCCGGCCAAAGCCGCATTGTGGTCCGCACGATGCTCAGCAAATCTTCGTAGCCTGCGTTTTCACGCGCGCTGACCGACATCCCCTGAATGATGCAGCACAGGTATTTCGCCAGCGCGCGCGCGTTGCTTTCCGCCGGGATTTCGCCTTTCTCCTGCCGCTGTTCAAGGAAGCGTACCAGCGTCTCTTCCTGCATGGCGTGGCGCGCTTTGATGGTGTCGGCAATATCTTCCGAAGAGGCGGCGAGCACCGAAGAGGTACAGATGATAAAGCAGCCCGACGGCGTGTCTTTATCGGTAAAGCGCTTCGCCACCGTAGAGAGATAATCTTCCAGAGCTTCCTCTACGCTGCGATCTTCGCAGAACAGGCAGGCTTCGTGTTTCTCCGCGAAGCGGGCGATGTAGCGATCCAGCACCGCGCGGAACAACCCTTCTTTATTAGTAAATTCTGCATACAGCGTCGGCGCTTTGGCCCCGGTCGCTTCGACCAGGTGAGCCAGCGAGGTGGCCTCATAGCCGTGCTGCCAGAAAAGCGTCATGGCCTTATCCAGTGCTGCTTCCCTGTCGAACACCTTCGGTCGGCCACGGCTTTTTTTAATAACGCTTGTGTCGGTAGACATGATGCCGTTGAACCTTTGTCTGTTTAGTGAACGATCATTATAAAAAGGATCGTCGCAGGTAGCCAGCGCCATCTTCAGAGAAATAAATAAATCCTATGGTAATGAAAAATAATGCTTTTATAAATTAGTTAATGATCGTTATAAAATAATGTTGACGTGTGACCCAGATCACGTTTATGCTTTACCTATCGATCGTTAACAAAATAAGTTAACGGCAATACAAATCACCTGTAGAAGGCATAAATCATGAAAAACGTAAAAACACTTATCGCTGCGGCACTGCTAAGTTCAGTCTCATTCGCAAGCTTCGCCGCCGTAGAAGTTCAGGCGACTCCTGCTGACCAACAGAAAGTGGGTACCATCAGCGCTAACGCCGGGACCAACCTGGGCTCACTGGAAGACCAGCTGGCCGCCAAAGTCGACGAAATGGGCGCTAAATCATTCCGCATTACGTCCGTGACCGGCCCGAACACCCTGCACGGCACGGCTGTTATCTACAAATAAGCGTAACCCTCAACGCGCTTACCCTCAGATGCCATGCCACAAAAAAGCCCTGTCTTTCGACAGGGCTTTTTGCATTGCGCGAAACAAAACTTAAATGGCGTCGGCCACGTCCTGATGGCTGTTCACTTCGACCGGCATCCCTGAACGGTGCCGTATGGCCTGCTCCATGATCTGCGCATCCGTCTCCGGCGCGTCCTGGAACTGCTTCATCTGCTCGCTGAGCACAATCGGCAGCACCTTCGGATCGTCCTCAATCGCTTTTGACAGCGGCTGGTGAACTTCAACCAGGCGACGCCCGTCAGGCTCCACGGAGACTTTTATCGGCGTGTTGATGATGCGCACCGGCGTGCCCACCGGCATCTCCCTGTAGAGTGCTTTAATGTCGTCGTCACGCAGGCGGATACAGCCGGAGCTGACGCGCATGCCAATGCCGAAATCGGCGTTAGTCCCGTGCAGCAGGTAAACCCCGCCGTAGGCCGCCAGGCGAATTGCGTGGTGGCCCATCGGGTTATCCGGCCCGGCAGGTACTACCGCTGGCAGCTTGATGCCGTTCGCCAGGTAGCGGGCGCGGATATTGGCGGTAGGCGTCCAGGTAGGATTAGCCCGTTTGTCGCTGACGCGCGTCACCATCGTCGGCGTGAGCGTATCGCCGCCCAGCTGACCAATGCCGATAGGGTAAACGGTGACGCTATTTTTGCCCGCCGGATAGTAGTAAACGCGCAGCTCTGCAAGGTTCAGCACCAGCCCTTCACGAGGTGCGTCCGGCAGCAGCATCTGGCCTGGAATAGTCAGAACGCTTCCGGCGCGGGGCACGTAGGGATCGACCCCCGGGTTTGCCTGCAGCAGGGCCAGGAAGCCCACGTTGTATTTTTTCGCAATAGCCTCAAGGGAGCCGCCGTCGTCGGCGACCTCATGGAACATATTCTGACCGATCAGGCGGCTGCCCTCAGGGGGCAGGGGATAAGAGTTGGCGCTGGCCTGGAATGCCGCCATGGAGGCGGCGACCAGCAGCACCGGGGCCAGCCAGCGTGCAGGGGAAAAGAGTCGCAAAGACCGCATAAAAACCTCATTTAGCTTAAGGTTAACTTAACTGAAAGTTAATCGGTAATTATGCGTGGCGGGAGAGTCGGGAAACCCTGGCGGATTGCAAAGAATGTGTAAATGTTTCAGAAAGCAACGCCTCGCCGGGCGACGAGGCGTTGACTGGATTACGCGGCGGCGTTCTCCGCAAGCTGGGTCATAAAGTTTTGCACCCAGCCCATGCGCGCCTTGCGGTCGGCAAGATCCTGGAAGAATTTCAGCCGCGTTGGCCCGTCCAGGCGGTAGTGCTGCGGCTGCTTTTGCAGCAGGCCAATCAGCCACACCGGATCGACATGGTTCTTCTCGGCAAACTCAATCACGCCGCCTTTCTCGTTGCCTTCAATTTTACGCACGCCCAGCTTCTGCGCCTGTTGGCGAAGGGCGGCGATATCCAGCAGGTTGCGGGCGGCATCCGGCAGCAGGCCGAAGCGGTCGATAAGCTCCACCTTAAGTTCGTCCAGGTCGTGGCCGTTCTTCGCGCTGGCAATACGCTTGTAGAACGACAGGCGCGTGTTGACGTCCGGGATAAAATCTTCCGGCAGCAGGGCGGGCATTCTTAACTCGACTTCCGTCTGGCTGCTGGTCAAATCCTCCAGCGACGGCTCGCGGCCCTCTTTCAGCGCGTCCACCGCGTTTTCCAGCAGCTCCATATACAGCGTGAAGCCGATGGTTTCCATCGATCCGCTCTGGCCCTCGCCCAGCAGCTCGCCCGCACCGCGAATTTCCAGGTCGTGGGTGGCCAGCGCAAAGCCCGCCCCCAGATCTTCCAGCGAGGCGATAGCCTCCAGGCGTTTTTGCGCGTCGCCGGTCATCGCTTTCGGATGCGGCGTTAGCAGCCACGCGTAGGCCTGGTGGTGCGAACGCCCGACGCGGCCGCGCAGCTGGTGCAGCTGGGCAAGGCCGAAGTGGTCGGCCCGCTCGATGATAATGGTGTTGGCGGTCGGGATATCGATGCCCGTCTCAATAATCGTGGTGCAGACCAGCACGTTGAAGCGCTGGTGGTGGAAGTCGTTCATCACGCGTTCCAGCTCGCGCTCGCGCATCTGGCCGTGGCCGATGGCAACGCGCGCTTCCGGCACCAGCGCCGACAGGCGGTCCGCCGCCTTCTGGATGTTTTCCACGTCGTTATAGAGATAGTAAACCTGCCCGCCGCGCAGCACTTCACGCAGGATTGCCTCGCGCACTACCAGCTCGTCGTACTGACGCACGAAGGTTTTC
The DNA here is from genome assembly GCF_016756775.1 of Dryocola clanedunensis subsp. sulfonylureivorans. GTDB lineage: Bacteria > Pseudomonadota > Gammaproteobacteria > Enterobacterales > Enterobacteriaceae > Dryocola > Dryocola clanedunensis. The sequence continues at coordinate 32,435 of NZ_JAERMU010000029.1, read as the reverse complement.
ACCGCCAGACGGCGCGCCGGAGGAGTAGCAATAATCGACAGGTCGCGCATGCCGCTCATCGCCATGTTCAGCGTACGCGGGATTGGCGTTGCGGTGAGCGTCAGGATATCCACGTCCGCACGCATCGCTTTAATGCGTTCTTTATGACGCACGCCGAAGCGGTGCTCTTCGTCGACGATCAGCAGGCCAAGATCCTTCATCTTCACGTCGTTCTGCAGCAGCTTGTGGGTGCCGATCAGAATATCGATTTTGCCTTCGCTGGCTTCCTGGAGGATCTGCGTCTGCTCTTTGGCGCTGCGGAAGCGCGAAAGCATCTCCACGCGCACCGGCCAGTTGGCAAAGCGGTCCTGGAAGTTGTCGAGGTGCTGCTGGGCCAGCAGGGTAGTTGGCACCAGCACGGCGACCTGCTTGTGGTTTTCCACGGCCAGGAACGCGGCGCGCATCGCCACTTCCGTTTTACCGAAGCCCACGTCGCCGCACACCAGGCGATCCATCGCCAGCGGCTGGCACATATCGCTCAGCACGGCGTTGATGGCCTGGGCCTGGTCCGGGGTGGTTTCAAACGGGAAGGTGTCGCAGAACAGCTGGTACTGCTCTTTGTCATGCTTAAAGGCGAAGCCCTGTTTTGCCGCGCGCTGGGCGTAGATATCCAGCAGCTCCGCCGCCACGTCGCGGACTTTCTCCGCGGCTTTCTGGCGGGCGCGTGACCAGGCATCGCTGCCCAGCTTGTGCAGCGGGGCGCTCTCTTCTGCGCCGCCGGAGTAACGGCTGATCAGATGCAGGGAGGAGACGGGAACATAAAGCTTCGCGTCGCCCGCGTAGGTCAGCATCAGGTATTCCGCCGTGATGCCGCCCGCTTCAAGCGTTGTCAGGCCAGCATAGCGCCCGACGCCGTGCTCGAGATGCACAACCGGCTGGCCGATATGCAGCTCCGCCAGGTTGCGGATCAGGGTGTCCGGGTTGATGGTGCGGCGGCTGTCCTGACGGCGGCGGCTGACGCGTTCGCCCAGCAGATCGCTTTCGCAGATCAGCGCGCGGAAACGCCGGGTATCAATGAAGCCGTGCTCGCTGGAGCCCAGCATCAGGAAGCGGCCGTTGCCCTCGGCCTCATCCAGACGGTGAATGCGTTTCGGCGCGACTTTGATGCGCGACAGCAGCTCGCCCAGCGCCTCACGGCGGCCTTCGCTCTCCACGGAGAACACCACCGGCCCGGCGAAGGATTCAAGGAATTTACGCAGGTTATCCAGCGGCGATTTGTTCTGCGCCTGCACGGACAGGTCCGGCAGCGCCTGATAGCCCAGATTGGTATTGGCAGCCTTGTCGGCAAGGTTTTCGGTTTTCAGCTGGATGCGCGGCCAGGTTTTCAGCTCGCTGAACAGCTCGTCTACCCGCAGCCACAGGCTTTCCGGCGGCAGAAGCGGGCGCATCGGATCCACGCCGCGGTTTTCGAAACGGGCGCTGGCGTCCAGCCAGAAACGTTCGGCGCTGCTTTCCAGGTCGCCGGTATTTACCAGCAGGGTGTTTTTCGGGAAGTAGCTGAACAGCGGCGGCAGCGGCTCGCTGAAGAACAGCGGCTGCCAGTATTCGATCCCGGCGGGCAGGGTGCCTTTGCTCACCTGCTGGTAGATATGCTCGGCGTCGCGTTTTACCTCGAAGGTATCGCGCCACTGGCTACGGAACAGCTCGATGGCGTTTTTGTCCGTCGGGAACTCGTGGGCGGGCAGTAAATTAATCGCCTCGACCTCTTCGAGCGTGCGCTGGGTGTCGACGTCGAACACCCGCAGGCTGTCGATTTCATCGTCGAAAAAGTCGATGCGGTAGGGCTGGTCGCTGCCCATGGGATAGAGGTCTAACAGCGCGCCACGGGTGGCAAACTCGCCGTGCTCCATCACCTGATCCACGCTGCGGTAGCCCGCCTGCTCAAGCTGGCTGCGCAGATTGTCCCGCGACAGCTGCTGGCCTTTTTTCATCACCAGCGCGTGGCCGTGCAGATAGCTGTGCGGACAGACGCGCTGCATCAGGGTATTCACCGGCAGGATCAGCACGCCGCGCTTCATGGTCGGCAGCTGATAAAGCGTGGAGAGGCGCGACGAGATGATTTCCTGGTGCGGCGAGAAGCTGTCGTAAGGCAGCGTTTCCCAGTCTGCCAGGTTCATCACCAGGCTGTCGGTAAACTGGCTGATTTCGTCGTGCAGGCGCAGGGCGTTTTGCATATCGGGGGCGATTAACACCACCGGGCCGCCGTGTCGCTCAACGATTTCGGCCACCTCGGTTGCGCAGGCGGAGCCGGTGAGTTCACCAAGCAGGCGCTGGTCGCCTGCTTTTACAGGTAAGGAATAACGATATTGTTCAGCCATCAGGATGTCAGAATCTCTCGGGTTGCAGGCGCGTCGCGGACCATAAACTTCAGATAGTTATTATTATCCGCGATCGCTTTGGCAAAGCAACCCACCAGAAAGAGTCAGGCAAGCTTAGCCGGCGGCGAGAAGAACAGATCGCTGAACAGGCCGCTGGAGAGCTTTCTGAACCCCAACCCGATCAGCGTACAAATCGCCAGGCTCGCGAACGGATAAACCAGCAGTATAGCCATCACCAGCTTATCGGACAGTTCACCCGCGTTAATCTGCGCAATCATAAACAGGCTCAATGCTTCGATGACGATGCGGTGCGTGGTGTAAATCGCAATGGTGTTAGAGCCGACAACGTTCAGAAACGCATCGGCGCTGCTCTCACGCCAGCTATCCAGCGTATAGAAAATCTTCATGATCGCGAAAATCGACACCACTGAAATCACCAGCGGAACGTTGACCAGGTAGAGCGCGAGCGAACCGACGGCCACCAGCGCGCAAATCAGCGGATGCTGGCGGAAGCTGAAGGTTTTCATCCAGGCCATCAGCTGCGGGCCGAACCACGCGCCCAGCCCGTAATAACACATATTACGCACCACGCTGTTCATCCCCCACCACGGCAGCGGCATAAAGCTGATGACCACGTTGATGCCCAGCAGGGCAATCAGCACCGGCACCTTCCAGGCGCGCAGCGCTTTGAAGAACACGAAATAAACGACCAGCGCGTACAGATACCACAGGCTGGTGCTGGCTTTCGCCATGCTGGTGATAAACTGCATTAGGGTGTCGGCATAGGCCGCGTTTGAAGCCGGGTTGCGCACCAGGTCCGGCGCGAGCCACTGATTGATAAGCGTGATCCCCAGCCACTGCAGAACGCCCCACAGGACCAGAACATAAAAAATATTCCAGATGCGCTTATCAATGCACGCCCGCCACTTCACCTCCTCTACATAGCGGTGGATCAGATAGCCGGAAATGAAAAAGAACACCGGCATACGGAACGGCGCGAGGTACAGGTTCAGGTAGGTCCAGCTCTTGGCGATATAGAGGTTTAGCCCGACGGGCAGGGACGTCAGATGGGGATAGAAGGTGATGACCGAGTGATAAATAACCACCAGGCAAATGCACAGCCCCTTGATGTGGTTGATCCAAAGTTGTTTGTTTTTCATGCCGGAAACAGCGTCTCTCTTTTATTGATTGTGGTCGTTAAGGCTGGCGGACGGGGTAAGGCATTAAAATTCGATTTATCTGTTTTTGGAAAGAGGCCGACGGCTTTCGGATATTCCGCAGGGTGACGAGCGTTAAGCGGGCGCAATTGTCAGTAACAAAGTCGTAAAAACAAAGCGTTATGAGTTTGATTCAATTGATTTTTCTATTGTTCTGAAAGTTCAAAAACACTTTATAATTCATTTACTTGATAGGGTATCGCTTATATACTTCTCGCCAACTTTGCTTTCGCCACTGCAACAAGACGGATTTCATGTATCAACCTGTCGCGTTATTTATAGGCCTGCGCTACATGCGCGGGCGGGCATCCGACCGCTTCGGTCGCTTTGTCTCCTGGCTGTCCACCATCGGTATTACGCTCGGCGTGATGGCCCTGGTGACGGTACTTTCCGTGATGAACGGCTTCGAGCGCGAGCTGCAGAATAATATTCTGGGCCTGATGCCGCAGGCGCTGATCACCTCGCCGACCGGCTCCATCAATCCTGAAAAACTTCCCGCTGCCAGCCTTAAACTACAGGGCGTTAACCGCATTGCACCGGTTACCACCGGTGACGTAGTGCTGCAAAGCGCGCGCAGCGTGGCGGTGGGCGTGATGCTCGGCATTCAGCCACAGGAAAAAGATCCCCTTTCTCCGTACCTGGTCAACGTGAAGCAAACCGACCTCGAGGCGGGGAAATACAACGTCATTCTGGGCGAGCAGCTTGCCGGCCAGCTCGGCATTAAGCGTGGCGACAGCATCCGCATTATGGTGCCGTCCGCCAGCCAGTTCACGCCGATGGGGCGTGTGCCGAGCCAGCGCCTGTTTAACGTTATTGGCACCTTTGCCGCCAACAGCGAAGTGGACGGCTACCAGATGCTGGTGAACCAGCAGGACGCCTCGCGCCTGATGCGCTACCCGCTGGGGAATATTACCGGCTGGCGTCTGTGGCTCGATCAGCCGCTGAAGGTGGATGAGCTCAGCCAGCAGAAGCTGCCGCAGGGCACGGAATGGAAGGACTGGCGCGAACGCAAGGGCGAGCTGTTCCAGGCCGTGCGCATGGAAAAGAACATGATGGGGCTGCTGCTGAGCCTGATCGTGGCGGTGGCCGCCTTTAACATTATTACCTCGCTGGGCCTGCTGGTGATGGAGAAGCAGGGCGAAGTCGCCATCCTCCAGACCCAGGGCCTGACGCGGCGGCAAATCATGGCGGTGTTTATGGTGCAGGGGGCCAGCGCCGGGGTGATTGGCGCGCTGCTCGGGGCGCTGCTGGGCGCGCTGCTTGCCAGCCAGCTGAATAATCTGATGCCGATAATCGGCGCGCTGCTGGACGGCGCAACCCTGCCGGTCGCCATCGAACCTGTACAGGTGATTGTGATTGCCATCGTGGCAATGGCCGTCGCGCTGTTATCCACGCTTTACCCGTCGTGGCGCGCCGCCGCGACACAACCCGCCGAGGCTTTACGTTATGAGTAATTCTGTCCTGCTGCAGTGTGACAACCTGTGCAAACGCTATCAGGAAGGCAAAGTGCAAACGGATGTGCTGCACGATGTCAGCTTCAGCATCAACGCGGGCGAGCTGATGGCGATCGTCGGCAGCTCCGGCTCCGGCAAAAGTACCTTATTACACCTGCTGGGGGGGCTGGATACGCCAACCTCCGGCGACGTGATTTTCAACGGCCAGCCGATGAGCACCCTGTCTTCGTCCGCCAAAGCCGAGCTGCGCAACCGCGAGCTGGGCTTTATCTATCAGTTCCACCATCTGCTGCCGGACTTCACGGCGATGGAAAACGTCGCCATGCCGCTGCTGATAGGTAAAAAGAACACCGATGAAACTAAGCAGCGCGCGCTGGACATGCTGAAAGCCGTGGGCCTTGCTCACCGCAGCAGCCACCGTCCTTCGGAGCTGTCCGGCGGCGAGCGCCAGCGCGTGGCGATTGCCCGAGCGCTGGTGAACAACCCGCGCCTGGTGCTGGCGGATGAACCAACCGGTAACCTGGACGCCCGCAACGCGGACAGCATCTTCGAGCTGCTCGGCGAGCTGAACGTCCGCCAGGGCACCGCGTTCCTGGTCGTGACTCACGATTTGCAGCTGGCAAAACGCATGTCCCGCCAGCTGGAGATGCGCGACGGGCGTCTGACGCAAGAATTAACCCTGATGGGGGCTGATTGATGGCTTCGCCGCTCTCCCTGCTGATTGGTTTACGTTTTAGCCGCGGGCGCCGCCGCAGCGGCATGGTTTCGCTGATTTCCGTTATCTCCACGGTCGGCATCGCGCTGGGCGTGGCGGTTTTGATTGTCGGCCTGAGCGCCATGAACGGCTTCGAGCGCGAGCTGAACAACCGTATCCTGGCGGTTGTCCCGCACGGTGAAATCGAGCCGGTCAACCAGCCGTTCAAAGACTGGAACGGCGTGCTGCAGCGCGTTGAGAAGGTAAAAGGCATTGTTGCCGCAGCACCTTATATCAACTTTACCGGCCTGGTAGAGAGCGGGGCGAACCTGCGTGCAATCCAGGTGAAAGGCGTCGATCCGCAGCAGGAAGCGCACCTCAGCGCGCTGCCGCAGTACGTGCAGAACAACGCCTGGAAAGACTTCAAAGCGGGCCAGCAGCAGATCATCATCGGTAAGGGCGTTGCCGACGCGCTGAAGGTGAAGCAGGGCGACTGGCTGTCCATCATGATCCCGAACAGCGACGGCGGCACCAAGCTGCTGCAGCCGAAGCGCGTGCGTCTGCACGTGGCGGGCATTTTAGCCCTCAGCGGCCAGCTGGATCACAGCTTCGCGATGGTGCCGATGGCCGACGCGCAGGGCTATTTAGACATGGGTGACAGTGTCACCGGCATCGCCATCAAGGTGAACGACGTCTTTAACGCCAACAAGCTGGTGCGCGACGCGGGCGAAGTCACCAACGCTTACGTCTACATCAAAAGCTGGATTGGCACCTACGGCTACATGTACCGCGACATCCAGATGATCCGCGCCATTATGTATCTGGCGATGGTGCTGGTGATCGGCGTGGCCTGCTTCAACATCGTCTCCACGCTGGTGATGGCGGTGAAGGACAAGAGCAGCGATATCGCCGTGCTGCGCACCCTGGGCGCAAAAGACGGCCTGATCCGCGCCATTTTCGTCTGGTACGGCCTGCTGGCCGGGCTGTTCGGCAGCGTCAGCGGCGTGATTGTCGGCGTGCTCGCCTCCTGGCAGCTGACCAACATCATCAACTTTATTCAGAAGATTATCGGGCACCGTTTCCTGTCCGGCGATATCTACTTTATCGATTTCCTGCCGTCGGAGCTGCACTGGCTCGACGTGTTCTACGTGCTGGTCACCGCGCTGCTGCTGAGCCTGCTCGCCAGCTGGTATCCGGCCAGACGCGCCAGCAGAATCGACCCTGCGCGGGTGTTAAGTGGGCAATAAATTATCAATCTACTAATTAGCCCTAAATAATTCGAGTTGTAGGTAGGCGGCCAGGGAAGGAATCCCCAGGAGCTTACTTTAGTAAGTGACTGGGGTGAGTTCCTGCAGCCAACACCCCTACAGCTCGAAGTATGACGGGATAAGGGGAGCAGCGATGTATTACGGATTTGACATTGGCGGCACTAAAATGGCTCTTGGGGTGTATGACACGGAGCGTCGCCTGCAGTGGGAAACTCGGGTTCCCACCCCGCACGACAGTTATGAGAATTTCTTAGCGGCTATCGTCTCCCTGGTTAAGGAGGCCGATAGCCGTTTTGGCATCAAAGGGTCGGTGGGGATAGGTATTCCGGGCATGCCGGTAACCGACGACGGCACGCTGTACGCCGCCAACGTACCCGCCGCCAACGGCAAACCGCTGAAAGCCGATCTTACCAGGCTGCTTGAGCGTGATGTCCGCCTGGATAACGACGCGAACTGCTTCGCGCTGTCCGAAGCCTGGGACGACGACTTCCGCGACTATCCGGTGGTGATGGGCCTGATCCTCGGCACCGGCGTCGGCGGCGGTATTATCGTCAACGGTAAATCCATCACCGGGCGCAACTACATCACCGGCGAATTCGGCCACACCCGCCTGCCGGTAGATGCGCTGAACGTTGTCGGGCGCGATTTCCCGCTCACGCGCTGCGGCTGCGGCCAGAACGGCTGTATCGAAAACTATCTTTCCGGGCGCGGATTTGCGTGGCTCTACCAGCACTTCTACTCTGAAGCGCTGGAGTCAAAAGAGATTGTGGCCCGTTTCTATGCGGGTGACGAAAAGGCGGTGGCCCACGTCGACCGCTTCCTGGAGCTGCTGGCGGTTTGCCTCGGCAGCCTGCTGACCGCCATCGATGCGCATCTGGTGGTGGTGGGCGGCGGCCTGTCAAACTTCCAGGAAATTTATAAGCAGCTGCCGGGACGTTTGCCAAAATATTTATTGCCGGTTGCCAAAGTGCCGCGCATTGAACCCGCACGCCATGGCGATGCCGGCGGCATGCGTGGCGCGGCCTTCCTCCACCTTACGGAGTAAACTATGCTTTCGCGTCGTCAGCACCGGCTGAGCCGGTTTCGCAAAACCAAACGCCTGCTGCGCCAGCGTTTGCGCCAGCGCGCCTTTTTCAGAGACACACCAGGACCGGAAGCGATGGATAAACCCAGAGTAGTGGTACTGACCGGGGCGGGGATCTCCGCCGAATCCGGCATTCGCACCTTTCGTGCAACGGACGGGCTGTGGGAAGAGCACCGCGTGGAGGACGTTGCCACGCCGGAAGGCTTTGCCCGCGACCCTGAGCTGGTGCAGGCCTTTTATAACGCCCGCCGCCGGCAGCTCCAGCAGGCTGAGATCCAGCCCAACGCCGCGCATCTGGCGCTGGCGAAGCTCGAAGAAGAGCTGGGCGACCACTTCCTGCTGGTGACGCAGAATATCGACAACCTGCACGAGCGCGCCGGGAACAAAAACGTCATACACATGCACGGCGAACTGCTCAAGGTGCGCTGCTCCCAGAGCGGGCAGATCCTCGAGTGGAAGGGCGACGTCACGAACGAAGATCGCTGCCACTGCTGCCAGCTCTCCGCCGCGCTGCGCCCGCACGTGGTGTGGTTCGGTGAGATGCCGCTGGGCATGGATGAGATTTACCAGGCGCTGGCGACGGCGGACTACTTCATCGCCATCGGCACCTCCGGCCACGTCTACCCGGCGGCGGGCTTCGTCCATGAAGCCCGTTTGCAGGGGGCGCACACCGTCGAGCTTAACCTTGAGCCAAGCCAGGTCGGCAGCGAGTTCGAAGAGAAGCACTACGGGCTGGCGAGCGAAGTGGTGCCGGAGTATGTCGACAGGTTGCTGAAAGGGCTTTAAGCGTCGGATGGCGCGGCGCTTTTCCACCCAGCGTGAAATAGGGCGTAGGGTGGATAAGCGCCAGCGCCATCCACCGTTTGATCTCCCCTTCAATTCTCACCAGCGAACGTTTACAACCTCTGCTTTAGTGCCTATTTTGTTTGCATACGTATTCACTATGGGAAAGCAAATGAAAGCCATGCGCCTGAAGCCGGTCGCCGACTGCCGCGACGATATCGCCCGCCGGTTAGATGCCATCGAAACAAACGGTCCGCTCAATGCCATTCTCGGCGTTAACCCGGATGCTGTAGCCCAGGCGGAACGCTGCCACCGGGCAAGCTTACGCGGCACCTCTTTCGGCCCGCTGCACGGCCTCCCCATCATCATCAAAGATAATATCGCCTGCGCCGGGATGCCCGTCACGCTCGGCTGCCGGGGGCTGGCCTCTCTGCATGCTACAGCTGATTCGCTGGCCGTGCGGCGGCTGCGGGAGGCCGGGGCGATAATTCTGGCCCGCGCCAATATGTCTGAATTTGCCTTCGACGTCCGCTCGCGCAGCTCTCTGGGCGGGGATGTGCGTAACCCGCTGGCCACGGGCATTACGGCAGGCGGATCGAGCGGAGGAAGCGCTGCGGCGGTTGCCGCCGGGATGGCAGACGGCGCGCTGGGAACGGATACCGGCGGATCTATCCGCATTCCCGCAGGCTACACCGGGCTGGTTGGCCTGAGGCCCGCGCACCGGCGGGAAATGCTGGATGGCGTGGCGCCGCTTTCTTTGAGCAAGGACACGGTAGGGCCGATGGTGCATACCGTGCGGGACGCCGCGCTGCTGCACGCAATTATCCACGGCATTAAGCCATCGCCCCTGCCGGAAATGCCGCTGTCCGGCATTCGCCTTGGCGTGGTTTCAGCCCTGGAAGGTAACGATGAGATTCAGAGGAATGTATGGCACGCGGCGCTGGAAACGTTGCGGCAGGCCGGAGCGAGCATCATCCCCGTTACGCTGCCTGAACTGGATGCCGTGCGGCAGGCTACCTGCCTCAGCGTTTATGAGTTCCGGCTGGCCATTGACGCCTGGCTAAAAGGGCACGCCGACGCCCCGGCAGGGCTGGCGGCCATTTTCGATTCAGGGCAGTTTCTGCCCGAGTTTTCCCCATTTATCACCCTGCTGCTGGAAGCGAAAACCCTGAAAAACCCGGAGTGGCTGGCGGGACGCAGGTTCCGCCGTCGTTTGCGGCAGAGCCTTGCTGAGGTGCTGGCGGTAAACAATCTGCAGGGTTTGCTCTATCCAACCGTCAGCCAGCTCCCGGTAAGCCTTGAGAAGATGCCGCCGGGCTGCGCGCCAGAGCTTGCCGCCATCAGCGGGCTGCCAGCGGTGACGTTTCCCTGCGGCATAAGCAGCAGAGGGCTGCCGGTGGGGATGGAGATTTTGTCCGGGGAGAGGGATGAAAGTTTGCTGCTGAGCTTGGCGCTGGCGTGTGAAACGGCGTTACATACCGGCGGATGACGCTACGCTTATCCGCCCTACGTTAAGTCTGGTGGCATTACATCTATGCTTATCCGCCCTACGTTCAGTCTGGTGTAGGGCGGATAAGCGCCAGCGTCATCCGCCGAAAGGCTTTAGCGACCGGCCTTCAGCTTCTGGAAATAAGACTCGTAGATCGTGCTGGCATCGCCCACGTCGTTCTGCCATTCGCCGTTCTTCAGCACCGCTTCGTCCGGGTAGAGCGTCTTGTCACCGGCTACTTCTTTCGGCAACAGCTTGCGGGCGGCCAGGTTTGGCGTCGGGTAGCCAATGGTTTCCGCGACCTGTTTCGCCACGTCCGGGCGCAGCAGGAAGTTAATCAGCTTCAGCGCGCCGTCGACGTTCTTCGCGTTCGCCGGAATCGACAGGTTATCCATCCAGAAAATGCCGCCTTCTTTCGGCCAGACGATTTCCAGCGGGGTGCCTGCCTGGCGGGCTACGTAGGCCGAACCGTTCCACACCATGCCCAGATTCACTTCGCCTTCCATGTACGGGTTCGCCGGGTTATCGGAGTTGAACGCCGCCACGTTTGGCATCAGCTTCTGCAGCTCGTGATACGCCGCCTCAATCTCTTTCGGGTCGGTGGTGTTGCCGGAATAGCCCAGCTTGCGCAGCGCGACCTGGAAGACCTCGCGGGCGTCGTCGGTCAGCAGCAGGCTCTGCTTATACTCCGGCTTCCACAGGTCCGCCCAGCTGGTCACGGTTTTCGGGTCGATCTCTTCACTGTTCACGCCGATGGCGGTTGCGCCCCAGATGTAGGGAATCGAGTAGTCGTTGTTCGGATCAAACGGCTTGTTGAGCATCTCCGGGTCGAGATTTTTGAAGTTGCTCAGCCTGCTTTTGTCGATCTTCTGGATCATGCCCTCTTTGCGCATTTTCGCCACAAAGTAGGTGGACGGGACGACTAAATCGTACGCGCCGTCCTTATAGGTCTTGAGCTTGGCGTACATGGTTTCGTTCGACTCGTAGGTCGAATAGATAACCTTGATGCCCGTCTCTTTGGTGAACTGCTCCAGCAGCCCCGGCGGCACGTACTCCGTCCAGTTATAGAAGTAGAGCGTCTTGCTGTCGGAGGCCATGGCGGCGCTGACGCCCAGCGCCAGAGCACCCGCCGCCAGCAGGTGGCGTGACCATTTTTTCATTTAAACGTCCCCTGAGTTTTGGTTTTATCACGAAGGATAAGCTGGGAGGCGATGACCATGCCCAGCGACAGTACTAATAAAATGGTGGCCAGCGCGTTCACCTCGGGCGAGACGCCAACCTTCACCATCGAATAGATCTTCAGCGGCAAAATTTCGTAGCCCGGCCCGGTCACGAACGAGGAGACGACCACGTCGTCCATCGACAGGGTAAAGCTCAGCAGCCAGCCCGCGGCCACGGCGGGCATCGCCAGGGGCATAATGATTTTGCGCAGAATAGTCATTTCCCCCGCGCCCAGATCCCTTGCCGCCTCCAGCATGCGCACGTCGAACCCCTTGAGGCGGGAATAGACGGTGACCACCACAAACGGCAGGCAGAAGGTGATGTGCGAGAACAGCAGCGACCAGAAGCCGAGCTGCACGCCCAGCAGCATAAACAGCACCAGCAGCGAGATGGCCATTACGATGTCCGGGGACATCATCACCACGAACAGCATGCCGCTGACGAAGGGTTTGCCGCGAAAGCGATAGCGGAACAGGGCGACCGCCGTCAGCGTACCGATAAGCGTCGCGGCGGTGGCGGAAAACACCGCCATGGTCAGCGAGTGCTGCGCCGCCTGCAGCAGGCTGTCGTTATTCATCAGCAGGCTGTACCACTTAGTGGTAAATCCCTGCCAGTTAATGCCGAAGCGCGAGCTGTTAAACGAGTTCACGATCAAAATGATGATCGGGATATACAGATAGGCATAGATGGCGGACATAAAGCCGCCGCGTAACAGGCGACCGATCATTCCAGCTCCACCTTCTTGTTCAGCAGGCGCGAGGCGCGCCAGTAAATCAGCAGCATCAGCCCCATCACCAGCGTCAGCGTAATGCTGGTGGCCGCGCCGAACGGCCAGTCGCGGATGTTCAGGAACTGGCTCTTGATCACGTTGCCGATAAGCAGGTTTTTCGCGCCGCCCATCAGGTCCGAAACGTAGAACAGCCCCATCGCGGGCAGCATCACCAGCAGGCAGCCGGCGATAATCCCCGGCATGGTCAGCGGAATGATAATGCGCAGGAAGGTTTGCAGCTTGCTGGCGCCCAGGTCACGCGCGGCTTCCAGCAGCGGCTTGTCCAGCTTCTCGATGCTGGAATAGAGCGGCATCACCATAAACGGCAGCAGGATGTAGACCAGCCCCAGGATCACCGCGCTTTCGGTGTACATGATGCGGATCGGCGTGTCGATAACCCCCAGCCACAGCAGCAGGGCGTTAAGATAGCCTTTGGTGCTGAGGAAAATCTTCAGCCCGTAGATGCGGATCAGCGAATTGGTCCAGAACGGCACAATCAGCAGGAACAGCAGCAGCGGGCGCACGCGCTGCGGCAGGCGGGCCAGGAACCAGGCAAACGGATAGCCCAGCGCCAGGCAGGCGAAGGTGGCTATCAGCGCCATGTTCAGCGAGTGCAGCAGCACCTCCGCATACAGCGGATCCGCAAGGCGGGCATAGTTGTCCAGCGTGAACACCATGCTGACAAAATTCGCGTCGTCACGGGTCAGGAAGCTGGTGCCGATAATCATCAGGTTGGGCAGGAACACGAACAGCACCAGCCAGCCGACGACGGTGAAAATCACCCCATTCTGGAACTTACGCGAGCGCTTCATCTGCCAGCACAACCTCCCAGCTCTCAACCCAGGTGACGGCCATCTTCTGGTCCAGCGAGTGGTCGAAGTCCGGATCGTCTTCGTTAAAGAACTCGCTCACCATCACCATCTTGCCGTTTTCCAGCTCAACGCTGGACTCCAGCGTCATCCCTTTATAGTTGCGCTCCCGCACGTAGCCAATCAGGCCGTCGACCTCGCTCGAATCATTGATCTCCTCAACGCGCAGATCCTCCGGGCGCAGCAGCACGTTCAGCGTCTGCCCCGGCGTAACCGGCAGGGTAGCGAAGATATTACACTCGCGGCCCTCTACGCTCGCGCGCACCCGCTGCTCGTCAATGCGTTCGATGACGGTGGCGGTGAAAATATTGATCTCGCCGATGAAGCTCGCCACAAACAGGTTTTTAGGCTCTTCGTAGATTTCACGAGGCGTGCCGTCCTGCACTATTCGCCCGTCGCGCATCACCACGATGCGGTCTGACATGGTCAGCGCCTCTTCCTGATCGTGGGTAACGAACACGAAGGTGATGCCGAGCTTGCGCTGCAGGGCTTTCAGCTCGTTCTGCATCTGCTTACGCAGTTTGTAATCGAGGGCGGAAAGAGATTCATCAAGCAGCAGCAGGCGGGGCTTGTTCACCACGGCGCGGGCGATGGCAACGCGCTGCTGCTGGCCGCCGGAGAGCTGGTGCGGTTTACGCTGGGCGTAATCATCAAGCTGCACCATTTTCAGAGCCTCGAGCACGCGGGGCTGGATCTCAGCCGCGGGCGTTTTCTGCATTTTCAGACCGAAGGCGACGTTTTCGTACACGGTCATATGCGGAAACAGGGCGTAGCTCTGGAAGACGGTGTTGACGTGACGGTGCTCGGCGGGGACCTGGGTAATGTCCTGCGACTCGAGGGAAATCGTGCCGGTATCGACATTTTCCAGCCCGGCTATCAGGCGTAATACGGTGGTTTTGCCGCAGCCGGAAGGGCCAAGCAGCGTCAGGAATTCACCATTGTTGATGGTGAGAGAGAAATCAGAAATTACGGATTTACCATCAAAGCTCTTACCAACTCCCGCCAGTTCAACCAGCGGAGAGAGCGAACATTGCTGTTTATTCAATTTTTTACGCTGTCCCATAAATAACGCACCGGATAAAGCCGCGATGCGGGGTTTGTGAGTAACCACCTTGAGGTTTGGCACATTTCGATAAGGGCTGGCATTCTACGGCAAAGTCCGAAAATCGCCAATCCCTGTAAGGCCCCCGCAGCCAGTTCAATCGCCTGTTTCGACTAAGTTTATCGTCAGGGCACCAGATTAGGACTAATTTTAGACGTAACGGGCTAACAGTGACCTGAAACAATATTTACCCCGACGGCATATTGATAATAACGGTACTAAATACGAGGGTAGCCAAATGGATAAATTATTAGAGCGTTTTTTGCATTACGTCTCTCTGGATACGCAGTCAAAGCCCGGCGTTAAGCAGGTGCCCAGCACTGAAGGGCAGTGGAAGCTGTTAAGGCTACTTAAAGAGCAGCTGGAAGCTATGGGCCTGGTGAATGTTTCACTGGGGGAGCACGGCACCGTGATGGGCACGCTGCCCTCGAATGTGGACAAGCCCGTCCCGGCCATCGGCTTTATTTCACATGTCGATACCGCGCCTGACTTCACCGGCAAAAACGTCAATCCGCAGATTGTCGAAAACTATCGCGGCGGGGATATTGCGCTGGGGATCGGCGACGAAGTGCTGTCGCCGGTGATGTTCCCGGTGCTGCACCAGCTGCTGGGCCAGACGCTGATCACCACCGACGGCAAAACGCTGCTGGGCGCGGATGACAAAGCGGGCGTGGCGGAAATCATGACCGCGCTGGCGGTGTTAAAAGAAAAAAATATCCCGCACGGCGATATCCGCGTGGCCTTCACGCCGGATGAAGAAGTCGGCAAAGGCGCAAAATTCTTCGACGTCGAGGCGTTCGACGCCCGCTGGGCCTACACCGTGGACGGCGGCGGAGTGGGGGAGCTGGAATGCGAAAACTTCAACGCGGCTTCTGTCACCATCAAAATCGTGGGCAACAACGTTCACCCCGGCACGGCAAAAGGGGTGATGGTTAACGCGCTGTCGCTTGCCGCCCGCATCCACGCGGAAGTCCCCGCCGACGAAAGCCCGGAATGCACGGAAGGTCACGAAGGGTTCTATCACCTGCACGGCATTAAAGGCACGGTGGATAAAGCCGAAATGCACTACATCATCCGTGACTTCGACCGCGAGCAGTTCGAAGCGCGCAAACGCCGAATGATGGACATCGCCAAAAAGGTTGGCAAAGGCCTGCACCCGGACTGCTATATAGAGCTGATCATCGAAGACAGCTACTACAACATGCGCGAGAAGGTGGCAGAGCACCCGTATATTGTCGACGTCGCCCGCCAGGCAATGCAGGACTGCAACATAGAGCCGGTGATGAAGCCAATCCGCGGCGGCACCGATGGCGCACAGCTGTCGTTCAAAGGCCTGCCGTGCCCGAATCTGTTCACCGGCGGCTATAACTACCACGGCAAGCACGAGTTCGTCACGCTGGAAGGAATGGAAAAGGCGGTAGCGGTGATTGTGCGGATTGCTGAGCTGACGGCTAAACAGAGCTAATAGTTAAAAGGTGCTGGCTTTTGGGTCGGCACCTTTTTTTTTGCGTTGGGCTGGTTTGCGCCAAAAGCAGACGTTGTTCAAGGGGAGCTGGTCAGAGTCACCTCTAGTTGAGAGTTTGCTCACTTAGCCGCGTTAGAAATAATGGTGGGTAAGATCAAACCTGTTAATCCAGTGCCCAACGAATGAACGGACAAAGAAGAGGGTTCTGCCGAAATCACTTACTGTCTCACGCCGATGAGGCATCAGCATGGCAGTCAGTGTGTGGATAAAATTTTTATCATAGGTATTAGGGGTAGCTTTCTGCATTAGGCGTCGTTCGTCGCGGGTATTGGTGCTATGATCGGTATCGCTAAGTTCGGATAGTGATTTGATTTGGAGATGATCCGAGCGCACAATCCGGCTGAGTTCCCTTAATGTAATCAACTATTCCGTGCTAGTATTTTGTAAGGTGTCAATTATATTAAAATTGCCTTATCGTTGACATCGGAGGTATGAGGAAAAATGAAAACTAAACATTGTTTTTACTGAGCCTTTCATTAAAAAACTCAATATATAAATATTCAAGGACAATGTATTATGAAAATAATTTCCAGAGCAAATTATAACAAGGAATTAAATGCATCCATATCCAATCAGCATAACTTCACAATAAATTCAAACGATAAAGTGTTCGAGGTTTATTTTAAGAAAGAATATGTTGAGGTGGTTTTCGAAAGCGCGTTAACTGAAGCTTTAGTGGAAAAAATAAAAACATCCAACAGCAGTTTAAATACCCCATTCACAGAAGCTAGGGAAAAGTATGCTGAAATCCTGGGTGAAGATCGAATTATAATCTCAAACCTTTTAAAAGAAAATAGAAAAATAATTGATAAACTCAATGAGGGGGTAAGCTTTTGTTTAAATAGTAAGATTGAAAAAACAGTTTTTGTGGATATTGTAGATATCTTTATTTCAAACGACGTGGAATATAGACTTTATCCAGATTTAAATATGTCTGCAATTTTAGACTTGAGCTTTATCTTCAATGATAATTTCGTCCAAGGGATTAGCTCATATATAACAGACGAATCCCAAAAGCCTCTTCTAGCCTTCAGTATATTGCGAAATAGTCTTCATCAGCAAAACTTACGACAAAGGTGGATAGAGATAACGGTTGCTGCAGAACTAGGTATAAAAGAGTTTTTCGTTAGAAAATTTCCATCTTTCGAGATGCTTATGAATGAAATGCCCTCACCCAACATAAAAAAAATGTATGGTTCACTATTAGAATATTATATTGGCGAGAAAGCCCCCAACTTAAATACCATCCAAAAAGGACTAGAAACTAGAAATTCATTAGTGCATTCTTTTTCTGAGCAGAAAATCAATGCAACAATGGCAGATGATTACACTAAAGCGATCAAAGAGTGCCTCATATTTCTTCAAATTAAACTTTCTGGTCAGGATTGTTTTACAAACAATCAAATTACATTTGGAGAAATGGAGGCGATGGGTATCTATACTGGAAAAATAAAACTAACAAAAGAACAAGAAGAAATGGTGTCTAAAAACGTTTGTACGGGTGCTTTTAAAACGATTATATATTGATTTAAACTTCAATAGAACATTGTGAGATATTTAAAAAAGCCGGTATCAATCGGCTTTCAAAATACGTTTAATATCAAAATCGGCTGTTATGTAAGTTATTTCAATAATGCTGTTATTCAACAGCGCTTATGTTAGGGATATCACATAGAAATAAAACCATGTCCTAAGCAGCAACTCAAAGAATTGAACTTCCGCACTTCGCTCTAAACAAACATTATGGCCTCCCATCTGTCCGTTTGCCTGGCGCCAGAGACTGACTTTTTAGTAGTTGCCAGTGGGGAGGTATTTCAGCAGAATGAGACCGTTTTTAGACATACCATTGTTTATCCAGACATAACTGTCGAGTCTGGCTCCGGGAGTGTTTACCGACTCACAAAGGAAAGGATGCAGGAGATCGAGCTATGCGCACTCATCAACTGAACAAGTCACGTAAACTGTATCATAGCGTCAACACGACTACGCGGCATCATTCCAATAATCCAGGTGCTGAGTATTGCTGGGAACGCAATCGTAAAAAAGTCGGAGATGAGCTACTGCCAAAGCGCGAGACAATGCATGGTGGGCAGAAGCGAGGCCGGGACTACACTCCATTGTTTTACTTTCTGATCAAACAGATTGGCAAACCGTGGGATGAAATATTCAGCGAAGTATGTGGACGTCTTGATACCACCGAGCCTGTATTCTGGTTGGTCGCGTTGCATGAGCATCAGCAAAGGGATTTAGTCTGTATTGGCGAAAGCAGTTTTTATCCGGGGCTGTTTGTTGATGGGAATGGAATTCTGCAACTGGTAAACCCTTCGATCACGAGCAAGGACATTAATGTGACGTGCCGCTGCTGTACACATACCTATATTGGTGAACCTGTCCCATGGTCGGGTTGAGCCAGAATATTATATTGTTGTCATCCTTTTTCCATTGTTCATATTTTCTAATTCCCGGCTTGCTGGTTTAATTTTTATCAATATCAGAGGCGACTATTTAAAAGAAATAGTATTTACTATCCTGCAACGAAAAGTCGATTTTCATTTTATATTGCGATCCCCGCCGTAAAATTCAGGTTTCCAATAATTAACAGCAGTTTACCTGTTGACCCATCCAGTGTTTTTAGAGGAGAGCAGTAGGGCAGGCAATAAAGCATTGCAAAAAAGAATCGCCCCCGAATGGTGGTGGAACACCATGCGAGGGCTAACCACAATGTTATAGAGGCTAACACCATGGCTATTAATAATAGTACCACACTCGCTCGCCCTGAAATCACCGCCGATCAATCCATAATTGCGCAGAATCTCAGAGCCTTACTGAAATTACCGCTTGGCACAGAACATTATTTATTCCAGGCGCTGGTTTTTTGGGGGGGCACCTTTTATTGCGCTGGGGGCTGGTATTTCAATTGAAAGTGAGGCCAGGGGCATTTTGCCCCTGGATCTTAAGCCGTCGCTGTTTCATTCCATGCGTCGGTGTACTGAATATTGCCGTCTACATACTTCCAGGTAATCCTTTCGTATCTCAGCTCTATACGCTCCATGTGATTACATTTTTCTACGGTTTTGGTGTTGTACATAATAGGCGTAACGGCAACGACTTTTACCCCCTCAAGCAGCATATTAAAATACTCAACCTCCTGGCCAGCATCATTGATTTTATACCACTTAATCTCGGCGCTTTTAAGAGATTGCCCCGTAGCCACTGCTTTATATAAATAAGGTGTTGAGCTGTCGAACTCTTTCTCAATAATCATCGGTGCATGAATGCGTGTTCCGGTGATTTTACCTGTATTATTATCGGTAGGAATATGTAAGCCATGACCGAAACCGATAACTTCGATGCTGCCTTCACGATCCATCACATCGGATGAACCTTTAATCAGAGCACCGCCATCGTCTTTAAGCCATAAGTGAGAAGGGATTGCCATGTAATAAAATCCTTTTATTAATAAAGCCAATAGCCAGCCTTAGCTGATTCTACGAGCATTTTCAGGGTGAGTGGTTCGGGTTCTTTCCATGTCCATTTACTTTCTTTCGAGCGTAAGCAGTTCAGCGGTATTAAAGTTTCTTCATTAGGCCAGTATTTTCTGAATGCAAAATCTCTTCTTTCGACTTCGAAATGCGAAAAATATTGATCGATAATATCTATTGCATCTTCATCAGCCCAGGGGTATTTACCAGTGGATAGACTGGTTTCCAGTGTCAAAACAGGCTTCCTGAAAAAAGGGAGAACACGCCCATTCCAGTTTTCGTTATACCAGTCCATGACCTGCTGTTCTATGTTGTCTGAATTGCTCATTAAATACCTACCAAAGCCTATCGGAAGGGCTAGCTATGATGTTGTATTTACTGACTGCTTTAAAGGAGATAATTGACACATCAGCAGCTAAAATCACCCATCCAACCAAAGGTATGCTTCGACCCACAAAAGTGCCGAGTTTCTGCATCATGATCTTTTTAGCATGTGGAGGATAGCCGATCCATGTTGGTAATCTTACGGGCATCATTCGTCCCCGGAATAGCCTTCTTGAGTAGACAGAGGCTACCGAGGTTCCTGGAGTAGCTCCCGCAAGTTTTCCTGCTACTGTGAGACTGTTAGATCCCAGATATATCCCTGTCACTGCTGCAATATCTGTGACGCCAAAATGGTCTAAGGTTTCGTCAATCATAATCCAGAAGAAGAGTTCACCGGCACTCAGGTTGGACGACCCGTCATAGAAATAGGTTCCGTTAAGTTGTTCTACTGTATCCATCAGTTAACCCTATTTTAGCCCTGTACTATTACTATTAACGCCAATAGAAATGAGAGGAAATAATTGTCACCATAAATAGATTAGTGGTGTTTTTCTGCAATTTTTATCACAGTTTGCATATTTCTGAGGCGAAAGCCGAATTTTTAAGGTTTCCAATAATTAACACCAGTTTACCTGTTGACCCATCCAGTGTTTTTAGAGGAGAGTAGTAGCGCAGGCAATAAAGCATTGCAAAAGAAGCGCCCCCGAATGGTGGTGGAACACCAGACGAGGGCTGACCACAATGTTATAGAAGGTAACACCATGGCTATTAAGAATAGTACCACACTCGCTCGCCCTGAAATCACCGATAATCATTCTGCTTTTGCGGAGGATCTCACAGCCTTACTGAAATTACCGCTTGGCGCGGAGCACGATTTATTCCAGGTGCTGGCGATATGCCAGATCTATGCTGATGAATTAACTGAAACCAATAATCACGCTGAATGTTTAGCGCTGTGCGGGCGTCTGCTCGCCGGGCTAAATATGCTGAAGGCAGTTTTAAAAGCACCGCTGCCGGAACATCTTATTGAGCTGCTGACCATTGAAGCTGGCGATACAGAAGAGTACCGCAGCCCGCTGACCACAGATTCAGAGACCGTCCGTGAATACTGCTGCGCATTAACGATGGTGCTGCTGAACCAGCAGGCTCCGGCAGACCAGCGGGAATACATCATCGGGTTGTTGGGCGAACTGCTGGCTATGCTGGCAGAGGATTTGAAAACGCCGCGCTTTATCCGTACTTCCGACGGGCTGGCGATGCTGGACGGCGAGGCCGTGCCGGGCATTCACTAAATATAAGGGGTTGCCGCCTTCTCTGCCGGCTAACGGCTGTGAAGGCGGGCAAACGTCAGCAGTGGTTGCCTATTTAAGTTGTTGCACTACACCATCACTGTTTACCTTGAACAGAACCCTGTAGTTTCTGATGCCATCTTTATCGTTATTGATTTTAAAAATGACATTATACGTCTCACCTTTTTTATATGGGTAAAAAGGCAGGCATGTCTGGCTGGCTTCAAACGGGTGAACATCTATCCAGTTGTTGGCGTATTGCCATTCAGGATATTGACTAATTTCATATGCAGTATATTTATCTGACGCTGATGCATCTTTAGTATAAATACAGATGTTGCCATCAACAGACGTAATGTCGCCGCTGTTGGTGATGTAAGGATCATTCTGGTGGCATCCAGCCAGGAATAATGACAGATATGTTATATAGAGTAATCGCATGCATGTACCTCAGTAATGGTTAAACCAAATTTTTAATTCCATTTATAAACAAAAATGGAACTCTAACATTGAGATAATATGTGAAATTGTTCATGGCTCACAGATGACCTTTTTTATTGAAAAATAGGAATTGTTACTATTACATGAAGCAACATGACTGCGACTAATTGAGTTGCAGACCTCACCAAAATGAAGGATGGAGTCGTTCTGTGAACAATTA
Source organism: Dryocola clanedunensis subsp. sulfonylureivorans (assembly GCF_016756775.1). Lineage (GTDB taxonomy): Bacteria > Pseudomonadota > Gammaproteobacteria > Enterobacterales > Enterobacteriaceae > Dryocola > Dryocola clanedunensis. The sequence goes on along the minus strand of NZ_JAERMU010000029.1, from coordinate 10,847 downwards.
ATATGGTAAATCGTAGAGTTGCAAATTGAGGAAGCCCGGTCGGTTGGCCAGGCTTTCTCATTCAGGTAGGAATATTATTTAGCCTTACGGGCGTTGTCTGCTTTCCATTCTTCGTATGTCGCTTCGAGGATCCACAGACAGATTGCTTCTTTGTCCGTTTCCAGCAGGGCCAGCCGGGTTCGCTGGTAATAATCTTCAACCATAGCGTCATTGGTGAACAGCTCAGCGGGAACGCCACAAACGATGTCCGTCCCAATCATATGGGGCCATGATTTTGCGTCGATGATGCCGAGTGTATCCAGAACGCCTGTCGTATTCTTTGGTAACGCTATAGAAAGTGCATCTTCGAGATCAGCTGCCTGCTTAACGTCCGCCGTGGCCGCCAGTTCCGGGACCTTATCAAGCCAGCTTTGCTCGCCTGATTCGACGCCCTTCAGCGAAGCGGGCCAGTCGATAGCATTTCCACCCGCCCAAACCAGATACGGGAACAGGCTCAGAAGGATCAACAGCTTCACTGGACGACAAACGTCCACGCCGCCGTCGTCTTTGAGCCATAGATAAGCTGGAATAGCCATAGTTTAAACTCCATTTTAAAGAGTGAGCCAGCTTGTACCCTGCTGGCTAATCTGCTGCTTTAGCAGTGGATTTAAACTATCCCTAAGTTAAATTAGCGTCAATTTTGTACAGCGTGAAAGGTCAGCAATTGTGAGGCGTGTTGAATTAGAAAATATCATCCGATAGTGGGGGGCATGAGTTCTGTCACACAAGCGTGCGTTTTTCCCCTCACCCCGGCCCTCTCCCCGGAGGGGCGAGGGGGGAAAAGAGTATGACGATATCAGTCTTCGAAGTACCAGTACCCGCTGTTCACCAGCGCGGCGAGCATCGCCAGGAACGACGGGTCTTCCAGCGCGTCGCCAATCACTTCGGCATTCACCGTGATGTGGCTTGCCAGCGCTTCAACTGCCGGACGGTGCGGGCTGTCCAGCTTCTCGCCGTTGACGTACACCTCATCCGCGATGCGCAGCACGCGCAGGCCGCCCAGGCGGGTCAGGGAATCACCCTGCTTCAGGGCATCGTAGATTTCATCCGGCTGGTACGGTGGTTCTGCCGGAGCGACGTCCAGCTCGTGGCGCGACTGGGTGATAAACTCGCCGAACCAGGCGTTGAAGTTTTCCGGCTTGTTCACCAGATCCAGCATCATGCCGCGCAGTTTTTCCAGCTCTTCCGGCAGGATATCCGCAGGGTGCTGACGGGACGGCACGTCCGGGTCGGTATAGCGCAGGCTGCCCAGCTCGCGCTGCAGCACGTAATCCGCAAAGCCGCTGATCATCTCGCGGCCGCTCGGCGCGCGGAAGCCCACCGAGTAGTTCATCGAGTTTTCCAGCGAGTAGCCTTCGTGCGGGAAGCCCGGCGGGATATACAGGATATCGCCCGGCTCCAGCTCTTCGTCGATGATGCCTTCGAACGGCTCCACCTGCAGCAGGTCCGGGTGCGGGCAGTGCTGCTTCATCGGCACCTTTTCGCCCACGCGCCAGCGGCGGCGGCCCACGCCCTGAATGATAAACACGTCGTACTGATCCAGATGGGGGCCCACGCCGCCGCCGGGGACGGAGAAGGAGATCATCAGGTCGTCGATGCGCCAGTCCGGCAGGGCGCGGAACGGGCGCATCAGCCCGGCGCTCTGCTCATGCCAGTGGTTCACCGCCTGCACCAGCAGCGACCAGTTGTTTTCGCTCAGGTGATCGTAGCTCTGGAAGGGGCCGTGGCTGACCTGCCATTTCCCGTCCTGATGGCTCACCAGGCGGCTGTCCACCTCGTTTTCCATGGCAAGGCCTGCCAGTTCGTCAGGGGAGATCGGGTCGATGAAGTTTTTGAAGCCGCGCTTGAGGACCACCGGGCGTTTTTGCCAGTAGCGCTCGATAAAATCGGGCCAGTTCAGGTCGAGGGTGTATTCCATTTTTTATCATCCGGCAGGTGAAAGAACCTGCCTGGATTATAACGGATGGGGCGGGCGATTACGGGAGTATTTTCAATCTTCTTCGCTGACTGGACGCTGTCTCGCAAAAATGACTTCCATTCGCGCGCCGCCGAGTTCGCTGGTGGCCGGGATGATTTCGCCGCTGTACTGCTCGACGATTTCCCGGGCGACGGAAAGCCCCACGCCCTGGCCCGGACGCAGCGTGTCGGCGCGCTGCCCGCGGTCGAAAACAATCTCTCGTTTGCTCTGCGGAATGCCGGGGCCGTCGTCGTCCACGTACAGGTGCAGCGTGTTATCCAACTGGCGGGCAGAGATTTCCACGAACTCCAGACAGTACTTGCAGGCGTTGTCCAGCACGTTGCCCATCACTTCCATAAAGTCGTTTTTCTCGCCGATGAAGGTGATTTCCGGTGAAATATCCAGCGAGATATCCACCCCTTTCTGCTGGTAAACCTTATTGAGCGCCGAGCAGAGATTATCAAGCAGCGGGGCGACGGAGTGCAGCTCGCGGCTGAGCAGGGTGCTGTTACCGCGCATGCTGGCCCGGTGCAGGTAATAGCCTATCTGCTGGGAAATGCGGCTGATTTGCTCGAGCATGACCGGCTCGGCATCTTCGACGCTAAGCTTCCGGGTGCGCAGAGAGCGCAGGGTACTTTGCAGCACGGCCAGCGGTGTTTTCAGGCTGTGGGTTAAGTCGGTTAAGGTCGTGCGGTATTTATCGTAGCGCTCGCGCTCGGTGCGCAGCAGGCGGTTGAGGTTGCGCACCAGGCTTGTCAGCTCGCGGGTGGTTTCGGGGTTCAGGCTGTCGCGGTCGTGCTTCTCCAGCTCCCGCACCTCTTTCGCCAGCTCTTCTATCGGGCGCAGGCTCCACCAGGCGGCGGCCCACAGCAGGGGGATCACCAGCAGCAGATTGGCGAGCAGCACGTAGATAAACCAGCTCCACACCATGTAAGAGCGCTTCAGTTCGATGGGGATGGTATCGACCACCACGACGGTTAACGCGGGCATGGTCGCGGTAGCCGGATACTGGTTCACCGCCACCGAGTGCGTCATCTCGTAGTCGTCGTCATCCTCGTGGATGTCTTTGAGCCTTTCCTGCAGCGGGCTGTCGTTCGCCAGCAGCGCGCGGCTGGTGTCAAAGTTGGCTTCCAGCTCGTGGAAACCGTTGGCGGTCAGCCACTCGGGTTTGATCTGCTGGACGATGTGCGGCACGTTGCGCTGGGTCCACAGCAGCTTGCCGTGTTCGTCGTAGATCAGCGCCATGGTCGGGCTTTGCAGATTCAGGTGTTCCGGGATCTCGACCTGGATTTTGCCGTCGACGCGGTTGGCCAGCGTGTAGAACAGGTTGCTCTCGCCGCGCAGCAGGCGGAACGTGGTTTTATCGAAGCTGACGCTGTAGCCAACCAGCGCCACCATGCCGTAGGCGAGGGACAGCACCATCACCACCGCGGCGGTGGCCAGCAGAAAGCGAACCCGCAGCGAGAGCGGGAAGAAGTGGCTTAAGTATCTCATGGTCAGCGCAGGTCGAACCTATAGCCCTGGCCTCGTACGGTGGTGATGACTTCAGCCTCGTGCTGCGCCTGGATTTTCTTACGCAGGCGGCCCATCAGCACGTCGATGGTGTGGCTTTCGCGCAGCTCCGCATCCGGATAGAGCTGCAGCATCAGGGAATCTTTGCTGACAACCTTCCCGGCGTTGCGGATCAGCGTCTCCATGATGGTGTACTCGAAGGCGGTAAGCTTGATGAGATTGTCGTTAACGGAGAGCTCGCGGCGGGACAAATCCACCTGGAACGGCGGCATGGAGATAAGCTGTGAGGCAAGCCCGCTGTTGCGGCGCATCAGCGCCTGCATGCGCGCAATGACTTCTTCCACATGGAAGGGTTTGGTGACGTAGTCGTCCGCGCCCGCGCCCAGCACTTCCACCTTGTCCTGCCAGCCTTCGCGGGCGGTCAGCACCATAATCGGGATAGTCACATCGTGGCTGCGCCAGCGGCGGATCATGCTCATGCCGTCCTCATCGGGGAGGCCAAGATCGACAATGGCGATGTCCGGCGCGTGCTCGTTTAAGAAGTAGTCCGCTTCTTTGGCATCTTCCGCGGCATCCACCTGGTGGCCCCCCTCACGCAGCTGCACCTGCAGGTGGTGACGTAACAGGGCATTATCTTCCACAACCAGAACGCGCATCGCTCTTCCTCAATGTATTAATGGCACTGACAGTTTAACGCTAATTATGGCAGGAAGGGGGTAAACCTTGAATAAACAACGGGGAATGTGAGGGAAAGTGGTGGATGGCACAAGCTTATCCACCCTACGTCTGGAGAAAGCGTAGGGCGGGTAGGCCTGCGTCAGGAGAACTTACTTCAATTCATCAACCATGGTGATTGCTCGGCCAATATAGTTGGCTGGCGTCATCTGCTTCAGACGGGTTTTCTCGTCTTCCGGCAGCGCCAGGCTGTCGATAAACTGCTTCATGCCTTCGGCGTCCACGCGCTTGCCGCGGGTCAGCTCTTTGAGCTTCTCGTACGGTTTTTCGATGCCGTAGCGGCGCATCACGGTCTGGATTGGCTCCGCCAGCACTTCCCAGTTCAGTTCCAGCTCGGCCAGCAGGCGGTCGCGGTTCACTTCCAGCTTGCTCACGCCCTTAAGCGTTGACTGATACGCGATCAGCGCGTAGCCGATACCCACGCCCAGGTTACGCAGCACGGTGGAATCCGTCAGGTCACGCTGCCAGCGGGACACCGGCAGCTTGCTCGCCAGATGTTGCAGCATGGCGTTGGACAGGCCCAGGTTGCCTTCGGAGTTTTCGAAGTCGATTGGGTTGACCTTGTGCGGCATGGTGGACGAGCCGATTTCACCGGCGATGGTCTTCTGCTTAAAGTGGTTCAGGGCGATGTAGCCCCACACGTCGCGGTCGAAGTCGATGAGGATGGTGTTGAAGCGCGCCACGCAGTCAAACAGCTCGGCGATATAGTCGTGCGGCTCGATCTGGGTGGTGTACGGGTTCCACTGAATGCCCAGCGAGGTCACGAACTCTTCGCTGAACTGGTGCCAGTCAACTTCCGGGTAGGCGGCGATGTGGGCGTTGTAGTTGCCGACCGCGCCGTTAATTTTACCGAGGATCTCGACGTTACCCAACTGGCGGAACTGGCGCTCCATGCGGTAGGCCACGTTCGCCATCTCTTTGCCCATAGTCGACGGCGTTGCCGGCTGGCCGTGGGTGCGGGAGAGCAGCGGGATGTCGCGATACTGCACCGACAGGTCTTTCACCGCGTCAATCAGCTTGCGCCAGTACGGCAGCACCACTTCCTGGCGAGCCGTTTGCAGCATCAGCGCATGGGAGAGGTTGTTGATGTCTTCCGAGGTGCAGGCGAAGTGGATAAATTCCGATACCGCGTGCAGGGCGGGAATTGCCTCGACCTTCTCTTTCAGGAAGTACTCAACGGCCTTCACGTCGTGGTTGGTCGTGCGCTCGATGGTTTTAATGCGCGCGGCATCTTCTTCGCTGAACTCCGCGACGATTTTATCAAGGTAACCGTTTGCGTCGGCGTCAAAAGCAGGAACTTCCTTGATCGCTGGGTGCGCGGCTAATTTTTGCAGCCAGCGAACTTCGACCTGGACGCGAAATTTCAGCAGGCCGAACTCGCTGAAAATAGCGCGCAGCGCGCTGACTTTATCGCCGTAGCGTCCATCTACGGGGGAAACGGCGGTCAGTGAGGATAATTCCATAAGTTACAACTCCAGAGAGGTTAACAATGAGCAAGAATTTGTTTAGCCTGCGTGCACAGGCGATTACGGGAAAACATGAGCTGCAGGCGGCCACCGCCAACCTGGTGCCACAGCACCGCGGCGCGAATGCCGGCCAGCAGCGAGGCACGAACTTTGCTCTGCACCTGCGGGCTTTGCAGCACGGCAGGGGAGCCGGTGACCTGGATGCGCGGCCCAAGCGGGCTAATCACATCGACATAAATGCCTGCCATGGCGCTGAGCAGGGTGTCGGATTCCAGATCGAAATGCTCAAGCTGACGCTGCAGCCCGGCAATGCTTGAGCCGAGCTTGTCCATCGCGCCTTTGCTGCCGTGCAGCTTGCGCTCGAGCACCATCAGGCTCAGGGTGTAACGCGTCAGCTCGGCGTTCAGCCCCTGGCGGTTGCTGGCGTTCAGCACGCCGAGCAGCGTCTCCAGGCCCAGCTTAAGGTTGGCTTCGCTGCCGCCAAACACGCCGAGCGTTGAGCCGGGGTTAAGATCGATAACACTATTGAGGGCGACATGGAGCGCGTCCTGGTCGCAGTGGCCCTGATGGGCAAGCTGCTGAACCAGACGGGCCGACTGGCAGATACCTGCCAGCGCGAGAGTAATGTCGAAATAATTCTTAGCCACAGTGTATCGTCCTTGTCCGCAATTTAGTCGATGAGAGGCAAACGCTGTTCAATAATACCGCCGCCGAGGCACACTTCGCCGAGGTAAAATACCGCGGACTGGCCTGGCGTCACTGCCGCAACCGGCTCTTCGAAACGCACTTCAATGCGGTCCGCGTCCAGCGGCGTGATGGTGCAGGGAATATCTGTCTGGCGGTAACGGGTTTTCACCGTGCAGCGCAGCGGCGCGGTCAGCGTTTCGCGATCCACCCAGTGCAGCTGCTGGGCAATCAGGCCCACGGACATCAGACGAGGGTGATCGCCGCCCTGGGCCACGATCAGAATGTTGTTTTCTACGTCTTTATCGACAACGTACCACGGCTCTTCGCTGCCTTCTTTGGTGCCCCCGATGCCCAGGCCTTTACGCTGGCCGAGGGTGTGGTACATCAGCCCCTGGTGCTCGCCCACGGCTTCGCCGTCAACGGTAAGGATTTTACCAGGCTGGGCAGGGAGGTAGCGGCCGAGGAACTCGCGGAATTTGCGCTCGCCGATAAAACAGATGCCGGTGGAGTCTTTTTTCTTCGCGGTGATGAGATCCAGCTCTTCGGCAATGCGGCGCACTTCTGGTTTTTCTAATTCGCCAACCGGGAACAGGCTCTGCGCGATTTGCTCGTGGCCGAGCGTATAGAGGAAGTAGCTCTGGTCTTTGTTGCCGTCCAGGCCGCGCAGCAGCTGGCTTTTGCCGTCGACGTCGGCGCGACGCACGTAGTGGCCGGTCGCGATGTAGTCGGCACCTAGATCTTCTGCGGCGAACTCAAGGAAGGCTTTGAATTTGATCTCTTTGTTGCACAGGATGTCCGGGTTTGGCGTGCGCCCGGCCTTGTACTCTTCCAGGAAGTGTTCAAAGACGTTATCCCAGTATTCGGCAGCAAAGTTGACGGTGTGCAGTTCAATGCCGAGCTTGTCGCAGACGGCCTGCGCGTCCGCCAGATCGGCGGCTGCGGTACAGTACTCCTCGCCATCATCCTCTTCCCAGTTCTTCATGAACAGGCCTTCCACCTTGTAACCCTGTTGTTGCAACAGGTAAGCGGAAACGGAGGAATCAACACCGCCGGACATCCCGACGATCACTTTTTTCTGGCTGTTATCAGACATGGAGTACTCACGACATTGAACTTAAAGGCGGCGTATTCTATCACGCATCCCCGGCCCTGGCACCCTTAACTAAAGGGCCAGTTGAACGCGCCGAGCACGGCGAGCGGATAACGTTCCGCTTTCAGATAACAGCGAATACTTTCCGCCACCAGCGGCGAGCGCAAATTATCTGCGTTAACAATTTGTTGCGCATCCAGCCACAGGCAGCGATCGATATCGCTGTCGTGAGGCTCGGTCGGCAGCTGCTCCGGCAAATCTATCGAAAAAAGAAAGCGCAGGAAGGGCGTTTTATCCGGAGCGATCCACTGGTGCATGCGTATGAAGGTTTGCGGCTCGGCGCGAATGCCGGTTTCTTCATACAGCTCGCGGCTGGCGGCCTGAATCAGCGTTTCATCGGCTTCCAGATGCCCGGCGGGCTGGTTCCAGAGCGCCCTGCCGTTGATGGTCTCTTCAACAACCAGAAATTTCCCCTGCGCCTGAACCACGCAGGCGACGGTAACGTGCGGTTTAAACATGCGTTTTCCTTAAATGCTGTCCAGCGGGATTTCCCGCCATTCTCCGGGGGCTAAATCCGATAATTCCAGATTACCCATAGCAAAGCGAACCAGGCGCAGCGTTGGATAGCCGACGTGCGCCGTCATTCTTCTGACCTGGCGGTTGCGGCCTTCGTAAAGCGTGATTTTCAGCCAGCTGGTGGGGATAGCCTTGCGCTCGCGAATCGGCGGATTACGCGCCCATATCCACTGCGGCTCTTCAACCAGCTCGGCGCCTGCGGGCAGGGTGGGGCCGTCGTTCAGCATGACGCCGTTACGCAGCGCCTCTAACGCTTCCTGCGTTGGTTCGCCCTCCACCTGCACGTAGTAAATTTTCCCGGTTTTTTTGCCCGGCTGGGTGAGCTGCGCCTGGAGCTGGCCGTCGTTCGTCAGTACCAGCAGGCCTTCGCTGTCGCGGTCAAGACGCCCGGCGGCGTAGATACCTTGTAACGGGATGTAATCTTTCAGCGTGCTGCGTCCCGCTTCGTCTGTGAACTGCGGCAGCACATCGTAGGGTTTATTGAAGATAACCAGCCGCTTCGGTCCACGGTCCGCGGGTTTTTTGGCAGGACGGCGGGTGCTGAATCGTTTAACTGTTGGATTTCTAAAAGAAGTTTTATTCATAGTGTTTTCAGACGGTAGCGATTAACGCATTATAACGGAAATCACCAGTGATTGGCGCGGGCCTGATATTCAAGTAGTATTGACACGCATATTACAAATCATTAACAAAACAGAAGCGCTCGAAGGAGAGGTTAATGGAAAGCAAAGTAGTTGTTCCGGCGGAAGGTAAAAAGATCACCCTGCAAGATGGCAAACTGAACGTTCCTCACAACCCGATCATTCCTTTCATTGAAGGTGATGGTATCGGTGTGGACGTGACGCCAGCCATGATCAAAGTGGTGGATGCCGCCGTGCAGAAGGCCTACAAGGGCGAGCGGAAAATTTCCTGGATGGAAATCTATACCGGCGAAAAATCTACCGAACTGTACGGCCAGGACGTCTGGCTGCCAGAAGAGACTCTGGACCTGATTCGTGACTACCGCGTGGCCATCAAAGGCCCTCTGACCACCCCGGTCGGCGGCGGTATTCGTTCCCTTAACGTTGCGCTGCGCCAGCAGCTCGACCTGTACGTCTGTCTGCGCCCGGTGCGTTATTATGCGGGCACGCCAAGCCCGGTAAAACGCCCTGAAGAAACCAACATGGTCATCTTCCGTGAAAACTCAGAAGACATCTATGCGGGCATCGAGTGGAAAGCGGACAGCGCCGAAGCGGAAAAAGTCATCAAATTCCTGCGCGATGAGATGAATGTCACGAAGATTCGTTTCCCTGAACACTGCGGTATCGGCATCAAGCCTTGCTCCGAAGAAGGCACCAAACGCCTGGTTCGTGCAGCCATCGAGTACGCGATCACCAACGACCGTGATTCCGTGACCCTGGTGCACAAAGGCAACATCATGAAGTTCACCGAAGGTGCTTTCAAAGACTGGGGTTACCAGCTGGCTCGCGAAGAGTTCGGCGGCGAGCTTATCGACGGCGGCCCATGGGTGAAAATCAAGAACCCAAATACCGGCAAAGAGATCGTTGTCAAAGACGTGATCGCCGATGCGTTCCTGCAGCAGATCCTGCTGCGTCCTGCGGAATACGACGTGATTGCCTGTATGAACCTGAACGGCGACTACATCTCTGACGCGCTGGCAGCGCAGGTTGGTGGCATCGGTATCGCACCGGGCGCCAACATCGGTGACGAATGCGCGCTGTTCGAAGCCACCCACGGCACCGCACCAAAATATGCAGGTCAGGATAAAGTGAACCCAGGTTCCATCATCCTTTCCGCAGAAATGATGTTGCGTCATATGGAATGGTTCGAAGCGGCTGACCTGATCGTTAAAGGGATGGAAGGCGCGATTAACGCCAAAACCGTAACCTACGATTTCGAACGCCTGATGGACGGCGCTAAGCTGCTGAAATGTTCAGAGTTTGGTGACGCTATCATTAAAAACATGTAATCAGATTTTCTGGTGATGTGACAACGGGAGCCTAAGGCTCCCGTTTTTATTTATTAGCTTTTGAATGGTTATCCACACCCATCTCAAACATTCCAATAATATTTACTTCGAACTTTCGGGCATCTGCCATCCATCCGGTCCACTCTTTTTTCAGTTATTTCAGTCTCATAAGCGAAATCATTAACAGGATTGGACAGGCGCTGCTGGCGCAGAGAAATCTAACACTGTCCTGAGGTGGAAGAATGTAACGTTATTGATATACTTAGAAAAGTAATGAAGCAAACATGAAGGAAATGTAATTTTGGTTAACAAGATGCACTCCCAATGCTGCGTTTCGTTAAATATGCGTCGTTATAAGGAAGGATATGAGGAATACCAATGAGACTTAAATTGATAGTACAGAGTCTTGCGCTAGCGGGACTGCTTTCATCTGGTTCATTCACCCCTGTATTTGCTCAAGAGGCCCCAAAAGAAGCAACAGCTTCGACAAAGCAGGCTAATGATGCACTTTACAACCAGCTTCCTTTCTCCGATAAGACTGATTTCGCCAATGCGCATAAAGGCTTTATTGCCGCGTTGCCGACAGAAGTCATCAAAGGTGAACAGGGCAATGTCATCTGGGATCCGCAGCAGTATGCGTTCATAAAAGAGGATGCAAAGGCCCCGGATACCGTCAACCCAAGCCTGTGGCGCCAGTCTCAGCTTATCAATATCAGTGGATTATTTGAGGTTACCGACGGGGTCTACCAGATCCGTAACCTTGATTTATCTAACATGACAATCATTGAGGGCAAAGAGGGTGTCACCGTGGTCGAC
>NZ_JAERMU010000028.1 GCF_016756775.1 Dryocola clanedunensis subsp. sulfonylureivorans | reverse complement strand
GCGAAAGACGCTGATGCAACCATCAACCTTTCCCGCGATACACTCAACCGTATTGTGCTGAAAGAAGAGACCTTGCAGCAGGCCAAAGACAAAGGTGACCTGAAAATCACCGGCGACGCGGCTAAACTGGATGAAGTGCTTGGTTATATGGACAAGTTCGAGTTCTGGTTCAATATCGTCAAACCGTAAGCTATTGACCCTGCGACATCTGCCGCAGGGGATTTATTTCAGGTAATCATATGCGTCTATCATACTTACTGATACCTTCATTTTTTTCTCTTGCCTCATCTCACGCAGTTGAAGATTCCGTTTTCCAAGCGGGCTTTTAATAGGCCATGATCGCATGATGAGTTCATTGAGACGGTAACAGAGGACCAGCTAATACCGGAACTTCATTGATAAAAAGAGTTTCTTCAGGATTAGGCGTTATCCTACATATACCAAAAACTCTTCACCATGGCGTTGTTGAATAAATCGAACTTTTGGCCTTAGTCAGGATCACCACACTCCTTGAACCGCCCCGGTTTTTCTGGAGAGTATTTTGCTTGTGTGATCAGGCTGTCACATCCCGGTTGTTCAGTGAAGCGTAATACACTTTTTCTGCCTTCACTGGCGGGATATATCCGGTGCGTTCCATTAATCGGTGATGGTTGTACCAGTCCACCCATTTCAGCGTGGCAAAACAAAAGTTCAAAATCACCAACTAGGCTACATACAACAAGGCTCTTATCAATCGGGGCTCACTGAAATTCTGGCTTGATGAGTCGGCCATTCAGGCCTAGTATGTCGAGCCCGGCACGTCTTCAAGTGGTCGCCCTCAACGTTGTTCTGAGCTCGCTATTTCTACCGTACTGATGCTCAAACGCGTTTTTTGCCTCACGCTGCGCGTCGCGCAGGGGTTTATTAACTCCATTTTTACCTTGATGAAGCCCCCGCTCAGGTGCCAGGATTACTCCTGCGTCAGCAGGCAGGTTAAGTCCGTCAATATTCCGTTTTAAACCCCCACGCGCGGCGAAATTGACAATCTGGTTATCGACTCCACCAGATTAAAAGTCTTCTGTGAAGAGGTGTTGAAGGTGAAAAAACACGGTCATGGCCATGATAATGACATGTGCAGGGATGCCAGAAAGTGTGCAGATTGCCTGAGGAGGCCAGTGACGGGAGGCACTTTTATCTAAATCCGATTTATTCAACAAAGCCATAGCCACCTGCTCGTTCAAGTGATTCTTAACTGAACGGTATTACGCCGATTGGCAGCCTTTAGAAGTCAGCGTTTTTTATTCTTGAATTTTAGTTAAAAAAAACCCGCCAGAGCGGAAATAGGTGGCGGGGGATCAAAAGGTACTTACTAACGATGAATTACATATAAAACACAGCAAGACAAAATTACCACAATAGATTTCATTAGGATATATAGTTTTCTCTGTTTTGAACTTCAGCATATTTAGACATCATACATGTGGTTATATACCAGCATAGTATCCCCGCGAAATCTTTTATCCATTTGAGATTTAAGAAACATCTCATATTCCAGGGGTGACTTCTTTGTATTGCGCAGATTAAATATCCAGAAAAGAAAAACCGCACGGTGAGGGTAATGCTTGTCAGTTAAGCTTTTGAAGGAGGTCGCAACGGATAACGTTGTGGCCTCTTTTTTACGACTCTCGGGTAATGCCGCGCTCTTCTCCCCGATAGTACGAAGCTTGACGCCATGCTCAGTATCTCTGACATTACTCTGGGCAGTTTCCCCGGCGCAACGCCCGGGAGTAAACGCAGGTGGCTGCACAGATCGCCGACTGTTTGAAGCCCATCTCGTAAGGCTCCACACCTTTCAGGCTGTACGCCATCTGCGCCATCATGAAGCGCAATAGATTGTACGCCAGCACTATGCCCCACAGCTCCTGATGTACCCGCTCCGGCTTTTTACTTCGCAGCGTCAGTTCATTATTCAGCAGATGCTGCTTCATCTCCCTGAACCTATGCTCTATTTCCCAGTGATGGCTGTACAGATCCACGATATCGGCTTTCGGATATCTGAGCGGGTCACACATTGACGTCAGTATCTGCACCACCTTGCCGTTCACTTCTTTATTGACCAGCCTGCCGTCAGGGTTTCCGGCGCATCCTGCCACTTCTTTCTCGCCTGTGGTGATAGCTTCAGGCTCACCAGGCTCTGCCCGGCTCCCGGCTTTCTCAACACCTCATACTGTGCCCCTTTGCGTAATGTTTTTCTGTTCCCGATGACTGCCAGCGATGCAGCAGGTCCAGCGCATAGAAGCCTTTATCCATGAGGGTCAGCGAGTGGTCAGGTGTCCGGTCGATAATCTGTGCGACAAGCTCAGCCTCACCACACTCAGAGACACTGTCGAAGGCAACTGCGGACAGCAGGTGGCTTGTCACTTCCATCTGGCAGACCATGCGAAGCTGTGGCCATTCGGACTGCTTATTGACAATGGCCGTGCGGCCGAAGGCGGCATCATTTTCAGGGGTATCCGGGGCCCGCCATAGCGTACCGTCCACGGCCATCAGCGTCAGGCCGTTCCAGTGTGATAGGGATGTTTTGTCGAACATCAGCCGGATAACATCCTTCCCGAGTCGTTGCCGGGCCTGAACAACGGCGCTGGGTGCAACGAAGGGCCTGTTACCGGGCAGGAGAATGTCCATATGAAAGACCAGCTGGCTCATGGAATGAGAGCGAAACAGAGCCATGCCGGTAACTGCCCAGACCATCATCTCCATCGAGAGGTGGCGCTTGCGCAGGGTTACGATACCGGTATCAGTCAGACACTCATCAATCAGCTCAGGAGAAAGCAGGTCTGCAAGAGCCGCAAACTCTTGCGGGGAGAATTTATGGACGGTGTCTAAAGCTTGGCTGAGTAACATAAAAAGAATCCGTAATCTCTCCAGAGATTACGGATTCTTACATAACCACTGGATCGGCATTACACGGGGAGGGCAGCTTAATTATTCCGTTCGGCAGAACACTGGATGAATGCGGTCGTCGGGGTCGATACTCGATGTCCAGTGTTCATGCGAATGCGCTTTCCAGTCACTACAGGCTACCCCATCTTCGCAGACTGGAAAGTTTTTGTTTGGACCGCCACCGGAGCCTCGAACTCCGTACGACAATATTTACATCCTTATTATTGCTCTTCCCGATGAGCTAGTGGCGGATTGATAACTAACTATTTTGCGAGACGAACTAATTAAGTCGCCGATTTGACACGGGACAAACGATACTGTGATGAAACGACAAGCGCAAATCATCAATCCAAAATAAATATCAAAATAGTTAAAATAACGGAATATTGAAATGCCGGGGCTGCCTTCTGCTCTCAGGTACATGAAAACGTACCTGACCAGCATCCCATTGTTTTTTTATATTCACATTTCAAATTATCGATATAGACAGTCACAGGTTGTTGTTGTAATAATTAGCATGTAGTAAGTTCATGGATGCAATAAAAGCGGTTGAATCTCATAAATCGAGAGTTGGAATCCCTTTGATACACCACCGCCCGGTGGTGTCTTTTTTTTTCATCAGCAGATTACATCCCGTCGGTTTATCTGTACGACTTCGACATTCTAGACAGTCAGCACTTTCTGTCCAAATCTTTGCTCCTGCTATACTTACTTAGTACACAGGGAGCATCAGAAGGAAGGTGTATGCGTAAAGTGACTATCGTTGAATATGATAAACGTTGGCCCGAATTGTTTGAGGCCGAAAGTTTGCTGTTGCTGATGATCCTTGGCGAGGTGGTCTTAACGATTCATCATATTGGCAGCACTTCGGTACCCGGTTTGGCAGCAAAACCAGTCATTGATATATTGCTTGAAGTTACTGGCCTACATGAGCTGGACTGCTTGAATGTTGAAATGGAACGTGCCGGATATACTGCGCGTAGCGAAAATGGCATCCCGAATCGAAGGTATTTCACAAAGGGTGGAGATCAACGTAGCCACCAGGTTCATGCTTTCGTCGTGGGCGATAAGCAAATCGTAAAACATCTGGCGTTTCGTTATTATCTGATAAAAAATAAGGACGTCGCAGAACTGTATGCCGACGTTAAGCATGTAGCGGTGCTAGCAAGTGGAAACGATACTCACCGTTATAGCGCTATTCATCAGACACCACGTTGAACTGGCGCTTTCTCAGACAGGAAATCAGGGAAGCCTTCCATCCTGATGTTCGCCCCTCTAAAATATAAATCCCGCTCCACCTGGACAGTCAGGTGGTTCTGTCCATCCATTCGTCAAAGCCAAAAATTTTTGATAGCCTGAATCCACGTACTGTTAAAGGAGAAACTAAATGCTTGATGGGTATTATGATGGTACAGAGACCACAACTCAGCGACAGCGACGAATTGCGCTTCAGGCTGCATTAGAAATTGCCAAGTCATCTGTTAATGCGGGGAATGGTATTTCAGGTGCAAGAACTGAGTATGACCTGCAATCTGTAGCTAAGGAGCTGGAAGCTCTGACAAAAGCCATTCAGTCCATTTTAGATATTGAATAGCTCAAGAATATCACTCTCGGGACGCTCTGAACCGCCGGAAAAGTGTCACTGTTCGCTGTGTGGCACGTTGCTTTCATAATTCGCTCTCCCTTTTGGACATACAGGTTTTTCTGTCCATCAGTTTGATGCGCGTAGCGCATGAGAGGCGTTTGACGCCGGAAGCCCCGCAGCGAAGCGAGGACTCAAAAAGCATTACGGCTTCAGCTGGAATAATCCCCCACACTGCAAAGCCGGGTTTACGGTCAGTCTCTCCAGCGTCCACAAAAAAAGCCACTTTCGCGGCTGTTTGAGCAGTTCGCATATTACTTACGGTAAATTCCCAACAAACGAAGCTAACTTATTATGCTGTCCTTCAGTAATTTCATCACGAAGCAGAGAAGCACTTACAAAACCAATTGCTATGCCTCGATTATAATCATCAGCAGCTCGACCTGATCTCAATTCATCAATCACCGGGGCTAAAGCCCAGCACGCATTGAAGGGCATTTTTTTTAAATTATTGACATATCAGGGGGTAAAAGAGCCAAAAGTTGCTCTGCTGCCTGTTCATTTAGTTGTTGATTCATGATTTTCCATTTCGATCTTAACCGGGTGATAGCAAATATACTCTAAAGAATAGTCGATTACACCTCACTTTAAGTAGTAATAGGCTCGCAATCAGCCAGATGGAATCGCAATCCATTTTGGCTGATTGGAGTCACCACATTGGACATTCAGGTGGTTCTGTCCGTGTTCCACATATAAAAAAAGCCTCCCGGCTTAGCTTTTTAATATTCACATTTTAAATTATCGGCATGGACAATCATCAGGCACTGTAATAATAATGAATGCGTAATAAGTTCCTGAGTTTGATAAAAGTGTTACATGTCCTATAACGAGTAAACTTTATTCCCTTTGACGCACCACCGCCCGGTGGTGTTTTTTTTTAGTCGCACCGCAGCTGGTTTATCCGTATGGCTCTGCTCATCTGGACATTCAGGTTTTTCTGTCTACCTCCGCCGTAATCCCCTATCTTGTGCCTCCGCCAGATGCGACCGCCACCACATATAGTGTTTTCCCCCTGCCCCGCCGCGTTTCCCTGCCCGAAAAATTCCCCTTCAGCCTGGACGCTCCGGCACTATCGGAAAAAATGTCCATTTAGAAAATCTGACGATCGGATTTAATTGCTGCCAGACTAAAAATATCTTCAGCCAGCATTCATACGCCTTACAGCCCGTTACTGATGATAAGCTCCTGCATGCAAAATGTTATATAGGTCACATTTTTAGGTGGCGAGTAAAATCCCCTCTTGCCAATCTATCTACTGGTAGGTAGATTATATTTCAACAGCACGACACACAACAAACCAGTCAAACAGACAACGAGGGTAACAAGATGAAAAAATTAATGATTGCAGCATTCCTGACTTTCCCGGTCATCGCTTTTGCCGCCCAGCCTCAGCAAGGTTCGGTACTGGAAACCCAGGCCGGTGTATTCAATATCAGCGAAGACAGCTCCGGCACTGCATTTGTAACGGGTTCGCTGGCTGATAATCTTGACTACAACGACCAGGCAAGCCTGACGGAAAGTGAAGACATCGCAGTCGTGCTAGTTCCGTCTGTGGCCAATGAGCTGACGCGCAAACAGGCTTCCGAAGCGGTGAAAATCGGCGTGATATCAGCTGACGGCTCCACGCCGGATGATGTGACTGATGCCCTGATGGTAAAAGCTGAAAAACAGGGTGCTTCAGGCTATCTCATTACCAGCGTCAGTACCGACTATCCGTTCTCCGGTACTGCTGCCCTGTACCGTTAATCAACACCTTGAAACCAGGCGAGGACAAGCATCATGAAAAATTTAATACGCGACATTATGGCCATATTCACCCCTGGGCACCGGAGACCGGTCATCATGAAAAGCGGGCTGACGGAAGAAGAGAAGTCGCCGCTCGTCCCGGTCAGGACGCTATCGATTGACTGGGTGGCATCGGCCGACGAGCTGGAGCGTGAGGCCGTTCGTGAGACGCTTGAAGCAGGGGCAGCAGGGTATCTGCTCTCCGGCCTCGAACAGACACAGTTCATTCATGCCCGGGCCACGCTCTATTCACAACCGAATGACCATCATTCCTGAAGGAAGAGATAATGAATAAAACGATGAAAATGAGAATGTACGCGTTAATGCGCAAAGCCAGAAGGTTGCTTGCCGGCGCATCAGGTAAAAGGCCTGAGCGTCCAATGACAGAGCGTCCCCCGCAGGCCGTGCGACGTTCATCAGTCAGTCACTCAGCATGAACCGGGTTCTTCTGGCACTGTTGCAAACAGGATCGTAAGCCAGGCCCCGAAGCTGTTTGCAACAGTGCTATCTGAACACCACATCTGCCCACATAACTTTTTACCCTCGCAGCGGCGCCCGGTAGTTTCTGACTCCGGGCGTTTCTGCGTATGAAACTAAACGCTCCCAATCGGTGGCATAAACCAGCTTTGCAGAGCCTCATGATCATATTCGGTATAGCGCCAATTCTGCCGAACCGCTCCGCCCTGCCGCTTCGTTCGGATTTTCTGTCGGATTTATTTTTTCCGATGATTTTTATAAGCGCCTGTTTTTACTTATTTCACACAGTAGGCGCCAGGCGCTGCACGACGCTGGTCAGCTGCGACCGACGCGAGTGCGTTGCCGGGAGTTGTGCAAATAAACTGAACGTGCCGGAGCGTGCCTATGAAACGCAATATAGTGGGGTGGATATCCGTGGCGATTCATTCAGAGCAACGAAGATTAAAGATAATCCAAGGCTTGCATGGAGTATCGGGAGGTATTGAAAAGCAATAGATAGCTCTGAACAAATTGAATGTCTTAGAGGGACACTCTAGAAATGGGAAACACCCCAAGTTGGGGTATCACCGACTTATGGGAAATACCTCAATTTCACGCAGATTTATCAAGGATCGTAAAAATCAGTTTCCCACAGCCATCCTGTGTCATGGATGCTTTAAGTGGTGTACTTTCGTTGATGTTTTTTAGCGCTGGATTCAAAAATGTACGCTTCATCTCAGCCATGTTTGACCGTTGGGAAGCCGGTAACATAAAGCGCTCAGACAACCATTCTGGAGTGGTAATCCAGATGCCAGATTGTCTGAACTGGCAAAGGCTTTCGTACAAGCGTATGACTTTGACGCTTTTAAGTTTCCCACAATCGTATAAAGAGTATGTCGTGAACTGGCTGGTTAACCCCATCAGGTATGGCATAACTTTATAGTTAAACTCCAATTGCCATTTTCCACGTCCGCGTTTCAATCCAGCTTCAGCGAGCCATGGCCGCTTAACCTCTTCAAAATCACCATCTTTTGGATAAAAGGTCACATTGCTATCAGCCAGTATACTCACGCCTTTTTTAACATCACCTGAAGCCGTATCTACACCGACCTTAAAAAATTTCTGATAGTCGGCTACTGTGATTGTAAAGATAGGTGACTCGTCTTCAGGATTCTCTTTATTGAAATAGCATTGCATTAGACATAACCACAACACCCGTTTAGCCTGCAATGGCAGATGGTATGCCGCTTCGGTTAACTCGTTCGATTGGCTGATATTTACAGCCTTTTTAACTGGAGTTGCAGTAGTCATTTTTTGTATGGGGAAAATTAAGAGTACCCACATCATGGCATGAGATATCTATTCCAGCAAGTACAAACAGTAACTTATGCACAGGCCTAGTATACCAATCATAACTTGGGGTGTTTCCCATAATAACTTGTGGTGATTCCCATACAATGTTGGTGCATTCCCCATAAATACCCTGGGTCTTTCCCATCGATACTTGGGTTATTTCCCATAGCATCCAGTCTACAGGCCTTGCCTACCAAGGCTTTCAGCGTACCTAAAAGGTTTTAAAAAGAGGAAAACATATAAAAAATCTTTAAAAATCATCTCTGTGGATATGTTTATAAATCTAAAAGATAGTTGGTCTATTTCCCATAAAACCTGTTTTATCTGGAACTTAAGAGTGGCCCTGCATCATGTGAGAACCCTTAACTTTCGCTTCCTCGTACTCATTCACAAAAGCCGAATGAGTACTGCGGCGAGCGCTACTGTTTTAAAACCATTGTAGTCTGTAGAACTTGGCCTATTTCCCATAGAGAAGCTTTCAAACTTGGGCTATCCCCCATGTTGGTAAACTAGGGGCATTTCCCATACGTCCAACCTATTTAGCAAACTTGGTCTATTTCCCATAGTGCTGCAATTCACAATTTATTATTCTTTTCTTGCATCATGAAGGTTTTTAGACAAAATGATAAAAAACATCATGAGGTGACAAATGGAAAATATTGAACAGTTGAGGAAAGTAGGTGCTCGAGCGGGCAAACTGTTGACATCTCTAAGTGACAGTATCCGCATACAGAAAGAAGAACTTCAGCTTACAGAATTTTATCAAGAGTACAGTAAAGCATCATTGTATAAGCTACCAAAGCTGAGCAAAGGTAGCGTTGAGTATGCTGTTGCTGAGATGGAAGCGAATGGGTACGTTTTCAAAAAAAAACCATCCGGCAACACAATGAAATATGCGATGACTATCCAGAATGTTATCGATCTTTACTTTCATCGCAACGTGCCTAAATATCGTGACCGTTTTAAAAAAGCGTTTACAATTTATGTATGTAGCCTAAAAGGCGGTGGGTCTAAAACTGTATCCACAGCATCTCTATCCCATGGATTCCGGGCTCATCCGCAATTACTTTTCGAAGATCTCCGTATTCTCGCTATCGATTTTGATCCGCAAGCATCGTTAACTATGTTCCTGAGTCATGAGAATTCTGTGGGTTTAGTAGAGACTACAGCTGCACAAGCTATGCTGCAGAATGTGTCTCGTGAAGAACTACTGTCAGATTACATCGTACCATCCATTATTCCTGGTGTTGATGTCATCCCCGCATCTATTGATGATGCGTTTTTAGCTGAAGGCTGGAAGGGTTTATGTGAGGAGTACTTGCCTGGTCAGAATATCCATGCAGTGCTTAAAGAGAATCTCATTGATAAATTAAAATACGATTACGACTTCATTTTTGTTGATAGCGGTCCCCATTTAGACGCTTTTCTAAAAAACTGCATTGCTGCGGCAGACTTGATGTTTACTCCCCTTCCCCCTGCCACAGTTGATTTCCATTCTTCACTGAAGTTTGTTGCCAGCCTGCCAGCTCTTATTGATTCCATAGAAGCCGATGGTCACAAATGTAACTTGATTGGAAATATAGGTTTTATGTCGAAAATGGTTAACAAACCAGACCACAAAATCTGTCATAGCCAGGCAAAAGAAGTATTTGGAGCCGATATGCTTGATATTGTATTACCGCGTTTGGATGGCTTTGAAAGATGCGGAGAAACATTTGATACCGTTATTTCAGCTAACCCTGCCACTTATGATGGCAGCTCAGAAGCACTCAAAAGTGCTAAATCAGCGGCAGAAGATTTTGCGAAAGCTGTATTTGACCGCATTGAGTTTATTCGTACAAACGGAGGTTTATGATGTCTAGGGAACCGAGAAAAACGATCGGTCGACAACTCAATTCTCAGGCTTCAATCGTTGAGGGGACTGATGTTGAACGGAGTCAGATCTTCACCTTAAAAAATGGACGTAAAGTAACTTTCAAATTTATTCGGGTACCAAGTTCTGAGGTTGAAGCGACTACTTTCGTGAATCAGGATACCAACGGTAGAGATCAGTTGGCTTTAACCAAAGAGTCACTGAAATCAATTATAAAGACGATTAAATTTCAGCAGTTCTTTGCGTGTATTGGTGTTCAGAAGGGAGAGCGTATTGAGATACTTGACGGCTCCAGACGCCGTGCGTCCGCGATTATTGTCCACACTGGCCTTGACGTCATGGTTACCAATGAACATTTGTCTGCTGAAGAAGCTCGTCAGTTGGCCAAAGATATTCAGACAGCGAAGGAACATAATCTGCGTGAAATCGGATTGAGATTACTGGGGTTAAAAGAATCAGGTCTTAACCAAAAGGACATAGCTGAAACTGAGGGAATGTCTCAAGCAAAAGTAACTCGAGCTATGCAAGCAGCTGCCGTCCCGCAGGAGTTGATTTTGTTATTCCCGGTCCAATCCGAATTGTCTTTCTCAGATTATAAATCTCTCTTAGAAATCAGTGAAAATCTGAGTATTAAGGATATTTCTTCGCAGCAATTAGTTGAGAGCCTCTCTGAGGAACTAGATGTGATCATTAGTGATGATCGCAATGCTGATGATGAGCAAAAGGCCCGGATACTTAAACTTATTTCAAAGGCATCTAATACCTTAATTTCTAAGCCACCTAAAGATAGGTCAATTGTATCATCGCTTTGGTCTTTCGATGAAAAAGACAAGTTTGCACGTAAACGAATTAAGGGGCGTACTCTCACATATGAGTTTAACCGCATGCCAAAAGAGTTACAGGACGAGCTGGATAAGGCGATCGGCGAAGTCCTGAATCGTAATTTGTCTCAATAGTTTCGCCATGGCGATTTCACTACTAACTTATTGTTTATGATGAAATTCGTTAGGGAATTTCATAGTGAAATCGCCAAGCTTGATGTGACTTTAAACCATCACTTGTTTAACTGGCTAAATACGTCCCCTTTTTTGAAACTTAGCTTAAGGTAGCTGAAGGGATATCTTTCCAGCTTGTTGTATATGCAGATGAGAGCATCTCACGTTTCATATTCCATTCTGGTGCAATCCTTCTACCTGCAAACCACACTTTCCCCAGGCTGGAGTGGTTGATGCCGTCCAAGACTTTCATAAGTTCATCACAGGCCGGGCGAGTCTGAACTTCATCAAACAGGTTCAGCTGCGAAAGGCCGGTGGGAGAGAAATCGTTAAGCATGTACCCGCCTTCGCGTACCGGTACCCGTCTATCCAGATGCGGTCCAGAGACTTCAGAGCTGCAGCGATAATGTCGCGAGTATCCCGGGTTGGTGTGTTAAGTTTCTCACCGGCCTGGTTGCCGTAGTATGTTTCGTTCACGGCGAACAGCGATGTTTTGATGAATACGGAGATATGGCAGCAGAACTAGCGCTCCTCTCTGAGCTTTTCTGCAGCCCGCTCGGCTACTGGCAGACAGCCTGGCGCATCGACTCATGCTCGACGATACGTTCACCGAACGAGCGGCCACAGACAATCTGCTGTTTAGCCGGCGACGTTTCTTCGAAACTGATGCAGGACTCTCCGTTCAGTTCCCGTACGGTACGCTCCATAATGACATTGAAATTTTTCCTGATGACGGTCGGATTCGTATGCGCCAGTTGCTGTGCTGTTGTGATGCCCATTGTATTGATCTTTTTCGAGATGCGACGTCCGACACCCCAGATTTCCCCGACCAGCTGAATGGACTGAATTTTTTATGTACGAACCTTGTTACCCCCGGGTGAGCGCCAGCACGCTTTTGAACTGTGGCCACTCTTTGGAAGCCCATTGTGCTGATATCATCAGTTAAGGCCAGCGCCCGTCCATCGCGATCTGATATCACCGTTATATAGCGATGTCTTTTTTTAAATGTGATCTCATCTATATTTATATAGCGGGCGGATAATGGCTTTTCTATGCGGGCAAGGCCTCGCTTAACTGCCCGGATCATTATGCCGTCAATCGCATTACAGCTGAGCTTAAGGTGTTTCCTGACAGTATCAACGGTGCTGATTTTCAACCATGAGAGAACGAACGATTCGAACAGCTGCGTATACCGGCTGTCAGTCCCCACCCACGGAGCAGGCATGGTCTGGCATTCATGCTATGGACACATAATACGAGGAACATCGGTTTCGACGAGCGTGTCGAACTGGCAGGTATCAAGGTGACGCCATTTGCGATGACTGTGACCGTGAACAGAACAGGATTTACCGCAGATCGAACAGGTTAACTGAGAGTGTTTAGCGCTCCCGACAGTAACAGAACCGGCATTGTCATCAAAAGGAAGTGATTTTACCTACCACGGAGCGGACAGGTTGAGTATATGAGCATAGAGGGGTTTTTTGTCCATAAGAGCATGCCGGATTAAAAATTAGACATCCAGAATACTCACACATTCTTCTGGCACCCACCCATATTCTCCTGAGTTTCTGAGCGCCCAGTACCAACCATTAAGATATTTTATAACAGTAATTTTCTCGCTGGATCTGACTGATAATTCATGCGCTGTTTAGTCTTCAAGGCAAATAACTTCGTTGGCGCTAAAGGGAGCAAATATTTGTTGCGGAGCCCATCCGGCTTTGCCGGAGGGAAGCGTTACCCATACCCAGCCGTGATATTCAAGATCACAATGGCTAATAACAGCAGTATTGGTTTCCTTTATAGATATGGGGTCAGGAAAAGCAGAAGTGTAATCTCTGGTGACAATAGCAGCATTATTCAAGTGTTCTCCTCCTGTTGTTAGGTAAACAGGAAAATCCTACAACAGCCACCACGGCAGGGGAAGACCCGTGTATATACAGTTTTATTTATTGTTTTTGCACCGTTGCAAGCGTTATATGCAGGGTTTCCGGTAGTTTCCAGTTCTTGCGTGAAAAATCGTCAGATAAGTTATCCACATTTTCAGTGGAGAAGTCTGTGGATTACCATGTAGATCTTTTTCAGGAGGTCATTAGGCCGCACCTGGTGCGGCGTCCGGACGCGGGCATCGCATGTCAGGTAAATTCGTCAGCCGGGATAATGCCTTCCCGGACGACTGCTGTTGCCTCTTCGCCGCTGATGTCATGAAGCAGCCAGTGCCTTGCTGCCTTCTTGCGTCATCACCAACGGGCGACGGTCATGGATCTCAGCCAATTCCCCATCTGCGTTTGCGGTGAGCTGCACAAAGCCCTCGGTTTTATCACCTCGTTCAAACGGCGCGCTGCCTATGGCGGCGAAAAACAGGGGCTGCCAGTTTTCTCTGTAAATCATAAAGGGCTGCTTTGTACTGCCTTCTTTTTTCCATTCATACCACGCATCGGCAAAAGCGATAGCCCGGCCATGCTCGCACAGTGATGTAAACTCGGGCTGGATGTGGGCGTTTCGATACGCGCATTGATGAGCTGCTTTTTATCCCACCACTACGGGGCGGGGCATAGGACCACATCACTGGATCGAGATGCCATGTTGTATCCCTTTCGCTAAGGAGCAGCACCTCAAAGCCGGGCTTGACGTTAAACCTGCCAATTGGCGTCGGGTCGCAGAGAATATCCAGCATTGCCTCATCAGCAAGCCAGCTCAGGCACTCTTCTCGCTTGTTGTACTGCGTAAACCTTCCGCACATAGCGCCTCCCTGAATGTCTTTAAAGCGTAGTTCAGGGTTGCATAGAGATGGCGATTAGTTTCTTTTTTGCATCAAAAAAATCTCTTTTATTTCTCAGTTAATTCTCAGTTTAATGTCTAATTTGGTTCATTAACGCTCTTTTTTACGCTATAATCTCAATTTAATCTCTTATTTATCTCATTTGTGGATGTTTTTATTCTCAATGAGAGCCGCTAACTAACAGGTAATAATGATGAAAGTTTTTATTGATGACGGATCAACGAATATCAAACTGCAGTGGAAGGACACGGATGGGTCATCTCGCCAGGCGATCAGTCCGAACAGCTTCAAGCGGGAATGGGCAGTTGCGTTTGGCAATCAGCAAGCCTTCAACTACGCCCTGAATGGCGAACATTATTCCTTTGATGCCATCAGCCCGGATGCCGTTGTCACGACGAACGTGGCTTGGCAGTACAGTGATGTAAACGTCATTGCGGTTCATCATGCGCTACTGAACTCTGGCCTTACGCCGCAGGAAGTGGATATCGTCGTCACGCTGCCCCTGGCTGAGTATTATGATAAAAATAACCAGCCTGATGTGGCCAATATCAAACGTAAGAAGGATAACCTTCTGCGGCCGGTTGAGCTGAACGGCGGCCGGACATTTTCCATTCGCCAGGTTGAGGTGATGCCTGAATCTATCCCTGCCGGCTTTGAAGTCGTCACGCAGCTGGACGCGCTGGATTCACTGCTGATTATCGATCTGGGCGGGACTACGCTTGATATTTCTCAGGTGATGGGAAAAATGCGCGGGATCTCGCGTATTTTTGGTGATTCGTCACTGGGGGTTTCGCTGATGACCGGCGCGGTGAAAGAAGCACTCTCCGTGGCCCGGACAAAAGGGAGCAGCTACCTGGCCGACGATATTATCATTCATCGTAACGATGACGCTTACTTGGCTTCACGCATAAATGATACCTCCCGTATAGCTCTGGTCCGTGAGGCCATGACTGAAGCCCATTCCAGGTTGGTGAATCGCGTGATTGAAGCGGTCAGCCGCTTTGAGGGATACTCTCATGTGATGGTCATTGGTGGCGGTGCCGAACTCATTGCTGATGCTGTCAGAAAACACTGTGCGGTTCGGGATGAGCGTTTTTACATGACAGGTTCCTCACAGTACGATCTCGTCAATGGTATGTACCTCATCGGATAATGACTATGGATACGCGACGCAAGATAACGTTTTACCTGAATCCCGAAACCAATGAAGCGGACCGCTTCGTCTGTCAGCAAACGGACGACACGCCCCAGGGGGAAAGGGGTCGCTTATGGCGCGCTGCGTTACTGACGGGGTTTGCGTTTGGAAAACAGGATCCGCGGCTGCCGTTTCTGTTCAGCGAGCTACTGAACAGGGATACCTCGTTTGATGATTTACTTCAGCTGCTGAAGACGGTCTATCCGCGTGAAACAGAAGCGCTGCTGAAGGGGCAGAAAACGATGCCGTTGCGGGCTTCAGAGCCGGTGCCAGCACCCGGCTCGTCAGAGGAAGAAACCCGGGCGAATGCCCGGGGACTGTTTGACGGTCCGAAGCATGGGTGAGCTAAGTAAACACGGGCGGGCTGTGCGCCTGTTTCTGTGGCAGTCAGCGGTTAAATAACCTGCTGTCCAGGCGGAACTGATCTGATCCTGACGGGGTATAACGTCCTGGCTTCTCCTTCGTCCGGACCCAGGGCATGCAAACTGGCATCCGGGCAGGCGGACATAAACAGAGCCAGCAGGCTGTCTCCGCCCTTCAGGTGCACTCCCATGACGCAGGAACAAACCCAATAAGGATGCCGGGCGTCTTGCCCGGTCCCGTCACTCCCCCGGCCACCGTGTCCAGGCACGCGGCGCTGCGGCCTCCTTCCGGTTGTTGACCCCGCGCCTGATGCTGCGGGTCACCGGTCTGCATGGCCAGCACTTCCCGGCTACAAGAAAAGGGGAGGACGCACCAGAAGGAAGCCACCATGTACCGCACATTTACCGACGCGCTCATTCATACCCGGGCAAAAACTATCCTGAGGCAGCGCCTGTGGCCTGAAACTCTGGAGCTGGAGTTTGCCCTGCAGCACTGCCAGGGCGACGGCGTGATGTTTACGGGCGTACTGACGACGGAGGATCTACTGCGCATTCTTCCCCACATGCACACCCTGACGGTTACGGTGAGCCGGACGCTACAGCGTATTGTCAGCGAGCATGGTGTCACCGTGCGGCTGTCGCGTAATACCTGGCGATACAGCCATTCCGACTGCGCCACGCTGTCCGTGGATGCGTTTCCCGAAGATGGAGGCCCGGAGGAAGAGCTGCTGTTTAACGCGCTTCAGCGTGAGTACGACGCCATTTGTCATAAGGTGGAGGCGGCTGGATACCTGCTGACCGATGGCACGTTTCCTCAGGAAGTGGGTGAAGTTTTGCTGTCCCGTCATACGGAAAATATCGAGCTGAGAATAGTGGCTGTTTATCCGGAAGAGTGCGGCTGTTGCGATACGGAAAGTGAGTGGCTGAATGAATATATTGACCACATTTTACAGCATAAACGCCGGGTTCTTTGCCTGCGATTTGAAGTGTATTGCGACGGGGAAAAAATGGCGGAGAGCTGGACGAGCGAGACGGTTATCACCCCGGGGGAGCCTGTCAGAAAATGGCTTTCGCTCGATGAAATCAGCTATGTCGCAAGCTCGGCGCGCAGCGCTATTGAGGTGCGGGCCGCTGCATTCCGGTCGTTCCTGAAAGCCGCCTGATCGCCGGTACACTAACAATTTTCCAGCCGGGCGCGTTGCGTCCGGTTAACGTTGAAAGCATCCGGAAAACCGATTGTCAGGGCCTGAAATGGGTACGCTAAATGTGGATGAAATATCACAAAAACGTCTGATTTTTAGGGGGTTTTTGTTGGGTTTTCTTGGTCAGGGCAGTGCGGATGGCGGTATAATGACCGTGGCGCTTGAGGCTTTTTGCCTCATGTGACCGGCAGAAATGCTGATTTGCTGTGAGGCAGAAAGAGAAAAAGCCCCGAGTAATTTTTCAATTAACCCGAGGCTCGATCTGTATGCCTGAACAACATCAGATTAGCCGCTTATCCGCTGAAAGGCAAGGAGAAGAAGCTATGAAACTGCCGCGAAACGCCCTGATCTGGTGCGTATTAATCGTGTGTGTAACGCTGTTAATATTCACATTTCTGACCCGGAAATCGCTCTGCGAAATCCGCTATAAGGACGGAAGCAGGGAGGTTGCGGCATTTCTAGACTACGAATCTGATAGGTAGCGACCTGGAGCGGGGGACAACCCCCGCTTTTCAGGACTGAGGATGTCAGACATGACCGCAAGCGCCTCATGAAGGGCTGTCCGGGGTACCTGTTGGGGGGAACCGGGCGGCCCTTTTTCCCTTCAGGGGATAGCTTTCCGACGCTGCGGTTTTGTCATCCCTGGATTTTGCAGGCTGTACCGAGGGTACAGCCCGATAAGGATACCCGCGCTGCGGGCCTTTAACCGCCAGACCCTTCCATGCCTCCCGCTGTTTTCTGAGTCCGTTATCTCCTGCCATCGCTTAGACAGTTGCACCGTGCCGGCAAAATTCAAGCCGCCGGCTGCGGCACCCGTTCGCACGCCCTCCTGACGTCGGTCGCTTGCGCTGCGGCTTTGCATCCGGGACTGGATTTTTGCCCGGTGGTCCGTTGCGGCCTGTCGCTCATGGCGGGAGACAACGACCCGCCCCTGAAAAGGGGAAGACACCGGAAGAAAGCCGGTTGACCCCGGGAATCATCATTTGAGGAGGCAACATGCAAGACCGTACTATGGTTAAAAATCTCCTGCAGTACATGACCGACAAGATTCTGACGTCGTCGCCGGAATTTGCCGCAGCGCTTGAGCATTTTTCGATTACCACTACCTGGCAGGGTGAAACACCTCGCGGGCTTGATGAGCGCGACCGGGCCTTTTTTGTGGATGTGTTTTCCCCGGATGCTCCGACCGGAGAGCGTCACACCTTCAGCTCGCAGGAAGAGGCCGACGCCTATGCTGCAGCGCGCCGCGAGGAGACAGGCGCGCGCGAAAAGACCCCGTTGCGCACGGCGCTCAACGAACTGGCGAGGCAGGACAGCGAGATGCTGAGCGATGTGACTGAGGACAACAGCCGTCGGGCATCGGTCGGTGCCATGGCGGTGCTGACCTTTCTTGACCATGAAAATGCCGATGAATGGGATCCGCTTTCCGTGATGACTGACCTGGCGGCGGATTTGTGGCACCTCATCAATATTCTGAGCGAGGCCGGGGTGCTGGAGAGTTCTGTTTGGTCGGACAGCCCCTTTGAACGCGGGCTGCGCCACTTTGAAGCCGAATGTCTGGGCTGCGATTTCTGATTCATGAAATACCCCCGGAAGGGGGTGTTCAGGGAGTGATTATGTTGAGTGTTCCCGCCGGTGCCATCCCGGTCATAACGCAGCCCGACGCTTTGGATAGCAGCCCGTATTCGCGCAGTATCTCCGATGACGATCTGTGCGCCTGGTGTCAGCATCTCGCATACCGGCCCGGTGACGAGAGCCTGTGTGCGCTGCAGTCTGAAGGTCACTGGCCTGCCAGCGTCGATGAAAACGGCTATGCGCAGCGTTGTCTAGACGTCATTTTTTGCCATGGCGCAGCTGCCTGACGCCTGCGACTGACAGACACCGGCATTGAGCCGGTTTCTGCCAGTTCTGCGCAGCGGCCTTTCCGGCCACGCTATCCACTGCCGCCGGTGGCGGCAACAAGGAAACCTGGCGTTGCCAGGCGACCAGAACACACCGTTGCTTCCCGTCAGGTGGCGTATGTCGGCAAACGCCGTGCCCAGACCGTAGCCCGGGCTGGCGTGAAAACAAGGGAGGCTTCGCCGTCCTCCTCACCCGTTCGCACCGATGACGGGCATTCAGCCCGCAATCGGTTTGCGCTGCGGCTTGCGGTGCCGCCCTTGTTTTCCCGCCGGGTCGCCCGGTCAGGTTCGTGGTCACGGCGTCAGCCGTATCCTGATAACCTGAAACGGAGATATTCCCATGCCCAACTGGTGTGCTAACCGCCTTATCATTACCGGAACGAATGAAGCCCGTTCCGCAGTCTGTGCCTTCGCTAACGGAGAGCTGTACCCGTCATATGCGCGGGCGATTAATCAGAGCCTGCGTCTGTTTATCGCAGGTTGTGGTGGCCTGTTGCGTCCTGTCAGTCCGACAGAGTACGCGCCGTACCCTGCTATCATCCAGGGCGTGGGGTGTATCAGTCCCGAAAACCTGGCGTTCAGTGAATGGCTGGTTTTGCTGGGCCAGAATGCAAAGCTTGATGAGGATAACTGCCAGCGAATCGATGTGCTTTACCAGCAAAGCGGCCTGGCCGGTCTGGAATGGGATGCACTCCCGGAAAGCGTCAGGATTCTGGCAGAAAAAGTGATGGCCCAAAAAAGCGATGACTGGGGACGCGGGGAATTCAGCAAGTCAGAACATGCACAACTATGGCAGTCATTCGAAGACGACTGTCAGGCCGCGCGGCTGGACATGAAGCTGCTCATTCCCACCCGACTTGCCTGTGAAATTAATGGGTTCAACGGTGGCCTGCTTACTGATATCGCCACGAGCTACGGAAGCAATCTCAGTCTGTACGGGGTGAAGTGGCCACACGGATATGCGTCAGACGTTACGGAAGAGGAGAGGGGATTGATTGTTGATTTTGATACGCCGTGGTCGTCACCCGACCCCGAAGTTATACAGAGACTATCAGAGCGCTATGGCTGCGACGTGGTGCATTATTTTGCCGAAACCGGCGGCGGGTTCTGCGGGTTTGATGAATATCGCCGGGGAACGCTGTGGGATGAGGCCGCCGATGAAATTCAGTATTCAAAAGATACCTTTGAGGAGTGTGGGGAAATCTATTTTCATGTCTGCGGCCCTGAATACCTGGTTAACAATATGGCGCACTATATCGGTTAAGCCTGCCTGATTTCTCTGTCCGGCCAGACGACGGCCGGGCAGTTCTGTGTCGCAGCTGGCGCTTACCGGCATCGAGCCGATAACCGCCAGTTCCATCGGCTTTGACCCCGGCGGCTTATATCTCGCGCGTCATTTCATGAAGCAGATTCAGCACGGTTTCGCGGTCGGTGTCGGCATTCTGAAGGGCTGGCAGAAGATCCTTCAGGGAGAGGGCTATTGTGGCCAGCTGAATCGAACGCTTTATCCCGGCTGCATTTTCATAATCTTTGTAGGTTCGCAGGGATACGCCCAGCTCCTGCGCCGCGCGTTCGCGGCGCCAGCAGAAGCTTTTTCGCCATAATCTCAGGTCGTTGCCGGTCATAAAATTCCATAAAAGGTGCAGTTTCTGCACTTTATTGTACAAGTAAATGATGGTTAAAAGGTGCAATTTCTGCACTTTTACGAATTTTTTACTCACTCTGAAGCAAACACCCGAAACCCGGTGGCCCCTTCGGCTCCCCGCCCTGTGGTCGGGTCGTCGCCTGCACTTCGTGAGCTGCCCGATGACGGGCCGCGCACTCCGCAGAGTCACGCCCGCGCGTCTCTGTCCTGCCGGATAGCAAGCGATGCCTGACGTCAGGGGCACTACGCCTGCTGCGACCGTTCCGGTCACGCGGCTTCCACTGGCCAGCCGGCTGGCCGCTGAGGACGTCCCCCCGTCGCTGTCGCGCCGTGGTGCCGGGTTGTGCCCGGTTCAGCACTCCGGTCCGCAATGAGCCGGTGAGCCTCCGGCGTCGCAGGGTATGTAACCCTTTCATTGCGCTATGCCGTCAAGGCTGAAATGCACGACGCAGGCGTCGGCCTTGTCGGCGCACCCTGAAAGTGTGAATGCCCTGTTTGCGACGACGAATACTCACAGCGGCATCATTCACACAACGAGGGGAGAACCAACATGACACAACTGAACATCAACGGCGCGACAGCTAAGCCTACAGCAGCATCCGCACAACTGCCGGTGGACGATATTGAGCTGAATACATCGGGTGAACATGCGCTCATTCCGTCGGTGGCCATCGATACGCTGCTGGCCCATCGACAGGCGGGGCTGGCATCGTTTGCACAGGCTATGGAACATCTGGCCGCTGCCCGGGCGCATTTTGTTGCCGCCGGCAGCAAGATTTATCGCAGCCACAGTTTTCCCGGCCTGGTAGAGCGCGCGGTCAGCTGTGAGGCATGGGAGGCGGTGGTGAAGCGTGAAATCGACCGGACAATCTGGGGTCATCTGATGGAGGAAACCGGCATGATGACCCTGATGAATACCGACCAGCGTCAGGCGTGGCACAGCTCCCTGTATAGTGACAGCATGCCGGAAGTGACGATTGATAACGTGCTGGCATCGTTTAAGCAGCTTCACCTGTCGCGTGAGTCGATGTTCGAGGAGGGCGTGGTATCGCTGTTTGAAAAGCTCTCGTGGGATTACAAAACCAACAACCCCCGACGGTTTGGGAAGAAGATCATCCTGGGTAATCTGCTACAGCAACGTTATGGGGGCTGGGTAAGCGCCAGTACGGCTGGCTGCGCCCGTCTTGATGACCTGATGAAAGCCTTCTGTATTCTTGACGGAAAGACGATCCCCGACGTGCGCAGCGGGGCCGGCTGCGCTTTTCAGGAGCATGTCAGCCGTCACGATATGAATAACCCGCTGTTTGAGATGCCTTACTTCACCATCCGCTATTTTAAAAAAGGCTCCGGCCATATCACCTTTACCCGCCCGGAACTGGCTGAACGGATGAATGACATCATCGCCCGTCATTATCCTGGTGCTTTGCCACCCGCCTGATAAGGGCGGAACAGGCCGGTTTCCCGGCCCGTTCTTTGCGCCTGCAGCGACCGTTCCGGTCACGCGGCTTCCACTGGCAAGCCGGCTTGCCGCTGAGGAAATCCCGCAGGCGGGCTTCTTCCGGTGCCTCCCTTACCCTGGCATTGTGCGCAGGAAATCTGTCTCCGTGACAGACGCTGGGCCAGGGGGGCTCCATGGCAAGGGAAGGCTAAAGCCCATCATCTTCGCCCATTCGCACTCGCTCCCTCCGGTCACTCGCTTGCGCATGTGGCCTCGCTGCCGCCCTTGCAATGTTTCCCTTCCCCGACCCGGTCTGATGTCACGGCGCCAGACATCCCGCGCCAGCTAAAGGCCAAAGGGGATGACACCAGAAGGAAGCCCGGCAGGGCAATCATTAATTTTTCAGCAGGGGTGGTTATGTCAGCAGCAGCGCAACAGGAAATGGTTTTTTATGTCCCAGGCTCACTCTGGCTGGTTGATTTTGCCCGACTGATCGACGGGCAGTACCTGCCGTCGCTGGAGGCAATGCAGGCAAATTTTCCAGGCTGCGAGCTGATGAGCTATGACGAGGCCAGCCAGGCAATGAATGACGCGGCAAAGCAGCCCGTCACGCGCATCACTCGCGAAGAGTACGACGACAAACTTTGTGTTATGCCGCCGCTGGACTGGCGGGGCGGTGACTCCGGCGAGTCGTTCAAGCTGTGTGAGATGTACAGCGGCAACATCACGGATATCTATGCCCGGTTGGGCAACGAGTATTTCAGGCTACGCGATCACGTCACGCTGACGCACGGCGACATTATGCAACGCGTTAAGGAGGTACAGGGGAAAGAAACGCAGGAATAACGGCAATAAAAAAGCAGACCAGAGGTCTGCTTAATCACCGGATGGCACTAGAGATGCCATCCCCATCAAAACCAATGGAGTATCCAAACCATGATTATCGACCCGCAAATAGTCGCACAGGCTAAAGCATTTGTAAACGCCCTGAAGCTGAAACAGAGCGCCCGGGTTCCGGCGCTGAAATTCAGCCAGTGGCAGCAGTTCATGTCCACCGTTCACGCTGAAATGAGCGCGTAATCAACTCGCCAGCCCCTGCCGGGGCTGGCATCCTGGAGCGTTAATTATGGGTACAGTTTCAGACACCATTCCTGTTTATCATTTTGGCTCGCCTGAGCTTGATGTTTTGCACCGTCAGGCAAAAGTCACGGGTAACGTTTACGGCAGCGACTGGCACGGCTTTGAATACGTGGTTGATCACGGTCGATTCAGAACGCTGAACGAACTGCGGGCCGGGCAGGAGGTGCCGCGCAGCCGGGCAATCAGCGAGGGGGAGAAGTCGATGAGTAACCAAAGCGAAAATAAAAACGCAGCGCCGAAAATTTTAACGGGCTGTCAGCTGCGGCCCGTCCTTGAATGCTGCATTTCGCATCTGACCGCCAGAGATGCCGAACTGATGCAAGAGCTGAGCCGGATTAAATTTGAGGGCGAATGGATCATGGATACCGGCGTCGGCTATCTCATCCGCCTGGATGCGCATCAACACCCTTTACGACGGCTGCGCAAGTCTGGACTTTCACGCGCCGCCCGGCAGCTTATCAGCCGCGCAGTGTGGCAACTTGATATCGGGATGATCCATTTTTCCCAGGCGGGCGATGAGCTGGACGGCGTACCCGTGTTTGACTGGTGATGCCCCCCGCCAGTGATGGCAGCGGGTTGTGCTCCGGCGGCGTTGAGCCACCAGAGCACAACACAACGGCGCGCCTTCGATGTGCTTTGCACATGCGGCTTGACCGGCTTTGCTGACGCACCGCCGCTGAGGCGTCAGGCCCTTTCCGGTGTCATCCCTTAAGACGGTGGACCGTCACGGGGTTGCCTTGTTGCCGTGTTCATCCTGGCCCGGGCAGTGTCGCCCGCAAGGGAAGGCTAAAGCCTGCCATCTCCACCCGTTCGCACTCACTCCCTCCGATCATTCGCTTGCGCATGCGGCTTGCGGTGGCACCCTTGCGTTCGCCCCTCTGTACCCGGTCCGTCTTCTCTCACGTCAACCGGCCATCCCGGTCCGTTCATCAGAACGTCAGGGAAATGACACCGGAAAGAAGTCACATTAACCAGGAGAGAATACATGACCTCATTAGCATCCCGTTTTCGTAACCCTACCGGCATCCGTCGCGAGCGCGCACTGACTGACGATGAGCTTCACCGCTTTGTCCCGAGCATTTTCTCAGAGGACAAGCACGCATCGCGCAGCGAACGCTACACCTACATTCCGACCATTACGCTGCTTGATAACCTGCGTAAAGAAGGCTTTCAGCCGTTCTTCGCCTGCCAGACGCGCACCCGCCGTGAGGATAAGCGCGAGCACACAAAACACATGCTGCGCCTGCGTCGTGAAGGCCAGATTGCCGGGAAGGAAGTGCCGGAAATTATTTTGCTGAACAGCCACGACGGCAGCAGCAGCTACCAGATGATCCCCGGCATGTTCCGCTTCGTTTGTGCGAATGGCATGGTCTGCGGTGAAACGTTTGGCGAGGTGCGCGTACCGCACAAGGGCGACGTAGTAGGGCGCGTGATTGAGGGTGCTTTTGAAGTGCTGGATATTTTTGACAAGGTGGAAGAGTCGCGCGAAGTGATGAAGTCAGTTCCGATGACCCGTGACGCGCAGGAAATTTTTGCCCGACATGCGCTGGAATACCGCTATGAAGATAAACGCGCCCCGATCACCACAACGCAGGTTCTCAACAGCCGACGTTACGAAGATGACAGCAACGACGTCTGGACAACCTATCAGCGCGTACAGGAAAACATGATCAAGGGCGGATTACGCGGCGTTAATGCAAAAGGGAAAATGACGCGTACCCGCGCTATCAACGGTATCACCGGGGATGTGAAACTGAATCGCGCCCTGTGGCAGATGGCCGAAGAGATGAAGAATCTACTAAAATAAATTCTCATGAAAAAGGAGCCAGAAGACTCCTTTTTTGTCTGCATGTTGTGCCAGGCATCGAACACGGCACTGAACAAAAACAGTAT
The DNA here is from genome assembly GCF_016756775.1 of Dryocola clanedunensis subsp. sulfonylureivorans. Lineage (GTDB taxonomy): Bacteria > Pseudomonadota > Gammaproteobacteria > Enterobacterales > Enterobacteriaceae > Dryocola > Dryocola clanedunensis. The sequence continues at coordinate 11,584 of NZ_JAERMU010000028.1, read as the reverse complement.
TCAGCGTGGTGTATGACCCGCCGGATTATTTTCCATTTCGCGTTTCTCACCGGATTGCACAGGCGTTGAAGGCGCTTTTACCTTTTTCACCCGTGAAGCATTTTTTTTGCCCGATGAGGATTTAGCAATCGCTTCCTGAATCGCCTTTAACCCTACCTTTATTCCGGTGGCATCGAGCGCCGATTTGATATCCGCCGCGCTGTAACCTTTTTGCGTGTACAGCGTCAAAATTTGTTCTTTCAGTGATTCCAGAATATCAGCACGGGTAAGCCTGTCCGGCGTCAGATCGGGCAAGTTTTCAAGCGTGGCTTTCGCCTTTTCGAGTTGTTCCTGAGTGTAAAACGTATTCGCTGCCATGTGCGGTTATCCATTTCTGTTTTAAAGATTATTAGCAAAAGCGTTATACCAAAAAATACGCACTAACGCGACCTGACCCCACTGCCGACCCGGTGTAAAACAATGAGGGCAACGACTGGATTTTGACCCATAAACTGCGCTAAAATAAGGGACAGGATATGTTTTGTAGCACCGCCTGCACGCAGTCGGTACTACAAAACGTCCTGGTCAGGGCAAAGCCCCGACACCCCAGCGAGACTAACACTGCCGAGACTGAAGGGATAAAGGTCACCGTGAGCAAGAGCGAGAAGCGCAACAGAACAGCCTTACTTCCGAGCATTCGTTGCCTGCCGGAAGAGAAAGAAGAGATACAGGAAAGCGCACAGGCCGCAGGTCTGAGCGTGGGTGAGTATCTGCGTCGCTGTGCCCTCGGTCGCCGCATTACCGCGAAGGTTGATACGAAACTCATCATGGAGCTTCAGCGTCTTGGCGGCCTGCAAAAGCACCTGTTTAACGAAGGGCGGGGCAACGTCAGCGAGAAGTTCAGCAAGGAATATTCAGAGGTCCTGGTGGCGATAAAGAAGGCCATCATCGGGATTGATATGGGGCTCGACCCGTACGCAGCGGAGCGTGAAAAACCGTGATACCGATTGTGCCGGAAAAGCGTCGTGACGGACGTTCAAGCTTCGTTAAGCTTATCACCTACGTGAGCCAGCGGGACGAGGACAAGCCGGATATGCCCATCTCCCCGGATAACCCTTACGTTCGTCCGTCCCGCTCCAGTGCAAAAATATTTGACCAGTTGCTGAGCTACGTTGACCGCCACGCTTCACCGGATGACCAGATGCTGCTGTCTTACGAGGGTGGCGTTCAGCAGATAAAGAGCGGCGATGTCGTCTGCGAAACAAACTGTTTTGGTCTGGACACGGCGGCTGCAGAAATGAACGCCGTGGCCCTGCAGAACACTCGCTGTATCGATCCGGTGTACCACGCCATTTTGTCCTGGCGTGAAGAGGACAGGCCTACGGAAGCGCAGATTTTTGACAGCGCCCGCTACTGCCTGAAACAGCTGGGGATGAGTGAAAACCAGTATGTCTTCGCCATCCACCGGGACACAGATAACGTCCACTGCCATATCACGGCCAATCGCGTTCACCCGGTGTCCTACCGCGCAGCGAATCTTTATAACGACGTTAACCGCCTGCATAAAGCCTGCCGTCATCTGGAGCTGAAGCACGGTTTCACACCGGACAATGGTGCCTGGGTGATTAACGAAAACAGCCAGGTGGTGCGGGCGAAAAATGATGTTAAGTCCATTCCCCGTAAGGCACGACAGTTGGAGTATTACGCGGACAAAGAGAGCCTTTACAGCTACGCGGTTGCGGAATGCAGGTGGAAAATCGCCGCTGTTATCAGCAAAGAAAATGCCACGTGGAAAGAGATCCATCAGGTCCTTGTCCATTCGGGACTCGAGCTGAAACGCAAAGGTGAAGGGCTTGCCGTCTACTCCATTGATAACCCGACCTGTCCACCGGTGAAGGCCAGCAGTGTACATCCTGACCTGACCAGAAACTGTCTGGAAAAAGATTTAGGTGCGTTTGTTGCGATGCGCAATGCCGGGCGTTACACCAAAAATGAAGCCGATAATTCACCGGATGCCATCGTACATGAGTTTATGTATGACCCCCGCATTCATGCCAGGGATGCGCAGGCGCGGCTGGAAAGAAGGCTGGCCCGTGCGGATGCGCGGGAAGATTTACGGGCACGATACGAAGCCTATAAGCTGGGCTGGGTTCGTCCTAAAATTGACCCTGATGCGGTTAAACAGCGTTACCAGTCGCTGTCCAAAACCTTCAGCTGGCAGAAAGCGCGCATACGGATAAGCGTCGACGACCCACTTTTACGCAAGCTGATGTACAACATTGTTGAAGTGGAAAAGATGAAGGCGATGTCCGCCCTGCGACAGACGATTAAAGAGGAGAGGGTGGCATTCCGGGCCGATCCGGACAACCGGCGGCTGTCTTATCGTGCGTGGGTGGAGCAGCAGGCGATTAGTCACGATCAGGCGGCGATTGCACAATTGCGCGGCTGGGCCTACCGGCTTAAACGTCATGCAAGAACGTCATCGATATCGTCAGACGCGATCGTCTGTGCCGTTGCTGATGATACCCCGGCCTTTAAGCTCGACGGGTATATGACGTCAGTCACCCGCGACGGAACGGTGCAGTACAGCCGTCATGGTGAAGTGAAAGTACAGGATCGGGGTAGCCGTATTGAGATTGCCTACGGTTGCTCTGACAGTGCCGATAATATTGCTGCGGGTATGGCGCTTGCTGAACATAAGAGTGGGGAGCAGCTGCGGTTTGAAGGTGAGCCGGCATTTGTGAGCCAGTCATGCGGCATGGTGACGTGGTTTAATGAAGGCGGGGATAAGCCGTTGCCGCTGACCGATCCACTGCAGCGGGTCATGTCGGGCTACGCTCCGCAGACGACGACAGCGGAAGCCTACAAAGAACTCTTTGGTTCTTCGCCTGCAGCTGCACCGCGCGAAGAGCCGGAAAGCAAAACACAGCAGACAAACAAACCCAACAACACCTACAGGCCGTAATAAAAATGACAAGACAGGACTGGCTGATGATGCTCCGGCATTGCACGCAAAGAGTAACGCTCGAACGTATCATCGAGAAGAAAAACTACGAGCTCAGCTGCGCTGACCTGGCCGTTTTCTGGGGCGCGGCCGACCACCGGCTGGCCGAGCTGATTACCGGCAGACTTTATGATCGCATCCCCGCAGGGGTATGGCAGTTTGTCCGTTAAGTTCGGGCAGGGAAGGGAACCACAGGCTGAAATGTTAAAGGCCGTGGGCGTTTATCGGTCTGATGTCATATAATGATGTCGTTAGATTCCGAGTGTTCTCCTCCGGCCAGAGCACCAACTCTGAACCGGAAAATAAAAAAACCGACCTCACTGAACTGCACCCCAGTCGGTTTTTTTATGTCTGAAATACATGTTTGCGTTAGTCCATACGGCTGCGTGCAACGTTCGCGACTGGAAATATCACCAGGATATATGTATCTGAGCAGTCACTGACATTTCTCCTGGGAAAATATGCCTTTATCCATAATGAGAATACGATCCGCCGAGGCCAGTGTTTCAGGACGGTGAGCGATAAGAAGCACCGGTATACCCGACTGACGCAGTGTCTGGCTGATGATTATTTCGCTTTCCACATCAAGATGGCTTGTGGCTTCATCCAGCAATAAAAATCCCGGTTTCTTATACAGTGCTCTGGCCAGCAAAATACGTTGTTTTTGACCACCGGAGAGCCCGCCTCCGGTTTCTCCGATTAATGTCTGGTACCCCATCGGCATGGCCATGATGTCACTGTCGATCAGAGCCAGCCTGGCACAGTGCATCATTCGTTCCTGATTTCGGTCTTCACTGAAAAAAATGATGTTATCCGCGACAGAACCCCGAAATAAAAGATCATCCTGCAGGACGGTCCCGATCCGCTGGCGCACCTGGAAATAGTCCGGATGAGTGTGAGGAATGCCGAATGTCCGGATCACGCCTTCATCGGGGGTATGAATACCCAGGATAAGTTTAACCAGCGTCGATTTACCACAGCCGGACTTTCCTGTAATGGCCACAACTTCGCCCGGATTCAGGGTCAGGGAAATATCGCTAATAACCCGGGCGTTTCCTCCCTTATGGCTAAAAAAGAGATGTTCAATTGACAGGGGAGGCGATGTGTCGCCAGAGAGAATCCCATGAACGACCGGAGTGATATCCTCCATTGTGCTGTCCGCCTGCTGTGCGTGAAGTTGCTGCCCCTCCGCGTGATTCATCACGATATCGGCCAGGCGCTCATTATAAATATTGAGCATGCGCCATGAAAAAAACTTGTCCGTCAGGCTGCTGATGCTGGAGGAGAATCTCCCCTGATAAGACAGATACGCGACCAGCATACCGACAGTAAATGTTCCGTCCAGCACTTCGCCTGCCCCTTTCCACAAAATAACGGCCGAGACCAGGCTGCGCGTGAGCGTGTGCGCAATGTCATAACACATGGTCAGCCTGCTCTGGCGCAGCTGCGTGTTACGGCGAATAACATTGAGGTTAAGCCAGGCCGCTTCACGCTGGGCAATCACGCCGTTGATCCTCAGACTCAGGATGCCGTGCAGGGTTTCAAGAAAATGGCCGGTTTCCCGGGCGCTGGCATCCCAGGCATCTTCAGCAGACTGACGCAGGGACGGATACCAGAGCGCCCTCAGCAGGGCGTAGATGATGGCTGCCACGACCGCTATCAGTGTCATCCCAGGGCTGTAGAGCAACATCATGCCAAACGACGTCAGGACCAGGAGCACATCCAGTATTCCCTCCAGCACCTGTGTAGTCAGTGCCTGCTGAATGCTGTCCACGGCATCGAAGCGGGCGCTGATGCTGCCTTTGCTTCTTGCGTCGAACCAGGTCAGGGGAAGGCGTATCAGGTGATGGAAAACGCGGGCGGTCCACTGCATATTAAAATTGACGGACAGCGTAATGGTTGCCCACTGGCGGGCCAGCGACAGCAGCAGCTGAGTCAGGGACAGCAGCATTAAGGCGATAATGATAATACTCAGCAGGCTCCGATCGGCCGCGACCAGCACTTCATCAATCACCATCTGATTAAGAAGGGGGCTGCCCAGCGTCAGGATCTCCAGCGCCAGCGCAAAAACGATGATCCGCACCATCGCCGGCAACAGGCCTGGGGTTTTGCCGGTGAGCTGCCGGAGGCGAATTTTTTTCCTTTCATCACGCGGCGTGAAATCGCCGGCTGGGGTCATTTCAACGGCAACACCGGTAAAATGCTTTCCGGCTTCCTGCAGGGAAATCGTGACCTTTCCCTTGTCTGGATCGTGTATCACCAGCTTATTACCCCGCATCTGGTGAAGCACCACAAAATGGTTCATGTTCCAGTGGAGAATACAGGGGAGCGTCAGGGACTTCATATCGTCCGGCTCGAGCCTGAGCGCACGGGACGAAAGATGAATGCCGGCGGCGCATTCTATCAAACGCTGGAGAGTCATTCCCTGCGTGCTGATACTGAAGCGTTCACGCAGCGCGGGTAAATCGGTTTTCAGACCGTGCCAGCAGGCCATCATGGCAAGGCAGGCTAAGCCACACTCGGCAGATTCCGTCTGCCTTATCACCGGCAGCTGCTTTCGACCTGTCCATTTGAGGGCTTCCATTACAGTTTTCCTTTAAGGCTCCAGAGTGGCTCCGACAGCCATTCCCACAGATGTCGGGTATCGAGACTGACATCCCCCTCAAGCGTCATTCCGGGGCGCAAAGGCTCCTTTCGGCCATAGGCCAGGATGAAGGTATTTTCAGGTGACACAATCACGCGATAGTGGCCTTCATTTTCTTTCCAGGTGACGGGAGAGACGGAAAGTAAATCGGATGAACTCAGCGTTGTACGGCTGATTTCGCGGATAATGCCGTACTGAACGCCAAACTTCTGATAGGGGAATGCGGCAAAGCGGAGAGCAACCCGCTGGCCCCGCTGGATAAATCCCGCGTTCTGGCTGGTTGCAAAGAGCTCCACCTGCAGGTGGGCATTATCGGGTACCAGCGTCATAACCGGCTCTGCGGCTCTGACAGACTGCCCCTGTCTGACAAGCACGGCGGCCACGGTACCGGATACCGGTGAAGTCAGGGTGAAATTACGCTGTCCCGCCAGCTCAACCTGCTGCTGTCTGATCCCCTGGAGCTGCCTGTCGATCTCTGCCATTCGGCTTTGTCCCTGCGTGATGAGGTGCTTCAGTTCGTCCTCGGCCGTATCCAGACTGGAGCGTATCTGGAGAAGCTGCTGGCGCTGATTCTCAACGTTCTCCTGAGCTGCGGAGACTTCGATTTGCTTTTGCTGATATTCAATATCGGAGACGTAGTGGGTGGTAAGCAGCTTCCGGTAGCGGCCCATGACGGACACGGACAGCCTCACCTGATGTTCTGCCTGGGCCAGACGGTCTTCCGCGCTTTTTATCTGCGGCTGCAGGGAGGAAATACGCTGGCGGGCGGCCTGCTGCTGCTGGTTATTATCACGCTGCTCAAGAGCCTGCTGTGAGGTCAGCATTGAATATTGCGTATTGAGTGACAGGCTCATGGCGGCCATCGTACCGGCGCCCTGTCCGTCGTAGCGTTCTGCACTGATATGGTAGAGAGGTGTGTCCGCCGTGACGTGCTGCCCTTCGGAAACCGTCAATTCTGTAACGTACCCGGTGTATTCGGGGGTGATTTTAATCAGCCCGGTGGAGGGCATAACGATGCCGGACAGGTGCGCTTTGCGGGTGTACTGCCCAAAATAGAGGAAGGTAAAAATAAGAAGAAGCAATACAATCGTAGCCACGGCGCTGACGAAAAGACCAAAGGATGCCGGAATAATAATATCACCGTAGCCGGTGTCATTTTGATGGTCTAAGGATTCCTTTCTGAATAGGCTCATTGCGCTAATAGATACTCTGAATACTTATCGAAAAAGAAAACAAATTCATTAACATATGCAGGGTGTAAGGCAGAAGTAAGCTTTTTGTCATCATTCTAACCAGACATAGAATTACAGATATAAAAAACAGAATGAAATGGTCTGTCAGTGAATTATACTGCATGTGCATTAAACTAAAGAGTACAGACGTTGCCATTATGGGGAAAACAATATCCGAGGCTAAAGGTTTGAGAAAACCCAGCAGACATCCTCTGTAAAACACCTCTTCATAAAATGGGACGATCAGTACCAGCATTAAAGTAGTTAAAATATTATTCCTGGTGATAGTCATTAAACCTGCTTCATGGGCGCGTATGGAATAAGCCGCGAACTGAATGAGTAGCAATATACCAAGTGCGACAGAAGTCGTTTTTATTTTCACGATCGAAATCGATTCATCTTTGGCAAAAAAACAAACAAAGACAACAACGCTGAAAATAAATTCAATGAGAAATGTTAGTTGCAGTGATTTTACAACACCAATGACCGGTATGGAAATCTTTGGTGTAAAAATAATGATTACATACAAGATAAATATGCACAGAAATAAGCAGTGTTTTTTTTCTGCTTTGGCATAAAGATTGATGTTAATAAAACGCATTTTATGTGTTGCCTTTATTACTTAAGCACACTTGAAACAGGAGCCAGGTTAACAGGCGCTGCCCCTTACACATACAACACTGCATTGAATCAAAGAGCATCATGGTTTAGAACGGTGGCGGTTCACTGGGTAAAGAAAAGTGAGCACTTTCATTACCGAGCAATAAATTCCAATAAAACAAAACACTGCAATAAAAGCATCAGGTATATGCCGCCCTTCTGATAGTATAACTAATGAGGATGGGTTAATAATAAAGCGCGTAATCACCATTGAAACTATAAAAGCTACAAAACGTTTGTTTCTCAACTCATTCATTTGAATAGGCCCTTTGGATACTTACGCACTTTTGTTAGAGATGAACAGTTAAATTACCAGCGGCATTCACCGATCGCCCCACCTGGGTTAGTGTCATTCCAGTTCCCACCACTATTATTTGAAGAAGACCCGGTTGTGGACGGCAATGCAGCTGTAATTCCACCAATTACCCCTGCAACAACGACACCAACAGGATTAGCTCCTGCGACAACAGCACCTACGGTACCAAGAATAACGCCTATGCCTGCATTGTTAGCCGATGTAGCAGGAGCGCTGCCTTTCGACCCGGAGAAATTAGTATTTCTCTCAAAATTACCATTTGCATTCCCGCCACTGACCAATGCAATTTCTTCAAGACTTAGTTCTTTAATGTTATTCATAAAATCCCTCTACATTGAATTGTGCAATAAGTGCGATTCCAGTATTACGCTTACAGTTCTTGAGGTTAAAGTAAATATATGTAACAAAATGTATATTTGCATTGTTTGCTCACATCACCCAATAATGAGTTTAAATTTTAAAATTCGATTTTATCGAAATATAAAACCATGGATAATTTAAATTGGCTTTGTTGAATAAATCGAACTTTTGCTGAGTTAAATGATCAGATCACACATCATCCGGCAACACTGGTCATCCTATGGCAAAGCAGAAGTTTAAAGTCACCAACTGGCGCAACTACAACAAAGCCCTCATTAACCGCGGCTCCGTCACTTTCTAGCTTGATGACGAGTCTATTCAGGCCTGGCTTTGCTGATTTTTTGGCTTTCTCTTGCCTGATAATAGATTAATGGATATCATGTATATACAAACGTATTACGTGGGGTGATATCATGCAGAATACTACAGTAAACGCGCGTGTCAGCGCTGAAGCAAAAGCCGCCGCCGTTGCTGCACTGGAAGGGTCCGGTGTGTCGTTGTCTGACGTACTGCGTGCGGCTGTCGAGTACGTGGCAAAGAACCGCCGCTCACCGTTTCAGACGGTGACATTAAGTGAAGAAGAGGATGCAGGTCTGATCGCTATGGTTGAGGAAAGCCGCCGTACTCCGCGTGAACAATACGTTAGCGTTGATCTGGATAGTCTGAGATGAAATATGGTGTTATCTGGTCGCCGATAGCACTGAAAACATTCAAAAAACTGGACGCATCCATTCGTGGTCAGTTTCTGGATAAGCTGGATGCTCTACGAGATGCACCCCGGGTGGAAGCTAACGCATTACGTGGCAAACTGGCTGGGTGCTACAAAATTAAGCTACGTTCAGCAGGGTTTCGCCTTGTGTACGAAGTTGATGATGGTGAAATTCTGATCCTGGTTGTCGGCGTTGGAAAACGGGAGCGCGATGCGGCATACATACAGGCTGAAAAAACTCGGCAAAAAGCAGGGAAATAAAACCAAAAAAAAGGGCCGCAGGTGATACCTGCGGCCCTTTTAATGTAATAAATATCAGTAATTTGCTGCTTTCTGTGTGCTTTCCTGCCACAACCGCTCAAACTCTGCCTGATAGGGGTCCGCTTGGAAAACGGAAAATATCCTACGCTAAGCCTGTTTTTTAAGCAGGCATGACAGGCAGCTTTGAGCGAAAAGCGGGCGGTTTAGTTGATAAATCAAATCAGATAAAGGAATGCATAATATGACTGAGGAATTTTCGAAGAAAAAGCTTCTTCAGGGAGTAATATTTACCTTATTGATAACTATAGCTACTGGGCTAGGTAACGTTTTGTCTGCATTCTTCATGCTTGACGTAAAAAAGCAGGAAACTGAGGACAATCGGCTTGCTGATGCCAGACGGCGTGCGACTGAGTTGCACTGTATGAAGCTTGAGCAAAGTGCTTCTCTGGCAGCTGAGATTGTTTTCCGTGCTGACAGGGGGTACCCCAACAGAGTGACTCTATCTGATCTAATTTATGGCGGGGAAATGCCTGCAAAGCGGGTTTCTGATGAAAAAATAGAAGAAGAACAGAGAGATCTGGAACATAAAGTGTTTGGTTTGCTCCCTTATCTTCTGCCTGATGAAGCACAGGTAATGGAAAAAGTAACGCTGCAGCATATTGTGGTTACGGGGATGCGTACCAGTAAGGTTCCTGTCGAACGCCGGGCATCGCCGTCGGAAGGCGGCTTTAATTTCAATAATGAGATGAACGAACTTCGGAGTGCAGGATCGCTGATGGGCCAAATGTTCAGGGAAAAATGCATGAGTATGAAGTAATTCTGAACAAACAATGGCTTCGGTAACCATTGTTTGTTGTACTTTGGTCTGCTCCGTCAACGTCCGCTTCTGGCACAAAGCTGCCTGTCATGCTGGTTAAGAAATGGCCTTAGCGTAGGATATTTCCGTTTCCCAGGCGGACCCGAATAAGAACTACGAGTTCAGCTGCGCTGATTACCGGCAGACTTTATGATCGCATCCCCGCAGGCGTTTTGGCAGTTTGTACGTTAAGTTCGGGCAGGGAAGTGAACGACAGGCTGAAATGTTAAAGGCCGCGGGCGGTTAACCCCACGGCCTTACTTACGTTTCCGTCAGCTTCAGAAGAAGAGGCGGATCAGTTCCAGAAGCACAATAACGGCCTTCAGAACCATGATGGCTTTATCAATAAAAGCACCCATGCGTTTCTCCAGTAGAACTGGAAGAGGAACACCGCTACTCGCTCATCCGCTGCCTGTCATAGCGGCTTCTTCATTGTTAGATGCTGAGATACCTCCTCCTGCCAGAGCACTGAAACAGCACCACCTGTTATTCAGCCAGGACTTTTAAATCGTTCATGCCCGCTTAACCCGGGTTAAGGGCAGGAGATATGCACCTCACCTAACCCATTGATTATACCTCCTGAATTTAGTTATGACGAGCGTGCTGCTATGACATTTGCCCATATTGGTCCAATGTCATATAATAATGTCGTTAGATTCTGAGATACCTCCTCCGGCCAGAGCACCAACTCTGAACCGGAAAATAAAAAAACCGACCTCACCAGTCGGTTTTTTTATGTCTGTCGTTCCTCTCTGTGCAAGACCCTTTGTTCGATTTTTACCCTGGGCTAATCAAACCCCATTTTCTGCCGATACCAATGAATCGTCTTATGATTTTTAAATAAACTAAGGGCATGATTTGAAAAGTGTAATCGTCATACTCGCAGCACTGATCCTAGCTGGATGTGCAACTCCAGAACCTCTTCATAAAAAGACCTTAAGCGGCAAACCTGAGGGAAACTATCCAGGGGCAACAATTGACGCTGTGCGTAACACCTTATTAAGCCGGTGCAATAATGGTGGGGGCATGTCATCCACGAATGGCAACGAACTGACGTGTAAGAAGCAGCTGGAAGGAAGTGGCTCAATAATGACGCAATTACTCATTGGGAACAGCTACAGCACACCGCCGGTATTTGTTTTGCATTACGTGATAGGGCAACAACCTGATGGCATCAAGGTATGGGCAGATTCATGGGTAGAAACGCAAATGTCAGGAGGGCAGATTAATACCATGCCAACGAATGATAACCATACGCGAAACATTGTGCAGGACGGTTTAGACAACTTAAAAATTCAAAACTAGCCGCAGCATCAGGCCGCTCATACTCTTTACGCAGCAAAAAAAAAGGGGCCACAGGTTTCACCTGTGGCCCTTTTGACGTGATGCATATCAATAATTTTCTACTTTCGGTGTGCTTTCCTGCAACAACCGCTCAAATTCTTCCTGATAGACCGCCACCAGTTGCGGCTGGTTGCGTATCACAATCAATATCTTTATTGCGGTGTTTATACTGTTTTGTGGATCTCGATGGGTATGGTTCCTGGGGAGCCTGCATCATTA
>NZ_JAERMU010000027.1 GCF_016756775.1 Dryocola clanedunensis subsp. sulfonylureivorans | reverse complement strand
GGCGGCACTAGCGCGGTGGTCCCACCTGACCCCATGCCGAACTCAGAAGTGAAACGCCGTAGCGCCGATGGTAGTGTGGGGTCTCCCCATGCGAGAGTAGGGAACTGCCAGGCTCCAAACAAGTAGAAAGCCCTGTACTCTGTACAGGGCTTTTTGCCGTCTGCGGTTTAGGAAAAACCTCTGACGCTCCTGGTATAAAACACCATAATCACAGCCATTAATCCCTATATTCCACTGTCATCAACCCCCCCGGTTAAGTGAAACATTTTCAACTATCTTATGAAGACTCGACATTTGACAAGGGTCGCGTTATCTTCAGCTATCTGGATGTCTAAACGTTTAAACGTATGCTGTGAGGATAGAGGTTATGCCAATTCGGGTACTGGATGAGTTACCGGCCGTCAATTTCCTGCGTGAAGAGAACGTCTTTGTCATGACTACTTCACGCGCAAGCAATCAGGAGATTCGCCCGCTTAAGGTACTTATCCTTAATCTGATGCCGAAAAAGATCGAGACGGAAAATCAGTTTTTGCGTCTGCTTTCTAACTCTCCTCTTCAGGTTGACGTTCAGCTGCTGCGTATCGATTCTCGTGAGTCCCGTAATACCCCGGCGGAGCACCTCAACAATTTCTACTGTAATTTCGAAGATATTCAGGATGAAAATTTTGATGGACTGATCGTCACCGGCGCGCCGCTGGGCCTGGTGGAATTTAACGATGTTGCCTACTGGCCGCAGATAGAGCAGGTGCTGCACTGGGCAAAAGATCACGTTACCTCCACGCTGTTTGTTTGCTGGGCCGTGCAGGCTGCACTGAATATCCTTTACGGTATCCCTAAACAAACCCGTAAAGAGAAGCTGTCCGGCGTGTATGAACACCATCTCACTTATCCCCATGCGCTGCTGACGCGCGGCTTTGACGATTCATTCCTTGCTCCGCATTCTCGCTATGCTGACTTCCCGGCGTCTTTGATTCGTGACTATACCGATCTGGAGATCCTTGCCGAGTCGGAGGAGGGGGATGCTTACCTCTTTGGCAGCAAAGATAAGCGTATTGCCTTTGTGACCGGCCACCCGGAGTATGACGCGCATACGCTTTCCGGCGAGTATTTCCGCGACGTAGAGGCTGGCCTGAACCCGGACGTGCCGTACAACTATTTCCCGGATAACGATCCGCAGAAAAAACCACGCGCGACATGGCGCAGCCACGGCAACCTGCTGTTCACCAACTGGCTCAACTACTACGTTTACCAGATCACCCCGTTCGATCTCCGCCACATGAATCCTACGCTCGATTAAGCGTTTCAGCGCCCCACCGTTAGCGGCATGAAGGCACCTCAGGGTGCCTGTTTTCATGTCTAAAAACCGATTCCCCATCTGAATAAATTTTAATCTCCTATTTTTCAATGTGATAAACGATTTTCAAATCAAAAATGGAAATTGTTTTTGATTTTAATAAATCCTCAAGTAGTCTTAATTCTGTTGAGCGAAAACCACACACTGGCCTTACCAGATAGATCTGGCTTTTCGACGGGATGAGATGAGGGGAAGAACGTATGACACAACAGACAGTTAGCGCGGAGCTGGCCTTTAGCCAGCCTTTCGGAGAACAAGAGCAGCAGATTTTGACGCCGGATGCCATCGAGTTCCTCAGCGAGCTGGTTACCCGCTTTACGCCGCAGCGCAATAAGCTGCTGGCAGCGCGCGTCGCGCAGCAGGCGGCAATTGATGCAGGTGAGCGTCCTGATTTTATTTCGGAAACGAGTTCCATTCGTAAATCTAACTGGATGATTCGCGGTATTCCGGCGGACCTGCAGGATCGCCGCGTGGAGATAACCGGCCCGGTTGAACGCAAGATGGTGATCAACGCGCTGAATGCCAACGTGAAAGTCTTTATGGCCGACTTTGAGGATTCGCTGGCGCCGAGCTGGAGCAAAGTGATCGACGGGCAGATCAACCTGCGCGACGCCATCAACGGGACTATCAGCTGGACCAACGAAGCCGGCAAGATCTATCAGCTCAAACCGGATCCAGCCGTGCTGATCTGCCGTGTGCGTGGTCTGCACCTGCCCGAGAAGCATGTCACCTGGCGCGATGAGCCAGTTCCCGGCAGCCTGTTTGATTTTGCCCTCTACTTCTTCCACAACGTGGATGCGCTGCTGGCGAAAGGCAGCGGCCCGTACTTCTATCTGCCGAAAACTCAGTCATGGCAGGAAGCGGCCTGGTGGAGTGAAGTATTCACCTTCACCGAAGATCATTTCTCCCTGCCGCGCGGCACCATCAAAGCAACGCTGCTGATAGAAACGCTGCCAGCCGTGTTCCAGATGGACGAAATCCTTCACGCGCTGCGCGATCACATCGTTGGCCTGAACTGCGGCCGCTGGGACTATATCTTCAGCTATATCAAGACGCTGAAGAATCACCCGGATCGCGTGCTGCCGGATCGTCAGTCGGTCACCATGGATAAACCTTTCCTGAACGCCTATTCGCGCCTGCTGATCAAAACCTGCCACCGTCGCGGCGCGTTTGCGATGGGCGGCATGGCGGCGTTCATCCCCAGCAAAGACAGCGAGCGCAATAACTGGGTGCTCAATAAAGTTAAAGCAGACAAGCAGATGGAAGCCTCCAACGGGCATGATGGCACCTGGATTGCCCATCCAGGCCTGGCCGATGCCGTCATGGACGTGTTCAGTAACGCTCTGGGTGATAAGCAAAACCAGCTCGACGTGACGCGTCATGAAGATGCGCCGATTACCGCCGCACAGCTGCTGGAACCCTGTCCCGGTGAGCGTACCGAAGAAGGTATGCGGGCCAACATTCGCGTAGCCGTGCAGTACATCGAGGCATGGATTTCCGGCAATGGCTGCGTACCGATTTACGGGCTGATGGAAGACGCGGCAACTGCTGAAATTTCACGTACTTCTATCTGGCAGTGGATCCACCACGAGAAAACCCTCAGCAGCGGCCAGACGGTAACCAAAGCGCTGTTCCGCCAGATGCTCGCGGAGGAGATGCTCGTCATTCAGGAGGAGCTGGGCGACCGCCGTTTCAGCCAGGGGCGCTTTGACGAAGCGGCGCGTCTGATGGAGCAGATCACCACCTCCGACACGCTAATAGACTTCCTGACGCTGCCGGGCTACCGCCTGCTTGCCTGAACCCAACTTATAAAAAGGAGCATCTGCCATGACTAAAATCTCTCGTACCCAACAAATCGAACGGCTTCAGCAGGACTGGACCCAGCCGCGCTGGGATGGCATCAAGCGTCCGTACACTGCGGAAGAGGTTGTGAAGCTACGCGGTTCGGTGAACCCGGAATGTACGCTGGCGCAGAACGGCGCGGCAAGAATGTGGCGTCTGCTGCACGGCGAGTCCAAAAAAGGCTATATCAACAGTCTCGGTGCGCTGACCGGCGGGCAGGCTTTACAGCAGGCGAAGGCGGGTATTGAGGCTATTTATCTCTCGGGCTGGCAGGTCGCGGCGGACGCGAACCTGGCGTCGAGCATGTATCCGGATCAGTCGCTCTACCCGGCGAACTCCGTCCCTGCCGTAGTGGATCGGATCAACAATACTTTTCGTCGCGCGGATCAGATCCAGTGGGCATCGAATATTGAGCCGGGCGATCCGCGTTACGTGGATTACTTCCTGCCGATCGTCGCCGATGCGGAAGCGGGGTTTGGCGGGGTACTGAATGCTTTTGAGCTGATGAAATCTATGATTCAGGCAGGGGCAGCGGCGGTTCACTTTGAAGACCAGCTCGCTTCCGTGAAGAAATGTGGCCATATGGGCGGTAAGGTGCTGGTGCCGACCCAGGAAGCGATTCAGAAGCTGGTTGCTGCCCGCCTGGCAGCGGACGTGATGGGCGTGCCAACGCTGCTGATTGCCCGCACCGACGCCGATGCGGCTGACCTAATCACGTCGGACTGCGACGAATACGACCGTGAATTTGTCACCGGCGAGCGCACTCAGGAAGGTTTCTACCGCACACGCGCTGGCATCGAGCAGGCAATCAGCCGCGGGCTGGCTTACGCGCCGTATGCGGATCTGGTGTGGTGTGAAACGTCGAAGCCGGACCTCGACCAGGCCCGCCGCTTCGCGGAGGCGATTCACGCCCGTTTCCCGGGCAAACTGCTGGCCTACAACTGCTCGCCTTCCTTCAACTGGAAGAAAAACCTTGATGACAAAACCATTGCTTCCTTCCAGGAAGAGCTGTCGGCGATGGGCTACAAATACCAGTTCATCACGCTGGCGGGGATCCACAGCATGTGGTTCAACATGTTTGATCTCGCTCACTCCTACGCGCAGGGCGAAGGCATGAAGCACTATGTGGAAAAGGTGCAGCAGCCAGAATTCGCCGCCGCGCCGGAAGGCTATACGTTCGTCTCCCATCAGCAGGAAGTGGGAACCGGCTACTTTGACCGCGTGACAACGATTATTCAGGGCGGCGCTTCCTCCGTGACCGCGCTGACCGGCTCGACGGAAGAAGAGCAGTTCTAAGCAACTCGCAGGAAAGCGTAGGGCGGATAAGCAGCGCGTCATCCGCCACTTTTGAGAAGGTGGAAACGCTGCGCTTTTCTGCCTTACAAGTGAAAGGGGCTAAGAATGGTACGCCGGAGAGAGCTGTTAATTGCCCATACCATCCTGCAGGGCTTTGACGCGCAGTATGGCCGTTTTCTGGAGATCACCGCCGGTGCCCAGCAGCGCTTCGAACAGGCTGACTGGCACGCCGTGCAGCTGGCGATGAAAAGCCGTATCCATCTTTACGACCACCACGTCGGGCTGGTTGTTGAGCAGCTGCGCTGTATTACCGGGAGTGAAAACACGGATGCGGATTTCCTGCTGCGCGTGAAAGAGCAGTACACCAGTTTATTACCGGATTACCCTCGCTTCGAAATTGCAGAGAGTTTTTTTAACTCCGTCTATTGCCGGTTATTTGACCACCGCTCGCTGACACCCGAGCGGCTTTTTATTTTCAGCTCCCAGGCCGAAGGGCGCTTTCGTACTATTCCCCGACCGCTCTCTAAATCCTTTACCCCCGGGCTGGGATGGCAGCCGATGCTGAGGAACATGCTCAACGATTTACCGCTGCGGCTGCCCTGGCAGGATCTGACGCGTGACGCGGGCTATATCGTCGCGCACTTCAATGAAACATTTGGTGCCGATGCTTTGCGCCATGCGCAGCTGGAAGTGGCCAACGAGCTTTTCTATCGTAACAAAGCGGCCTGGCTGGTAGGCAAACTGGTGCTGCCCGAGGGAAAAATGCCGTTTCTGTTGCCGATCCATCGCACCGACGACGGGCGGCTGGCTGTGGATACCTGCCTGACCAGCGCCAGCGAGGCGAGCATCGTGTTTGGCTTTGCCCGCTCCTATTTCATGGTATACGCCCCGCTGCCGGCAGCGCTGGTTGAATGGCTGCGCGAGCTGCTGCCGGGCAAAACCACCGCCGAGCTGTATATGGCGATTGGCTGTCAGAAACACGGCAAAACGGAAAGCTACCGCGAATACCTCAGCTATATCTCCGCCACCGATGAACAGTTTATCGAGGCTCCTGGCATACGCGGCATGGTGATGCTGGTCTTTACGCTGCCGGGATTTGATCGGGTGTTTAAGGTGATTAAAGACAGGTTCGCCCCACAAAAAGAAGTGACCGCCGAGCGCGTACGGGCCTGCTATCAGCTGGTCAAAGAGCATGACCGCGTCGGGCGCATGGCGGATACCCAGGAGTTTGAAAACTTCGTGCTGGATAAATGCCAGATAAGCGCCCCGCTGCTGGCGCTGCTACAGGAAGAAGCGCCCGAAAAACTCACCGATCTGGGCGACCGTATTGCCATCAGCCATCTTTACATTGAACGCCGGATGGTGCCGCTGAACCTGTGGCTGGAGAGGGTGGAAGGGCAGCAGCTGCGGGATGCGGTGGAAGAGTACGGCAATGCCATCCGCCAGCTTGCCGCCGCGAACATTTTCCCGGGCGATATGCTGTTTAAAAACTTTGGCGTGACGCGCCATGGCCGGGTGGTATTCTACGATTACGACGAGATTTGCTACATGACGGAAGTGAACTTCCGCGATATCCCGCCGC
The DNA here is from genome assembly GCF_016756775.1 of Dryocola clanedunensis subsp. sulfonylureivorans. GTDB lineage: Bacteria > Pseudomonadota > Gammaproteobacteria > Enterobacterales > Enterobacteriaceae > Dryocola > Dryocola clanedunensis. The sequence goes on along the minus strand of NZ_JAERMU010000027.1, from coordinate 30,496 downwards.
CGCGCTACCCGGAGGATGAACTGTCCGCCGAGCCCTGGTACAGCGTCTCGCCGGGGGATGTGTTTCCCGAGGAGTTTCGCCACTATCTTTGTGCCGACCCTCGCATTCGTCCGCTGTTTGATGAAATGCACGGTGACCTTTTCCAGGCCAGCTACTGGCGCGCACTACAGGAGCGTATCCGCAATGGGCACGTAGAGGATGTCTACGCCTACCGGCGCCGCCAGCGTTTTTGCCAGCGCTTCGCAGATTTAAAAGCGGCGGGTTAGCGCCCGCCGCCGTAAGCCTGAGTGATCTCTTTCGCCGCTTTAATGACCAGCGCGCCCAGCTCCGTCACGCGGTCGTCTGTGACGCGTGAAATCGGCCCCGAAATGGAAATGGCGGCAAACGCCTCATGGTGCTCGTCAAAAATACACGCCGCCACGCAGCGCAGACCCAGCGCGTGCTCTTCATCATCGAACGAATAGCCGCGTTTACGCGTCTGGGCCAGATCTTCTTTTAGATGCAAAGGTGACGTCAGCGTCGCCGGAGTGTAGCTGTGCAGCCCCCTGCGGTGCAGCAGAGTGCCCACCTGATCGTCACTTAAGTTCGCCAGAAATACCTTCCCCGCGCCTGAGGCATGCATCGGTAACTTCCCGCCGATAGGGGCCGACATGCGCATCAGCTGGGTGCACTGCACCTGGTCGATAATAATCGCCTGATGGTCGCTGTGGTCGAGCACGGCCAGGTTCACCGTTTCGCCGGAATCTTCCATCAGCTTGCGCAGCATCGGGTGGACAATGGCCAGCAGGTTACGGCTTTGCAGGAAGCTGCTGCCGACGACAAACGCATGGGCACCAATCGTCCAGTGGCCCAGGTCGCCAGTCTGGCGCACGAAGCCAAGCTGCTGCATGGTAGTCAGCAGGCGATGCGTCGTGGAGTTAGGGAGTCCGGCCTGCTGGGCAAGCTCGGTAAGCGCCACGCTGCCGTGGGACTCGGCAATCCACTCCAGCAGCTTCAGGCCGCGGGTTAACGACTGAACCTGCCCGGTTGGCTGCGGGGCAGCGGCTGTGGCAGCGCGAGGCTTTTTACCACGTTTGGCGGGAACGGCAGCGACCATAGCAGACTCCTTTTTTCATATCGTGGAAATCATTTTCGTTTTATTTGGCGATAATGCAACCAGCACGCCACTCATCGGAGCAGTCAGTTGAACATGTCTCATGTTTGATATCTTTTACCCTCCGGTAACTTATGCCAGTATGGTCTGCTGGCCTTTTCGCCGGTTATGAACTATTTCGCACCGCAACGATCCGTTAAGTCCCCGGGAGCCTGAGTTGAGCAACAAAGTAGAAAAACTGCACAAGCAGTTGCAAGAACGCATTCTGGTTCTGGATGGTGGTATGGGAACCATGATCCAAAGCTACCGTCTTGAAGAGAGCGATTTCCGTGGTGAACGCTTTGCGGACTGGCCGTCCGACCTGAAGGGCAACAATGACCTTCTGGTGCTGAGCAAACCGGAAATTATCGCCGCGATCCACTATGCCTACTTTGAAGCGGGTGCCGACATCGTCGAAACCAACACCTTCAACTCCACGACCATCGCGATGGCGGATTACCAGATGGAATCCCTGTCGGCGGAAATCAACTATGAAGCCGCGAAGCTGGCCCGCGCCTGTGCCGATGAGTGGACGGCCCGTCAGCCTGAAAAACCGCGCTACGTCGCCGGGGTGTTAGGCCCGACGAACCGCACGGCCTCTATCTCCCCGGACGTTAACGATCCCGCATTCCGTAACGTTACCTTTGACCAGCTGGTGGACGCCTATCGCGAATCCACCCGCGCGCTGGTGGAAGGCGGCGTTGACCTGATTATGATCGAAACGGTGTTCGATACCCTGAACGCCAAAGCGGCGATTTTCGCCGTGAAGACTGAATTTGAAGCGCTGGGCGTCGATCTGCCAATCATGATTTCCGGCACGATTACCGATGCGTCAGGCCGCACCCTTTCCGGACAAACAACAGAAGCTTTCTATAACTCCCTGCGCCACGCGGACGCGCTGACCTTTGGTCTGAACTGTGCGCTGGGGCCGGACGAGCTGCGCCAGTACGTCGCCGAGCTGTCGCGCATCGCGGAATGTTACGTCACCGCCCACCCGAACGCGGGTCTGCCGAACGCCTTTGGCGAGTACGATCTGGATGCCAGCACCATGGCCGAACAGATTGGCGAGTGGGCGCAGGCGGGCTTCCTGAATATCGTCGGCGGCTGCTGCGGCACCACGCCCGAACATATCGCGGCGATGAGCAGGGCGGTTGAAGGCGTTGCGCCTCGCAAGCTGCCTGAGCTGCCGGTTGCCTGCCGTCTGGCGGGGCTTGAGCCGTTGAATATCGGCGCAGACAGCCTGTTTGTGAACGTCGGCGAGCGGACCAACGTCACCGGCTCCGCTAAATTTAAGCGGCTGATCAAAGAAGAGAAATACAACGAAGCGCTGGAAGTTGCTCTCCAGCAGGTCGAAAGCGGCGCGCAGATCATCGATATCAACATGGACGAGGGGATGCTCGACGCCGAAGCGGCGATGGTGCGCTTCCTCAACCTGATCGCCGGCGAGCCGGACATTGCCCGCGTGCCAATCATGATCGACTCCTCCAAATGGGACGTCATCGAAAAAGGCCTTAAGTGCATTCAGGGCAAAGGCATCGTTAACTCCATCTCCATGAAAGAGGGCGTTGAGCAGTTTATCCACCATGCAAAACTGGTGCGTCGCTACGGAGCCGCGATGGTGGTGATGGCCTTTGACGAGGAGGGCCAGGCGGATACCCGTGCGCGTAAAATTGAAATTTGCCGCCGCGCCTACAAGATTTTGACCGAAGAAGTCGGCTTCCCGCCGGAAGACATTATCTTTGACCCGAATATCTTCGCGGTGGCGACGGGCATTGAAGAGCACAACAACTACGCTCAGGACTTCATCGGCGCCTGTGAAGACATTAAGCGCGAGCTGCCGCACGCGATGATCTCCGGCGGCGTATCGAACGTGTCGTTCTCCTTCCGGGGCAACGACCCGGTGCGTGAGGCGATTCACGCCGTGTTCCTCTATTACGCTATCCGCAACGGCATGGACATGGGCATCGTTAACGCCGGGCAGCTGGCGATTTATGACGACCTCTCGCAGGAGCTGCGCGATGCGGTAGAAGATGTGATTCTGAACCGCCGCGACGACAGCACCGAACGCCTGCTGGATCTGGCAGAGAAATATCGCGGGACCAAAAGCGACGACACCGCCAACGCCCAGCAGGCGGAATGGCGCAGCTGGGACGTCGAAAAGCGCCTGTCCTACTCGCTGGTCAAAGGCATTACCGAATTTATCGAACTGGATACCGAAGAGGCCCGCCAGCAGGCCGCGCGCCCGATTGAAGTTATCGAAGGGCCGCTGATGGCCGGGATGAACGTGGTGGGCGATCTGTTCGGCGAAGGGAAAATGTTCCTGCCGCAGGTGGTGAAGTCTGCCCGAGTAATGAAGCAGGCGGTTGCCTATCTCGAACCGTACATTGAAGCCAGCAAAGAGAAAGGCTCGACCAACGGCAAAATCGTCCTCGCTACCGTAAAAGGCGACGTTCACGACATCGGCAAAAACATCGTTGGCGTCGTGCTGCAGTGTAACAACTACGAAATTATCGACCTCGGCGTCATGGTGCCGGGGGAGAAAATCCTCAAAACTGCTCGCGAAGTGGGGGCGGATATCATCGGCCTGTCCGGGCTTATCACGCCGTCGCTGGACGAAATGGTCAACGTGGCCAAAGAGATGGAGCGCCAGGGCTTCACGCTGCCGCTGCTGATTGGCGGGGCGACAACGTCCAAGGCGCACACGGCGGTGAAAATCGAGCAGAACTACAGCGGCCCAACGGTCTATGTGCAGAACGCCTCGCGCACCGTCGGCGTGGTCTCCGCGCTGCTTTCCTCGACGCAGCACGACGATTTTGTTGCCCGCACGCGTAAAGAGTACGAAACCGTGCGTACCCAGCACGCCCGCAAGAAACCACGTACGCCGCCGGTTACGCTTGCCGCAGCCCGTGAAAACGATCTTGCCTTCGACTGGTCAAGCTATACGCCGCCGGTCGCCCATCGTCTGGGCGTGCAGGAAGTGACGGCCAGCATCGAAACGCTGCGTAACTATATCGACTGGACGCCGTTCTTCATGACCTGGTCGCTGGCTGGCAAATACCCGCGCATCCTTGAAGATGAGGTGGTGGGCGAAGAGGCGCAGCGCCTGTTCAAAGACGCTAACGAAATGCTCGACAAGCTTCACGCGGAAAAAGCCCTCAACCCGCGCGGCGTAGTGGGGCTGTTCCCGGCTAACCGCGTTGTGGATGACATAGAAATTTATCGCGATGAGACGCGAACTCGCGTGCTGACCGTCGCGCATCACCTTCGCCAGCAAACGGAGAAGGTGGGCTTCGCCAACTACTGCCTGGCCGATTTCGTGGCGCCAAAAAGCAGTGGTAAAGCGGATTACATTGGTGCCTTTGCCGTCACGGGCGGTATGGAAGAAGACGCGCTCGCGGATGCCTATGAGGCGCAGCACGATGATTACAACAAAATCATGCTGAAGGCGCTGGCGGACCGCCTGGCGGAAGCCTTTGCGGAATATCTGCATGAGCGGGTGCGTAAGGTTTACTGGGGCTATGCGCCGACGGAAAACCTCAGCAACGAAGAGCTGATCCGCGAGAACTACCAGGGGATCCGTCCTGCTCCGGGCTATCCGGCCTGTCCGGAACATACGGAAAAGGCGACCATCTGGGAGCTGCTGGACGTCGAAAACGTCATTGGCATGAAGCTGACCGAGTCCTACGCCATGTGGCCTGGCGCGTCGGTTTCCGGCTGGTACTTCAGCCACCCGGACAGCAAGTACTACGCCGTTGCGCAAATTCAGCGCGATCAGGTTGAGGACTACGCCCGTCGTAAAGGCATGTCCGTGACGGACGTCGAACGCTGGCTGGCCCCGAACCTGGGGTACGACGCAGACTGATGTTTTGTAGGTCGGGTAAGCGTTAGCTTCACCCGACAACATTTTATCGGTGGATGGCGCCTGCGCTTATCGACCCTACAAATGCCTCCCGCCCCCTTATTGCCGCCAATCCGTATATACTGGAAAGAGAAGGAATTTCCGATCTAACTAACCAGGAGAAAGTGTGCTTACTTTACTGCATCTGCTTTCTGCGGTGGCGCTACTGGTCTGGGGGACGCACATTGTGCGCACCGGCATCATGCGCGTTTACGGCGCAAATCTCCGTAGTGTGCTTAGCCGCAGCGTTGAAAAAAAACCGCTCGCCTTCTGTGCGGGCATTGGCGTAACTGCGCTTGTCCAGAGCAGCAATGCCACCACTATGCTGGTCACCTCGTTCGTGGCTCAGGATCTCGTGGCGCTCACGCCTGCTCTGGTGATTGTGCTTGGGGCCGACGTGGGGACGGCGCTGATGGCGCGCGTGCTGACGTTCGATCTCTCGTGGCTTTCGCCGCTGCTGATTTTCGTCGGGGTGATATTCTTCCTCAGCCGTAAGCAGTCCCGGGCGGGGCAGTTGGGACGGGTAGCGATTGGCCTGGGTCTGATTTTGCAGGCGCTGGAACTGATCGTGGCCGCCGTGACGCCTATCACCCAAGCCTCCGGCGTGCAGGTGATCTTCGCTTCTTTAACCGGCGATATCATGCTGGATGCGCTGATTGGCGCGATGTTCGCCATTATCAGTTACTCCAGCCTGGCTGCCGTGCTGCTGACCGCGACATTAACGTCGACGGGCGTGATCTCCTTTGACGTTGCGCTGTGCCTGGTCATCGGCGCGAACCTCGGTTCTGGTCTGCTGGCGATGATCAACAACAGCGCCGCCAATGCCGCCGCCCGCCGCGTTGCGCTTGGCAGCCTGCTGTTCAAGCTGGTGGGCAGTTTAATCGTCCTGCCGTTCGTGCATATCCTGGCCCGCTGGATGCAACATTTGCCGCTCCCTGAATCTGAGCTGGTGATCTACTTCCACGTCTTCTACAACCTCATTCGCTGTCTTGCGATGGTGCCTTTCGCCGAGCCAATGGCGCGCTTCTGCCGCCGCGTCATCAGCGAAGCGCCGGAAATCGACGGGCGCATGAAGCCGAAACACCTCGATCCGACGGCGCTGGATACGCCTGCGCTTGGCCTGTCGAATGCCGCCCGTGAAACGTTACGCATGGGGGATGTGCTGGAGCAGATGCTGGAGACGTGGAGCAAAGTGATGCACGGCGAACCGCGCCAGGAGAAGGAGCTGCGCAAGCTGGCCGATGACGTAGACGTGCTTTATACCGCCATTAAGCTGTACATGGCGCAGATGCAAAAAGAGGATCTGGCTGAAATCGAATCCCGCCGCTGGGCGGAAATTATCGAGATGTCGCTGAACCTTGAACAGGCCGCGGACATCATCGAGCGCATGGGTAGCGAGGTCGCCGACAAATCCCTCTCCGCACGCCGGGCGTTTTCCCCGGATGGCCTGACGGAGCTGGATACCCTGCTTCAACAGCTGACCAGCAACCTGAAGCTGAGCCTGTCGGTGTTCTTCTCCGGGGACGTTAATAGCGCCCGCCGTTTGCGTCGTAACAAACACCGCTTCCGGATTCTGAACCGCCGCTACTCCCACGCGCACGTCGATCGCCTGCATCAGCAAAACGTGCAGAGCATCGAAACCAGTTCGCTGCACCTGGGGCTGCTGGGGGACATGAAACGTCTGAACTCGCTGTTCTGCGCTGTGGCTTATAGCGTGCTGGAACAGCCGGACGATGACGACGAGCGGGACGAATATTAGTGTTTATAAATTAGCCACCCGGCTATAATCTGCTGCGCAAAATTTTAAATTTAAGGATGATTTTGATGAAGCTTAAGCAGCTATTGGCAGGCGCTATTTGTATTGCGGCATTAGCCGGGTGTTCGGCACTCGAGCGCACCGAGCCGGTGCGTACCCCACAGACAATCATTACCGCTCACGTGACGACCGAACAGGTCAAAGAGGCGATTATCAACGCCGGGCAGGGGCGCGACTGGATCATGTCCGTGGCCGGTCCGGGCGTTATTAATGCGACGCAGAATGTGCGTAAGCACAGCGTGACCGTGCGCATTAACTACAGTGAAAAAGATTACTCAATACATTACGTCAGCAGCGTTAACCTGCTGGCGTCAGGCGGTGAAATCCACCGTTCATATAATCACTGGGTGAATAACCTGGACAAAGATATTCAGAAAAAAATCGCCGCGATCGCGGCCAAACCGCAGTAAAGCTTCGGCGGGCTGCAGACTTAATGTTTGTCGCCCGTAAGCTGTATTTAATCATTCACTTCGGCATTTTAGCCGTCAGTTCGATACCCAAAGCCTTCATCACGGCCAGCGTAGTTTTCAGGGTGGGGTTGCCTTCCTCGCTGAAGGAACGATAAAGCTGCTCGCGGGATAAGCCTGTGTCGGCGGCAACCGAAGTCATTCCTTTCGCTTTTGCGACAATACCTAGCGCACTCGCAATATGTGCCGCATCGCCCGTTTCAAGCGCATCGGCCATGAAAATGGCGATGGCTTCGTCATCGACCAGTGCCGAAGTAAAATCGTAATCCGTTATCTTAAGTTTCATCCTCTTCCTCATCATCAATCCAAATCCGGGCCAGATATTTTGCCATTAAGATATCCTGCTGCTGCGAGCGTTTATCACCGCCGCATAAAAGCAAAACAATTTTTCTGCCACGTTGCTGAAAGTAGATACGGTAGCCAGGACCATAATGAATGCGAAGTTCACTGATACCGTTGCCAACAGGTTTGACATCCCCGGTAAGGCCATTGACCAGGCGATGCAATCGCGCGGTGATAAAGGCTTTTGCTGTTTTATCTTTAAGGTTGGCTTCCCAGCGGCGGTAAGCATCCGTTTGTTTGAGTCCGTTCATCGATGATTGTAGTTTTTAAATTACGAATTGACTATCGGTAGAGCGAAAAATAGCCGCCTGTTACGAGGCATTCAACAGGGTGATCGCTAAACTGGAAAGTAGGCCGCAAAGCCTTTTACTCATTTGCGAGAAATCTCCAGATAATCAAGCAAAGTGAGGCTGGGCTGTTCGCAACGCCCGACGGGTAGGGTATAGTCCGTTTTTTTACGGAGGAACCATGCTGACCAACTCATCCATTCGCCTGAACAAATACATCAGTGAGAGCGGCATCTGCTCGCGCCGCGACGCCGACCGCTACATCGAACAGGGAAACGTGTTTATCAACGGCAAGCGCGCCGCGATTGGCGATCAGGTCTTTGCCGGGGATGTGGTGAAGGTCAACGGTCAGCTTATTGAACCTCGTAATGAAGACGATCTGGTGCTGATCGCGCTGAATAAACCGGTGGGGATCGTCAGCACCACGGAAGACGCCGAGCGCGACAACATCGTTGATTTTGTGAACCACAGCAAGCGCGTGTTCCCGATTGGCCGTCTGGACAAAGACTCGCAGGGGCTGATCTTCCTCACTAACCACGGCGATCTGGTGAATAAGATCCTTCGCGCCGGGAACGACCACGAGAAAGAGTACATCGTCACGGTAAACAAGCCGGTCACCGACGACTTTATTCGTGGCATGGGCGCGGGCGTGCCGATGCTGGGCACCGTCACTAAAAAATGTAAGGTGAAAAAAGAAGCGCCGTTTGTTTTCCGCATAACGCTGGTGCAGGGGCTAAACCGTCAGATTCGCCGCATGTGTGAACATTTTGGTTATGAGGTCACGAAGCTTGAGCGCACCCGTATTATGAACGTCAGCATGAAAGGGTTACCGCTGGGCGAATGGCGCGATTTGACGGATGACGAGCTGGTGGAGCTCTTTAAGCTGATTGAGGATTCTTCCTCTGAAGCGAAGCCTGCAAAGAAACCGAAGGCGAAACCAGCTGCGGCGATCAAAAAGCCAGTCGTCAGCGGGCCGAAAAGCAGTGCAAAAACCCCGGCAGAGCTGGCATCACGTAAACGCTTTGCCCAGCCAGGGCGCAAGAAGAAAGGGCGTTAAGGCTGCTGACAAAGAAGGATAAAACGTGTTTTTTCCTTCTTTGTGGTTAGCAGATGAAAATCAATAAATTGATTTTCCGTCTTTTTTTCTGATGACGCCTTTGCGACCAGCAACGACAGCAATTTTATCCTCTCTCTGAATCGCTAAATTAGCGCTTCCCACGAATATGTGTATTAGCAGACCAGGAGTAGGTCGCTGAGGTATCAGGTTTTAACGCTTTTTGTTTTTTCAGGGCGCGAGCTTTTTTGGCTGCCAGTTCGCGCTCGGCCATCAGCTTATCGCTGTATTCTTTTTTGATGTGATTGATTTCTGAGTTGGTCAGCGTGCGGCCTTCTGCAATGCGCGCGCGGTCGAGCAGCGTTTTCAGTTCGCGCTGCTCACTTTCCGTCATGTCTTGCTGTGTCAGTTTTGCTGTGGACATCGTTGCGACCTCTTAAGGAAAGGATTTCCAGTGTAAAGCAAAGCGCCCGCTACCTCAGTAAAAATCACGTTCTTCGCCGCACAGAAACAAAAAAGCCCGGTAACCCGGGCTATTGCCACCTTAAGCGCGACGCTTTTTCATCTTCTGCCCTTTTTTCTCACCAACAGGTTTCCCTGACCAGTAACCTGCCAGCAGCGAGCCGGAAAGGTTGTGCCAGACGGAAAACAGCGCGCCGGGAAGGGCTGCCAGAGGCGAGAAGTAAATCTTGCCCAGCGTTGCTGCCAGGCCTGAGTTCTGCATGCCCACCTCAATGGCCAGCGTGCGGCAGGTGGATTCGTCGAAGCCGAACAGGCGTCCACCCCAGTAGCCGCTCAGCAGGCCGATGCCGTTGTGCAGAATGACCGCGATAATCACCATCAGCCCGACGGACGCGATGTGCGAGGCGGAGCCTGCCACCACGGCGCTGATAATCGCCAGGATGCACAGCATGGAGAACGCGGGCAGATAAGTCTCCACGCGCTTCACCAGGCGCGGGAAGAGGTGGTGAACGATCAACCCCAGCCCGATCGGCACAATGACGATTTGCAGAATGCTGAGCAGCATACCCATCACGTCGACCTTGATATCGGCATCCACGTAAAAACGCGTCAGCAATGGCGTGGCAAAAACGCCAACCAGCGTGGAGACCGAAGAGATGGTCACCGACAGCGCGACATCACCTTTTGCCAGATAAATCATTACGTTTGATGCCGTGCCGCTGGCTACGCTGCCGACCAGCACCATGCCTGCGGAGAGATCGGGTGGCATATGGAATAGCTTCGCCAGCACCCACGCCGCCAGTGGCATGATGAGATAGTGCAGGAAGGTGCCTGCGGCGACAGGAGCCGGGCGTGAAAGCACACGTTTAAAATCGTCAATGCGCAGATGCACGCCCATGCCGAACATGATGAGCATCAGCAGCGTGCTGACCCACGGGCCGATGGGGGTGAACGTGCCGGGTGAGAAGTAGGCGAGTACGGACAGCAGTACCGCCCAGAGCGGAAACAGCCGGGTTAAAATCGCGAGCATGTTGTGATCCTTGCAAGGGTTTGTTGTGTTGTTTCTGGTTATGAAAATGCCGGGAGCGAGCCCGGCATTCTGTATTCATCGCATGAGATTAAATTTTATTCAAACAGATTATGGTGCAGCTTCTGCACGACCTGCTCCGCGTCGCCGCCCGGCACCAGGAAACAGAGGTTGTAGCTGGATGCGCCGTAGCAAATCATGCGGATATTAAACGGCTCCAGCACGCCAAACACCTCTTTGCCCACGCCGCAGGCCTGGGAAAGCTTGTTGCCGATCAGCGCGACCAGAGCCAGATTCTCTTCCACTTCTACACGGCACAGGGACGACAGCTCGGTGAGCAGCGAGGTAGTCAGCAGGCTGTCGCCCGTTGAGGTGGATCCGGTGGTATCCAGCGTCAGCGCCACGCTCACCTCCGAGGTGGTAATCAGGTCGACGGAGATATTATGGCGCGCCAGGATGCTGAACACTTCGGCCAGGAAACCCCGGGAGTGCAGCATGTTCAGGCTGTGGAGGGTCAGCAGCGTTTGCTTGCGGCGCAGCGCCAGCGCGCGGAACAGCGGTGGGTTATCCGTCTCGTTGCAGACCAGCGTGCCGCCCGCCTGCGGATCTTTGCTGGAGCCGACGAAGACCGGAATATCGCAGCGAACCGCTGGCAGCAGCGTTGCCGGGTGTAAAACTTTTGCCCCGAAGGTAGCCATTTCTGCCGCTTCTTCGAAGCCGATTTTATCGATGCGTTTTGCGGCAGGCACCACGCGCGGGTCGGTGGTGTAGATGCCCGGCACGTCCGTCCAGATATCCACTCGGCTGGCATGCAGCGCTTCGCCCAGCAGCGCGGCGGTGTAGTCGCTGCCGCCGCGGCCAAGCGTCGTGGTGCGGCCTTTTGCTTCGCTACCGATAAAGCCCTGCGTGATAATCAAAGATTCCGCGATACGCGGCTGTAGCTGCTGCTCCGCCAGTTCCGCCAGGGCTGCAACGTCCGGCTCGGCGCGGCCAAAGCGGTCGTTGGTGCGCATGATTTTGCGGATATCAAACCACTGGGCGTCAACCTGACGCTCACGCAGGATCTCGACAAACAGCAGGGTGGACATCAGTTCGCCGTGGCTGACCAGTTCGTCGGTCAGCGCGGTAGAGGTCGCCAGCGAGGCGGCTTCGGCGAGGGTAGTGATGTTTTCTAACAGGCGTTCGACTTCCTCGCGGATAATCTGCGGGTTGCTCAGGCGTTCAACGATGTCGTACTGAATTTTGCGAATGGCGTCGAGCTTGACGAAGCGTTCCGTCGCTTCCAGGCCTTCAGCCAGGGCGACAAGCAGGTTGGTGACGCCAGCTGAAGCGGAAAGCACCACCAGGCGAACGTTGGCATCGCCCAGCACAACGTCGGCGCTGCGGTTCATGGCCTCGAAGTCCGCGACGCTGGTGCCGCCAAATTTGGCTACTACTGTTTGTGGATAAGACATAACTACCTCGTGTCAGGGGGCCATTCGTATGGCGGTAAATTTTCAGCCTTGGCACAAGGGAAGAGCGGGATACGGGGCAGACGTAGAAGGGAAAACTACGGATACACCCAGAAGCGCCCCACCTTGTCTACCCGATTTCTTGACGCTGCAGCGGCGTTGTCTGCGCTGACTCACCCGAATCACTTACTTATGTAAGCTCATCGGGATTCATTAGCTTGCTGCCTTGCTGCAACGCCAATTAATTCGGGTATAAACGTCCGACTGCCGAACGCTTCTGGTGACAACCCAGGGGATTCAGCCCCTGCAGCCGATAAAACGCATTGCCTTCTGCGCGTTACCTCGGCGTCGTTCCCCCTCATGTGCTGTCTGCGGACTGGCTCCTCAAACACACTACCTGGACGACGCGCCTCTTCTGGCTTGCTCAAAGTGAACAAGTTAGGCATATAGAAATAAAATGTTACGGCGATGATGTCAACGTTTAGACGTTGCAGATTTTTCATTCTGTACTAGCGCAACCACCGTACAGGGCAGCGCCGGAGCCGTTTTCCCGCTCATAGAGATGAGTCTTCCGTTCACGGGCAATGCAAATAACGGCACCATGCCGCTGTTTTTCTCCATGTATTCCAGCCAGCCGAAGTTTTCATTCAGTCGCGTTGCTTTGATCACGGCACCTTTGGCGAGCTGGCTGCTCAGGCTGTTCCAGGTCACATCTTCCGGGAACAGACGTTCAAGACGGCGGAAACGGGCGCTTTCGTTGCTGATCCGCCCTTTTAACGGCGAGCCGGATCGAATGGCGAAAACCTTCTCACTGCCCAGCAGATGGCTGAAATGATAGACCGCCAGCGCGTTCTGATGGCGGTTAGGAGACAGCGCAAACACCTGCGCCGTGCTGCTCAGGTCAAGATAGTTTTCTGCATGTTCCGACCAGGCGTTGCCATAGTAAGCAGGCAGGCCCTCCATGCGGGCGAGTCGGTAATATTCCCAGCTATTGTCGGTCAGCAAGACCGGTATGTTTTGTTTCACCAGAGCATGAGCAATGGTACGGGCCACGGTATTGGCTCCGATGATCAACACCCCTTTTGGTTTTCGCTGCTTAACTTTGAGGAATTTCGCCAGCGGGGCACTGGTCAGACTTTGCACGACCACGGTGCCAATGATGATGGCAAAAACCACGCTCACCAGCTGGTCTGCGTTTTCGTAGCCGCTGCGTTCCAGCGTCAGGGCAAAAAGGGAGCTGACCGCCGCGGCGACAATACCTCGCGGTGCAATCCAGCAAAGCAGGAGCCTTTCTCGCCCGCTCAACGTTGAACCAATCGTTGAGGCGGCAATACAAAGCGGGCGGGCAATAAACTGAATCACCAGCAGCAGCGCGATCAGCGGCCAGCCCATCGTCAGCACGCCGTGAATGTCCAGACGGGCGGCCAGAATAATGAATAGCGCCGATATCAGGATGGCGGACAGCTCTTCTTTAAAGGCCACAATATCGCTGACATCCACGTCGCGCATGTTTGCCAGCCAGATCCCGAGAATCGTGACGGCCAGCAGGCCAGACTCATCGGAGAGCGAGTTAGAAATGCCGAACGCCACCAGCACAATTGCCAGTACGGCAAAGTTTTGCATATAGCCCGGAAACCAAACGCGCTTCAGGGCAGTCCCTAAAAGCCAGCCAAACAGCGCGCCAGTAATCAGACCCACCGCGACGGTTTGCCCGAAGATGGCTAACAGATGTAACTCTGAACCCGCTTCCTGGCGCAGGGTGATAAATTCGAAGACCAGCAGGGTAAAAATCGCCCCCACCGGGTCTATCACTATCCCTTCCCAGCGTAAAACCTGGTTAATGGCAGCGTTCGGACGTACAACCCGCATGAGCGGTGAAATAACGGTAGGCCCGGTGACGACGGTGACGGCGCCCACCAGAGCGGAAAGCTCCGGACTAAGCCCCAGCAGCCACCAGCATGACAGGCCGATCACGCTAAAGGTGATCAGCATCCCCACGCTGACCAGATTGCGCACCACGCCCCCAAGCCCCCGTATCTCGTCGAAGCGAAGCGTCAGGGCGCCTTCAAATAAAATAATGGCAACGGATAGCGAGACGATAGGGAAGAGCAAATCACCAAAAAGGGCATCGGGGTTAAGGATGCCGGTGAAGGGGCCGAGAATCAGACCAAATATAAGCAAAGGCAAGATGGCGGGTAAGCGAACAAGCCATGCAAGCCATTGTGCCGCCAGCGAGGCGAGAGTAATGATGACCAATAACAGTGGGACAGACAATTCCATAAAATTTTTACCTTACCTGGTTTACGAGGCCATACTGTTTTTTTCAGTGTAGACGCGGTCACGGCCTGTGCAGATGCACCGTATCATTTTTTCACGGACACATAATCTGAAACGCAATTCATTGTGTATTGGCAGAAAGATCATCACAAATCCCGTTTTGTGGATATACAATTGACCGCAGTCACAGTTCTCAAATCAAAAGGGTAACGCTATGAAGAATATCAACCCAACACAGACCGCTGCATGGCAGGCTTTACAGGCGCATTATGACGACATGAAAGATGTCACCATCGCCGAGCTTTTCGCCCAGGATGCCGACCGTTTTGGTAAATTTTCCGCCACGTTCGATGATTTAATGCTGGTGGATTTCTCTAAAAACCGCATTACCGCCGATACGCTGACTAAGCTGCAGGCGCTGGCAAAAGAGACAGATCTGCAGGGTGCCATTAAGTCGATGTTCTCAGGCGAGAAGATCAACCGCACCGAAGACCGTGCTGTGCTGCACGTTGCGCTGCGTAACCGTAGCAATACTCCGATCGTGGTCGATGGCAAAGATGTGATGCCAGAAGTTAACGCGGTGCTCGAGAAAATGAAAATTTTCTCCGAAAGCATCATCAGCGGCAGCTGGAAAGGCTACACCGGTAAAGCGATTACCGACGTGGTCAACATTGGTATCGGCGGCTCCGACCTTGGCCCGTTCATGGTGACCGAAGCGCTGCGCCCTTACAAAAATCACCTGAACATGCACTTTGTTTCCAACGTTGACGGCACCCACATTGCGGAAGTGCTGAAAAACGTCGATCCGGAAACCACCCTGTTCCTGGTTGCTTCCAAAACCTTCACCACGCAAGAAACCATGACCAACGCCCACAGCGCACGCGACTGGTTCCTGGAAACGGCTGGCGACAACAAGCACGTTGCCAAGCACTTCGCTGCGCTCTCCACCAATGCGCAAGCCGTGGGCGAGTTCGGTATCGATACGGCGAACATGTTCGAGTTCTGGGACTGGGTCGGCGGGCGTTACTCCCTGTGGTCCGCGATTGGCCTGTCCATCATTCTGTCCGTTGGCTACGACAACTTTGTTGAGCTGCTGAGCGGTGCGCACGCGATGGATAAACACTTCGCGAACACCCCCGCAGAGCAGAACCTGCCGGTGCTGCTGGCGCTGATCGGTATCTGGTACAACAACTTCTTCGGCGCAGAAACCGAAGCTATTCTGCCATATGACCAGTACATGCACCGTTTTGCCGCCTACTTCCAGCAGGGCAACATGGAATCCAACGGCAAATATGTTGACCGTAACGGCAATGCTGTAGATTACCAGACTGGCCCAATCATCTGGGGCGAGCCGGGCACCAACGGCCAGCACGCGTTCTACCAGCTGATTCACCAGGGCACCAAAATGGTTCCTTGTGACTTCATCGCACCGGCGACCACCCACAACCCGCTTTCCGATCACCATCCTAAGCTGCTGTCTAACTTCTTCGCTCAGACGGAAGCGCTGGCGTTTGGTAAAGCGCGCGACGTAGTTGAGCAGGAATACGCAGACCAGGGTAAAGATCCGAAAACTCTGGAACACGTTGTGCCGTTCAAAGTCTTTGAAGGTAACCGTCCTACCAACTCCATCCTGCTGCGTGAGATCACCCCGTTCAGCCTCGGCGCGCTCATCGCCCTGTACGAACACAAGATCTTCACCCAGGGCGCGATCCTGAATATCTTCACCTTTGACCAGTGGGGCGTAGAGCTTGGCAAGCAGCTGGCTAACCGCATCCTGCCGGAGCTGGGCGACGAAAAACAAATCAGCAGCCACGATAGCTCCACCAACGGTTTAATTAATCGTTATAAATCCTGGCGCGCATAATAAGCTAAGCTGTAAATAAAATAAGCCGGCAAATATCGCCGGCTTATTTATAAGATAATTCCCCTTGCCTCGTTATATCCGCAATCCTCCCCGCTGAGGTTAATCCTAAAAGAATTGATGGCCCCATATTCACTCAGGGTTATTTTAGGATTAATGAGATCATATGTATTATTTATGGCATCAGTAAGCTACTAATTTGTATGTATTTATATTATATTTGATGAGCCTGTGAGGTTATTATTTCCACTTTTCTTAAATCTGCCCACCTATTTCCCCATCGCCCTGATTGTCATCTTTAGTTGTGTATACTCGATCCCGCCTGAAACTCTTTTGGGCAACTCTCCATTCATTCAATGAAGGGAAATTGTTATGAAAAAAGTTATTTATGGCGCTCTCGCCATATTCACGCTGGCAGCGACCGGCGCGGCAAGTGCTGACCCGGTTGCAGTGGGTGAAGCAGCTGGCGCGCAGGCCACATCTGTGTCCGCAGGAAGTTCAACTGCGACCAGCGCCAGCACTGTCGGGTCAGCAGTGGGGGTAGCGCTTGCTGCCACCGGTGGTGGCGACGGTTCTAATACCGGGACTACCACGACCACGACGACCAGCACCCAGTAATTTCACGGGTGTTTTAACCCTAACCACACTTCGGTGTGGTTATTAAGACTTCGGGGACACGTCGTGCAGCGATTCTCAATTCTTGTTGTTTGCCTGTTACTCCAGGCTTGCTCTGCCACCACTAAAAGTCTTGGCACTTCGCTCTGGCACAGCATCGTAGGGACCGACGGTGTGCAGCTCACCGATGACGATATTCAGAACATGCGTTACGCCAGCCAGTACATGAGCATCAACGGCGGCCCGCAATTATTCGTGGTACTGGCCTATGACGAAAACGGCCAGCAGAAATGGGTGACGCAGGATCGGGCGACTATCGCCACCCAAAATGGCCGGATAGTGAAGACGGTCGGCCTCGGTGACAACCTGACGCAGGTCAGCAATCTGGCTGACGATCCGCTGGCTGCGGTGAACCAGATTATCGACGGAGCAACCTGGATACGGCAAATGGCGTGGACCGAACATCAGCAGGTGCGCATGGCAACGGCGCGCTCTACCTTCCGTTGGGATGGCAGCGACACCGTAAAGGTGGGCAGCAGCGTCACGCCGGTGCGCGTTCTGGATGAAGAGGTGACGGCCTCCGGCAAGACCTGGCACAACCGTTTCTGGGTGGACAGCCACGGTCATATCCGCCAGTCAAAACAATACCTTGGCCCGGACTACTGGCCGATTACCACGGTTCTGCTGAAGGCGGCGAAATAATGAAAATAACAGCCTTTAAAACACGGTGGATGGCGCGCTGCATATCGATAATAGGCGCCGATACACGCAGGTCGGATAAGCGCGGCGTCATCCGCCGACAGACATCACTATGTTTAGCCGCTCTGCTGACGCTGGGCAGCTCTTCTCTTTACGCTGCCGGCAACGTCACCGTTTACCCCGGCAATCAAAAACTGAGCAACGTTGAACGGCTGGGGGATTTAGTTACCCAGCCTTCTCTGAATAATGCCTGGTGGCCGGGTGCCGTTATTAGCGAGCGGCAGGCTTCGGCGGTTGCCGAACAGCAACATCAAAAACTGCTCGCCGCGCTGGGCGGGTTTGCAGCCCAGGAAGAGGGCGATGACGCCGCCGCAATCAACAGTGTGCGCCGGCAGCTGCAGGCCATCAAAGTCACCGGGCGGCAGTTCGTCAATCTGGATCCCGACTGGGTTCGCCTGCGTCCACGCTCCAACGTCACCCTGCAAGGGGACTACAGCCTGTGGGCGGGGCCGCAGCCGACCACTATCACACTGATGGGGCTGGTGAGTTCGCCGGGCGTCAAACCGTTCGTTGCCGGACGCACTGCGGCTGAGTATCTGGAAGATGTGAATCTGCTCAGCGGCGCCGACCGCAGCTACGCCTGGGTGGTTTATCCCGATGGCAAAACCGAAAAAGCGCCCGTCGCCTACTGGAACGAGCGCCACGTAGAGCTGCTGCCGGGCAGCATCCTGTTTGTCGGCTTCTCCGATCGCCTGTTCGACTCCGCATTCAACGCGCTGAATCAGCAAATCCTTACCTCCCTGACGCATCGGATACCGGATTGATGAAAAAAAATTATCTCTACAGCCTGCTGGCGCTGGCCGTCTCCACCGCCTGCCACGCCGAAACTTCCCCGGCCCCCATTGGCCCCTCGCAATCCGACTTCGGCGGCGTGGGCCTGCTGCAAACGCCGACCGCACGCATGGCCCGTACCGGCGAGTTCAGCGCCAACTACCGCGATAACGACCAGTACCGATTCTACTCTGCTTCCATCCAGCTTTTCCCGTGGCTGGAAACCACCCTGCGCTACACCGACGTGCGCACCAGGCAGTACAGTTCCGTAGACGCCTTTTCCGGAGACCAGACCTATAAAGATAAGGCTTTCGATATGAAAGTGCGCCTGTGGGAAGAGGGCTACTACCTGCCGGAAGTCTCCGCTGGGGTAAAGGATTTAGGCGGTACGGGTCTGTTTGACGGCGAATACGTGGTGGCGAGCAAAGCCTGGGGGCCGTTCGATTTCTCGCTCGGCATGGGCTGGGGATACATGGGCACCAGCGGCAACGTGAAAAATCCGTTCTGCGAAGTCAGCAACAGCTTCTGCAATCGCGATAACAGCTACAACCAGGCGGGCTCCTTCAACTTCAGCGGCATGTTCCATGGCCCGGCTTCCCTGTTCGGCGGTATCGAATACCAGACGCCGTGGCAGCCGCTGCGCCTGAAGCTGGAATACGAAGGGAACAATTACAGCCAGGACTTTGCCGGCAAGCTCGAGCAGCGCAGCAACTTTAACGTCGGCGCGATCTATCGGGTGACCGATTGGGCCGACGTTAACGTCAGCTATGAGCGCGGCAACACCCTGATGTTTGGCTTCACGCTGCGTACTAACTTTAACGATCTCCGTCCGGGCTATAACGACAACCGTCGCCCGCAGTACCAGCCTAATCCGCAGGATGAGATCCTCCAGCACAACGTGGTGGCCAGCCAGCTGACGATGCTGAAATACAACGCGGGCCTCGCGAACCCGAATATTCAGGTGAAGGGCGACACGCTGTACGTCACCGGCGAACAGGTGAAATATCGTGACTCCCGCGAAGGCATTGAGCGCGCAAACCGCATCGTGATGAACGATCTGCCGGAGAATATCCAGACCATCCGCATTACCGAGACGCGTCTGAATATGCCGCAGGTGACCACCGAAACCGACGTTTCCAGCCTGCGCCACCATCTGGAAGGCGAGCCGCTGGGCCATGAAACGCAGCTGGTGCAAAAGCGCGAGGAGCCGATCGTCCCGGAAACTACCGAGCAGGGGTATTACATCGACAAGTCGAAGGTGAACTTCTCGCTCAACCCGGTGCTGAACCAGTCCATCGGCGGCCCGGAAAGCTTCTATATGTATCAGGTTGGGGTGATGGGCACCGCCGACTGGTGGGTGACTGACCACCTGCTGACCACCGGCAGCATTTTTGCCAACATCGCCAATAACTACGACAAATTTAACTACACCAACCCGCCGGATGATTCGTCGCTGCCGCGCGTGCGTACCCACGTTCGCGACTACGTGGAAAATGATATCTACGTCAACAACCTGCAGGCCAACTACTTCCAGTATCTGGGTAACAGCTGGTACGGGCAGGTTTACGGCGGCTATCTGGAAACCATGTACGGCGGCGCAGGGGCGGAAGTGCTCTACCGTCCGGTAGACAGCAACTGGGCGATTGGTGCCAACGCCAACTACGTCAAACAGCGTGACTGGCGCAGCGCCCAGGACATGATGAAGTTCACCGACTACAGCGCGCCGACCGGCCACCTGACCGGCTACTGGACGCCGCCGTTTGCCGACGATGTGCTGGTGAAGCTGAGCGTGGGGCAGTATCTGGCAAAGGATAAAGGGGGCACGCTGGAAATCTCTAAACGCTTCGACAGCGGTGTAGTTGTGGGGACCTACGCGACCATCACTAACGTTTCGAAGGAGGAGTATGGGGAAGGGGACTTCACCAAAGGCTTCTACGTGAACGTGCCGCTGGATATCTTCACCTCGTCACCGACCCGCTCCCGCGCGCAGATTGGCTGGACGCCGCTGACGCGAGACGGCGGGCAGATGCTGGGCCGCAAGTTTGATCTGTACAGCATGACCAGCGACCGGAGCCTGAACTTCCGCTAACGGAGTGCCGGATGACGCTGCGCTTATCCGGCCTACGAAATATTTCACGGTGAGGGTCCATTGACGCTATAAGCAAAAAATCTCGATCCAGATCACACTTTTAACGTATAACACTCCTTCCGGACTACCTTCTTGAGGGACTGCTATGCCTGCCACACCACGAGTTGAATGGATCTCTACCGTTATGCAAACGGTGCTCAATTTGGGCCTGCTGGCCCTGGGCGTGATCCTGATTATTTTCCTCGGCAAAGAGACGTACCATCTGGCGAAGGTGCTGTTTGCCCCCACGGAGCAGGCGAGTAAATACCTGCTGATTGAAGGGCTGGTGGTCTATTTCCTCTATTTCGAATTTATCGCCCTGATTATTAAATACTTCCAGACGGGTTATCACTTTCCGCTGCGTTATTTCGTCTATATCGGTATTACCGCCATCGTGCGGCTGATCATCATCGACCATAAATCCCCCGTCGACGTGCTGATTTACTCCGGGGCGATCCTGCTGCTGGTGATCACGCTGTGGCTGTGCAACAGCAGCCGGCTGAAGCGGGAATAAAAAAGGGCGGCCCGAAGGCCGCCAGAAATGATACGAGGACTAATGAGGATTGCAGTGGCTTTAAAGCAATGTACAGCTTTGATTTACAGGAAAACTTAACCTTTCACACCGCCCGCCGTCAGGCCGCTCACCAGCCAGCGCTGCGCCAGTAAGAACACTACGGTAATCGGGATTGCAGACAGTACGGCCGCCGCGGCAAAGTCGCCCCACAGGTAGTTTTGCGGGTTGAGATACTGCTGCATGCCCACCGCCAGGGTGTAGCTGTTCACGTCGCGCAGCAGCAGCGACGCGACCGGCACTTCGGTGATCGCCGCGATAAACGACAGGATGAACACCACCGCCAGAATCGGCACGGAGAGCGGCAGCAGCACCAGGCGGAAGGCCTGCCACGGCGTTGCGCCATCCAGCGAGGCCGCTTCTTCCAGCGAGCCGTCAATCGTTTCAAAGTAGCCTTTAATCGTCCACACATGCAGCGCGATACCGCCAAGATAGGCGAAGATCACCCCACCGTGCGTATTCAGCCCGATAAACGGAATGTACTGGCCCAGGCGGTCGAACAACGCGTACAGCGCTACCAGCGACAGCACCGCCGGGAACATCTGGAAAATCAGCATCCCTTTCAGCAGCGTGGCCTTGCCCGGGAAGCGCATGCGGGCAAAAGCGTAGGCGCAGGTGGTAGAAAGGGTGACGATACCCATCGCCGTGATCCCCGCAATTTTAATGGAGTTCCACAGCCACAGCAGCACCGGGAACGGCGGCGGCGTGACGCGTCCGTCAGCGTGCTCGACGCTGAAGCCCAGCGCCAGCTTCCAGTGCTCCCAGGAGATCTGGTCCGGGATCAGGCTGCCGGTGGCAAAGTTGCCGGGGCGCAGGGAGATCGCAATTACCATCAGCAGCGGGAACATAATCGCCGCGATAAACAGCAGCAAAAACAGATGCGTGGTGATCATACGCAGCTTTTGAGATTTGGGTTGAACCATGGCCATGAGTGTCGCTCCTTAATCAAACTTCATGCGGGTGGCTTTCAGGTTAACAATCGCAAGCGCGCCAACCAGCAGGAAGATAAGCGTGGCGATAGCCGCCGCTAAGCCGAAGTCCTGGCCGCCGCCGC
This sequence comes from Dryocola clanedunensis subsp. sulfonylureivorans, assembly GCF_016756775.1. Taxonomy (GTDB): domain Bacteria; phylum Pseudomonadota; class Gammaproteobacteria; order Enterobacterales; family Enterobacteriaceae; genus Dryocola; species Dryocola clanedunensis. The sequence goes on along the minus strand of NZ_JAERMU010000027.1, from coordinate 8,524 downwards.
CTTCGAAGGCGATGCGGTAGGTGTAGCTCACCAGCAGATCCGTGTAGCCCGCGGGGGTCGTGGTGCCGAGGCGGTCCGGGCCGCCGTTGGTCAACAGCTGGATCAGCACGAAGTTGTTAAAGTTAAAGGCGAAGCTGGCAATCATCAGCGGCGTCAGCGGCTTAATCAGCAGCGGCAGCGTGATTTTGAAGAAGTTCTGGAACGGCCCTGCGCCGTCCATCGCCGAGGCTTCATACAGGTCGTCCGGAATCGCTTTCAGCAGGCCCATGCACAGGATCATCATGTACGGGTAGCCCAGCCAGGTATTCACGATAATCAGCATGGCGCGCGAGGTGGTCGGGTCGCTGAACCAGGCCGGTTTGATGCCGAACAGCGAGCTGAGCATCATGTTAATCTCACCAAAGCTCTGGTTAAACAGCCCTTTGAAGATCAGGATAGAGATAAACGACGGCACCGCGTAAGGCAGAATCAGCAGCACGCGATAAATTGCTTTACCTTTCAGTGATTCCCACTGCACCAGGCACGCCAGCACCATACCCACGGCAACGGTCAGCAGAACGGTCAGCAGCGAGAAGACAACGGTCCACACGAAGATGGCGAGGAACGGCTTCTGAATGCCTTCGTCGTGGAAGACGCGCAGGAAGTTTTTCCAGCCGATGGTGACGGTATAGCCCGGGCTTAACTGGTCGTTGCCCCAGCTGCCGTCGGCGTTAACGGACTGGTAGTAGCCGATGTCGTTATTCGGACGGTACTTCACGCCGCTCTGGTTATTGGTCAGCTCGCCGTTATCGGCCTGCGTGTAGAGAGGGCGAGTGCCGGAGAACTGGCGCAGGGAGCTCATGGTCAGCGTGCTGGCATCCGGCATTTCAGCGGTGATCTGCGATAACGCACCGCGGTTTTGCGTAATCACGCGGAGATTGGCTTTATCGCCCGTGGGCAGGGCATCCGCCTCTTTCAGCTTCAGATGCTGCTCGCCGCCGAACTTAAAGTTTTCAGAGATAAAATTCTTGCCGCTTTCCCCGTCGGTGAGGGCAAGCTGCCACTCGTCGCCCGCAGGGTAGAGACCGAAGCCAAAAGTTTTGCCCGCCTGATACTGGCGGTCCATCAGCACTTCCTGAACGCGCTCCTGGGTGAGCTGGTTAGTGCTGCTGTAGTTGGTGAAAGCAATGGCGATGGTGCAGACAAGCGGGAAGAGGACGAACAGCCCCATACCGGCAAGGCCAGGGTAGACATACCGCCAGGCGTAGGCCTTGCGGTTAGCGTAAACATACAGGCCAACCGAGCTTAAAATCAGCGTCATGATGGCAAACAGGTACTCCCCCTGGGCGTACATTAAAACAACAAGATAGCCAACCAGCAGGCCCAACAAGCCGATGGCTGACCACTTAAGCACATCGTTTTGCCACCAGTGGCTCTTCTTTTTAACAGCATCCATGGGGTCTTCCTCTACAACGACTTAACGCGGTGGATGACGCTGCGCTTATCCACCCTACAGGTTTCGTAGGGCGGGTAAGCCTTGCGTCACCCGCCAGTTTTTTACTTAGTAATACGTCCCTGAGCGTCTTTCATTGCAGCATCAACGGTCTGGCGACCGCTCACTGCGTTGATTACCGCGGTACGAACGGCATACCAGAAGGAAGCCATCTGCGGAACGTTAGGCATGATTTCGCCTTTCTGGGCGTTATCCATGGTGGCGGCGATACGCGGATCTTTCGCCAGCTGCTCCTGGTAGGATTTCAGCGCCACGGCGCCAAGCGGCTTGTCTTTGTTCACTTCGGCCAGCCCCTCATCGGTCATCAGGTAGTTTTCGAGGAACTCTTTCGCCAGCTCTTTGTTTGGGCTGGCGGCGTTGATACCCGCGCTCAGCACGCCAACGAACGGTTTAGACGGCTTGCCTTTGAAGGTTGGCAGCAGCGTTACGCCGTAGTTGATTTTGCTCTTGTCGATGTTTGACCACGCCCACGGACCGTTAATGGTCATCGCGGTTTCGCCTTTGTTGAAGGCAGCTTCGGCGATGGAGTAGTCGGTATCGGCGTTCATGTGTTTGTTTTTGATCAGGTCAACCAGGAAGCTCAGGCCCTCTTTCGCGCCTTTGCTGTCCACGCCCACATCTTTAACGTCGTATTTGCCGTTTTCGAGTTTGAACGCATAGCCACCGTCGGCGGCGATAAGCGGCCAGGTGAAGTACGGCTCCTGCAGGTTAAACATCAGCGCGCTCTTGCCCTTCGCCTTCAGCGTTTTATCCAGCGCGGGGATCTCTTCCCAGGTCTTCGGCGGGTTTGGCACCAGGTCTTTGTTATAAATCAGCGACAACGCTTCTACAGAAACCGGGTAGGCGATGATTTTGCCGTTATAGCGAACCGCGTCCCAGGTGAACGGATAGAGTTTGTCCTGGAAGGCTTTGTCCGGGCTGATTTCGGCCAGCAGGCCAGACTGCGCGTAACCACCAAAACGGTCATGAGCCCAGAAAATAATGTCCGGACCGTCGCCCGTCGCCGCAACCTGCGGGAACTTCTCTTCCAGCTTGTCCGGGTGCTCGATGGTCACTTTGATGCCGGTATCCTTTTCAAATTTCTTACCGACTTCAGCCAGGCCGTTGTAGCCCTTGTCGCCGTTAATCCAGATGACCAGTTTGCCTTCTTCAATTTTTGCCAGTGCAGAGGCGGAAAACATCATCGTTGTCAGAGCTGACAAAGCGAGAATGCGGGCGCCGGTTTTAATTTTCATGTGTCCCATCCTTTTGAGTGGTGGTGCGCGTGGATACAAACGAGGTAGAAGCGTTACGGTGGTCAGTCTGCGGAGATGACAAGCGCTTCTCATCCTCCCTGCTTCTACGCCCCACCCCCGTTATCTGTGATCCGCGCTGCATAACTGGCAGTTATGTGTTCTGGCGCACACAAAAATACCCAGAAATTTGAAACGACGATCACGAAAATCTCTTTGCGCGGCTGTAACCGGTTGCAGAAACCTCTCCCTCATCCTCCCGCCTCCTCCCCCACAGAAAACCGCAGGGGCGGAGGATTCACACAATGTATGAATCGTTCATAGTCCGACACATCTTGATTTATCTGTCTGTTGGCAGGGCGTAGTAATAAAGGGAGAAGGGCATGGCAAGCGTACAGCTGCGGAACGTCACGAAAGCCTGGGGCGATGTAGTGGTCTCGAAAGACATTAACCTGGATATCCAGGAAGGTGAGTTCGTGGTCTTCGTCGGGCCATCAGGCTGCGGGAAATCGACCTTGCTGCGCATGATTGCCGGCCTTGAAACCGTGACCAGCGGCGACTTGTTTATTGGTGAGAAGCGCGTGAATGACGTGCCGCCAGCCGAACGCGGTATCGGCATGGTCTTTCAGTCTTACGCGCTCTACCCGCATCTGTCCGTGGCGGAAAACATGTCATTCGGCCTGAAGCTGGCCGGTGCCAAAAAAGATGAAATCAATCAGCGGGTCAATCAGGTTTCCGAAACCTTACAGCTCGCCCATCTGCTGGATCGCCGCCCGAAAGCGCTTTCCGGCGGGCAGCGTCAACGCGTCGCCATTGGCCGTACGCTGGTGGCTGAGCCACGTGTGTTCTTGCTGGATGAGCCCCTTTCTAACCTTGATGCGGCGCTGCGCGTGCAGATGCGTATCGAGATCTCCCGTCTGCACAAGCGCCTGGGGCGCACCATGATTTACGTCACCCACGATCAGGTAGAAGCCATGACGCTCGCCGACAAGATTGTGGTGCTCGACGCCGGTCGTGTGGCGCAGGTGGGGAAACCGCTCGAACTTTATCACTACCCGGCAGACCGGTTTGTCGCGGGCTTTATCGGCTCGCCAAAGATGAACTTCCTGCCGGTAAAAGTGACTGCCACAGCCATCGATCAGGTACAGGTTGAATTACCGAACCGCCAGCAGGTCTGGCTGCCGGTAGAGAGCAGCGACGTTCAGGTTGGCGCCAATATGTCTCTTGGCATTCGCCCGGAGCATCTGCTGCCAAGTGACATTGCCGACGTCACCCTCGAAGGTGAAGTGCAGGTGGTGGAGCAGCTAGGACATGAGACTCAGATTCACATCCAAATCCCCGCCATTCGTCAGAACCTGGTGTACCGCCAGAATGACGTGGTGTTGGTAAAAGAGGGTGCCACATTCGCAATTGGCCTGCCGCCAGAGCGTTGCCATCTGTTCCGTGAGGACGGCACTGCTTGTCGTAGGTTGCATCAAGAGCCAGGCGTTTAAGCATTCCCATAAAAAAAGAAAAGCAATGATCTCAGGAGATAGAACGATGATTACTCTGCGCAAACTCCCACTGGCGGTAGCCGTAGCAGCAGGCGTTATGTCTGTTCAGGCAATGGCAGTGGATTTCCACGGTTACGCCCGTTCTGGTATCGGCTGGACCGGTAGCGGCGGTGCACAGCAGTGCTTCCAGGCGACCGGTGCTCAATCTAAATACCGTCTTGGTAACGAATGTGAAACCTATGCGGAATTGAAATTCGGTCAGGAAGTGTGGAAAGAAGGCGATAAGAGCTTCTACTTCGATACCAACGTGGCCTACTCCGTTGCACAGCAGAACGACTGGGAAGCAACCAGCCCAGCATTCCGTGAAGCTAACGTGCAGGGTAAAAACCTCATCGACGCACTGCCAGGCGCCACTATCTGGGCCGGTAAGCGCTTCTATCAGCGTCATGATGTTCATATGATCGACTTCTACTACTGGGACATCTCCGGTCCGGGCGCTGGTCTGGAAAACGTGGATGTTGGTATTGGTAAACTCTCCTTTGCGGCGACTCGCTCCACTGAAGCGGGTGGCTCTTCTACCTTCGGAAGCGACAACATTCGCGATTACACCACTGACACCGCGAACGACGTGTTTGACGTGCGTTTAGGCCAGATGGAAATCAACCCAGGCGGCACGCTGGAACTGGGTGTGGATTATGGTCACACCAACGTTAACGATGACTACTACCTGCAGCCGGGTGCCACCAAAGACGGCTGGATGTTCACCGCTGAACACACCCAGAGCATGCTGAAAGGCTACAACAAGTTTGTTGTGCAGTACGCAACGGACTCCATGACCTCACAAGGTAAAGGCCTGTCTCAGGGCGGCGGCATCGGCATCGGCAACGATGAAGACGGCAGCCTGTACGCTTACGGCATCAACAACAACGGTCACCTGACCCGCGTTATCGACCACGGTGCGATCTCTCTGGGCGACCGCTGGGACCTGATGTACGTCGGTATGTTCCAGGACATCGACTGGGATAACGGCAACGGCACCAAGTGGTGGACCGTGGGCGTTCGTCCAATGTTCAAATGGACGCCGATCATGAGCACATTGCTGGAAGTGGGTTACGACAACGTGAAATCCCAGGAAACTGGCGATACCAACAACCAGTACAAAATTACCCTGGCACAACAATGGCAGGCAGGCGACAGCATCTGGTCCCGTCCGGCACTGCGTGTCTTCGCAACCTACGCCAAGTGGGATGAGAACTGGGGTTACGACACCAACGGTCGTCCATCTACCAACTCAAACTTCGGCAGAGCAACCAGCGATGGCTTCAACGGCATGTCCTTCGGCCGCGGCGACAGCGATGAGTTCTCCTTCGGTGCCCAGATGGAAATCTGGTGGTAATAGCGCGTTAACCTGATGTTATGAAACGATGGGGGAGGAGCCACTGCCTCCTTCATCGCCTTACCCTTGTATGCCAAAACCCGTTTCAGATGGACGCGCTATTGCCTGGCTAACGTCCATCGTCTCTCGTTCGAGGTGATAACAATGAAAATGAAAAAAAGTCTCGTCGCGCTCTGCTTATCCGCAGGGTTGCTCGCAAGCGTTCCTGCCGTCAGCCTGGCCGAAGTTAACTTTGTGCCGCAGAACACCACCACGGCGCCTGCTATTCCGGCCGCTGCGTTACAGCAGCTGACCTGGACACCCGTCGACCAATCAAAAACTCAGACCACCACGCTCGCGACCGGCGGGCAGAGTCTGAATGTTGCCGGTATCACCGGCCCGGTTGCGGCTTACAGCGTACCGGCAAACATCGGTGAGCTGTACATCACGCTGACCAGCGAAGTGAACAAACAAACCAGCGTCTTTGCGCCGAACGTGCTGATTCTTGATCAGAATATGACGCCTGCTGCCTACTTCCCGAGCGAATATTTCACCTACCAGGAGCCGGGCGTGATGAGCGCTGACCGTCTGGAAGGGCTGATGCGTTTGACCCCGGCGCTTGGGCAACAAAAGATTTACGTTCTGGTCTTCACGACGGATAAAGATTTACAGCAAACCACTACGCTGCTGGACCCTGCCAAGGCCTACGCCAAAGGCACCGGCAACGCGGTACCAGATATTCCAGACCCGGTTGCCCGCCATACCACGGACGGCACGCTGAAGCTGAAAGTCAAAACCTCTTCCAGCTCAAGCGTGCTGGTCGGCCCGCTGTTTGGGTCATCGGGCCCAGGCCCGGTCACCGTGGGTAACACCGCGGCACCTGTTTACGCTGCACCTGTAGCGGCAACCGGTGCGGTGGCGGCTTCTGCGCCTGCTGCAACGGCCGCTCCGGCACCAGCCGCGAAGAGCGAGCCGATCCTGACCGACACGGAAAGCTATTACAACCAGGCCATCAAGCAAGCCGTGGATAAAGGGGAAATCGATAAAGCCCTGAAACTGCTGAATGAAGCCGAGCGTCTGGGTTCCACCTCCGCCCGTAAAACTTTTATCAGCAGTGTAAAAGGCAAGGGGTAGTCGTCTCCCCACAGTGCTGATGCTTGTAAGATTGGTGCGTCCTTGTGACGCACCCTTTTTTTATCCGTCATACCTTGATGTTACGTCGTTGTAACTCTTTAGCCTGCCACGCTCCCCTTGTTCTGCGCTACAATGCCCGCAGGTTATGTATCGGAGAATTCCCCATGTCTGAGGCGCTTTCACAATTGCGCGCTCTGAGTTTCTTCACTGAGGTTCCGGACGGGTTAAGCGCCAGCTTTCTCGACTGGCTTTTACTCGAAGACTCAATGACTAAACGCTTTGAACAGCACTGCGCTAAAGTGACGGTCGAGATTGTTCGCGAGGCGTTCGTCAGCGCGGATGACCAGCTGCCCGAAGCAGAACTGCTTCCGCCAGCTCAACGTTACTGGCTACGTGAAATACTGCTGTGTGGCGATGGTGTTCCCTGGCTGGTTGGGCGTACCATCGTGCCTGAGTCCACGCTTGCAGGCCCGGAACTTGCCTTGCAGCAGCTCGGCACCACGCCGCTTGGCCGCTATCTCTTTAGTGCTTCAACCCTGACACGCGATTTTATTGAGATTGGCCGCAGCGCGGAGCTGTGGGGGCGTCGTTCCCGTCTGAGATTGTCCGATAAGCCTCTGCTGCTCACGGAACTGTTTCTGCCCGCATCCCCGCTGTACAAAGAGGAAAAATAATGGAGTGGAGTCTGACCGAAGGGAAGTTTCAGGCCTATATGCGCCTGATGCGGCTGGATAAGCCGATTGGATCTTTATTGCTGCTCTGGCCCACGCTATGGGCGTTATGGCTTGCGACACCTGGCGTGCCGCCGTTAACCATCCTGGCCATCTTTATCGCCGGCGTGTGGATGATGCGCGCCGCAGGCTGCGTGGTTAACGACTACGCCGACCGCAAATTTGACGGACACGTTAAGCGCACGGCACATCGCCCGCTGCCCAGCGGGGCGGTGAGTGAAAAAGAGGCCCGTAATCTTTTCGTTATTCTGGTGCTGTTATCGTTTGTGCTGGTTCTGACGCTCAACATCATGACGATTCTGCTGTCCATTGCCGCCCTTGCGCTGGCGTGGATCTATCCGTTCATGAAGCGCTATACGCATCTGCCGCAGGTGGTGCTGGGCGCGGCGTTTGGCTGGTCAATTCCTATGGCGTTTGCCGCGGTGAGCGAAAGCGTACCGTTAAGCTGCTGGCTGATGTTTGTGGCAAATATCTGCTGGGCGGTGGCTTACGACACGCAGTACGCGATGGTTGACCGCGATGACGATCTCAAGATTGGCATCAAGTCGACGGCGATTCTGTTTGGCCGCAATGACAAGCTGATTATCGGTATTTTGCAGGTGGTGGTGCTGGCGCTGATGGCGCTGATTGGCTGGCTGAACGGGTTAGGTGGGGCGTACTACTGGTCTATTGGCCTTGCGGGCGCGCTGTTTATCCATCAGCAGAGGTTGATTGCCAACCGCGACCGGGATGCCTGCTTCAAAGCATTCCTCAATAATAACTACGTTGGGCTGGTGCTGTTTATTGGTCTGGCGCTGAGCCTGATGCACTTCTAATAAAACGGCGGATGGCGCTGTGCTTATCCGCCCTTGTATCTTGGACCGGTAGCTGGTTAGCTACCGGTTACACGAAACGGAGGAAGCTTGTATCCGCCCTGAAGACGCCGATCTTTCTTCGTAGCTTAAGCCCTCCGTTTCACCTTTCACGTCACTCAAAATCCGAACGGTAACCAGAAGCTCTGACTTCGTATGTACAAGGCTGGAATGACGTGTTGGCTCAGGTGAAAGGAGACAAAATATGTTCACTCT
>NZ_JAERMU010000026.1 GCF_016756775.1 Dryocola clanedunensis subsp. sulfonylureivorans | reverse complement strand
GGCGGCGCTGGGTGCAGTAATGCGCAAGCTGGTGCACATGTGCTTCGGGGTGCTTAAAACACGCCTGCCATGGGATGAAAATTATGCAGCTACCGCTTGACGTTCAAGACGGTAGCTACGCTAATCGTGAAATAGCCTTCAACTCTGTCTTACGCATCTCTGCGTCGCTTATCAACAACAACCCTGTAAACCCTGTCTCTGTTTGGCGACGCATAATGTACTGATAATTATGAATAAATAATTTAACGGCATTTACTGTCTCCAGCTGGAGACAGATGAGGCGGGGCGGAAAGCGTGCAGGAAATGCAGAAGTGCGGGTATAAAAAGCCTGATAACTATCTGAATTAGCAGGTAACGCACGAATAAGCCAATTCTTGTTTAAAACCTGGCATGCATCGTGCAATAATAATTGTGTAGATGCTCATTCCACTTCTTATGTTCGCTAAGGCTTCATAAACCCAGGAATGACGCAGAGCCAATTACGGTGCTTATCGTCCACCGACAGATGTCGCCTCTGGCCTCATCCGACACCATGGACATAACGTTGAGTGAAGCACCACTTAGTTGTCAAAAGACCTGTTTTAACACCTGCCATTCGGCAGGTGTTTTTTTTGTGTCAGCAGAGGGAGAAGGGCGAAAGAACTTCGCCCTGGGTAGTTTAAGCGTTGGGATTATTTTGCAGGGTCAACAGCAGGCCGTCACGGCGCATCAGAGCGGCCTCCTCCGGCTGATGGAGTCTGTCCAGCGAGTCGGCAAGCCACGCGTAATCAAAGGCATCCGGACGCTGTTTAATCGCCTCACGGAAGGCTTCACTTGCCTGCTGCCACTCACCGTGCTTCATCAAAAGCTGACCAAGCGTGCTGTGCAATAACGGACGGTCACCCTGAGTCTTGATATGCTGGCGCAGTGCTTTTTCAAGCTGCTCCGGATTGCCCGACTTCAGGCGCGGCATTAACAGAACCAGACGTTCATCGTATTGACGTTTCAGACCGTCCAGCACAATTTCCTGCGCCGCGTCGTGATCGTCACATTCAATCAGATGCTCCGCCATCGCCACCTGTAGCGTGGTTTCCTGACGTGTTTTACGGCTCTGGTTACGCCACCAGGCTTTCAGACCATCGTTGCCCTGATCTGCCATTGCCCCATCCATCAGACCAATCCACGCTTGTTCCTGAAGCGCTGCACGGTGGGCCGGATCAGCCACCTGCACTTTTTCCATGGCGGGCAGGATATCAATGACAGAACCCCAGGCACCGGTACGGACGTAGGCTTGCTCTGCCAGACGGAGTACTTCCGGGTGACGAGGGGCGATCTCCAGCAGTTTATCCACACCATGACGCGCGGCGTGATTTTCATTACGGGCAAGCTGTAAACGAACGCGTGTGATTTCAACCGGCAGCTGATCCCTGTCCGCAAGTTCAGCGGCGCGTTCCAGGTGCTGGTTGGCACGGATCTCATCACCACGCTGCTGCGCTGCTTCCGCTGCAAGGAGATAGTTTACCACCGGCTGTTCTGCGTGATCGGCATTCTTTGCCATCAGCTTCTCAACCTGCTGGTAATCCCCTTCCGCCAGTTTCAACAGTGCGGCTTTAGTTTGCTTACGGGCGCGGCTACTTTTGCGTCCTACGAACCAGCCGCGGGTGCGAGCTCCGGTGTGGAAGACACGACGCAGGATCCATTCGATGGCGAATAACACGACCATCGTCAGGATCAAAATGATCACAAGGCCTGTGACGCTTGTTTCCACGTTATAGTTATCGGTCTGGATCAGGACGTAGCCCTGATGACCTGCAAGCATCGGACCAAGAACGATCCCGGCGATCAGCAGCAGGAAAAGCAATAAGACTTTAATCATGCCTATTCTCCCTGGCTTTCAGCTGGAGCCGCAGCCGGTGCAGGCGCAGTTGCAGCAGGTGCCGAATTATTGTCGGCTGGCTGGCTAAGTAGATTGCGTACTCGGGTCTGCATCAGTTTTTCCAGCAGCGGCTGGCTTTGCAGATTTTCCGGAATATCCATATTGATACTTTGCTGGCTCAGGGAATCCAGCTGATCCAAAAACGCTTTCGTGTTTGCGTCTTCCGTATCGTAATAGGCGCGAACCCACGTGGATACGCTTTCCAGGGACTGTTTATAAGTCTCTTCCTGGTGACGAGGTACCGCCTGTGCGGCAATCAACAGGCGTGAGCGAATGTTCTCACGCAGATAGATGTCCTGATTCGGCGCCAGCAGTGGGACCGCTGTTTCATCACGGCGACGGATAGTAATAAAGCTATCCATAAAGCTGTGCCAGCTCTTCACCAGATTCTGACGCCATTCGGTCACGGTGCTCGACAGTTCGCTACCGTCGGAATCCATAGGGGTGTCATCATTGTCGTTATCCGCCAGTCGCAGGTTATCCACCTGGTTTGCCAGCTGATTCACCTTCAGGATAATACCGTCGTAATCGACCTGTGAAACACCGGACAGCGTGCTGATATCATCGGTAATGGCGCGGCGAGCGGTGATAAGACTCGAGTCGTTCATATCAGCAAGGCTTGCGTCCGCGCTTTTAAGCAGCGCAGCGGCGGTCGTCACGTCCTGATCGCTCCACAGTTTACGTGCGGCAAGCTTGACCAGAAAATCAGCTTGGGCCAGCAGCCACGTTTTGGCATCGCTGCCGGAAATCGTCGCGACTTTCTGCTGCACTTCATCCAGCTGGCGAGCCAGGCTCGCCTGCTGGCGATTAGCCTCATCGAGCGCCGTCGCCTGTTGTTTGATGGTGTTTTCCAGCTCGGTTTTCTGCTGATCCTGCTGCTTTTGTAACGCGGTGAGCTGCGTGACCAACGCGTCGTTAGTCGCGTTTTGTGTCGAAGCCTGATGCTTGCCATAGCTGTAAAGTCCGCCACCCAGAGCCAGAGCAATGGCGATGGCGATAGCGCCCAGCGCAATACCTGCCACGCCACTACGGTTCTTCTGTGGCGGCTGCTCTGGAAGCGGCGTGTTTTCTACCGCGGGTTTGGTCTCTTCAACCATGGCGGAGGAAGTATTTTGTTCCGTCATTGTGGCGTCCCATTTTGTAGGTTTATTGTAACGCGCGGAGCAGCGCGTCATTGTCTGCGTTGTCGGCGATCCGAATATCCTGCCAGCCCAATTCCCGGGCAACGATCGCCAAACGCTCACTGACAACCACCAGTCGACAGTGGAGTAACCAGTCAGTGCGATACCACTCTGGTATCAATGTGTATAGTTGCTTGAGCATTTCGCCGCTGGTGACAACCAGTGTGTTGACGCCACGTTCACGCCAGCGAAATGCTTCTTCCGTACCATCATAAATTTTGGCGCAGCGTTGATAGCATTCGCAAAAATCTACTTTAGCACCACGAGATGCAAGATTGTTCCCTAACAGTTCACGGCCACCGTTACCCCGTAGAATCAAGACACGCTTACCGGCAACATTTTGTAATTCAGGTAATTGTAGCAAGACTTCACTGGTTTCCCGATCCAGCGGATAGCGAACCGGGAGATGGCTGACGGTGTGTAACGCCAGCGCCGTTGTGCGTCCAATGGCAAACCATGAAAGATTTTCAGGCCATTTCAATTGATTACGACGTAACAGTGGCTGAGCGTAATGCACTACATGCTGGGAGAGCACAAAGACGAGATCGCCCGGTGAAAGTGCTGCAAGGCGCTCAGGCAGCTGCGCTAGCTCCCGGCCTGGGGAGAATTCGATGAGCGGAAAACTGTACGCCACCTGCCCAAGTGTGCGCAGACGGCTCACTAACTCTTCCCCGGCGGGAGAGGGGCGGGTGACAAGAATTGTCATGCGGGTGCATCCCCATCATAAATAGCGGCCAGCACCTCACGGGCACCCTTATCAAGAAGCTCCTCGGCAAGATCGATGCCCATGGGAACCGAGTCCTCTGGTTTGCCGCGACGTTCACCGCGCACCATAAAGGAACCGTCCGGTGCGCCGACCAGCGCACGCAGCCACAGCTCACCGTCTTTTAACTCAGCGTAGCTACCGATTGGCACCTGGCAACCCCCTTCCAGACGCATATTCATTGCGCGTTCAGCACTGACGCGAATCGCTGTCTCTATGTGATTGAGCGGAGCAAGCAACGCGCGGGTTTGTTCGTCATCCAGACGGCATTCAATGCCGACGGCACCCTGGCCAACGGCCGGCAATGAGACTTCGGCAGGCAGCGCTGAACGTATACGAGATTGCAGCCCCAGGCGATTCAACCCGGCTACGGCAAGGATAATCGCATCGTATTCACCGGCATCAAGCTTGCCCAGGCGCGTGCCAACGTTGCCACGTAAAGACCGGATAATCAGGTCCGGGCGACGTTCGGCGAGCTGGCACTGACGACGCAGGCTGGATGTCCCTACAATACTGCCCTGAGGCAGCTCGTCGAGGCTGGCATACTGGTTCGAAACGAAGGCATCACGGGGATCGTCACGCTCGCAAATCGTCACCAGCCCCAGCCCGTCCGGGAACTCCACCGGTACGTCTTTCATTGAGTGCACGGCAATATCCGCACGGCCTTCCAGCAGCGCAAGCTCCAGCTCTTTGACGAACAGGCCTTTACCACCAACTTTGGCAAGCGGTGTATCGAGTATCACATCGCCTCGGGTTACCATCGGTACCAGCTCAACGGTGAGCTGAGGATGATTCGCCTCCAGGCGCTGTTTAACATATTGTGCTTGCCAAAGGGCTAATGGACTTTGGCGAGTGGCAATTCTTAATACATTGTCTAACATGCTTGTTACCGTAATTGTCGTCCTGCTGCCATCCTACCACTCTTCACGGAAGGCTGTCAGTTTCAACGGTTTTTGCGGAAAAGAGGGACGTGACTCGTATTATGGAATATAAAACGGCTTCCTGGCGTGGAACGTTGCGCGTAGTGCAACTTTCTTTACGGTCAACCAGCAAGGTGTTAAATTGATCACGTTTCCAGCAATTGTCTGCCCGTTCGTTTATAATCATCAGGGCAACAATCAGGAAACGGGTTTTTTCAAAATACTGAAACCATCAGGCGATATGTCTTGTACCTCTATATTGAGACGCTTAAACAGAGACTGGATGCCATCAACCAACTGCGTGTAGATCGCGCGCTTGCTGCCATGGGCCCTGCTTTCCAGCAGGTCTACAGTCTTCTGCCAACATTGTTACATTATCATCACCCGCTGATGCCGGGTTACCTTGACGGTAACGTTCCACATGGCATATGCATTTACACGCCTGATGAAACCCAACGCCACTACCTGAACGAGCTGGAATTGATGCGCGGCATGCCACCGCAGGCAACCGCCAAAGGCGAGCTGCCGATCACCGGCCTCTACACCATGGGCAGTACCTCCTCCGTCGGCCAGAGCTGTTCTTCAGACCTGGATATCTGGGTGTGTCACCAGGCATGGCTCGATAACGACGAACGCCAACTGTTACAACGAAAATGCAGCCTGCTGGAAAGCTGGGCGGCGTCGCTGGGCGTGGAGGTCAGTTTCTTCCTGATCGATGAAAACCGTTTCCGTCATAACGAAAGCGGCAGCCTCGGCGGCGAAGACTGCGGCTCAACGCAACACATCCTGCTGTTAGACGAGTTCTATCGCACCGCCGTGCGCCTCGCGGGTAAACGTATTCTTTGGAATATGGTGCCGGGCGATGAAGAAGAGCACTACGATGATTACGTCATGTCGCTCTATGCGCAGGGCGTACTGACGCCAAACGAATGGCTGGATCTCGGTGGATTGAGCTCGCTCTCCGCCGAAGAGTACTTCGGTGCCAGCCTGTGGCAGCTCTATAAAAGTATCGACTCCCCTTATAAGGCCGTGTTGAAAACGCTGCTGCTGGAAGCCTATTCCTGGGAGTATCCGAACGCCCGCCTGCTGGCGAAAGATATTAAACAGCGCCTGCACGACGGCGAGATCGTTTCGTTTGGTCTCGATCCTTACTGCATGATGCTGGAACGCGTCACCCATTACCTGACGCAAATCGAAGACACCGCACGTCTGGACCTGGTGCGCCGTTGTTTCTATTTGAAAGTGTGCGAAAAGCTCTCACGCGAACGCGCCTGTGTAGGCTGGCGTCGTGAAGTCCTCAGCCAGCTGGTGAAAGAGTGGGGTTGGGGCGAAGAGCGTCTGGCGATGCTGGACAATCGTGCGAACTGGAAAATTGATCAGGTTCGTGATGCCCACAACGAACTGCTGGATGCGATGATGCAGAGCTATCGCAACCTGATTCGCTTTGCGCGCCGCAACAATCTCAGCGTCTCGGCAAGCCCGCAGGATATCGGTGTTCTGACCCGTAAACTCTACGCGGCGTTTGAAGCGTTGCCTGGTAAAGTCACGCTGGTTAACCCGCAGATTTCACCTGATTTATCTGAATCACACCTGACCTTTATTCATGTGCCGCCAGGCCGCGCTAACCGCTCAGGCTGGTATCTCTACAATCGCGCGCCAAACATGAATTCCATCATCAGTCATCAACCGCTGGAATATAACCGTTATCTTAATAAGCTGGTGGCATGGGCCTACTTCAACGGCCTGCTGACCTCACGCACCCGCCTGTTTATTAAGGGCAACGGCATTTGCGATCTGCCTAAGCTGCAGGAAATGGTTGCCGATGTTTCGCACCACTTCCCGCTGCGCCTGCCTGCGCCAACGCCGAAGGCGCTTTACAGCCCGTGCGAAATCCGCCATCTGGCGATTATCGTCAATCTGGAATATGACCCGACGGCGGCCTTCCGCAATCAGGTCGTGCATTTCGATTTCCGTAAGCTGGATGTCTTCAGCTTCGGCGAGCAGCAGCAGTGCCTGGTGGGGAGTGTCGATCTGCTGTATCGCAACTCGTGGAACGAAGTGCGTACCCTCCATTTCAACGGCGAACAGGCCATGATCGAGGCGCTGAAAACCATTCTGGGCAAAATGCACCAGGATGCCGCGCCGCCGGACAGCGTTGAGGTTTTCTGCTACAGCCAGCACCTGCGTGGTCTTATTCGCACCCGCGTGCAGCAGCTGGTTTCCGAATGTATAGATTTCCGCTTATCCAGCACGCGCCAGGAGCCTGGCCGCTTTAAAGCGCTGCGCGTCTCCGGTCAGACCTGGGGATTGTTCTTCGAGCGTCTGAGCGTGTCAGTACAAAAACTGGAAAATGCGGTGGAGTTCTATGGGGCGATTTCCCATAACAAACTGCATGGCCTGTCGGTGCAGGTCGAAACCAACCACGTCCAGCTGCCGCCAGTGGTAGATGGCTTTGCCAGTGAAGGGATTATCCAGTTCTTCTTTGAGGAAACAAAAGAGGAGCAGGGCTTTAACATCTATATCCTGGATGAGAGCAACCGGGCAGAGGTGTATCACCACTGTGAAGGCAGCAAAGAAGATCTGGTTCGTGACGTCAGCCGGTTCTACTCGTCATCGCACGACCGCTTTACCTACGGCTCAAGCTTCATCAACTTCAACCTGCCGCAGTTCTACCAGATTGTGAAGGTCGACGGGCGCACGCAGGTCATTCCGTTCCGTACCCAGGTTATCGTCCCAGCGGCGCCTGCGAACCAGGACGATGGCTCCACGCCGCTGTTACAGCAGTATTAGGCCTGGCGGAAGCTGACCGGCTCGCCAGCCTGCGCCGTGCAGGCCTCTTCCAGCAGCTGCCAGAACTCCGCGCCGCTACGGTCGCAGATCCACTTTTCGCCTTTCAAATTAAAGTGATAGCCACCGCTTTTGGTTGCCAGCCACACCTGATGTAATGGCTCCTGGCGGTTGATAATGATTTTGCTGCCGTTCTCAAAACTCAGCGTCAGCACGCCACCGTTTATCTCACAGTCAATGTCACTGTCGCCGTCCCAGTCATCCAGGCTCTCTTCAATCGTCATCCACAGGCCGTCGGCCAGTTGATGAAATTCGCTGTCGTTCATCTCTTCTTCTCGGTTGTTCGGGTTCAGGGCAGTATAAAAGCAACCCTCATGAATAGAAAAGAGTATTGCTTTTCGGGGTTCACCTGCGATGATAGACAACAGCATAATGAATCACAGGCAACTCAATAATGAAGAAAATTTTCTGCCCGCTGGCCGTCGCCCTTGCGCTGTTTAGCCTGACAGGCTGTGGCCTGAAAGGGCCTCTCTATTTTCCACCGGCTGATGGTAAAACCAAACCGGCGACACAGAACACTGCGCCTGCTCCGCAAACGCAATCCACTACCCCGGTTCGTAACGATCGCGGTACGGATGATATGCCGACCCAGACTGTCTACTAGTCACCAAGAGATAAGCAACCGCGGAAATGGAGCAGAAGATGCAGTTCTCAAAAATGCATGGCCTCGGTAATGACTTTATGGTCGTCGACGCGGTGACACAAAACGTTTATTTCTCGCCTGAGCTGATCCGCCGCTTGTCGGATCGTCATCTCGGCGTCGGCTTCGACCAGCTGCTGGTGGTTGAACCGCCATACGATCCCGATCTCGATTTCCATTATCGAATCTTCAACGCCGACGGCAGCGAAGTCTCGCAGTGTGGCAATGGCGCACGCTGTTTTGCTCGCTTTGTGCGCCTGAAAGGGCTGACCAACAAGCGCGATATCCGCGTCAGTACCGCGAATGGCCGTATGGTGCTTAGCGTGACGGATGACGAACTGGTACGCGTTAATATGGGTGAGCCGAACTTCGAACCTTCCGAAGTGCCGTTTCGCGCAAACAAAGCGGAAAAGACCTATATTATGCGTGCCGCGGAACAGACCATCATGTGTGGCGTAGTGTCGATGGGTAACCCGCATTGCGTGATTCAGGTCGATGATGTCGTGGCTGCCGCCGTGGAAACCTTAGGCCCAGTAATGGAGAGCCACGAACGCTTCCCGGAGCGGGCAAACATCGGTTTCATGCAGGTCGTCACTCGTGAACACATCCGCCTGCGCGTTTTTGAGCGCGGAGCCGGGGAAACACAAGCTTGTGGCAGCGGTGCCTGTGGTGCCGTCGCCGTGGGTATTCAGCAAGGTTTGCTGGCCGAACAGGTACGCGTTGAGCTGCCCGGCGGTCGCCTTGATATCGCCTGGAAAGGGCCGGGTTCTCCGCTGTATATGACCGGTCCGGCGGCCCATGTCTATGATGGATTCATACATCTATGAAGAACGTCGAGGAACAGCAAGAAGCCGTACTGGAGCTCGATGATAACGCAGTGGCGGAGTACCTGCTGCGCAATCCCGACTTCTTTATCCGCAACGCCCTACAGGTAGAACAGATGCAGGTGCCGCACCCCATTCGCGGCACCGTGTCGCTGGTGGAATGGCATATGGCTCGCAGCCGTAACCACATTAACCGCCTCGAGGAGAACATGAACCTGCTGATGGAGCAGGCGAATGCTAACGAAGGGTTGTTCTACCGTTTACTCAAGCTCCAGGGCCGCCTTGCCGCGGCAACAAGTTTGCAGGATATGCTCAACCGCCTGCACCGCTGGGCGCGTGAGATGGGGCTGGCGGGGGCGAACGTCCGCCTTTTTGCTGACCGCTGGCGCATCGGTGCGCCTTCTGATTTTGTGCAGCTATCCCTGAGCCGCCAGGCTTTTGAACCGCTGCGTATTCAGCGGCTGGGCGATAACCAACATTATCTTGGCCCGTTGAACGGACCGGAGCTGCTGGTGATCCTCCCGCAGGCGAAAGCGATTGGTTCGGTGGCGATGTCGCTGATGGGCAGCGATGCCGATCTCGGCGTGCTGCTGTTCAGCAGCCGTGACGCCCAGCACTATCACGAAGGCCAGGGAACACAGCTGCTGCATGAATTAGCATTAATGCTACCTGACCTGCTGGAGCGCTGGATTGAGCGCGTATGACCGCCTCGCCGCTTCAGCCAGCCGTTGACGGCTTCCTGCGTTATCTGAAGGTTGAGCGCCAGCTCAGCCCGCTTACCCTGTTAAACTATGGCCGCCAGCTTGAGACCATCATCCACCTGCTGGGTGAGATGGGGATGAAAACCTGGCAGCAGTGTGATGCCGCAGGTGTGCGATCCCTCGCTGTCCGCAGCCGCAGAGCAGGCCTCGGGCCTTCCAGCCTCGCGCTGCGCCTCTCCGCGCTGCGCAGCTTCTTCGACTGGCAGGTTAGCCAGGGAGAGCTTAAAGCCAATCCCGCAAAAGGGATCTCCGCGCCGAAGTCAGGCCGCCATCTGCCGAAAAATATTGAAGTGGATGATATCGATCGGCTGCTGAATATCGATCTTAACGATCCGCTCGCCGTGCGCGATCGCGCCATGCTGGAAGTGATGTACGGCGCGGGCCTGCGTCTTTCCGAACTGGTCAACATGGATTGCGGCCATATCGATCTGGACACCGGCGAAGTCTGGGTGATGGGGAAAGGCAGCAAGGAGCGTCGCGTACCGGTGGGAAAATCTGCTGTGAACTGGGTTGAGCACTGGCTCGATCTGCGCGAGCTGTTTGGCCCGGACGACGACGCGCTGTTTCTCTCGAAGCAGGGGAAACGTATTTCCGCCCGCAACGTCCAGAAACGCTTTAGCGAGTGGGGCATCAAGCAGGGGCTGAACAGCCATGTCCATCCCCACAAGCTGCGTCACTCCTTTGCCACGCATATGCTGGAGTCGAGCGGCGATTTACGCGGTGTGCAGGAACTGTTGGGCCACGCGAACCTGTCCACCACGCAAATCTATACCCACTTAGATTTTCAACATTTAGCCACGGTGTATGATGCCGCGCATCCACGCGCCAAAAGGGGGAAATCATAATGCATTTTTACCGCCCGCTTGGGCCTGTAGCCGCGCTCACCTTCGATCTGGACGATACCCTGTATGACAACCGTCCGGTGATTGAACGCACTGAGCTTGAGTCGTTAAGCTTTGTGCAGAACTACCATCCGAGCCTGAGCGCGCTAAAAAAGCCTGATTTCATGCGGCTGCGTCAGGCAATTCGCCTCGCTGAGCCGGATATCTATCACGACGTGAGCGAATGGCGTCGCCGTGCCGTTGAGCAGGCGATGCTGGATGCGGGTTTGAGCGCTGAAGAAGCTGCGGCGGGCGCGACGGCTGCTATGGCAAATTTTGCCGAGTGGCGCAGCCGTATTGACGTGCCGGAAGAAACCCACGACACGCTCGCGAAGCTCGCTGAAAAATGGCCGCTGGTGGCGATCACCAACGGTAACGCGGAGCCTCATCTGTTCGGGCTGGATAAATACTTTAAGTTTGTTCTGCGGGCTGGCCCGCACGGTCGTTCAAAACCGTTCAACGACATGTACCATCTTGCGGCGCAGAAGCTCGACGTGCCGCTGGCGCATATCCTTCACGTGGGTGATGACCTCACCACGGACGTTGCCGGAGCCGTGCGCTGCGGCATGCAGGCCTGCTGGGTAAACCTGCGCGACGGCGATCTGATGCAGATCGACGACAGCCGCCTGTTACCTCATCTCGAAATTTCGCGGTTGGCATCCCTGACTGCGCTGATATAATCATCAGAACTCTGTATAAAATTCCAGGGGTGGCACGCTGCCCCTGCCTCACGCGGCGGTGCCAATGGACGTTTCTTACCTGCTAGACAGCCTGAATGATAAACAACGTGAAGCCGTAGCGGCCTCGCGCAGCAATATGCTGGTGCTGGCTGGGGCGGGCAGTGGTAAGACACGTGTGCTGGTTCACCGCATCGCCTGGCTGATAACCGTCGAGCACTGCTCGCCGTACTCCATCATGGCGGTGACCTTTACCAACAAAGCAGCGGCGGAGATGCGTCACCGTATCGGCCAGCTGATGGGCACCAGCCAAGGCGGCATGTGGGTTGGTACTTTCCACGGTCTGGCCCACCGCCTGCTGCGGGCACATCATATGGACGCTAACCTGCCGCAGGATTTCCAGATTCTGGACAGCGAAGATCAGCTGCGCCTGCTAAAGCGCCTGGTGAAAGCGCTGAATCTTGATGACAAGCAGTGGCCGGCACGTCAGGCCATGTGGTACATCAACGGCAAAAAAGATGAAGGTCTGCGCCCGCATCACATAGAAAGCTACGGCAACCCGGTTGAGCAGACCTGGCAGAAGGTTTATCAGGCCTATCAGGAAGCCTGTGACCGTGCAGGCCTGGTGGATTTCGCCGAACTGCTGCTGCGCGCGCACGAACTCTGGCTGAACAAGCCGCACATTCTTAACCACTACCGCGAACGCTTCACCAATATTCTGGTGGATGAGTTCCAGGATACCAACAGCATCCAGTACGCGTGGATCCGCATGCTCGCAGGCGACACCGGCAAAGTGATGATTGTCGGCGATGACGATCAGTCAATTTACGGCTGGCGCGGCGCGCAGGTGGAAAACATCCAGCGCTTCCTGAAGGATTTCCCCGGTGCCGAAACCATTCGTCTGGAGCAGAACTACCGCTCGACGAATAACATTCTGAACGCCGCCAACGCCCTGATCGCCAATAACTCTGGTCGTCTGGGCAAAGAGCTGTGGACAGACGGCAGCGACGGCGAGCCTATTTCTCTCTATTGCGCCTTCAACGAGCTGGATGAAGCCCGCTTCGTGGTTAACCGCATCAAAACCTGGCAGGAGAGCGGCGGAGCGCTTGAGCAGTGCGCCATTCTTTATCGCAGCAACGCCCAGTCGCGCGTGCTGGAAGAGGCTTTATTGCAGGTCAGCATGCCGTACCGTATCTACGGCGGCATGCGCTTCTTCGAACGTCAGGAAATCAAAGATGCGCTGTCATATCTGCGCCTGATCGCCAACCGTAACGATGACGCCGCCTTTGAGCGAGTGGTCAACACCCCAACGCGTGGGATTGGCGATCGTACGCTGGACGTGGTGCGCCAGACTTCTCGTGATAAACAGCTTACGCTCTGGCAGTCCTGCCGCCTGTTATTACAGGAAAAGGCGCTTGCTGGCCGTGCCGCCTCTGCCCTGCAACGCTTTATGGAGCTTATCGACGCGCTGGCTCATGAAACCATCGACATGCCCCTGCACGTCCAGACCGACCGCGTGATTAAAGACTCCGGCCTGATGATGATGTACGAGCAGGAGAAGGGCGAGAAAGGCCAGACACGCATCGAAAACTTAGAGGAGCTGGTGACAGCAACGCGCCAGTTCAGCTATCAGGATGAAGACGAAGATCTGATGCCGCTTCAGGCCTTCCTGTCCCACGCCGCACTGGAAGCGGGGGAAGGTCAGGCGGACACGTGGCAGGATGCGGTTCAGCTGATGACGCTGCACTCCGCCAAAGGCCTGGAGTTCCCGCAGGTCTTTATCGTCGGCATGGAAGAGGGCATGTTCCCAAGCCAGATGTCGCTGGATGAAGGCGGGCGTCTGGAAGAGGAGCGCCGCCTGGCCTACGTCGGCGTGACGCGAGCGATGCAGAAGCTAACGCTGACCTATGCGGAAACTCGCCGTTTGTATGGCAAAGAGGTTTATCATCGCCCGTCGCGTTTCGTGGGTGAGCTGCCGGAAAATACGGTGGAAGAGGTTCGTTTACGCGCCAGTATCAGCCGTCCGGTCAGCCATCAACGTATGGGCACACCGATATCCGAGAATGATACGGGCTACAAGCTGGGGCAACGCGTACGCCACACCAAGTTTGGGGAAGGCACCATCGTCAATCTGGAAGGCAGCGGCGAACATAGCCGCGTGCAGGTCGCTTTCCCGGGTCAGGGAATTAAGTGGCTGGTGGCTGCGTATGCCCGGCTGGAAACGGTGTAACCTACAGAAATATCTGGCAATTTATGGGAATGCCGCTACCCTTTAAATATCGCGGGTATTTATTCGCCAGCGGTATCCCGTTGCGTGTTGACGCCATATTTTTGGTGGCGTAACATGCGCGCACGAATACGACTTAAGAGGACACTCGCCTTGGACACACCCAGTAGATACTGGCTCAATTACCTGTTTTGCAGGTACAACTTCTAAGGCTATCCTCGAATGCTGATAGCCTTAGTGGTTGTCGGCGACTGCTCGTCTACCGTTCCCGTCGCAATGAGTCAGACTGTTTAATGGTCTGAAACCTCAAGAGTTTCTGTCTGTGTGCCAACCGAACTGTCCCTGATATTTTTTGCATTGGGAGTCCCGGTCATGCTGAGCGCATTTCAACTGGAAAACAATCGTCTGTCCCGCCTTGAAGGGGATGAAACCGACGACCTGACAAACTCCGTCTGGGTCGATCTGGTGGAACCTGAAGAGAGTGAGCGGCAGCGTGTGCAAACGGAACTTGGTCAGAGCCTGGCAACCCGCCCTGAGCTTGAAGACATCGAAGCATCCGCACGTTTTTTTGAAGACGAAGATGGTTTGCACATCCACTCATTTTTCTTTTTCGAAGATGCGGACGATCACGCGGGCAACAGCACCGTGGCATTCACCATTCGTGAAGGTCGCCTGTATACCCTGCGCGAACGTGAACTGCCTGCGTTTCGCCTGTACCGTATGCGCGCCCGTAGCCAGGCCATGGTGGACGGTAACGCCTACGAACTGCTGCTGGATCTGTTCGAAACCAAAATTGAACAGCTGGCGGATGAGATCGAAAACATTTACAGCGATCTGGAAAAGCTCAGCCGTGTGATCATGGAAGGGCATCAGGGCGATGAGTATGACGCCGCGCTGTCAACGCTCGCAGAGCTGGAAGATATCGGCTGGAAGGTTCGCCTGTGTCTGATGGATACCCAGCGAGCGCTGAACTTCCTGGTGCGCAAGGCGCGCTTGCCGGGCGGTCAGCTGGAGCAGGCCCGTGAGATCCTGCGAGATATCGAATCCCTGCTGCCGCACAACGAATCCCTGTTCCAGAAGGTCAACTTCCTGATGCAGGCGGCGATGGGCTTTATTAACATCGAGCAGAACCGCATCATCAAGATCTTCTCGGTGGTATCGGTCGTGTTCCTGCCGCCAACGCTTGTGGCATCCAGCTACGGGATGAACTTCGAGTTTATGCCCGAGCTGAAGCTAAGCTTCGGCTATCCGGCGGCGATTATCGTGATGATCCTCGCCGGGCTTGCACCTTATCTCTACTTCAAACGTAAGAACTGGCTGTAACGTTTTTCTCCCCCCGCCCCTTTGGGGTGAGGGAGATAATAGCGGCTGTCGTTAAGCGATCTTACGCAGCCGGCGCTGCGTATACACCGCATCCAGAATAAACAGCGCCAGTGCAGCCCAGATAAAGCCAAAGGTTACCATCTTGTCCTTACCCACCACTTCTCCGTAGAAGGTGACCGCCAGCAGGAACATCAGCGTCGGGCCAAGATACTGGAAGAACCCCAACGTTGAGAGGCGCAGGCGCGTTGCGGCGGCGGTAAAGCACAGTAGCGGAATGGTGGTCACTACGCCTGCGGCAATCAGCAGAAGATTCAGCGACCACGGGTTCTGCCCCATATGGCTGGTTGCGCTGTCAGCAATACCAAACAGGTAAATAGCCGCAATCGGCAGCAGCCAGAGCGTCTCGACTAACATCCCGGTTTGCGCATCGACGGCGATTTTCTTGCGCACCAGCCCGTAGAAAGCGAAGCTGAAGGCCAGACCGAGCGCAATGACCGGCAGCGAGCCAAACGTCCACAGCTGCACCAGCACCCCACAGCAGGCCAGCGCCACGGCCAGCCATTGCATGCGACGGAAGCGTTCGCCCAGGAAAACCATCCCCAGCACGACGTTAACCAGCGGATTAATAAAGTATCCCAGGCTGGCTTCGAGCATATGGTTATTATTCACCGCCCAGATAAACAGCAGCCAGTTCCCGCCAATAAGCACCGCGGAGCCCGCCATCGCCAGCACCTTCTTACGGTTACGGCAGGCTTTTTTCACCTGTGGCCACTGACGGCTCAGGCTAATCAGTGCGATCATAAAGAAGAATGACCAGATAACCCGGTGGGTCAGGATCTCATCTGCCGGAACGTAGTTGATCAGTTTGAAATAAGCAGGCGCGATGCCCCACATTAAATACGCCGCGAGGGCAAACAATACGCCCTGGCGGGTCTGTTTCGCATCCATGAATAAAGCTCGTCGAAGAATAGTGCGCAAATAGTAACAGGATTTACAGATTGGTGACAAAATTCACACGCCTGAGCGGTGGAAAAATTAAGCAGAAAATATTAAGGAAAATCAATTTATTGATTTTCGCCAAAGCAACCAAAGATAAGGAAAAACCACGCTTTTTCCTTATCTTTTAGTCGTCTCAGGATTTATCTTCTTACCCCACCATATAGGTAGCCGTGGCGCTGGCAATATGCACCTGCTCTTCGTTATGTAATTCAACGCGTGCAACCGCGACCTTATTACCTGCTCGCAACAAGCTGCTGCTGGCCGTAAAGCGCTGACCTCGCCCCGGACGCAGATAATCGACGCGCAGATCGATAGTCCCCATTTTCGATAATCGCTGGCGCAGCTCCTCTTCGCTGATGGTCTCGTGACGCGTCAGCGTGCTGCCGACGCAAACCAGACCCGCGGCCACATCCAGCGCGGAAGCAATCACTCCGCCGTGCAAAATGCTCTGCGCCCAGTTACCTACCATCATCGGCTGATTGTTAAATCCGAGCTGGGCGAAGGCTTTTTCATAGCGCTCAAGCTCAAGACCCAGCGCACGATTAAAAGGCATGTGATAGACAAAAATTTCGCCAACCAGCTGCAGCGCCGCTTCGGTAGTTAATACATTGCCGGACATGGATCGTTCCTCGATCGGAAAGTCTGAATAAGTTACTTGAATGTGTATTTTATGCTTCTCATTTGTTGCTTTCCACTTTCGGATAGAGGGACGAGCGGTATGAATAAGAACTCTGTAGAATGTCGACCGGCTAACAATTCGAAACTAAATATTACATTCAGGAGAACGTCGTCGATGCGCAAGTTTTTGGGGTGCTTAATGGCAGCAAGCTTGCTGCCTCTTACCGCTTATGCACAGGAAGCTACGATTAAAGAAGTTCATGACAAACCAGCCGTTCGCGGCAGCATCATTGCAAACATGCTGCAGGAACATGACAACCCCTTCACTCTTTACCCTTATGAATCCAACTATGTGATTTATACGGTGACTGATGACCTGAACAAAGAAGCTATCAGCTCCTACAACTGGTCTGATAACGCCCGTAAAGATGAAGTGAAGTTCCAGCTGAGCCTCGCCTTCCCGCTATGGCGCGGTATTCTTGGTGAGAACTCGGTGCTTGGCGCATCCTATACTCAGAAATCATGGTGGCAGCTCTCTAACAGCAGTGAATCTTCACCGTTCCGTGAAACGAACTATGAGCCGCAGGTGTTCCTGGGCTTTGCTACGGATGAGACGTTTGCCGGCTGGACGCTGCGCGACGTGGAGTTTGGCTACAACCACCAGTCTAACGGCCGCTCCGACCCGACCTCCCGCAGCTGGAACCGCATGTATGCACGTCTGATGGCCGAGAACGGTAACTGGCTGGTGGAAGTGAAGCCGTGGTATGTCATTGGCTCAACCGACGATAACCCTGATATCGCTAAATATATGGGCTATTACCAGCTGAAAGTCGGTTATGAGCTTGGCGACGCGATTCTGAGCATGAAGGGCCAGTACAACTGGAACACCGGCTACGGCGGTGCGGAGCTTGGCTTCAGCTATCCGGTCGGTAAGCACGTTCGTCTGTACACCCAGCTCTACAGCGGCTACGGCGAGTCGTTAATTGATTACAACTTTAACCAGACGCGCTTCGGCGTAGGGGTTATGCTTAACGACCTGTTCTAAAAAGTTGCAGTTTTTCATTCAGGCGCTGAAAATGGCGCCTGTTTTATTTGTGGTGGAGAGAGCGTGACAGAGGCGGAAGTAATAAATCAGACAGCGGTGGCAAGACAGGTTCTGCAAGAGACCTTCGGCTACCAGCAATTCCGTCCGGGTCAGGAATCCATTATTGAAACGGTGCTTGCTGGTCGCGACTGCCTGGTCGTGATGCCAACGGGCGGCGGTAAATCCCTCTGCTACCAAATCCCTGCGCTGGTCTTCGGTGGGCTGACGGTGGTTGTGTCACCGCTTATCTCGCTGATGAAAGATCAGGTGGATCAGCTGCTGGCCAACGGCGTTTCTGCGGCCTGTCTGAACTCCACCCAGAGCCGGGACCAGCAGCAGGAAGTGATGGCGGGCTGCCGCAGCGGGCAAATCCGTCTGCTGTATATCGCGCCTGAACGGCTGATGATGGATAATTTCATCGACCAGATTAGCCAGTGGCATCTGTCGATGGTTGCCGTCGACGAAGCGCACTGTATCTCCCAGTGGGGGCACGATTTCCGCCCGGAGTATGCCGCCCTGGGTCAGCTGCGCCAGCGCCTGCCTGAAGTCCCGTTTATTGCTCTTACCGCCACCGCTGATGACACCACCAGGCTGGATATCGTCCGCCTGCTTGGCCTGCAGGATCCGCTGATCCAGATCAGCAGCTTCGACCGCCCGAATATTCGCTACATGCTGATGGAGAAATTTAAGCCGCTCGATCAGCTGATGCGCTATGTCCAGGAGCAGAAGGGCAAATCCGGTATTATTTACTGCGGCAGCCGTGCGAAAGTTGAAGACACCGCTGCCCGACTGCAAAGCAAAGGTATTTCCGCCGGGGCTTATCACGCCGGGCTTGAGCATGACGTTCGGGCTGATGTGCAGGAGAAATTCCAGCGCGACGACCTGCAAATCGTCGTCGCCACCGTCGCCTTCGGCATGGGCATCAACAAGCCTAACGTCCGCTTCGTGGCGCACTTTGATATCCCGCGTAACATCGAGTCTTATTACCAGGAAACGGGCCGCGCCGGGCGCGATGGCCTGCCAGCGGAAGCCATGCTGTTTTACGACCCGGCAGATATGGCCTGGCTACGAAAATGTCTCGAAGAGAAGCCCGTGGGGGCGTTGCAGGACATCGAACGCCATAAGCTCAACGCGATGGGTGCCTTTGCGGAAGCGCAAACCTGCCGCCGTCTGGTGCTGCTGAACTACTTCGGGGAAGGCCGACAGCAGCCTTGCGGTAACTGCGACGTTTGTCTCGACCCACCGCGCAAGTATGACGGGCTGATGGACGCGCAAAAAGCGCTGTCCTGTATTTATCGCGTCGGCCAGCGTTTCGGTATGGGCTACGTTGTGGAAGTGCTGCGTGGCTCAAACAACCAGCGTATTCGCGAGTTCGGCCACGACAAACTGAAGGTTTATGGGGAAGGGCGTGAGCACACCACCGAACATTGGGTGAGCGTGATCCGCCAGCTCATTCACCTTGGCGTGGTGACGCAAAATATCGCCCAGCATTCAGCCTTGCAGCTTACTGAAGCCGCCCGTCCTTATCTGCGCGCTGAAGTCCCGCTGATGCTCGCCGTTCCCCGGGTTGTGGCGATTAAATCTAAAGCGAGCCAGAAGTTTGCCTCCGGCAACTACGACCGCAAGCTGTTTGCCAAGCTCCGTAAACTTCGCAAAGCTATCGCTGACGAAGAGAACATCCCGCCTTACGTGGTGTTCAACGACGCGACGCTTATCGAAATGGCAGAGCAGATGCCGTTATCCCCTGGAGAAATGCTGGGTGTGAACGGCGTGGGAACCCGCAAGCTGGAGCGTTTTGGCCGAGAATTCATGTCACTCATTCGCAGCCACGTCGACGGCGAAGATGAGTAGTAGCCAGTCCTGCCCGAACGTGGCAGGATGGCTGTTCATCGACTGATTATCCCGCGAGTAACTTCCTATGCTGATGCTTTTTCTGACCGTAGCGGTATTGCATATCGTTGCCCTGGTCACCCCTGGCCCTGATTTTTTCTTCGTTTCCCAGACAGCCGTTAGCCGCTCCCGCAAAGAGGCGATGATGGGCGTGCTGGGGATTACCGGCGGCGTCATGGTGTGGTCCGGCGTGGCGTTACTGGGTCTTAACCTGATCCTCGAAAAAATGGCGTGGCTGCACAGCATTATTATGGTCGGCGGTGGCCTCTACCTGTGCTGGATGGGTTATCAGATGCTGCGCGGCGCGTTTAAGAAAGAAGTGGCAACGGAAGAAGCCCCGGCGGTAGAGCTGGCTCACGGCGGACGTAGCTTCCTGAAAGGGCTGCTTACCAACCTGTCTAACCCGAAAGCGATTATCTATTTCGGCAGCGTCTTCTCCCTGTTCGTTGGCGACAACGTGGGTGGCGCGGAGCGCTGGGGCTTATTTGTAATGATTGCCCTGGAAACTTTTGCCTGGTTTACCATTGTGGCCAGCCTGTTTGCCCTGCCGAAAATGCGTCGCGGCTATCAGCGCCTTGCCAAATGGATTGACGGTATGGCGGGCGCGCTGTTTACCGGTTTCGGTATTCACCTGATCATTTCCCGCTAAACGATCAGGCCTGGCGTGCTCCGGCAAGGAGCGCGCCGACGAGCATGAACAGCGAACCAAACACCCGGTTCAACGCTTTCATCTGACGTGGCCCTTTTATCCACCCCGCAATGCGTTTGGCTAACGTTGCGTAGCCAATCATCACAATGATATCCACTACCACTGTTGTCACGCCCAGGATCGCGTACTGAATCGCCTGAGGCTGATGCGGGGCGATAAACTGCGGGAACAGTGCGGCCAGAAACACAATGCTTTTGGGGTTAGTGAGATTCACAAACACCGCGCGTTTAAACAGGCGGCTGCGCGGCTGACTGGCTGCCAGCGTATTGAGATCGATTGCCCCTGCGGCACGCCATTGTTGAATGCCAAGCCAAATGAGATAAGCAACACCTGCCCATTTCAGCACTTCGAATGCCATTAATGAACGTGAAAACAGCGCGCCCAGCCCGACACCAACCAGCACAATATGAATCGCCAGCCCGGTTTGTAATCCTGCAATAGATGCCGCTGCTCCTCGGTAGCCGTGGCTCATCGCGGTGGACATCGTATTGATCGCGCCAGAGCCTGGAGAGAGGCTTAAAATGATTGTCGTTAGAAGATAGGTAAACCACCATTCGAAAGTCATGCGAAATTCCCGAGCGAACACTTTTGTGCCACAATACGCTATTGTTTATGGGCGTGCTACGGGTCACAAATAATCAATTTATACGGTGTAAAACAGCATATGGCTCAGGATAAAAATGGATGGTTATCACGTGAAAAGGCGTTTTCTGCTTTCACGATGGGTCCATTAACAGACTTCTGGCGTGGGCGGGAAGAGCGTGAATTCCTGGGCGTCGATGACGTGCCCGTGCGTTATGTCCGCTTTTGCGATGACAGCCATGACAGGGTGATTGTCGTCTGTCCTGGTCGTATCGAAAGCTACGTGAAATATGCTGAACTTGCCTACGATTTATTCTACAGCGGCTTCGACGTATTGATTATTGACCACCGGGGGCAGGGCCGTTCAGGCCGTTTGCTCTCTGATACACACCGTGGGCATGTCGTGAAATTTAGCGACTATGTCGAAGATTTTGACCGATTTTACCAGCAGGAAGTTGCTACCGGGACGTGGCGAAAGCGCTACGTACTGGCCCACTCAATGGGCGGAGCAATCACCACGTTGTGGCTGACAAAGCATTCGCAGGCGTTCGATGCTGTTGCGCTTTGTGCGCCGATGTTCGGTATTACGCTGCGATGGCCAGAATGGATGGTGCGCCACTTGCTTGACTGGGCCGAGGGTCACCAGCGAATTCGTGAAGGTTATGCAATAGGAACTGGCCGGTGGCGCGCTTTACCGTTTAGCGTTAATGTCCTGACCCATAGCCGTGAGCGTTACCGCCGCAGCCTGCGTTTTTATGCTGATGAGCCAGCATTGCGGGTCGGTGGGCCAACATGGCACTGGGTACGCGAAGGGATCCTGGCAGGAGAAGAAGTTTTGGCGGGAGCCACCGCCATCACGACGCCGATATTTTTACTCCAGGCAGAAGAGGAGCGGGTGGTGGATAACCGTGCGCACCAACGATTCTGCGAAATTCGTGCCGCGGCGGGCCATCCCTGTGAGGGGGAAGCACCTTACGTCATAAACGGCGCGTATCATGAGATCCTGTTTGAAAAGGACGATATGCGAGCCGAAGCGTTGCATGCCATCCTCGAGTTTTTCGAGCGGCATCGTTAATTTTCTTCACCAGAGGTTTACTAATCCTATGTACCAAGTCGTTGCGTCTGACTTAGATGGCACGTTGCTGTCCCCCGATCATCTGCTCTCCCCGTATGCGAAAGAAACGCTGAAGCTGCTAACCGCGCAGGGTGTTCACTTCGTGTTTGCAACGGGGCGTCACCATATCGACGTTGCGCAGATCCGCGACAACCTCGAAATCAAAGCCTACATGATCACTTCCAACGGCGCCCGCGTGCATGACACCGACGGCAACCTGGTGTTCACGCACGATCTGGATCGTGATATTGCAGGCGATCTGTTTGGTGTGATTCAAGCCAACCCGGATATCGTGACTAACGTCTATCGCGGCGATGAATGGTTCATGAACCGCCACCGCCCGGAAGAGATGAAATATTTTAAAGAAGCCGTTTTCAAGTACTCGCTGTTCGAACCGGGCCTGCTGGAAACGGACGGCGTCAGCAAAGTGTTCTTCACCTGCGACGATCATGAAAAACTGCTGCCGCTCGAGCAGGCCATCAACGCCCGCTGGGGTGATCGCGTTAACGTTAGCTTCTCCACGTTAACCTGCCTGGAAGTGATGGCGGGCGGCGTATCTAAGGGGCACGCGCTGGAAGCCGTAGCGAAAGCGATGGGCTACAGCTTAAAAGAGTGCATCTCCTTTGGCGACGGCATGAACGACGCTGAAATGCTCTCTATGGCAGGGAAAGGCTGCATCATGGGCAACGCCCACCAGCGCCTGAAAGACCTGCTGCCGGAGCTGGAAGTAATCGGCACCAACGCCGAGAACGCCGTCCCGCACTATCTGCGCAGGATGTTCCTCGGCGCGGAGTAATCATACAAACGAGTGGTGAATCAATCACCACTCGTCAACCAAATAATTCCCCTCCCGGCAACAAGCTTCGCTACAATGCGGTAAATTTCCTGCTGCGAAGACGCCACCGTGCCGTTACTGATCATCACCACTATCCTGTGGGCCTTCTCTTTTAGCCTGATTGGCGAATACCTTGCCGGGAATGTCGACAGCTATTTCTCCGTGCTGATGCGCGTAGGGCTGGCGGCAGTTGTGTTCCTGCCATTCCTGCGATTTAAAGGCTACAGCGCGAAAACGCTCCTGCTGTATATGCTGGTGGGCGCGCTGCAGCTCGGCGTGATGTACCTGTTCAGCTTCCAGGCCTATCTCTATCTCACCGTGTCGGAATTCCTGCTGTTCACGGTGCTGACGCCGCTCTACATCACGTTTATTTATGATTTGCTCAGCCGCAGGCCGCTGCGCTGGGGCTATGCGCTAAGCGCCGGGCTGGCCGTTGTCGGCGCGGCCATCATCCGCTATGACAAAGTGAGCGATCACTTCTGGACTGGCTTACTGCTGGTACAGGCGGCGAACATCTGCTTTGCCATCGGGATGGTGGGCTACAAACGACTGATGGAAACGCGGCCTATGCCGCAAAGATGCGCTTTTTCCTGGTTCTATCTCGGGGCAGCCGTGGTGGCGGTAAGCGCCTGGTTTGTGATGGGCAATCCACAGAAGCTGCCAACCACTAACCTGCAATGGGGCATTCTGGTCTGGCTGGGCGTGGTCGCTTCCGGACTGGGCTATTTCATGTGGAACTACGGTGCGACGCAGGTCGATGCGGGGACGCTCGGCATCATGAACAACGTGCATGTGCCCGCAGGGCTGCTGGTTAACCTCGCCATCTGGCAGGAGCAGCCCCACTGGCCGAGCTTTATTATTGGGGGGACGGTGATAATGGCTTCGCTATGGGTGCATCGCCATTGGGTCGCTCCGCGTTCCGCACAAACGGAAGATGCTCACAGGCGTGCGAGCGCGTCGAGCGAATAAACGCTTCTGTGACCGGCTGACGCTGTTCGCCATCGCGAACCGCAGCGTACAGTCGGCTCCACAATCCTTCGCCCAGGGTCCTGGTCACCACCAGCCCCTGGCGCTCAAAACTCTCCACCACCCAGTGCGGCAGCGCGGCTATCCCCATGCGGGCCGACACCATCTGAATCAGCAGCAAGGTGTTATCGACGCTTTTCAGTGACGGGCTGACGCCTGCCGGTTGCAGAAAATGACGCCAGATATCCAGCCGCTGACGCTGCACCGGGTAAATCATCAGCGTTTCGCTGCTCAAATCTTCCGGCTCGATGCGCGCCTTGCCCGCCAGCGGGTGATCCGTCGCCAGCACCAGGCGCACTTCATAATCAAACATGGGCGAATAGTGCAGGCCGCTGCGTGGCAGGATGTCGGACGTCAGAACGATATCCAGCTCGCTTTGCTGCAGCGCGGGCTGCGGGTCGAACGTCACGCCTGATTTAAAATCCAGATCCACCTGCGGCCACTGTTTGTGGAAATTCTCCAGCGCCGGAGTCAGCCACTGGATGCAGCTGTGGCATTCAATAGCAATGCGCAGCGTGGTCTGATGCGGTTCATTGCAGGCCTGAAGCGCGCGGCCGATCTGCGGCAGCACCTGTTCGGCAAGCTGAAGCAGAATTTCACCCTGCGGCGTAAAGCGCAGCGGCTGACTTTTACGAACAAACAGGCGGAACCCGAGCCGCTGCTCCAGATCGCTGAACTGGTGGGAGAGGGCTGACTGGGTCTGATGCAGCGAGGCGCTCGCGGCGGCCAGCGAGCCGCAGTTTCGTAACGCCTGGAGCGTCCGCAGATGTTTAATTTCGATCATGAAAGTCCTTCACTTCGCGATGAAGATTTTGCGCTTGAGGAAGATACAGTACCTGCGGATTATAGATGTGTAAACATCTGGACGTCTAAATGCGTCAAATTCGAGATATAATGAGGAAAGAAAAATGACAATCCATAATCACACCCTCGGTTTTCCTCGTGTCGGCCTGCGTCGCGAACTGAAAAAAGCACAAGAGAGCTACTGGGCTGGCAGCTCCACCCAGCAAGAGTTACTGGCGGTGGGCCGCGAGCTGCGCGCCCGTCACTGGGATCAGCAAAAACAGGCGGGCGTTGAGCTGCTGCCGGTGGGCGACTTCGCATGGTACGACCACGTTCTGACCACCAGCCTGCTGCTCGGTAACGTGCCGGCTCGTCATCAGAATGCGGACGGCAGCGTCGACCTGGACACCTTATTCCGCATTGGCCGTGGCCGTGCCCCAACCGGCGAGCCAGCCGCCGCCGCTGAAATGACCAAATGGTTTAACACCAACTATCACTACATGGTGCCGGAATTCACCAAAGGGCAGCAGTTCAGACTGACGTGGACGCAGCTGCTGGATGAAGTGGATGAAGCGCTGGCCCTGGGCCACAACGTGAAGCCCGTGTTGCTTGGGCCGGTCACTTACCTGTGGCTGGGCAAAGTGAAAGGCGAACAGTTTGACCGCCTGAGCCTGCTGAAAGATATTTTGCCGGTATACCAGCAGGTGCTGGCCGAGCTGGCAAAACGCGGTATTGAGTGGGTGCAAATCGATGAGCCCGCGCTGGTGCTGGAGCTGCCGCAGGCATGGCTGGACGCCTTCAAACCGGCTTACGACGCGCTGGCTGGCAAAACTAAACTCCTGCTGACCACCTATTTCGAAGGCGTGACGCCGAACCTGAACACCATTACCGCGCTGCCGGTACAGGGTCTGCACGTTGATTTCGTTCACGGTAAAGACGATATCAACGAGATCCATCAGCAGCTGCCTGTCGACTGGCTGCTGTCTGCGGGTGTCATCAACGGTCGTAACGTCTGGCGTGCCGATCTGACTGAGAAATACGCGCAGCTGAAAGAGCTGGTCGGCAAACGAGACCTGTGGGTAGCTTCTTCCTGCTCCCTGCTGCACAGCCCAATCGATCTGAGCGTGGAAACCCGTCTGGATGAAGAGGTGAAAAGCTGGTTTGCTTTTGCCCTGCAAAAATGCGCCGAACTGTCACTGCTGACCGAAGCCCTGAACAGCGGCAACACGGACAAAATCGCCGAGTGGAGCGCGCCGATTCAGGCTCGCCGTAACTCCAGCCGGGTGCATAACGCGGCGGTAGAAAAACGCCTGGCGGCCATTACCGCTCAGGACAGCCAGCGCCAGAGCGACTATGTTTCCCGTGCTCAGGCGCAGCGCCAGCGCTTTAACCTGCCGGCATGGCCAACAACAACTATCGGATCGTTCCCGCAAACCACTGAAATTCGCGGTCTGCGTCTGGATTTCAAAAAAGGCAATCTGGACGCGGGCAACTACCGCACCGGTATCGCTGAACACATTAAGCAGGCGATTGTTGAGCAGGAGCGCCTGGAGCTGGACGTGCTGGTACACGGCGAAGCCGAGCGTAACGACATGGTGGAGTATTTCGGTGAAAACCTCGACGGCTTCGTGTTTACCCAGAACGGCTGGGTGCAGAGCTACGGTTCCCGCTGCGTGAAGCCTCCGGTAGTCATTGGTGACATCAGCCGTCCGAAGGCCATCACCGTTGAGTGGGCGAAGTACGCGCAGTCCCTGACCGACAAACCGGTGAAAGGCATGCTGACCGGGCCGGTGACCATCCTCTGCTGGTCATTCCCACGCGAGGATGTGAGCCGCGAAACCATCGCGAAGCAAATCGCTCTGGCGCTGCGTGATGAAGTGGCGGACCTGGAAGATGCGGGCATTGGCATCATCCAGATTGATGAGCCAGCGCTGCGCGAAGGCTTACCGCTGCGCCAGTCCGACTGGCAGGCCTATTTAGAGTGGGGCGTGGAAGCCTTCCGCCTGAACGCCGCCGTCGTGCGCGATGACACGCAGATCCACACTCACATGTGTTACTGCGAGTTCAACGACATCATGGATTCCATCGCGGCGCTGGATGCGGACGTGATCACCATCGAAACGTCCCGTTCCGATATGGATCTGCTGGAGTCGTTCAAAGAGTTCGAATACCCGAACGAAATCGGGCCGGGCGTCTACGATATTCACTCTCCGAACGTGCCAAGCGTGGAATGGATCGAGGCCCTGCTGAAGAAAGCCGCAGAGTCCGTCCCGGCAGAGCGCCTGTGGGTGAACCCGGACTGCGGCCTGAAAACCCGCGGCTGGCCTGAAACCCGCCAGGCGCTGGCAAATATGGTGAAGGCTGCTCAGAACCTGCGTAGCGCTTAAGACCTGACCCTCACGCCATGCCTTCTCCCTCGTCCCTTTGGGGAGAGGGCTGGGTGAGGGGAACTTCTTACTCAGATTCTCTTATTTCTTGCCGTCAAAACGAGCAAACCACGCCAGCATCCTTTCCCAGCCGTCTTTCGCCGACTCTTCATGGTAGCTCGGGCGATAGTCCGCGTTGAACGCGTGGCCCGCATCGGGATAAACGATAATCTCCGAGTTTGCATTAGCGGCACGTAGCACCTGACGCATCGTTTCCACCGTATCCTGCGGGATCCCCGTATCCTGGCCGCCATACAGGCCCAGCACCGGAGCGTTAAGGTTGATGGCAACATCCACCGGATGATTCGGTGAATTCAGCGTTTTCTCACCGGTCAGTTTGCCATACCAGGCCACCGCTGCTTTGAGCTGCGGGTTATGCGCGGCGTACAGCCAGGCAATACGTCCACCCCAGCAAAATCCTGTCGCCATAAGGCGATGGGCATCACCCCCATTGCGGGCAGCCCAGCTGGCGACGTGATCAAGATCGGCAAGCACCTGGGCATCCGGCACTCTGGAAACCAACCCGCTGAACAGGGTAGGAATGTCCGCATAGTCACAAGGATCGCCCTGGCGGAAGTAGAGTTCAGGCGCGACCGCCAGATAACCCTCAAGCGCCAGGCGGCGGCAGACGTCACGAATATGTTCATGCACCCCGAAAATTTCCTGTACCACAATGACCACGGGTAAAGGTTCGTCGGCGTTTTTAGGCCGGGCATGGTAAGCAGGCATGTTCTCGCCCTGAGACGGGACCGACGTTTCGCCGGCCAGAATGGCATCCTCCGGGGTGGTTACAACGGTTGTCGCGAGGGGTTCTGCCGCAGGTGCGAATTTACCGCCCGACGTGTTCTGTGTTGTGTGCTCTTCTTTCATTGGTGGCATTCTCCGTACCAGCATTAGCGCAGTGAGGTAACTATAGCTAACATCTCTGGTTTAAAAAAAACGCTCTCACCGACGGATAAGCGCACAAATTGCTCGCAAGGCGTGATCTGTGTCACCAAATGAATTGTAAATGATGTAATTTGTTTCATTCAAAGTGAAATGCGTCACGAAATTCTCCGGGCAGGTTCTGTAAAGTACTGCTTTGTGGCACAAGCCAACCCTACTCAACAGAGGAGTCTGTTATGTCCAAGTCTGATGTTTTTCACCTCGGCCTCACGAAGAGCGACCTGCAAGGGGCAACGCTTGCTATCGTCCCGGGCGACCCGGAGCGAGTTGAAAAAATCGCCGCGCTGATGGACAAGCCGGTCAAACTGGCCGCCCATCGCGAATTTACTACCTGGCGTGCTGAAATCGACGGCAAGGCCGTGATCGTCTGCTCCACCGGTATTGGCGGTCCGTCTACTTCTATCGCTGTAGAAGAACTGGCACAGCTGGGCATTCGCACTTTCCTGCGTATCGGCACCACCGGTGCGATTCAGCCACATATCAACGTCGGCGATGTACTGGTTACCACCGCGTCCGTGCGTCTTGACGGAGCCAGCCTGCACTTTGCGCCTATGGAGTTCCCGGCGGTTGCTGACTTCGCCTGTACGACGGCGCTGGTTGAAGCAGCTAAATCCATTGGTGCGACGACTCACGTTGGCGTGACAGCATCCTCCGACACCTTCTACCCGGGTCAGGAGCGTTACGACACCTTCTCCGGTCGCGTCGTCAGCCGCTTCAAAGGCTCCATGGAAGAGTGGCAGCAGATGGGCGTGATGAACTACGAAATGGAATCGGCCACGCTGCTGACCATGTGCGCAAGCCAGGGCCTGCGCGCCGGGATGGTTGCTGGTGTTATCGTTAACCGTACCCAGCAAGAAATTCCAAACGCCGAGACGATGAAGAAAACTGAAAGCCACGCGGTGAAAATCGTGGTTGAAGCGGCTCGCCGCCTGATCTAGTTCAGTTAAACGTCCGGTGGAAAAGCGAGAGCGGAATCCACACTAACCAGTCAGGCGGGTGAAAACATTTCATCCGCCTTTTTTATCGCCAGACGTTCTATAAATTTACGCTTTGCGTAATGCCTCGCAGTAAACTCCTTTTCATCTGGACATTTATACAGCACAATTTTAGCTTGCTGGTGTTTGGCGTGGATTGCGGGAGGTGCAGTGGATATTTCAGTTCTCTTCGGGCTTGGTATTGCTCTGGTAGGGGTATTAACAGGATGGCTTATTGCGAGCCTGCGGGCGGCGCAAAAGCAGTCGCTCCTGCATGAAGAGCAGCGGGAAGTGTATGGTGAGCTCAAGGCCACCCGACAGGAACTCATTCAGAACCAACACTGGAAAGAAGAGTGTGAACAGCTAAACCGCGAACTGCGAACCCAGCTTGAAATTAACAGCACACAGGAAGCCGATCTGCGTGAGCTTACCACGCTGCTGGAGCAAACTCGCCTGAGTGCCGAAGACAAACATCGCCAGATGATCAACAGCGAACAGCGGCTGAGCGAGCAGTTTGAAAACCTCGCCAACCGTATTTTTGAGCAAAGCGGTCGCAAGGTTGAAGAGCAGAACCGCCAGAGTCTGAATGGCCTGTTAACGCCGCTGCGTGAACAGCTGGATGGCTTCCGTCGTCAGGTGCAGGACAGCTTCGGGCAGGAAGCTCGCGAACGTCATACCCTGACTCACGAAATCCGCAGTCTCCAGCAGCTCAATGCGCAAATGGCGCAGGAAGCCCTCAATCTCACTAAGGCGCTGAAAGGCGATAACAAAACCCAGGGGAACTGGGGTGAGGTGGTGCTGACTCGCGTGCTGGAAGCCTCTGGCCTGCGGGAAGGCCATGAATACCAGACTCAGGTAAATATCCAGCTGGAAAACAACAGCCGTATGCAGCCGGATGTTATCGTTCGTCTGCCGCAGGGCAAAGATGTGGTTATCGATGCGAAAATGA
Source organism: Dryocola clanedunensis subsp. sulfonylureivorans (assembly GCF_016756775.1). GTDB lineage: Bacteria > Pseudomonadota > Gammaproteobacteria > Enterobacterales > Enterobacteriaceae > Dryocola > Dryocola clanedunensis. The sequence goes on along the minus strand of NZ_JAERMU010000026.1, from coordinate 18,270 downwards.
CGCTGGTAGCCTACGAGCGCTACTTTAACGGCGACGATGAATTTACGCGGGAAGGGGCTCTGAACGAGCATATCGCTGCCGTCCGCAACCATATCCGTCTGCTCAGCCGCAAAGACTACCAGCAGCTACCCGGCCTGCGCTCCCTCGATTACGTGCTGATGTTTATTCCGGTAGAGCCTGCCTTCCTGCTCGCCATAGACCGCCAGCCGGAATTAATTAGCGAAGCGCTGAAGAACAACATCATGCTGGTCAGCCCGACAACGCTGCTGGTGGCGCTGCGCACCATTACCAATTTGTGGCGTTATGAGCACCAGAGCCGTAATGCGCAGCAAATTGCAGAACGCGCGGGGCGACTGTATGACAAAATGCGCCTGTTCGTTGATGACATGTCCGCCATCGGCCAGAGCCTGGATAAGGCGCAGGACAATTACCGCCAGGCGATGAAAAAGCTTGCCTCCGGGCGCGGAAATATCCTGGTACAGGCCGATGCGTTCCGCGGGCTGGGCGTCGAAGTTAAACGCGAGATTAATCCGGATTTAGTCGATCGGGCGCGGCAGGAAGATGAAGACAACGCGACGCGAATCGGTCATGGGCACGACGAAGAGACAGACCAGGACAGGAGCTTAGAAGACCGACAAAGCGTCGGGTAAAGCTGAGCAAAGGTTCATCCAGCAGGCTTGAACCATAGGGCTTTAGCGGCCATTCTGTTACACTTCACGAACCTTTTTTTGATAAGCAGGCATTGAGATGGTCGACGAATCCCAGGAAACAACACACTTTGGCTTCCGCACCGTAGCGAAAGAGCAGAAGGCCGATATGGTGGCGCATGTATTCCACTCTGTGGCCGCCAAATACGACGTGATGAATGACCTGATGTCGTTCGGCGTGCATCGTATCTGGAAGCGCTTCACCATTGACTGCAGCGGCGTGCGTCGCGGGCAGCGGGTGCTGGATCTTGCTGGCGGAACGGGCGATTTGACCGCGAAGTTTTCTCGTCTGGTGGGTGAAACGGGTGAAGTGGTTCTGGCAGATATCAACGACTCGATGCTGAAAATGGGCCGTGAGAAGCTGCGCAATATCGGTATCGTGGGTAACGTGAACTACGTGCAGGCAAATGCGGAAGCGCTGCCGTTCCCGGACAATTTCTTTGATTGCATCACCATCTCTTTCGGCCTGCGTAACGTTACCGATAAAGAAAAAGCGCTGCGCTCTATGTATCGCGTGCTCAAGCCGGGCGGTCGCCTGCTGGTGCTGGAATTCTCCAAACCAATCATTGAACCGCTGAGCAAAGCCTACGACGCGTATTCCTTCCACATTCTGCCGCGCATTGGCGAAGTCGTTGCGCAGGACGCAGAGAGCTACCGCTATCTGGCCGAGTCTATCCGCATGCATCCCGACCAGGACACTCTGAAGGCGATGATGGAAGACGCTGGTTTTGAAAACACCACCTACTACAACCTGACCGCCGGGATCGTTGCCCTGCATCGTGGCTACAAATTCTGATCGGGGGTTGCTGATGCCATTTACACCGCTTGTCACCGCCGGGCTGGAAACCGTCCTCAACACCTTTCTGTGGCGCGACCGTGGCCTGAAGGCCGCCCGTCAGCGTTTACTGGGGAAAGTGCTGCGCGTTGAGCTCAAGGAGTTTTCCGCGCCGCTGGTTCTCTCATTCAGTGAACAGCAGATTGACGTGCTGGGAGAGTGGGAAGGCGAAGCTGACTGCGTTGTTATCACGCGCATGGCGGTACTGCCGAAACTGCGCGACAGGCAGCAGCTGACGGCGCTTATCCGCAGCGGTGAGCTTGAAGTGCAGGGCGATCTCCAGGTTGTGCAAAATTGGGTGGCGTTAATGGATCTGGCGGAGTTCGATCCCGCAGAGCTATTCGCACCTTATATCGGCGACGTGGCCGCTGAAGGCATCAGCAAATTTTTCCGCGGCGGCAGCAAGCTGCTGAAAAAAGGCTTTTCCCGCAATCAACAGTATCTGGCTGAGGCAATAACCGAAGAGTGGCGTATGGCCCCTGGCCCGCTGGAAGTGGCGTGGTTTGCCGAGGAAACGGCAGCCGTTGAGCGTGCGGTCGACGCATTAAGCGCGCGGCTGGACAGGCTGGAGGGCAAATGACGCCAGGAGAAATTCGTCGTCTCTACTTCATCATTCGTACCTTCCTCAGCTATGGTCTGGATGAGCTAATCCCTAAGCTTCGTATCACGCTGCCGTTGCGTATCGGGCGGCGTATGCTTTTCTGGATGCCAAATCGTCATAAAGATAAAGCTCTCGGTGAGCGCCTGCGCCTTGCATTGCAGGAGCTTGGCCCGGTCTGGATCAAGTTTGGTCAGATGCTCTCTACGCGCCGGGATCTGTTCCCGCCGATGATTGCCGATCAGCTGGCGATGCTCCAGGACAGAGTCGCGCCCTTTGATGGAGAGCTGGCTAAGCAACAGATCGAACAGGCAATGGGCGGCATACCCGTTGAAACCTGGTTTGATGAATTTGAAATAAAGCCGCTGGCTTCGGCTTCTATTGCGCAGGTACATACTGCCCGGCTGAAAGAGAACGGCCGTGAAGTCGTGATTAAAGTTATCCGCCCGGATATTCTTCCCATCATCAAAGCCGACATGAAGCTGATATATCGCTTAGCGCGCTGGGTGCCTCGTTTACTGCCGGATGGCCGCCGTTTGCGTCCGCTGGAAGTCGTGCGTGAGTACGAGAAAACGCTGATAGATGAGCTGAATTTATTGCGTGAATCGGCAAATGCCATCCAGCTACGCCGCAATTTCGATGGCAGTCCGTTGCTCTACATCCCGGAAGTGTTTTCTGATTATTGCAGCGAAGACATGATGGTCATGGAGCGCATCTACGGCATACCTGTTTCGGATATCCCAACGCTTGAAAGCCAGGGCACCAATATGAAACTGTTGGCTGAACGCGGCGTGCAGGTCTTCTTCACACAGGTATTCCGCGACAGCTTCTTCCACGCCGACATGCATCCGGGCAATATTTTTGTCAGCTATGACCACCCGGAAGATCCGCAGTATATCGGCATTGACTGCGGTATTGTCGGCTCGCTGAACAAAGAAGATAAACGCTACCTGGCAGAGAACTTCATCGCCTTTTTCAACCGCGACTACCGTAAAGTTGCCGAACTACACGTAGATTCTGGCTGGGTACCGCCAGATACCAACGTGGAAGAGTTCGAGTTTGCCATTCGTACCGTTTGTGAGCCAATTTTTGAAAAGCCGCTGGCGGAAATCTCCTTTGGCCATGTTCTGCTGAATCTGTTTAATACGGCGCGCCGCTTTAATATGGAAGTGCAACCACAGCTGGTTTTACTGCAAAAAACGCTTTTATATGTTGAAGGTGTCGGAAGGCAGCTTTATCCCCAGCTGGATCTGTGGAAAACAGCCAAGCCATTCCTGGAGAGCTGGATTAAAGATCAGGTCGGCATTCCTGCTCTGGTTCGTGCTTTTAAAGAAAAAGCCCCGTTCTGGATCGAAAAAATGCCCGAACTGCCAGAACTGGTGTACGACAGTTTGCGCCAGGGCAAGCATTTACAGCACAGCATTGATAAAATCCAACGCGAACTACATCAACATCATGTACGGCAAGGACAGTCGCGTTATCTGTTCGGCATTGGAGCCACATTGATTTTAAGTGGGACTATGCTGCTGATAAACAAACCGGAGTGGGAACTTATGCCCGCCTGGTTGATGGCTGGGGGCATTGTGGTCTGGCTGATAGGCTGGCGCCGCTCTGCCTGAATTTTAATCGTCATTAACAGGCAACGTGCCGTATAATATCGGCCGTTACATATACATCTGAGTGATTTGAGGCAATATTATGGGTGGTATCAGTATCTGGCAATTAGTGATCATTGCCGTCATCGTTGTTCTGCTGTTCGGCACGAAGAAGCTGGGCTCTATTGGTTCAGACCTGGGCGCTTCTATCAAAGGCTTCAAGAAAGCCATGAACGATGATGAACCTAAAGAGAAAGACACTTCTGTTCAGGACGCTGACTTCACTGCGAAGAACCTGGCGGAAAAACCTGCGGGCGACGTGAAAAAAGACGAAGCAAAGAGCAACGATAAAGAGCAGGTGTAAACCGTGTTCGATATTGGTTTTAGCGAGCTGTTATTAGTCTTCGTGATTGGCCTTGTTGTTCTGGGGCCACAACGTCTGCCGTTGGCGGTCAAAACGGTGGTTGGCTGGATACGTGCGCTGCGCTCGCTGGCCTCAACCGTGCAGAACGAGCTGGCTCAGGAACTGAAAATTCAGGAATTGCAGGACAGCCTGAAAAAGGTTGAAAAAGCGAGCCTGGATCACCTGACGCCGGAGCTCAAAGCCTCAATGGATGAACTGCGTCAGGCAGCTGAATCTATGAAACGCTCCTATACCCAGGATGCCGAGCAGGGCAGTGATGAAGCGCACACCATCCATAATCCGTTGGTGAAAGATGCGCAGGACAGTCACGACGGCGTGACGCCTGCTACGGCAGCGCATCAGGCCAGCGCGCCAGATCAGGCTCCTGAGGTTGAAGCCAGCGCGGCAACCGACCCCTCTGCTGCACCGTCAGAAGAACACGCCCAGACTCAGGTTAAACCTGTGCCGGAGCCTGTAGCCGCCTCAGTTTCATCTCAACCTTCGAGTGATAAAAAGTAGCCATGGCCGTTGAAGATACCCAACCGCTCATTACCCATCTGATTGAGCTGCGCAAGCGACTGTTAAACAGCATTATCGCTGTGCTGGTGATTTTTCTGGCGCTGGTTTATTTCGCTAATGACATTTATCAAATCGTCTCTGCGCCGCTGATAAGTCAGATGCCTGTCGGCTCCACGATGATCGCAACAGACGTTGCATCGCCGTTCTTTACGCCGATTAAACTGACGATCTATGTTTCGTTAATCCTCTCGGCACCGGTCATTCTCTACCAGCTCTGGGCCTTTATTGCTCCAGCGTTGTATAAACATGAACGTAAGATGGTGATGCCGCTGCTTTTTTCCAGCTCATTGCTGTTCTATATCGGCATCGCTTTTGCCTACTTCGTCGTCTTCCCGCTGGCGTTTGGTTTTTTAACCAAAACCGCACCGGTCGGCGTAGTGGTCTCAACGGACATCAGCAAATACCTCGACTTTGTCATGACGCTGTTTATGGCATTCGGCGCGGCGTTTGAAGTGCCGGTTGCCATTGTGTTGCTCTGCTGGATGGGTGTAACTACGCCGGAAGCGCTTAAGAAGAAACGTCCCTATATCTTCGTGGGGGCGTTTATTGTTGGCATGCTGCTGACACCGCCGGACATTTTCTCCCAGACGTTACTGGCAATACCGATGTACTGCCTGTTTGAGGTAGGCGTATTCTGTTCTCGTTATTATGTCGGCAAAGGTCGCCGGGATGGTGCCGAGGGTGAAGATGCCGAAGCGGAAGCCGAAGCACAAGACAAACACTCAGAAAAAGAGTCCTGATTGTAAAACAGACCGCCCGGCAGGGCGGTCGTCGTTTGGAACGCGCTATGTTTGATATCGGTGTAAACCTAACCAGTTCTCAGTTTGCTAAAGATCATGCGGATGTCGTGCAGCGAGCCCATCAGTGTGGCGTCAGCGGGATGTTGCTGACGGGCACTAACCTGCACGAGAGCCAGCAGGCTTTAGCTATGGCTCAGCAGTATGAAGGCTGTTGGTCTACCGCAGGCGTGCATCCGCATGATGCCAGCCAGTGGGAAGATGCCACGGCAGAGGCTATCTACCAGCTGGCCGGGGCGCCGGAAGTGGTCGCTATCGGTGAATGTGGCTTAGATTTCAACCGTAACTTCTCGACGCCGGCTGAACAGGAGCGTGCCTTTACCGCTCAACTGGCGCTGGCGGCAGACCTGGTAATGCCAGTATTTCTTCATTGTCGTGAAGCTCATGAGCGTTTTATTGCGCTGCTGGACCCGTGGCTGGATAAGCTCCCGGGCGTGGTGCTGCACTGTTTTACCGGCACGCAGGACGAAGCGCGTGAATGTCTGGCCCGCGGCCTGTTTATCGGCATCACCGGCTGGGTCTGCGACGAGCGCCGTGGGCTTGAGCTGCGTGAGTTGCTGCCCTGCATTCCAGCCCAGCAGCTTTTGCTGGAAACCGACGCCCCTTATTTGTTGCCCCGGGATCTAAAACCAAAACCTGCTTCCCGACGCAACGAACCCTGTTACTTGCCCCATATCCTTAATCAGGTTGCCCTGTGGCGAGGAGAAGATCCCGCCTGGCTCGCGCAAGTCACAGATGACAATGCCCGCCGCTTATTCCGGCTGGCTTAAATCAGGAGAAAGTAAATGAGCTATGCATTTCCCGGTACGTTTCCCGGCCGCCGTATGCGCCGCGTACGCCGCCACGACTTCAGCCGTCGTCTGGTTGCTGAAAACCAGCTTACGGTAAACGATCTCATCTATCCGGTCTTCGTGATGGAAGGGCAGAATCGTCAGGAAGAAGTGGCGTCGATGCCGGGCGTTTACCGCATGACTATCGACCTGCTGCTTAAAGAGGCCGAAGCCGTTGCGAAATTGGGTGTCCCGGTACTGTCTCTGTTCCCGGTTATCGAAAGCGCGGGTAAATCGTTACATGCCGAAGAAGCCTATAACCCGGATGGTCTGGTGCAGCGTGCAGTACGCGCGCTGAAGGATGCGGTGCCGGAGCTGGGCCTGCTGACGGATGTGGCGCTTGACCCCTATACCACCCACGGTCAGGACGGCGTTATCGATGCGGACGGCTACGTCATTAACGACATCACCCGCGAGATTCTGGTGCGTCAGGCGTTATCCCATGCGGAAGCCGGTGCGGAAATCATCGCGCCAAGCGACATGATGGACGGCCGTATTGGCGCTATTCGCGACCAGCTGGAAGCCGACGGTCTGGTGAACACGCAGATCATGTCCTATGCGGCGAAATACGCCTCCTGCTATTACGGCCCGTTCCGCGATGCAATTGGCTCTTCCGGTAACCTGAAGGGCGGCAACAAAAAAACCTATCAGATGGACCCGGCCAACACTGACGAGGCCCTGCAGGAAGTGGCGCAGGATCTCCAGGAAGGCGCGGACATGGTGATGGTCAAACCGGGTATGCCGTATCTGGATGTGGTCAGCCGCGTGAAGCAAACCTTTGGTGTGCCGACCTTCGCCTATCAGGTGTCTGGTGAATACGCGATGCATATGGCCGCGATCCAGAATGGCTGGCTGGCAGAGAAACCTGCGATTATGGAGTCGCTACTGTGCTTCAAACGTGCGGGTGCCGACGGCGTGCTGACGTATTTCTCTAAGCGTGTCGCACAGTGGCTGCACGACGAGCAGATGCAGCGCTAGGTTTTATTTTGTAGCGGCGGATGACGCTTACGCTTATCTGCCCTACAGCTGGCCTTTCGTTTAAACCTTCCTGAAATCCGTATTCTTCACGCTCTGTCGTACCTGCTTGTTCAGCAGATTGAGCAGCAGCATAGATCGCGCCTCGCCGTCCGGCTCGCTGAAAATCGCTTCCAGCCCTTCAAACGCCCCTTCGGTAATCACCACGCTATCGCCAGGATACGGCGTATCCGGGTCGGTAACATTTTCAGGATGATAGTTAATCAGCTGCTCGATGACTTCATCAGGCACGTTGGCAGGCTGGGCGCCAAAACGAACGAAATGGCTGACGCCACGGGTTGAGTTCACCGTGGTGGTGTGGATGTTTTCCGGATCAAATTTGACGAACATGTAGTTCGGAAACAGGGGCTCGCTGACTGCAGTTCGTTTGCCACGCACGAGTTTTTCCAGCGTGATCATTGGGGTAAGGCAGCTCACCGTCTGGCGCTCAAGATGCTCTTGCGCCCGCAGTTGCTGTCCTCGTTTGCAGTACAGAAGATACCAGGATTCCATAATTTCTCATCTCACCTCATTGAGGGCGCAAGAATAGCAAAAGCCCGTACCGAGAGATAGCCAACACCAGTATAACCAATAGCTATTCGCTCAGCGCCCACACTGTTACTCGTTTTTAACAAAAATACAGCATGCTCCGGATGAAGTCCGTATAATGGCGGGCATTCTCAGGGCCAGGATGAATTGCATGAAATACCACGACCTGCGCGACTTTATGACGCTGCTTGAACAGCGCGGTGAGCTGAAACGTATCGCGATGCCAGTCGATCCGTATCTGGAAATGACGGAAATTGCCGACCGTACGCTGAGAGCAAACGGCCCGGCGCTGCTCTTTGAGAACCCCAAGGGGTACAGCATGCCGGTGCTATGCAATCTGTTTGGCACACCGAAGCGAGTTGCAATGGGCATGGGTCAGGAGGATGTCTCCTCCCTGCGTGAAGTGGGTAAACTGCTGGCTTTCCTGAAAGAGCCGGAGCCGCCAAAAGGCTTCCGCGATCTGTTCGATAAACTCCCCCAGTTCAAACAAGTGCTCAACATGCCGACCAAACGGCTGCGCGGCGCGCCCTGTCAAGAGCGAGTCTGGGAAGGCGACGAGGTCGATCTCTCCCGCATCCCCATCATGCAGTGCTGGCCCGAAGATGCCGCTCCACTTATTACGTGGGGGTTAACGGTCACGCGCGGCCCGCACAAAGAGCGGCAAAACCTGGGGATTTACCGCCAGCAGCTCATCGGCAAGAACAAGCTGATTATGCGCTGGCTGTCCCATCGTGGTGGCGCGCTGGATTTCCAGGAGTGGTGTGCTGAACATCCAGGCGAACGTTTCCCAGTTTCTGTTGCACTGGGCGCAGACCCGGCTACCATTCTTGGCGCAGTGACGCCGGTGCCGGATACGCTCTCTGAATATGCTTTTGCCGGGCTTTTGCGCGGCACAAAAACCGAAGTGGTGAAGTGCCTTTCCAACGATCTCGAAGTCCCTGCCAGCGCTGAAATCGTGCTGGAAGGCTACATCGAACCGGGTGAAATGGCACCGGAAGGCCCGTATGGCGACCACACGGGCTACTACAATGAAATAGACAGCTTCCCGGTATTTACCGTTACGCATATTACCCAGCGGGAGGATGCAATTTATCACTCCACTTACACTGGCCGCCCACCGGATGAGCCAGCGGTACTGGGCGTGGCGCTAAACGAAGTCTTCGTGCCGATTCTGCAAAAGCAGTTCCCGGAAATTGTCGATTTCTATCTGCCGCCGGAAGGGTGTTCCTATCGCCTTGCGGTCGTGACCATCAAAAAACAGTACGCTGGCCACGCGAAGCGCGTGATGATGGGCGTCTGGTCATTCCTGCGGCAGTTTATGTACACCAAGTTTGTCATCGTATGCGATGACGATGTGAACGCGCGTGACTGGAACGATGTTATCTGGGCCATCACTACGCGTATGGATCCGGCGCGTGATACCGTACTGGTCGAGAACACGCCGATCGATTATCTGGATTTTGCCTCGCCGGTCTCCGGCCTTGGTTCAAAAATGGGACTGGATGCCACCAATAAATGGCCAGGAGAGACCCAGCGTGAGTGGGGGCGTCCTATCAAAAAAGATGCGGAAGTCTGCGCGCGGATAGATGCAATCTGGGATGAACTGGCTATTTTCGATAACGATAAAGACGCCTGAGGGCGGCTTACCGTTTAGCATTATTGACCCGACAGAGGGGAAGCATGACAACCTTAAGCTGTAAAGTGACCTCGGTAGAAGCGATAACGGACACGGTTTACCGCGTTCGATTACTGCCGGAAGCGGATTTTTCCTTTCAGGCAGGTCAGTATCTGATGGTGGTGATGGATGAACGTGACAAACGTCCGTTCTCTATGGCCTCTACGCCGAGCGAGCACGAGTTTATCGAGCTGCACATTGGTGCTTCGGAGTTAAATCTGTATGCCATGGCCGTTATGGACCGCATCCTGAAAGATAAAGAGATTGTGGTGGATATTCCCCACGGCGACGCCTGGCTGCGTGACGAAGAAGAGCGTCCACTGATCCTGATCGCGGGCGGCACCGGCTTCTCTTATGTACGCTCCATCCTGTTAACGGCGCTGGCACGTAACCCTCAGCGTGAAATCGCCATCTACTGGGGTGGCCGTGAAGAGAAGCATCTTTACGATCTCGCCGAGCTGGAGGCGCTTTCGGTTCAGCATGAAAATCTGCGTGTTGAAGCGGTAGTTGAGCAGCCTGAAGGTGAGTGGCGCGGACGTAACGGCACCGTGTTGACGGCGGTCATGCAGGATTACGATACGCTGGGCGGGCACGATATCTATATCGCAGGCCGTTTTGAAATGGCGAAAATTGCCCGTGAGCTGTTCTGCAATGAGCGTGGTGCCAATCCCGAGCGTATGTTTGGCGATGCTTTTGCGTTTATCTGATGCCATAAAAAACCCGCCCCTGACAGGCGGGAAGAACGGCAACTAAACTCTGCGAAGTTGTTTCCATAGGGCGGATAAGCGAAAGCGCTATCCGCCGCAATCTATCTTTAAATCCTTTCAATAACCGTTGCGATCCCCTGACCCAACCCGATGCACATGGTAGCGAGGCCGAACTGCGCATCCCGACGTTCCATCAGGTTAAGCAGCGTGGTGCTGATACGCGCGCCGGAGCAGCCGAGCGGGTGGCCCAGTGAAATGGCACCGCCGTTCAGGTTGATCTTCTGGTCGATCTGCTCCATCAGCCCCAGATCCTTAATGCACGGCAGGATCTGCGCCGCAAAGGCTTCATTCATTTCGAACAGGTCGATATCTGAAGCTGTCAGGCCTGCCTTCTTCAGCGCCATTTTCGACGCCGGTACCGGGCCGTAGCCCATGATTGACGGATCGCAGCCGACCACCGCCATCGAACGGATACGGGCGCGAATTTTCAGGCCCAAATCTCTGGCGCGTGATTCGCTCATCAGCAGCATGGCTGCGGCACCGTCAGACAGGGCAGAAGATGTGCCCGCCGTGACCGTCCCGTTGACCGGATCGAACGCTGGCCTAAGCTGCGACAGCCCTTCAACGGTTGTTTCCGGGCGAATAACTTCGTCGTAATCAAAGCGCTTTAGCACGCCGTCAGCATCGTGGCCGCTGGTGGCAACAATTTCATTTTTGAAATGGCCCGCTTCCGTTGCGGCCCAGGCGCGCTGGTGGGAGCGGGCGGCAAACTGATCCTGCATCTCGCGGCTGATGCCGTGCATGCGGGCGAGCATTTCTGCGGTTAACCCCATCATGCCCGCCGCCTTCGCGACGTTGCGGCTAAGGCCTGGATGGAAGTCAACGCCATGGCTCATCGGCACGTGGCCCATGTGTTCCACGCCGCCAATCAGGCAGGCATGGGCATCACCGGTCTGAATCATACGGGCTGCATCGTGCAGCGCCTGCATGGAAGAGCCGCACAGGCGGTTCACGGTGACTGCCGGAACCGAATGCGGAATCTCTGCCAGCAGGGCGGCGTTACGCCCGATGTTAAAACCCTGCTCCAGGGTCTGCTGCACGCAGCCCCAGTAAATATCATCCAGCGCGGCGGCTTCCAGAGCCGGGTTACGGGACAGAATGCTGCGCATCAGGTGGGCAGAAAGATCTTCCGCACGGACGTTACGGAACGCCCCGCCCTTAGAGCGGCCCATCGGGGTGCGGATGGCATCAACAATTACAACCTTTTCCATGATCACTCCTCAGGCGCTTTGCAGGTCGGTGGCCGGGCGTGCGGGCTCAACCGGTGGATAATAAGGCTCGTTACGGGACGCTTTTGCACGCAGACCGTCCGGCACCTGGTAGAGCGGGCCAAGATGCTCATACTGCTGCGCCATGTCGAAATACTTCGCGCTGCCAATCGTGTCCAGCCAGCGGAACGCGCCGCCGTGGAACGGAGGGAAGCCCAGGCCGTAAACCAGCGCCATGTCCGCTTCTGCGGGGCTGGCAATAATGCCTTCTTCCAGACAGCGCACGACTTCGTTGACCATCGGGATCATCATACGGGCGATAACCTCTTCATCGCTGAAGCCGTGGCGCGGCTTGCTGACGTCCGCCAGCAGCGCGTCCGTGGATTCATCCTGCTCTTTGCGCGGCTTGCCCTTGCTGTCTTCTTTATATCGATAGAAGCCCTGTTGCGTTTTCTGGCCGTAGCGGCCCGCGTCGAACATGGCATCAATCGCATCGCGATAATCTTTCTGCATCCGCTGTGGGAAGCCAGCGGCCATCACGGCCTGCGCGTGGTGCGCGGTATCGATACCCACAACGTCCAGCAGATAAGCCGGGCCCATCGGCCAGCCAAACTGTTTTTCCATCACTTTGTCGATCTGGCGGAAGTCCGCGCCGTCGCGCATCAGCTGGCTGAAACCTGCAAAGTACGGGAACAGCACGCGGTTAACAAAGAAGCCAGGGCAGTCGTTAACCACGATTGGCGTTTTGCCCATCTTGCTGGCCCATGCCACGACGGTCGCTACGGTTTGCTCAGACGTTTTCTCGCCGCGAATCACTTCGACCAGCGGCATACGGTGCACCGGATTAAAGAAGTGCATGCCGCAGAAGTTTTCCGGCCGCTTCAGGCTGCTGGCCAGCTCGCTGATTGGAATGGTGGACGTATTGGAAGCCAGCACTGTATCCGGGCGAACTTTATCTTCCACTTCCGCCAGCACGGCTTTTTTCACCTTCGGGTTTTCGACAACGGCTTCCACCACCACATCAACCCGCTCGAAACCTGCGTAATCAAGCGTTGGATGAATGGTGGCAATCACGCCCGCCAGCTTCATGCCGTCGATTTTGCCGCGTTCCAGCTGTTTATTAAGCAGCTTGCTGGCTTCGTTAATGCCCAGCGTCAGCGACCTGTCGTTAATATCCTTCATTAATACCGGTACGCCCTTCCAGGCGGACTGGTAAGCAATGCCGCCACCCATGATCCCGGCGCCCAGTACGGCAGCCTGTTTCGGGGTTTCGGTATTTTTGGTCAGTTTCTTAGCCTGACCTTTGACGTACTGGTCATTAAGGAAAATCCCAACCAGCGCACGGGCTTCATCAGAGCGGGCCAGAGGCACAAAGCTTTGCGTCTCCAGCTGTAGCGCTTCGTCGCGGCCCAGCTTTGCGGCAGCTTCGATAGTTTTCACGGCGGTCATCGGGGCAGGGTAGTGCTTGCCCGCAATCTGCATCACCATGCTTTTGGCGATGGTGAAGCTCATGGTCGCTTCGATTTTGCTGAGCTTCAGCGGCTGAAGCTTGGGCGCGCGTTTTGCTTTCCAGTCCAGATCGCCGTTAATCGCCTGGCGCAGGACGGCAATCGCGCCGTCACGCAGTTTCTCCGCTTTTACTACGCCGTCGACCAGACCTATTTTCAGTGCTTCATTGGCGCTGACGTCTTTGCCAGCGGTGATAATTTCCAGCGCGCTGTCTGCGCCCAGTAAACGCGGCAGGCGAACGGAGCCGCCAAAGCCCGGCATAATGCCCAGCTTGGTTTCCGGCAGGCCAATGCGCGCGTCCGGCGTTGCCAGGCGATAATCGGTTGCAAGCACACACTCACATCCACCGCCCAGCGCGTAGCCGTTAACGGCGGCGATTGTCGGGACCGGCAGATCTTCCAGGCGGTTGAAAACGCCGTTGGCAAACTGCAGCCAGTGGGTCAGCTGTTCGGCAGGAACCTGGAACAGCGACAGGAATTCGGTAATGTCTGCGCCAACGATAAACGCGGCTTTGCTGGAACTTAGCAGCAGGCCTTTAAGCCCGCTCTGCTTTTCCAGCACGTCGAGCGCGTGGCCGAGGCTGGCGACGGTCGCGGTGTCGAGTTTGTTAACCGAGCCGGGCGCATCAAACACCAGTTCTGCGATGCCATCTTCCAGCCAGTCGAGATGTAGGGTTTCACCTTGGTAGAGCATGTCAGTCTCCTGAATCCTGCAATGGGATCTGGTCGTACCAGATGAAGGGGAGTGTGGAATTGATGTTAATGAAATGCAAATAAGTCTTTAAATATTTGCAGCGGTGATCACAGGCCCCGGAAATAAGTCGGCTGAGTTCTGGTGTGCTAAGATGCGTGGCGAACACATCATAAAAACAGAAGGGTAAATCATGGATTCACTGGCCTCGCTTTATAAAGATCATGTGGCAACCTTGCAGGAGCGCACCCGCAACGTTCTGGCACGTTTTAACCTTGATGCGCTGTTAATTCACTCCGGAGAGCTGTTCAACGTCTTCCTTGACGACCATGCATATCCGTTCAAAGTGAACCCGCAGTTCAAGGCCTGGGTACCGGTGACTCAGGTGCCAAACTGCTGGCTGCTGGTGGATGGCGTTAACAAACCGAAATTATGGTTCTACCTGCCGGTGGACTACTGGCATAACGTAGAGCCGCTGCCTGAGTCCTTCTGGACAGAAGATATTGACGTGGTCGCGCTGCCGAAAGCGGACGGCATTGGTAGCCAGCTTCCCGCCGCCCGCGGCAATATCGGCTATATTGGCCCAGTGCCGGAGCGCGCTTTGCAACTTGATATTCAGGCGGCGAACATCAACCCGAAAGGGGTTATCGACTACCTGCACTACCATCGTGCTTATAAGACTGACTACGAGCTGGCGTGTATGCGTGAAGCCCAGAAGACTGCCGTAGTGGGTCATCAGGCTGCCCATGAAGCGTTCCTGTCCGGCATGAGCGAGTTCGACATTAACCAGGCTTATCTGACTGCAACCGGTCATCGTGATACCGATGTGCCTTACGGCAACATTGTGGCGCTGAACGAACACGCTTCGGTACTGCATTACACTAAGCTTGATCATCGCGCACCGACTGAAATGCGCAGCTTCCTGCTGGACGCTGGTGCGGAATACAACGGTTATGCCGCTGACCTCACCCGTACCTGGGCAGCCAACGGTGACAGCGACTACGCCCAGCTCATTAAAGATATGAACGCCGAAGAGCTGGCGTTGATCGATACGCTGAAAGCTGGCGTGCGCTATACCGACTATCACGTCCAGTTTCATCAGCGCCTTGCTAAGCTGTTGCGTCGCCATCAGCTGGTTAACGACATCAGCGAAGAAGCGATGGTCGAAACCGGGATCACCGGACCATTTATGCCGCACGGTATTGGTCACCCGCTCGGGTTACAGGTACATGACGTTGCAGGCTTTATGCAGGACGATACCGGCACGCATCTGGCGGCCCCGTCCCAGTATCCGTACCTGCGCTGCACTCGCATGCTTGAACCGCGCATGGTGTTAACCATCGAGCCGGGGATCTACTTTATTGAATCCCTGCTTGCGCCGTGGCGTGAAGGGCTGTACAGCAAGCATTTTAACTGGCAGAAAATCGAAGCGATGAAGCCGTTCGGCGGCATTCGTATCGAAGACAACGTGGTTATCCACGAAAACAATGTCGAAAACATGACACGCGACCAGAAACTGGCGTAATGGACAGCTGGCCGATCCCCGCAGAATCCGTCTCCGTCAGCGAGGAAATCAAGAAGAGCCGTTTCATCACTCTGATAGCCCATACTGATGGGGTTGAGGCGGCGAAAGCTTTTGTGGAAAGCGTAAGGTCTCAGCATCCCGACGCCCGGCACCACTGCTGGGCCTGGGTTGCCGGTGCACCGGATGATTCGCAAAAGCTCGGGTTTTCAGATGACGGAGAACCTGCCGGAACGGCCGGTAAACCGATGCTCGCGCAGCTGATGGGCAGCGGTATTGGTGAATTGAGCGCCGTAGTCGTGCGCTACTCCGGCGGTATTAAGCTTGGCACGGGTGGCCTGGTCAAAGCCTACGGCGGCGGCGTGCAGCAGGCGCTTAATGGGCTGCCTACCGTCCTCAAAGTGCCATTAACAGAATATACTTTGCAGTGTGATTACGCTCAGCTGGCGGGAATAGAAGCTTTGCTTAAGCAGTATGATGGGCTAATCGTAGAAAGTGACTTTCAGGCATCGGTGTTATTAAAAGTGGCATTGCCCTGCAACCAGCAGGCTGGGTTTTCAGTCAGGCTGGCGGATATTAGCCGCGGCGCATTGCATTTACTGCCGATTGAAGAATAATCCCCACCTCGCAATTATTTGATATTTAAGGAAGCGGCTGAAATGCATTTTCGTGCCATAACCCGAATCGTTGGACTGCTGGTTATCCTGTTCTCCGGGACGATGATAATCCCGGGGTTGGTTGCCTTGATTTACCGCGATGGGGCTGGCCGCGCCTTTACACAGACTTTCTTTGTCGCGCTGGTGATTGGCTCGCTGCTGTGGTGGCCAAACCGCCGCGAGAAAAATGAGTTGAAGCCACGAGAAGGGTTTCTGATCGTCGTGCTTTTCTGGACCGTGCTGGGTAGCGTGGGGGCTTTGCCGTTTATCTTCTCCGAGCAGCCAAATCTCACGGTCACTGATGCCTTCTTTGAATCCTTCTCTGGTTTAACGACGACGGGTGCCACCACGCTGGTGGGGCTGGATTCGCTTCCTCACGCCATCCTCTTTTACCGACAGATGCTGCAATGGTTTGGCGGCATGGGGATCATCGTGCTGGCCGTTGCTATCCTGCCGATTCTGGGCGTCGGGGGAATGCAGCTTTACCGCGCTGAAATGCCAGGGCCGCTGAAAGATAATAAAATGCGCCCGCGTATTGCGGATACGGCGAAAACCTTATGGCTTATTTATGTATTGCTGACGGTCGCCTGTGCGGCAGCGCTGTGGTTTGCGGGCATGCCGATGTTCGATGCGATAGGGCACAGCTTCTCGACCATCTCCATCGGCGGCTTTTCAACGCACGATGCCAGCGTGGGCTATTTTAATAACCCAACAATCAATTCCATTATTGCGGTCTTCCTGCTGATCTCGGGCTGTAACTACGGCCTGCATTTCTCGCTGTTAAGCGGGAGAAACCTTAAGGTCTACTGGCGCGATCCGGAATTCCGTATGTTTATAGGTGTGCAGCTCACGTTGGTAATTATCTGCACCCTTGTCCTGTTCCTGCATAATACCTACGGTTCCGTGCTGCAAACGCTGAACCAGGCGTTCTTCCAGGTTGTCTCGATGGCCACCACGGCGGGCTTCACGACAGACAGTATTGCCCGCTGGCCGCTATTCCTGCCGGTGCTGCTGCTTTGTTCTGCTTTTATCGGCGGCTGTGCGGGTTCTACCGGCGGTGGCCTGAAGGTGATTCGTATCCTTCTGCTGTTCAAACAGGGAAATCGTGAACTGAAAAGACTGGTCCACCCGAATGCGGTATATAGCATCAAGTTGGGTAACCGGGCGCTGCCGGAGCGTATCCTCGAAGCGGTATGGGGTTTCTTCTCGGCGTATGCGCTGGTGTTCATCCTCAGTATGCTGGCGATTATCGCAACGGGGGTTGATGACTTCTCTGCATTCGCCTCGGTTGCGGCAACGCTCAATAACCTTGGGCCTGGGCTGGGTGTGGTGGCGGACAACTTCGCCAGCATGAACCCGGTAGCAAAATGGATCCTGATCGGCAACATGCTGTTTGGTCGTCTGGAAGTGTTTACTTTATTAGTCTTATTCACGCCAACCTTCTGGCGAGAGTAACCGGAGCCTGTAGTGAAAACTTTAATTCTGTTTTCGACCCGTGATGGTCAAACCCGTGAAATCGCTTCTTATATAAGTTCCGAGCTTAAAGAGCTGGGCGTTGAGAGTGATGTGATGAACCTGCATCGCTGTGAAGAGATCGCGTGGAGTAATTACGACCGTGTGATTATCGGTGCATCTATTCGTTATGGTCACTTCCACTCATGCGTAGAAGCTTTCGTGAAAAAGCACCAGCAGGCGTTGCAGGCTATCCCAAGTGCTTTCTTCTCGGTTAACCTGGTAGCGCGTAAGCCTGAGAAGCGTTCTCCACAAACCAACTCTTATACGCGCAAGTTTCTTCTTAACTCTCCCTGGCAGCCAGATCACTGCGCTGTGTTCGCTGGAGCCCTGCGTTACCCGCGTTATGGTTGGCTGGACCGCTTCATGATTCGCTTAATTATGAAAATGACCGGCGGCGAAACGGATACCCGAAAAGAAGTGGTTTATACCGACTGGCAGCAGGTAGCGCGTTTTGCCCATGAAACAGCACATTTATCCGCCAAATAGCGTTCAAAATACGCGGTTTGATGAAAAAAAATGCGGTCAGTAATTATTTTGAAATAAACCCTTGTCACATTCCTAAAAATCCCTATACTGCGCCTCCACTGACACGGCACAACGGCTTACAAACCGGCCCGTCAGGCGGAGTGAAGTAAGAAATAAATACTTGACTACGTAGCGGGAAAGCGTAATATGCACAGCCCGCGCCACCGAAGATTGTGGCACTGCTCTTTAACAATTTATCAGACAATCTGTGTGGGCACTCGCAGGATTGATATCTCAAGCATCTTCGGATGCAAAAAAATATCAAGTCTTGAAGAGTGACCAGGCAGTAATTCATT
>NZ_JAERMU010000025.1 GCF_016756775.1 Dryocola clanedunensis subsp. sulfonylureivorans | reverse complement strand
AACGAAGCGGACTTTAAGACCGAACATTCGGGCATCAGCCTGAGCGGGGGCGGCAGCTTCGGGGATAATTTCCAGGGCAACATGCCGGGGGGCATCATTGCCGTGGCAGGTAACAGCGGTCATGCGGAAGGCACCACGCAGGCGGCAGTGGCTGATGGCGCTATCATCATCCGTAACAAGGACAATCAGCAGCAGGATATCGCTAATCTCAGCCGCGATACGGAACACGCCAACGACAGCATCAGCCCCATCTTCGACAAGGAGAAAGAGCAGAACAGGCTGAAGGAAATCGGGCTAATCAGTGACATCGGCGGCCAGGCGGCAGATATTGCGCGGACGCAGGGTGAGATTAATGCGCTAAGCGAAGCGAAGAAAACCTACGGCGACCTGCCAGCGAATGCGACAGAAGAACAACGTCAGGCGTATCTGACGAAACTGCGTAACTCGCCGGAATACAAAGGCGAACTGAAGAAATACGGCACCGGCAGCGACATGCAGCGCGGTATTCAGGCGGCCACCGCAGCCCTCCAGGGCCTGGCAGGTGGAAATATCGGCGGTGCGCTGGCCGGGGCATCGGCACCGGAGCTGGCGAATATTATCGGCCACCACGCAGGCATTGATGACAATGACGAAGCGAAGGCTGTGGCTCATGCCATTCTGGGGGGTGTGACCGCCGCCCTTCAGGGCAACAGTGCAGCAGCGGGTGCCGCAGGTGGTGCGACGGGAGAGCTTATCGCCGGAGCTATTGCGAAGGTGCTTTACCCGGATGTTAAAGACCTGTCAACGCTGAGCGAAGATCAGAAACAGACGCTGAGCACACTGGCGAGTATTTCATCGGGTATGGCCGGCGGGATCGCTGGCGGGGATGCTTCAGGTGCTGCTGCGGGGGCAAGTGCCGGGAAGAATGCAGTTGAGAATAACCTGTTTGGCGGAAATGAAGAGTCACAAGCGGCATGGATACGTCAGCATGGAGCAGACATGGCGAGTTGTTCCGATAATCCGGCCGGATCAGCGTGCCAAAAAGCCAAAAATGAAAGGAATGCTGTAGCGCTGGCTCTTGCTAGCGGGGGCGCAGTTTCATTACCCGGGGAAGCATTAGCTATGTGGGGGCTAGGTGCGGGAATGAATGCAGGAGTTCAATACGCTGGTAGCGGGGAAATAAATCCTGTGAACGCTGTTGTTGCCGGTTGGGTGAATGTTGCTACGATGGGTAATGGCTGGAAAGGAACAGTTGCCGGGAATGCTGCTGGTGGTGCGCTCGCTAACCAGATAAATGGTGATGACCCAATGACTGGAGCTATAACTAACGGGGCCGGTGCTTGGTTAGGTTACGGAGTTGGTAACTATATTGTGAAGCCTGCCACTAATGCAGCAGGAAAATTTATTACCAATGGTTGGGATCCAAAATTTAACCCTGACCTACTGAAGTACACCGAAATTAAAGGGCAAATGGGGATATCCAAGGATATGTTACCAAGTAAAATCCCGGGAACTACAGGAGATGTTGGAGGTAGTGCCGTCTCAGAATTTGGTGGTTCGGCTATACAGGATAAATTAGATAAAATGGCAGGTAAAAAATGAAATGGCTCTTCTTTTTGATAGTTGTAGTGTGTGTATCAATAATTGGATTGTTTGCCGCCGCGTTCATTTTTTATCTTACCATAGAAATATTTTTTTATTTCTATGGTAGTGTTCCTATTTCAATGGATCCTTTTCAACTGAAAAAAATGCTAAAAATCAGTGTGGCAGGTGGAAGTATTTTAGGGGGCGGGATAGTATTGCTTAGGATTTTTAGAGTGAAAGGTTTTTAATTTCTCCAAGAGTCAAAGTCGTTGAGAATAACTTCTTGGGTACGGAAGAAGATCAAATCAAAGCTGTACAGAGGCATGGTGCCGATGTTCTCTCCTGTGCAGATAACCCGTCAGGTGCAGCCTGCCAGCGAGGGATCTCAGAAAATAAAGCGTATGCAGGAGCGTTGGCAGCAGCGGGGCTGATTTATTTACCAGGTGGAATGCAGCAGGTGGCGCGACATCAAGCTATCTGAACGGAGATGATCCGTTTAAAGGTGGTGTAATAAGTGGTGCCGCTTCGGGGTTTGGTTATGGACTCGGTAAGGCGGCCACAAATTCATTAGATAAATGGGTTAATCCTGCATGGAAAAATTACGAGTGGGTTGATATGGGGATGGGGATAAGTAAGCCATTACCTTTATCACCAATACCAGGAATATCCGGTAACGCTATATCATCAATCATTACAGAAGCAACAGGGCAAGGTGGCTCTAAAGCTACGAATAGCTTGCAGTCGGGGATGGAAAATGAAAAATAATTGTTACCGTTGGCTCACTATTTTTATGGTTCTGATGATAATCATGAGCTTGAGTTCATTTTTTGCACTTTTTATTAAGCCCATTATTTTTTATTTTGAAACAGGGAGAATCAATGTTTCAGTTATTAATATTTTGTTTTTGAGTATAAAGATTGGTTCGTTTGTTAGCGGTGTAATAGTCCTTGGCTTATGGGTTAAATATCGATTTAATATCCACTGATATAACTATTTAGCAGAAGCCCAACCCGCACGGTTGGTTTTTTTTTAACCTGTTAGTGGCTTTGTTGAATAAATCGAACTTTTGGCCGTAGTCAGGATCAGAACACCACACTCGGCGTGGCTGCGGGGCGGGATGTGAATCTCACCACCGCCACCGAAAGCGATTATCACTACAAAGAGCAGACCAAAACCAAAAAAGGGTTTCTCAGCAAGAAGACAACCCATACCATCGAAGAGGACAGCGCCACACGTGAAGCAGGGACCCTGCTGAGCGGAGACAACGTGCAGGTCAGCGCCGGAAACAACCTGCTGGTGAAAGGTTCGTCCGTGGTCGCGGATGATGCGGTGAACCTGAGCGCGGGTAATAATGTGGATATTGTTGCCGCCACCAACACAGATTCAGGCTGGCGCTTTAAGGAAGTGAAGAAGAGTGGCCTGATGGGCACCGGCGGGATAGGTATCACCGCCGGCAGCAGTAAAACCACACACGACCTGAGCGCGGCGGGCATCACCCAGAGTCAGAGCTTCAGTACCGTGGGCTCGACGGGTGGTAGCGTGGTGATTTCAGCCGGTAATCAGGCACACATCGGCGGTGCCGACCTGATTGCGGGCAAGGACCTGGCGGTTATCGGCGACAGCGTCCTCATCGACCCGGGCCACGACAGGCGGACCCGAGACGAAACTTTTGAGCAGAAGAAAAGCGGCCTGACGCTGGCGCTCTCCGGCACGGTGGGCAGCGCCATTAACAACGCTGTGAGTTCCGCACAGGATGCTCACGAAGAGAGTGACGATCGTCTTTCAGCGCTGCAGGCAACCAAATCGGCTCTGTCAGGTATCCAGGCCGTGCAGGCAAATGCAACAGACACTGCCAATAGCGGCAACACCGATAATCCCAGCACCGACACCATCGGGATCAGTGCGTCTCTGACCACCCAACATTCCAAATCTGAGCAGCACGCACAGAGCGATGCGGTATCAGGCAGCACGCTGAACGCCGGTAACAACCTCTCTGTTATCGCGACGGGCAAAAATAAAGGCGAGCACAGCGGCGATATCGCCATCGCCGGAAGCCAGCTGAAAGCCGGGGGCGATACGCTGCTGAGCGCGCAGAACGATATTCTGCTGAGCGGAGCCGGCAATACGCAGCAAATCAGCGGAAAGAACAGCAGCAGCGGCGGCGGCGTGGGTGTCGGGATTGGTGTCGGCAGCGGTGGCTGGGGCATCAGCGTCTTTGCCAACGGCAACTCTGCCCACGGTAAAGAGAAAGGCAACGGCACCGACTGGACCGAGACCACTATCGACAGCGGCAACACCGTCACCATCAACAGCGGGCGCGACACGGTGCTTGATGGTGCCCTGGTTAACGGCAATAAAATCATCGCAGACGTGGGCCGCGACCTGCTGATGAGCAGCCAGCAGGACAACAACGACTACGACAGCAAGCAGACCAGCGTGGCGGCGGACGGCAGCTTCACCTTCGGCTCCATGACCGGTTCGGGCTACATCAGCGCGAACCAGGACAAGATGAAGAGCCGCTTTGACTCGGTGGCGGAGCAGACCGGGCTGTACGCCGGTAACGGCGGCTTCGACATCACGGTGGGTAACCACACCCAGCTGGACGGGGCGGTGATTGCCTCCACGGCAACGGCGGACAAAAACAGCCTCGATACCGGAACGCTGGGCTTCAGCGACCTGCACCACGCAGGCAGCCATTGCCGGTGGCACCATCACCGTTCGTGATAAGGACGATCAGCAGCAGGATATCGCTAATCTCAGCCGCGATACGGAACACGCCAACGACAGTATCAGCCCCATCTTCGACAAGGAGAAAGAGCAGAACAGGCTGAAGGAAATCGGGCTAATCAGCGACCGCGGCGCTTCAGGGCCTGGCGGGTGGAAATATCGGCGGTGCGCTGGCCGGAGCATCGGCACCGGAGCTGGCGAACATCATCGGCCATCATGCGGGCATTGATGACAATGATGAAGCGAAGGCCGTTGCTCATGCGATTCTGGGCGGCGTGACGGCTGCGCTTCAGGGCAACAGCGCAGCAGCGGGTGCCGCAGGTGGCGCAACGGGAGAGCTTATCGCCGGAGCTATTGCGAAGGTGCTTTACCCGGACGTTAAGGACCTGTCGACGCTGAGCGAAGATCAGAAACAGACGCTGAGTACGCTGGCGAGTATTTCGTCGGGTATGGCCGGCGGGATCGCTGGCGGGGATGCTTCAGGTGCTGCTGCGGGGGCAAGTGCCGGGAAAAATTCCACCGAGAATAATGCGCTGAGTCTGCCATCGGGAATGATGAATTACGGGCAGGCAGTTGCCTCATGGAACCAATATGCACAGAACAATAAACTGACGCCGGAGCAGACACAGGCCGGGTTGGATAAACTCGCTAAAGGTGATTTGCCAGATGGCGCGAATATCACCAAAGTTATCGTGAATGGATATAAGGATGGCGTGTTGATCGCGGGGGCAGCTTATTTAGGTCCGGCAGCGTCAGCAGGTAAAGTAGTGGGTGGTGCAGTAATCGCGGAAATCGCCAACGGTACTTATCAGTGGTTCGATCTGAGTCAGCCAGGTAATGAAAATAAAGGCTGGGACTATAAGGGAAGTGTCTCAGCAGGTATCACTGGTGCATTAGCTCCTGGCCGGAATATTTGGCAAAACGCGGGGATCGCGGCAGGTGGAACCTTATTTACTGATGGGCCAGATAAAGGTGCCTTAACTGGCACCGGAGCTGGCTGGGCATTTGGTACAGTAGCAGGTTTAGTTGCACCTCCTTTATTTGACCCTGTCTTAGGGGCAGGTTCTGCTCCTGTAGGTGATATCATTGGGTCAATGGGTGGTGAGTTTATAAGTAATGCAATTAAGGATGAGGTTCATAAAAATGAAAAGAAAAAATAAACCCACAATATGGTTACTGTTCCTGAGCATCGTTTACATGTTTGTTTGCTGCGTAGTTTTTTTTTCTCTGGCCTTGATAGTTGTGAAATTAGTTATCAGCCATAGTGTGAGTATTGAGCAATCGGATATTAAAAATATTCTAATAGTAAGCGGTATTGCAGGAGGAGCTGCGGCTCTTAGATCGTGGTTTTTTGCCAAAATAGATGAACGCAAAGCCCGAAAATCCACTCCGTCGGATCCTGAGTAAGCTTCTCAATCCCGCCCTTAGTCGGCGGGATTTTTTTATCTGCCAGCCGTCAGCCCCACTTCCCGATAGACGGTTTTTTAGCTGTGATCATTTCAATAAAATCAGTGATCTGTCGCTGCTTGCGGATCGGGAGCTTACAGACCTTCTTCAGCGTCTGCATGATCTCCGGCTCTGGCGGCGGTGCAGGTAACGGCTCTTGGGCGGTGAGTACCAGACAACCGGGCATCACGCGGATCTTCAGCGGTGTTCCGGTCGCAAATCCCGCATCTTCCAGCCAGTAGCCCTTGAGGGTTATGGTTGGTGCGGGTTCGTGGGTCTGCCAGTCGCGAATGTAACCCACGGTATACCGGCGGGTTTTTAACGCCGGTGCTTCTGTTGTAACAACTTCTGACTTAGAATCGTGCTCAGCCATGATAACTACTCCTAACTAGTTGTTGTGGTTAGCGGTTGGAGTGAGGTGCGAACTCATTTCAACCGCGACTATTTTCGCTTCCTTTCGCTAACAATCTTCCTTCATACCCAATAACGTATCGACTGGAATATCTAAAATTCTGGACAAATCAGCAAGAAGTGAGGACGGAAGCTTTAGCTTTGCTCCTTCGTAATGCCCCAGTGTTTGCTGAGCAATACCAAGTTGTTGTGCCAGTTGGCTTTGTGTTAATCCCTTCTCTTTCCTTGCCAGTGCAATGCGCTTCCCTAAGGCAATAAAAAATATTTTATCTTTTTCGTTCATGGCATTGTTTTCATATTTTATTAGTTGCCATAAGCATAAACCGTAGATCCTTTTACTCGAATTATTTTACTCTGAATTAGAGTGAAATAATCCATCTTGATACGTTTATGCGATGTGCATCGAGAATTTTAACTGTATGCGAAACAAAGAGAAAAGCTGCTTTTGCATCTTGATTTTATAGGTATGATTTGTGAGGTGCAGATTCTCATCATGGCCGGGCGGTAGCATTCCTGCCTGCAGCTAAAATTTTCTGATTCATCTCCCAACCTGAGCACCGCCACCGAAAGCGATTATCACTGCAAAGTGCAGACCAAAACCAAAAAAGGGTTCCTCAGCAAGAATACAACCCATACCACCGAAGATGACAGCGCCATCCGTGAAGCAGAGACTCTGCTGAGCGGAGACAATGTGCAGGTCAGCGCCGGTAACAACCTGCTGGTGAAAGGCTCGTCTGTGGGAGCAGACGATGCTGTGAACCTAATCTGTATCTACCCAAAACAGAGCTAGAAAAGTCTCTGATTTAATTAAACAAAAGGATGATGTATGAAAGCAAAACTTCTCACTGTCGTGGCATCAATGGCAATCTTAACGGGTTGTGCTACATCGGTTAAGCCTGACACAGTAAAAGCGGCGAATGGCAGTTCTGTTGATATTCTCAGCGTGCCAGCACTTGCCGATCTAAATAAAAATCGCATAGCCGATAACAAGCTGCGCGAGGTCACGCCGACGCATGCCGCGACGGGAATGGGATTGGCTGTGTTAGGGGCACTGACTGGTAACATCAATAGCGGTGATTTTGATAAAGAGAATTACAAAGGAAACACTATTGATGCATTGACCAATCCTACGGATGCCTGGTTTACGCCGAAAGCGAAGCAGAATATTAGTCAGTGGCTGGCGGCCAACGCTAATGGTTATACTTACAAGCAGCCTCTTTATATTGGTCATGCCACATGGGCGCTGATTTATAACGATGCAACGGCGGCCGACCCGTCTTATCAGCTGAAATACAAGGTGATTTTCTATAAGCGCCCTGAAGGTGGCAATATCTTCTCGGCCTTTACCGTGGCGGAATGCTCGCCAACACCAGTGGAAGCAAAATTATCTGACTGGCGCATGAATAATTATGCCAAAGTCTCGACCGAGACAGAAAAGTATATGAATAGCTGTTTGCTTGAGCTTAACAATCAATTGCTGCGCTTACTTAAGAAATAATTCCCTTTCAAACCAGCATTACCGCTTTTCAAGCATCACTTTCGCTATCACGCCCGGTAGACCATAACTTGCTGCTACTCTTTTCCTGGCAGATGGTTGGTGTTGCTCAGCACGTTTGTGAATGGCGTTTCTGACGGGCGGATGGTGATGACCGGGTGTAAGTGCCCCGCAATAATCCCCACAGCACAAATCACAGACGCAAAAAAGCCCGCGTAGCTTGCGCTAGCGGGCTTTCAGGACTTCATATCTGGCTCTGGTAACCGTCAACAAAGAATTTTGGTGGAGCTGGCGGGAGTTGAACCCGCGTCCGGAATTCCTAGACCGTCGGCACTACATGCTTAGTCATATCTTTACATTCGCCGGGCAACTGCGGATAGACACGCCATTACCAAACTATCCTGATTAGTTTTAGTGCTTCAGCCCCAGGCAAGACATCCACACGAGCTCTTTTGGGTTTGACTTCTCTTGATCCCCGTCCTAAGAGCGGAGGCTAGGGAGAGAAGGCTCTAAGCAGGTTATTAAGCTGCTAGTGCGTAGTTTTCGTCGTTTGCGACTATTTTTTTGCGGCTTTTTACGAGGCCAACCGCCCCTCGGCATGCACCTTGGGTTTCGCAAATCCCGTCGAATCCAGAATCAGCCCCACAAGTGTTTTGTCAGTATAACAGAGATGTAGCGCCCGTTACCACCCCCATTCCAGTTAACGCTCGCGCAGCGCTTCTTTGGCACGGTTGAACGGTTTGATCAGGTAATCGATGATGGTTTTTTGCCCCGTTTTAATGTCCACGGTGGCGACCATCCCCGGCGTGATGGAGAACTTGTGGCCCACTTTGTTGACCAGATAATCCTGATGGGTGCGGATAAACACCCGGTAGTAGACGATTTCCGGCTTAATTTTGTCCTGAATGGTGTCCGGCGAGATGGTTTCAACGATGCCCTCAAGCCCGCCGTAGATGGCATAATCGTAGGCGGTAACCTTCACCAGCGCCCGCTGACCCGGATGGATAAAGGCAATGTCGCGCGGGGAAAGTCGCGCTTCAATCAGCAGGTGGTCGTCCACGGGCACGATTTCCATCATCTCGCCGTTCGGCGGGATGACGCCGCCGATGGTGGTCACCTGGATGTTTTTCACAATGCCGCGCATCGGCGAACGCACGGTCATGCGGGATACGGAGTCCTCGCGGCCCTTAATAATGGCCGCAAGCATGTCTACTTCCGCGTTGGCTTTTGACAGCGCTTCGCGAGCCTGCACGTAATACTGCGAGCGCAGGTCGGTGATTTTCAGGCCCAGATCGCTTTTTTGCCGCTGCAGGCGCAGCACTTCCACGTGGCTTGCCGCGCCGCTTTTTACCAGCCGCTGGGTGATCGCCAGCTCTTTGTTCACCGACACCAGCGCGTCTTGCAGCTCAGACTCGGAGTCGGTCAGCTGGGCGCGGCGCGTTTTGTAGAGCCGTGTCTCAGACATCAGTAAATCCGGCCAGGCCTTCAGCGAGTCCGGGAACTTCAGCGGCAGGTCGTTAACCTCCGCGTACAGCCTGGCGCTGGAGGCCAGCGACGCGCGGTAGCGGGCGGCGCTTTCACCGACGTTGGACTCCGAGCGGGTAGGGTCGAGGCGGGCGACGACTTGCCCGGCCTCTACTTTGTCGCCTTCGTGGACCAGCAACTCGGTCACGATGCCGCCGTCCAGCGACTGGAGCACCTGTTCGCGGGCGCTGGGGACGACTTTGCCGGTGCCGGTAGAGACTTCATCGAGCTTGCCGAACCACGCCCAGACGCCGAAGAGGATAAACAGCAGCGTGCTGAGTAAGATTATGCGGCTCGCGCCGGAGTATTCGCTTTCGCGCTGGATATCCGGATCGTCCATGGCGGCGTCACGCTGACTGGTTTTCATTTTTCCACTCCCGTCCGGTTGCCTGTGCCGCGGCGCGGCTGTTGCTCAGCGCCTGTGCTTTCGGTGCGTCCATCACCAGCTGTCCGTCCTTAATGACCAGTACACGCTCCACCAGTTCGAGCATCGGCACGCGATGGGTGGCGACAATCAGCGTGCGGTTGCCCAGCCACTGCCCGAGCCGCTGGATAAACTCCCGCTCGGTGTGGTCGTCCAGCGATGCGGTCGGCTCGTCCAGCAGCACGATGTTGGGCGAGCGCAGCAGCATGCGGGCCAGCAAAATCGACTGACGCTGGCCGCCGGACAGCCCCGCGCCGCCCTCCATAATCGGATGGTCGAGGCCTTTTGGCAGCTGCTTTACGAAGCCGCCCGCGCCGCTGATTTCCAGCACTTCAAAGATGGATTCGTCGCTGGCGTGGGGCGCGCCGAGCGTCAGGTTTTCGCGCAGCGTGCCGTAAAACAGCCGGGCGTTCTGGCTCAGGAAGCCGATGTTGCGCCGCAAATCCGCCATATCGATCTGCGTCATGCTCAGGTTGTCGAGGCGCACGTCGCCGCTCACCAGGTCGACGCCGCCCGCCAGCGCCTGTAGCAGGGTAGATTTCCCCGCGCCGTTGCGGCCCAGCACCGCTACCCGTTCGCCCTGCTGAATCTCCAGACGGGTGATGCGCAGCGGAATGCGCTGGTCGTCGCTGTGGTAGCGGAACTGCGCGTTCTCAAAGAGATAGTGACCGTGGAAGATGTCCTGATGCACAAGGCTTTCGTCGCGCTGGGTTTCCACGGGCAGCTGCATGATGCTGTCCAGCCCCTGTTTAGCGGCCTTCACCTGCTGCCAGCGGGCCAGCACGCCGCACAGGTTTGCCATCGGGGCGATCATGCGGGAGGCGAGCATGGAGGCGGCGACCATCGCACCCGTCGTCATATCACCTTCAATGACCAGCGGCGCGCCGAACAGGATTACGGCGGCGTAGACCAGGCTCTGGATCGTCATTCCCCAGCTGATCAGCCCCTGGGTCAGCTGCCGGGTGCGCAGGCCGGACTCGGCGGTAATGCGGATGTAGCTGTTCCACTGCTGCAGGAAGCGGTTTTCCGCCTGCATTAATTTGATGTCCTCCAGCCCCTGCACGCTCTCCACCAGCACGGCGTTGCGCAGGGTGGCTTCATGGGCGGACTGGTTGGCGAGCATCGCCAGTTTCTTTTGCAGCAGCAGGCCGGGCAGCACCATCAGCACGGCGGCGACCGGGGCGATCCACGCCAGCTGCGGGGCGATCAGCGCCAGCACGATGATAAACAGGAAGAAGAAGGGCAGATCGACGATCGTCGAGATCGTCGACGAGGTGATCATCTCGCGGATCTGCTCTAGCTCGCGCAGCTGGGAGATAAAGCTGCCGGTGGAGCGGGGCACGGCGCTGTTGCGCAGCCGCAGGGCGTGGCTGAACACCCGGTCGGAGACTCGCATATCGGCCCGCTTGCCGAGCACGTCCATGATATGGCTGCGGGTCACGCGCAGCAGAAAGCCGAACGCCACGGCCAGCATCACGCCGGACGCCAGCACGTAGAGCGTCGGGTAGGACTGCGCGGGGATCACCCGGTCATAAACCTGCATTGAAAACAGAATGCCCGCCAGCGACAGCACGTTGACCAGAAACGCGGCGAGCATCACCGGGCCATACGGCCCAAGATCCTGCATAACCAGCTCCTTCAGCCAGTCCGGGCTGAAGCGGGAAATGTAGGCATCCACGCGGCTGTCCTTCAGCGCCGAAAGGGGGCGCAGCGCTGCCACGAAGCCGATCTCGGGCAGGAGCTTGCTGAGCGCAACCCGGTTAAGCTGACGTTCGCCGCCGTCGATCAGGCAGATTTCAACGGTGTCCTCGCCGTCGAAATGCTCGATAACCACCAGATGCCCGTTGGTTAAATTCGCCACCACGGGCAGCCGCCACTGGGCGATGGCCTGCTGCGGCGTACTGAGCAGATGAAATGAAAGGCCGGCCTGGCGCGACAGCTGGGTCAGCGCCGATAGCATGGCTTTATCTTTAAACCAGGGCGCGTTGGCCTGAATGGTGCCGGGTGAGCAGACAACGCGGTAGTGGGCGGCAACGTGGCTGATGGCGTGCGCCCAGTTGCCCAGCGCCTGTTCAGAGAGATGTTCCTGCGCGGGAGGAGGAGTATGGCTCATGGCTGGATCTCCAGTGACTGGATGCTGCGGTGTTCCAGACCAAATGCGGTGCGCAATTTGCCGGTGTTATACAGGCAGTTGAGCTGCAGCTGATGGAGCTGGCTGAGGGTCTGCTGCTGGGCGAAGCGCGCCTGGAAGACTTCCTGTTCGGCGTTGAGCACGTCGAGAAGCGGGCGGGAACCCAGGTCGAGATACTGCTGCTGATAGAGTTCCCGGGTGCGGGCGCTTAACGCTTCCTGGCGCGCCAGCACCTGAATGGCCCCAGCGAGGCTGAGCGCCTGGCTGCGCGACTCCATCAGCTTCTGGCGTACATCAAGACGGGTGCGCTGTACGCCGGACTGAGCGGCTTCCACGGCGTGCGAGGCCGCGTTACGCCGGGCGGTCAGGCCGCCGCCCTGATAGATGGGCATTTCAACTTTGACGAACGCCGAGTACTGGGTGCGGTCCAGCACTTCGTGGCTGGCGTATTTGTCGTTCAGATAGTGCTGTACCTGCGGTTCGAGGGATATCGTCGGCGTCATCTGCGCGTTGGCATAGTCCAGATTGGCCTGTGCCACGTTGGCCTGCGCCCAGGAGGCAAGAACCGCGGGCACCAGGCGATCGTCCGGCTGGGCGACCTCACAGCTGTTGCCAAGCTTGTTCGGGAATTCGGTGCTGATGCCGTTGAGGTTGTTCCAGCCCAGCCAGCTCATCAAGGTCGCCTGGGCGCTCTCCAGGCTGGACTGGTACTGAATCAGCTGCGAGCGGGCGGATTCGATGCGGGCGTTGGTCTGCACCACGTCCGACATGGACGTCGCGCCTTCGTCGTTACGCTGCTGGGTCAGGGTGCCGATTTTGCTCAGCGCGTCGAGCTGGTCTTTGGCGATGTCCACCATCTGGTGGTACATCTGCACCTGAACCATGGCGATGGCGGTGCCGTGCCCGACGTTATCAATGCTGACCAGCACGTTGGCCTGCTCCTGCGCCACGCCCGCGTTTTCTGCTCGCACCTGGCTCGAAACCTTGCCGAAGTCATAGAGCATCTGGGAAAGGGAAAGCACCAGCGACGGGCTGAAGCCGCTGTCCGTGTAGGTGTTGCTGTAGCCGTTGTTCACCCCCGCGCTTATCTGCGGATAGTATTTAGATTTTGCGACGTTAACCTGTTCGGACTGGCCGTACAGCTTACCAATCGCCTCGCGAATGGCCGGGTGCCAGGTGACGGCACGGTTGACCGCCTCGTTAAGCGTTAGCGTGCCGGGCGCGGGTGCGTCCAGCGGTAGCGCTGTGGAGCCATCCAGCGCCGGTAGTTCCTGCTTCTCGGCAAGGCCCTGGCTGGTAATAAATTGTGGAGTGTCATCGGCATACGCCTGGGTTACACACAGGCCGTACGCCAGCCAGAAAGCAGCAGGCTGAAATTTTCCCATAGTTTGTCCCTAATAAATGTCACTACGTTTCTTATTCCCCGGGCGTCTTTGCACCCGGGGATTTTGTTGGTTTAACTCAGGTCACAATGTGGTTCTGCTGCACCAGCTCATCGAGCGTGGTATGGACGTTCTCCAGGGTCACAATGTTGGTGGAATGGTAGGTTGAGCCGGTACCGTCGCGGTCGATGGAGACCACCGTGTTGTTACCGCTGGTGGTCACGTTCAGGTAGTTACCGAGCGTGGATTGCTGCCCGTTCCAGCCGGTGAGCAGGTCGTGGATATCGATCTTATCCCCCTGCGCCAGGCTGAAGTTTTTCCACGTATCCGCGCCGTTGCCGCCCGCCGCATCCGTGCTGTTGAGCAGGTGATAAACCAACGTATCGCCATACACCGAACCGTTGATCACGTCGCTCTGGTTGGTGCTGACAAACTGCGGATTCATGTTGATGGTCAGCGTGGCGCTGTCCGAATGGCCGTTCTGGTCGTTCAGGGTGTAGTTGAACGTCTCCTTAGAGGTTATTGTCGCAGGCGAAATCCCACTGTTCAGCGTGTAGGTGTAGGCCCCGTCAACGCCGATTTGCAGCGTGCCGTAATGTCCCTGAATGGTGGCGCTGGTGTCGGCACTGTTGACCGGGTTCAGCGTGGCGGTGCTGCCGTTGTAGCCGGTGATGGTCATCAGCGTATGAACCGTTCCCAGCTGATCTACTGCACCTGCAGCGTCCGTTCCGTCATACAGGTTGCCATGTACGGTGTGGCCCGCGAGGGTTGAATAGCTGTCGAGATCCAGCGTGGTGCCGGTCACCGATGGCGTGACGGTGATCCGCCCAACGCCAAGGGGGCCCATGTTGCCGGTATAGCTCAGGGTGTAGGTGCCAGCCTGGAGATCCGTGCCGCTCAGATCGACATTCGCCACGCCGCCCAGTAATAGCCCGCCGTTAAACGAACCGGTTTTCACCACCCCTGACGGGCCGCTCAGCGTCCAGTTAACCGATAATCCTCCCAGGGACAGCAGGGACACGACGCTGAAATGCAGCACCGGGTTGTGGAGCACGGCGTTGCTGTCGACGACAAATGTGCCGCTGCCGCTGCCGGAGGTGGATGACAGAAGGGCGGCGTTCCATGATGCCGTTCCGACGGTCGTATCCGAGTAGGCCGCAGTGTCCTGCGCGGTGCTGACCGCCATCAGCGCGCTGGTGTCATCAATGGCGTCAACGGTTCGTGGCGTTGCCGTCACGTTCAGCGATGCGGCGCCGGTATCGCCGTTCGGCGCGGTGACCGTGTAGACGAAGCTGTCCGGTGTTTTGATGCTGTCTGCCCCTACGCCCGCGTTCAGCTTGTAGGTGTAGTTGCCGTTAGCATCGATGGTCAGGGTGCCGTATTCCCCGTTTATCGTAGTGGTGCCGCTGCCAGCAACGGAGACGCCGTTAACCTGGGTTACGTGGCTGTCGGTCGGTGCAATATCATCGCTGAGCACGTTGCCCGTCGTAGTGGCGCTGACGCTTTCTACGGCGTAGGTGTGATCCTGCAGAATGTTCAGCGTGTAGCCTGTCAGCACGGTGATACCGCTGGCGTTGTTGAGCAGGAAGAGGTACTCCCCGCCCGGCAGCGTCAGGGTGAGCTGCGCGGACTGCCCGCCCAGCAGCGGCGCGGTCAGCCAGGTTTTCTCCACCTTATATTGCTCAAACTGCTGGGTTATATCGTTGAATTTGTAAATATATAGGTCGAAGGTCGACAGCAGCGCCACCCCGCCCACGTTCGCCTGCAGTGTCAGGGTTCGCGTTGAGCCTTCATCCACGTCGAAGATTATCGGGTTGGCCATGTTGGCCAGCACGTTCAGGCTCAGCACGTTGCCCAGCCCGACGCCAACCACCGAGAAGCCGCTTTGGGAAGAAGGCCCGTGGTTGACCGCTTCAACATCGGTGCTGTAGGTCAGCGCCGCCGTGTTATCCGTTGGCGTGACGCTGCTGGCAGGCAGCGGGTTGCCGAGCGTGACCACCAGCTGAGCCGAGTCGCTCACGCCGTTGTGGGTGATGGTGTAGGTGAAGTTCTCCGTACGACCAATGACCGACGGTGAAGTGCTGGTCAGCGTATAGGTGTAGCTGCCGTCCTGATTAATGTGCAGAACGCCGTACTGCCCCTGAATATCTACCCCGCCAGCGCCGACCGGCGTACTGACGCCCATCGCGTTGGCGACCGAGGTGACGACCGTTCCGGTTGGCGCATTGTCCTGCCCGCCGTTCGGATCGACATCGGTGATCACGTTGCCTGGATGCGTCGTTGTGCCGCTCAATGTCCCCGCGCTGGACTTCAGCACGGTGACGTCGAGGCTGGTCAGTGATCCTGTCGCCAGCAGGCTGGTGTTGTAGCTCAGCACCCGATAAGTCCCGCCGCTCAGCCCGGCGATGTTCATGGTGACGCCGCTCGCTCCCAGGGTCAGCAGGTTGGCAAACTGCGGCATTGATGAGTCGTAAACCGTGCTCCATGTGCCGGTCGTTGAATCATATTTTTGTACTGCAATTTCCAGCGTATTGAGCAGCGATAGCACCACGCCCGTCGCCGCTGCGTCGATGGTGACCGCGCCGCTGCCGCCGTCGGCGATGGTAAAGCCTACCTGCGCGGTGTCATTACCCAGTACCGAAGCCGTGCTGCCCAGCGCGCCAACCAGCAGCACGCCGTAATCGTTGTAATGTTCGGTGGTCACGGTAGCGGTGGAGGTCAACGCCAGATCCACCACGTTGTTGTCCGCTGCCAGCGGCAGCTTAGGCGCGTTAATGTTCAGTGAGGAGCCGGTGTTGCCCGCCGCGTCCGTCGCGTTGACCGAAAGCTGCTGTCCTTCAATCTGGCGCACCGGCAGCGTGGCGCTGTAATTCCCACTGGCGTTCGCCGTGGCGGTTACCGTTCCTCCGCCTGGCAGAGTGATGGTCACCGTGCTGTTGGCTTCCGCTATCCCGCTGACCGTTGAGCCATCCGCGCTGACAACCGCAGTCGGGATTGCTGGCGGCGTAATATCAACAATCACCGTTGCGGCAGAAGAGAAGCTGCCCGTGCCGTTGGCGTTGGTCGCCGTGGCGGTAAAGGCGTGGGAGCCTTCGCCGAGCGCGCCGGTTGGCGTGTAGCTCCAGCTGCCGCTGCTGTTGGCGCTGGTCGTGCCCATCAGCACGCCGTTGTTGTAGACGTTAACGGTCGCCCCGGCCTCGGCCGTCCCGTTGATGGTCGGCGTGGTGTCGTTGGTGCTCAGCCCGTTCGCCACGGTGCCAACCTGCGGATTAGTGTCATCCACAATGCTGGAGATAAGTGGCACTCCCGGCACGCCGGTGAACGGCGCGGTAAAGCCTGCGGAGACCCCGAGGTTCCCGGCCACATCCGTTGCAAAGGCCAAGAGCGGCTGGGCGCTGGTCTGGGCTGGGGAAATGGCGATGGTGAACGTACCCGTACCGTCCGCCGTTGCCGTACCCAGAACGGTTCCGGTTGCGCTGGTGATGGTGACGGTGCTGCCCGCTTCGGCAGTCCCCGTGACGCTGGTCCCCGTGGCGTTAACCGTGATACCCGTAGGTGCGCCCGGTGCCACGGTATCCACCACAATCGCCGCAGGCAGGCTGGTTGCGCTGGTATTGCCTGCCGGGTCGGTGGCGGAAAGGGTGAAGCTGTGATTCCCCTGAGACAGCGCCGCCGTTGGAGTATAGGTCCAGCTGCCGCTGCCGTTGGCCGTGACGGTGGTGAGCAGCAGGCCATTGTCGTAGATGCTGACCGTAGAGCCCGCTTCCGCCGTGCCGTTAAGGGTTGGGCGCGCATCGTTGGTGAGCTGGTTGTTGCTGAGCGAGCCGTTAAATACGCCACCCGCTACGTCATCCACAATCGAAGTAATGGCTGGCGTCGCTGGCGCGCTGGCATCCACAACCACCGTGAAGCCAGCCGTAGCCGCACTGGTGTTACCGGCGGTGTCCGACGCCGAAATGGTGAGCGTGTGGGAACCTGCTGTCAGCGGCGTGGCCGGTGTAAATGACCAGGCGCCGTTAACTACCGTTGTGGTTCCGAGCAGGGTGCTGCCGTCGAAGACGGAGATGGTGCTGCCCGTTTCACCCGTGCCGTTGAGGGTCGGACGGGCATCGTTAGTGATCTGTCCGTTGGTGAGCGGGCCGTTAAAGACGCCGCCCGCCACGTCGTCCACTACCGTGACCAGCACAGGTAAGGTCGGGGCAACGCTGTCGATAACCAGCGTGAAGCTTCCTGAAATCGCGCCGACGTTGCCCGCCGCATCGGTGGAGGTGGCGGTGAAAACATGGGTTCCTTCACCCAGCGCAGTCGTTGGGATAAATGTCCATGTCCCTGCCGGATTGACGGTCGCCGTGCCCATCAGCGTGCCGTTATCGTACAGCGTGACGGTAGAGTTTGCTTCCGCCGTCCCGCTCAGCAGCGGCTGCTTGTCGTTGGTTGTCTGACCGCTGACCAGAGCGCCAATGCCAGGGGCGATATCATCGTAGGCCTGGATAACAACCGGCGAGGTTGGGGCCTGGGTATCAATAATAATCGTGAACGGGCCGGTGGCCGGACTGACGTTGCCCGCCACGTCGGTAGAAGTTGCCGTAAAAATGTGGCTGCC
Source organism: Dryocola clanedunensis subsp. sulfonylureivorans (assembly GCF_016756775.1). Taxonomy (GTDB): domain Bacteria; phylum Pseudomonadota; class Gammaproteobacteria; order Enterobacterales; family Enterobacteriaceae; genus Dryocola; species Dryocola clanedunensis. The sequence continues at coordinate 30,963 of NZ_JAERMU010000025.1, read as the reverse complement.
GTTGCCGAGGGCGGTGCCGGGCGTGAATGTCCAGGCCCCCGTGCCGTCCGCAGGCGCGGTGCCAATCAGCGTTCCGTTGTCGTAAATGTTAACCGTGGCGTTGGCTTCCGCCGTGCCGGTGAGTTTCGGCGTGGCGTCGTCCGTTGTCTGTCCACTTGTGAGGTTGCCAACGGCGGTGCCCGCATCGTCTGCCACCGTTGTTATCGTCGGCGCGACCGGTGCGGCGATATCCACCACCAGGTTAAACCCGGCGGAAGGTGCGCTGATGTTACCGGCAGAATCCGTGGCGGTGACGGTCAGGGTGTGCGAACCGCTGGCGATGGCGGCGGCTGGCGTAAAGCTCCAGGTTCCACCCGCGCCCACCGTGGTGGTGCCGATGGCGGCGCCATCGTTATACACGGTGATAGTCGCACCGACTTCTCCCGTACCGGTCAGCGCCGGACGAGTTTCGTTGGTGGCGATGCCACTGGTGACTGGCCCGGTGGACGGTGCGGTATTGTCGGTAACCGTCACGATAGCCGGTAGTGTCGGGGCCACTGAGTCCACGACAAAGGAGAATGCGGAGGATGGGCTACTGATATTGCCTGCGGCATCGGTGGCGGTGACGTTCAGGCTATGGCTGCCCTGGCCGAGCGGGGCGGTTGGCGTAAACGACCAGTTCCCGCTGCCATCCGCCGTGGTGGTGCCGATAACGTTTGTGCCCTCGCGAACGGTCACAATGGCGTTGGCTTCGCTGGTGCCGTTCAGCGTCGGCAGGGTGTCTTTGGTGAGCTGCCCGTTAGTCAGCGGCGTGTCGGTGCCAATGACGGTCTGGTCATCAATCACCGCAGTAATGACCGGTACGACCGGCGCTGCGGTATCGACCACGACGTTGAATGCGGCGGACGCGGGGCCAACGTTGCCTGCCGCGTCGGTGGCGGTAAGCGTCAGATTATGACTGCCTTCCGTCAGCGCCGGGGATGGCGTGAACGTCCAGTTACCCGTGCCGTCGACGTTAGCGGTGCCAATAACTGTGCCGTTGTCGCGGACGGTCAGCGTGGCGTTCGGCTCGGCGGTGCCGGTCAGGGTTGGCGTGGTGTCGTTGGTCGGCTGACCTGAGACTACCGGGCCAGGCGCGCCAACGTTTTCGCTTGCGCCTGTAACGACCGGCGCGGCTGGAAGGGTAGTATCAACGTTCACCACGAACCCGGCGGAAGAGGCGGTTGCGTTTCCTGCGGCGTCAGTGGCCGTTACCGTCAGGGTATGCTGTCCATCAGGGATGTCGGCACCAGGGATTAAGCTCCACGTTCCCGTCGGGCCAACAACAACGCTGCCGACAGAGACCCCATCACTGAGAACATTGATAGTCGATCCAATCTCGCCGGTCCCGGAAATTGTTGGGCGCGGATCGTTAGTTGCATCACCGCTGTTCAGCAGGCTGGTTACCGGCGTGACGTCGTCAGTGACATCGGTAATGGTTGGGGCGGTAGGATCGACAGTATCAACGGTAATGGCAACGTTCGGTGAGATACCGCTGGTTAACCCGCCCACCGTCTGGCTGACGGCAAAGGTGTGCAGGCCATCGCCCAGAGGAGCGGTGAACTGATAGCTCCAGGCCCCCGCGCCGTCTGCCGTGATTGCTGGTTGGGCGATACCGTCGATATAGAGCGTAACGGTCGCGTTGGCTTCCGCGACGCCGCTCAGGGTTGGCAGGTTATCGTTGGTGCTTTGCCCGCTGGTCAAATCACCGGTTACCGGCGTGACGTCATCAAGGACTTCCAGCGTAGGCGGGTGAGGGATATCAGAAATAGCAGCCGGGAAGGTGGTTGGTTCACTTTGGTTACCCGCAGGGTCCTGAGCGGTTGCCGTCAGACTGCCACCTTCGGTTTGTGCCGGAGAGATGGTGACGGTGTAGGCACCCGTAGTGTCATTTGCTACACCAGTACCCAGTACGTCGCCTGCACCGTTTTTAATAATGACGGTACTACCCGGCTCCGCCGTACCGGTGATAAGCGTACCGGTATCTTCAACCGGCGTGGTAACGGTTGGCGCATCCGGGGCCGTGATATCAATATTGATAGCAACAGGATCGGTTGGCCCGACCGCGTTACCCGTTGCATCGGTAGCGCTCAGGGTGAAGGAGTGAGGGCCTGCGCCAAGCGCGGGATCCGGCGTGAAGCTCCACGTGCCGTCTGCCCCCACAGTTGCTGTGCCCAGTGGGGTTGCCGAACCATTGTCATAGATGGTTATAGTACTGCCGACAGCGCCCGTGCCTTGTAGCGTAGGGGTGGTGTCGTCCGTTACGCTGCCGTTGATCAGCGGCGTCTGAATCGGGCCAACGTTATCTACAATGGCCGTGATAACTGGCTCAGTAAGAACGGTGGTATTAACGGTGAGATCGAATGTATTAGATACCGGGCTGACGTTGCCCGCAGGATCTGTGGCCGTTGCGGTCAGGCTGTAGACGCCATCAGGCAATGGTGTCGATGGGGTAATCGTCCAGACCCCGCCCGTGCCAACGACCGTCGTGCCGATAACATTGGTGCCGTTATACAGCGTGATGGTGTCGCCTTCGTTACCCGTCCCCTGGAAAGCAGGAAGGTTGTCATCGGTAGTGCTGCCGCTAATCTGGTTGCCCGTGAGATCGCCAACATTATCGTTTGCGAACGTAATTTCTGGCGTATCAGGAGCCGACGTATCCACATCGAAACTGACCGTATTGGATGGCTGGCTACTGTTACCTGCCGGGTCCGTCGCAACCGCGGTGATGTTATAGGTGCCTTCCGGCAGCGGCGTGGCAGGCGTGACGCTCCATGTGCCATCGGCACGGACCGTCGCGCTGCCCAGCTCTGTCGTACCGTTGTTATATATCGTGATGGTATCGCCAGCCGTACCCGTTCCGGTAAAGGTTGGCGTGGTGTCGTTGGTTTCACCATCCGGGGTGACGGTACCCAACCCTGGCGCCTGGTCATCGTTGATAACCGGCGCTTGTGGCGCGACAGGTACCACATTGTCCACCGTCAGCGTAAAGCCTGTGGAAGGAACACCGGCGTTGCCTGCAACATCCGTTGCGACCGCGGTCAGCGTGTGTGTGCCCTGTCCCAGAGCCGGTGCTGGCGTGAGGGACCATGTGCCGTCACCCAGCACGGTAGTGGTGCCTAATGAGACGCCATTCTCAAAGATCTCAATTTTCGCGCCCGCTTCGCCTTTCCCGGAGAGAAGCGGATCGCCGCTTTGCGTGCTGCCACCGTTGGTAATATCGGCAGGCGTACCGGCGACATCCCCCTGCGCCAAAAGGATTTGCGGTGCGCCAGGAGGGGTGGTATCCACCGTCAGGGTAAAGCCTGCTGCCGGACTGGCGTTACCGGCTGCGTCAGAGGCGATGGCCGTGAGCGAGTGTGCCCCTTCGCTTAACGCCTGCGCAGGGGTAATTGTCCAGTTGCCGCTGCCGTCTACGGCTGCGGTGCCGATAGCCGTTGCGCCTTCATACAGCGTAATGGTGGAACCAATAGCCCCCGTGCCGTTGAACTGTGGCCGGGTATCATCGGTAATCGCGCCGCTGAGCAGGGGAGTTGTCACCGTGCCAACATTATCGAACGCATTGGTAAACGCCGGTGTTGCAGGGATGCCGGTATCAACGGTAATGGTGTAGACATCCGAACGCGGCGTGGTGTTGCCAGCAGCATCCGATGCGGTGACCGTGAAGTTGTGTACGCCGTCGCTTCTGGTCGTCGTGGTGTAGCTCCACGTGCCAGAGTCATCGACCGTGAACGTGGTGAGTAACGTATTGCCATCGTAGATGCTGACAGTGGTGTTAGGCTCGCCCGAACCGCTCAAGGTTGGCGTCGGGTCGTTGGTCACGCCGTTATTGCCAATTGTGCCGGTGAGCGTGCCAACATCGTCGTTAATCTGGGTGATTGTTGCCGCCAGCGGCAGCACGGAATCGACGACAATGCTAAACGATGCCGCAGGGCTGGTGTTGCCGTGGCTATCGGTAGCGGTGACGGTCAGGTTGTGCAGACCCTGGCCCAGCGCGGTGGTTGGGGTGTAATCCCAGGCGCCGGTGCTGTCAGTTGCGATGGTGGTGAGCAGCACGCCGTTATCGTAGATCTTAACGATCGATTCGCCTTCAGCGGTCCCTTTGATCTCGGGCTTGTCGTCGTTAGTCAGCTGGTTGTTGGTGAGGTTGCCGGTAACGGCATCTACATTATCAATGACGGCGGTGATAACGGGCGCATCCGGTGCGGTGGTATCCGGAGCAGTCGCTTCGGCTGCCGGGCCGGTGTTGCCCGCTTTGTCGGTTGCCGTCACAGCCAGGGTTTCGCCGTTGGTCTGCGGCGGGGTAATCGGTACGCTGAAGCTGCCTTCGTCGTTGGCCTTGCCGGTACCGATGGTGGTTCCATCATCGTCTTTAATCGTGACGGTGCTGCCCGCTTCGGCGGTGCCCGTCACCGTCGTGCCGTCGTCGGAGACAGCTACGTCTTTAGGGGCTTCAGGAAGGGTGGAGTCCTGGGCTACTACGTTGCCGTCCGGGCTTAGGTTGTCCGCAGCATCCTGAGCATTGACCGTCAGGACTTCACCGTTAGTTTGCGGCGGATTCAGCGGCGAGATATCGAAAGCGCCAGTGACGGGGTCGGCCTGGCCTGTGCCCAGGACTTTGTCATCAGCGTCTTTGATAATGACCGTGCTACCCGGTTCGGCGGTGCCGGTAACATGAAGGCCGTCAGGCGACACGGCAAGGTCAGTTGGTGCTGCTGGTGGTGTGTTATCAAGCGCGCTGAAATCAGTCGCGCCGCTGGCGTTACCTGCCTTATCGGTTGCGGTGGCCGTTAGCGCTTCGCCGTTGGTCTGCGCCGGTGAAATCGTCACGCTAAAATTACCGCTACCGTCGGCCGTGGCGGTGCCGATCGTGTCGCCGTTTGCGTTTTTAACCGCGACCTGGCTGCCCGCCTCGGCTGTTCCGGTCACCGTCAACCCATCTACGGAAACCGCCTGCACCACCGGGTCGGTCGGAGCTGCCGTGTCAACGCTCAGCGTGAAGGACGACGAGGTTCCGCTGGTGCCTTTGTCGTTTGTCGCGTTGAAGGTGAAGTTGTAGGTTCCGTCCGTCAGGTCGGAGGCTGGCGTGAAGCTCCAGTTCCCGTCAACGTCTACCGGGGCCGTGCCAATACTGACGCCGTTGTTGTAGATAGTGACTGTGCTGTTGGCTTCCCCTGTACCGACCAGGGTCGGCGTGGGATCGTTAGTGGCGCTGCCGCTGCTTAACTCGCCGGTTGTTGGCTGTACGTTATCGTTAACGCTAACCAGCTCCGGCACGGTTGGATAGCCTGAGGTTGAAGCGCCAACCGTCGCATCCGGTCCCTGGTTCCCGGCGTTATCCTCCACTTTGATGGTCAACTCTCCGCCGTGGGTCTGGGCTGGTTTGATCGGGGCGGTGAAACTACCGCCTGCATCAACGGTTGTCGAACCCAAAAAGGTGCCATTGCTGTCGTATACGCTGATGCTTGCGCCAGCTTCTGCCGTGCCGCTGACTTTAGTGCCGTCAAGGCTTGTTTCGAGATCTGTGGCAGCTGCGGGTGGCGTGGTATCGATAGTAAAGGTTGGTAGAGTAGTGGTAGAGCTAATATTCCCCGCCGGGTCAGTCTGCACTAACGTGATGCTGTGTGGGCCATCGGTAAGGGGGCCTGCCGGTGTGAATGTCCATTTCCCTTCGCTGTTCACTTCGAGGGTGGCAATGACTTTGCCATTATCGGAAATGGTGACGATATCCCCCGGCTCACCTTTGCCGCTGACGACTGGTTTTGCTTCATCCGTGGCGTTTACTGAGGTTATCAGGCCGGTAATCGTACCTGCATTATCCATCAGCGGATCGACGGTCGGCGCATCCGGGGCCGTGGTATCAACGGTGATTATGTAGCTGGCCGATGGGCTGCTTTCCCCTTTAGCATTGATCGCGACAGCCGTAAACGCATGGCTACCGTCGGTTAACGGCTTGCCCGGCGTGAAGTTCCAGTTACCCTGAGCGTTCACGTCGGCAGTGCCGATTTCTTTGCCGTTATCGTAGATATGCACAACTGAACCGGCGGTGCCGTAACCTTGTAGGGTAGGTGTGCTGTCGTTCGTCTGCTGATTTTTGGCGGTGATGCCGGCAATTGGCGCGACATCATCGATGATATTGGCTATTTCTGGCGTGGCGGGCAGGAGGATATCCGGCGCGGTGACCGTACCCGATGGGCCAGTATTGCCTGCTTTATCGGTAGCAGACACGTCCAGCGTTTCGCCGCTGATTTGTGGCGTCGTTACCGGAATACTGAAGCTGCCGTCGCTGCCCGCGGTACCTGTACCAATGACGTTCCCGTTACCGTCTTTAATGGTTACGGTGCTGCCTGGCTCTGCGCTACCGGTGACGGTTTTACCGTCCCCGGATACGGCTAAATTCGTTGGTGCAGTGGGAGGCGTTGTATCAGCGGTAGATCCGCCGCCAGGGTTTGATGTGCCCGGTTCGCCGCCGTTATCACCTCCGGTGCCGCCGTTATTGCCTCCGGTGCCGCCGCCGCCATTACCACCATTATTTGAATCATCACTTCCGCCACCGCCACCGCCACCACCACCGCCGCTTCCGGCGGCAATACCAATCCCCGCGGCCACGGCCACGCCGCCCAGCACCCAGGGCCAGATGGCGCCGCCATCAGAGTGCGCGCCCGTGGCAACCATCAGTTCGTCAATATTGGCAATATGCTCGAAGTGGAAGCCGCCGGCCGTGTCCTGTACCCACCACAGCGCCCCGTTGCTGTCCTCAAGGACAAGCTGGTTACCACCCTGATCGGTATAGGCATAGAAGTTTTTGACGGTGACGGTCTGACCATCCCGTAAAGTGATAATCATGTCCTGATTCGAGCGAACGATACTGGCGATATCCGCGCGTTCGGCTTTCAGCTCGACAATTGATGGAGCATTTAGTGTGATTTCAGAGGCTTCAACGTTGCTTGTGACGCCGGTTAGTTTGGAGATAATCGAGATTGAACGCATTGTTATCACTCCATTCGAGATGAACGTGGGTGTAGTCCTGAACTGAGTCTAAATAAGCAAATGATTCCCCTGGATAAACGTCAGATAAATTAAGCGCGCACGAATCCTGCCAGCAAAAACGCTGACTTTAGGCTCTTTATAAACGTTGATTTTCTGCTGTGCGGCTGCGTTTATTTAACGCGAAGGATCATAACGTATTATCTTTTTCAATCAGGGGTATTGATGATATAGACAGGAATAAATCAAAGCGCAAATTAAGTAGTGTTTAATTAAATGTTAAGTGGTGGTGAAGTGTCTGGTGTGTAAAGTGGCGGAATAAAAATGTGTACAGGAGCCAATGAGGCTGTAGAAGTTTTCATGTGTCTATCTGGTTGTTTTTGAAGGGTGTTGATAAATAAAAAGCAGCTGGAGGGATTTGGGTTATACTTCGCAATCGGTTGATTAATACTGATGTTAAGGGTGTGGGTATTGGTGTCTGAAGGTGAGGCTACGACTTAAGTATGAAGCCGAATAAATCTAATGAAGTTGTAAAAATGCAGGGTGCGTCAATCTGAAGTCAGGCTGAAAGATAAAATATCATATATTCCCAGTGCGGTATTTAAGTGAAATTAATAGTTGTTTTACGGGAGGTATTATTTAGCACCAGGGCATACCCAATGCAATATCATTAAAATTAAGGGAGTAAAACCAGGGAAGTAAAACCTGGCCCTGTGCGCAGGACCAGGAGAAGAGATTTTATCGACCGGCGTGCTTCATAATACGCGCTTTATCTACTGCCCATTCGCGGTCTTTCAGATCGGTACGTTTGTCATACTGCTTTTTACCCTTCGCAACGCCGATCTTCACCTTGCACCAGGCGTTCTTCCAGTACATCGAAAGAGCAACGACGGTGTAACCATCACGGCTGATGCTACCGTAGAGGTTTTCCAGTTCGCGCTGGTTAAGCAGCAGTTTACGGGTTCGCGTCGGGTCACATACAACATGGCTTGAGGCGACGTTCAGCGGGATGAAGTTGGCCCCAAAAAGGAATGCTTCGCCATCAATCATAATGACATAGCTATCGCTGATGTTCGCCTTCCCGGCACGCAGAGATTTCACTTCCCAGCCTTGCAGCACAAGGCCCGCTTCAAACTCATCTTCGATAAAGTATTCGTGGCGGGCGCGCTTGTTCTGCGCAATGGTGGCTGAGCCTGGTTTGTTTGCTTTTTTCTTCGTCATAGTGCTGCTCAGTATACGCAATCAAGAGTTCAAAGACACCCCGCGTAGCTCACGGGCGGAAAGCAGATATCTTAGCATGCCCTGGGCCGAGAGTTTTTCATTGCGTGAGGATAAATGTTATTATTTATGCGTTGGATGACCCACAGGAAATGCTATGCCGCAGATCAGCCGTAATGCCCTGGTGCCCTACAGCGCCGAGCAGATGTATCAGTTAGTGAATGACGTGAAATCCTACCCGGACTTTTTACCTGGTTGCACCGGCAGCCGGGTTATTGATGCTTCTTCGAACCAAATGACCGCCGCGGTTGATGTGTCGAAAGCGGGGATCAGTAAAACGTTTACTACCCGTAACACGCTGCACAGCAATCAGAGCATCTTGATGCATCTGGTCGATGGACCATTTAAGTCGCTGATGGGGGGCTGGAAATTTACGCCGCTCAGCGAAGAGGCCTGCCGCATTGAATTTCAGCTCGACTTCGAGTTTACCAACAAGCTGATTGAGCTTGCGTTTGGCCGCATCTTTAAAGAGCTGGCGGGCAGCATGGTCCAGGCGTTTACCGTGCGGGCGAAAGAGGTTTACAGTGTCGCCTGAGATTAGCGTCGAGGTGGTTTACGCGCTGCCGGAGAAACAGTATCTGCGTCGGGTTTTGCTGGCCGCAGGTAGCACTGTGGAGCAGACGATTATCGCTTCCGGCCTGCTTGAGCTGCGTAGCGATATCGATCTGACTAAAAATAAAGTTGGTATCTACAGCCGCCAGGTAAAACTTACGGATGTGGTGAACGACGGCGATCGGGTCGAGATCTATCGCCCGCTGATCGCCGATCCGAAAGAGCTGCGTCGTCAACGCGCCGAGAAAACCGCGAAGAAAGCGTAATTGTCCCGTATCGAAAGCATAAAAAAGGCGCCTCAGGCGCCTTTTAGATTGCTGACCAAGAAGGAAAAAGCGTGGTTTTTCCTTCTTGGTGATAAGCAGGCGAAAATCAATGAATTGATTTTCCTTGTTATTTATTCGGTGAGATCTTTGCGAAACGCATTCGCTTTCGGTTTGTCATCAGTCTGAAAGGCGCCTCAGGCGCCTTTTTTCATTTGCATCGAACCGGGCATTATTTTTCCAGCTTCGGCTTGTTGTCGATATTAGTCAGTACGCCGCTGCTGTTGAAGGTCAGGGTCAGCGTTTGCTGAGTCACACCTTCATGGCCAGGCTGCTGACGGAAAACGTAGAACCAGGTATTAGTACCAAACGGATCGCTCATCATCGGCGTACCCAGGGCATAAGCAACCTGCTGTTGGGTCATACCTGTACGGATCTTCGACACGTCATTCGGTGTCAGGTAGTTCCCCTGGTTAATATCGGGGCGGTAAACCACTCGCTCCAGAGTGGAACAGCCTGCGGTCAACATAAGAAGAACCGCTGCGGCAGCAGTCAGCGTTTTACAGCGCATAGTGATTTGATTCCTTTTCGGGCCCGAGCAGCACGTGGCTCATTCGTAATATGCCGATGATAATAAACCTTTTCGCAGTTTAAAACCTTAAGGCGCTCAACTCAGACCGTGAGAGGCTAAAAAAGTTGGCTCAAAAGCTGTTCAATGAGCAAAGTGATGGCTGACTGCTTGTTTTTTGAACAGGGTGCGGTATAAACCGCTACCCTGCCGTAGGGGATTGCTACGCAGCAAGGAGCTCTTTCGCGTTTGCCAGCGTGTTGCGTGTGACTTCACTGCCACCCAGCAGACGGGCCAGCTCTTGCAGACGGGCGCGTTTATCCAGCGGCTGCATATGCGTTTCGGTCATTTCGCCGTCCGTTTCTTTGCTGACGTAGAAGTGCTGATGCCCACAGCCAGCCACCTGTGGCAGGTGAGTCACGCACATCACCTGGGTTGATTCACCCAACTGGCGCAGTAATTTTCCGACCACCGCTGCGGTTGGCCCACTGATCCCCACGTCCACCTCATCGAAAATTAGCGCCGGGGTTTCCATTTTACGGGCGGTGATCACCTGAATAGCCAGCGCAATACGCGACAGCTCACCACCGGAGGCGACTTTAGCCAGCGGCTGTAACGGCTGGCCGGGGTTAGTGGTGACGCGGAAGTCGATGCGGTCAGCACCCTCAGCGGTAAGGTGGTTTTCATTAAATTCTACGTCGATAGCCAGCTTGCCGTGCGGCATGGAAAGCGAATGCATGCTTTCGGTAATCAGCCCGCAGAGCTCGGCGGCGTAATGAACCCGACGCTGATGCAGCTCGTGGGCCACGGACAGAGCCTGCTGGTGGTGAAGCGCCACGGCCTGCATAAGCTCATCCTGCGAGCTGGCCTGGTCGTCCAGCAGCAGCTGTTCGTCCAGCAGCTTCTGGTGAAACAGGGGCAGCTCTTCGGGAGTGATATGGTGTTTACGCGCCAGGGCGATTTGCCGGGAGATACGCTGTTCCAGCTCGTAGAGACGGTTGGGATCAAGATCCAGACGGTCGCAGTAATGGCGCAACTCGTCGCTGGCTTCCGATATTTGAATCGCCGCTTCTTCGAGCATCTCCAGTACGCCGGAGAGTTTGCCGTCCAGGCTGACGAGTTCGGTCATCAGCTGGCGCACGCTGTAGAGCTGACTTTGCAGGTCGCTGCCTTCGCCATCTGCCAGAATGCTCAGCGCCTGCTGGCTGGTGGACAGCAGCTGACCGCTGTTGGCCAGGCGTTTGTACTCTTCGTCGATCTGTTCGAACTCACCGGCAATGGGGGCGAATTCGTTCAGCTCTTTAAGCTGGTAGTTGAGTAGTTCGGCGCGGGAAGCGCGCTCCTGAGCAAGCTGCTGATGCTGCGCAAGGTCGCGGCAGCTCTGGTGCCATGCGCGATAGCGCTCTGCCATTTGTGCGATAAGGGATTGCTCCCCAGCGTAGCCATCCAGCAGATTTTTTTGATGTTCCGGTTTTAGCAGCAGCTGGTGAGCATGCTGACCGTGGATCTGGATCAGCAGCTGGCCGAGGTCACGCAGCTGAGATAGGGGGACGGCGGTACCGTTGATAAAACCACGGGAGCGACCATCGCTGCTGATGACGCGGCGCAGCAGGCATTCTTTTCCCTCCTCAAGCTGGTTTTCTTCCAGCCAGCGCAAGGCGGCAGGGGTGTCTTTTAATGAGAAACGGGCGCAGAGATCGGCGCGGGTTGCGCCCCTGCGTACCATGTCTGCTTCGGCGCGGCCGCCCAGGCACAACCCCAGCGCATCAATCGCAATAGATTTACCGGCACCGGTTTCGCCGGTGATGGCGGTCATACCGTGGTGAAAATCGATTTCGAGTTCACGAACAATTGCGAAGTTACTGATGGTGAGTTGAGCGAGCATAGCCACCTTCCTGTACGTAAAGCCATGACTGTAATTGCATACAGTATAGCCTGGTTTTATATACAGTAAAGTGGCCTGATGAATTTTCAGAATAATTTTTTCGACCAGCCGAGTTTAGAGCTTAACGTATTGAAATAGCTGTAGTCTTTAGGGTGGATTAAATTCAGATGGTAGTCACAGCGACGGATCAGAACGTCCTCACCTTCCTGTATAGGCAGCGCAATCTGGCTGTCGCAGCTGATCTCAAGGTCGCTTCGCATGTGTGAAAAACGCAGACGGATGGTGCTGCTACTATTGATAACCAGCGGGCGCGCCGACAGCGTGTGTGGGAACATTGGCACCAGCGTTATCGCATCCAGCGACGGGGTTAGTATCGGGCCACCGGCAGAGAGCGAATAGGCCGTTGAGCCCGTTGGCGTGGAGATAATCAGGCCATCGGAACGTTGGGAGAACGCGAAGACTTCATCAATGTAAACTTCAAACTCAATCATGTGCGCGACTTTGCCGGGATGCAGAACGACCTCGTTGATGGCGGTGCTCAGGCGAGTGGCTTTGTCGTGCTGGCATACCTGGGCCTCCAGCAGAAAACGTTTTTCACTGATGTAATGGCCTTCCAGCACGTCCGCCAGCTGCTGCTGGGCGTTGTCCGGGTCAAGGTCAGTCAGAAAGCCCAGGTTGCCACGGTTGATGCCGATAACTTTGATATCGTAACGGGCCAGTACGCGGGCCGCGCCAAGCATATTGCCGTCGCCGCCAACGACCACGGCCAGGTCGGCAAGCTGTCCAATTTCTGCCAGCGTGCCGGTTTTCACATTCTTGAGGTTCAGCTCCTGGGCAATTTGCTGTTCCACGATAACGTCGTAACCTTTGCCGCACAGCCAGCGATAGAGCATCTCGTGCGTAGTCAGTGCGGTAGGGTGACGGGGATGCCCAACGATGCCAATGCAGTTAAAATGGGCGTTCTTGATCGTGGTCGTCATCGTGGTGGTCCTTATTACGCAAACGTTTATGACAATATGTCACGTTCCCTTGAATCCCGGAAACTGATCCCCATAATAAGCGAACCAGCGAGATGAATGCTAAAAACGCGGAGAATTTCATGAGTAGTAAAGAACAGAAAACACCAGACGAGCAAGTCTCAGACGAAATTGCAATGGAAGGCCACGAAGAAGTCGAGGCCGTAGAAGGTGCCGAGGTGGTGGATCCGCGCGACGAACAGATTGCCGATCTGACTGCACAGCTTGAAGAAGTCCAGCAGCGTGAGCGCGATAGCCTGTTGCGCACCAAAGCCGAGATGGAAAACCTGCGCCGTCGTACCGAGATAGATATCGAGAAAGCGCACAAGTTTGCGCTGGACAAGTTTGTGAATGAGCTGCTGCCGGTTATCGACAGCCTCGACCGTGCCCTTGAAGTGGCTGACAAGTCCAATGCGGACCTGGCGGCAATGATCGAAGGTATCGAACTGACCCAGAAATCCATGCTGGACGTGGTGCGCAAGTTTGGCGTGGAAGTGGTTGGTGATACTAACGTGCCGTTTAACCCGGACGTCCACCAGGCGATTGCCATGGTTGAGTCTGAAGAGGTTGAGCCAAACCACGTGCTGATGGTGATGCAGAAGGGTTATACCCTGAACGGTCGTACCATTCGCGCCGCGATGGTTTCCGTGGCGAAAGCGAAGTAAGTTGCTTTTGGTAGGGTGGATAAGCGTGAGCGCCATCCACCGAAGTCGCAGAGGATCTAGCGGCGGATAGCACTGCGTTTATCCGCTCTACAAATAGTTCCTTTAGCTCACTGAAGCCAGCCCTTAGCGGCTGGCTTTTTTTATCGGTTATTCTTCGACGCTCTGTCGCAGCGGCGTAACGGGCGTGACGCGCACCTGCTTAATCATGTTGTCCTGCACGTCCAGAATATCAATGTCGTACTGCAGGATACGCACGCGCGTGTCGTTCGCCGGGATCTCCTGTAGCTCTTCCAGCAGCATGCCGTTAACGGTGCGGGCTTCGTCTTCCGGCAGCGTCCAGTTGAATGCTTTATTAATTTCACGCACGTTCGCACTGCCTTCAATAATCACCGAACCATCGTTCTGCGGCGTGACCTCTTCGGCAAGCGTTGGGGACATCGAGGTGGTGAAGTCACCGACGATTTCTTCGAGAATATCTTCTACTGTGACCAGCCCCTGAATATCGCCATATTCGTCGACGACCAGTCCTGCCTTCTTCTTATTGCGCTGGAATTTGATCAGCTGCACGCTCAGCGGCGTGCCTTCCGGGACAAAGTAAATTTCATCGGCGGCACGCAGCAGGGTTTCTTTGGTGAACTCCTGCTTTTCCGTCATCAGGCGGTAGGCTTCGCGCACCCGCAGCATGCTCATGGCATCGTCCAGCGTATCGCGGTAGAGCACAATGCGACCGTGGGGGGAGTGGGTCAGCTGGCGAACGATGGATTTCCAGTCGTCGTTGATATTAATCCCGACGATTTCGTTGCGCGGCACCATGATGTCGTCGACGCTCATCTTTTCCAGGTCCAGCACGGAAAGCAGCATGTCCTGGTTGCGGCGGGAAATTTTCGAGTGGGATTCATGCACGATAGTGCGCAGCTCGTCTTTACTGAGCGCGGCGCTGATGACGTTATCGGTTTTGATCCCTACCATACGCATCAGCATGCGGGTAATGACGTTGAGCAACCAGACCAGCGGCATCATCAGAACTTGCAGTGGGCCGAGCAGGACGCTGCTGGGAAAGGCAACTTTTTCTGGGTAGAGCGCGGCAATCGTTTTTGGCAGCACTTCTGCAAAAATCAGTACGATGAAGGTCAGTACACCCGTCGCAATAGCTACGCCAGCATCGCCGTACAAACGCATGCCCACAATGGTGGCCAGCGCGGAGGCGAGGATATTGACGAGGTTGTTACCAATCAGAACCAGACTGATCAGGCGGTCTGGTTTGCGCAGTAATTTTTCAACTCGTTTAGCGGCGCGGTTGCCCTGCTTGGCAAGATGGCGCAGGCGATAGCGGTTTAACGTCATCATGCCGGTTTCCGAACCGGAGAAGTACGCTGAAACCACCACCATGATGATCAGGGTGACGATCAGCGTGGTGGTTGAGATGTGTTCCAAAAGGGTTGTCCTTTAATAATGCAGGTTAGCCAACAAACTGTTGCAGGACCCGGCTACCGAAGTAGGCAAGGGTAAGAATTGCCGCACCGGCGACGTTGAACCACACCACGCGGCGACCACGCCAACCCTCATGATAGTGTCCCCATAGCAGAACGATGTAAACAAACCATGCCAGAATTGAGAGCACGGCTTTGTCGACATTTTCCATGCTAAAGAGATTATGCATGTAGAACAGCCCGGTACAGAGCGTCAGGGTGAGCAGTACCACGCCCACCTGGGTGATATGAAACATTTTTCGTTCAATGACCATCAGCGGTGGCATCTCCGCGCTGAAGGCCAGCTTTTTATTCTTCAGCTGGTAGTCAATCCAGGCTAGCTGCAGCGCATACAGGGCGGCGATAATCAACGTGGCGTAGGCAAAGAGCGAGAGGCCAATGTGGATCATCATGCCCGGTGTGGCTTCCAGATGGGTGATGAATTCATTTGGCATAAAGCTGGCTAAGGCCAGATTGATCAGCGCAAAGGCGTAGACGATAGGCAAAAGTAGCCAGCCGCGGTTGCGCGAGGCGACAATCGTCATTACCGTACAGATCATCAGACTGACCAGCGAGCCCACGTTTAGCAGGCTCAGGTTTTGTCCGCCGTCACCGGTAAAAATACGTGACTCCAGTGCCAGGGCATGGCCGATCAGCGCAATGGTGGCCGATAAAATAGCTAAGCGGCGCCACGCACTGTTCTTCCGAAGCAGGCCGGGAATGATCAGCGCGAGGCTGACGGAGTAGGCTACAAGCGCAAGGATTGCGAAAACAGGCATATAAGGTGTCGGTCAATTAGCCAGAGATGAAAAAAGGCAGTATAACGTTACCTGTCGCCTGCTCCAACTCTAACCGTTACATCACACGCCGGGCGGCTTCATGATATAATCGGCCAAATTCTGTTTTGTGTCGCGTACCGCGGCCTTAGTTACCACGTTAGGCAAAATACCATGTTTGATAATTTAACTGACCGTCTGTCGCGTTCCCTGCGCAATATCAGCGGCCGTGGGCGGCTGACTGAAGAGAACGTTAAAGAAACGCTGCGCGAAGTGCGCATGGCGCTGCTGGAAGCGGACGTTGCGCTGCCGGTGGTGCGTGATTTTATCAGCCGCGTAAAAGAGAAAGCGGTTGGTCATGAAGTCAACAAGAGCCTGACCCCGGGTCAGGAGTTCGTCAAAATTGTGCGCGCCGAGCTGGTTGCCGCAATGGGCGAAGAAAATGCCGTATTGAATCTTGCCGCGCAGCCGCCGGCCGTTGTGCTGATGGCGGGCTTGCAGGGCGCGGGTAAAACCACCAGCGTCGGTAAGCTGGGTAAGTTCCTGCGTGAAAAGCACAAAAAGAAAGTGCTGGTGGTTTCTGCCGATGTTTATCGCCCTGCGGCGATTAAACAGCTGGAAACGCTGGCCGAACAGGTTGGCGTGGAGTTCTTCCCGTCTGACGTCGGGCAAAAGCCAGTCGATATCGTTAACGCCGCGCTGAAAGAAGCGAAGCTGAAGTTCTTCGACGTGCTGCTGGTGGATACCGCCGGTCGTCTGCACGTTGACGAAGCGATGATGGACGAAATCAAACAGGTTCACGCCGCAATTAACCCGGTTGAAACGCTGTTTGTAGTAGATGCGATGACCGGCCAGGATGCCGCGAACACCGCGAAGGCCTTCAACGAAGCGCTGCCGCTGACCGGTGTGGTACTGACCAAGGTCGACGGCGACGCGCGCGGCGGTGCTGCGCTGTCCATTCGTCATATTACCGGTAAGCCAATCAAGTTCCTCGGCGTCGGCGAGAAAACCGAAGCGCTGGAGCCGTTCCACCCGGATCGTATTGCCTCCCGTATTCTGGGCATGGGCGACGTGCTGTCGCTTATCGAAGATATCGAAAGCAAGGTTGACCGCGCGCAAGCAGAAAAACTTGCCAGCAAGCTGAAGAAGGGCGACGGGTTCGACCTCAACGACTTCCTTGAGCAGCTCAAGCAGATGAAAAACATGGGCGGCATGGCGAGCATGATGAGCAAGCTGCCGGGCATGGGCCAGCTGCCGGACAACGTTAAATCGCAGATGGACGACAAAGTGCTGGTGCGCATGGAGGCGATTATTAACTCCATGACGCTGAAAGAACGCGCCCAGCCAGAAATCATTAAAGGCTCCCGCAAGCGCCGTATCGCGCAGGGTTCCGGTATGCAGGTTCAGGACGTCAACCGCCTTCTTAAACAATTCGACGACATGCAGCGCATGATGAAGAAGATGAAAAAAGGCGGAATGGCGAAAATGATGCGCGGCATGAAAGGTATGATGCCGCCAGGTTTCCCAGGCCGTTAAGCTCATTTAGATTGCTTTTTGCGCCCAAATGAGTAAAATTTTCGGGCTTTTAATATGACACCGGGCTCCGTCCCTCGATGGGGCCCGGTGTTTTATTCACTAAAGAGGATGTTATGGTAACTATTCGTTTAGCACGTCACGGCGCAAAAAAGCGTCCGTTCTACCAGGTTGTTGTTACTGACAGCCGTAATGCACGTAACGGTCGCTTCATTGAGCGCGTTGGCTTCTTCAACCCTATCGCTGGTGAAAAAGACGAGGCTTCCCGCCTGGATCTGGATCGCATCGAGCATTGGGTTGGCCTTGGCGCTACCGTTTCCGATCGCGTATCTGCGCTGATCAAAGCTACAAAGAAAGCAGCTTAATCTGTCACGGTGGTCATGATGAGCAATCAACTCGCAGCAAAGGCTCCTGTTAACCCAATCGTATTGGGCAAGATGGGCTCCTGCTACGGTATTCGTGGTTGGCTCAGAGTGTTTTCCTCCACCGAAGACGCCGACAGCATTTTTGACTATCAGCCCTGGTTTATCCAGAAGGCGGGTCAGTGGCAGCAGGTACAGCTGGAAAGCTGGAAGCACCACAATCAGGATCTGATCATCAAGCTGAAAGGCGTTGACGATCGGGATGCCGCGAATCTGTTGACCAATTGCGAAATTGTTATCGATTCTGCGCAGTTGCCTGGCCTCGAAGAGGGTGATTATTACTGGAAAGACCTCATGGGTTGCCAGGTAGTGACCACTCAGGGGTATCAGCTCGGTAAAGTCATCGACATGATGGAAACCGGCTCCAATGACGTTCTCGTCATTAAGGCAAACCTGAAAGATGCGTTCGGTATCAAGGAGCGGCTGGTTCCGTTCCTCGATGGGCAGGTTATCAAGAAAGTCGATCTCGCTACTCAAACGATTGAAGTAGATTGGGATCCTGGTTTCTAAACCTCCGGATAAACGGTAATAACAACGGCGTGATGGGGAAAGGCTTGTGTTTATTGGTGTAGTTAGCCTGTTTCCAGAGATGTTCCGCGCGATTACCGATTACGGGGTAACTGGCCGGGCAGTTAAAAATGGCCTGCTGAGCATCCAGAGCTGGAGTCCTCGCGACTTCGCTTACGACCGGCACCGTACCGTGGACGAACGTCCTTACGGCGGCGGACCGGGTATGCTCATGATGGTAAACCCGCTAAGGGAAGCCATCCACGCAGCGAAAGCGGCGGCAGGGGAAGGCGCAAAGGTCATCTACCTTTCACCTCAGGGGCGCAAGCTTGATCAAGCAGGCGTCAGTGAACTGGCAACAAATGAGAAGTTAATTCTGGTTTGTGGCCGTTACGAGGGAATCGATGAGCGCGTGATCCAAACCGAAATTGATGAAGAATGGTCAATCGGCGATTACGTTCTCAGCGGTGGTGAGTTACCAGCAATGACGCTGATTGACTCCGTCTCACGGTTTATTCCGGGAGTACTGGGCCATGAAGCATCAGCAATCGAAGATTCGTTTGCTGACGGGTTGCTGGACTGTCCACACTATACCCGTCCTGAAGTGTTAGAAGGGATGGAAGTACCGGCGGTGTTACTGTCGGGCAACCATGCCGAGATACGCCGTTGGCGCCTGAAACAGTCGCTGGGCCGCACCTGGCTTAGAAGACCTGAACTTCTGGAAAACCTGGCTCTGACTGAAGAGCAAGCAAGGTTGCTGGCGGAGTTCCAACGGGAACACGCACAACAGCAACATAAACATGATGGGCAAGGTTAAGACCTCCCAATACATCAGTTTACCCAGGATAAGAGATTAAATTATGAGCAACATTATTAAGCAAATTGAACAAGAACAGATGAAACAGGATGTACCTTCCTTCCGTCCGGGCGACTCCGTGGAAGTGAAAGTATGGGTCGTTGAAGGTTCTAAAAAACGTCTGCAGGCATTTGAGGGCGTGGTTATCGCAATCCGTAACCGCGGTCTGCACTCTGCATTCACTGTTCGTAAAATTTCCAACGGCGAAGGTGTTGAGCGTGTATTCCAGACTCACTCCCCGGTAATCGACAGCATTGCTGTTAAACGTCGTGGTGCCGTTCGTAAAGCTAAACTGTACTACCTGCGTGAGCGTACTGGTAAATCTGCTCGTATCAAAGAGCGTCTTACCAAGTAAGATTTCGCTAACGCGACATCCATATAAAGGGCTGCCATCTGGCAGCCCTTTTTTTGTGCTCTGAATTTGGGGGGAGGGATCACTGTGCGGCAGCGGTTTAATTAAGGCGGGAGGCCTTTATTCCTGCATCGGTCGCCGTTTGCCAGGTGGCTCTTAACGCTTCCGTATCGGGTAATTTCTCGCAGCTCTGCGGGAAAGATTTTCCGGCGCTGCCCTGAACCTTCAGGAAGTCGGGGTTGCAAATACGCTGCTGGCCTTTGGCATAGCCCCTGAGCCACTCTTGTCTGTCCACCTCGTCATCGTTATGAACATGGGCCAGCACTAAATCACTTCTGATGGGATCGCCTGCCATGGCATCGTCCCAGCCCGCCTGATACCAGTCCGTAGGGCCTGGCTTTGGCGTGGGGGCATAGGGATCGAGATAACAGCCGGACACTCCCAGAATCAGAAAAACTAAACAGGCGCGCAGCATAAATTTATCCTTTCTCAGAAGATAAATTGATCATAGAAGGGAGTGACTGATTTAGCTGCTAAGCGTGAAAATTTTGCATTGTTGTTCGTTCTGTCAGCGTATCTATTCATAACGCCCCTCTGGGTGTACACATTAGTTTCCGATTCTGGCTGTTAATCAGGGTGAATTGTGTGTATGTAACGTATTCTTTACGTAATATGGATTGCAATCTTTACTCTCCATGGTAAGGTAAGCACACCTCACCGAGGAAACGACTATCGCAAACGAGCTAAACAGGACCGCCATCATGCAAAAAGACGCGCTGAACAACGTACATATTTCTGACGAACAGGTTTTAATCACTCCGGATCAGCTGAAAGCCGAGCTTCCACTGACTGCGGCGCAGGAAGCGCAGATCGAGCAGTCCCGGCAGACAATCTCTGACATTATCGCCGGTCGCGATCCTCGTCTGCTGGTGGTTTGTGGACCTTGCTCGATCCACGATCCTGAAGCCGCGATTGAATATGCTCGTCGTTTTAAAATTCTGGCTGAACAAGTCAGCGATAGTCTGTACCTCGTGATGCGCGTTTACTTTGAAAAACCACGTACTACCGTGGGCTGGAAAGGGCTGATTAACGATCCGCATATGGACGGCTCGTTTGATGTAGAAGCAGGTCTGAAAATTGCGCGTCATCTGCTGGTAGAACTGGTCAGCATGGGCCTGCCGCTGGCAACGGAAGCGCTGGATCCAAACAGCCCTCAGTACCTTGGCGATCTCTTTAGCTGGTCAGCAATCGGTGCTCGTACTACGGAATCCCAGACCCACCGTGAAATGGCTTCTGGTCTTTCCATGCCAGTGGGCTTTAAAAACGGCACCGATGGCAGCCTTGGGACGGCAATCAACGCTATGCGCGCTGCGGCAATGCCACACCGCTTTGTTGGTATCAACCAGGCAGGTCAGGTTTGCCTGTTGCAGACCAAGGGTAACCCGGATGGACACGTGATCCTCCGTGGCGGCAAAGCACCGAACTACAGCCCGGCAGACGTCGCCCAGTGTGAAAAAGAGATGGAACAGGCGGGACTGCGCCCGGCCTTGATGATAGATTGCAGCCATGGCAATTCAAACAAAGACTACCGCCGTCAGCCGGGCGTGGCAGAATCCGCTATCGCTCAGATCAAAGATGGTAACCGTTCGATTATTGGCCTGATGATTGAAAGTAATATCCATGAAGGGAATCAATCGTCAGAGCAGCCGCGTAGCGAAATGAAATACGGCGTTTCCGTGACTGATGCCTGCATCAACTGGGAAAGCACGGAAAGCCTGCTGCGCGAGATTCACCAGGATCTGAACGGTACGCTTGCGGCGCGTCAGGTATAAGAGGTTTTACTATGGTTGCTGAATTGACCGCGTTACGCGATCAAATCGACGAGGTGGATAAGGCGCTGCTGGATCTGCTGGCTAAGCGCCTTGAGCTGGTCGCGGAAGTCGGCGAAGTCAAAAGCCGCTTCGGCTTACCGATTTATGTTCCAGAGCGTGAAGCGACAATGCTGGCATCCCGCCGCAAAGAGGCTGAGGCGCTCGGCGTACCCCCCGATCTTATTGAAGATATTCTGCGCCGGGTCATGCGCGAATCCTACTCCAGTGAGAACGACAAGGGCTTCAAAACGTTGCAGCCGGCGCTTCGCCCGGTGGTGATTGTCGGCGGCGGTGGCCAGATGGGGCGTTTGTTCGAAAAAATGCTCACGCTGTCTGGTTACCAAGTGCGGATCTTCGAAAAAGACGACTGGCCGCGCGCGCAGGAAGTGATGGCAGATGCAGGCATGGTTATCGTCAGCGTGCCAATCCATCTCACGGAACAGGTGATAAGCCAGTTACCCGTGCTGCCGGAAGACTGCGTGCTGGTCGACCTCGCTTCGGTGAAAAATGGTCCGTTACAGGCCATGTTAGCGGCACATGGCGGGCCAGTTCTGGGCCTGCACCCGATGTTCGGACCGGACAGCGGCAGCCTTGCAAAACAGGTTGTGGTTTACTGCGATGGTCGCCAGCCGGAGGCCTACCAGTGGTTCCTGGAACAAATTCAGGTCTGGGGCGCGCGGCTACATCGTTCCAGCGCCGTTGAGCACGATCAAAACATGGCGTTCATCCAGGCGCTGCGCCACTTTGCGACCTTTGCATATGGTCTGCATCTTGCGGAAGAAAACGTGCAGCTTGAGCAGCTTCTTGCGCTCTCCTCGCCAATCTACCGTCTGGAGCTGGCGATGGTCGGGCGACTGTTTGCGCAGGATCCCCAGCTCTACGCCGATATTATCATGTCGTCCGAAAGCAACCTGGCGCTGATTAAGCGCTACTACAAGCGATTCGGCGAGGCGATTGGCCTGCTGGAGCACGGTGATAAGCAAGCCTTCATCGACAGCTTCCGCAAGGTGGAACACTGGTTTGGCGATTACGCCCAGCGCTTCCAGTCTGAGAGCCGTATCCTGCTGCGTCAGGCGAATGATAACCGTCAGTAACGGCAAAAAGGTTTTATAATCAAAGCCAGCGGGAGATCCGCTGGCTTTTTTGTGCGAAAAGGAAACCCGAGATGACGCAGCCGCAAGTTCTGTTTGATTACACCGGTCACTTGCCCGAATGCCCAACGTGGCATGGCGAGGAGAAAAGTCTCTACTGGACGGATATTCTCGAAAACGAGATCCATCGTTTTCATCTCGACAGCGGTAAACATGATGTCATTCAGTTCTCCGAGGAGGTCGGCTGCTTTGCCTTTCGGGAGAATGGTGGACTTATCGTGGCGCTGCGCAGCGGTATCTATCTGACCAACCGCACCGGGCTGATAACCCAAAAAGTCTGCGATAATCCGAGTCATCCTGAACTTGCCCGTTTTAACGACGGTGGGACGGATCGCGATGGCCGCTTTTACGCGGGTACATTCTGGGGGCCAACAGATTTCAACGGGGCGCTGCTGTGCCGCGTGGATAATGATTTAACGCCGCATGTTATCCAGCATGACATCATGGGCGCCAACGGTCTGGCCTTCAGCGAAGATAAAAAGTGGATGTATACCTCTGATACCCCAAACGGCGTCATCTACCGGACGCCGCTGGACGAGCAGGGTGAACCGGGCAGGCGGGAGGTGTTCAGACGCTTTGCCGAAGGCGAGGGCATCCCTGATGGGGCTGCCATGGACGTTGAGGGCTGCTACTGGACGGCGCTGTTTGATGGCTATCGTATTGCCCGGCTGGCGCCGGAAGGAGAGATTCTTGAAGAGTATAAGCTTCCGGTGCGCTGCCCGACGATGGTCTGCTTTGGGGGCGACGACATGAAAACGCTGTTTATCACCACGACCCGAGAAAACATGGATGCCGAAGAGCTTTCGGAGCGCCCGTTATCCGGTGCTATTTTTACGCTGACCGTTGGTGTAGCCGGCTTGTCGAAGCTAAAATTTAAAGAACAGTAACGGGTCAGACTGGCGCTGACCCGTTAATCTCAGCGTCAGATTGGATCGACGGGCACGACGTTTTCACTTGGGTAGCTGCCCAGCACTTTCATCGAGCGGGTAATCTCGCCCAGCTCACGCAGGGCTTTCTGCATCTCCAGATCCTTCAGGTTTGCCTGGATATCCAGGTAGAACATCTCCTCCCACGGATTACCGTTGATCGGGCGGGACTCCAGCCTGGTCATAATCAGGTTATGGTTACGCAGCACCAGCAGCGCTTCAACCAGCGCACCGGCCTGCTGGCCAGTCGCTATCAGCAGCGTAGTTTTTGCCGGTACCTGCTCTGAAACATCTATCGCTTTGCGAGCCAGCACGATAAAGCGAGTGATATTTTGGGTCTGGTTGGCCAGATTGCGTTCCAGCACCTGCAACCCGTAAAGCCCGCCGCCGGCTTCGCTGCCCAACGCTGCAACGTGCGGCGAATTTGCCTGCGCGACCTTTTCCATCGCCGCAGAAGTGCTTTCGCAGTATTCAATTTTCCAGTGTGGGTAGCGATTAATAAACTGACTGCACTGCTGGAAAGGTTGCGGATGGCTGTAAACCGTTTCGATTTTGTCTAAATCCGTAGTGCCGCTGACCAGAACACAGTGGTCGATAGGCACAGTCATTTCACCGACGATGGACAGGCTGGTGTGCTGGAGCAGGTCGTATACGTCATTAATCGCCCCAGAGCTGGTGTTCTCGATTGGCACCACTGCGTAATCCGCCTGGCCGGTTTCAACCTGATTAAAGATGTCGTGGAATTTGGCGCAGCCGCTTTCAATAAACTGTTCGAAATGACGTGCGGCGTACTGACGTGCAGCCAGGTGAGAATAGGAGCCTTTCGGACCGAGGAAGGCAACGCGGGCGGAGTGCGGGTTGGTTTTATTAAGATGTTGCTGCAACAAGGCCTGCTGGGTGAGAACCGAATCTTCAATAATGAGCTGGAAGAGGCGGGTAATGTAGTGCGCGTCGAGATGGTGCGTTTTACCAAGCGTAATCAGGCGTTCTAGCAGGTCCCTTTCGCGGTCAATATCTCGAACCGGGCGGTGAGATTCGAGCTTCGCTTTACCAACTTCTACGGCAAGCCCGCGGCGCTCGGCCAGCAGGGCCAGCAGCTTTTCATCCAGGGCGCTGATTTTATCGCGTAGTGCCAGTAAGGGGTTTATCTCAGTCATAACGCTACCTTTTCGATGTCCATAAAAAAGGCCTCCCGTTTGGGAGGCCTGTTTGTTCGTCTTCGCATTCTTTATCACACGACGAATTGCCTCCCGTTCAGGGGAAGGTAAAAAAGAATGCGAAGAAAAACGGTTGATGTCTCATGGCTGATTCCTGACAAGTCTGAGGGTTAACTTACTCGCTCTGTTTAAAAGCTGTCAACAAAAAACGCGCCGGAGGCGCGTTGAGATCGCTGACAAAGAAGGAAAAAGCGTGGTTTTTCCTTCTTTGTAGTAAGCAGCCGAAAATCAATAAATTGATTTTCCTGAATTTTGTTGCAGTAAGTTATCCGGAATCTTAAGACGTTATGGGCGTCTGTCATAAAAAAACGCGCCCGGAGGCGCGTTGCAAATGGTATTCGACTTTCAAATTACTCTTCTTCTTCACTCTCGGCGAAGACGGCATCTTTCATTGAGCCGTTGGTGCGACGCGCTTCACCTTTGTGTTGCACTTTGTTTAACTGCCGCTCCAGTTTGCTAATTAATTCGTTAATGGCCGTGTACATATCATCGTGCCTGGCGCTCGCGACGAGCTGCCCGTTCGGCGTACTGATGGTGGCATCGGCCACAAAACCCTGGGGTTCTTTGGACAAAATGATGTGTGGGTTTATTAGATGTGTTTGCCACTTGTCCAGTTTAGTGAGACGGTCCGCGACGTGCTGGCGAATAGCTGGGGTGATGTCCATTTGCTTGCTGGTAATGTTCATTGTCATAAAGTTACCTCTTGTCATTCCCGTCTTGGTAACGCCAGCATACCTCTCTCAATGTCAAAAAGTGTGATGTGAATCACGTAATTTTGTCACTTTTTGTCAAGTGAGCCTTTTTGTGAGAAAGGGCAGGATATCGGCCAATTTCGCTTGTGATAACAAGAAAAGACGTCCATATTTGATGGGATGACCTGACGCTAAACCGTTTCAGTTTTGTGGTATCAGGCAATAAAAACGGCAGCCCTGGCTGCCGTTTTGTCGTTCTGAGTTTTGCTAATCAGGTTTTGCTACCGTTAGCGGCAATGATTTTCGCGACTTTGTCGGCTTGAGCCGTCATTTGCATTTCGCGATAAGCATTTTCCATCAGTTTTAAGCCGTCGCGAGTCGCCTGAGTATCCGGGAAATCACGCAGCATTCCTTCAACGCGGTTAACTACTGCCACCCACGCGCCGCGTTTGGTGTAGTATTGCGCCACGGAAAGCTCATATTTGGCCAGACGATCTTTCAGGAACACCAGACGTTTGGTCGCGTCGGTGACATACTGGCTGTTCGGATAGCCTCGAACCAGTTTTGAAAAATCGTTGAAGGCATCACGCGCGTGCTGCGGGTCGCGGTCGGAGCGATCGACACCGAAGAACCCCTGCAATGCGCTGTCATCCAACGCCATGTCCGTCAGGCCACGCATGTAAAGTACGTAGTCGATGTTCGGATGGGTAGGGTTAAGACGCATAAAACGGTCAATCGCGGCCTGAGCCAGCGGAAGATCGGCGTTCTTGTAGTAAGCGTAAATCAGGTCCAACTGCACCTGCTGCGAGTAAGGCCCGAACGGATAACGGTTATCCAGCGCTTCCAGTTGCGTTATCGCCGCTTTAAAGTTACCGTCCTGCAACTTTTGTTGGGCAGTCGCATAAATCTCAGAAGGCGGATTATCAGGAACCTCATCCTTGGTACTGGAGCAACCAGCCAAAGCCAGGCTCAACGTGGCAGCTGCCACCAGATATTTCATACGCGTCATGACGTTTGACTTTCCTAAGTAATGTTATTCCGGGAGGCTCGCAGTTCCAGCTCCCAATAAAGACCAGCTACAATAGCACACTATATTAAACGGCATTGCCGTAAAACCCAACGTTAACGAAGAAGCTGTCTATGGCACAACTAGTACAACTCAACGCAACAGTATCCGATTCACAACTCGGTCAACGGTTAGATCAGGCTTTGGCCGAATTGTTCCCGGATTATTCACGTTCGCGTATAAAAGAATGGATTCTCGATCAGCGCGTGCTGGTCAATGGCAAGCTTAGCGACAAGCCGAAAGAAAAAGTGTTGGGTGGTGAGAGCGTCACCATCAACGCAGAAATCGAAGAGGATGTCCGCTGGGAGCCGCAGGATATCCCGCTCAATATCGTCTATGAAGATGACGATATTCTTGTCATCAACAAGCCTCGCGACTTTGTTGTTCATCCGGGGGCAGGTAATCCGGACGGAACCGTATTGAACGCATTGCTGCACTATTATCCGCCGATTGTCGATGTACCGCGCGCGGGCATCGTCCACCGTCTGGATAAAGACACCACCGGTTTGATGGTGGTGGCGAAAACCGTTCCAGCTCAGACTCACCTGGTTGAGGCGCTGCAGCTGCGTGAAATTACCCGTGAGTATGAAGCGGTGGCAATTGGTCATATGACCGCTGGCGGCACGGTAGACGAGCCTATCAGCCGTCACCCAACCAAACGCACCCACATGTCCGTTCACCCCATGGGTAAGCCTGCGGTGACGCATTACCGCATCATGGAACATTTCCGCGTTCATACGCGTCTGCGTCTGCGTCTGGAAACAGGTCGCACGCACCAGATTCGTGTTCACATGGCTCACATTACTCATCCGCTGGTAGGCGATCAGCTCTACGGTGGCCGCCCGCGTCCGCCAAAAGGTGCCTCTGAAGAGTTTGTCTCGGTTC
The DNA here is from genome assembly GCF_016756775.1 of Dryocola clanedunensis subsp. sulfonylureivorans. GTDB lineage: Bacteria > Pseudomonadota > Gammaproteobacteria > Enterobacterales > Enterobacteriaceae > Dryocola > Dryocola clanedunensis. Next base: position 4,008 of record NZ_JAERMU010000025.1, on the reverse strand, counting down.
TGCGTAAGTTTGACCGTCAGGCTCTGCATGCGACTATGCTGCGTCTTTATCATCCGATCAGCGGCGTTCTGATGGAGTGGCATGCGCCAATCCCCCAGGACATGGTGGACCTGATAGAAGCACTGCGCGCGGATACCATAGCCTACAAGGATCAACTGGACTGGCTATGAGCAAAGTGATCGTCCCGCAATGGCCGCTACCTCCAGGCGTCGGTGCCTGTAGTTCGACTCGCATCGGCGGGGTAAGCCACTCTCCTTATGACGGGCTTAATCTGGGGGCTCACTGCGGTGATAACCAGGAGCACGTCGAAGAGAACCGCCGTCTTTTCTATGCTGCCTCGGGTATGCCTTCTAAGCCGGTATGGCTTGAGCAGGTGCATGGAAAAGCCGTGCTGCGCTTAACCGACGAGCCTTACGCTTCCAAACGAGCAGATGCGTCATACAGCGACACGCCGGGTACGGTTTGTGCCGTCATGACGGCGGACTGCCTGCCGGTGTTATTCTGTAATAAGGCAGGCACCGAAGTCGCCGCCGCGCATGCCGGATGGCGTGGATTATGTGATGGCGTGCTGGAAGAGACCGTTGCCTGCTTCAAGGACAGCCCGGAAAATATCATCGCCTGGATGGGGCCTGCTATTGGCCCTGACGCGTTTGAAGTTGGCCCGGAAGTCCGCGAGGCGTTTATGCAGAAGGATGCGAAGGCCGATGCGGCTTTCCGTCCGATGGGCGAAAAATATTTTGCTGATATCTACACCCTTGCGCGCCAGCGCCTGGCGAATATGGGTATCGAACAGGTCTACGGCGGCGATCGTTGCACCCATAGCGAAGCGGAAGATTTCTTCTCGTATCGTCGGGACAGAATCACCGGCCGTATGGCAAGTTTCATTTGGCTGATATAACCTATAGAATCAAGACGATCCAGTACGGGTAACGATTACTTCACATATTTCAGGTCATTAACCTTGAATAATTGAGGGATGACCTCATTTAATCTCCAGTAGCAAATTTGACCTGTTAATGGGAGGAGTTATGCGTCTGGATCGTCTTACCAATAAATTCCAGCTTGCTCTCGCTGATGCCCAGTCTCTCGCACTTGGGCAAGACAACCAATTCATCGAACCCCTTCACCTGATGAGCGCGCTGCTCAATCAGGAGGGTGGATCTGTACGTCCTTTACTGACCTCCGCAGGCGTTAACGCGGGGCAGCTACGCACGGCCATTGAACAAGCCTTGAGACGCTTGCCGCAGGTGGAAGGTACCGGTGGCGATGTTCAGCCATCTCAGGACCTGGTGCGTGTCTTAAACCTGTGCGACAAGCTCGCGCAAAAAAGAAATGACAATTTTATCTCGTCTGAACTCTTTGTTCTGGCAGCGCTGGAGTCGCGTGGCTCACTGACAGACTTGCTGAAAGCTGCGGGTGCCACCACGGCAAACGTGACTGCTGCCATAGAGCAAATGCGTGGAGGGGAAAACGTGAACGATCAGAATGCCGAAGACCAGCGTCAGGCATTGAAGAAATATACTGTCGATCTGACCGAGCGTGCCGAGCAGGGCAAGCTTGACCCGGTCATTGGCCGTGATGAAGAAATTCGCCGCACTATTCAGGTGCTGCAACGTCGTACCAAAAACAACCCGGTATTGATCGGTGAGCCGGGCGTAGGTAAAACCGCCATCGTTGAAGGACTGGCGCAGCGCATCATCAATGGTGAAGTACCGGAAGGGCTGAAAGGCCGCCGTGTGCTTGCTCTCGACATGGGAGCGCTGGTGGCCGGTGCGAAATACCGCGGTGAGTTTGAAGAGCGTCTGAAAGGCGTGCTCAACGATCTCTCTAAGCAGGAAGGCAACGTCATTCTGTTTATTGATGAGCTGCATACCATGGTCGGTGCCGGTAAAGCCGATGGCGCAATGGATGCGGGCAACATGCTTAAGCCTGCTCTGGCGCGTGGCGAACTGCACTGCGTGGGTGCCACAACGCTTGATGAGTATCGTCAGTATATTGAAAAGGATGCGGCCCTTGAGCGTCGCTTCCAGAAAGTGTTCGTGGCTGAACCAACAGTGGAAGATACCATCGCCATTCTGCGTGGGCTGAAAGAGCGCTATGAGCTGCACCACCATGTGCAGATCACTGACCCGGCAATCGTGGCGGCGGCGACCTTATCGCATCGCTATATTGCGGACCGTCAGCTGCCGGATAAAGCCATCGACCTGATAGATGAAGCGGCGTCCAGCATTCGTATGCAGATCGACTCGAAGCCGGAAGAGCTGGATCGCCTTGACCGCCGTATCATCCAGCTGAAGCTGGAACAGCAGGCGCTGAAGAAAGAATCGGATGAGGCGAGCCAAAAACGCCTGAATATGCTGGAAGAAGAGCTGGGACAGAAAGAGCGCGAATACTCCGTTCTTGAAGAAGAGTGGAAAGCAGAGAAAGCGTCGCTCTCCGGCACCCAGACTATTAAAGCCGAACTGGAACAGGCGAAGATTGCCATTGAGCAGGCTCGCCGCGTGGGTGACCTCGCCCGTATGTCCGAGCTGCAGTATGGGAAAATCCCGGAGCTTGAGAAACAGCTGGAAGCTGCGACGCAGAGCGAAGGTAAGACCATGCGCCTGCTGCGTAATAAAGTCACTGACGTAGAGATTGCTGATGTGTTGGCACGCTGGACGGGGATCCCGGTAGCCCGCATGCTTGAAGGTGAGAGGGAAAAACTGCTGCGCATGGAGCACGATCTCCATCATCGGGTTATCGGCCAGGATGAAGCAGTGGAAGCGGTATCGAACGCGATTCGTCGTAGCCGTGCAGGGCTTTCCGATCCAAACCGTCCGATCGGTTCGTTCCTGTTCCTGGGGCCGACCGGCGTCGGTAAAACAGAGCTGTGCAAAACGCTCGCGAACTTTATGTTTGATAGCGATGACGCGATGGTGCGTATCGATATGTCTGAGTTCATGGAGAAACACTCCGTCTCGCGGCTGGTGGGGGCACCTCCGGGTTATGTAGGTTATGAAGAAGGCGGTTATCTGACCGAGGCTGTTCGCCGTCGTCCTTATTCAGTCATCCTGCTTGATGAGGTGGAGAAGGCGCATCCGGATGTGTTCAACATCTTATTGCAGGTGCTGGATGACGGACGACTCACGGATGGGCAGGGCAGAACGGTCGACTTCAGAAATACCGTCGTCATTATGACGTCTAACCTCGGTTCTGATTTGATTCAGGAGCGTTTCGGCGAGCTGGACTACGGGCATATGAAGGATCTGGTTCTGGGTATTGTCAGCCAGAGCTTCCGTCCGGAATTCATTAACCGTATAGATGAGGTGGTGGTCTTCCATCCGCTGGGTGAGCGCCATATTGCCTCTATTGCTCAGATTCAGCTGCAGCGCCTGTATAAGCGTCTTGAAGAGCGTGGCTACGAAGTCACTATCTCTGAAGATGCGTTGAAGCTGTTGAGTGAAAGCGGTTACGACCCGGTATATGGGGCAAGGCCGCTGAAAAGGGCTATTCAGCAGCAAATCGAGAACCCGCTGGCGCAGCAAATCCTCTCTGGTGAGCTGATACCGGGTAAAGCCGTCAGGCTGGAAGTAAAAGATAATCATATTGTGGCAGTGCAGTAAGTCACAAAAAAGAAAGAAACGAGCCCTTCGGGGCTCGTTTCTGTTTAAAAACCAGGCGATATTAGGTGGTTCTTATCGTTATTGCCTGGAAAATAATCAAACGATAAGATTTTTCAATTTTATGCTTGTCACATTCCTAAAAATCCCTATACTGCGCCTCCACTGACACGGCACAACGGCTTACAAACCGGCCCTTCAGTCAGACGAAAGCGAAAATAAACGCTTGACTCTGAAAGAGGAAAGCGTAGTATACGCCACCTCGAGTTAGCAAGCGAAAGCGCGTAACTCACTGCTCTTTAACAATTTATCAGACAATCTGTGTGGGCACTCGCAGGATTGATATCTCAAGCATCTTCGGATGCAAAAAAATATCAAGTCTTGAAGAGTGACCAGGCAGTAATTCATT
>NZ_JAERMU010000024.1 GCF_016756775.1 Dryocola clanedunensis subsp. sulfonylureivorans | reverse complement strand
GGCGGCGCTGGGTGCAGTAATGCGCAAGCTGGTGCACATGTGCTTCGGGGTGCTTAAAACACGCCTGCCATGGGATGAAAATTATGCAGCTACCGCTTGACGTTCAAGACGGTAGCTACGGGTTGAGCGTAGGGCGGTGGGCCCATGTTTGTTCCGCAAAATTATTATGTGCTCCCCGAAAAAGAAGCATCAATCGTGCGACTAGCCGTAAAATTTTATTACTAGTAATGCAATTGGTGTGGGTATAGTCGGTGTTACAATTTCAGGCCTGATAATTCGACTCCACGCTTACTTTTGGCCGCATGGTTTAAGTAACCTTTCTGAATCAACGGGAAAACATGAATAACTTTGCCCTTCTGGCCTGCAGAAAACTGCTCTTTCTGGACGTTGTCGAGGCGGCCAGACACATCGGAAACGTTGAGCCCCGCACCTGGCGCTACTATGAGTCAGGGCGCAGCTCCCTGCCCGAACCGATCATGAAAAAAATGCACTCGATGCTGCACCGCCGTGAAATCCTGTTAAACGACATGCGCGTTCAGGCTCAGGAGCACAGGAAGCTGGGGCAGGGCAGGCAGGTGGTGCCGTTTTACGTCACTTTCGAACAGTTTCGCGAGGAGACGGGGCACGATGACGTGGTGGAGTGGCGGCTGGATATGTCGGTTAAAAGCGCCCTGTATATCGAAGATTTGCTCGTTTTCTACTGACCAGCCTGTTCCTGAACGGAACGATTCGCCAGCGGTAAAAAAGCCCCACGGGAGGGGCTAAATAGACAGTTCGGTTTTTTATAATTGTTCAGGCCCGCCGGGGCAGGCCTGCGTTTTTACCAGCCGTAAGAGACGCCAGCGCCTGTTACGAAGTTGTGCTGTGAGTCGTCAGAGACGGAAGCCTTCACCACCACGTTTTCCGTCGCACGGGCAGAGAAGCCCACCGCCAGCGCAGATTCGCTGTCAGCGGTACCCACGCCTGCACCGACAGAAAAGTCCTGGGTGTTAGTGACCTGAGGAATGTTCGCCATCGCCGCCACGCCTGAAATCCCCGCAGAAGCACGCTTACGGTTGTCATCCACCTGAGATTTCAGCTTCGCAAAGTTGCTGGTGGTCTGGCTTTCAAGCGTGCCGATGTGCTGCTCGTTTAACGCTTCTTTACTTTCAGCATTAACCAAACGCTTGTTGGTTTCGCTGAGTGATTGATGGTTTTTTTCAGCGTAAGTATACGCAGCATCGGCACGGGACTGTGCTGTAATACTGGTAGTTTTTGCCTGTTTAACATCTTCCTTGAACGTAGAAATAGATGCTGTATTTTGATTTATCAGCGAACGATTTGACGTGTTCTCACTGTGGTTCAATTCTGTTTGGGTAGACAGAACCTGGGGTGAGGTGCGGGCCTGATTAGCAGCAGTCAGCTCTGCTCCATGTTCAGCATCAGTCTGAGCCGCAGTGCGGGCCTGGTTAGCAGCAGTCAGCTCTGCTCCATGTTCAGCATTAATCTGAGCCGCAGTGCGGGCCCGGTTAGCAGCAGTCAGCTCTGCTCCATGTTCAGCATCAGTCTGAGTCCCAGTGCGGGCCTGATTGGCTGCGGTAAGTTCTGCACCATGTTCAGCATCAGTCTGAGCCGCAGTGCGGGCCTGGTTAGCAGCGGTAAGTTCAGCACCGTGCCTGGCTGCGGTTTCTGCTTTAACATACTTATCAAGCTGTTCCTGAGCGAATTGATCCCCTGCTTTAGCCTGAGCTTTCAGATCGTCAAGATCGGCATAATGATGTGTCTGACCCATTGCTCGATAGGGGCTATCTGAAGAAGATATTGGTAAATCAGGTTCTTGTGCAATTAACAAAGAAACCTGTGGAGTAGTTAACCCCTGTGCTTGTGTAGTTGTTTTGCTAATACGAGCTTCACGAACATCAGTAACAAATTTATCAGCTTCAGAATAGCTATAACCAAGTCGTGATATTACTGCTTCCCTCGCGTGGTAATAATCGTAATTGTTATTCAGGGCGTTTTGAACGTCCTGAATCGTCGCGTTCATTGTGTCAGTGTTAATGCTATTTTCCGCTGCGTGAACAGTTGTTGTACCTGAAAAAATAGCTAATAAAGCAAATGCAATTTTACGGCGATTCATATATTTTGGATCTCGGTGATCAAGGCTAGTTTTTAACCCACGGCGCTCCTGGCAGAGCCTATGTCGCGGGTTTGGTCATCATCGTGTGCTCTGACCTGGCAGTCAGGGCGCACAATTCAAATCTTCTACATCGAATCCTTTCAGCTTCATCCAGCTCTTAACAGCGTCGGCTACGATCTCCTGCTGTTTGATCCCTGTTTGCGCAGCCACAATCTTGAGCTGCTTTTTCATCTGGGCCGGGAGCTTCCCGGTAAACACCACCCACTGCGTTGGGGCGCCTGCCGTCTCGGTCGCCAGCTTTTTTTGTGCTGACATAATTTGAAACCTTATTTCAAATGATTCTCATTTGTTCCTCACTGGGAACGAGCAAATATTACTCGTAAGGTAATATTTGCAGCAAGACATTTTTTTGCATTTCTTTGCGTTCCGAATTAAGTCATTGAGCGTGCATATAAAATAGGTCACACAAAAGCAGCACTAATACACAAGAAAGTACGTAAGTTGGCGTATATCAACATATTTAACATTTGGTATTTTCTATTTCATACGAAAGATGAACATGAAATATTCAGATTATTTATGTTTTGTTGATGCTGGTCAATATTCGAAATGTGATAATACCCATTGTAAACCATTTGCTACAATGCATCTTTTTTGCGGCATAAATAATGCGACATTTTGTGCGGCGACGATAAAAGATTGTGGGATGATGCCGATGCTGCAAATATGGTGAAGTAACCAGGGGACAGTGCGGGAAGCAGAACGATGGAAAACACATTTGCAGAAGAGTTTTATCGCCGGGTAGAAGCGATCAAAGCGCGGGCGAAGAAGGCGGATACGAATATTACCCACCTGTGCCGCGTGGCGGGCGTGAGCAGGACGACGCCTGAACGCTGGGAAAAGCGCGTGCCGAAATCAATCGCGATTATCGACCAGATGATGGAGGCCCTTGCGGAGATTGAACGCGCTAATGCAGCCGAGGAAAAAGCCTTTCAGGAGCTGCCGTCCCGCGAGCGGCAGCGGCTGCTGGCTGAAGAAGAGGAGCGGAAGCTGGAAGAGGAGCGTCAGCGCAGGGAACGGCGTAACGAGCAGCGGCGCTTAAGCCGGCAGAAGAGTAAAAACGCTCAATAGCTGTTACCCGCCGGCCATTGCCCGGCGGGAAGTCAGCTCACTTCTTTCCCAGCGGCACCACCAGCGGCGTGTGCGCCACCGGATCTTCAATAATCATGCAGCGCAGGCCGTATATCGCTTCGATTAATTCTGGCGTGACGATCTCTTTCGGCGCGCCTTCGGCGACAATCTTCCCGTCGCGCAGCGCAATTAAATGCGTGGCGTAGCGGCAGGCCTGATTCAAATCGTGCAGCACCGCCGCCAGCGTATACCCCTTCTCACGATTCAGATCGCTCAGCAGCTCGAGCAAATCAATCTGGTGGCTGATATCCAGCCAGGTTGTTGGCTCGTCCAGCAGCATGATCGACGTTTCCTGCGCCAGCACCATGGCTATCCACGCCCGCTGGCGCTGCCCGCCGGAAAGCGTGTCCACGGGCTGATCGGCCAGATCCTGAATATTGGTGGCCCGCATGGCGCTGGTCACCGCAAGCTGGTCCTCTTCGCGCCAGCGGGTAAACATGGGCTGATGCGGGTAACGTCCACGGGCAACAAGCTCTGCCACGCTGATATCCCCCGGCGCGCTGGCATTCTGCGCCAGCAGGCCGATGCGTCTGGCCACTTCTTTGGTGGCGAAGCGGTGGATCTCCTGACCGTCCAGCCAGACGTTGCCCGCCGTGGGTTTCATCAGGCGGCTTAGCGTGCGCAGCAGCGTCGACTTACCGCAGCCGTTGGGGCCGATAATAGCGGTGAACTTCCCGTCCGGGATGGCGACGGTCAATCCTTCGGCCACCACGTGCGTACCGTATCCGAGAGTAAGCTCGTCGCCGTGCAGGCGCGGCGGAAGTGACAACTGGCTCATTTCTTACGGGACTCCTGAATCAACAGCGCGATAAGGTAGATGCCGCCTAGGCTTACCGTCACTACGCCCACCGGCAGCTGATACGGCATAAACAGCCGCTGGGCGCAGAGATCGGCGGCAAGCAGCAGCGCGCCGCCGCACAGCGCCGACTGGAGTAATCCCCAGCGGGTCGTGCCGCTCAGACGGCGGGCAATGTGCGGGGCAATCAGCGCGATAAACGAAATCGGCCCGGCAAGGGCGGTGGCGGCGGCGGTGAGGATCACGGCGGCCAGCATCAGCATCAGGCGGGAGCGCTCAACGGAGACGCCCAGCGCGCAGGCGCTGTCGTCACCCATCTCCAGCAGACGCATGCGCCTGACCAGCAGCGCGCCCGCGAGCAGCGCCAGCAAAATGATCGGCACGGCGGGGAAGAGCTTCGCCCAGGTCAGCCCGTTGAGCGACCCGGCGTTCCAGAGACCGGCGGAAAGCGCGGTTTCCAGAGAGGCGTGGAGCAAAAGCCAGGTGTTAAAGGCCATCAGCATGGCGCGCACGCCAATGCCGATGATAATCAGCCGGAAGGTTTCAATGCCGTTACGCCAGGCAAACAGCCAGACCACCAGCGCGGTAATAATGCCGCCCGCCATCGCCGCGGCGGCAATGGCCGCCTGATGCTGGCCGAAAAGCACCATCGCAATCAGCACGCCGCTCCACGCCCCGGCGTTAAAGCCCATGACGTCCGGGCTGCCGAGCGGGTTACGCATCAGCGACTGGAAAACAGCCCCGCTCACGCCAAGCGCGCCGCCGATAAGCAGCGCCATCAGCACGCGGGGCAGACGCCACTCTACGACCACCAGCGAAATATTACGCGGAGCAGAACCCAGCAGCGCCTCGACGACCTGCTGCGCAGAGAGTGGCAGCACGCCGCTCCCCAGGCTCCAGATGCCCAGGCCCGCGCTCAGCGCAGCCAGCAGCAGGCACATTGCTATCAGGCGAGGGGATGAACGGTTCACAGGCCCGCCCCCTTACGCTGGCGTCGCACCAGGTAAATCAGCATCGGCGCGCCGATAAACGCGCTAACCACCGAAACGCGCAGTTCACCCGGCACCAGCAGGCGGCCAATAATATCGGCCAGCAGCAGCAGGGCAGGGGTGGCAAGCAGCGTAACGGGAAGCGACCAGCGGTGATCGGCGCCCACCAGCCAGCGCGCCAGATGCGGCATCATCAGGCCGATAAAAGCGATGGGGCCAACCGCAGCGGTGGCGCTGCCGCACAGCAGAGTAATGGCGAGCAAACCCAGCAGCTGGGTACGCGCAACCTTGCTGCCCAGCGCCGTAGCGGTGTCGTGCCCCATGCTCAGGCTGTTCAGCGAGCGGCTTATCAGCAGGGCGACGGCACAGCCCACCAGCAGCGGGCCAGAAATAATTTTCAGCGTTTCTAAAGTGCGGATGTCGAGCGAGCCGGCCTGCCAGTAGCGCAGCTGGTCAAACACTTCGGGGTTAAGCAGGGCGATGCCGCTGCTCAGACCTTCCAGCACCGCCGCAAGCGCCACGCCCGCAAGCGTCAGACGAACCGGGCTGAGCTGCCCGCCGCCCGCGCTGCCGGTAAACGCGACTACCAGCGCGGCTGAAAGCGCGCCAAAAAATGCCAGGCCCAGTAGGGATACGGGAGACGACAGGCCCCAGACCGCCGCGCCCAGCACGATAGCAAAGCTGGCTCCGGCGTTGACGCCAAGCAGACCGGGGTCGGCAAGCGGGTTGCGGGTGAGGGTTTGCATCAGCGCCCCGGCAAGGCCAAGCGCGCCGCCGGCCAGAATGCCCGCCAGCGTGCGGGGAAGGCGTGCGTCGAGCACGATCGTGCAGTCCGCGCTTCGACACTGGCCGCCCAGGGCGTCCAGCACAACCCCTACCGGCAACGATTTTGCGCCCAGCAGCAGGCTGAGCGTCGCCATCAACAACAGTAAAAATGTGATAATCAGCAGGACGGAGATCCGTGCTGACAACCTTGAAACTGACATAAGCCCGCCTGGCAAATCACCTTATGTGAAATTAAATGATAGAGATTGCTGACAAAGAGGGAAAAAGCGTGGTTTTTCCCTCTTTGTGGTTTGCAGCCGAAAATCAATTAATTGATTTTCCTTATCTTTTATTTAGTGACATCTGCACGTCTTAAGACGAAAACAGACTATGCGTCAATATTAATGATAGTTATTATCATTATCACTCTTATTTCTTTATGGTAGCATGAGCCGCCTCGCCCCCGAAAATAAAAAATCGCTTTAAGGCCATGTAATGAACCGCAATTCTCTGTTGTTAAACCTCAGCCTGCTGAAGACCCACCCGGCGTTTCGCGCGGTGTTCCTCGCCCGTTTTATCTCTATTGTCTCTTTAGGCCTGCTCGGCGTTGCCGTACCGGTACAAATCCAGACGCTGACCCACTCCTCGCTGCAGGTCGGTCTTGCCGTGACGCTGACCGGCAGCGCGATGTTTATTGGTTTAATGATGGGGGGCGTGCTGGCCGACAGGCACGAGCGCCGCCGCCTGATCCTGCTGGCCCGCTCCACCTGCGGGATTGGTTTTATCGGCCTGACCCTCAACGCCTCGCTGCCGGAGCCATCGCTTGCGGCAATCTATCTGCTCGGCGTGTGGGACGGGTTCTTCGGCGCGATTGGCGTTACCGCGCTGCTGGCCGCCACCCCTGCGCTGGTGGGGCGTGAAAACCTGATGCAGGCGGGGGCGATTACCATGCTGACCGTGCGCCTGGGATCGGTGATTTCACCGATGATCGGCGGGCTGCTGCTTGCTTCCGGCGGCGTGGTGTGGAACTACGGGCTGGCCTCCATCGGCACGTTCGTCACGCTAATTCCGCTTCTTAGCCTGCCGCGCCTGCCGCCTCCGCCGCAGGCGCGGGAGAATCCTTTCTTGTCTCTGCTCAACGGGCTGCGCTTTCTGATTAGCCATCCGATTATCGGCGGCATCGCGCTGGTCGGGGCGCTGCTGACGATGGCGAGCTCGGTGCGCGTGCTCTATCCGGCGCTGGCCGGGCACTGGCAGATGAGCGCCGGACAGATTGGCCTGATGTATGCCGCCGTGCCGCTGGGGGCGGCGATTGGTGCGCTGACCAGCGGGCGGATTGCCCACCACGCGCGCCCTGGCGCAATCATGCTGGCGAGCGGCATCGTGTCGTTTATCGCCGTGGGCGTGTTCAGCCTGATGCCGGTCTGGGGGCTGGGTCTGGCCTGCCTGGCCCTGTTTGGCTACCTGAGCGCCATCAGCTCCCTGCTGCAGTACACCCTGATCCAGACGCTGACGCCGGACGGCATGCTGGGGCGCATCAACGGTCTATGGACGGCACAGAACGTAACGGGCGATGCAATAGGGGCGGCGATCCTGGGTGGCATGACGGTAGCGATGACGCCAGTTGCGGCAGCCAGCTCCGGTGGCCTGGTATTGGCTCTGACTGGCGTCGTGCTGGCGCTGGTGCTTGTTCAGCTGCGCCGTTACCGGCAGGCCGCTCCGGTGGAAGCGGTGTAGATTTTGCCGGATGACGCTGCGCTTATCCGGCCTACGGGTTGGGTTGGGATGGGATGGTTTTGTCGGATGACGCTGCGCTTATCCGACCTACGGACTGACCTACGGACCGGTAGGGTGGATAAGCGCAGCGTCATCCACCGTTAATTTTTTGAAAATAGCGCGGTCATGTGCTCCAGCACCTGGGTCGCGCTGTAGTAATCCAGACGGAAGGTTTCGGTGCCAAGCGGGTAAACATGTTTGTTCTGCACCGCGGGCAGGTGCGACAGCAGCGGGTTAGCTTCCAGAGCGGCGGCGTCTTTCTCGTTACCGGCAAACAGGAACAGGCTCTCGCCGTTCAGACCCGTGGCAAGGTTTTCACCGCCAAGCTGAACTATATCGTGGCGCTTGCCCATGCTCTGGCTGGTGTGCAGCGCCGCGGGCAGCGTGGCGAGCGTAAAGCCGAGCTGCTCCAGAAGCTTGCCCTGAGCGGATTCCGGCGTCCACAGGTTCGCGGAGCGTGAGGCTGGGGTGTAAACCAGCGCGCTGACCGGCTGCGGCGGCAGATTAATTTTCGTTTTGGCCTCGCTGAGCTGCTTATCAAAGCTTGCGATGCGCGCGGCGGCCTGCTTTTCGTGACCGGTTATTTTGCCCAGATCGGTGAGCACCTGCTGCCAGCTCTTGTCGTCGTAGTTGATAACCAGCGTCGGGGCGATGGCAGAAAGCTGATCGTAAAGCGCGACCGCGGAATCACCTCCGGTGGCGCTGATAAGAATCAGGTCGGGCATCTGCGCGGCGACGGCTTCGGCGCTCGGTTCGCCGATATACAGGCGCTGCACGTTGCGCTGCTTCGCTATTTTGCCCCACTGGCGCATGTAGCCCTGGTCATCGGCTACGCGGTTTCCCGGCGTTGTCGCGCCGCTGGCAATCACGGGCGCATCTATCGCCAGCAGCGAACCTGTCAGCGTTACGCTTGTGGAGACGATGCGCTGTGGCGCCTGCTCCAGGGTGTGCGTTCCCCGGCTGTCGGCGATCTGGCGCGGCCAGTCGGCGGCGTGAACGAAATGGCTGAGGGACAGAAGCAGCAGTGCGGTAAATCTGATTTTCACTCGGGGACATCCTGTTGAAATTAAAGGCTGGCGGTGGATGGCGCTGCGCTTACCCATCCTACGGGCAGAGAACCCCAGGTCGGATAAGCACAGCGACATCAGACAAAAATGCTCAACTGTTGACAGTACGATCGTTTCTCTTTAGGTTACCAGCCCGAAATACAAATGATAATTATTATTAATGACATTTATCATTTTTCTAACGGAGGACGCATGGATACGTTACTGGCCGAGGAGCCACAGAACAAGCAGCTAACCCCTTGTGCGGATAGCTTTTTCTTTATGTCTCCTTATCGAAGTTTTCAAACGCAGGGCTGTTTTATGCGTCTGGAATGTCCCGCCGAAGAGGGAGCGGATCTGCACGGTGTCCTGCAAACGCAGCTGCGCGAGGCCTTTGCGAAGGCCAAAGAGCAGGGCATCGATAAGCCGATAGCGGTTGGCGCGATCCCGTTTGACCCGCGCCAGCCCTCCGCGCTGTTCATTCCACGGAGCTGGCAGACCTTCTCCCGCGCCCAGCGGCAGCAGTCGGCGGCACAGAGCAAGCCCGCAGGACAACCCGGCGTGACCGCACGTAAAGCTATTCCTGAACAGGACAAATTTATGGCGATGGTGGCGCATGCCGCTGCCGCTACCAGCCAGCCCCATATCGACAAAGTGGTGCTTTCCCGCCTGATCGATATTGAAACCGACGCGCCAGTTGATATCGATGCGCTATTAGAACGGCTGATCGCCCAGAATCCCGCCAGCTTCAACTTCCACGTTCCCCTGCCGGACGGCGGTTCGCTGATCGGCGCAAGCCCGGAGCTGCTGCTGCGTAAAAGCGGAAAAAACTTCAGCACGCTGCCGCTGGCTGGCTCGGCACGCCGCAACACCGCAAACCTCGAACGGGACCGCGAGACTGGCGAAACGTTGATGAAATCCAGCAAAGACCGCCACGAGCACGGCCTGGTGACGGACGCCATGCGAACCGTGCTGCAGCCGCGCAGCCTCTCTTTGTCGGTGCCGGAAGCGCCGGAGCTGATCACCACCCCAACGCTGTGGCACCTTGCCTCACCAATTTATGGCCAGGTGAAGGACGAGCGGGATAACGCGCTGTCGCTGGCCTGCCTGCTGCATCCAACTCCGGCTCTGAGCGGCTTCCCGCACGACGTGGCGCAGAAGCTGATTGCCGAGCTGGAGCCGTTCGACCGCGAGCTGTTTGGCGGCATCGTTGGCTGGTGCGACGCCGAAGGCAACGGCGAGTGGGTAGTGACAATCCGCTGCGCGCGGGTGGCGAAGAAGCAAATTCGCCTGTTTGCCGGTGCGGGCATCGTGCCTGCCTCTTCCCCTGAATCGGAATGGCGCGAAACCGGCGTCAAACTTTCCACCATGCTCAACGTATTTGGACTTAATTAAATGGCGATTGAATTTACCCGCTGGCCAGCGGATCTGGTCGCACGCTATCGCGAAAAGGGCTACTGGGCCGATCTGCCGCTTACCGACATCCTGAGCCGCCACGCAAAGAATGACGCGACTGCGCTTATCGACGGCGAACGTCGTTACAGCTACCGCGAACTGGAGCTGGCGGCAACCCGCCTGGCCTGCGCGCTGCAAAGGCGGGGCCTGCAAACGGGCGAAACGGCGCTGGTGCAGCTGGGCAACGTGGCGGAGCTGTATATCACGCTGTTTGCGCTGCTGAAAATCGGCGTTGCGCCAGTTAATGCGCTTTTCAGCCATCAGCGAACCGAGCTTGAGGCCTACGCAAAGCAAATCGAACCGGCGCTGCTGATTGCCGACCGCAAGCATAATTTGTTCTCACACGACGATTTTCTTGACGAGCTGTGCAGCCAGAACCCTTCGCTGCGCATGGCGGTGCTGCTCAACGAAAACGACCGCGACCGTTCCCTGACGGCGTTTATCAGCGAGCCGGAAGATAATTTTGTTGTCACCTCGAGCGCCGCCGATGAAGTCGCTTTCTTCCAGCTTTCGGGCGGCAGCACCGGTACGCCGAAGCTGATCCCACGCACGCACAATGATTACTACTACAGCATCCGCCGCAGCGTCGAAATCTGCCGGTTCGATGCAGATACCCGCTTTTTATGCGCCATTCCCGCCGCGCATAACTACGCGCTAAGTTCGCCCGGCTCGCTGGGCGTGTTCTACGGCGGCGGACGCGTGGTGCTGGCAAACGATCCGAGCGCCACGCTTTGCTTCCCGCTCATTGAACGCCATCAGATCAACGTCACCGCGCTGGTGCCGCCTGCGGTCAGCCTCTGGCTACAGGCCATTGGCGAGTGGGGCAGTAACCAGGCGCTGGCATCGCTGAAGCTGCTGCAGGTCGGCGGGGCACGGCTCAGCGAAGCGCTGGCGGCGCGTATTCCTGCGGAAATCGGCTGCCAGCTTCAGCAGGTGTTTGGCATGGCGGAGGGGCTGGTGAACTACACCCGTCTGGACGACGACAGCGAACACATCTTCACCACCCAGGGCAAACCGATGTGCCCGGACGATGAGGTCTGGGTAGCCGACGAAAACGGCAACCCGCTGCCGCACGGCGAAGTGGGCCGCCTGATGACGCGCGGGCCGTACACTTTCCGCGGCTATTACCGCAGCCCGGAGCACAACGCCAGCGCCTTTGACGCCAGCGGCTTCTACTGTTCCGGCGATCTGATCTCCATTGCCGAAGATGGCTACATCACCGTGCAGGGCCGGGAAAAAGATCAGATCAACCGCGGAGGAGAGAAGATCGCCGCCGAAGAGATTGAAAACCTGCTGCTGCGCCATGAAGACATTATTCACGCCGCGCTGGTGTCGATGGAAGACAGCCTGCTGGGCGAGAAGAGCTGCGCGTTTATCGTCGGCAGCCGCCCGTTCCGCGCCGTGGAGATCCGCCGCTACCTGCGCGAGCTGGGCATTGCGGACTTCAAGCTGCCGGACCGCATCGAAATTGTTGAGGTTTTGCCCCTGACCCCGGTCGGCAAAGTGGATAAAAAACGTTTACGCCAGCTGATTGCCCAAAAGGCGCTGGCTTCCTGATTGACGGAGACATGATGGCTATTCCAAAACTGAACGCATACGCCTTACCGACCGCAGCCGAGATCCCGGATAGCAAAGTACAGTGGGCCTTTGAGCCTGGCCGCGCCGCGCTGTTGATCCACGATATGCAGGATTACTTTATCGATTTCTGGGGCGACAGCTGCCCGATGATCCAGCAGGTTATCGACAACATCGCCGCGCTGCGCGATTACTGCAAAAAGAACGGTATTCCGGTTTATTACACCGCGCAGCCGAATAATCAGAGCGACGAAGACCGCGCGCTGCTCAACGATATGTGGGGGCCGGGCCTGAACAAGCATCCGGATCGCCAGCAGGTCGTAGCCGCTCTTGCCCCGGACGAGCAGGACACGGTGCTGACCAAGTGGCGCTACAGCGCGTTTATCCGCTCGCCGCTGGAGCAGTCCCTGAAAGAGACGGGTCGCAACCAGCTGATTATCTGCGGTGTTTACGCTCATATCGGCTGCATGACCACCGCCACCGACGCCTTCATGCGTGATATCAAGCCGTTTATGGTGGCCGACGCGCTGGCGGATTTCAGCCGCGAAGAGCACATGATGGCGCTGAAATACACGGCGGGCCGTTCAGGCCGCGTGGTGATGACCCGCGATCTGCTGCCGGAAGCTGCCCCGCAAAATAAAGAGCAGCTTCGCGCACTGATCCTGCCGCTGCTCGACGAGTCCGACATCCCGGAAGATGACGAAAACCTGATTGATTACGGCCTGGATTCCGTGCGCATGATGGCGCTGGCGGCGAGCTGGCGCAAAATTCACGGCGACATCGACTTCGTGATGCTGGCGAAGAACCCGAGCGTCGACGCCTGGTGGGCGCTGCTGTCCAGGGAGCCGCAGGCGTGAACATCGACTTTAGCGGCAAACGCGTCTGGGTAACCGGCGCGGGCAAAGGCATTGGCTACCATACGGCGCTGGCCTTCAGCGAGGCCGGGGCGACGGTGGTTGGTTTCGATCTGGCTTTCCCGCTGGACGTTTACCCGTTCGCCACTGAAACCCTGAACGTTGCTGATGCAGACCAGGTTAGCGTGCTGACCCGGCGCTTGCTTAGCGATGAACCCCGGCTGGACGTGCTGGTCAACGCGGCGGGGATTTTGCGCATGGGCGCAACGGATGAGCTGGCGCTTCAGGACTGGCAGGATACCTTCGCTGTCAACGTTGGCGGCGCGTTTAATCTGTTCCGCGCCGTCATGCCCCTGCTGCGCGAACAGCGGAGCGGGGCAGTGGTCACCGTTGCTTCGGACGCGGCCCATACGCCACGAACCGGCATGTCCGCCTATGGTGCATCGAAGGCCGCGCTGAAAAGCCTGGCGCAGACCGTCGGGCTGGAGCTTGCTCCCTTCGGCGTGCGCTGTAACCTTGTTTCGCCTGGCTCTACGGATACCGACATGCAGCGCCTGCTTTGGAAAACGCCGGACGCGGAGCAGCAGCGTATTAGGGGTTTTGCGGAGCAGTTCAAAATGGGGATCCCGCTGGGCAAAATCGCCCGTCCGCAGGAGATTGCCAGCACGATCCTGTTCCTCGCCTCCGACTACGCCAGCCATATTACGATGCAGGATATCGTGATTGACGGCGGCTCGACGCTGGGAGCCTGAGATGAGCATCTGGAAACGCCAGCTGAGCCTGACTGAGCTTAACGCGATGGGTGAAAAGTCGATGGTGGCGCTGCTCGGCATTACCTTCACGCGCATCGACGAAGCGTGTCTGGAAGCGGAGATGCCCGTAGATGAACGCACGCATCAGCCGTTTGGCCTGCTGCACGGCGGCGCATCGGTAGCGCTGGCGGAGACGCTGGGGTCGATGGCAGGGTATTTGACCACCGCAGAAGGGCAGTGCGTGGTGGGAACGGAAATCAGCGCCAGCCACCACCGAGCGGTGGCCTCCGGCAAAGTTCGGGGCGTCTGCAAGCCGCTGCATCTGGGCAAAACTTCCCAGGTCTGGGAGATCGCCATTTTTGATGCGCGCGGCAAACGCTGCTGCACCAGCCGTTTAACCACGGCGACTCTGGGGTAAGTATTTTCGGTGGATGGCGCTGGCGCTTATCCACCTTATTCTTTGCTGCCAAATCTCATCACGACCAGTTGCCCGCCGTATAGGCGACAATCATAATGATAAATACATACAGTGCAGACATTTTAGATTGTAATTGCGATTCGGCATCATCCATTCCGAAATGATAACTCAATTAATCTGAAAGGGTTTAGTGCCAGTAATGACTACTTGTAAAACCAAAGATTATTACGAAATTGTATTACGAGGGGGCACAAAATAATTAACTTAGTCATTTAATCCTTTACGCCATTCATTCACTTCTTTTGCCATGTTAACAAAATGACTGATCTGAATATTTTTATTGTCTTTCAACCAGGCAATATTAAGATCTGCATTAGGGACATCAATACCGGTTAAAGCCCTATAGATCACACCATGATTATTATTTTCGGCAACCGAGACCGGGAGAAGTGCAATCCCCATACCGGCACCGACAAGGCTGAGCATGGCATGAAGTTGGTTCACTTCCTGGACAATATCAGGAGATATTCCGTAGCGTGAAAAGATAGCGCTCCAGTTGCTAAATATATATTTGGCCTTTTCTTTTGATGTAAATAAAAACTTTTCACCTACTAATGCATGTATAGGTATCTCATTGAGTTCTGCAAATTGATGTTCTTTATTCATGGCTACAACATAAGGCTCGCTGACCAGGGTTATAGTATTAATTTCATCCGATTTATATACTGGTCGTAACAGGCCGATATCAATCTTACCATTTTTCAGTGCATCAAACTGCTCCAGCGATGTAAGCTCATATAAAACCATTCCAACTTCTGGCCGGGATTTACGAAACTGCATCACAAGCGGGGAGAGGATACTAAAAGGAGCTGCATCGACGTATCCGATTCTGATTTTTCCCAACAGCCCTTTTGCGGCTCGCTGCGCGGTTTCTGTCGCTTGTTCAATATCACGAATCACCTTTTGTGCATCGGGTAAAAAAACGGACCCACTTTCAGATAACGCTACCTTTCGCTTAGTTCTCTCAAATAATGTGACCCCCAGTTCTTTCTCAAGACGAGCAATTTGCTGACTAACCGCAGATTGAGTCAGCTTCAATCGCTGGGCGGCCCTGCCAAATTGCAGTTCCTCTGCCAGCACAACGAACGCCATCAAACTTTTTTGATCCATAAATGTGATCCGTACGGAGTTAACACCTTATTAATAAGCGAATTTAATTTGTAGCACATTTTTTATTACATATCATATTCAATAACAATTTATTTACATTGTGTCATGCAATGCTTCCGAAAGATTTTCGTAACCATTTGAACAGGAATGTAAAATGAAGGAATTTGCCTCCAGCAACAGCGCAAAACATCCACGCCCTCATGTCCTTTTTATCACCGTAGATCAATGGCCAGGGCATTTATTAGGTTTTACCGGTAACCCATCAATAGAAACACCGACGATCGATAACCTGGCAAAGTCAGGAGTCCATTTCCCAAATGCTTATTCGGGATGCCCGGTCTGTATACCCGCTCGCCGGAGCATCATGACCGGTACGACTTCAAGGGTGCATGGAGATCGCATTTTTCAACCAGCTCTACCCATGCCTGCAATTCCGACTCTCGCCGGTTGCTTTACCAGAGAAGGCTATCAGACATCAGCTACAGGGAAATTACATGTTTACCCTACCCGCGATCGCATAGGTTTCGAAGAAACCTTTATTGCTGAAGAAGGACGAAGCCATTTAGGCGGTGTGGACGACTATGAAATTTTTCTGGCAGATAAGGGATATGCAGGCCAACAGTTTATGCATGGCATGAGTAACAACGAGTACAGCTGGAGACCGTGGCATCTGGAAGAGAGCCTGCATGTTACAAACTGGATAACGAAAACAGCCGCTACCAATATTCGTCGCAGAGACCCTACACGACCATCATTCTGGTATGTCTCTTATACACAACCCCATCCTCCAATTGTGCCCCTCGCTTCGTATTTCGATCGTTATCGCTCGCGCGATGTTGGACGGCCGGTTGAGAGCGAATGGTCGCAATCGCCCGATCTGCCATATGCGCTCGCCATCAATCAAAAAATCAAACAACAGCTGCCACCGGATCAATATGACGATATGCGACGCGCATTTTACGCCCAGTGTACACATATAGATCACCAGGTACGTTTGCTAATAGGCTCTCTGCGGGAAGAAGGAATTCTTGATAACACCATCATCGTGTTTACCAGCGATCACGGGGATATGTTGGGCGATCACGGTATGTACGCGAAACGTTACTTTTACCAGGGATCGGCGCAAATCCCGATGATTATAGTGGATTCTGCGCATACAAATCGCATACCACCCGGCAGTACTGACACACGCCTTGTCGGTTTACAGGACATCATGCCAACTTTGCTGACAATGTGCGGCATTACCGTGCCAGAAAGTTGCGATGGTATTTCGATGACAGGTGAAACACAGCGCGACACTTTATACGGAGAATGTCTGGAAGGACCATTGGCGTCTCGCATGATAACCGATGGTCGCTATAAACTTATCTGGTATCCCGCAGGAAATCATTTCCAGCTGTTTGATCTTCATAGCGATCCTTCCGAGCAAATTAATCTCTCTGCACACAGCGATTTTCAGAATGTTGTCGCCTCTCTTAAAAGGCAACTCTTACTGGAGCTATATGGTAACGACAAAGACTGGATCAAAAATGGTTCTTTTGTTGGCTGCGAAGTACCGAAATTGGTCATACCGACTAATCGGGGATTGTCTGGCCAACGTGGTATTCATTTTCCCCCTTTAGCGACATCAATCGACCCTGGCGAAGTCGTTGGATTTGGTTAATAAAAATAAAGGTAGAATATTATGTCACAGGAAATCTCTGCTATACCTACATCCTTGAAAACTTTATCCGAAAAGGATGAAGAGTCGAAAAAAGTATTCAATAAAATCACATTGAGATTATTGCCTTTCTTGATGCTGTGCTATTTTGCTGCATTTCTTGATAGGGTTAATGTCGGATTTGCAGCGCTGACTATGCGAGAGGATATTGGATTATCTGCCACCGCCTTTGGGCTTGGCAGTGGCATTTTTTTTATCAGCTATTTTATTTTTGAAGTACCCAGCAACCTGATGCTTGCTAAGGTCGGAGCCCGCCGGTGGATCGCCCGTATTATGATTACATGGGGGCTGCTGTCTGCTTGTACAGCGTTTGTATGGGATGAAAAATCATTCCTGACTTTGCGTTTTTTGTTAGGTGCGGCCGAAGCGGGGTTTTATCCGGGGATCCTCTACTATCTGACACAATGGTTTCCCAACAAGCGTCGTGCTCAGATTATTGGTTTATTATTACTGTCTAACCCGCTGGCAACTATTATTGGCGGTCCTGTATCAGGATTTATATTATCTACTGGTGCCCATCATGGCCTGGCCGGCTGGCAATGGTTATTTATCATCGAGGCTTTTCCGGCATTAATACTCGGCTTTATCGTCCTGTTTCGCTTGCCTGAAAAAATCGAAAATGTAGGCTGGCTCTCTGAGGAGGAAAAAAAGGTGGCACGAGCAGTGTTGGATGACGATCTTAGCCAGCGGAAGAAAAAATCAAAAGTCATTGTTTCGCGAATTTTTTTCCATCCTATGGTGCTCAGTCTTGCACTTATTTTCCTGGGGATCTCTATGACTAACGCAACAGTCAATTTCTGGTTGCCTCAATTGATAAAAGGCGCGGGGTTCTCCTTTATTGCGACAGGATTTTTGTCAGCGATACCATATATCGCCGCAGTCATCGCACTGTTATGGTGGGGGAAGCGTTCCGATCGCCACAATGAACGTGTATTCCACATCATGCTACCGCTTGCTCTGGCGATCGTTGGAGTCAGTCTCACCGCATTCAGTAACGGTGCATTAGTGAGCGTAATTGGGCTGACGATGGCTTCAGCGGGACTCTTTGCGGTATTACCTGTTTTCTGGTCACTCCCTCCCCAGTTCATGGTGGGTTCTGCTGCTGCCGGTGGCATTGCCGTTATCAACTCTATCGGTAATCTGGGAGGATTTTTTGGCCCTACCGCCATGGGGTACGTGAAAGATCTGACTGGAGATTTTGGTGCTGGTTTATCCGTGAATATTTTCATGCTATCAGTCAGTTTACTGACAATGTTCATTTTCGCCCGAAAAACCGGGATGGGTAAAAATAGAGAGCACGAAAACGTATAATATATCTGACTTGTGGTATGGCAGGGGCGGCTCCTTCATCGTGTTACAGATAAGCATTCAGGATAATTGAAATGAGTTCCCTGCCAATATTGGATATCAAATACCCAGCGAGTCATGAATAAACTACTCAGTGGGATTTTTTTATCAGATATTATAAATAAACGCGTACTCCATATCATATTGCGTCGGTCTCCACGATTATCAGGATATCCCTACATCTTTGGGGTGGGGTTAGGTCAAAAAGATCGACAGAAAATTACTGATACGGCGGGTCGCATTATGGCAGACTGCCATGCTCTGCAATCCGTTACACCGAGAGAGACTTCTGAATGACGACTAATCCCCGTGGCTGTCACGTGATGGCCAAGCCAACTGGCTCAGTCTGCAATATCGACTGTAGTTACTGTTTTTATCTGGAAAAAGAAGCACTTTACCCTGAGCGTAAACAGAACTGGCGTATGACTGATGACACACTGGAACTTTATATTCGTCAGCATATCGAGGCGCAGGTCGGTGAACAAATTCTGTTTGCCTGGCAGGGTGGTGAACCCACAATGATGGGGCTTCCTTTTTTCCGACGGGTGATTGCGCTGTGCGAAAAACATGGTCAGGGCAAACACATCCAGCACGCCCTGCAAACCAACGGCATAGTGATGAATGCTGAATGGGCCACCTTTTTCGCTGAGCATAATTTTCTGATAGGGTTGTCGATCGATGGGCCTCAGGCGCTCCATGACACTTACCGGGTCACGCGCGCTGGTGCGGGCACTCATGCAAAAGTGATGGAAGCACTGACCCTGCTTCAACAGCACGGAGTGGAATTCAACACCCTGACAGTCGTGGGCAAACATAACGCGGGCCATGCCAGAGAAGTGTATGAATTCTTACTGAATGCAGGCTCCCGCTATCTTCAGTTCATTCCATTAGTTGAGCAAATTACCTCCTCTGACACTGCCACACTGAAGCTGGTAATGCCTGGAGAAAGTACGGCAACACTGGCACCATGGACTGTTCCCTCGTGGCAGTACGGCGAATTTCTGAGCCAGATTTTTGATGTCTGGGTGCGCCGGGATGTCGGTCGTGTGTCGGTGCAAATGTTCGATGTGGCCGTCGCCGCCTGGACCGGACAACCACCGGTGCTCTGTGTCCATTCAGAGACCTGCGGCCACGCATTTGCCCTTGAAGCTAACGGCGATCTTTATAACTGTGACCATTTTGTCTACCCGGAACATAAGCTCGGAAACATTCATCAGCATGATATCAATACACTTAATAACAGTGAGCCGGCACGGACGTTTGGCGAAGCTAAACGGGACACGCTGACACCGGATTGTCGTCGCTGTGAATACCTCAAAGTCTGCCATGGCGGCTGCCCTAAACACCGTTTTGCGGTTTCACCTACAGGGCATCCCGGGCATAACTATCTCTGTGCAGGCTACAAGCATTTCTTCAAACACATCACCCGCGATATGAATATCATGAGTGAACTGCTGTCGGCGGGTTATCCGGCACAGGCCATCATGTCAGCGTCACCCTCACTACAGCGTCCAGAACCGCAGAGCAGAAATGCTTCCTGTCCGTGCGGTAGTGGGAAAAAATATAAAAAATGCTGTGCTGGATAATTCCAGCCAGTTCACATTTTTAGATATTTATAATCCGCTAGCCCATCAATATTAAGATGGGTAGTGACTTGTTTTTACAACGATAGTTTCTCATAGTCTTTGTTTGTATAGGATTAACCTATAGCACTAAAGGTTAATTCAATTATCAGCGCTATGTGCCCGGGGATACTGTAAACATTCAGTGAAACAACCCTGCAGAGAAAAAGATGAAAAGACTGACAACAACAGATCGTCTCACTTATGCAATCGGTGGTGGATTCTCATCAAATTTAGGTTTTTACGTGATGCTGATATTCTTCATCACGTTTGCTACAGATGTGTACGGAATTAGTCCGGTTACTGTCGGAGTCATTACTCTGGTGTCACGACTGATTGATACCTTTACCGACCCCTTAATGGGGGCCATTGGCGACCGAACCCGGTCACGATTTGGCAAATACCGTTTCTGGGTAATGATGAGTGCGCCTTTTGTCGGCCTCACCACCTGGATGGTTTTCTCCTCGCCAGAGTTCGGCGGACTGACAAAAATTATCTACATGTATGCGGCTTATATTCTGTATTCTATTATCTCCACCGCCGCTAATATTCCCTATCACTCTTTGACAGCCTATCTGACGAATGATGTTAAAGAACGTTCGAATATCGTTTTAATTAAACAGTTCACCGGGCTGTTGACGCAGTTTATTGTCAGTGCCGGCGGGGTTTATATCCTCGAAAACTTTAGTCAGCATCACGACAGCGCGGGAAAGGTGATTATTGACACGTCCGGCTATCAGATGCTGGGTGTGATATTTGGCATTCTGATTACCCTCGGCTTCCTGGTCTGCGCCTGGGGTGCCAGAAATAACGATACGCTGGAACGTCTGGCTGAAGAGACGACGACAGGCTCCACTTCCATGAAGGATATCTTCAGCCAGATGTCGCTGGCATTTAAAAGCCGCTCCCTGATTTCACTGGCAGCCATGTCGGTGGCTAATACTCTTGTGCTGGCCATGTCGTCTGGAATTACGGTGCAGTTTTTCACCTATGTTCTGGGAGATTCGGGTTACGTCAAAACGAGCGCACTGTTCAACGTCTGCTTTGGCGCGGTCGCTTATTTAGTGGTGAAGATACTGGTGACGTATTTTGGCAACAAAACCAGTTTTGTCAGCATGTGCCTGCTGACAATCTTATCCTCTATTGTGTTGTATTTCACTTTCGACCCTGCGGCTCCCCGCTACGTTATGGTCATGCTGGGGTTGATTATGTGCTTCACACAGGGGGCATCTCTGCTGACGTGGATGATGGTCACTGACTGTGCGGATGAGATCCAGTGGCGAACCCGGCAGAATGCGGCAGGTATTGCCTCGTCCACACTCACCTTTTCCAACAAATTTGGTTCGGCCATCGGTGCGTTCATTCTCGGTTATACCCTGGATGCTATCAACTATGCTCCGGGAGCCACATCGCAGAGTGCCGAAACCGTCAATGGCCTGGCCTTTATGATGATAATGACGCCGGTGATAGGCAAATTACTTGCGCTGCTGAGCATGTGTTTCTACCCACTGAATAACCGTTATCACCAGAAAATTGTGCTTGAACTCGAAAAGGGGATGAAATGAAAGCAGTGATCCTGATGTTTGACACGTTAACCCGGAACAAACTGCCTAATTACAACCCGGACATCGGTGGAATGCCGAATTTCCGGCGTCTGGGTGAACATACCGTCAAATTTGATAACTTTTATGTCGGTTCTATGCCCTGCATGCCAGCACGCCGTGATCTGCATACCGGCAGACTGAATTTCCTGCACCGCAGCTGGGGTCCGCTGGAACCTTTTGATGATTCGGTGTTTGAGATCCTCAAGAAAAATGGGATTTATTCCCATCTCATTACCGATCATCAGCACTACTGGGAAGATGGTGGAGCAACGTACCATAACCGCTACAGCAGCTATGAGTTTATTCGCGGACAGGAAGGCGACCTGTGGAAAGCCCGGCTTGGTTTTCGTGGGGAAGAGCATCTGGATTCGTGGCAGAAGGCGGAACCACTGCGTCGGAACATGATACGCCACGATCAAATCAACCGTAGTTATATGGTTGAAGAGCGGGACTACCCTCAGGCACGTTGCTATCAGGCCGGCCTGGAGTTTCTTGCTGAAAACCATACCGAGGACAACTGGCTCCTGCAGATTGAAAGCTTTGACCCACATGAACCTTTCTTCGTACCCGATCGCTTTAAAAGAATGGTCGACCCCGAGCTGCTCAACAATACTGATGACTGGCCGGAATACAGCTCAACGGAAAGGATCAACAATCCAGGGAAGATAGCCAGCGGACAGAAGCATTATCAGGCTCTGATGATGATGTGTGATGAATACCTGGGCAAGGTATTAGATTTCTTCGATGAACATGATATGTGGCAGGACACGCTGCTTATCGTGAACACCGACCATGGTTTTCTTTTCGGAGAAAAGGAGTGGTCGGGGAAAAGCGTGATGCCGGTGTATAACGAAATTGCACATGTCCCGTTTTTCATCTGGGACCCGTGCAGCAAACGAGCGAATGAAAGCCACGATACCCTCGCCCAGATGCACGATGTCGCCGTGACGTTACTTGATGCCTTTGGTGTAGAAAAAACGCCACAGATGACCGGGAATTCATTGCTACCGGCGCTGTCGGATAACAGCTGCGTTAAGGAAAATGCCATTTTTGGCTATTTCGGTGCACACGTCTCCATTACGGACGGGCGTCATGTCTACATGCGCGGCAGCCGGACACCGGAAAATACGCCTCTTTATGAATATACCCTGATGCCGACCCGTATGCGCCGCATGTTCAATGATGAGGAGTTACGTGATGCGGCTCTCTCTCCCGGCTTTGCTTTCACCCGACATACTCCGCTGCTGAAGCTACCAGCTTCAGCAGGGTTTTACAGCTCGTACGCCCATGGCAATCTTTTGTTCGATCTGGAGAAGGATAAACAACAGGAGCATCCGTTATATGACCCTGCTCTGGAAGCGGCTTTTGTCAGAATGCTCTCGCAAGCCCTTAGCGCTACTGAAGCGCCTGCCGATGAATGGCTGCGTCTGGGGATCCCAACCGATCCCGAACATATAACGGAAGCCTGGGTGGTGGAAGAGCACCGACAGCGAACAGCGTGTATGGAAGAGCTTCTGGGGCCGCTTCATACCTTGAAGATGCACCCGGACACGCGGACACTACTGCTGGAAATTGCCGCATACCCTGGTGGAAAAACATTGATTCAGGCATTGGTTGAAACCTGTAGCAGTCATGAGCTTCGCCGTCAGGATATCGTCAGCTGTTATGAAAACGGCCATTTCGAACCTGCTCTGATGTCCTTGTTTAACAAGCCTTACTGATAATTCCCCTTACCGCCTGGCGGTGAGGGGCTGCACTTTCGGAGATCCGATGAAAACTCAGCAACAGGATAAATTTCCGGATTACCGGTTTACTCTTGCAAACGAACGCACATTTCTGGCATGGATACGCACCGCACTGGCATTCATGGCCGCCGCTATCGCCGTAGATCAGCTTGCCGTTAACCTTGCCCCTGGCATGCTGCGTGGCGTACTGGTCGTTGCTCTGGGACTGACCGCAGCCGGGCTATCCTTTTATGGCTATCGCCGCTGGCACAGCAATGAACAGGCAATGCGTCAGGATTGTGCTCTGCCTTTTCCGGGATTGTTACTGTGGCTGAGTGGGGGCCTGTCTGCAGGTATCCTCTGCATGCTGGCTATTATGGTCACTGCATGAACACCATATTACGCGAACGGGATCCAGGCCTGCAGCCGGAGCGCACGGCGCTATCCTGGCAGCGAACCGCGTTTTCCGCTATGGTACTGGCGCTCGCAACAGTACGCTCAGGTTACAGTCAGGACAGTCTTCTACTGACAGCTTTGGGCAGTGCATCTTTTCTTTTTGCAACCCTGATGCTCGCCCTGACACAGTGGCGGCAGAAGGTCATCATGCAGGATACTCACCCAGTTTCTCGATTTTCACAGTGTGCGAAGTCCCTGATTTGTCTTTCGCTTTGTCTGAATAGTCTGGCCGTGACCCTACAGGGAGGACTGTCATTATTCTCAACATGACGATAGCCTGTGGCTTAGACAGAGAGAGCGGCTTCGGAGAGCGATATGCACTTACATAAACTGATTTACCAGTTCAAGGTGCTGGCAGATAAAAAAACCTTCACAGCGGCAGCCGAAAAACTGTGTATTTCTCAACCCACGCTGACACAGAATATCCAGCGTCTGGAATCTGCGCTGGAAGTTTCACTGGTCATAAGGGAAGGTAAAGGCCTCTCGCTGACGCTCTATGGAGAACGTCTCTATCAGCACGGTTGCCTGCTTGACAGAAGCTATCGCCAGGCCATGCAGGATATTGATATTCTTAAACGCAGCCATCGTCAGACGCTGGTGCTCGAATGCGGTCATGCCTGGAGCCACGGTGTACTGTTTAGCCTGATGCAAAGCTATGTACAGTCGTATCCTGATATAAGAATGGTTATCCGCAACAGCAACAGCACGCTGGGACAACAACATTTGTTGAAGGGAGAGTGCGATCTGGCGCTGGGTGCCATTCCACCCGCTGACGCACAGATATCCTCCATTCATTACATTCCGGTGATCACCACTCGTTTCAAGTTGTTCTGTCCCCTGGAGCACTCACTGGCCGGGGCCAAAAAGATCACCACAGAACAGTTAAATCAGTGTAACTGGGTTCGTCTACGTCATGAAGCTGGCGAGGAAGAAGCTGACGATCCATTATTATGCGCCATCGCCCCCGAACGGGTCCGCTTCGAGGTGTATTCTGTCTCTACCGCAATTACTCTTGCAAAACAGAACCATTGTCTGTTGGCACTTCCTCTGCAGCTTGAGGCGGAAGCCAAAAGCCGTGGGCTGAAGGTCCTGGATGTTGCTGAAACATTGACAACTTTTGTGAGCGGTATTATGTATATCGACGACGCCCTCAAATATGCCCATAAAAAAGCGTTTATCGACACGCTTATCGCCTCGCGGGATCAATTCTGACCCATTTCAACTAAAAATGCGCCAACTGAGAATTTCGTTTGGCGCATTTCGATAGGCTGACAACAGCCGTTTCATAAATCAGGCATACAGTGGCATCTTGTACGCCCGGAACGAATACAGATCGATACGACGGATATCGCTTTCATCACCTGCAGGCATTTTGAATTTTCCTGACGTCAGCTGGATGTCAAAAAGTGGCGTGGCTGTATTTAAATCCACTTCCTGGAGTATCACTCGGCCCTGAAATGGCCCCAGCAGGTCCTCAGCCGGATCTATACGGTCTGAATATCCCGGTTCAATCGTCAGTGCAAGCCCGTCAGTATAAGCAGCGTTATCCTGAAAATTACTGCCGCCGAAATTCACAAACACGCGCGGAAAAGCAGCGTTATCCTGATAGTTAAAGAAACGGGCAGTGGAAACATACGGGCTATAACCCTTAGCACCAACTTCTGTTTCACCATATTCAGACAACTTCCTCACTTCACGATTGTTAAGGTCAACCCGGTAGTGGGCACAACGGGATGCGTTTTCTGATGCCACCACGCCAGTCGCCATCGTCCGGGTACGAAAATTCCCGTTATTAAACACTGAAAAATCAATTACGGACGATGAAGAAGTGTCTCCCACCAGAACTTGTACATTGTGCTGGCCCCAGGTCCAGAATTTCCGGTCGGCTTCCGCTTTTTGCGCCGGGTTTGTCAAATCATAGGGAAGATCGGTATCTGGATTAACAGGTGTCAGCAGCAAATCAGACCAGTCAGTCGTCGATATACCATTTTCGGTAACCTGCCAGTCGTCATGGTTTGCACAGATAAAACTTAGGGCGCCGGTATCCCTCTCAATCCCTGCAATGGTTCCCTGGTGGCGACAGGAGGCGAGCAGTAGATTTGAAACCGGATCCCAGTCCACCTGGTTAAGATGCACCCAGTCATAGGTGTTGGAAATAGATAAATCCAACGGCACTGGTGTACGCCAGAAATTAAGAATAATACGAAGATCGTAGTAACTCTTTTCAAAGCCGGATGCCAAATCCAGAACTGCGATGCAGTCTTCGGATGTCGGCCCCTGATTGGCATTGTCAGGATTAGGCCCCTCATTACTTTTGCGGTTGCTGATATAATCAGAGGCATACAAAAGGGCATTTTCCCCTGGCAGTTCCATTAATGAGTGATGCGCTCTGTCTCGAATGAAATAAACACCGTGAACACGCCCTGTTGCATCAAAACGCCAGAGCTCACGTTGACCAGGCGGCTCATTAGCTTCTAAATCAACAGGGGTGTAGTAGTTTCTTAAGTGATCGTCCGAGCCAATAAAGGTTCCATCCGACAGGCGAACATTATTATAAGTCGGCAGGCACAGTTCTGGTGCCGTATCGGGATCGCCAGCCAGGATATACCAGCGAACGTTCGCCTGTCTGTCAAAGGCAATAAAAGCACGACCGGGAGCAACCGCCGTGAAAAATAAATCATTTCCAACATCATCTTCTGCCGCTGTACGGTTGATCTGAATTTCAGGGAAGCCGTTGCTTCCCTCCGCTTCTGCATCCGTTAGAGGGAGCGGTGGAAGGACATAGCTTCCGGTAAAGACTAAACCATCAATGCTTGAGATTCTGACTTCATTGGCGGTCGTCTTGCCTTTTCTGGCGACAAAACCCAGTATCGGCAATGCTATTGCCTGTCCTGTTGGGAGGTCAGTATAGGTATGGGTAATTTCGGGAATGTCATCAATTTCAGGTGACGTAACAGAAACGGTCAATGCAGCATAGTGGTTCCAGAAACCAAACATAGCAGAAAGAGGCGATCGCCCAAACAGATCCTGCTCGTATTTAATTAAATCATTACTTAAAATATTTGACTCAGTAATGTCAGAAATAAAATCATGATATATCTGATTGTCTCGCAGGATAGGTTCAATATCTAATTGTAATCCCGGGTTATAAGATCCATCCCCTGGATCACGATATCCTAAGTGTGTAGGTATAGCCATGGTGAGTTCTCTTTTGTTTAGAAAGTTATGGGTGCAGGACTTCAGTATAATAAGACGCCCTGCATCCATCTGATGATATATCCTTCTGCAACAGTAATGACTGCTCGGTATTATTCATCCTGTGGCTGATATCCTTTCCAATAACGCCGAAGAGCATGCTAATCATAATTTATGATGCGTTTTGTTAACCATGTCGCATAAGACCATTGTTTATTATTAAATTTTTTTCGGGTAAATGCGAAAAGCCTGTTCAGGAGACAACCCACCAGTCTATATAGTCACATGATGAAATTTAATTTTTTAGATACATTAGGCTTCAGTGGGTATATATTATCTTGATGAATTCACACTAAAATTAAAATTAAACTTAGGCGCCTCAGTATCATCACCAATCATATTTTTAGATCCTTGAGTATGGATGTTCATCGTACAGAAACTGAATTTAAGTGTATGAAGTATTAAATTTTGAAAGGACCGGTTTTCCTTTGTTTCAGGCGCGTTCTCATAAGTTGGCTACTATGCCTATTAGCCATTGATGTCCAGAGGTAACTTACGCACTCTGCTGAAAGCTGCCTGTCGGCATCGACTCAGGCCGAGCCCTATTTCTCACCAAAAAGTGATCGCCCTGGCAAGCTGGTGTAAATACCTGGTCAAACCGCACCATTCCAATGTTCCAATATTGTTAAATTCCGAACTGTGTTCTAGAAACAAAATGTAACATCACCACGTTTCTGGCCTGACAACGGAAAACAAACATGAATACTCCAGGTAAACACCTGATATGGGCAGTGCTGGCGATTATCGGGGCCTTCGCGCTCGGCTATATCGCGCTTAACCGGGGCGAACAGATCAACGCACTGTGGATCGTCGTCGCTTCGGTTTGCGTCTATCTCATCGCTTATCGTTACTACGGTCTGTTTATTGCGAAGCGCGTTCTGACGGTGGATGCCACCCGCATGACGCCCGCCGTGCGCCATAACGACGGGCTGGACTACGTGCCGACGGACAAGAAAGTGCTGTTCGGTCACCATTTTGCCGCTATTGCCGGGGCAGGGCCGCTGGTCGGGCCGGTGCTTGCCGCGCAGATGGGTTATCTGCCGGGCATGCTGTGGCTGCTGGCGGGCGTGGTGCTGGCCGGTGCGGTGCAGGACTTTATGGTGCTGTTTGTCTCCACCCGCCGCGACGGGCGTTCGCTGGGCGAGCTGGTGAAAGAGGAGATGGGCAACACCGCCGGCGTTATCGCGCTGGTGGCCTGCTTTATGATCATGGTGATCATCCTGGCGGTGCTGGCGATGATCGTGGTGAAGGCGCTGACCCACAGCCCGTGGGGAACCTACACCGTCGCGTTCACCATTCCTCTGGCGCTGTTTATGGGCGTCTACATTCGCTATTTACGCCCCGGGCGCATCGGTGAAGTTTCCGTTATTGGCCTGGTGTGCCTGATCTTCGCGATTATTTCCGGCGGCTGGGTGGCCGAAAGCCCAACCTGGGCGCCGTACTTCGACTATACCGGCGTACAGCTGACGTGGATGCTGGTGGGCTACGGTTTTGTGGCGGCGGTGCTGCCGGTGTGGCTGCTGCTGGCCCCGCGCGACTACCTCTCCACCTTCCTGAAAATCGGCACAATCATCGGGCTGGCCATCGGGATTCTGATTATGCGGCCGACGCTGCAAATGCCTTCCCTGACCAAATTCATCGACGGCACCGGCCCGGTATGGACCGGCGACCTGTTCCCGTTCCTGTTTATCACCATCGCCTGCGGCGCGGTCTCCGGCTTCCACGCGCTGATTGCCTCCGGCACCACGCCGAAGATGCTGGCGAATGAAAACCAGGCCTGCTTCATCGGCTACGGCGGCATGCTGATGGAGTCGTTTGTGGCCATTATGGCGCTGGTGGCGGCCTGCGTTATCGACCCGGGCGTCTACTTTGCGATGAACAGCCCGATGGCGGTGCTGGCTCCGGCAGGTACGGCGGACGTTGTGGCGTCTGCGGCGAGCGTCGTCAGCAGCTGGGGCTTCCACATCACGCCGGATACCCTGACTAACATTGCCAACGAAGTGGGCGAGCAGAGCATTATCTCGCGTGCCGGTGGTGCGCCGACGCTTGCCGTGGGGATGGCTTACATTCTCCACGGGGCGCTGGGCGGTCTGATGGACGTGTCGTTCTGGTATCACTTTGCCATTCTGTTTGAAGCGCTGTTCATCCTGACGGCGGTGGATGCAGGAACCCGTGCGGCGCGCTTTATGCTCCAGGATCTGCTGGGCGTGATTTCCCCGAGCCTGAAAAGAACGGATTCGCTACCGGCGAACCTGCTGGCGACGGCGCTGTGCGTGCTGGCGTGGGGCTATTTCCTGCACCAGGGCGTGGTCGACCCGCTCGGCGGCATCAACACCCTGTGGCCGCTGTTTGGTATCGCCAACCAGATGCTGGCAGGGATGGCGCTGATGCTCTGCGCCGTCGTGCTGTTCAAAATGAAACGGCAGAAATACGCCTGGGTGGCGCTGGTGCCAACGGCCTGGCTGCTAATTTGTACCCTGACGGCGGGCTGGCAGAAAGCGTTCAGCCCGGATGCGAAGGTGGGCTTCCTGGCGATCGCCAACAAGTTCCAGGCGATGATCGACAGCGGCAATATCCCGCCGCAGTACACCCAGTCGCAGCTTTCTCAGCTGGTCTTCAACAACCGTCTGGACGCCGGGCTGACCATTTTCTTTATGGTCGTGGTCGTCGTTATCGCCCTGTTCTCAATTAAAACCGCTCTCAGAGCGCTGAAGTCAGACAGGCCGACCGCCAGCGAAACGCCTTACGAGAAAATGCCTGAGGATCTGGATGCGATCGTGGCCGAGGCTAAGAGCGCACACTAACTATCTGACAGAACTGATGCTATTCGCCCTACGAAGAGGTAGGGTGGATAAGCGTCAGCGCCATCCACCGGGATCTCTGGAGTAAAGATATGTTCGATAACCTGGCAAAAGCAGGAAAATACCTCGGGCAGGCCGCCAAAATGATGGTCGGCGTGCCGGACTACGACAACTACGTCCAGCATATGCGCCTGACCCACCCGGAGCAGACGCCGATGACCTATGAAGAGTTTTTCCGCGAACGCCAGGACGCGCGCTACGGCGGCAAAGGTGGCGCTCGCTGCTGCTGATCCAGGCGACTGTCTAAATTTATTGTGACGACAATCTGGTTTATGTGATCGCACGCACGGTTTTTCGCCATCCAGCAGAAAGCAGTTGTGTGAAACGAAGCTGTGTGTTTGTATGAAATTCGACGTTATCAATACACAATAACTATTCAGGACCCAAATGACTCCATTCACCCGTAACTCAGGCCTACTACTAACCGCGCTACCAGCCGCGGCGGTGGTCGTGCGTGTGGTGGTGGTCGTCGTCGGCAATGCGCCGTAGGGTCTGAATCAACGCATCGATTCCAAAACCCCGCCGGCGCAAACCGGGCGGGGTTTCTTGTTTTAGTCCCCCGGCCAGCAAGCGAGACGGCATAAAAAGAAGGACTGGAGCATGGCAATTTCGGAAAACCCACCGCAAGGTCGTATTACTGGCGCACAGCTGATTGTGCAAATGCTTGAACACCACGGCATCACTACCGTCTGCGGCATCCCCGGCGGCACCGTCCTGCCGCTCTACAATGCTTTAAGCCAGAGCACGAAAATCCGCCATATTCTTGCTCGTCATGAGCAGGGCGCGGGCTTCATGGCACAAGGCATGGCGCGAACGCAGGGCAAAGCGGCGGTCTGCATCGCCTGTAGCGGCCCCGGCGCAACCAACCTGGTCACCGCGATTGCCGATGCGCGACTTGATTCCATCCCGCTGGTTTGCATTACCGGCCAGGTGCCTAAATCCATGATCGGCACCGACGCCTTTCAGGAAGTCGACACCTACGGCATCTCCATCCCGATTACCAAACACAACTACCTGGTTCGCGATATCAACGAGCTGCCGCAGGTTATCTGCGACGCGTTTCGCATTGCCGAGTCAGGCCGTCCTGGCCCGGTGTGGATCGACATCCCGAAAGACGTTCAAACCGCGGAGATTGATATCAGCGCTCTGCCTGCGGTTTCCGAACCGACTCCCTCTCCGGGCTTTGACATTCAGCAAATCATGGATGCCGCAGCAATGATTAACCAGGCGCAGCGCCCAGTGCTGTATCTCGGTGGCGGTATCATCAACTCCCATGCACAGGCTCGCGCACTTGCCGAAAAAGCCAATCTGCCAACCACGATGACGCTGATGGCGCTGGGGACGATCCCGGCAAAACATCCGTTATCGCTGGGGATGCTGGGCATGCACGGTGCGCGCAGCACTAACTACATCCTGCAGGAAGCCGATTTGCTGATTGTCATGGGGGCGCGTTTTGACGACCGCGCCATTGGGAAAACAGAGCAGTTCTGTCCGAATGCAAAAATTATCCACGTGGATATCGACCGCGCCGAGCTGGGCAAAATCAAACAGGCCCATATCGCGATTCGTGCGGACGTGGGCGACGTGCTGGAGCAGCTGCTGCCAAAAATCGACGCGCAGCCCCGTCAGCAGTGGCTGCAGCAGGTTGCGGGTTTGCAGCAGGAATTTCCGTTCAGCCAGCCGGGGGCAGATAACCCGTTAATGCCTTACGGCCTGATTAACGCGGCCGCCGCCTGCGTTGACGACGAAGCGATTATCACTACCGACGTAGGCCAGCATCAGATGTGGGTGGCGCAGGTTTATCCGCTGAACCGGCCGCGCCAGTGGCTGACCTCCGGCGGGCTGGGCACGATGGGCTTTGGCCTGCCTGCTGCCGTAGGGGCCGCGCTTGCCGAACCCAACCGCAAAGTGCTGTGCTTTACCGGCGACGGCAGCATCATGATGAATATTCAGGAAATGGCCACCGCCGCTGAACATAATCTGGACGTGAAAATCATCCTTATGAACAACCAGGCGCTGGGGCTGGTGCACCAGCAGCAGACGCTGTTCTATCAGCAGAATGTCTATGCCTCGACCTATCCGGGCCAGACGAACTTCCTGAAAATTGCCGAGGGCTTTGGCCTGGCGACCTGCGATCTGAACGCGGCCGCCGATCCACAGGCAGCCTTACAGGAAGCGATCTCTCGCCCTGGGCCGTGCCTGATCCACGTGCGCACCGACGCCGATGAAAAAGTATTCCCGATGGTGCCGCCAGGCGCTGCCAATATTGAGATGATTGGAGAGTAAGCCATGCAACAACAAACCGTTATTCTGGAACTTACGGTGCGCAACCATCCGGGTGTGATGTCCCATATCTGTGGCCTGTTTGCCCGCCGCGCCTTCAACGTCGAAGGCATACTCTGTCTGCCGCTACCCGACGGCGATCAGAGCCGCATCTGGCTTGAAGTAGCCGACGACCAGCGCCTTGAGCAGATGATAAGCCAGGTTGATAAGCTGGAAGACGTGGTGCAAATCAGGCGTGACGCTGATGGCCAGCAGGTCTTCAGCAAGCTGACGGCGCTGGTGCAGTAACACTCTAATGGCGGAGGCGCAGTCCTCCGCCAGCACGTAATTTGCGAGCGATCTCCGGTTTATTTTGCTGCCAGTTGTACGCCATTCATTTTCTTCAGAAAGCCTTCTCAGAATTTAATCTCTCCTTATAAAACATCGTGAAAGATATGCATGAATGCGCTAATTTCCGTGTGTCCTTTGCTGGCGTCAGTTGGTTTTAGTCAGTGTTTGGCCTATGCTTTGGCATAGGTCAGTATCTGGTCAGGAGGGGATATGGAGCGTGTTGCAAAGCTTTTTAAAAACGGTAGAAACCAGGCAGTGAGGTTACCGGTGGAATTCGAATTTGATACGGATCGGGTGTATATCCGACGGGACAAGGAGGGCAACGTGATTCTTTCAAAAAGACCTGCAAAACCAGACAACTGGGAAAATGTGATCTCGCTTATCAAAAAAGCCCAGGTACCTGATAACTTCCTCGACGCGCAGGAGCGTAATCAGCCGCCTGCTGACAGAGATCCTTTTGCCGGAATCAAATGATGATCTATATGCTGGATACCAATACGGTTAGCTACTTTTTGCGGCAGCATCCTCAGGTGATGGCCTGAATTTCTGCTGTTCTACCATCGCGCATCGCGATCTCAAGTATTACTGAAGCAGAGCTGCTGTACGGCGTGGAAAAAAGGCAGAATAAGAAACTCAAAGCCGCTGTGATGGGGTTTCTGGATGCGGTAACAGTTTACCAATGGGGTAGCGTAACGGCTGAAACGTACGGTAAGTTAAGGGCACGCCTGGAAAAAAAAGGCATCGTCTTAGGCTCGCTTGATATGC
This sequence comes from Dryocola clanedunensis subsp. sulfonylureivorans, assembly GCF_016756775.1. Taxonomy (GTDB): domain Bacteria; phylum Pseudomonadota; class Gammaproteobacteria; order Enterobacterales; family Enterobacteriaceae; genus Dryocola; species Dryocola clanedunensis. The sequence continues at coordinate 39,061 of NZ_JAERMU010000024.1, read as the reverse complement.
TCATCGCTGCGCATGCCGTCTGTGAGAAAACAATCCTTGTGACCAGCGATCGCGCGTTCGGAAATATTACAGGCTTAAGCGTTGAGGACTGGGCAATTTAGTTTGTAATCTACTATTGGCCGGATATTACAGCCCCGGAAGGAATGCTCCGAGTTCCCGGGCAAGCCCGCGCTTAGCTCCTATACTTGATGTCTATGTCAATCAAACAGGAGCGAAAGCATGACCATTCATAAGAAAGGGCAGGCCCACTGGGAAGGTGATATTAAGCGCGGGAAAGGCACGGTTTCTACCGAGAGCGGTGTGCTAAAACAGCAACCTTATGGTTTCAACACTCGCTTTGAAGGTGCCGCGGGCACCAATCCGGAAGAGCTGATCGGTGCTGCTCACGCGGCCTGTTTCTCAATGGCTCTGTCGTTGATGCTGGGTGAGGAAGGTCATACGGCGGAAAGCATTGATACGACAGCCGACGTCTCGCTGGACAAAACGGACGGCGGATTTGCCATCACTAAAATCGCCCTGACCAGCAACGTCAAAGTGCCCGGCGTGGACAGCGCGGCATTTGATAAAATCATCCAGAAAGCGAAAGCCGGCTGCCCGGTATCCCAGCTGATCAAAGCTGAAATTACGCTGGATTATAAGCTTAACTAACTCTCTCCCCATTGCCTCCTGAGTTTTCAGGGGGCTATACGTCTTGATTTTCTCTCTTCCTAATCTCGTTGTTTAATATGGTTTTTTTGCTGCTATTTCTCTGTTATGGAAAGCACGCCGCAAAACGTCAACTTCCTTTTAGATTGTCTTTCCTGACCCCCCGTTAGCTGAATTAGCATATTGGCGGAATAACCGTTCTGGTTGCAAAATAGGTATTGACACCTGTTGCTTAAAAGCTACAATTTGAGGGTTCAGGGATCAAAAGACTTCGCTATTTCAAAACGCTCCGTGGCAAAGAGCCGTTTAAAGAGTGGCTAAGGGTACTGAAAGATCCGGTTGCAAAGACGAAAATTGTTATGCGTCTTGACCGCCTCAGTTTTGGTAACCCTGGCGATCATGCGCCCTGTGGCAGTGGGGTATGGGAATTAAGAGTCGATCAGGGGCCGGGCTACCGTATCTACTATGCCTTAGAAGGCCGGGAGATCTTTCTGATCTTACTCGGCGGCGATAAAAGAAAGCAGCAGGCGGATATCAATCAGGCGGTTGCCTGGTGGGAACAGCACCAGAAAGGAAGAGAGTATGACCTTTAGCGATCATGACCAGTTTGTCATCGAGATGCTTCGTGACGACCACAATTTTGCCGTTGAGTATCTGAAAGAGGCGCTGGCGGAGCTTGATAAAGAAGATGGCGAAGCGCTGTTTCTACTGGCACTTCGTCGTTTAGTCGAAGCGCGCGGTGGGATTTCAAAAATTGCCCGGGCAGCCAATCTGAACCGGGAAACGCTCTATCGCACGCTATCTGAACGCGGCAATCCGACCATCAGCACCACCAAAAAAATTTTTCACGCCGCAGGCATCCACTTCTCTGAACTGACGGGGCATGTTTAATCCTTTGTGTTGTCAGTAACCCGCCTTGCGGCGGGCCAGGAGTAAGTATTCAGCAACCCTAAAACCCAACCGCCATAGAGGACTGCGGGGAAAGAATCTCCTTCAGGCCTTCGCGCACCAGCAGCTCGGGGCTGATATCCGCGATGGTTTTTGCCCCCGTCAGCGTCATCGCCACCTTCATCTCTTTCTCAATCAGGTTCAGCAGATTGGTGACGCCCGCCTGGCCGTGGGTTGCCAGCGCGTAAAGATAAGCGCGGCCCAGCAGCACGGTATCTGCGCCCAGCGCAATCATGCGCACCACGTCCAGCCCGTTGCGGATGCCGCTGTCGGCCAGAATAGCAATGTCACCTTTCACCGCGTCGGCAATGGCGGGCAGGGCGCGGCAGGATGAAAGCACGCCGTCCAGCTGGCGGCCGCCGTGGTTCGACACCACGATGCCATCGGCACCAAAGCGCACCGCGTCTTTTGCATCTTCCGGGTCGAGAATACCCTTGATGATCATCGGGCCGTCCCAGAACTCGCGGATCCACTCCAGGTCGCTCCACGAAATAGACGGGTCAAAGTTGTTTGCCAGCCAGCCGATATAATCTTCCAGCCCGGTAGGTTTCCCCAGATAGGTGGAGATATTGCCAAGATCGTGCGGACGACCGTTCACCCCTACGTCCCACGCCCACTGCGGATGCGTCACCGCCTGCCAGTAGCGGCGCAGCGCCGCATGCTGTCCGCTCATGCCCGAGTGCGCATCCCGGTAACGCGCGCCGGGCGTTGGCATATCGACGGTAAAGACCAGCGTTGAGCAGCCGGCCGCTTTGGCCCGCTCCAGCGCGTTGCGCATAAACCCACGATCTTTCAGAACGTAAAGCTGGAACCACATTGGACGGTCAATCGCCGGGGCCACCTCTTCTATCGGGCAGACGGAAACGGTGGAAAGCGTAAAGGGAATGCCTTTCGCCGCGGCGGCCTTTGCCGCCTGCACCTCACCGCGTCGGGCGTACATGCCGCACAGCCCAACCGGGGCCAGCGCCACGGGCATGGAAAGCGTTTCGTTAAACAGCTTTGTTTCCAGACTCAGCGCCGACATGTTTTTCAGCACCCGCTGCTTTAGCGCCACCTCTGCAAGATCTTCTACGTTGCGGCGTAGGGTATGTTCGGCATAGGCCCCTCCGTCGATATAGTGGAACAGGAACGGTGGCAGGATGCGTTTAGCTGCAGCGCGGTAGTCGGAGGAGGCTGAAATAATCATGAGTTCTTTTCCCTTGTAGCGTCGGTATCTTCATCCGGCAGGCGGGTAATGCGCGTCTGCCGGGCTTCGTCTTCGTGCAGGGTTTTGATCGTGCGGTGCACAAAACCAAGGTGCGTCCTGGCGGCCAGGCGTGCGCGCTCGGGATCGCCTGCCAGAATCGCCTGCAACAGTTCGTTATGTTGTTCTGTCAGCCCGGCAAAAATAGCCGGGACGGTATACATGCGCTGGCGGCTGTGCATCACGGAGGATTGCAGCAGGTCGAAGAAACCACGCATCGTCTGGAGCAGAACAATGTTGTGAGAAGCTTCGGCAATGGCGAGATGAAAACGCACGTCGGCCTGGGCGGCCAGGTCCGGATCGTCGCTTTCTTTAAAGGCTACCGTCGCGTCGAAGCAGGCAATCAGCTTCTCTTTGTCGGCGGGCGTCGCGCGAATAGCGGCATACCAGGCGGTACTGGATTCTATCGAGTGACGGGCTTCTAAAATGTCATAACGATAGTCAGGATCGTCCTCTATCAACGTTTTCAGCGGCTGGACAATGCGCTGCTCTGACCAGGGCTGTACCTCGTAACGCACAAAAGTGCCGCCGCCCCGGCGGCTTATCAAAATACCTTCGCTGATAAGCTTCTGGATTGCCTCACGAACCGAAGAACGGGAAGCGCCCATCTCTGCGGCGAGCTGGCGTTCAGCGGGCAATCTCATTCCTGCTTCGAGATTACGCTCGCTAATTAGCGCCTTAACGCGCTCGGCAAGCCGGTCGGCCAGGCGAGGCTGTATTGCCTTCATGGGGTTGCCCATTCGTTTTATTGGTAGGACCAATAGTGATAAATCCGGTTATGAATAGCTTATGGTTAACTCAATGTTAATCATTAGCAACGGCATTGTTGTTGTTTTTGCCGTTAGCCACAGGCCGATCACATTTTTGAAGAGATTGGTAGGACCAATGGGCGTAGGGTGGATAAGCGAAGCGTCATCCACCGGAGGGAACGGCAGATGACGTAGATGAGTTTTCGGCCTAAGCGGTTTGCGCCCTAAGGGACTTCCGCCGCCAGCGGCAGATATCCACTGCCATAAACAGCAGCAGGCTAACGCCCATCACCGGCAGTGCGTAACCCAGCAGTATGGCGATGAGCAGCACGGCGATACGCCAGGCTCTGGGCAATACGAGCCACGCCTGGCTAACCGTTTGAGCGGGGTTACTCGCCGGGGCGACCGGGCGGCGCAGCCACCACATCCGGTAGCCCAGAATAATCATGGCGCATAGCCCAAGGCCGAAGGCGGCCAGCAGGAGCTGGTTCGGCAGCCCGAACAGCACGCCCATATGGGCGTCGATGCCCCAGCGGGTCAGTTTGGCAACGAGCGGGAAATCAGCAAAATGGACGGTATCGATGATGCTGTAGTCCAGCGGATTGACCGCCACGCTATCCACGTGAGTCGGCCAGGATCTGTCTATTTCCGTTACCGTCCAGGCTTTATCAGCCGCGCGCGGCGGGCGGATCTCCAGCTTGTCGGAGGTCAGGCCCGCCATGCGCCCCGCATGCAGTACGCGATCCCAGCTTTCGTCCGCGGTTGTGGGCATTGTCATGCCGGGCATCATGCCATGGTGTTCCGCATGGGGATCGCTGTGCTGCATACCGGCATGAGGTTTAAGCGAGGTGTTAACCTGCGGCGTCAGCCAGCCCAGCTCGCTGCGCAGCCTGTCGATATTGCCGCCCGCCCACTGCGACCAGGTTAGCCCGGTCGCTGAGAAAAACAGCAGCCCGAGCAATAGCGCCGCGCCCAAAGCAATGTGCCAGCGCCGGGCTTTAGCCTTCGGGGTATCCCGCACTTTTACCTTTCTTTTCGGACGAGAGGTCAGCCAGAGCGCTATTCCGCCAAGCGCCGCCAGCCAAAGCCAGGATGCGGCCAGCTCGCTGTACAGCCTGCCCGCATCGCCCAGAAGTAAGCCACGATGAAACCGATCGATCCAGGTCCGCAGCGGCAGCACGCCGCTGGTGCCGTAAACCGTCATATCGCCCGTAACGGCTAAGGTGGAAGGGGAGATAAAAATGGCGCGGGATTCCGACTCGCCCAGCGTCGGGTCGCTAAACTGAACGCGGGTAGTCTCGCCAGGTCCCGGAGCAGGACGAACCGCATAAAGCTGAGCATCTTCGCCGATATATTGCCGCGCAGCGTTAATTTGCCGGGAAAGAGGCTGGTTCTGGCCGCTATCGTGCGTGCGTAAAGCGTCATGATAAAGCGCGTTTTCAATCTGCGGCGTCAGCACATACAGGGTGCCGGTAAGCGCCGCGACGAAGATAAACGGGCCGACAAACAGGCCGATATAGAAGTGCAGGCGACGCAAAAGCGTCAGCAGCGCGCCGCGCGGGGCGAGCTGAGGTTGGGAAACAGACATAGTTATCCTGTGGCATAGCCATAACGTTAAAGGAAAGGTGATTTAACGATGCGGTGCAGCAGGAGGGGCGCGGGGAAGGGCTTCGGCGTCAGCATGCTGGGGCAGAAGAGGGGCGATAACGGGAGGAGGTGGCGCTCGGGTGACCCGCGAGGCCTGCCAGAGCAGAGGGATAAACAGCCAGACAATCAGCGGCACGTGCAGCAGGAGCTGACAGTAGCCGCAGGCGATATCATCCATCAGCGAGGCGCCCACGTCGGGAAGCAGATGGGACGTTGCTGGCATCTCCATCATCATATGATGTTCCATTCCCTGATGTTTCGTTCCCGCACGCTGATGCTCCAGTGATTTTGAAATCACCGGGGCGATAAACAGCATCAGCATCGCCAGCAGGGCGAAGGCCGAGGGCCATTTACAGCGGGAAAAAGAGAACAGAGAAGGCAACCGGGCTACTCGCGCAGAGATATTTGTTGCCGGATTGTACCCGGGGGTGGGTGTTTTGTTAAAACTTTTGACGTTAAAGCAGCCGCTTTTGACGATACGGGCTTGGCCAAGAGTGAGCAGGGCTATGAGGCTGCAGCAGTCAACCCGCCGCAGCGGGTCGCAAAACTGCCGCAGGCCATTATTTTGTGTAATGGTCGTCGGTAACCTGCTCCATCCACTCCACCGGACTACCGTCGAGCGATTCGGCGATGGCGATGTGGGTCATGGCGGTGTCCGGCGTTGCGCCGTGCCAGTGCTTGACGCCCTCCGGGATCCAGACGATATCGCCCTGGTTAATTTCGCGGGTCGGGCAACCCCACTCTTTCAGCCATCCTCTTCCCTGGGTCACGATTAACGTTTGTCCCAGTGGGTGAGTGTGCCAGGCCGTGCGTGCGCCGGGTTCAAAGGTGACTGTAGCACCGCCGGTGCGGGCAGGGGGAGTGGTGTGGAAAGGAGCATCGATGCGGACTTTACCGGTGAAATAGTTTTCCGGGCCGGTCTGAGAAGGCTGCGAGCCAGCGTGGATAATTTTGAGTTTCTCGTCCATTTTTTCCTCCATTTCGGCATTTACTGCCGGGATTAACAGGGGTAACACAGCGGCAGAAGCGACGTGCGTTAAGTCTGAAGTATAGGAAACAAGTTCCGGCGTTGAATGAACAAAGACTTTACCGACATTCCGCCGCCGCGATTAGACCGTTAAAAGCGAAAGGAGCTATGAGCTGAGATCATAAATGGCGGTATACTTATCCAGGCCGCTAACCCCACAGAGAACCCGCATGTTAAAAGAGAACTTCAACGATCTGATCTCCTTTCTGATGGTCGCCCACGAGCGCAGCTTCACCAGGGCGGCCGCTAAGCTTGGCGTCTCGCAGTCGGCGTTAAGCCACGCCATACGCGGGCTGGAGGAGCGCCTTGAGCTGCGTCTGTTGACCCGCACAACGCGCAGCGTCGCGCCAACCGAAGCCGGTGAAAAGCTGGTAGAAAGCCTCGGTCCCCGTTTTGCGGAGATTGAAAGCGAGCTGGTCGCTCTGAGCGAAATGCGTGCACGCCCGGCGGGGAATATCCGCATCACGGCGGGTGAGCACGCGGTGGATTCCGTGCTCTGGCCGGTGCTGAAATCTTTTTTAACTGACTACGACGATATCAAAGTGGAGATCACCGTTGATAACACGCTGACGGATATCGTCAGCGAGCGGTTTGACGCCGGGATCCGCCTCGGGGAGCAGGTGGCCAAAGATATGATAGCGGTGCGTATCGGCCCGGACTTCAGCATGGCCGTCGTCGGCGCACCGGCCTATTTCGAAAAATATGGCATACCGCAAACGCCGCAGGATCTGCAAAACCATAGCTGTATCAATATGCGCCTGCCGACCATGGGCGGCCTGTACGCATGGGAGTTTGAACGCGATGGGCGTGAACTGAGAGTGCGGGTTGACGGGCAGCTTACGTTTAACAGCCTGCGCCAGCGCGTGGATGCCGCCGTGACAGGGTTTGGCCTGGCCTATGTCCCGGATGATTCCGTCAGCGAAGAGCTGGCGGATGGCCGCCTGATCCGGGTCCTCACTGAATGGTGCGAACCGTTCCCGGGCTACTACCTGTATTACCCAAGCCGGAAGCAGCACACTACCGCGTTTGCGCTGTTCGTTGAGGCGTTGAGGTTTAAACGATAGCGATTCTTATATATTCTGGCGGAGAATAAATACTTTCCGCCAGAATTAGCGACCCAGGGTTACTCAGTGCAGCTGTTGGCCGCGAGCAAAGCGCGGAGCGCGCAGATCTTCCGCCATATAATCGGTCAGATCATATAATAATCCTGTCAGTTTTTTATTTGTCTGCTGTGGCAAAGCGGCGTTTAACAAAACTTCGGCTAATGCCAGGCAGTACTGACGCAGTAATTCCGACTGCTGGTGAAAATGTGTATTAATTCTTTCTACAGGTTCATCGCTGGTCAGCTGTGCAATTCGCGATGCCGAAAGCGGCTGGGTAAAGGCATTTTCCAGCGAGCTTAAACAGATATTCAGGCATTTGCATGCGGCCCGGTATTCCGTCGGGTTCTGACTTTCCAGCATAACGCCTGTCAGTAATTCACAGCTTTCCATAATATCGAAACAGTCGAGATCGGTCTGGTGAAGATCGTTTTGGGTAGTCATATTATTGCCTTGTTTGAGAATGAATAATGCTACACCGGAAACGCCAATTTCACGGGTGGTAGCTCAGGCAGAGTTGGCGTACCGTCTCAAACAATCCGGCGAACCCTTATGGGTTCCTCTGCCCGAGCCACCATTATTCATCTCAGGCAAGGGAGTCTATCCTATCAAGCCATGAGTGGTCAGGCAAAGCAGTGATCTTCTGGAAACGAGATATGGACCAGAGTCACGGTTTGAGTTACAGGACGCCAATCCTGACACCTGATTTTGCAGGTGCATGAGCATCATAAAACCTTTTATTACTCACCGACAATTCACGCTTTGAAGATCAGGAAAGCGGCTCGCAGAATATTTTTCAATGTTGCAAAAATTGCATAATCGCAGGACCCTTTTGAAAACCCTTTTTTTAAGCGCATTCATAATGCATTGTTTTTGATGTTTTTTTTGTAAAGAGGCGAAAAAAGGGATTGGGGAGGGATAAGCGATTTTAGTGCTTCTCATCAATACCTTATCACGCTATCTTTCCTGTTCACTGCCGTACAGGCAGCTTAGAAAAATCAGGGAATATCCGCCGCGTGACGTGCGGGGTTCACTGCCGTACAGGCAGCTTAGAAAAAAAGAAGCCACTGGTTAATAGCCGGTGGCTTGTTCATTGCCGTACAGGCAGCTTAGAAATTAACCTTGTCAGGCCACTTCACCTTTTGCAGGTTCACTGCCGTACAGGCAGCTTAGAAATGACGACCCTAATCAGCAACAGTAGCCCACATGTTCACTGCCGTACAGGCAGCTTAGAAATGAGCGCATGAGCGGCACGCAGGCTGCTTCCAGTTCACTGCCGTACAGGCAGCTTAGAAAGCTGCCGGCACCGTAGAGGGGAATGATTAAGAGTTCACTGCCGTACAGGCAGCTTAGAAAAGATGGAACGCAAGTACGCACATCGCAAGCTAGTTCACTGCCGTACAGGCAGCTTAGAAACGGACGCCCGGTGCGGTCTGAATTAATGAGAAGTTCACTGCCGTACAGGCAGCTTAGAAAAATAAGCAGGTTGGACAATCCAGACACCACAAGTTCACTGCCGTACAGGCAGCTTAGAAATCTCGGGGCTTGTGCAGGAGCATCACGCAGGAGTTCACTGCCGTACAGGCAGCTTAGAAATCACCGTGAAAACAGGTGTGAAAGTCGCTTCCGTTCACTGCCGTACAGGCAGCTTAGAAACCGGTGAGTTTGTTGTGGCTAAAAATGGCGAAGGTTCACTGCCGTACAGGCAGCTTAGAAACGATAATCTTCTCGCTCCGCCAAGAATGGAAAGTTCACTGCCGTACAGGCAGCTTAGAAAGAACGCTCGCTTTTGGGAGTTCCTGACACACAGTTCACTGCCGTACAGGCAGCTTAGAAAATTAAACTGTGGCCATTCTTTCGACGCCCACTGTTCACTGCCGTACAGGCAGCTTAGAAAATTTCCATGCCTGGGACCATGTATCAACTAATGTTCACTGCCGTACAGGCAGCTTAGAAAAGGTTGTTAGCCTGTGGCGGCAGCTGTTCAAAGTTCACTGCCGCACAGGCAGCCAAAAACATCAGTAACCCTCTCGATAAGCGGAGCGGCACATTCCCTTAGATCTGTATCGCACCTTGATATTTTTTCCTGAACACCTTTTTTATTGACCTGAGGTAAAAGAGTGGAATTTTTTAATTGTAATTGCATTCGTTAAGTTATTAAGTGGTGGTTCATAAAAATCCGCCGCTCGCGAATGCTGTTATTGCTTGCGGAAATAACTGACAGGGATAGTTAAATTATGCTCGCACCGTCAGACCTCAAAACAATTTTGCACTCAAAAAGAGCAAATATTTACTATTTGCAATATTGTCGGGTGCTGGTTAACGGGGGGCGAGTTGAATATGTCACCGAAGAAGGGAAGGAATCGCTTTACTGGAATATTCCCATCGCGAATACCACCGTGGTTATGTTGGGTACAGGTACCTCAGTAACTCAGGCTGCAATGCGTGAGTTCGCTCGTGCGGGTGTTCTGGTCGGTTTCTGCGGCGGTGGGGGCACACCATTATATGCCGGGAATGAAGTGGATATTGCTGTTTCCTGGCTAAATCCACAAAGTGAATATCGCCCGACACAATATCTGCAGAATTGGGTCTCTTTTTGGTTTGATGAAGAAAAACGTCTGGCTGCCGCAAAGCAATTTCAAATTATTCGTATCGCACAAATTGAAGGAAGCTGGCTTAATAGCCGCATGAAGCGTGAGAGCAGATTTCAAATTAATGCTGTGCATCTTTTAGAAACGCTGAATCGATTTCGCAAAGGCGTCTCTTCTGCGGCTTCACAAAATGAACTGATGCTTCAGGAAGCGCAGTTAACCAAAACGCTTTATAAACTTGCCGGTAATGCCGTTCAGTATGGCGATTTTACTCGTGCCAAACGAGGTGGCGGAACGGACTGTGCAAACCGTTTTTTAGATCACGGTAATTATCTGGCTTATGGCCTGGCTGCGGTTGCCACCTGGGTGACGGGGATCCCTCAGGGACTGGCGGTGCTGCATGGTAAAACGAGGCGGGGCGGCCTGGTATTCGATCTGGCAGACCTGATCAAGGATGCGCTGGTGCTGCCTCAGGCGTTTATTGCCGCCATGGAGGGGGAAGATGAACAAACTTTCCGTCAGCGATGCATTACCGGTTTTCAACAGTCGGAAGCACTCGATCTCTTAATTACCTCCCTCCAGACCACGGCGGAAACCATCGGACGGCCCGGCGGATGAACATTTTACTGATCTCCCAGTGCAGTAAAAAAGCCAGGCTGCAAAGCTGCCAGATACTCGATCAGTTTGCTGAACGTACGGGTGATGCTGCCTGGCAAACCGTCATCACGCTGGAAGGCCTGGACACGTTGCGCAGGCTGCTCAGAAAAACAGCGCGGCGCAATACGGCAGTAGCGTGCCACTGGATCAAAAAAAGCGGCCAAACGGATTTACTGTGGATTGTGGGCAACGCACGGCGGTTCAGCGTTACGGGGGCCGTGCCAACAAACCGAACCACCCGCGACATCCTGCGTAATCAGCATGAATCAAGCTGGCGTAGCTCAGAAAGTATTGCGCTGCTGGCGGCGATTGCCGGGCTGTTTCACGATTTTGGCAAAGCAGGCGGGCTGTTCCAGGCGGGACTAAAGGGCAAAAGTAAAATGCGCTTTCAGCCCTTTCGCCATGAATGGATCTCCGTGCGCTGGTTTCAGGCATTTGTTGGCTCACAAACTGACGCGCAGTGGTTAGCCCGGCTCGGGACGCTGTCGGCCGAAGATGAACAGACCATCAGTCTTGCAATGAAGAAAGACTCAGCGACCTGGAGCAGCAGCCCCTTCGAGACTTTGCCGCCGCTGGCAAAGGTTGTTGCCTGGCTCATCGTCTCCCATCACCGGCTGCCACAATATAATGGCGATAATCCTCCATCGCTCTCGCCTGATAGTCAGTGGTTAACCTGCCAGCTCAACGCGTACTGGAACTCTCTTAACCATCTGCACGACGCCTGGCAGGCCGGGGATTTTCAGAGCGTCTGGTCATTTCCGCACGGCACACCTTTGCGCAGCCATACCTGGCGCGGCAAAGCTCAGCAGATAGCAAAGCGGGCATTGCGGGCGACGTCATTGCAGGAGTTTGGTTCGCTGGAGAATAGTTTTACCGCGCACCTGGCAAGGCTGTCGCTGATGCTTGCCGATCATCATTACTCAGCCCAGAGCCCAACGACTGCATGGCAGGATGAGGCTTATCGCGCCTGGGCGAACACCGATCGTCAGACAAAGCGGCTGAAGCAGAAGCTGGACGAACACAACGTTGGCGTCAGCCACCACGCTTTATTGCTGGGGCGAATGCTCCCTGCGTTGCGGGACCATTTGCCGGCCATCACCCGGCATAAAGGGTTTCGACAGCGTGCGGAAAAGGGGCGTTTTAGCTGGCAGAACCGGGCATGGGATGTGGCAGAAAGCATGCGGGATGAATCCCGTAAGCAGGGCTTTTTTGGCATTAATATGGCGTCGACGGGCTGCGGTAAAACATTTGCCAACGCCCGTATTATGTATGCACTGTCGCAGGAGGAGAAGGGCTGTCGTTTTACAGTCGCGCTGGGACTGCGCACCCTTACGCTGCAAACGGGCGAAGCTTTGCGCTCCCGGCTTGGGCTGGGGGAGGACGATCTCGCGGTGTTGATTGGTTCATCCGCGGTCCGCGAGCTGTATGAGGACGGACCTGATGAAAGCAGCAGGTCGGCGGAGAGCCTGTTTGAACAGCACCAGTACGTTCATTATGACGGCGTGGCGAACCATGGGCCTTTGCGGCACCTTTTTGAAAGCGACGGTAAATTAAGCAACCTCATCAATGCACCAGTCCTGGTCGCGACGATTGATTATCTGATGCCTGCAAGCGAGGGCGTACGTGGCGGGAAACAGATTGCCCCCATGTTGCGTCTGCTGACCAGCGATCTCGTGCTGGATGAGCCGGACGATTTTGACATTGCTGACCAGCACGCGCTTTGCCGTCTGGTGAACTGGGCGGGCATGTTAGGGGGCAGGGTCCTGCTTTCTTCCGCCACGCTTCCTCCCGCTCTTGTGCTGGCGCTTTTTACGGCTTACTGCGCCGGACGTCAGGCCTGGCAGCAGGCATGCAGCGAACCGGGAGCGCAGCTGAATGTATGCTGCGGCTGGTTCGATGAAGATGAATCTGTTAGCGGCCAGTACGGTAAAACTACAGAATTTCTCAAGGCCCATACGGAATTTGCCGAGCGCCGTGCAAAGCGGCTGGCGGAGAAAACAGTCCTGCGCCGTGCGGACCTGGTCGATGTAAACCCTTCCTCCGCGCGTCCAGATGACGTCATTACCGCCCTTGCAGATACTCTGCATGATGCAGTACTTCGGCTGCATGCGTCTCATCATCAGCAAAATGAAAACGGTAAAACCGTCTCGCTGGGCCTGGTAAGGATGGCGAATATCAATCCGCTGGTAGCGACAGCGCAGGCATTAATGCAAATGCCGTCTCCGCAAGATTATTGTATTCACTACTGCGTTTACCACAGCCAGCACCCTCTGACGGTGCGCTCCCATATTGAAAAACGTCTTGATAGTGCGTTTACCCGGCATCACGAGGACCAGCTCTGGCAGCTGCCGGAAATACGCCATGCCGTTGAGCAAAGTGCGGCTCAGCATCATATCTTTGTCGTGCTGGGCACCTCGGTCATTGAAGTGGGGCGGGACTGGGACGCGGACTGGGGCATCGTTGAACCGAGTTCAATGCGTTCGATCATCCAGTTTGCCGGGCGTATTCAGCGTCACCGGCAGCGCCCGCCGCAGCAGGACAACCTGATCATTTTAGGGCGCAACGTCCGGGCCCTGAAGCAACAAAAGCCCGCCTACTGTAAGCCGGGCTTTGAAACCGCAGCGTTCACCTTAAGCAGCCATGATCTTCGTGATTTGCTGCCGCAGGAGCAGTACCGCTTTATTAACGCCATCCCCCGCATCCTCAACCAGCCGCCAAAGTCTGCAATCGGGAAGTTTGACAGCCTTATTGCCCTTGAGCATGGGCGAATGTGGGATGCGCTGTTGGGAAAAAGTGACAAAGATCCGGTGGCGGCGCACTGGTGGAGGCTGCCGATTAACTGGAGTGGCGAACTGCAAAGACGTACGCCGTTTCGCCGTTCACAGCAGGAAGCCCAGTATTTTCTGCGGATGGAGGAAGAGTTTGATGAGCCAGCATTTATGGTGCGCGATGAAGGTTTCACCGGCTGGAAAGATCCCGGCATTTTTAAGCGTCAGCAGCTGACGATGGCCGAAGGAGTGGAGGCATGGACAGAAACGGATTATGCAACGGTGCTGATGGATCTGGCAGAGGCGCGCGAGTTAACGCTGGCACAGGTCAGTGAAAGGTACGGCGAAATGAATTTACGGCTGGATAAACACGACGGTGAGCCCTGGCTGTGGCACCCGGTACTGGGTGTGTTTCGCGCCCTCTAATGAGGGCGCGAACTGCCTGTTCGGCAGTTAACAACAACACTACAACTCTATATTTCTAAGCTGCCTGTACGGCAGTGATTACAGTTTAAAGAAAGTCTGTATAATAGCAATTCTTGAAATATCATTAAAAAAACTACAACCCTATAGGTTGATATTGTCGGTGGGTTGAAGTAATCTCTGCTCATTATTTCAACGTCATCTTATGTGTGGGTATTTTATGAAGCGGTTAAATGAGATCTGGTATCTGCTCTGTTTAGTTTCTGTTTGCGCCCTCTGGGTAAAACCAAATTATGTCTTCTTCAAAGTTGAGCCGAATTCAACTGTTTCGCAGATTTCAGGTTCTATTTTTACTTTGAATTTCAAATGATTGTGAAGTTAAGGAGAAGGGATGTCACACAAAGCACTAACGGCATTTATCGTTAGTTTTATTGCCGGGCGACGGCAAACGAAGCTTGATGCATTCGATAAAGATGCCCAAAAACGGCTGGGTTCTGCCGATGCTGTGCTGCAAAGTGAAATTTTGCAGGAACGCCGGGAGCTGGAGCTGCGGTATGAAACGCTGGCCTGGCTAACGGATGCCGCGCGCCGCGCCGGGCAAATTAATCTGGTGACGCATGCCGCGAAATTCACGCATGGCGATGCCAAAAACAGCAGTTTTTTCAGCGAAGCGACGGTATCTGAAGGCTACTTGTCTACCTCATCGCTTAGCAAACCCGCCGTCGACGCGGTTGGCAATGCGGCTGCCCTGGACGTTGCCAAACTGCTGCAAAGCGAAGTTGAGGGTGATTCTCTGCTGGCCTGTTTACAGCGGCAGGATCCCGCTCCTTTTGCGCCGCTTGCTGAAAACGATCGGCAGTTAAACGACTGGCTCGCTGGTTTTTCAGAAGCGCTCAAATCCAAAGAGCTGGCCTCCCACAAGCTCGCCAAACAGATCTATTTTCCGGTTGCCGACGGCTATCATCTCCTGAACCCACTTTTTTCCTCATCGTTAGCCCATGCGCTGCATCAGCGTCTGGTGGCTTTGCGCTTTAGCGATGAAAGTAAAGCGGCCTGGAAAGCACGTAAAGATGGCCAGTGGCATCCGCAGCCGCTGGTCATTTTTCCTAAAACAGCAGTGATGAATTTCGGCGGCACCAAACCCCAGAATATTTCTGCTTTAAACAGCACGCGCGGCGGGCGCACATGGCTGCTGTCGTCGATGCCGCCGACATGGAAAACACAGCACAACCCTCCTTACGCCAGGAAAACATTTTTTGGGCCTGGCCCCTTCGAATCTGCCACGCGGGATATCCGCCGCCGCCTTATCAGCCTGCTTATCAAATCTGAAGAAGCTAATAACCATGCTATCCGCCGCGTCTGCGATCGCTTAGTTGATGAAATCATCGATGTGCTGTTTAGCCAGGCGGCTGATATTCAGCGCCCTGAATGGTCCTGCTGGACACAGAATGACGAGTGCCAGCTTAAACCTTTGCAGCAATTATGGCTGGACCCGTGGCGTGCGCAGAGCGATGAAGCGTTCCGTCTTGAGCGTGAGAAAGAAGACTGGCAGGCCGCATTAGCGGAAGATTTTGCGCTGTGGCTAAACGGCCATCTGCGACGCGGTGAAATAAACGTTGGCAAAGCCGAGCTTCGGGAGTGGCAAAGCAAACCCTTGTTCCGTCGTCGCCTGCGTGAAATGGAGCAAACCATCAGGAGCTATCGCCATGAGTAATATCATTATCTTACCCTGGCTGGAGGTGGAAAACGCTAGCGCCGTGGCGGGGCTGACGTGGGGCTTTCCCTCAATCACTCATTTCCTGGGCTATACGCACGCCCTGTCACGCAAACTCCAGCTTAGCCATGGGCTGCGGCTGGAAGGCTGCGGGGTAATCTGCCATCGCCATCAGGCTCATGCCTACTCTTCCGGGCGAGATTACCAGTTTGCGTTAACTCGAAATCCCCTCACCAGAGAAGGGAAAACGGCGTCGTTTAATGAAGAAGGACGAATGCACCTGACCGTTTCGCTGGTGATGGAGTGCCACGGTGAAATTGCCAACGGCGATATTGGCATTGGTGATTTGCAGGCGCATCTGCAAACGCTTTGTCAGACACAGAAGCTGGCCGGGGGGTCCATTACCCGTTTGCGAAATGTTCGGGTTTGCAGCCACCAAAAATTTAAAGACCATCTCTTTGGCCTGATGCCCGGCTTTGCGCTGCTGGATCGTTCTGACTGGCTTGCTGAACATTATCAGGCGCTCAAAGCGCACGACCCTGAAACGGAAATGATGGATGCCTGGCTCGACTTCGCGGCGCTGAAGTTCGCGGCGGAAGCCGAGGGTGAACACGCCACGGGGCAGGTGGAGTGGTCCTGGCAGAGAAAGCCACGACCTGGTTATCTGGTGCCGCTGATGACCGGCTGGCAGCGTATTTCTCCGCTTTATGCCCCGGGGCAGGTGATCAACACGCGCGATAGCGAGACGCCGTTCTGCTTTGCTGAAGCTGTTTATGGGGTAGGCGAGTGGGTTGGCGCGCATCGCATTAAACAGGCTGACGAATTGTTCTGGCGTTATCGCACCACCGATACCGGCTACTACTGCCGTGGGCAGGCTACGCCTGCAGACGACAACGAAGAAGTAGACTATTTCGATACATTTTGAGGGATCACATCATGGCTAAAACGACTGGTATTAAAACCGCCTCCGTACTCGCTTTTGAACGCAAGCTGGCGAATTCAGATGCGGTCATGTTCGCTGGAAACTGGGATGGAACTGAGTGGGCACCTGTTCGCATCCAGGAAAAAGCGGTGCGCGGAACTATCTCTAACCGTCTGAAGAACGCGCTGGTGAGCGATCCGGCAAAGCTGGATGCTGAGATCCAGAAAGCCAACCTGCAACGCGTTGACGTTGCGGCGCTGCCTGCGGATGCAGATACATTAAAAATGACGTTTACCCTGCGGGTTCTCGGGAACCTTACAACACCGTCGGTCTGCAACGACAAGCTTTATCAGGACACTTTGCAGGGTGTTATTGAGGGATACATCCAGGAACATGGATTTAACGAGCTGGCACGGCGTTATGCCACCAATCTGGCTAACGGGCGCTTCCTGTGGCGCAATCGCGTCGGGGCTGAACATATCAGGGTGGTAGTTACCCACGATAAGAAAGCCTGGGAATTTAACGCTCATGATTACCCACTGCGTGATTTCGACGGGCAGGCGGAGGGGGTTAAGGCGCTGGCAGCGGTCATAGAGAGCGGGCTGAAGGGCGACACCTTTGTCCTGCTGAACGTTGAGGCGTATGTCCGTCTTGGCGAAGGGCAGGAGGTCTTCCCTTCCCAGGAGCTGGTGCTGGACAGCAACAGCAGCAAAAGTAAGGTGCTTTATCAGGTTAACGAGGTTGCGGCGCTGCACTCGCAAAAGGTCGGCAATGCGCTGCGCACCATTGATACCTGGCACCCTCAGGTAGATTCACTGGGCGCGATTGCCGTAGAGCCATACGGTTCCGTGACCAGTCGAGGCATCGCCTGTCGCCAGCCCAAAGAGAAAATGGATTTCTACACCCTGCTGGATAACTGGGTCACGAAAGGCGAGATTCCTGTACCGGAACAGCAGCATTATGTGATGGCAGTTTTGATTCGCGGCGGCGTCTTTGGCGAAAAATCAGAGTAGGGAGCTGGGGATGGAGAGCTATCAGGAGATTCGATTATTGCCGCATCCGGAATTTAAAGAGCCGATGCTGATGGGCGTACTGTTTTCGAAGCTGCATCTGGCGCTGGCGGCGCGCAAGGCGGGGGATATTGGCATCAGTTTTCCCGAGTCCGGAAAAACACCAGGTTCGGTGCTTCGCCTGCATGGAACAAAAGCGGCACTGACCGAACTGGGCGCCACGCGCTGGCATAACGGGTTACAGGATTATTGTCAGTTGGCGGATGTAAAGCCCGTGCCAGCGGTAACTGGCTGGCGGACGGTGAGCCGTATCCAGGTGAAAAGCAACGTAGAACGCCTGTTACGCCGTTCAGTTCGTAAGGGCTGGCTAACAGAAGAAGAAGCGGAGCTTCGGGCGCTTCAGACGCAGCCTCAGATTACCGGGTTGCCCTATTTGCAGATGAAAAGCCTGTCAACCGGGCAGCACTTCCGCCTGTTTATCCAGCACGGCGAACTGCAGCCGGAGCCGGTCCAGGGGCTGTTCAGCAGCTATGGGCTAAGTGCAAGTACGACGATTCCCTGGTTTTAAGTCTGTTCATAACACGGTTTATCGTTGCTCATCTCCAGTCAGGTAGCAGGAGAGTTTCCTGCTACTTTCTCAGAAGTTTATTTACCCACGCGGCTCTGTAGCTCAGCAGGATAACGAGCACCCTGAACTTCAATGTTTGCCAGCGCCGCCTCGATGTTTTTCAGCTCCGTCGCGGTTAACTGCACCGTTGCGCCGCCCAGGTTTTCTTCAAGGCGATGCAGTTTGGTTGTGCCCGGAATTGGCACGATCCACGGTTTCTGAGCCAGCAGCCAGGCCAGGGCGATTTGGGCCGGGGTGTTGCCTTTCTCTTTCGCGATATTGCCCAGCACGTCGACCAGCGTCTGGTTTGCCCGGCGGGCTTCCGGGCTAAAGCGCGGGACTTTATTGCGGAAATCCGAGCTGTCGAACGTTGTGCTTTCGTTGATGGCGCCGGTCAGGAAGCCTTTGCCTAACGGGCTGAAGGGCACAAAGCCGATACCCAGCTCTTCCAGCGTCGGTATGATTTCTGCTTCCGGCTCGCGCCACCATAATGAATACTCGCTTTGCAGGGCGGTAACCGGCTGTACCGCATGAGCGCGGCGGATGGTCTGCGCGCCAGCTTCTGACAGGCCGAAGTGTTTTACCTTGCCTTCCGCAATCAGCTGTTTGACCGTTCCGGCAACGTCTTCAATCGGCACGTTCGGGTCAACGCGGTGCTGGTAAAGCAGGTCGATGGTTTCAACCTTAAGGCGACTGAGCGAGCCTTCCACCGCTTTGCGGATGTGCTCCGGGCGGCTGCTGAGGATTTGTGCGCCGTCCGGCTGCGGTAGATCAAAACCGAACTTGGTGGCGATGACTACTTTGTCACGCACCGAAGCCAGCGCCTCGCCAAGCAGGGATTCATTGGTGAACGGGCCATAAACTTCTGCGGTATCGAAGAAGGTTACGCCCTGGTCTACCGCCGCATGAATCAGGTTAATCGCCTGTTTTTTGTCGGTCGCCGGGCCGTAGCCAAAGCTCAGCCCCATGCAGCCAAGACCCAGCGCGGACACTTCTAAACCACTTTTACCTAACTGACGTTTTTGCATTGTTCTCTCCGGGAAGTACTCAGGTTGGCGGTAACTCTAGCCGCCGCGGGGCCGGGTGACTATGCGTTGAATCCGCTTGAGCTTATGAGAATGATTCATAAATGGAAGATGCTACGCAGTGGCTCATCGCAAAATGCAATAACTTGCCCGGATGCGTTATGCCGCTTCCAGAACAAAAACATTCTTTAAAATAAGGAATTAACAAGATCGTTTCGCGTGATAGCTTTTGCACATTAAAGGACATTGAGGCACGGATGCCATGCAGGATAAAACCACGACGATGCCGCACGATGCGGTGTTTAAGCAGTTTTTAACGCACCCGGAAACGGCGAGGGATTTTCTTGAAATTCATTTGCCTGAGCACCTGCTTGAGGTATGCGATCTGAATAGCCTGCAGCTGGCTTCAGGGAGTTTTATCGAGGAAAAGCTGCGCGCTTATTACAGCGATGTCCTTTATTCCCTGAAAACACAAACAGGTGACGGCTATGTTTACGCGCTGATTGAACATCAAAGCTCGCCGGACCGGCATATGGCCTTTCGCCTGATGCGCTACGCCATTGCCGCAATGCAGCGCCATCTGGATTTGGGCAATGAGTCCCTGCCGCTGGTTATTCCCATCCTCTTCTACCATGGAAGAACATCGCCCTATCCCTGGTCTATGAAGTGGCTGGAAAATTTTGACGCCCCAAAGCTTGCCTGGCGGCTGTACGGCGGCGAATTTCCACTAGTGGATGTAACGGCGATCCCCGATGACGAAATCATGAAGCATCGCCGGGTTGCCATGCTCGAACTGCTGCAAAAACATATTCGCCAGCGTGATCTCGCCAGCTTGCAGGAGAAACTTATTGCGTTATTATTGAGCGGGTTTACAACCGGGCGTCAGTTGGATGCTGCTATTCACTATATTTTTCGCAGTGGGAATATCAGCGAGCCAGTAATATTCTTCCGGAATCTCACAGCTGGCATACCAGAACATAAGGAGGCGTTAATGACTATTGCGGAATGGCTGGAGCAGAAGGGATGGGCAAAGGGTAAACAGGAAGGTGCCCAGACTATCGCAAGCCGTCTTTTAAAAATGGGTCTTCCAACCGAGACTATCCTCGAAGCCACAGGCTTATCAGAAGAAGAGCTTAAACAACTCCAGCAGCCATAAAAAAAGAGCCGGTGCAAACCGGCTCTCCAGACTGATGACAAATCTACAGCGAACGAATTTCGCAAAGATCTCACCGAATAAATAACAAGGAAAATCAATTGATTGATTTTCACCTGCTGACCACAAAGAAGGAAAAACCACGCTTTTTTCTTCTTTGCCAGCAAACTAAGAGCCGGTGCAAACCGGCTCTCGTAATTACCACCCGGGATTTAAAGCCCTTCGGTACTCTCTTTTTTCGCTTCGCGCGCTTCAACTTCACGATACCAGCGCGGATGGTGCTTCTGCGCCCAGCGGCGGCTGACCTTGCCGACGATCATGCCTTTAATCGATCCCTTCACCCAGAACGCCATATACATATGGATCAGGATGGCGTGGATCAGGATAATGGCCACCGTGGCGTGGATCAGCAGGCTGTAGCGCACGACTTTCATCGGGAAGAAGTCGGCGAAATAAGGGCGCCAGATAATCACCCCGGTCACCAGCAGCACGAAGATCAGGCTCATAATTGACCAGAACATCATCTTCTGCCCGGCGTTATATTTGCCGACCTTTGCGACTTTATGCTCGTTGCCCTTCAGCACTTCAACAATGCCTTTTACCCACGGAATATCGTGCTTATCAGGAATGTTGTGCTTCACGAAGCGGGTGAACATAAACATCAGCGCCACGAAAATCAGCACCCCAAAGAACGGGTGCAGGATGCGGCCCATCTGCGGCGTGCCGAAGGTTTCGGTCAGCCACTGCAGCGTCGGGAAGAACAGCGCGATGCCGGAGAGCGACACGAGGAAGAAACAGATCACCACCGTCCAGTGACAGGCCCGGTCGACAAATTTCGTCCTGACAATCATCTTGCTCTTCTTAGTCATGATGCTCTTCCTCGTCTTCATCCACCTCTTCGTTTGGCCCAATCCCCACGTAGTGGAAAATCAGCCCGGCAAAGGTCGCAATAAAGCCTGCTGCCGCCAGCGGTTTGAGCAACCCTTTCCACAGGTTGATTGGCGTATCAATTTGCGGATCTTTTGGCAGGTTGTGGTACAGCTCCGGCTGGTCCGCGTGGTGCAGCACGTACATCACGTGCGTGCCGCCCACGCCCTGCGGGTTGTAGACGCCCGCGTGCTCGTAGCCACGTTTTTGCAGCTTCGCCACGCGTTCGTCCGCCACTTCCAGCATCTCTTTCTTGCTGCCAAAGTGGATAGCGCCCGTCGGGCAGGTTTTTACGCAGGCAGGCTCCTGGCCGACACTGACGCGATCCACGCAGAGCGTGCATTTGTAGACGCGGTTATCGTCTTTATTCAGCCGTGGAATATTGAACGGGCAGCCGGCGATACAATAGCCGCAGCCAATACAGTGTTCCGACTGAAAATCGACGATGCCGTTGGCATACTGAATGATCGCTCCGGCGGACGGGCAGGCCTTCAGGCAGCCCGGATCCGCGCAGTGCATGCAGCCATCCTTGCGGATGAGCCACTCCAGCCTGCCGTTCTGCGTCGTTTCGCTAAAGCGCATCAGCGTCCAGGATTTGGCGCTCAGGTCAGCGGGGTTATCGTACACCCCGACGCAGTGACCCACTTCGTCGCGGATATCGTTCCACTCCGAGCAGGCGACCTGGCAGGCCTTACAGCCGATACAGCTGGAGACGTCGATCAGCTTGGCGACTTCTTCCTTGTAGTCACGCGCCTGGGGCGGTGGCGTCATGGCGTTAGTGGCCGAACGCTTGAGAATATCCTGAGATTGCATGGACATGAGTTCGCTCCTTACGCCTTCTCAATGTTGACCAGAAACGCCTTGTACTCCGGCGTCTGCGAGTTGGCGTCGCCAACGGATGGCGTCAGGGTGTTCGCGAGGTAGCCCTTGCGGGCCACGCCCTCAAAGCCCCAGTGCAGCGGAATACCCACGGTTTCCACTTCCTGCCCGCCCGCCTGCAAAGTCCGCACGCGCTGGGTGACCACCGCTTTGGCACGGATAAACCCGCGTTTGCTGCTGACTTTCACCATATCGCCGTTGGCAATGCCTTTGGCGTCTGCCAGCTTCTCGCTTATCTCCACAAACTGCTCCGGCTGCATGATGGCGTTAAGCCGTGCGTGCTTGGTCCAGGTGTGGAAATGCTCGGTCAGGCGATAGGTTGTGCCCACGTACGGGAACTCCTCGCGCTTGCCCATGCGCTTAGCGTCGGCTTCAAACAGGCGTGCTGCCGGGTTCGAGATAACGTTCGGGTGCAGCGGGTTGGTGCCCAGCGGCGTTTCAAACGGCTCGTAGTGCTCCGGGAACGGCCCTTCGGCCATTTTGTCGAGGGCGAACAGTCGACCGACCCCTTCCGGCTGCATGATAAACGGCCCGACGCCGCTGCCAGGCGCGGCAGTGTTGTAGTCCGGGATATCGTTACCGACCCATTTCGTGCCGTTCCACTCGATAAGCATCCGCTTCGCGTCCCACGGTTTACCCTGTGGATCTGCCGAGGCACGGTTGTAGATGATGCGGCGGTTGAGCGGCCACGCCCAGGCCCAGCCCAGCGTATTGCCGAGTCCTGACGGATCGCTGTTGTCGCGATTCGCCATCTGGTTACCCTGGCGCGTCCAGCTTCCGGTCCAGATCCAGCAGCCTGCGGAGGTCGTGCCGTCGTCGCGCAGCTGGGCGAAGGAGTCGAGCAGCTCGCCTTTTTTCACCAGCAGCTTGCCCTCTGCGTCAAAGAGATCGGCAAGGGCATAGCCGTTGCTCTCTTTGGCGACTTCTTCAGACTCCGGCCCGTCCGGCAGCTTGTAGTTCCAGGTCATGTTGAGCACCGGATCCTGAGCAACGCCGCCCTGTTCACGGTAAAGCGTGCGCAGGCTGTGGAACAGACCGGCCAGGATCTCGCCGTCGTTGCGGGCTTCACCCGGCGCATCAGCGCCTTTCCAGTGCCACTGCATCCAGCGCCCGGAGTTGACGATGGAGCCATCTTCTTCCGCAAAGCAGGTAGAAGGCAGACGGAACACTTCGGTCTGGATCTGCGTTGGATCCACGTCGTTAGACTCGCCGTGGTTCTGCCAGAAGTTGGAGGTTTCGGTCACTAGCGGATCGATACTCACCAGGAACTTCAGCTTGCTAAGGGAGGCCACGACCTTGTTCTTGTCCGGGAACGAGGCGACCGGGTTAAAGCCCTGGCAGATATAGCCGTTGACTTCCCCTTTATCCATCATGTTGAAATAGTTCAGGACGTCGTACGCCTGGTCCCACTTCGGCAGCCAGTCGTAGCCCCACTGGTTTTCCGCGGTGGCGGCATCGCCCCAGAAGGTCTTCATCAGGCTGACGAAGAATTTCGGGTAGTTGCCCCAGTAGTTGACCTGCCCCGGCTGCGTGGCTTTTGGCGTGTTGGCAGCCAGATAGCTTTCCAGGCTTTCCTGCTTGTCTTTCGGCAGGGTCAGATAGCCCGGCAGGCTGGTGGAGAGCAGCCCTAAATCCGTTAACCCCTGGATATTGGAGTGGCCGCGCAGGGCGTTCACGCCGCCGCCCGCCATGCCCATATTGCCCAGCAGCAGCTGGATCATCGCCATGGTGCGGATGTTCTGCGATCCAACGGAGTGCTGTGTCCAGCCGAGAGCGTAGAGGAAGGTGGTCGTACGGTCGGCGGCGCTGGTGGAGGCCAGCACTTCGCACACCTTGAGGAAATCTTCCTGCGGCGTGCCGCAGATATGCTCAACCACGTCCGGCGTATAGCGGGAAACGTGCTCTTTAAGCAGGTTCCACACGCAGCGCGGATCGGTCAGCGTATCGTCGCGTTTTGCAAAGCCGTTCTCGTCGAACTGGTAGTTCCAGCTGGTTTTGTCGTACTGGCGCTTTTCGGCGTCGTAGCCGCTGAACAGGCCGTCATCAAAGCTGAAATCTTCACGCACCAGCAGCGCGGCGTTGGTGTAGTTTTTGACATACTCGGCGTTGATTTTGCCGTTTTCGATCAGGTAGAGGATCACGCCCGACAGGAAGGTAATGTCGGTGCCGGAACGGATCGGCGCATAGATATCCGCCACCGAAGCGGTGCGGGTAAAGCGCGGGTCGACCACGATAAGCGTGGCGTCGTTGTTGTTTTTGGCTTCCATCGCCCAGCGGAAGCCGACCGGGTGGGCTTCAGCGGCGTTGCCGCCCATTACCATCACCACGTTGGCGTTTTTGATATCAACCCAGTGGTTGGTCATCGCACCGCGACCAAATGTTGGAGCAAGACTTGCTACCGTTGGTCCGTGTCAGACGCGCGCCTGGTTATCTACCGCTAACATGCCCAGCGAGCGGGCAAACTTCTGCGTTAACATGCCGCTTTCGTTGCTGGAGGCCGAGGCGCACAGCATGCCGGTGGAGAGCCAGCGGTTCACCGTGACGTTCTGCTCGTTCTTCTCGATGAAGTTGGCGTCGCGGTCTTCCTTCATCAGGCGGGCAATGCGCGCGAAGGCGTCTTCCCAGCTGATGCGCTGCCACTTGTCGGAGCCCGGCGCGCGGTATTCAGGGTAGCGCAGGCGGTTTTCGCTGTGGACGTAGTCCAGCAGGCCAGCGCCTTTCGGGCAAAGCGCCCCGCGGCTCACCGGATGGTCCGGGTCCCCTTCGATATGGAAAATGCTGGATTTGGCGTTTTTCGCGCCGTCACCCAGGCTGTACATCAACAATCCACAGCCTACGGAACAGTAGGTACAGGTATTGCGGGTCTCTTTTGCGCGCAGCAGCTTGTAGTTGCGCACTTCCGCAAGTGCCGCCGTTGGAACGAGTCCCAACATCGCGGCCGTTGTGCCTGCCATTCCGCCGGCGCAGATTTTAAAGAATCTTCTGCGACTGACGTCCATCTTAACCTCATTGGTATGACGAATTAACGACGGTGAAAATAGCAGCCAGGCGGGGGGGGATATTGAGTGAAATCAAATCGCTAACGAATGGGTAGAGAAATACTCCTTAAGAGGTGCCGAAGTCTTAGAATGGATAACCACTATTGACATGTGGATATAAAAAGGCTGGGTAGGGCGGACAGGCGCATCCACATCCGCCCCAGGATTGTTAATCGGTACTCCAGATCTCACTGTTTTTACGCACCAGCTCCGTCAGCAGGCCGCCTTCGGCGATGAACTGACGGATTCGTGACGTGTCGCTGTCTTTGTTACGGACGTAAGCGGCTACGTCTTCTAACGTCTGCGATCCTTTCAGCTCTGCGGCGTAGGGGGCAAGGGTATCGAGCAAGGGAAGGAGGTCTTCGGCAATGCTGCGTTGCTCCCCGGAGCGAACATCCGTTAGCGTCCCGTCTAAGCCAAACCGGCACGCCTGAAAACGGTTAAAGCGGTAGAGGAGATAGTCTTCGGAGCGGGGCACAAACGGACGTTCCGCCAGCAGCCAGTGGGCGGTGGCCTGAATAAAACCAGCGATGTTCACCGCGCGGGAGAGGGTCAGCGGCGTGTCCATCACCCGGACTTCAACGGTGCCAAATTTAGGGCTTGGGCGAATGTCCCAGTGCAGATCTTTGATCGACTGCACGATACTGCTGGTTTCCAGCCGCTGATACATCCACAGGAACTCCTGCCAGTCACTCACGAAGGGTGCATGGCCGTTATCGGGAAAGGCGGAGAAAATATTCAGGCGCGATGAGGCGTAGGTTGTGTCGTGGCCCTGGATATAAGGAGAGGAGGCGGAGAGAGCGATAAAATGCGGCACGAATCTCCCCAGCCCGTGCATCAAGTAAATGGCATCTTCTTCATTATCACAGCCAACGTGAACGTGCTGGCCGAACACCGTCGCCTGCTTCATCAGGTAGCCAAAGAGTTCAAGATTGCGGTTATAGCGCTCGTTCTGGCAAACCTCCTGGCGCTGCCACTTCTGCCACGGATGGGTGCCGCCGCCACAGATAGCGAGATGATGGTTACTGGCCGCCTGCATCACTCGGTGGCGCAGGTCTTTGAGCTGGGTACAGGCGTCTTCCACATCCTTACAAACGCCGGTAGCAATCTCCAGCATGCTCTCGGTGATATCGTGTTTCACCTCCCCGACGCTGACCCGATCTTTCACATCCTTGATAAGCAGGGAAGAGTCCTGGCTCAGGTCATAGGTCGGCGGGCTGACGATCTGCATCTCCAGCTCAATGCCCAGTGTGAAAGGATCGGAATGCGCAAAAGAGGTAAGAGGCATAAGGCTATCCCATTAAACGTGTTGGATTTATGGGGTAAGTATAGTTGTACAGCAACGCTATGAGAGCCCGGAAATGTTCCGTTTACCTTTATTCCCGCTCCACCGAAAACCACCGCTTCCACACAAAGCGAATCACGAAATACTCCACCGCGCCCAGCGCCAGAAACCAGATGCAGAAAATGATGGTGTAGAGCTGGTTCAAATCCAGCAGATGGAAGGTTTCCATCAGGCGATGCGCAAGCGTTAGCGTCAGCATAGGGGCAGGAAGCAGCAGGCAGGAGAAAAAGGCCAGCAGCAGGATACCACCCGCGCTCATCAACGTTTCAAGAGGATGCTTCATATTGTTAATTTCACGTTAAAAACCGTATTGTCCGCGAATTCTTTTGCCAGTGCAAACCACGTAGCCTGTTTGTCGGGAAATGCCAGTTGCAGAAGGTGAAAAGAGATAAAAATTTATTCCTTGCTCAGCGCCGCTCATCTATTTGTCAGCCCTCAGACTGTGCACTACAGTTTATTCACCAGCAATTCAATACGCTAAAAAACTGAGTTTTACATTCATTTTTCGATACAGAAAGTCTTCATCGATAAACATATTTTCGTGTTGCCGCATTCCTGATGACCCCCTAAATACCATTCTTAAAATGGAATCGAATTATGAACAAAGTTTACCGCCTGGTATGGAGCGAGACGCAACAAGGTTATATTGCCGCGGCTGAAATCACCAAAAGCCAAAAGAAAAAATCCCGCAGCACGCTGCAAGCCGCAACGGCCATCGCGCTGACCCTGGCGAGCGTCCCGGCGTTTGCCGACGATGTGCAGTGGGCAGGCGCTTACCCCTCTTATCTCTTCCCGACCGGCGTAAATTATGACGCGGTGGTGAATACCGGTACGGCCTTTACTATCGATAATGATACCGGCACGGCAAACCATTTTGCCTCCGGCACTACGCTGAATATCCTGGGGCCACTTCCTTCTATCGCTGCCGGAGTCGTTGGCACACCGCGGAACGTCATGGTGAGCAATGCCCTGTCCGACAGCGCGGGCCCCGACCAGGGACGCATAACAGAAATCATCGCGACCAGTTCAAGCGGTGCGGATGTGCCTATTACGTCGGCAAATATCGATCAGTTTAACTATTCCACCAATACAGTCACGGCGCAGCAAAACCAGGAGCTTAACGTTGAAGTTCCCGGTCTGGAAGGTAGCTATTCTGTGGTCAGCGTGTATGACTCAAGTACTTTCATCTCGTCAGGCTCCGCTAAGGTAGGGGACCTGACCCTTCCGGTTTATGACCCGACCTCGTTCCGCATTTACAATAACTTCAGCATTGCCAGTATCGAATCTGTCGGCGGGACGGCGAACATTAACGTTGGCGCCGATACCAGTTCGACAACGCCCATTTTAGCGCCAGCAAACACGATTTCTCTGCTGGCGAAAAACAGTATTCTTGCCCGTGCCTCCGCATTGGATGTCCCGACCAGCACCGTTAACTGGCAGTCCGATAACTTTATCCATTTTGCCCCCGCGCCGGTCATTAACAGCGATCAGCAAAGCTACCAGGCGGTAAGTTCGCAATACGATGACACCATCACGCTGCCTAACTATGTCCAGGTCGGGAAGCGGGTATTTCTGAGTCCGACTAATCCTTCCATCGAATTTACGATTAAATCCCAGGCCGATATCGCGACGGTGAACGATTTCCTGCTGGGACAGGGCGAGTACGCGGGCAATAGCCAGATTCAGCTATGGCTGAATGGGGGCGTGCAGCTTCCCGCAGAATTCGGCGGTAACGTCATTGATTCGGTGACCGTGGCGCAAAATACCTATGACGGCATCATCACCAGCCTGCTGCAGGATGAGGAGCAAAACAGGGTCAACCTCTCGTGGCATGTCTGGGAGGACAGCCTCGCGCACAATAATAATGCGACGCTTGCCACCGGCGACCTGAACATTATTTATGCCACCGGAATTAACGCCGCAGGCAACGTCACCAGCACCGGTAGCCTGGCGGTAGACGGGGCCTCTGCGGTCATGCGGGCCGACAGCAACGCAACCTTGACCAACAATGGCAATATCAATCTCTGGCGCAGCAGCAGCCTGAGCCCTGCCGGGGTGGGGATGCTGACCACAACGGCTACGGCAATCAACAATGGCACACTTAACGCTGGCCTGTTGATAGAAAAGAACGGCTCCGTTGTCGCGCAGCATAACCAGGGCACGAGTGCGATGCAGGGCAGCGGCATCAGTACGCTGACCAACACGGGCTATATCAACGTTGCCTTACCGGATGGCACTTCCGCTAGCGTGGCCGGTATGCGGGCGCAGGACAGCACGACAGCCACGAACAGCGGGTCCATTGCCGTTGTGGGTAACCCTTATAACGCCGAGGGGCGTTCACCTGGTATTGGCGCAGATATCTCTGGTGCCTCCACTTTTACAAACACCAGCGGCGGGCGCATTACCGTTGGCACAACGCCGATCACCAGCACGCTGACCGGCACGCCATCGCCGATGGTGGGCAGCAATGAGCAATCTGCGGGTATCCGCACCAGCAGCAGCCAGGCGGTCACCAACGACGGGACGGTTAACCTCGGGCTGAATACGCGTAATGCGGTGGGGATACTGGCGCAGGAGGCGACCGGCCAGGTCACAAACAACGGCACCATTAACGTTTTAGGCAATCTGGTCAATGGCTCCGCCTCACCGAACTACGGGCTGTCGGTACGGGACACCAACAATGTCGTTAACAATGGCAGAATCAATGTCATGGGCGACAATAACGCCGCGATTAATGTGCTGGCGGAAAAGGCGACGGCCAGCGTGAACTCTTCAGCCACTGGCGTCATAACCGTGGGTGGCGACGGCGATACCGGCAACAGCGACGGCAACCCGTTCACCTACCGTAACTACGCGGTGTATGCCGAAGGGATCAACGCGGCGGCGACGGCAAACATCTCCTCAACGATTAACCTGCTGGCCGCCGGGGCCATTGGTGTTCATGCCCGCGGTACGGCAACGGTCAACGTAGCGCCGACGGCCACGTTAACCTTCAATAATACTAACCAGATCGGCTATTACGCCTATGGTCAGGATGCAAAGATCAACCTCACTAATGCGACGCTGAATGACAACACTAAAAACGGCTCGATCCTGTTTGTGGTCGATCACGGCGCAACATTCGACGGCACAACGGGAACGTCAGGTCTGCCATTCAGACTCACCGTGGCGGGCGTAGGGTCGACGGGAGTCTTTGCAAACGGGCGGGATGATGGCCTGGACGGCACCATCAATACGGGCGATG
Source organism: Dryocola clanedunensis subsp. sulfonylureivorans (assembly GCF_016756775.1). Taxonomy (GTDB): domain Bacteria; phylum Pseudomonadota; class Gammaproteobacteria; order Enterobacterales; family Enterobacteriaceae; genus Dryocola; species Dryocola clanedunensis. The sequence goes on along the minus strand of NZ_JAERMU010000024.1, from coordinate 9,399 downwards.
ACGTAGCAACGACGCTGAATACCGGCCCGGCAACCATCAATGTGAATGGCCTGAACGGCGTTGGCGTAAAGGTCACCGGTGGCGCAACGGGCACCATCACGAACGGCGGCATTGTTCTTGGCGCGAACAACACCACCGCCGTAGTGGTCGATGGGCGAAATTACTCCATTAATGGCGATATTGGCCCGGCCAATCAGGCGCTGGCAACCAATGTCACCTCATTTGCCGATACCGAAACACTGGCGAATCAGAGCGGTATAAAAGGCTATGACGTTTCGCACCAGGGCAAGGTGACCATCAACGGTGACGGCATGCGCCTGGCGGGCACGAATAATATTGGTATCTACCTGCACAACGGGGGCATTGCGGATAACCGTGCTCCGATAGACGTTTCCGGGACCAATAATATCGGCGTCTATATCCAGGATCAGGGCACCTTTACTAACGTCGCAGCCAGCCTGGGAACAGGCGACATCAACGTCACCGGCGCGGCCAACAGCGGCAATGTTGGGGTGAAAGTCCAGGGCGCAGGTGCGCAGGTTACGCAGCTCGGGAGAGTCACCGCGGCTGGCGGTCTGGCGGCGGTACAGCTGGTTGGCGATGGCGCTACGCTTGCGGTGGGTGGGACGGATAACCAAATCATCGCCAGCGGCGGGGCCGATGGGATCCGCATGGATACGGGAGCAGCCTCGCTGACCGCCAGCGACACGACCATCACGATTTCCGGCTCCGGCGCAGGCATCAATAACAACGCCGACAGCAGCAATATTTCGCTCAATAATGTGATTATTAACGCGGGTGACGGCCCGGCGATTCGTACGGCGGTCACCTTTGATGCGGAAGGTGCGGGTAATATCCTGAACGTGGCGGGCAGCGGCTCCGGTTTCGCTTTTGAGCGCCCCGGTGGGTTAAACACGACGGGTAACCTGACCATCGGCACGGGCTACACCATTAATGGCAGCGGCGTTAATAGCGTGGGTATTCTGGCCCGCACTAACGGCAGCGTGAACTCCGGGGCCAATATCACCATGGGCGGTACGGCGGGGGCGGCGATTTCCGCAGCGGATGCCAGCGCGGTCACCAACCGTGGCACCGTTCAGACCAGCAGCAATACCAACAGTACCATTCTGGCGAATAACGCCTCGTCCTTTACCAACAGCGGTTCCGTAACCTCAACGGGCATACTCAATAATTCGGCGCTGGTGCAAATTAACGGCACGGCGGCAAACCGAACGATCCTCAATACCGGCACCTTGTCCAGCAACAGTCCGACGCAAACTGTGATCGACGCCAGCGGCAGCGGTAATAACACCATCACCAACCAGGGCACGCTTTCAGCGGGAGATGCAGGGGCTACGGCAATCTTATCCGGCAGCGGCAACGATGCGATTACGCTGGCGGGCGGGGCGACCCAGGGCGAGATAATCGCCGGCAGCGGCAGCGATAAGTTTAGCTGGGACAGCGGTACGCTTACCGGCGGCGTAACCTTTACCGGTAACGACGGCAACGACAGCGCCACTATTGGCGATGTTGATACCAGCGAGACGCTGCACATCCTGAGCAACGGTGGCAGTAACAATACGCTGACGTTCAACAATACCAGCGCGGTGATGGGCACGCTTGGGGCCGACAACATCTCCATCGGCACCAACATCGGCAGCGGCTGGAGCCAGCTGACGCTGAACGGCGCGGATGCGGATGTTCGTGTTGCCAATAACCTGGCGCTAAGCGGTGCTCAGGGCATCAGCGTCAACAGCGGGGCCACATTACGCAGCGGCAACAACGCGGTTAATACCGGCAAAAGCTCGATCAACGATTTCAGCGTAGTGACCAGCGATCCGGCCAGCCTGCTGGTGTTCGACGGTTCGCAGTCGCAGACCTATAGCGGCGTTATCAGCGGCAACGGCGGCCTTGAACGGGCCGGAGGCAGCACCATTCTGCTTGGCAATAGCACCTACACCGGCAGCACGCTGATTGATTCGGGGGCGGCTCTTCAGCTCGGCAGCGGCGGCACAACAGGTGGCCTGTCAACACAAACCGCGATAACCGACAACGGCATTCTGACGGTGAACCGTTCCGATGCGGTAGCGCTCAACGGCGCTATCACCGGCAGCGGTGAATTCCACCAGGACGGCGCGGGCATTACGCGGCTTGGCGGCACAAACAGCTATGGCGGCGTAACGCAGGTTAATCAAGGGACGCTGCTGGTCAACGGCAATCAGCAAAACGCCACTGGAGCCACGTCCGTGGCGGACAACGCAACGCTGGGCGGGCGGGGCACGATTGGCGGCGATGCCTCCTTTGGAGCCAATACTGTATTAACCCCAGGGGATGGCGGAGCGGGCTCGCTGAATATCAACGGCGACCTTAACCTCTCCTCCACGACCAACAGCAAGTTCGACCTGGGGCAGGTGTTTAATCAGGGCGGGACGCTGAACGACCTGGTTAACGTCGGCGGCGATTTAAGTCTGGACGGCACGGTCAACGTTTCGCTGACGCCGGGAGGCATTTTCGCGCCGGGGGTTTATCGCCTCTTTAATTACACTGGCGGCCTGGACAATAACGGCATGGACATCGGCACGCTGCCGGTTGGCAACACGTCGGTCTACAGCATTCAGACGGGCATTCCGAAAGAGGTCAACCTGGTGGTCGGTTTTGAAAACGATACCTCCAACCTGCAGTACTGGGACGGCCCGGAAGTTGGCCTTAGCCACGGAACTACCGGTTTTGAAGGCGATAATATCATCCAGGGCGGCAGCGGCATCTGGTATGCACAGGCGTCGGTAGACAGCAACAACTGGACCAATGAGCAAGGAGTCGGTAACGCCCCGTGGCAGCAGCGGCAGTACGCCGTGTTCTCCGGCACCGGCGGTAACGTGGTGCTGAGCGAGGTCAACGGCCCGATTTATAACGCCGGCATGCAGTTCACCGTCGATGGCTACACCCTGAGCGGCGGTGCTGGCGGAACGGTACCGCTGAATATGGTGCGAACCCTCGGGCTGGTGCCGGCGGTTAATTATGCATCGGAAGGCGAAACGGCGGCCAACGCCTACTACATCGTGCGCGTTGGGGCGGGCGGAGCGGGTGAGGCGACCACCGCGACCATCGCCGCCAACCTGGTTGAAGACAGCGCCTCGTCCGACGTCCTGAAGTTCCTGAAATACGATCCGGGCAGGCTCATTCTGACCGGCAACAACGGCTGGCGCGGCGGCACGGAAATCTACGGCAGCACGCTACAGGTTTCTGCCGATGAAAACCTGGGGCTGGCAGGAACGTCGATACTGATCAACAACAATTCGACGCTGCAAATCGGCGCGGACTTTACAACTCCTCGTCCCATCTTCCTGAGCGAAGCAGGCGGAGGGCAGTTCGACCTCTATGGCAATACCTTTACCCCAACCGGCTTGATTGGCGGCGCGGGGCAGCTGACGATAAAAGACACTTCTGCCGGGACGGACAGCAGCGTGCTCAACCTCGATCGCGCAAATACTTACCAGGGTGACACCACCATCACCGGCAAAAACGGCAGTGCGGCAGTGACGGTTAACGCCAACGCGACAGGTGCGCTGGGCAAGGCAGACAGCAAAGTGACGGTGAATCAGCAGGGGACGCTGGCCTTTAACAATGCGGCGCAGGCGGAAAATCACGCCTTCACGCTGGATAACGGCACGCTGAGCTTTAACGATACGGCGAGCGCGGCAAATAGCACGGTCACCGCGCAGAACGGTGGCGTGGTGAACGTTGCCGATAACGCGACCGGCGGCCAGGGGCTGTTTACGATTCTGGCAAATAGTACCCTGAACCTGCTCGGTGAGGCCAGCGCGGAGCTTGCCCGCGTCACCAACACCGGCACGGTCAATATTGCCGATGCCGCACAGGCTGAAAGCGCAACCATTGCCAATAACGTCGGCGGCATAGTCAACGCCTCCGGCGTCAGCGGCACGACGACCGTCGGCTCGCTGAGCGGGGCGGGTAACGTCGAGCTGGGCGCGGCGACGCTTAACGAAGGCAGCCTGAACCTGAATGACACCATCAGCGGTGTCATCAGCGGCAGCGGCGGTAGTCTGGGCAAAGTTGGCAGCGGCACATTGACTCTGACCGGGGACAACACCTGGACCGGGGCGACCACCGTGCAGCAGGGGGCGCTGCTGGTTAACGGTAATCAACAGGCGGCGACGGGTAACGTCACGGTCAACGGCGGTGCCACGTTAGGCGGGGCCGGGGTGATCGGTGGTGCGGTGAACGTGGCGGATAACGCCCATCTTGCCGCCGGGGCGGACTTAACCAGCGTCGGGGAGTTGACCACCGGGGCGATGACCCTGAATCAGAACTCACAGCTGGACTTCCAGTTTGGCCGGGCCTTTACCGCGGGCGGCGCGCTTAACGATCTGATTAACATCAACGGCGATCTGCATCTCGACGGCAAACTCAACATCACCCAGACGCCGGGCGGCTCGTTCGACGTCGGCGTCTATCGGGTGCTTAACTACACCGGCAGCCTGACCAACAACATACTGGACATTGGCAGCGCACCTCCGGCGGCGGATGACCTGTATGTGCAGACCTCGGTGGCAGGCCAGGTCAACCTCGTCAACCGCACCGGCGTGGTGCTCAATTTCTGGGATGGCAACGGCCCGACGGATGGTTCGACGAAAAACAACCGTGAAATCGAGGGCGGCGACGGCGTGTGGCAAAACAGCGCCGGCAACGACAACTGGTCGACGGATGCGGTTAAACCCGCAGGGCGTATTAACGCCCCGTTCAGCGACGGCTCGTTTGCCATTTTCGGCGGCGAAGCGGGTAACGTTACGGTGGACAACAGCCTCGGCGAAGTGCGCATCAGCGGCGCACAGTTCACCACCGATGGCTATGTCATCAATGACGGCGTGATCGCCACCAACACGGCTGACACAAAACTGCGCGTTGGGGATGGCACCCTCAGAGGGGCGAGATATACCACCACCATCAACTCCGCCATTGCGGGCAGCGGCGGCATCAATAAAACCGACCTCGGCACGCTGCTGCTGAATGGCGAAAACAGCTATGCGGGCGGCACTACCGTCAGCGGCGGGGTGCTGCAGGTTGCGCGTGACGCTAATCTAGGCCAGGCAGGAACGAGTCTAACGCTGAACGGCGGGACGCTGCGTTATGGCGCGGCCTTTGATACGGCGCGGGCTGTCGACCTCGGGATTGTCGGCGGCAAAGTGGATACTAACGGCAACAACGTTTCCCTGCTTTCCGCCGTGAGCGGCCTGGGTGCGCTCACCAAAACGGGTGAGGGAACGTTAACGCTGACCCAAAACAGTACCTGGCTCCGCGGCACCACCATCAGCGAGGGTAACCTGCAGCTGGGGAACGGCGGTGAAACGGGGAGCGTGCTGGGGAATATCCTCAACAACGGCGTTTTGCAGGTTAATCGCAGCAATACGCTGGTGCTTAATGGCGACATCTCCGGCAGCGGGCAGCTCTGGCAGCAGGGCAGCGGCACCACCGTGCTGAGCGGCAGCAACAGCTACACCGGCACGACGCTGGTGGAGAACGGAACGCTGAAGGCGCTGGGCGCGAATAAATTCAGCGCTGATTCAGCGCATGTTGTCAGCAGGGGCGCGCTGCTGGATACCGGCGGCAGAAACCAGTCGGTGGCCGCGCTCGTCAACCAGGGCACGGTTAATCTACGCGGCGACGACGTGGGGTCGACGCTGACCGTCAACGGCGACTACGTGGGCCTGGACGGCACGGTGAAAATTGCCGCCCAGCAGCACAGCCCGGGCGTAGCGGACAGGCTGGTGATCAACGGCGGCACGGCGAGGGGCAGAACCCTGCTCGATATCGACGTCAGCCAGCTGGGCGAGCAAACCGACGGCGACGGCATTACCGTTGTCGAAGCCACCAACGGCGCGACGACCACCGCGCAAACGACGAAAGATGCCTTCACCATCGGGGCAGACCATCTCGAAGCGGGCGCGTGGGAGTATCGCCTGTTCGCCGGTAACGCCCAGGGGCAGGGCGAAGACTGGTTCCTGCGCACCGCGTACCGCCCGGAAGTGCCGGTCTTTACCAGCGTAGCCTCCACCATTCGCCAGGCAGACCTGGCCGTGCTCGGCACGCTGCATCTGCGCGTCGGGGACGAAGATCCCTATAACGTTAACGTCCCGGAGGACAACGAACCGCGCTTCTGGGCGCGCTATATCGTGCAGTCCAGCAACCAAAAGCTTAACGACCAGACCCGCAGCGAATCTGACACCAACATGAACGGGATGCAGATGGGCTTTGACCTGTACTACAACCAGAACTGGCGTGCCGGGCTGTACACCACCGTGCTGGATGTCGACAGCACCATCAAGGGTGAAAACAGCGGCGGCTACGGCGTGGCGGGCTATAACTCCACGCTGTCGGTTTATCTCGGCGGCTACGCCACCTGGACGCATGAAAATGGCTTCTATGTTGATAACGTCCTGCAGTACGGCAACCACAGCGTCGATCTGAAAAATCAGCAGCAGAACGACAGCTACAGCCCGGACGGCAACAGCTATCTGGCGTCCGTTGAAGTGGGTAAACCGTGGGCGCTGTGGGACAGCAACTGGTCCATTGAGCCGCAGGCGCAGCTCATCTGGCAGCACAGTGATTTTGACAGCGTCACCCTAAAAGGCGACGCCAAAACCCGTGCTTCCATCGACGCTGACGACGCGATCATTGGCCGACTGGGCCTGAGGCTGGCGGCGAATTACGACACCAATCTGGGCAAGGTGAAACCGTACGTGCGGGTCAACCTGTGGCAGGAGCTGTCGGACGGCAGCGACACGGCGAGCTTCGAAAACACTGCCAACAACGCGGGCGCAACCACCATCACGGCCGATCAGCAATACAGCACCACGGAAGTGGCGCTCGGCACTACCTGGGAAGTCACTAAAGACGTGCAGGCCTATACCGAGGTGGGCAGGAGCTTCCAGAACGGCGGCTCGAACAGCAAAATCGAGAACGACTTTAACGGTTCACTGGGCATGAAAATTCGCTTTTAGATAACAGAGGATGACGCTGCGATCGTGGCCGAATAAGCGCAGCGTTATCCGACAAAAATGAGTGATTTGTTTTAATTAAGAGTTGGAGAACTCGATGAATAATACCGATAAAAGCCGACGCGACTTTTTAAGCGGCGGCGGCAAAATGGCGGCCGCCTGCGCGATCCTGGGCGCAACGGGGTCGATGGCACAGGCTGCAAAGCCTGCCTCTACGGCCTGTCAGCCCGCTAGTGCGATGAGGCTAATAAAAGGAAAGCATTACTATCTGGATAACGTGCGGCTGGAAGCTGGTTTTGTGCGCGACGGGCAAACCGTGGTGGCGACGGAAACCGAGCTGAAAACGCTGGAAATCAAAGACGGCAAAATAGCGGCGCTGCTCGCCAACAGGCAGCACCCGGACGCCACGCTTGCCCATTACGATGCCGGCAGCAAACTGCTGCTGCCGGCCATGCGCGACATGCATATCCACCTGGATAAAACTTTTTACGGCGGCCCATGGCGCGTCCACAACCGCCCGGAAGGCACGACAATTATGGATATGATTGCCTTCGAACAGAAGCTGTTGCCGGCGCTGCAGCCCTACACCCGGGAGCGCGCCGGAAAGCTTATCGACCTGATTCAGTCGAAAGGCTCGACTATCGCCCGCAGCCACTGCAACGTGGAGCCGGTGTCCGGCCTTAAGAACCTGGAGAATCTGCAGGCGGTGCTGGAGCAGCGCAAATCCGGCTTCAGCTGTGAGATCGTTGCCTTCCCGCAGCACGGTCTGCTGCACTCCAACTCCGTTGCCCTGATGCGCGACGCGATGCAGGCCGGGGCGCACTATGTGGGCGGCCTTGACCCAACAAATGTTGACGGCGCGATGGAAAAATCCCTCGACGCCATGTTCCAGATTGCGCTGGATGAAAACAAGGGCGTGGATATTCACCTGCATGAAACCAGCCCGGCGGGCATCGCGGCGGTGAAGTATATGGTGGAAACCGTCGAGAAAACCCCGCAGCTGAAGGGCAAACTGACCATCAGCCACGCCTTCGCGCTGGCGATGATGGATGAAAAGCAGGTGGATGACATTGCCAGCCGCATGGCGGCGCAGCAGATTAGCATCGCCTCAACCGTACCGATTGGCACGCTGCATATGCCGCTCAGGCAGCTTCAGGAGAAGGGCGTGTTTGTCATGACGGGGACGGACAGCGTGATCGACCACTGGTCGCCGTACGGCCTGGGGGACATGCTGGAGAAAGCCAATCTGTACGCCCAGCTCTACGTCCGCCCGAGCGAACTGTCGCTGTCGCGTTCGCTGGCGATTGCCACCGGCAATATCCTGCCGCTTAACGACAAGGGCGAGCGGGCATGGCCGAAAGCTGAGGATGAAGCCAGCTTCGTGCTGGTGGACGCATCCTGCTCCGCAGAAGCCGTCGCGCGTATCTCGCCGCGTACCGCCACTTTCCATCAGGGGGAGATGGTCTGGGGGAGCGTGGGCGCTTAACGACTCTGCCGGATGACGAAGCGCTTTTCCGGCGCTGGCTTTTCCCTCTCCTGTAAAGGGAGAGGGCGTTGATTATCCCTGATGAGGCATTAAACCAGGGATGGTCGCGACTGCGGGTTTGTTGCTTTGCAGCGCCTGTTCGTCGGCCTTAATCGAGCCGCTGTTATCGGCCCAGGTGCCTTCCTGAGTCTGCGTTATCGCCTGGTGCTGAGCGTTCAGGTTCTCGCCCATAGCGGCGATATGCTGAGTTTCAGTCCCGCCGCTGTTATCCGCCCACGGAACGGTAGCGTCGGCTGCTGCGGCCAATAAAGGGGTGCAAAGGGCACTGGCTAATAAAACTGCGGTTAATGTTTTCATTTTTTTCACCTGCGTTGCATGACTGGTTTCAGGATTAATAAGGGATTGATCTCGCTGTGGCTTATCAAGCTTAACGTAATGAAAATGGTGCGAGTCCTTCTAACGGTAAAGGAACGTGACTTTGTGACATCTTTTCCCGGTAAAGTTCTTTTATTTTAATGACCTGCATTTTTGTTTTCACGTTTTCGAAATAAATTGCAGGCTAATAATACCAATTGATTGTTATTGCAATGGTTTGCTGCAGCCTGAAATCATCCACCCTGAATCAACTTCCGGCGCACCCTCCATAGGGATGTCGGATGGCGCTGCGCTTATCCGACCTTGTATCTTGGACCGGTAGCTGGTTAGCTACCGGTTACACGAAACGGAGGAAGCTTGTATCCGCCCTGAAGACGCCGATCTTTCTTCGTAGCTTAAGCCCTCCGTTTCACCTTTCACGTCACTCAAAATCCGAACGGTAACCAGAAGCTCTGACTTCGTATGTACAAGGCTGGAATGACGTGTTGGCTCAGGTGAAAGGAGACAAAATATGTTCACTCT
>NZ_JAERMU010000023.1 GCF_016756775.1 Dryocola clanedunensis subsp. sulfonylureivorans | reverse complement strand
AGAGTGAACATATTTTGTCTCCTTTCACCTGAGCCAACACGTCATTCCAGCCTTGTACATACGAAGTCAGAGCTTCTGGTTACCGTTCGGATTTTGAGTGACGTGAAAGGTGAAACGGAAGGCTTAAGCTACGAAGAAAGATCGGCGTCTTCAGGGCGGATACAAGCTTCCTCCGTTTCGTGTAACCGGTAGCTAACCAGCTACCGGTCCAAGATACAAGGGCGGATAAACCTGCGTCATCCGCCCTGCATTTCATGCGGCCAGGGGCGGGCGGATGCAAAATAAACAGATTGCCGCTTAAATCACCATTCAGACTAAATTCGAGAAAAAAACGTTGGCAGGGGGTTGCGGCTAAAACGATTTCTCGTATAATGCGCCTCCCGTACCGATGCAGAATTTGCAGCGTTACACAGAGCGGGAATAGCTCAGTTGGTAGAGCACGACCTTGCCAAGGTCGGGGTCGCGAGTTCGAGTCTCGTTTCCCGCTCCAAAATTTGATTTGGCTTTCACAGCCATGCACCACCCAAGCGGGAATAGCTCAGTTGGTAGAGCACGACCTTGCCAAGGTCGGGGTCGCGAGTTCGAGTCTCGTTTCCCGCTCCAAAATTTGATTGGCTTTCACAGCCACGCACCACCCAAGCGGGAATAGCTCAGTTGGTAGAGCACGACCTTGCCAAGGTCGGGGTCGCGAGTTCGAGTCTCGTTTCCCGCTCCAAATTTTATCTCTCAAGCCTAAATTATCCACAACGCCAGACGGCGCCACGGTGGTTTTTTCACGTCCCCTGCAAACTCTTGTGAACAGAGTTATCCACAGGCGGCGCGCTTTTCCTTTTCCTGTTAAGAATTTCATAATGAGTACAGGGTTTGGTTAAGTAACTGATTAGTATAAAAATAAATTTACTTTAAAATGTTAATACTGCCAGCCGACAGTGCTTTTGCATTTGTGTGGTAACGAGTTTTTATTTTTATGCACATCCTGTGGACATATCATGCATCGCGTTTTAGCCCCTTTTCGATAACCCTGACCAGCCTCTGTTTCTGAGGGAGCTGTACCTCTATCGTCTGCTCGTTTCGTCTGGTTAATTGTTGCGCAATCGCCCAGTCAATGTGTTCATCGAGAAGTGGGTGCTCACCTTTACGCTGCTGAAGCGCGCTCAGATTTCCTTCGTCCCAGGGGGCATTACCGAGGGCGACGGCGATATTTCGCAGCCACCTCAAATGACCAATCCGGCGAATCGCCGAACCTTCCGTCATTTTCAAAAACTGAGCTTCGCTCCAGCCGAACAGTTCTTTCAACTGCGGCGCATGCAGCGCACGCCTTGGGTTGAAGTCATCTTCGACGGTTAACTGTGAGAAGCGATTCCATGGGCAAATCAGCTGACAGTCATCACAGCCGTAAATCCTGTTGCCGATAAGCGGACGGAATTCTTCGGGGATCGCCCCTTCAAGTTCGATAGTCAGATAGGAAATGCAGCGGCGGGCATCGACGGTGTACGGCTCGACAATCGCGCCTGTTGGACAAATAGTCATGCAGGCGACGCAGCGCCCACAGTTTTCTTCCACCGGCTGGTCTACCGGCAGGGGGATATCTACCAGCAGCTCGCCGAGGAAAAAGAATGAGCCTGCGTCGCGGCTGAGGATTAGTGAGTGCTTACCTGTCCAGCCGAGCCCTGCCTTTTCCGCCAGCGGCCGTTCAAGAATGGGCGCGGAATCAACAAAAGGTCTAAAATTCAGCGTGGAACAGTGGGACTGGATCTTCTCGCCCAGCTTTTTCAGGCGGTTACGCAACAGTTTGTGATAGTCGCGGCCCAGGGCATAGCGGCTGACATAGCCCAGCGCTGGATTTTTTAGCGTGAAGGCAAACGCAGCGTTAGCGGGCAGGTAGTTCATCCTGACGCTGATGACGCGCAGCGTGCCGGGAAGAAGTTCATGAGGGCGTGCGCGCATCATGCCGTGGCGCGCCATCCACTCCATCTCCCCATGGTATTGTTTATCGAGCCAGGCCTGAAGTTTTGGCTCCTGGGCACTGAGATCCGTATCGGCAATACCTACCTGCTGGAAGCCGAGTTCATTGCCCCACTGTTTGATATTTTGCGCTAACTGATTGAGATCGAGGGGCTGTGACATGACGGACCATAACGAGAAATTGACCGCCAAAAGTATACCACACTCCGTCTGGTCGGCAGACTGGCTGCGTAACGCCGAAAAGCAGGCCGCTGACAGTCTGGGGCTGACCCTCTACGAGCTGATGCTGCGGGCGGGCGAGGCGGCGTTTACCCTTGCTCGCGAAACTTACCCTGCAACAAGCCACTGGCTGGTGTTGTGCGGTCATGGCAATAACGGTGGCGATGGCTATGTTGTGGCTCGTCTCGCGAAGTCGGCGGGCGTTGCTGTCACCCTGCTCGCGCAGGAAAGCGATAAACCGTTGCCGGAAGAGGCTGAACAGGCGAGAGAAGCGTGGCTTAACGCCGGTGGGGTTATCCATTCCCCAGATATCGCGCTGCCGGAAAATAGCGATCTGATTATTGACGGTCTGCTGGGCACGGGCCTGACGACCGCGCCTCGCGAAAATATTGCGCAGCTCATTGAAAAAGCCAATCGGCATCCTGCTCCTTCTTTCGCTCTCGATATTCCATCAGGCTTGTTGGCCGAGACGGGCGCGACGCCCGGGGCGGTCATTGAAGCGAGCCATACGCTGACGTTTATCGCCCTTAAGCCCGGGCTACTGACCGGCAAGGCAAGGGATGTGGTCGGCGAGCTGCATTACCACGCGCTGGGGCTTGAGGCCTGGCTGGAAGGTCAGGCTGCGCCGATATCGCGCTTCGATCGCGAAGATTTGCCGCGCTGGCTGAAGCCGCGCAAACCCACTTCGCACAAAGGCACTAATGGTCGGCTGGTGATTATCGGTGGCGATCACGGTACCGCCGGTGCCATACGCATGACCGGGGAAGCGGCGCTCCGTGCCGGAGCCGGGCTTGTGCGAGTGCTGACCCGCCAGGAAAATATCGCCCCGCTGATAACCGCTCGCCCGGAACTGATGGTTCATGAACTCACCCTGGCTTCTGTTGAGGAGAGCCTGGAGTGGGCGGACGTCATCGTCATCGGGCCGGGGCTTGGCCAGCAGGAGTGGGGTAAAAAAGCCCTACAAAAAGTAGAGAACAGCCGCAAACCGATGCTCTGGGATGCGGATGCGCTTAACCTTCTGGCAATCAATCCAGATAAACGTCAGAATCGTATTATCACTCCCCATCCAGGGGAGGCCGCTCGCCTGTTAAATTGCGCTGTGTCACAAATTGAGAGTGACCGCTTACTTGCTGCCGACCGTCTCGTAAAACGTTATGGCGGATGCGTGGTCTTAAAGGGAGCGGGAACGATTGTTGCCAGCCAGGACCGTGAATACGGGCTGATAGACGTGGGTAACGCGGGTATGGGCAGTGGCGGCATGGGCGATGTGCTTTCCGGTATTATTGGGGCATTGCTGGCGCAGAAGCTAAACCCATATGATGCCGCCTGCGCGGGGTGTGTGGCGCACGGCGCTGCTGCTGCTGAACTGGCCGCGAGTGTTGGTACCCGTGGCATGCTGGCGAGCGATCTTTTTTCGACGTTGTACCGTTTTGTTAACCCGGATTTGAAAACCATAAATCATGATTAATCGTGTTATTGCATTACCTGATGAAGCCGCAACGCTGGAACTGGGCGCTCGAGTAGCGGCCGCCTGTGAAGGGGCAACCGTTATTTATCTTTATGGTGACCTGGGCGCGGGCAAAACAACGTTCAGCCGCGGCTTCATGCAGGCGCTGGGCCACAAAGGGAACGTAAAAAGCCCGACTTACACATTGGTTGAGCCGTACACGCTCGATAATTTGATGGTATATCATTTCGATCTGTATCGACTGGCGGACCCGGAAGAGCTCGAGTTTATGGGCATCCGCGACTATTTTGCCAACGATGCAATTTGCCTGGTAGAGTGGCCGCAGCAGGGCAAAGGCGTACTGCCTGAACCTGATCTTGAGCTGCACCTGAGCTACGAGGCGCAAGGGCGTGAGGCGCGCATAACAGCAGTTTCCTCATCTGGTGAGTCGTTACTGGTGCGGTTAGCCACATAACAAGGATGGCGGGATGATCTATCGCGTTAAAAGTTGGTTGATGATTGCCTGGCTGCTGGTGCTCTGCGCCCCGGCCAGCGCGGCGAATCTCGCGGATATTCAGGTCTCTAACGGTGATAATCAAGCGCGTATCACCTTCAGTTTTATGGGCGATCCTGAATATTCGTTCTCTCAGGACGGTAAAAAAAGCGTTGCGCTGGATATTAAACAGCTCGGCGTGATTCAGGGGTTACCGTTGCAGTTTAGCGGCAATAACCTGGTGAAAAGCATCCGATCCGGGCAGCCGAAAGAAGCGGGCACTTTGCGTCTGGTCGTCGATCTGACCCAGGCAGGCAAAACCCGTGCGGTGAAACAGAAAAACGGCGCTAATTACACCGTCGTCTTCACCATCAACGCTGATGCACCGCCTCCGCCTCCGCCACCGCCGCCACCTGTTGTCGCGAAGCGCGTAGAGCCTGCGCCTGTTTATCGTTCCTCTGAGCCGGCTAAAAATCCATTTAAACCACAGCAGGTGACCGGGGCTATTAGCTCCAATACGGTGACTCGCCCGGCCCGCGCGAAGAAAACCAACGTCAATTCAGACACTATTGTGGTGGCGATTGATGCCGGGCACGGCGGGCAGGATCCGGGTGCTATCGGTTCTGGCGGTACCAAAGAGAAAAACGTCACTATTTCTATCGCCCGCAAGCTGCGTTCGCTGCTGAATGACGACCCGATGTTTAAGGGCGTGCTGACGCGCGATGGCGACTATTTTATTTCGGTGATGGGGCGTTCAGACGTGGCGCGTAAGCAGAATGCCAACATTCTGGTGTCGATACATGCCGATGCTGCGCCGAACCGCGATGCAACTGGCGCATCCGTCTGGGTGCTTTCTAACCGCCGTGCTAACAGCGAAATGGCCGGCTGGCTTGAACAGCATGAAAAACAATCTGAACTGCTGGGCGGCGCAGGTGATGTGCTGGCAAACAGCCAGGCCGATCCGTACCTCAGCCAGGCCGTTCTGGATTTGCAGTTCGGTCATTCCCAGCGCGTCGGGTATGATGTCGCCACAAAAATGCTGACGCAGCTAGGAGAGATTGGCTCGCTGCATAAACGTCGCCCTGAGCATGCCAGCCTCGGCGTACTGCGCTCCCCGGATATTCCATCCGTGCTGGTGGAAACGGGGTTTATCAGTAACGGTGGCGAAGAGCGTCTGCTGGGCAGCGATGCGTATCAGCAGCAGCTTGCGAAAGCTATTTACCAGGGGCTGCGCAGCTACTTCCTTGCGCATCCGTTGCAGTCCGCGCCCGCGGCGGAGCAAACCGCAAAAGCGCAAAACGCCGACCTCGACAAAGTCGCCATTACTCAATAAGGATTTCTATGCCGATTCAGGTTCTGCCTCCCCAGCTTGCGAACCAGATTGCCGCAGGCGAAGTGGTTGAACGCCCTGCGTCGGTGGTGAAGGAGCTTATCGAAAACAGCCTCGATGCCGGTGCCACGCGCATCGACATCGACATTGAACGCGGCGGCGCGAAGATGATCCGCATCCGCGATAACGGCTGCGGCATCAAAAAAGATGAGCTGGCGCTGGCACTGGCCCGTCATGCCACCAGCAAGATTGCCTGTCTCGACGACCTGGAGGCGATTATCAGCCTCGGTTTTCGCGGTGAAGCGCTGGCGAGTATCAGCTCAGTGGCTCGTCTCACGCTTACTTCTCGCACGGAAGAACAGAGCGAAGCGTGGCAGGCTTATGCGGAAGGGCGCGACCAGGCGGTGACGGTGAAACCTGCCGCTCATCCTGTCGGTACCACGCTGGAAGTGCTGGATCTGTTTTACAACACGCCCGCCCGCCGCAAGTTCATGCGCACCGAGAAAACCGAATTTAACCATATCGACGAAATCGTCCGGCGTATCGCGCTGGCGCGGTTCGACGTCTCTATCAACCTTAACCATAACGGTAAAATGGTGCGTCAGTACCGTGCCGTACAGAATGGTGCGCCGCGCACTAAGCGTCTTGGGGCTATCTGCGGTACGCAGTTTCTCGAGCAGGCGCTGGAAATCGAATGGCAGCATGGCGATCTGGCCCTGCGCGGCTGGGTGGCGGAGCCGTCCGGCACCACGTCTGCGCTGGCTGAAATTCAGTACTGCTATGTGAACGGGCGCATGATGCGCGACCGCCTTATCACCCACGCCATTCGTCAGGCCTGTGAAGATAAACTAGGATCTGAGCAGCCCGCTTTTGTGCTCTATCTCGAGATAGACCCGCACCAGGTTGACGTCAACGTTCATCCGGCGAAGCATGAAGTGCGTTTTCATCAGTCGCGGCTGGTGCATGATTTTATTTACCAGGGCGTACTGAGCGTGCTGCAGCAGCAGAGTGAAAACCAACTGTTGCAGGAAGAGACGTCCGCCGAGGCAACGCAGGAGCGCTGGCAGCCCGAAAATCGGGTCGCATCGGGGCGTAATCAGTTTTCAACGCCAGCCCCAGCCTCTGGCACTGCCCGAGACTCTACCCCTCGCGCATCAGGTGGCGCGCAGCGGCAGCCTTTGTGGCCGAACGCCGGGCCAGGCTATCAGAAGCAGCAGGGCGCGCTGTATCGCGAACTGCTGGATACGCCGACGGCACCGCCTGCCGCTAACCGTGCAGAAGAGCCGAGCGCCCTGGAAGGTCATTCTCAAAGCTTTGGGCGCGTGTTAACCGTTGTCCAACCTGAATACGCGCTGCTGGAGCGGGAAGGGAAGCTAATGCTGCTCTCTTTGTCCGTAGCCGATCGCTGGCTTAAACAAGCACAGCTGATTCCCGGTAGCGAAGGCGTTCGTGCGCAGCCGCTGCTGATCCCTGTGCGGATGAAAGTCAGCAAGGAAGAGCTGGAGGTACTGCTGCGTTATCAACCGTTATTGTTAAATATGGGCGTTGAATTTGCCGCTGAAGCGAAACAAATCGTCATTCGCACCGTACCTTTACCTTTACGTAAACAAAATTTACAAATCTTGATTCATGAACTGCCAGGATACCTGGCGCAGCAGGCAGAGATCGACGCAACACAAATCGCCCACTGGTTTGCCCGTCATTTGACAAGCGAACACGAGCAGTGGAATCAGGCACAGGCTATTGCTTTGCTTGCCGATGTTGAGCGTCTTTGCCCGCAGCTGGTGCGAAATCCACCTGGCGGTTTGCTACAACCTGTTGATTTAACACTGGCGATGAACGCCCTGAAAGATGACTGAAGCGAACAAAAGCCTGCCAAAGGCGATATTTTTGATGGGGCCAACGGCCTCCGGTAAGACGGCATTAGCGATAAACTTGCGTAAAACGCTGCCGGTAGAGTTGATAAGCGTCGATTCGGCCCTTATCTATCAAGGGATGGACATCGGAACGGCCAAGCCGACGGCGGATGAACTCGCCCAGGCACCGCACCGCTTACTGGATATTCTCGACCCGGCACAGGCGTATTCCGCTGCGGACTTCCGCCGCGACGCACTGAATGAAATGGCCGAGATTACCGCTTCAGGGCGTATCCCCTTGTTAGTGGGGGGGACAATGCTTTATTTCAAAGCATTACTGGAAGGGTTATCGCCGTTACCTGCGGCGGACCCAGAGGTTCGCGCAAGGATAGAACAACAGGCAGCTGAGCTAGGATGGGATGCGTTGCATCGTCAACTGGTCGATATCGATCCCGTTGCCGGCGCACGGATTCATCCAAATGATCCGCAAAGGCTTTCCCGGGCACTGGAAGTTTTTTTCATTTCGGGTAAAACTTTAACGGAACTGACGCAAACGTCAGGAGAGGCTCTGCCGTATCAGGTGCATCAGTTCGCCATCGCCCCGGCGAGCCGTGAACTGCTCCATCAGCGAATTGAGCAGCGTTTTCATCAGATGTTAGCTTCAGATTTTGAAGCAGAAGTGCGGGCTCTTTTTGCCCGCGGAGATTTGCATACGGAGATGCCTTCCATTCGTTGTGTGGGCTACCGGCAGATGTGGTCTTATCTGACGGGAGAAATTTCACACGAGGAGATGGTTTATCGAGGTATTTGCGCGACGAGACAATTGGCTAAGCGCCAGATGACCTGGTTGCGAGGTTGGGAAGGCGTTCACTGGTTAGACAGTGAAAATCCAGACCAGGCGCGCAATGAAGTATTACAGGTTGTTAGTGCGAAGCATCAATGAATGTGTACAATTGAATCGACATCGTGCGCAAATTTTTACGCAGTTTTTCAGAGCCTCAGGGTTCTTGAGTTACAAACAACAAACATATAAGGAAAAGATAGAATGGCTAAGGGGCAATCTTTACAAGATCCGTTTCTGAACGCATTGCGTCGGGAACGTGTTCCGGTTTCTATTTATTTGGTGAATGGTATTAAGCTGCAAGGTCAAATTGAGTCTTTTGACCAGTTCGTGATCCTGTTGAAAAACACGGTCAGCCAGATGGTCTATAAGCACGCGATTTCAACTGTTGTCCCGTCTCGTCCGGTATCTCATCATAGCAATAACACCGGTACTGGCGGTTCTGGCAGCAACTACCACCACGCTGGCAGCGCGCAGGGTACTGCGCCGCAGCAAGACAGCGAAGACGCCGAATAAGGTTTCCTGCTGTTTTCTAAGTCGGGGGACCAGATAATCTGCGTTCCCCGCTGATCTTTTGAGAGGTTATACGCTTGTTTGACCGTTATGACGCTGGTGAGCAGGCGGTGCTGGTACACATCTATTTTTCGCAAGACAAAGACATGGAAGACCTGGCGGAGTTTGAATCCCTGGTCTCTTCAGCCGGAGTCGAAGCGCTGCAGGTGGTTACCGGTAGTCGCAAATCCCCGCATCCCAAGTATTTTGTTGGTGAAGGCAAAGCGGTAGAAATTGCCGAAGCAGTTAAGTCATCTGGGGCCTCGGTCGTGCTTTTTGATCATGCGTTGTCCCCGGCACAAGAACGTAACCTTGAAGCCCTGTGCGAATGTCGCGTTATCGACAGAACAGGACTGATTTTAGATATCTTTGCCCAACGTGCACGTACCCATGAGGGGAAGTTGCAGGTTGAGCTGGCACAGTTGCGCCATCTGGCAACTCGACTGGTTCGCGGCTGGACCCACCTTGAACGTCAGAAAGGCGGGATTGGTTTACGCGGCCCGGGTGAAACTCAGCTTGAAACGGACCGTCGGCTGCTGCGCAACCGCATCATGCAGATCCTCTCACGCTTACAACGAGTCGAAAAACAACGTGAGCAGGGCAGGCGGTCACGGGCAAAAGCCGATGTACCAACGGTCTCGCTGGTGGGCTACACCAACGCCGGTAAATCCACCCTTTTTAACCAGATTACCGCGGCTGATGTCTATGCCGCAGATCAGCTGTTCGCTACGCTGGATCCAACCCTGCGCAGAATCGATATCGTAGACGTTGGGGAAACCGTGCTGGCTGATACGGTCGGTTTTATTCGCCATTTACCCCACGATCTGGTGGCGGCGTTTAAAGCGACTTTGCAGGAGACGCGTCAGGCCACGTTACTGTTACACGTGATTGACGCATCGGATTTCAGAATCCAGGAAAACATCGCCGCTGTAGATACCGTTTTAGAAGAGATCGAGGCCGATGAGATCCCAACCCTGCTGGTAATGAACAAAATCGATGCGCTGGATGAGTTTGAGCCTCGTATCGACAGAAACGATGAGAACGTCCCGATACGCGTCTGGCTTTCTGCCCAGACGGGTGCCGGTGTTCCACTGCTTTTCCAGGCTTTGACTGAACGTTTATCTGGTGAAATTGCGCAGCATACGTTGTGCTTACCCCCCCAGGCTGGGCGACTTCGGAGCCGGTTTTATCAGCTTCAGGCAATAGAAAAAGAGTGGACAGAGGATGACGGTAGCGTGGGCTTGCAGATTCGTATGCCTGTCGTTGACTGGCGTCGCCTTTGTAAACAAGAGCCGGCACTAATGGACTACATTGTTTGACCGGAACGAGTTTGCCCTGAAGACTTTTTCCCCCTCGGGGGATATCACCGCACAATAAATATGGAGCATAAACATGGCGTGGAATCAGCCCGGTAATAACGGACAGGACCGCGACCCGTGGGGAAGCAGCAAACCTGGCGGCGACTCTGGGGGTAACAAGGGAGGGCGCGATCAGGGGCCACCCGATCTGGATGATATCTTCCGAAAACTAAGTAAAAAATTAGGTGGCCTGGGCGGCGGTAAAAGCGGCGGCACTGGCGGTGGCTCTTCCCAGACTCCTCGTCCGCCTGTCGGTGGGCGCGTGGTGGGTATCGTGGCCGTGGCTGCGGTGGTCATCTGGGCTGCTACCGGGTTCTACACCATTAAAGAAGCCGAGCGTGGCGTTGTGACGCGTTTTGGTAAGTTTAGTCATCTTGTTGAGCCGGGTCTTAACTGGAAACCCACCTTCATTGACAGCGTTCGCGCCGTTAACGTTGAGTCCGTACGTGAATTAGCCGCATCGGGTGTCATGCTGACCTCCGATGAAAACGTCGTGCGCGTTGAGATGAACGTGCAGTATCGGGTCACCGATCCAGAACGCTATCTGTACAGCGTGACCAGCGCTGATGACAGCCTGCGTCAGGCAACGGACAGCGCACTGCGTGGCGTTATCGGTAAGTACACAATGGATAAGATCCTCACCGAAGGCCGTACCATTATTCGTACCGATACCCAGCGCGAGCTGGAAGAGACGATTCGCCCGTATAACATGGGGATTACGCTGCTCGACGTTAACTTCCAGACGGCACGTCCGCCGGAAGAAGTGAAAGCTGCCTTCGATGATGCCATCGCCGCGCGTGAAAACGAGCAGCAATACATCCGTGAAGCGGAAGCTTACACCAACGAAGTTCAGCCGCGTGCGAACGGCCAGGCGCAGCGTATCCTCGAAGAAGCTCGCGCTTATAAAACACAGACTGTGTTAGAAGCGCAGGGTGAAGTCGCTCGCTTCGCTAAGCTGCTGCCAGAGTACAAAGCCGCACCGGAAATCACCCGTGAGCGTCTGTATATCGAAACCATGGAAAAAGTGCTTAGCCATACTCGTAAAGTGCTGGTGAACGATAAGGGTGGCAACCTGATGGTTCTGCCGCTCGACCAGATGCTCAAAGGCGGTGCACAGCCTGCTCAGAAGAACGATAACAGTGGGGCAAGCGACTTGTTGCGTCTGCCTCCGGCTTCCCGCTCATCAAGCAGTAGCAGCACTGGTACTACGTCCTCGACTAGCAGAGGCGATATCATGGATCAGCGCCGTGCCGACGCACAGCGCACTGATAACCAGCGCGTAGGGAGTGAATAACGATGCGTAAGTCAGTCATTGCTTTAATCATCATCGTGCTGGTGGTGCTGTTCACCTCGGTCTTCGTGGTACATGAAGGCGAGCGAGGAATTACGTTACGCTTCGGCAAAGTTCTGCGTGATGATGAGAACAAGCCGGTGGTTTACGAGCCGGGTCTGCACTTTAAAGTGCCGTTTATCGAGTCGGTGAAAACCCTTGATGCACGTATTCAGACCATGGATAACCAGGCCGACCGCTTCGTGACCAAAGAGAAGAAAGACCTGATCGTTGACTCCTACATCAAGTGGCGTATCAGCGACTTCAGCCGTTACTACCTGGCTACGGGTGGTGGCGACACTTCTCAGGCAGAAGTGCTGTTGAAACGTAAGTTCAGTGACCGTTTGCGTTCTGAAATCGGTCGTCTGGATGTGAAAGACATCGTCACCGATTCTCGTGGTCGTCTGACCCTGGACGTGCGTGACGCGCTGAACTCTGGTTCTGCGGGCACCGAAGATGAAGTCTCTACCCCGGCTGCGGACGATGCTATTGCCTCTGCGGCTGCGCGTATTACTAAGGAAACAAACGGTAAAGTGCCGGTTGTGAACCCGAACAGTATGGCGGCACTGGGTATTGAAGTCGTTGACGTGCGCATCAAGCAGATCAACCTGCCTGCGGAAGTGTCTGACGCTATCTACAACCGTATGCGCGCCGAGCGTGAAGCGGTAGCGCGTCGTCACCGTTCACAGGGCCAGGAAGAGGCTGAGAAGCTGCGTGCAACTGCGGACTACGAGGTGACTCGTACACTGGCGGAAGCAGAGCGTCAGGGTCGTATCAGCCGTGGTGAAGGTGATGCGGAAGCGGCCAAGCTGTTTGCCGATGCGTTCAGCCAGGATCCAGACTTCTACGCCTTCATTCGTAGCCTGCGTGCTTACGAGGCCAGCTTCAAATCTGGTCAGGATGTGATGGTGCTTAGCCCGGACAACGATTTCTTCCGCTACATGAAGACGCCGGCTAACAGCTCACGTTAATAAGAACCGCTAAGAGTAGAAGAGCCGGTCTGACCGGCTCTTTTTTTATCCGTTTCAGGGACTATTATGAACTCAACAATCTGGATCGCGCTGGCCCTTGTTCTGGTGCTCGAAGGTCTTGGCCCCATGCTCTATCCGCGCACGTGGCGCAAAATGATCGCCGCTCTTATTCAGCTCCCGGATAATACGCTGCGTCGTTTTGGCGGTGGTCTTGTGGTTGCCGGTGTCGTTATCTACTATATGTTGAGTCATGTGGGCGGCTAAAACCCCTCAAACCTGCTGATTGCTATTTTGTGGACTAAAAGGGCTGATCATCGTCGAAACCGGTGGTAGAATCCTTTTTTAAGCAAACGGTGATTTTGAAAAATGGGTAACAACGTCGTCGTACTGGGCACCCAATGGGGTGACGAAGGTAAAGGAAAGATCGTCGATCTTCTGACTGAACGGGCTAAATATGTTGTACGCTACCAGGGCGGTCACAACGCAGGCCATACTCTCGTAATCAACGGTGAAAAAACCGTCCTCCATCTTATTCCATCAGGTATTCTTCGCGAAAACGTCACCAGCATCATCGGTAACGGCGTTGTGCTGTCTCCAGCTGCGCTGATGAAAGAGATGAAAGGCCTGGAAGACCGCGGTATTCCAGTACGTGAGCGTCTGCTGCTGTCCGAAGCTTGTCCGCTGATCCTCGACTACCACGTAGCTCTGGATGTTGCTCGCGAAAAAGCGCGCGGCGCGAAAGCTATTGGTACTACCGGTCGTGGTATCGGTCCTGCGTATGAAGACAAAGTGGCCCGTCGTGGCCTGCGCGTTGGCGACCTGTTCGACAAAGCCACCTTTGCAGACAAACTGAAAGAAGTGATGGAATACCATAACTTCCAGTTGGTTAACTTCTACAAAGTTGAAGCGGTTGACTACCAGAAAGTGCTGGACGATGTGATGGCTATCGCCGACATCCTGACCGGCATGGTCGTAGACGTTTCAAACCTGCTGGACGAAGCGCGCAAGCGTGGCGACTTCATGATGTTCGAAGGTGCTCAAGGCACGCTGCTGGACATCGACCACGGTACCTATCCGTACGTGACCTCCTCCAACACCACCGCGGGTGGCGTTGCAACAGGTTCAGGCCTCGGCCCGCGCTATGTGGATTACGTGCTGGGTATCATCAAAGCTTACTCCACCCGTGTGGGGGCAGGTCCGTTCCCGACCGAGCTGTTTGATGATGTGGGCGAGTTCCTGTGCAAACAAGGTAACGAGTTCGGCGCAACCACTGGCCGTCGTCGTCGTACCGGCTGGCTGGATATTGTTGCCGTGCGCCGTGCCGTGCAGATCAACTCCCTGTCAGGTTTCTGCCTGACCAAGCTGGACGTACTGGACGGCCTGAAAGAGGTTAAACTCTGCGTCGGTTACCGCATGCCGGATGGCCGCGAAGTCACCACCACCCCAATGGCGGCGGATGACTGGGAAGGTATCGAGCCAATCTACGAAACTATGCCGGGCTGGTCTGAGACCACTTTCGGTGTGAAAGAGCGTAGCGGCCTGC
This sequence comes from Dryocola clanedunensis subsp. sulfonylureivorans, assembly GCF_016756775.1. Lineage (GTDB taxonomy): Bacteria > Pseudomonadota > Gammaproteobacteria > Enterobacterales > Enterobacteriaceae > Dryocola > Dryocola clanedunensis. Next base: position 60,348 of record NZ_JAERMU010000023.1, on the reverse strand, counting down.
CGCAGGCAGCACTGAACTACATCAAACGTATTGAAGAACTGACGGAAGTCCCTGTAGATATCATCTCTACCGGTCCTGACCGTTCTGAAACCATGATTCTGCGCGATCCGTTCGACGCGTAATCTGGATACGGGGTGTGGCCACCACACCCCGTTTTGCTACTTCTCTCGCCGCTTTTTTACCTTCCCCGAACAAATAAATTAGCCGCCAAAGATATGGCTGGTTTATCATCAATATATCGCCACACGGGCGATGAGCGTTTCCCCCCACCCCAGAGGTTGATGTGCAGTTAACGAGTTTTACTGATTACGGTTTACGTGCTTTGATTTATATGGCGTCTTTGCCTGAAGGCAAGATGACGAGCATTTCGGAAGTGACTGAAGTGTATGGCGTGTCCCGTAATCATATGGTGAAAATCATCAATCAACTCAGTCGTGCTGGCTATGTCACAGCAGTGCGCGGCAAAAACGGCGGCATTCGCCTCGGCAAGCCTGCGAATACCATTCGCGTGGGCGATGTAGTGCGTGAGCTGGAACCGCTTTCTTTGGTGAACTGTAGCAGCGAGTTTTGTCATATCACCCCCGCATGTCGCCTGAAACAGGCGCTGGCCGAGGCGGTGCAGAGCTTTCTGACAGAGCTGGATAAACACACGCTGGCCGAACTGGTGGACCATAACCAACCGCTCTACAAATTACTGCTGGTGGAGTGATCGCTACTCCATTTGTGGATGACAACGGAGGAACCGCAATGTCAAAAGATCCTTTTCAGGAACGAGAAGCCGAAAAATACGAAAACCCGATCCCAAGCCGGGAGTTTATTCTCGCTCACCTGACCAACCGTGAAAAACCAGCCAACCGTGAAGAGCTGGCTGTAGAACTGAACATTAGTGGCGAAGAGCAGATTGAAGCCTTACGCCGCCGCCTGCGTGCCATGGAGCGTGACGGGCAGCTGGTCTTCACCCGCCGCCAGTGCTATGCGCTGCCGGAACGCCTTGACCTGCTGAAAGGTAAGGTCATCGGCCATCGCGATGGCTTTGGCTTCCTGCGCGTGGAAGGGCGTAAAGACGACCTCTACCTTTCCTCCGAACAGATGAAAATGTGCATGCACGGCGATATCGTGCTGGCGCAGCCGCTGGGTGCCGACCGTAAAGGCCGCCGCGAAGCGCGTATCGTTCGCGTGCTGGAGCCAAGAACCGCACAAATCGTCGGACGCTACTTTACCGATGCCGGCATCAGCTTTGTCGTGCCGGACGACAGCCGACTGAGCTTCGACATCCTCATCCCGCCGGAAGGTGTGATGGGCGCGCGTATGGGCTTTGTGGTGGTGGTTGAGCTTACCCAGCGACCAACCCGCCGTACCAAAGCCGTCGGCAAAATCGTTGAGATTCTGGGCGATAACATGGGCACCGGCATGGCCGTCGATATGGCGCTGCGCACCCATGAAATTCCTTATGTCTGGCCGCCAGAAGTTGAAGCCCAGGTGGCTTCCCTGAAAGAGCAGGTGCCGGAAGAGGCCAAAGTTGGCCGCGTAGACTTACGCGATCTGCCGCTGGTGACCATTGATGGTGAAGACGCCCGCGACTTCGATGACGCCGTATTCTGCGAGAAAAAACGCGGCGGCGGCTGGCGCCTGTGGGTAGCCATCGCCGACGTCAGCTACTACGTTCGTCCGCCAACCGCGCTGGACAACGAAGCGCGCAACCGTGGCACGTCCGTCTATTTCCCGTCGCAGGTTGTTCCAATGCTGCCGGAAGTGCTCTCCAACGGCCTGTGCTCGCTCAACCCGCAGGTTGACCGTCTGTGTATGGTCTGCGAGATGACCATCTCTTCTACGGGCCGCCTTACCGGGTCTAAGTTCTACGAAGCGGTGATGAGCTCCCATGCGCGTCTGACCTACACCAAAGTGTGGCATATGCTGCAGGGTGACCAGGAGTTGCGTGAACAATACGCGCCGCTGGTGAAGCACATCGAAGAGCTGCATAACCTCTACAAAGTGCTGGACGTCTCCCGTGCCCAGCGCGGCGGCATCTCGTTTGAAAGCGAAGAGGCGAAGTTTATCTTCAACGCCGAACGCCGTATTGAACGTGTGGAACAGACCGTTCGTAACGACGCGCACAAGCTGATTGAAGAGTGCATGATCCTCGCGAACATCTCCGCGGCCCGCTTTGTTGAGAAAGCCAACGAACCGTCTCTGTTCCGCGACCACGATCGTCCGAGCAACGACGCGATTACCGCGTTCCGTACGGTGCTGGCGGAGCTTGGCCTTGAACTGCCTGGTGGCCAGAAGCCTGAACCGCGCGACTATGCCGATTTGCTGAAATCCATTGCGGATCGCCCGGATCATGAAATGCTGCAAACTATGCTGCTGCGTTCCATGAAGCAGGCGGTTTACGATCCGGAAAACCGCGGCCACTTCGGGCTGGCGCTGCAATCTTACGCACACTTCACCTCGCCGATTCGCCGTTACCCGGATCTGCTGCTGCACCGCGCCATCAAGTATCTGCTGGCAAAAGAGCAGGGCCACAAAGGCAACAGCACTGATTCCGGCGGCTGGCATTACAGTATGGAAGAGATGCTGCAGCTTGGTCAGCACTGTTCCATGGCGGAACGCCGTGCCGATGAAGCAACCCGTGACGTAGCGGACTGGCTGAAGTGTGACTTTATGCAGGACCAGGTTGGGCAGACGTTTAACGGTATCATTGCAAGCGTCACCGGCTTCGGCTTCTTTGTCCGTCTTGACGATCTGTTTATCGACGGCCTGGTCCACGTTTCGACGCTGGATAACGACTACTACCGCTTCGACCAGATCGGGCAGCGCCTGATTGGTGAATCCGGCGGTCAGACTTATCGTCTGGGCGACCGTGTGGAAGTGCGTGTTGAAGCTGTTCATATGGACGAGCGTAAAATCGACTTCGCATTGATTTCCAGCACCCGCGCACCGCGTGGCGAAGGCAAAACCGCGAAAGACCGCGCGAAAAAGGGCGGTAACGGCGGTGGCGCGAAGCGTCGTCAGGCAGGTAAACGTGTGAACTTCGAGCCGGACAGCGCCTTCCGTAAAGACAAAGGTGCGGGCAAGCCGAAGAAAGCAAAGGCTGACAAGCCGACCGAACCGAAGGCGAAGAAAGCCAAAACGCCTTCCGACAAAACCCGTAAGATAGCCGCCGCCACGAAAGCCAAGCGCGCTGCTAAAAAGCAGCCGGGTCAGACGAGCTAATATTTCGTAGGGCGGATAAGCCTGCGCCATCCGCCGTTTCTGAGGGTGGATGGCGCTTCGCTTATCCACCCTACGGTTTTTCTCCGAAATACAGAACAACACAGACGCTATCGCATCTGAAACGAGTAACAGCAATGAGTGAAATGATTTACGGCATCCACGCCGTTCAGGCGCTACTGGATAATGCCCCGCAGCGTTTTCAGGAAGTTTTTATTCTTAAAGGTCGTGAAGACAAACGTCTGATGCCTTTGATCCACGCTCTGGAAGCCCAGGGCGTGCCGGTGCAGGTGGCAAACCGTCAGTGGCTGGATGAGAAATCCGAAGGGGCGGTGCACCAGGGGATCATCGCCCGCGTGAAGCCGGGCCGTCAGTATCAGGAGAACGATCTGCCGGATCTGATTGCCAGCCTCGAGAAGCCTTTCCTGCTGATCCTGGATGGTGTTACCGATCCCCATAACCTCGGTGCCTGCCTGCGTAGCGCAGATGCCGCTGGCGTGCATGCGGTTATCGTCCCGAAAGATCGTTCCGCCATGCTGAACGCAACGGCGAAAAAAGTGGCCTGTGGCGCAGCAGAGAACGTACCGCTGATCCGCGTGACCAACCTGGCCCGTACCATGCGTCTGCTGCAGGAAGAGAACGTCTGGATTGTCGGCACCGCTGGCGAAGCAGATCACACGCTGTACCAGAGCAAAATGACCGGCCCGATGGCGCTGGTGATGGGGGCGGAAGGCGAAGGTATGCGCCGTCTGACTCGCGAGCACTGCGACGAGCTGATCAGCATTCCAATGGCAGGTTCCGTCTCCTCACTGAACGTCTCCGTCGCAACGGGCATCTGCCTGTTCGAAGCGGTGCGTCAGCGCAGCTAAAAAACGGGCGGGGTGGTCAACACCCCGCTTCAGACTTTTGGCAAACACCAGAAAAGCGTGGTTTTCTGGTGTTTGAGTAAAACCAGCAGACAATATTCTTTTTTTATTTTATAGATTTGTCGTCTGACAGTCTTATAGCTTCTGCAATACTCTGAGCGGGCTTACACCCCGCTTTGTGATCCCCCTCCGGGCACAAGCGCCATCTGCGTCCATAATTAATGGCAATGCCATTACAGGAGGGAACGCGATGCGCTGGCAAACTCATACCGTTTTTAACCAACCCACCCCTCTCAACAACAGTAACCTCTTTCTTTCCGACATCTCGCTGTGCGAGGCCGTTGCCCGTGAAGGGGCAGGCTGGGACGCCGAGCTGCTTGCCAGCATTGGTCAACAGCTGGGTTCCGCCGAGTCGTTAGAACTTGGCAGGCTGGCTAACGCCAATCCACCTGAATTGCTGCGCTACGACCCCAGCGGAGAACGCCTTGACGACGTGCGCTTTCACCCGGCCTGGCACCTGCTGATGCAGGGGTTGTGCGCGAACCGGGTACATAATTTTCCGTGGCAGGAGGACGCCCGTCACGGCTCTTTCGTGGCGCGTGCGGCCCGGTTTGTCCAGCATGCCCAGGTCGAGGCGGGAACGCTTTGCCCGGTGACGATGACGTTTGGCGCAATCCCACTGCTGCAAAAGTCTCTTCCGAAGGAGTTTCATTCATGGACAAAACCCCTGCTAAGCGACCGCTACGATGCCCATCTGTTGCCCGGTAGCCAGAAACGTGGGCTGCTGATTGGCATGGGGATGACGGAAAAGCAGGGCGGTTCGGACGTACTCAGCAATACCACCAGAGCGGAAGCCTTAGACAAAGCCGGGCCGGGTGAGATGTACCGCCTGGTCGGCCATAAGTGGTTCTTCTCCGTGCCGCAAAGTGATGCGCACCTCGTACTGGCGCAGGCCAAAGGCGGCCTTTCATGCTTCTTCGTGCCGCGATTTTTACCTGACGGCGAGCGTAACCATGTCCGGCTGGAGCGTCTGAAAGACAAGCTGGGTAATCGTTCCAACGCCAGCAGCGAAGTGGAATTTTGTGATGCTGTCGGCTGGCTAATCGGCGAGGAAGGGGAAGGGGTTCGCTGCATCCTGAAAATGGGCGGCTACACCCGCTTCGACTGTGCCCTTGGCAGCCATGGCCTGATGCGTCGTGCACTTTCCATAGCGCTCTACCATGCTCATCAGCGGCAGGCATTCGGTAAAAACCTTATCGACCAGCCCATTATGCGTCAGGTGCTTGGCCGTATGGCTCTCCAGCTGGAGGGGCAGACCGCATTTCTGTTCAGGCTGGCCCGGGCATGGGAATCACCGAACGAACCCCGTGAGCTGGCTTACAGCCGCCTGTTTACCCCCGCGGCGAAATTCAGCGTCTGCAAGGCAGGAATTCCGTTTGTGGCAGAGGCAATGGAGGTGCTGGGGGGGATCGGCTATTGCGAAGAAAGCGAGCTGCCCCGTCTCTACCGTGAAATGCCGGTTAACAGCATCTGGGAAGGCTCCGGGAACATTATGGGGCTGGATGTGCTGCGGGTTATCACGCGTCAGCCGGGCGTGCTGGAGATGCTCCACGCCGAGTTTGATGAAGTGAAGGGGCAGAACCGTCATTTTGACCGTAGCTGGCGGCAGCTTCAGCAGCGCCTGCGTAAGCCTCAGGAGGAGTGGGGACGTAACATTGCTAAGCAGCTGGCAAATCTGGCAACCGCTGCCCAACTGCTGCCGCACCTTTCCCCGCCGTTGGCAGAAGCCTGGTGCCGAATGGTGCTGGATGAGCGTGGAGAGTCCGTTTTGCCTGAATCGATACTGAAGGTCGTACTGCTGCGGGCGACTGGTCGCACGGCTTAAAATAAGAAAGCCACCCGGAGGGGCGGCTTTCAGGGAATATAAGATGTGTTTTCAGGCATACAGGATCGCCTGTGCACGCCAGCTATCAGCATGGTAGTTCTCCTGCATTTTAATAATGCGGTAATAGGATGCGCCTTGCTCATCGGCCTTCAGCGCGATCACTTTTTCCACATCCTGCGCGCTGCCTGCGATGCTGTTCAGGGATATCAGACCAATTTCATTCAGTCCTGTCACACAGTCAGCTGCGACATCTTCTGCCGATTGAGCCGCAGTAGTAATCATTCCTACGGATAGCAGCAATGAGGTTAAGGCAAACGATCGTTTCATTGTTAGTTCCTTATCAACAAACCCCGGTCATCAACAGGGCATTCCTTCGCTTAATCTGGGCCCCATGCAAGCCGGTGTGGCGTGAGGTCCATTGTGCATGTGAAACAATAAATCGCCGAAAATCTGTGTAAATATCAATAAACAAGCAGCATCAGGATCTCATTTTCGGTACAAAATCGCCTGCGCGTACCATTGTCCCGGAACGACCGTCTCGTCATTAAGGACGATGACATAAAAATCTGCTTTGGCCGCTGCTGCCTTTGCTTTGATTATCGCTTCAGAATCAGAAGGCGCGCCACGCTCAAGGGTGGAGACTGTTCCAATCTTTGTCAGCCCCTGGGTTTGGTTGCGCTGTATTTCCTGCGGATGATCCGCAACCGGTGGTGCTGGCTGGGGCGTTCCTTGCAGGACAGAACAGGCGCTAAGCGTTGTTGCCAGTAACAGAGCAGATAGCAGTCGCATGGTATTTTCTCGTTTCCTGATAGTCATAGTGTAGTTTCGGGCCGGCGCTGTGAAGAGGGAATGTTCCCTTTCTGTTACCTCTCCCGCGCTTTTGAATCACTTTCGAATGAAAATCGTCGGTGAGATCTCATCGTTACAATAATCCGTAATAGTGATTTTCTTGCCACCTGCTACGCCGTGGCTTACAACAGACATTCACAGCGTAACGACGGGGAGAGAATGATGATAGAAATGTATACGGAACGGCTGGCAGGGATCGAGGTTTTACATGCTGTTCCTGGCGGGCAGAGGCAAGAAGCGTTGCCCACCGTACTGTTTTATCACGGCTTTACCTCCTCGAAGCTGGTTTACAGTTATTTTGCCGTCGCGCTGGCGCAGGCGGGAATACGCGTGGTGATGCCGGATGCGCAGGCCCACGGCGCTCGTTTTAACGGGGATGTTGAAGCGCGTCTGAGCCAGTTCTGGCCGATTCTGAAAACGAATATTGACGAGTACCCCCTGTTGCGAGATGCGCTTGAGGAGCAGGGCCTGATTGCCGAAGGGCGTCTCGCCGTTGGCGGGGCATCGATGGGGGGCATGACCGCACTGGGCATAATGGCCCGCCATGAGGAAGTGCGCAGCGTGGCCTGCCTGATGGGATCGGGCTATTTCACCCAGCTCGCGAAAACCTTATTCCCGCCGAAAGCAGACCAGCTGGAAACCACTCTCGCCCGGCTTGCGGAATACGATATCAGCAGCCAGCTGGAGCGCATCGGCAACCGCCCGCTGCTGCTGTGGCATGGTGAAGAGGATGACGTAGTGCCAGCGGCAGAGACTTTCCGCTTACAGCAGGCGCTGATTCAGCAGGGGGTGGACCAGCAGCTGACCTGCCTGTGGGAAGCGGGCGTAAAGCACCGGATTACCCCCACCGCGCTGGAAGCGACCAGCCGCTTTTTCATCAGCAATCTTTAGCTAAACCAGAATGACCTGCACGCCTTGATCCTGAAGTTTTTTAACCACTTCAGGCGAGGCCTGCCTGCCGGTGATGACCAGGTCAATCTGCTCTGCGCGGCTGAACAGCATACCCGCCCGCTGCCCCACTTTGCTGCTGTCGACCAGTACCGCCAGTTTGCCCACCACCCCCAGCATTTTCTGTTCGGCCATTGCGGTAAGCATATCCGTTTTATACAGCCCTTCCGCCGTCAGCCCTTTACCGCTGGTAAACATCCAGTGGCCGGCGTACAGCGAGGTTTCGCTGTCCTGCGGGCCGAGGGTAATAGAGTGGCTCTTGTTATATTGCCCCCCCATGATAACCACGCTGTCATGCTCCTGCTCGATGAGGTAATTCGCCAGCGGCAGGTAATTAGTGATGATTTGTACCGGCTTGCCGCAAATTTCCTGTCCAAGCAAAAACGCGGTAGATCCACAGTTGATGACGACGCTTTCCCCCGGACTCACCAGCTGCGAAGCGGCGCTGGCAATACGGCTTTTCTCGTCGTGATTCTGTGCCAGGTGGATATTCATTGGCGTCCAGCGAGGCCGCTGCTGGCTTACCGCCTCCGCGCCGTTACGCACCTTTTTCAATCTGCCGCTCTCATCCAGCTTGTTGATATCGCGGCGCGCGGTGGCGGGTGAAATGGCCAGGCGTTCCATAACCTGCTCAACCGTGACGAACCCAGTTTGCTGCAGCAGTTCAAGCAGAATCTGATGACGCTGTGCTTCGGTCATGCTTATTCCCGATAAGATATGATTTTTAAAGATGATATTTGAAAACGGGTGAAAAACCTAAGTTTAACGCTGAAAAAGCCGGGCAGCTGCCCGGCTTAAGTTTAAAGGAAGGACCTGAAAGGGAGATCCGGCTCGATGGTAAAGCAGTCGTCGAATCCGCGCGGGTAGTGGTACTCGAACAGGTCTTTATCCAGCGGCCAGGTAAACTTGCCCCCCACCTGCCAGATAAACGGTTTAAAACCATATTTCAGCCGATCTTTTTTCATCTCCCATAGCACGCGAATCTCCTGCGGGTCCGCCTGGAAATTTGACCAGATATCATGGTGGAACGGGATCACGACTTTGGTGTTAAGCGACTCGGCCATGCGCAGAATGTCAGCGCTGGTCATTTTATCCGTGATGCCGCGCGGGTTCTCGCCGTAAGAGCCAAGCGCCACGTCAATCTGGTGGTCGTTACCGTGCTTCGCATAGTAGTTGGAATAATGGGAGTCACCGCTGTGATAGAGATTGCCCCCCGGTGTTTTGAACAGGTAGTTCACCGCGCGTTCATCCATTCCATCCGGCAAAACGCCAGCGGCTTTCTCTTCCGCCGCCAGGGTAATCAGCGCCGTGCGGTCAAAGGCGTCCAGCGCATGGATTTCAATATCTTTCACCTTCACCACGTCGCCCGGCTTTACCACGATGCAGCGTTCACGCGGCACTCCCCAGTTTACCCAGATATCCACGCAGGTTTGCGGCCCGATAAAAGGCACGTCTGAAGGACAGTTCTGCATGACTGCCGCCGCAACGTTCACGTCGATATGATCGTTGTGATCGTGCGTCGCCAGTACCGCATCAACAGTGCGAATGGCAAAAGGATCGAGTACGAACGGTGTGGTGCGCAGGTTTGGCTGAAGTTTTTTCACACCCGCCATACGCTGCATCTGGTGCCCGGCTTTCATCAGCGGATTACCGTGGCTCTGTTTGCCTGTGCCGCACCAGAAGTCGACGCAGATATTGGCCTGCCCCTGGGACTTCAGCCAGATCCCGGTGCAGCCCAGCCACCACATCGCAAATGTTCCAGGCACGACCGCTTCCTGCTCAATTTCTTCGTTCAGCCAGCTCCCCCACTCCGGGAAAGTGCTCAGTATCCAGGACTCGCGGGTGATCGTTGCTACTTTGCTCATGAACCTTCTCCTGATCTGTTTTTGAAATCAAGTTTAATCATTTAATGATTCGATATGATTTATATTGGCATCAAAAATCAGCCTTGAGAAGCATTATTTCTATGCTGCGTATCAGGTTATTAGGAGGTTACCGGGGCCGATCTGAAAGGTTAAATAACATAATTTTTATTTATATTGTTGATTTTAAGATAATTAAATGAGGTTTACGACCAGGGGCAATTACCTTCATAAGCGTAAGGTAAATAATTTGCGAAACATCTCACAAATAATCACATTTGATCTTGTTGTGATTACTTTTGATTCATAAAGTGTGGGCACACCGCTTCCACCTGTCGGTCACGCTTAAGTACATAGACAGGGAGCACTACCCTACGGAGAGCTTTATGGAAACCCTCTACAACGCCTTTACCATCTTTTTTAACCAGGTCATGACGAACGCGCCGCTGCTGCTGGGGATAGTCACCTGTCTGGGTTATCTCCTGCTGCGTAAAAGCGCCAGCGTCATCATCAAAGGCACCATCAAAACCATTATCGGCTTTATGTTATTACAGGCGGGGTCAGGCATTCTGACCGGCACCTTTAAACCGGTAGTCGCGAAGATGTCGGAGGTGTACGGGATTAACGGTGCCATTTCAGACACCTACGCTTCGATGATGGCCACTGTCGAAAGAATGGGAGATGCCTACAGCTGGGTGGGCTATGCCGTCCTCCTGGCGCTTGCGCTGAATATCTTCTACGTCCTGCTGCGGCGGGTGACGGGCATTCGTACCATCATGCTCACCGGGCATATTATGTTCCAGCAGGCGGGGCTGATTGCCGTCTTCTTCTTTATTCTCGGCTACCCAATGTGGACCACCATCATCTGTACCGCGGTGCTGGTTTCGCTCTACTGGGGCATCACCTCCAACATGATGTTTAAACCCACTCAGGCGGTAACGGAAAACAGCGGTTTTTCTATCGGTCACCAGCAGCAGTTTGCTTCCTGGATTGCCTACAAAATCGCGCCGTATCTGGGCAAAAAGGAAGAGAGCGTTGAGGATCTCAACCTGCCGGGCTGGCTGAATATCTTCCATGACAACATTGTTTCTACCGCCATTGTGATGACGCTGTTCTTTGGCGCTATTCTCTGCTCGTTTGGTCTCGACACTCTGCAGGCAATGGCCGGCAAAACCCACTGGACTATCTACATCCTGCAAACCGGCTTCCAGTTTGCTGTCGCTATTTTCATTATCGTTCAGGGCGTAAGGATGTTCGTAGCTGAGCTTTCGGAAGCCTTCAACGGTATCTCTCAGCGCTTAATTCCCGGCGCCGTGCTGGCCATCGACTGTGCGGCAATCTACAGCTTCGCGCCAAACGCGGTGGTCTGGGGCTTTATCTGGGGCACCATCGGTCAGCTAATTGCGGTAGGTATTCTGATCGCCATCGGCTCTTCCATCATGATCATCCCCGGCTTTATTCCCATGTTCTTCTCTAACGCCACTATCGGCGTATTTGCTAATCACTTCGGCGGCTGGCGCGCGGCGCTAAAAATCTGCCTGGTGATGGGCATGATTGAAATTTTCGGCTGCGTGTGGGCGGTGAAGCTTACGGGGCTAAGCGCCTGGATGGGGATGGCCGACTGGTCGATTCTGGCACCGCCCATTATGCAGGGGCTGACTCTTGGGCTGTGGTTCATGGGCGTCATTGTGGTTATCGCACTGGTTTACATGTTCTTTGCCGGGCGCACGCTGCGCCAGGAAGAGGACGCTGAAAAACACCTGACAGAAACTACCGTTAACGAAAGGAATTGAATTATGACCGTACGCATTCTTGCTGTTTGTGGCTGTGGGCAGGGCAGTTCCATGATTATGAAAATGAAAGTCGATCAGTTTCTGACCGAACAGGGCGTGCAGCACAGCGTCAACAGCTGCGCCGTCGGGGAGTATAAAAGCGAGCTGAGCGGCGCAGACATCATTATCGCTTCCACCCATGTCGCCAGCGAAATCACGGTGTCGGGCAACAAGTTCGTGGTCGGGGTTCGCAACATGCTGAGCGCCGCGGACTTCGGGCCGAAGCTAATGGAAGTGATTCAGGCGCATTTTCCGAAGGATATGCAGTAAGGAGCCATGATGAAATTACGTGATTCGCTGGCGCAGAACCACGCTATCCGCCTGCAGGCGGAGGCTGAAACCTGGCAGGAAGCGGTAAAAATTGGCGTCGATCTGCTGGTGGATGCCGGGGTTGTGGAGCCACGTTACTACCAGGCCATTCTGGAGGGGGTGGCGCAGTTCGGACCTTACTTCGTTATCGCTCCGGGTCTTGCCATGCCCCACGGAAGGCCGGAGGAAGGCGTGAAGCGCACCGGCTTTGCGCTGGTGACGCTGAAAACACCGCTGGTCTTCAATCATGACGATAACGATCCGGTAGACATCCTGATTACCCTGGCTGCGGAAGATGCCAATACCCATCAGGAGGTGGGCATCATGCAGATCGTCAACCTGTTTGAAGATGAAGCCAATTTTGATCGTTTACGCGCCTGCCGAACCGAGCAGGAAGTGCTGGACTTAATCGACCGCGCCACGGCTGCGGCTGCCTGAGGAGTTTTTATGTCTCATTCATTACCCATGTTGCAGGTCGCGCTGGATAACCAGACCCTTTCGGATGCCTACCACACCACGCGACTGATCGCCGAAGAGGTGGATATTATTGAAGTCGGCACCATTCTTTGCGTGGGCGAGGGCGTGCGTGCGGTACGTGACCTAAAGGCGCTTTACCCGCACAAAATTGTGCTGGCGGATGCCAAGATCGCCGACGCGGGGAAAATCCTTTCTCGTATGTGTTTTGAAGCCAGTGCGGACTGGGTCACCGTCATCTGCTGTGCGGACATCAACACTGCAAAAGGCGCGCTGGAAGTCGCCCGCGAATTTAACGGCGATGTGCAAATCGAGCTGACCGGTTTCTGGACGTGGGACCAGGCGCAGGAGTGGCGCAAAGCGGGGATTGAGCAGGTGGTCTACCATCGTAGCCGGGACGCACAGGCAGCGGGCGTAGCCTGGAGCGAAGCGGATATCACGGCGATAAAACGCCTTGCGGATATGGGCTTTAAAGTCACGGTTACCGGCGGTCTGGCACTGGAGGATTTGCCGCTCTTTCAGGGCATCCCGATTCACGTCTTTATAGCCGGGCGCAGCATTCGTGACGCCGCAGATCCCGTTGCGGCGGCGCGACAGTTTAAACGTTCCATTGCCCAGCTTTGGGGATAAGGAGCGGTTATGTTGCACAAACAGGTTCCGCTGGGTATCTATGAAAAGGCGCTCCCCGTCGGGGAGTGCTGGCAGGAAAAGCTGTCTCTTGCGGCAACGCTTGAGTTTGATTTCGTGGAAATGTCGGTGGATGAAACGGATAACCGGCTGTCGCGCCTGGACTGGAGCCGTGAACAGCGCCTGGCGCTGGTGCAGGCCGTGGCCGAAACCGGGGTTCGCGTTCCGTCGATGTGCCTTAGCGCCCACCGCCGCTACCCGCTGGGGAGTGAAGACGATGCGGTGCGTAACCAGGGGCTGGAGATCATGCGCAAAGCCATTGAGCTGGCGCAGGACGTGGGCATTCGCGTTATCCAGCTGGCGGGTTATGACGTTTATTACCAGCAGGCTAACGACGAAACCCGTCGTCGCTTCCGGGAAGGGTTAACCCTGGCGGTTGAAATGGCGAGCCGCGCGCAGGTGACGCTGGCGATGGAAATCATGGACTACCCGCTGATGAACTCCATCAGCAAGGCAATGGGCTATGCCCACTATCTTAATAATCCGTGGTTCCAGCTTTACCCGGATATCGGCAATCTCTCCGCGTGGGATAACGACGTGCAGATGGAGTTGCAGGCAGGAAGCGGGCATATCGTCGCCGTTCACGTTAAAGACACGCGCCCCGGCGTTTTTAAAAATGTGCCTTTTGGCTCGGGTGTCGTGGAGTTTGAACGCTGCTTTGAGACGTTAAAACACAGCGGCTACCGCGGCCCGTATCTCATCGAGATGTGGAGCGAAACGGCGGTAGACCCGGTAGTGGAGGTCATAAAAGCCCGGGACTGGGTGCTGGAACGTATGGCGCGGGCAGGATTGCTGGAGGAAGGTTATGCGGCAGCTTAAACAGCAGGTCTTCGAGGCGAACATGGCGCTGCCGCGCCATGGGCTGGTGACCTTTACCTGGGGAAACGCCAGCGGTATCGACCGCCAGCGCCAGCGCGTGGTGATTAAGCCAAGCGGCGTGGCGTATGAGCAAATGTCAGCAGATGACATGGTGGTGGTTGATATGAACGGCGTGGTCATTGAAGGGCGGTATCGTCCCTCCTCGGATACGGCAACGCACCTTGCGCTTTATAAAAAATACCCCGAGCTGGGCGGCGTGGTGCATACCCATTCTACGCACGCCACGGCCTGGGCGCAGGCAGGGTTGTCCATCCCCGCGCTTGGCACCACGCATGCGGATTACTTCTTCGGGGATATTCCCTGTACCCGTGCACTGTCCGCAGAGGAGATACAGGGCGAGTACGAGCTCAATACCGGCAAAGTGATCATCGAAACGCTTGCCCGGGCTAACCCGCTGCATACGCCGGGCATGGTGGTCTATCAGCACGGACCCTTTGCCTGGGGAAAAGATGTTGACGAGGCGGTACACAATGCCGTGGTGATGGAGGAAGTGGCGCGTATGGCGTGGATTGCACGTGGCATCAATCCGCAGTTGAAACCTGTCGATAGCTACCTGATGAACAAGCACTTCCAGCGTAAACACGGCGCTAACGCGTACTACGGGCAAAAATAAAAAAGCCCCCAGCAAAGGGGGCAAATCATACGTTGGCTTTCTATGTCGTTGTGGTATTCCTGGTGTTAACGCTGGGACTGACGGTGCTGCTTACTCGTACCTGTTGTTACCTGTAAATATCTGCGCTGACCCGCATGTTGCCATTGCTACCGGGTTCCCTCATCAGGATGGTGTGGTAGTAAGCTGCGCCATGCTGTTGCGCATCCTGCTGTATCGCCTGTTCCGCTTCCTGTTCGGTTGCGAAGTTATGGTTGATGTAAATCACGCCGAGGCTCTGCACATCATCCATATTTCTGGCGATACGGCTGTCTATTTTGATCGCTGCCGTCGCATTTGCGCTTAGCAAAAATGCCGCGGCAAGAAAATAAGCGAGGGTTTTCATATTTGCGCTCCACTACAGCTGGTGTGTTATCAGTGGTCGTCGCTCCTGTGAATGATTAGTGGCGGCCCTTGATACTAAGTGTAAACCGATGTGGTTGAATAAAAAGCGACCATTTCTGATGGTGTTGGTCAAAAATTTTTAGTGATCCAGCTCAACTTTATAAAATTCACGGTGTTAGTCCGCCGTCGGTTTTTTGTCCGTCAGCCAAAAGAATTAATTTCCGTTCGGCCTTGAGTTTGTCAGGCCCCGCAAGTATGATTACGCGTCAATTTTTCAGCCGCCTTTATAAACACGTTCCTTGCTTCCATGGGCCGCGGCTGACCCTGACAGGAGGCTGAATAATCCGTAAGGAGCAATTCGATGCGTCATTACGAAATCGTTTTTATGGTCCATCCTGACCAGAGCGAACAGGTTCCGGGTATGATCGAACGTTACACTGGTGCAATCACTGCAGCAGAAGGTACGATCCACCGTCTGGAAGACTGGGGCCGCCGTCAGCTGGCTTACCCGATCAATAAACTGCACAAAGCTCACTACGTTCTGCTGAACGTTGAAGCTCCGCAGGAAGCGATCGATGAGCTGGAAACTAACTTCCGCTTCAACGACGCCGTTATCCGCAGCATGGTTATGCGCGTTAAGCACGCGGTTACCGAAGCTTCTCCAATGGTTAAAGCGAAAGACGAACGCCGTGAGCGTCGTGACGATTTCGCGTCTGAAACCACTGAAGATGCAGATGCTGGGGATTCTGAAGAGTAATTTCTGATGACGGCAAACCGCCTGGTTCTGTCTGGCACAGTGTGCAAGACACCCCTGCGCAAGGTCAGCCCGTCAGGAATTCCTCACTGCCAGTTCGTGCTTGAGCATCGTTCTGTGCAAGAGGAGGCCGGTTTCAACCGGCAGGCATGGTGCAGAATGCCCGTGATTATTAGCGGACACGCACACCAGGCCATTACTCACAGTATAACGGTCGGCACGGTACTTACGGTTCAAGGCTTCATTACTTGCCATCAGGCAAAAAATGGGCTGAACAAAGTGGTATTGCATGCCGAGCAGATTGAATTGATAGATTCTGGAGACTAGCCATATGGCACGTTATTTCCGTCGTCGCAAGTTCTGCCGTTTCACCGCGGAAGGCGTTCAAGAGATTGACTATAAAGACATCGCTACGCTGAAAAACTACATCACCGAAAGCGGTAAGATTGTCCCAAGCCGTATCACCGGTACCCGTGCAAAATATCAGCGTCAGCTGGCTCGCGCTATCAAACGCGCTCGCTACCTGTCTCTGCTGCCGTACACTGATCGTCATCAGTAATCGGTCACGGTCCATTAATACGACTTTGAGAGGATAAGGTAATGCAAGTTATTCTGCTTGATAAAGTAGCAAACCTGGGTAGCCTGGGTGATCAGGTTAACGTTAAAGCGGGTTATGCTCGTAACTTCCTGGTACCACAGGGTAAAGCTGTTCCTGCTACCAAGAAAAACGTTGAATTCTTCGAAGCACGCCGTGCAGAACTGGAAGCTAAACTGGCTGACGTTCTGGCTGCTGCTGAAGCTCGCGCTGCGAAGATCAACGCACTGGAAACCGTTACTATCGCGTCTAAAGCAGGCGACGAAGGTAAACTGTTCGGTTCCATCGGTACTCGCGACATCGCTGATGCTGTTACTGCAGCTGGCGTTGAAGTGGCTAAGAGCGAAGTTCGTTTACCGAACGGCGTTCTGCGTACCACTGGCGCACACGAAGTGGACTTCCAGGTTCACAGCGAAGTGTTCGCTAAACTGACTGTAAACGTTGTTGCTGAAGCTTAATTTAAGCTGAAGTACACGTTAAAACGCCGGCCATGTGCCGGCGTTTTGCATTTATGAGCCAAGCCACTTATTGTGCGCGCAGGAAGCTGCCGTCCGGCTGGCGGGTAAATAAGACCTCACCGCTGCCTGAATCAAGTGACAGGCCTGTCACTATTCCATTCGCATTCTGACGAATCTTCACCATCTGCCCGGTCTGTAACGTTCTCAGGGGCTGATTGTCGCCTTGTACCTGAGCCATCGCGTAGACATCTGTCGGGGGTAAATTATGGTCACGGAACAGCTGTGCCAGAGTCTGCCCTGATTCCACACGGTAGGAACGCCATTGTTGTTCGATATCGTTATTGGCATGTGGCACCGGAGCCTGGCTCTGCGCTTCTGGCTGAACGGAAGGTTGAACAGGCGCTGGCTCTACGGGGGCGGCAGGCGTTGTATTAGTGGGCGGATTCACCAGCTCGGCATGCATTGGGGTCTGTGACTCAATCGAGAGCTGCGCGTCACGAGTGACCGGGCGATCTGGTTCATTGGGCGTCGGTAATAAAAAGCCAATCACCACGATAGCGGCCGCAATGATAATGCCTCGCCGATGCAGCGGGGGAAGCGGATCCATGAGACGAAAATGCTCAGGGGCGTGCCATATCCTTACGAGCTTTGGTTTAATAGCGAATCGCATCGGCAACCCTCCTCAAGTCCACATACTGTGCTGTGACCATTTCCCAACTCCATTATAGAACGCTAACTGTTTGATGCAGTGAACGATCCCGCTTTCCGTGACGCTCCACTGTAATTTAGCACTCCTGAAGCCATTGTTCCCGTTTCGTTCGCATTTGTCACCTTTCACCCTTTTGCATTTTACCCGACCAGGTGACGCTGCTATGCTGCACGCTTGCTTTTAAAACCCTAAAGGAAAACTCATGACAACCCCTTCTTTTGACAGCGTCGAAGCGCAAGCAAGTTACGGTATTGGTTTACAGGTTGGTCAGCAACTGAGCGAATCTGGTCTGCAGGGTCTGCTGCCAGAAGCGCTGGTGGCTGGTCTGCGTGATGCGCTGGAAGGGAATGCTCCGGTCGTTCCTGTTGATGTTGTTCACCGTGCTCTGCGTGAAGTTCACGAACGTGCCGATGCGGTGCGTCAGGAACGTCAGAAAGAGATGGCGGTAGAAGGTCAGAAATATCTGGAAGAGAACGTCAAGAAAGAAGGCGTGAGCAGCACCGAATCCGGCCTGCAATTCCGCGTTCTGACTCAGGGCACCGGCGCTATTCCTGCGCGCAAAGATCACGTTCGCGTGCACTATACCGGTAAGCTTATCGACGGCACCGTATTCGACAGCTCCGTACAGCGTGGCGAACCGGCTGAATTCCCGGTCAGCGGCGTCATCGCAGGCTGGATTGAAGCCCTGACCCTGATGCCGGTTGGCTCTAAATGGGAACTGACTATCCCTCACAACCTGGCCTACGGCGAGCGCGGTGCTGGCGCGTCCATCCCGCCATTCAGCACCCTGGTCTTTGAAGTCGAACTGCTGGAAATTCTGTAAGCAGTAGCAGAACCCCGCTTACAGCGGGGTTTAATGTTGTAAACCAAAAAGGAAAAACGTGGTTTTTCCTTTTTGGTTGAAGAACTGCCGAAAACCAATAAATTGATTTTCCTGATTATTTATCCGGCGAGATCTTTGCGAAATTCGTTCGCTACAGGTTTGTCATCAGTCTGGAACCCCGCTTACAGCGGGGTTTTCGTTTGGTTCTTAACAAATAACCATGATTTTATCTTGCATATGCTCACGTTACGGGTATTTTTGTGAGGCAGATCGCGTTGCGACAGTGATTTCGCACTCAAATAAAACAAAAAATTAACAAGATCGTTTTTAGCAGGTATTCATCCCGCCAAATCTCTCCTACTATCCATGTGCTTTATGAAAGCAACGTCACATCAATATTACGTAAAGGCCAGAAGAGCCAAACACAACGGTCAGGTACAGGAAAAACACAACATGGTAGATCAGGCAAAAGTCGCTGAGGCCGATCAGGCTCCGGCGGAGCAGTCACTGCGGCGAAATTTAACTAACCGTCATATCCAGCTTATCGCCATCGGTGGCGCTATAGGCACCGGGCTGTTTATGGGCTCCGGTAAAACCATCAGCCTCGCGGGGCCGTCCATCATCTTCGTCTATATGATCATCGGCTTTATGCTGTTCTTCGTGATGCGGGCGATGGGGGAGCTGCTGCTCTCAAACCTCGAGTACAAGTCATTCAGCGATTTCGCCGCCGACCTGCTTGGCCCGTGGGCCGGGTATTTCACCGGCTGGACATACTGGTTCTGCTGGGTTGTCACCGGCATGGCCGACGTGGTGGCTATCACGTCTTATGCACAATTCTGGTTCCCAGGGCTTTCGGACTGGGTGGCCTCTCTGGCCGTTGTCGTCCTGCTGCTGAGCCTGAATCTGGCCACGGTGAAGATGTTCGGTGAGATGGAGTTCTGGTTTGCAATGATCAAGATTGTCGCCATCGTAGGGCTGATTATTATCGGCCTGGTGATGATTCTGACGCACTTCCATTCGCCATCGGGCGTTGAGGCCTCTTTCAACAACCTGTGGAATGACGGTGGCTGGTTCCCGAAAGGCCTCAGCGGCTTCTTTGCCGGTTTCCAGATTGCGGTCTTCGCTTTCGTGGGGATTGAGCTGGTGGGCACAACCGCCGCGGAAACCAAAGACCCGGAGAAATCGCTGCCGCGCGCCATTAACTCGATTCCAGTTCGCATCATCATGTTCTACGTGTTTGCTCTGGTCGTGATTATGTCGGTAACGCCGTGGCGTTCCGTGGTGGCGGATAAGAGCCCGTTCGTTGAATTGTTTGTGCTGGTGGGGCTGCCTGCCGCCGCGAGCATCATCAACTTCGTGGTGCTGACGTCTGCCGCGTCCTCGGCTAACAGCGGCGTATTCTCTACCAGCCGCATGCTGTTTGGCCTTGCGCAGGACAAGATGGCGCCGCAGGCGTTCGCTAAGCTGTCTAAGCGTGCCGTTCCGGCTAAAGGGTTAACCTTCTCCTGCATCTGCCTGCTGGGCGGGGTGGTGATGCTGTATGTTAATCCGAACGTCATCGCAGCCTTCACGATGATCACCACCGTGTCGGCGATTCTGTTTATGTTCGTCTGGACGATTATTCTGTGCTCATATCTGGTGTACCGCAAACAGCGACCTGAGCTGCACAAAAAATCCATCTACAAAATGCCGCTTGGCAAACTGATGTGCTGGGTTTGCATGGCGTTCTTCGTGTTTGTGATTGTGCTGCTGACGCTGGAGGCGGATACCCGCCAGGCGCTGATGGTGACGCCGCTGTGGTTTGTGGTGCTCGGAGTGTGCTGGCTGTTTATGGGTAAAAAGCGTCTGGCTAATTCACGTAAATAACCTTTTGTGACCCTCTCCCTGTTTGGGGAGAGGGCTTAAAATTACTCCCCCGCCAAAGCCCGAGGGAACAGCACGTTGTTCTCAAGGCTGATGTGATTCATCAGATCGTCAATCAGTTCGTTAATGCCGTTATACATCGCTTTCCAGGTCGTGCACGCTTCCGGCGGTGGGGTGACGTTATTGGTGGTGTGCTTGATGACTTCCAGCAGCTCTCCCGCCTCATCATGTTCGCTCTCCATGACGCTAATCGGGCCGCCCGTCTGCGAACCCATGCCCTGCTTAATCATCGGGAACAGAATCTGTTCTTCCTTCATCATATGGCTGCTCAGTTCCTGATGCAGCATGGTGAGGTACTTCGCCAGCCCCTTCGGCACGTTCGGTTTATCCGCATGCACGCGCTCAACTTTAGTCGCCTGTAAGATCAGTTCAGGCAGCTGTTCGCGGTGCCTGTCGTGATAGCGAACCAGAATATGATCGATAATTTCAGGCAGCGGCGCGGTTCGCCACTCCTTCTCAAATGGCTCTTCGGCAAGGTTGGCTAGCTCAGCCTCTATGGCTTGCAGATCCAGCTCTTTGCGAGCGGCGGCGCGCTCAAGCGTCTGTTTGCCCCCGCAGCAAAAATCCAGATCCAGCTCGCGGAACAGCGCGGAAGCGCGGGGAATGGTCAGGGCTAATTCACCTAAAGATTGGTCGCGGAAGGTCATGGGCGGTTACCTCATCTTGAAAAATATAAGATGCATGTTAAATGCATCTTTAAGATAAGGCTATGACTATTTTTAAGTAGTGGCTGCTACTTCCGTGCAGCTACGACCTCGCTTACCTGCTGTTTTTGCGGCTTGGTCAGCACCGCCAGCACCACGCCGAGCACCAGGCAAAGAATACCCAGCAGCGTTAATACGGGAGGCCAGCTGTGGCGCAGCATAAAGGTATAGGCCAGCCCGGCCAGCGTTTCAAAGACGATAAGCGGCCCGACGATTACCGTCGGCAGACGCTGGCAGGCAATGTTCCAGCACAGATTGCCCAGCCAGGAGCAGAGCAGGGCGATAGCCAGCATCAGCGTGACGAACACCTCCGGGCGGGGGCCAAACGGCAGGGCAAAATCAGCGTTGCTGCTGGCCATAAACAGACACACGGCAACGTATCCCAGCAGCGAGAAGGGTAGCGTGGAGAGCCCCTGGGCCGTGGCCCACATCATCGGATTTTTATCAGGATTTTCCCGCAGCCAACGGGCGTTACGCAGCGCATACCACGCCCAGCAGATAACGGAAATGAAGGCCAGGATGATGCCGCTGACGTAGCGCCACCAGCTGAAATCTACACTCTCTCCGCGCAGTTCGGCGGTGTTCACCATCACCAAACCAACAGCGATTATCACCAGCGCAGGGGCGAGCCGTCGCCACGGCAGCTTGCCGTCACGCTTGCTGTACAGCAGATTGGCAAAGACCGGGATCACCACCGGCAGGGTGCCGATGATCATTGTCGAGATGGGTGCGCCGGTGCGCTGGATGGCGCTTGCCAGGCAGACGTAATAAATCAGGTTTCCTACGGTGGAAAGTTTCAGCGCGGTGAACCAGTCCTGGCCGCTAAGCTGGCGCAGACGCTGCCGCCCGAGCCACGCCAGCGGAATGGCGATCAGACCCAGCGCCAGATAGCGCCCGGTAGACTGCAAAGCCGCGGGATAGTCAGGCACAATAATCGGGCCGACAAAAATGAGCCCCCACATCAGCCCGGCCATCAGGGCATACAGCACGCCAGTTAACATTTTACTCTTCCGGTTAGTTCTTTGCGGCCAGTGTAGGGGCGAGGCGGGTGCGAGTATTGTATGAGATTGCGGTTTAGCTAGCGGGAAACCTGTTTTTGGTAGCGCACGGGCGTGATGCCGTAACGCTGGGCGAAAGCGCGGGTCAGATGTGCCTGGTCCGTCAGGCCGCTCATAGCCGCGACCTGCGCGGCGGGAACACCACTCGTCAGAAACTGCTTGGCGTACCAAAGTCGAATAGCCATCAGCATCTGATGGGGCGTGACGTGAAAGTGTACTTTGAACTGGCGCTGGAAATGCCAGGGGCTTAGTGAAACTACGGCGGCCAGTTCGTCGAGCGTTATTGGGTGCATATAGTTGTCGTGGAGGTATTCGCGGATGCGCTCGAAGCGGTGTGCGGCTTCCTGCGGCCCGGCTGGCTGATGATGCGCGTATGGCCGAAAAGCCTCGATGAGGTTGAGCAGCAGGCCTTGCTGAGTCATTGTGTCGCCCGCGCTCCAGAGGCCGTTAATCAATTGCCCAACCTGGCGCGAACGCAGCGGGTCATGGGTGACCGCATCGCTGAACCACCAGCGGCGCTCGCCGGTGACGGACTCGAGTAGCTCAGGATCCAGATAAATCATGCGGTACTGCCAGCCGTCTTCGGTCGCGGCTTCGCCGGTATGCAGTTCGTCCGGGTTCATCAGCACCAGCGAGTCCCGCGCGGCAACGTGCTGCGCGCCGCGATAGCGGAAGCGTTCGGCTCCCCAGGTGACGGTGCCGATGCCAAAGGCTTCGTGGGTGTGGGGTTCAAAGGCGTAGCGTGAGATGTGGGCGTGATAAAGCTCGACGCCGGGCAGCTGCGGCAGATGCCGGAACTGGGCGATGTCTTTCTCATCAATGAACTGCTCGGGAACGCCTTGCACTGAAAACCTCCGCGGGGACACCCCATAAGTATAGGGATGTCCACCGTTAACGGATAGTTAACAATTACAGCGTGCTGCGAACGCTTTCCTCAAGGGAAGTTGTGGGACGGCCAGTCAGCTGGCTGAGCTGGTGGCTATCGTCGAACAGGCCGCCTTTGGATGCGCCGATGTCTGAGTTTGCGAGCATTGCCGCAAAACCTTCCGGTAAACCCGCGCCCAGCAGCGCCGCTTTGAATTCCGCTTCGCTGAGGTTCTGATAAACCACGGTTTTACCGCTCTGCCTGCTGACTTCTTCCGCCAGCTCCGCCAGCGTCCAGCCGCGATCGCCCGCCAGCTCATAGGTTTTCCCAGCCTGATTATCCAGCGTCAGGACTTTTGCCGCTGCTGCCGCATAGTCAGTTCGCGTGGCAGAGGCAATTTTTCCTGCCCCTGCGCTGCCTATAAACACGCCGTGCTGCAGGGCAGCCGGAACGCTGGCAAGATAGTTTTCGGTGTACCAGCCGTTGCGCAGCAGCACGAAAGGAACGCCAGACTCTTTAAGCATTTTTTCCGTTGTCACATGCTCTTCGGCCAGGCCAAGCGGGGAGGTATCCGCGTGCAGCAGGCTGGTGTAGGCGATGAGTTTGACGCCTGCGGCCTTCGCGGCTTCAATAACGTTGCGGTGCTGAACGGCACGCTGACCAACTTCGCTGGAAGAAACTAACAGGAGCTTTTCGACGCCTGTCAGAGCCTGCTGCATCGCAGCCCTGTCGTTATAATCGCCTGCGCGAACCTGCACGCCGCGCCCGGCTAAATCACTCACTTTGGCTGGCGTGCGAACAATCGCCACTACGCTTCTTGCTTCCACGGTTTTCAGCAATTCCTCTACAACCTGACGGCCAAGCTGGCCGGAAACACCGGTAATCGCAATCATGGTAAACACCTTACTGTTTTGGGTTAGTTGTGCCACACTAGCACCCTAACTAACTTTTAGTAAGTACGCACAAAAAGGTAAGTATGGAATGAGCGATATTATCGAAAGTACGCCATCGCTTAGCGAGCAGATGCGCAGCGGCAATCTGTTTGCCGAGAAATGCCCTTCGCGGGACGTGCTGAAACATGTTACCAGCCGCTGGGGCGTGTTGATTCTGGTCGCGCTTCAGGGCGGCACGCACCGCTTCAGCGACCTGCGCCGTAAGATGGGCGGCGTGAGCGAGAAAATGCTGGCTCAGACGCTGCAATGGCTGGAAGCGGACGGTTTTGTGAATCGTAAATCTTACCCCGTTGTCCCTCCACATGTGGAATACAGCCTTACGCCGCTCGGTGAGGAAATCGCGCCCAAAGTCGCCGCACTGGCGGACTGGATTGAGGGAAATTTGCCGCAGGTGATGGCATCACGTGGGCAGGGCGGCGCGGCAGACTGACTTAATTTTATGTTGCTCAGTGATGGATATGCCTGAGCAATATTGATAAAGAATATGGATAAAATAATAACTCTGCGTGATGTTTATAGTGCGTAAATGAAAATATTTCCCCTAAGTGCATAACTATCGCTAAATATTATATTTACCAATGCGACAAATATAAATATATATAAGTCCATTTATTGTTTGATGATATATTTATATCGCCATAAATATGAGGTTATAAAATGTAAGGAGTTTTGCGACATGGATGCGAATTCTTATTTAGACGCCCCTTTGACAGGGCTGCATAATAATGACGTTAACCATCAGTTAGTTGCGCGAGCTGCGATGGTAAGTCTGTTCATGGTTAGTTCATTGATCGTAATGCCAACTGCGCAGGCCGCAAATACAGGAAGCCAGTCGGCGGATACGATAGCCCTTAATGACGGCGATCATGTCACCGCCGATCAACGTTTCAACGGCATACTTTACGGTATACTTAATCAATACGGTAGGACTGCTAATATTAATTTGGCCAATGATGTCTTCATTTCTGCCACGGACAGTGCGTATACCGAAGGTGTCATTATCCAGGGGGATAATACGATACTGAATGCCAATCGCCTCTCGATAGCGGTAAAGGGAGCTTCCGGTATCGCCATGGATGTGAGTGGCGCGAAAGACACGATTAATTTAGGGGCGGGAAGCCAAATTACGCTGGAAAGTCATGGCTCCAGTCTTAACAATATCGGGCTTTCTTTGCGGGGTGGTTCAACCCTTCAGGCCACGGGGCTTAATATTAATGTTACCAGCGATAATGCCAAAGGCCTGGCGGTTGAAGAACATGGCAGCACCGCCAACCTGGGAGCAGGTAGCTCAATTAGTGTCAGCGGCAACAACAGTTTCGGCCTGTACGTTTTTGGTATCAATGGCCGCGGCACGCTTCCCGCTAGCTTCAGCGCTACTGAACTGAGCATTAATACGCAGGGGCAGGCGTCCTATGGAATCAATAACCAGGACGAAGCCATCACGATTTTGGGTTCGAATAGTCGAATCAGTACCACCGGAGAGTACGCTTCCGGGCTCTGGAACCTTGGGCAATTCGCCGCCGACGCGCTGTCTGTTTCTGTTACCGGCCAGGACGCCATTGCCATTGAGTCTTACTCCGGGACTGTCAATATTGGTGCGGACAGCCATCTGTCAGCGCTAAAGGGCGGCGGGATTGTGGCAAATAATGACAGTTCTTCTGCGGAAGTAAACTTTCTGGGAACGGCACAGAAGCGCAATTCCATTGTTGCAGGTGGCTCGTACGGCGCATCTGCTCAGTTTGCAGGTTCCATTGTGAACTTGACCAACACCGATATCGAGGTTGACGCTAATGGGGCGGTAACGCTGGGCTTGTGGGCTTTAGGCGGAGGTCGTATCACCGGTGACAATCTTTCTATCACTGGCGCTAGCGCCGCTCGTGGTGTTTACGCCATGACGGATAGCCAGATCGATCTCACCGGAAACACCGTCATTCATATGGCCGATCCTGGCGATATGGCCATAGGCACTCAGCATAATGATGGGTATACGGCAAGCCGTATTAATGCCGACGGTGAAATGGATATTACGGGTGCCATTGCCGCCCGCGGTGGCGTTATTAATCTTGATATGGCTTCAGGCTCGCGCTGGACCGGCCAGGCCTACAGTGATGGTGTGAATGGTGGTGCGTTAAATATCACCATGCAGGACACCAGCTGGAATATGATTGCAGATTCCAACCTGGATAATCTCGAGCTGAATAACTCCACGGTGAATTTTGCTACAGAAAGCAACCAGGGACGGCTGACTATCGGTAATTTAGAAGGCAACGGTAGCTTTATCATGCACACCGATATCGCAGGGAAGGGAAACGGTGTGGATAATTCGGGTGATAAAGTCATTGTGACCGGAAGCAGCGCTGGTGAACACCAAATCACCGTCGTTAACCAGGGGAGTCAGACAACTAACGGAAGTGAAGTGTTAACCGTTGTTGAAACGCAGGATGGTAAGGCGACATTTAGCACTCCCGGCAAGACGGAACTGGGCGGTTATCTTTACAATCTTCGCAAGAAAGGAAACGACTGGGAGCTCTATGCAAGCGACAGCAACAAGCCAGACCCTGATATTTCGACCGGCGCAAGTGCCGGAGCAAACTTCCTGAATATTGGCTATTTAATTAACCGTGCGGAAAACCAGACGTTACTTCAGCGTATGGGGTATATGCGCCAGAACCAGCTGCATGGCGATATGTGGGTCAAAGGCTTTGCGGGTAAATACAACTCATTTAGCGGCGGCAAGCTCAGTGGTTTCGATATGAAATACAACGGCATCCAGTTTGGTGTTGATAAACGTGTTTCCGAGACGTTACCGCTGTATATCGGCCCCTTCATGGGCCTGACCACGGGCAAGCCTGATTATGGCTCCGGTGACGGTTCGGTTCAATCCTCCTATCTGGGGGTTTACGGAACCTATGTCACACAGGACGGGTTCTATATCGATGCTATTGCCAAATACGCAAGCTTACGCAACCACTTCTCAGTGTTAGACAGCCAGAGCAATCAGGTTTCAGGCACCGGCCGCTCAGATGGTTTTAGTTTATCGCTGGAAACAGGTCAGCGCTTTAACCCGACGCCGTCGGTAAAAGGACTCTATCTCGAACCGCAGGCAGAATTTGTTTATACCCACCAGAATGCCAGCAATATCCATGAAACTAATGGGCTGAACGTTAGTTTAGGGAGCTATGAATCCATGGTTGCCCGAGCCAGCGGTATTCTGGGGTACGAGGTTATAGACGCTAACAATTCGGTAAACGTTTATCTGAAAACTGGCATCTTACGTGAATTTTCAGGCGATACGGCTTATCGCCTGAATGGTTCTCGCGAGGATCACTCCTTTAAAGGAGACTGGTGGAATAATGGTATTGGCGTCAGCGCCCAGTTAAACAACGCGCATACTTTGTACGTCGATCTGGATTACTCCGTGGGCCATAAATTTGATCAGCGGCAGGTCAACGGCGGCTATCGCTTTAGCTTCTGATGGTTGCCCCAACAACAGGCCGCAGCGCGCTGCGGCCTGTTTTTTTATCCTCGCTATTTGTCTAAATCAATCTGATATAGCGCAAAACCGATATCATCCGTGCCGACATTTTTCATCGGATACTGAGCCTTCTCTTTAATGAATGCGGCAGCTTTTTGGCCTGGTAAAGTTTCAAAGCGAATATCCAGCGGCTGCTTGCTGTGAATCGGTGCCAGACGCCAGTTGTTATCCGCCGCCGGATGGATCTCCTTCTGCGCGCTAATCCAGTTCGCCAACACCGAGCGGTTTTCATCCGGAGACGCAAAGGCAATGTGCTTCTCGCCCGTTCCGGCGAAGGTGCCGCCGTAGGCGCGATAGTTGTTGGTGGCGACCAGGAAGGTGGCGTTCGGATCGACTGGCTTGCCTTTAAACGTCAGGTTTTTAATGCGCTCAGACTGCGGGTTCGCAAGCTTACAATCGCTGTCGTAGCGCGCAGGCTGAGAAACATCAATCTGATACTCCACTCCGTCTATCACATCAAAGTTATAGGTGCGGAAACTGTCCCAGTTGATGAGCGACTGCGGCTTGCTGCTGTTGACATCAATCTGGTTAAACTGCCCGGCGGAGCATTCCAGCCATTCCTTCACCTCTTGACCACTCGCCTTTACCACGACCAGCGTGTTTGGGTAGAGGTATAAATCGGCGGCGTTGCGGAAGGTCAGCTGGCCTTTTTCGACTTCGACAAAGCTTGCCGGATCGTTTTTACGCCCGCCCACCTTGAACGGGGCGGCAGCGGAAAGCACCGGGAGACTGGCCAGGTCCGGGTCGCCCTGAATGTATTTCTCCACGTAGGCGCGCTGGGCGTTGTTCACCACCTGCACGGTAGGATCATCCTGTACCAGCGCCAGATAGCTGTACATATTATCGGCTGATTTGCCGATGGGTTTGCTGACAAATTCACGGGTGGCGTCATGGTCGTGGGCCAGCACTTTCACCAGATCCTTGTCTTCCGGTGCCAGCGATTTTTTCGCCGCGTTGTCATAGATCGGGCGCGCCTCGGCTTTACTGCCGGTGACTTTCCACGAGCCGCCGTCGTTGTTGAGCACCAGATCCACCACGCCCAGATGATCGCCCCACATCCCCGGCATCACTGCGGGCACGCCGTTTAGCGTGCCTTGCTTGATGTCCGCGCCTTTGATCTTCGCAAAGTCTTTGCCCGGGAAAACGGCGTGAGCATGGCCGAACAGTATGGCATCGACCCCAGGTACCTGGCTCAGGTAATAAACGGAGTTCTCGGCCATCGCGTGATACGGGTCGCTGGAAAGTCCTGAATGCGCAACCACAACCACTAAATCCGCCCCTTCTTTACGCATCTGCGGAACATAATGCTTCGCGGTTTCGGTGATATCCCGCACCGTGACTTTACCCTCCAGATTCGCCTTATCCCACGTCATGATTTGCGGCGGCACGAAGCCGATGTAGCCGATGCGTAATGTCTGCGGCCTGCCGTCTTTATCCATCACACGGGTCTCTTTGATGAGATAAGGCGTAAACAGCGGCTTATTGGTTTTTGCGTCGATGATATTGGCGTTTACGTACGGGAATTTCGCACCGGACAGCGCCTTGTGCAGATAATCCAGCCCGTAGTTGAATTCATGGTTTCCCAGGTTCCCTACGGCATAGTCCAGCGTGTTCAGCGCCTTATAAACGGGATGGATTTCTCCTGCTTTTAATCCCTTTGCCGCCATGTAGTCGCCAAGTGGGCTACCCTGAATCAAATCACCGTTATCAACGAGCACGCTGTTTTTTGCTTCGCTACGTGCTGCATTAATGAGGCTTGCGGTCCGTACCAGCCCGAATTTCTCGGTTGGCGTATCTTTGTAGTAGTCGAAGTCCATCATATTGCTGTGCAGGTCGGTGGTTTCGAGGATACGCAGATCGACGGTTGCCGCGCTGACGCTGGTGGCAATCAGCGTGGCAAGCATCGTTACGCTAAACTTGATCATGATTAAGGTCCTTTTTCGAGGTACGCCACAAAAGGCAATGAATTTACAGGCCGTTGCTTACAAAAGTGTGAAGTCTGCCAGAAACAGGGCCTGGGAAACCGGAATCGCTTCACAGATAGCGCATCAGGACGCAATGAGATATAAGTAAAACAACAGGTTAATCGCGCGGTGAAGCGTGTGCTGCAATGACATGAGGTGGAGAATGTTAGAATCAATTTGCCAACTGGCACGAGAGGCGGGAGCCGCCATCATGCAGGTTTACGACGGGGAGATGCCGCTTGCGGCAACCCAGAAATCCGACGACTCACCGGTCACCGCGGCGGATCTCGCTGCCCACGGCATTATTATGCAGGGCCTGACGGCGCTCACACCGGACGTGCCGGTATTATCCGAAGAGGATCCGCAAAGCTGGGAACTTCGCCAGAAATGGAGCCGTTACTGGCTGGTCGATCCGCTGGATGGCACGAAAGAGTTTCTTAAGCGCAACGGTGAATTCACGGTAAACATCGCGCTTATTGAGAAGGGCAAAGCCGTCATGGGCGTGGTTTATGCCCCGGTGCTGGACATCATGTACAGCGCGGCGGAAGGCAAAGCGTGGAAAGAAGAGAGTGGGACACGTCATCAAATTCAGGTGCGAGATGCGCGCCCGCCGCTAGTAGTGGTAAGCCGTTCCCACTCAGACACGGATAGTGAACTGAAAGAGTATCTCCAGCAGATTGGCGAACACCAGACCACCGCCATCGGCTCCTCGCTGAAGTTCTGCCTGGTGGCGGATGGCCAGGCGCAGCTTTATCCGCGCTTTGGGCCAACCAATATCTGGGATACCGCCGCAGGCCACGCCGTAGCGGTTGCCGCCGGGGCGCATGTTCACGACTGGCAGGGCAAGCCTCTCGACTATACCCCGCGCGAGTCCTTCTTAAACCCAGGCTTCCGGGTGTCTATTTACTGAGTAGCTTATGCAGCAGGTCCATCACCTGCTGCACTTCTTCCTGCGTCAGGGCACCGTCTTTGGCGTACTGGATGCGCCCGTTTTTATCCAGCACCACAATCGCCGAGCCAGCATCTTCGAGCTGCCAGGTTTTTTTCGCCACGCCGTTGCTGTCCACAATAAACTGGGACCACGGGTACTGCTGCTTGTTGCTCTCAATGCTGCTACGCACAAACATCCCCGTGCCGACGATGGCGTCATCGGTATTCACAACCGTCGTCGTCTGGTAGCGGTCATGCGGGAATTTCGCGGCCTTAATCGCTTCTATCAGCCCCGCATTTTTCTCTTTCGCGCTTGAACGCCCGGCAATATGTTGCAGGACTCGCACTTTTCCAGGTAGCTGCGCGCTATTCCAGTTTTTATAGCTAAACTTATCATTATTCAGAACCAGCTCGCCGTTATCGGCAATGCCGACCGGCGGGACGCGTTGGTTCTTCTCAAAATTATGGGCTGAGGCCATCAAAGGCAGCAGCAGGGCGGTAAGCGCAAGCGCTGTGCGCAGGGTCATTATTGACTCCTTATTCTGGGTGACGAGTGACAGGTGATCCGACCACTTGGTCGCGGTGTTTTAAGCATAAGTGCTGAATCATTATTTGTCTCGCAACAACAGTGCCAGTTTGCGGGCCGCCGCACATATCCCTGATTTTTGAATGCTTAAACTGTAGTTTGGTTACATTTACATAGATTATTCTGAGAAATTGTAATCAAACGGTAAATAAGGTTATGCAAACTAGGTGTCAGTTTGTATATGGACTATAGTTTCCAGGCACCAAATTTTTCGCCTCGTTTTGTCGGACCAAATGTGGAACCGCAGGGGCGTAAACACTGCAGGAGAGTAAAAACAATGAAAATTTTCCAACGTTACAACCCGCTTCAGGTGGCGAAGTACGTGAAAATCCTGTTCCGTGGACGGTTGTACATCAAGGACGTTGGCGCTTTTGAGTTCGATAAGGGCAAGATCCTCATCCCAAAAGTGAAAGATAAGCAGCACTTATCTGTTATGTCTGAAGTAAACCGCCAGGTTCTGCGTATGCAGGCGGAGATGGCGTAAAGCCATCAGGTAGTACAAAACAGAACGGCACCCGAGGGTGCCGTTAGTGTTCCTGGCGGACGGGACGCCGGTCTATCTGCTGGAGGAAACCGCGAATCGTCGGCTCATTGCGCTGAAACTGCGTCACAACTTCCCTTATCGCTTTACCCACTCCCGTTGATTTCCACGCCAGAGAAAGCTGCGACGGCTGCCGCGCGCGCTCGACCTTCCTCGTCACCAGCTCGCCGCTTTCCAGCCACGGCTGGCAGAGGTTATAGGGTAAAAAACCAATCCCCAGCCCTTTGAGATGGCACTCCAGCTTGGTGCTGATATCCGGCACTTTGATCTCTTTCTGGCCCGGCAGCAGCCAGGCGACGCGGCGGGTTAGCGTCCGTGAGGTGTCATCGATGTTAATCGCCGGATAGCGACGAAGATGCTCCTCCGCGATGGTTTCACCGCTAAGTTTCGCTAAGGGATGGTGGGGCGCGACGACAAACAGCCACGAAATCTCGCCTAAAGGGTGCAGCGCGATATTGTTCGAAAGGGACTCCGAGCCGGTCACGCCGATGGCGATGTGAAAATCGTCGTACAGCAGCGCATCCCACACCCCCATGTAAACCTGCCGCGAAATTTGAAATTGCGTATGGGGGTAGCGCTGGTGCAGCCAGGTCAGGAACCGGGCGACGGTTTCAGGCTGATAGAGCAGGTTATTCACCACTATGTTCACCTGACGTTCCACCCCGGCGTTAATCTGTTTAAGCTCCGCGGGCATGCTATCCACCCAGCTTAGCCATTGCCGACAATGTTCCAGCAGACACTCGCCCGCCAGCGTGAGGTTCACCGTGCGCGTGGTGCGGGTAAAAAGCTGCGTACCCACATGTTCTTCAAGTGTCTTGATGCGGTAACTCATCGCCGCAGGCGTTTTGTGCAGCGCGGCGGCGGCCTGTGAAAAGCTGCCGGTTTCCGCGACCTTAATAAAAGTGCGAATCGTTTCATGGTCAAGCATGATTGGCTCCTGGAAACGCTTTCCTGAGCCAGCGCAGCCCGGTAACCAGCCCGAGAAGGGTATCTGCGCCGGAAGTATGGCCGTGACCGAGCAGATCACGGATGGCAGTTTCGCTATCGCGAGAATGGGCCAGACGGCCCATGAGTCTTACCAGCGGCGTTGAG
The DNA here is from genome assembly GCF_016756775.1 of Dryocola clanedunensis subsp. sulfonylureivorans. Lineage (GTDB taxonomy): Bacteria > Pseudomonadota > Gammaproteobacteria > Enterobacterales > Enterobacteriaceae > Dryocola > Dryocola clanedunensis. The sequence continues at coordinate 28,063 of NZ_JAERMU010000023.1, read as the reverse complement.
AACTGCCCTCTGGCAGCGCTGTCGAGATAGCTACAGCTCACGGATGTCGTCAGTGTTAAAAGCGACTGAAAGTCCGGCAGAATTAAAGGGTAACGGTTAAGGGCAAGGAGTTGTTGGTTGGAATACAGCGCCGCCAGCGCGCCGATCAGCATATCATCGCCGCTGGGGGTCAGGCCTGGCCCAAGGCCTATCAGTGCGCTCCAGTCTGGAGTCTGCCCTGCCAGCCAGCGGTCCAGCTGGTGGGTTAGCAAATTCACAATCGGACTGTCAGGCTGTTTCACCGCTTCGTTGAGCGGGCCGAGCAGGCCTGTCGGGTTACTGAATTTGTGCAGGTTTGGTAGCGCAATCTCGCCTTCCGGGACGTTAAAATTCAGTCGACGCCGGTTTCGCAGCGTGTATCCACGGCCAGTAAAGCCTCGATCTTTGACGTTTAAGGAGCTATCAGCGGCAATAAAGCGGTTAATTTTATCGAAATCATCATTATAAAAAATCCAGCCCGTTGGGCTACAGCCTTTGCCATAACGATGAAAAGTAAACAGCCTGCCGCTGGGGTGCGTCACGTTAATGGCGTGGGTAAAACGGCTGTGCAGGCGAAGTTCGCTGCCGTCAGGAAAGGGCAGCCCGCTGCCGCCCGGCGCCAGAAAGAGATCCATTCATATCGCTCCATTTGAGGGGCAGCCGCGCCGCCCCCTCGTAGGTTTAAGCCGTAATATGATGAACTTGCGCAAGGGCTTCAAGTGCCAGTTCGAAGCAGGGCAGCGGTGCGCGCACTGTCCCGGCCCCAACCTGCCCCACGCCCGCTTCGCGGTGGGCAATCCCGGTATTAATCAGCGGTGTGATCCCCGTTTCCACCACGCGACGGATATCAAGGCCCAGACATGCCCCTTTAAAGTTCCACGACGGGATTTGCAGCATCGGGTTGCTGTCGAGATAGATTTCGGTCATCTCTTCGCTGGTTTCCAGCGCCGCGTCCATCCCGCCCGCGCCCACGAAGCGCGTCACGCCCGGCGCCGCAATCATCGCCGCGCCGCCGATGCCCAGCGTTTCGGTGATGGCGCTGTCGCCGATATCCGGGTTAGCGTCCGCCTGGCTGAAGCCGGTGAAGAACAGCCCCTGCGGCGTATTGACCGGCGCGGTAAACCAGCGGTCGCCCAGCCCGCTGACGCGGATGCCGAAATCGCGCCCGTTGCGGGTCATGGCGGTGACAATCGACCCTGCTTTAATCTGTGCGGCGGCGTCCATTACCGCTTTGCTGTAGGCCATCGCCAGGTTCAGGAAGAACTGGTCGGTGACGCTCAGGAACTGCATCACCTCCGCAAGCTCTGCCTTCGGGCGGTCCAGCTGCACGATATAAGGCGACAGGGTGCGCATCAGCAGGGCGGAGGCGGCAATGTTACGCTGGTGGAACTCGTCACCCATGGTGATTGCCTGCGCCATTAATGCGGTCAGGTCGATGCCGTTATCAATGCGCCCAAGCGCTTCCTGAAGCACCGGGGCCAGGGTGTCGCGCATCCAGCGCAGGCGCTGCTGCACGTCCGGGCCGTAGGCACCGAAGCGCATCACCTTACCGATCCCTTCGTTCAGGTTGCAGCAGGCCTGGTTGCCGTGCACGCTGTTTTTCACCACCAGCACCGGCATATGGGCGGAGGTAATGCCCCCCATCGGGCCAACCGCGCTGACGTGGTGGCAGGGGATGAATTCCACGCCGCCGTTGTCCAGCAGGGTCTTTGCCTCTTCTTCGCTAGCCGCCCAGCCTTCAAACAGGCAGGCCCCCAGGCATGCGCCGCGCATCGGGCCAGTCATCTCCTGCCAGGCGATCGGCGGGCCCGCATGGAGCAGCTTTTTGCCCTGCGCCAGCTCAGGAATGGCCTCATGGGCCAGACGTACGTCGGTCCAGTAGGGACGCGCCGCTTTAATTTGTTCAATGATTGCCGCATTGGCTTCGGAAATTGATGAATACATTGCCACTTCCTTCTTAATTCAGTTGTTTTAACAGACTGGCGAGCCGTGCGTTGCCACCGGCAACGGGTGCCCACTGATAGTGCACAACCGGCGTGCCCGTGCTTTGCAGATCGCTTGCAAAGCTGCGCAGGCCGGCATTGATGACTTTCACGCCGTCCAGAATGGCCGGGCGCGTTGCGGTGACAGGATGCTGATGCTGAGTGATAAGGTGGGTTGCCAGCAGGATGGCTTCCTGCAAATTGTTCATCACCACGATATCGGCGTTCAACAGCGTATCGGCCTGCGTTGTGCGGCACTGAGGATCTTTTTCCGTGCCGGTTAAGGTGGCGATAACGACCAGCGGATTGCCGGGTCCCCGGGCCTCGCGGACTTTCTGTACGGCTTCTACCACCGCGCCAGCAGGATCGGCGCAGGCGCCAAACCCCAGCACGACATCCAACAGGAGGACCCCAACGTCTTTTTGCTGGATGAGCTTTTCGATCTCAATGGAGCGGGTGGTCGGGTCGATCATCGGGTGCGGGCGGCCCACGGTATAAACATCGTCTCCCAGGTCGACAATGCGGTGACCTTTCGCCTCCAGCATGATGCCGTTGTGATGATGGGCATCCGGCTCAACGTCCAGCTGTGCGGCAAGCAGCATTGCGGCTTCGGCGGCAAGCGTGCCCCCGGCGTACAGCCCGGAGATAGTTTTGCCAACCACGGCAGACTGGGTTTCGGTGACTTCCGCCACGCAGGCGAGCATCACGGCAAGCTGCGCAGCCTGTGAAAGCGTGGAGGCCAGCCAGACGTTGCCCTCGTTGCATTTCTCTGGCTTCGCGCCGAGGAACAAGGCGACAATGGGCTTAGGGATGCGCTGCATGGCGGCGATAACCTTCTGGCGCACCGCTTCCGCCGGGGGCTTCGAGACAAATGCCAGCACTTTGCTTTGCTCATCGGCGGCCAGCCACTCCAGCGCCGTGAGCGCACTTATTCCGCCGACTTCCGCGCTGAGATCGCGTCCGCCCAGGCCAATTGCGTGGCTGACTCCGTGGTTGTGTAGGGCAATTTGCGAAGCGAGTTCCTGAATGCCGGTGCCGGACGCGCCGATAATGCCGATGTTGCCTTTCGGCAGCACGTTAGCAAACGCCAGCGGCGCTCCGGCGATCATTGCGGTGCCGCAATCGGGCCCCATGACGATCAGCCCGCGATCCCGCGCCTGCTGCTTAAGGGCGACCTCCTGCTCAACCGGTACGTTATCGGAAAACATCATCACGTTTTTGCCGCTCAGCAATCCCTGCTCGGCAACGCCTGCGGCGTACTCCCCGGCCACGGAGATCAGCAGCAGATTGGCATCCGGCATTTTGTCGCAGGCGCTCTGCCAGCGGCGCGCTTTCGCCAGATGCTGCCCCTGGCCCGCCGCCTGGGTGATGGCGGTCAGCTCGGTTTCCAGCTGTTCGCGGATCAGATCGACGATACCCGGATTTTCTGCACCAACGCGCACGGCGGCACAGATATCGTTCGGCGTGGCGTCGGTGAAATCGTCATGCCAGAACCCGGTGGTTTCCAGCAGGGACTTGTTCGCGGGCGTGCCCATCATTACCGAAACTTCTTCCACCTCGGGCGACGCGCTGAGCTTGCGCGAAATGAGCATCAGGCTGACGGAGTCCTGAAAGCTGCCCTTTTTGATAAACGCATAAATCATGGTTATTACCTCTGATTATTTCTTCTCTTTCAAAAACAGCATGCCGACCAGGCCGATGGCCAGCAGGACGGCGGAAACATAGAAGCTGGAGGCCAGGCTGCCGGTCATATCCCGCGCGGCGCCCGCGATGATCGGCGCAAGGATGGAGGAGCTCATGCCGATGAAATTGAACAGGCCAAACGCGGTGCTGTAGTTGTTCTCATCTACGCTGTCGGCGACCAGCGCCACCAGCACCGGGTCGAGCGCCAGCTTGCCAACCAGGCCATAGATGCACAGGGCGACCACCACGCCGGTCATACTCGGCATCCAGATAATCGACAGCATGCTGAGGATGGCGACCGGGACGAGGATTAAGATCAGCGGCTTACGTTTGCCGAGGCGGTCAGAAACCGAGGAGAAAATCAGCGCGCCGGGAATAGAGATCCACGCCACCAGTGAAGAGATAAAGCCGGTTTCGCTGCCCGCAATACCTCGTTCGCTTTGCAGGTAATACGGCAGCCAGGTGAGGATCACGAAGAAGCCAAACAGGCTGCAGAACACCATCAGATAGGTCAGCAGCAGGTTGCGGTTTTTCAGCAGGTCGCTGAACTTGCCTTTCTTAACGACAACGCCGTCGGCAGTGACCGCCGCGCGTTTTTTCTCTTTAACGAAGAACCAGATCCCCAGCCCCACCAGAATCGACGGCACGGCCATGGCGTAGAACGGCATCCGCCAGCTGTAGCCCTGGTCGTAAACCAGCCAGCTGGAGCTCATCAGGCCCAGCGCGATACCAAAGGCCATGCCGCTGTTGATGATGGCGCTGCCCAGCGAGCGGTACTTTTTCGGGATCTGTTCGGAGGAGAGGCCGTACTGCGGGCCGTAATAGGTCCCTTCGCCAGCGCCGGTAACCACGCGGGCAAACAGCAGGGTAGTCCAGGTTTTTGCCCAGCCGGTGACGGCGGTAAAGACGCCAAATAATAAGAAGCCGGGAACCAGCACCTTCTTCTTACCTATTTTGTCGCCCAGAATACCGGCCGGAACCTGCAGAATGGCGTAAGAGAAATAAAAGACGGAATTCAGAATACCAAGCTGGGTGCCGCTTAATCCAAACTCTTTTTCTAATTCTCCCATCACCGGATTTAATATTGTGCGGTCGGCATACATAAATATCCAGCCGAGCCAGAAGAGAAAAATGGTAACCCACCAGGCGGGAATACCTCTTTTTTGCGTTTCCGCAGCGGAGTTAATTGAATCAGACATGTTAATTTCCTTAATAACTTGAATACCCGATTTTCAACATCAAGAAAGATTCGTTGGCGCTACGATAGCGAGGTGCAGCGGGTAATCTCTTGAGCAATATCACACTTGCCTGATTGTGATAATTTCCTTTTGAGTGCTCCGTCTGGCATCGATTTATTATTAAAAATGTTTAAATAATGGCGAGTTGAAAAAATATTTTATAATTATCTTCATGGCGTGAGAGATTGCCAAAATAAACTTAGTAATTATTTTCATGTCGCGCAGATCACATTTTAACTTCGCCAGTTATTTATTTTGTTGCTCATTGACTGATGACCTGATGAGGGAACAAATGAAGAAAGTGCTGGTTATTGCCCTGGGGGGAATGCGTTATTGCGGCGCGGGGAAGTTTTATCCGCGGAGAATCAATATAAAAATATTGCGCTGGCGGCGGAGGTGGTGGCTACGCTGAGCCGCGATTACCGCGTGGTGATAGTCCACGGCAACGGTCCGCAGGTTGGGCTGCTTGCTCTGCAAAACCTCGCCTACCCGGCGGCTCCGCCTTATCCACTGGATATTCTGGTGGCGGAAACCCAGGGGATGCTGGGCTACATGATTACCCAGAAGCTGGGACAACTGGCTGGTATGCCGCCGGTCAGCACGTTGTTGACGCGGGTAGAGGTTCACGGCGACGATCCTGCCTTCCAGACGCCGGGGAAATACATTGGCCCCGTTTACTCACCGGAGCAGGAGGCGGAGCTGCGCGAGCAGTACGGCTGGCAGATGAAGCAGGATGGTCAGTACATTCGCCGCGTGGTGGCCTCCCCGCGCCCTCAGCGGGTGCTGGATGTTGAAGGCATCAAAGGGCTGCTGGCGCTGGATCACGTGGTGGTTTGTGCGGGCGGTGGCGGTATGCCGGTCGTGCAGGTTACGCAAGGGTACTGCGGCGTGGAGGCGGTAATCGATAAAGATCTCACCGCGTCGCGGCTGGCTGTGGAGCTGGAAGCTGAACACCTGATGATCCTCACCGACGCGGATGCGGTTTACCAGGACTGGGGAACGCCGCAGGCGAGAGCGCTGGATGACGTAACGACGGCGCAGCTAAAACCGTTTGCCGCACCTGACGGGGCGATGGGGCCGAAAGCGGAGGCCGTCATCGAGTTTGTGGAACGGACGGGGAACGTGGCGTGGATTGGCGCATTGAAAGACGCCCCGGCTATTCTGGCGGGACAGAAGGGAACTCGGGTACATCTGTAAAAAAAATGCCGCCTGATTGGGCGGCATGATTAGCGGCTGTTTGTCGGGTGACGCTACGCTTACCCGACCTGGAAACTCATTTAACCTGCATTCTGCTCTTCGGCATCCGGCAGCTTAGGCGACAGCCCCGACGGTTTATTGTCGATGCGGGTCACCAGCAGCTGGTCGATGCGGTAGTTATCAATATCCACCACCTCGAACTTGTAGCCAGAGAACTTCACCGAGTCGGTGCGCTTCGGAATTTTACGCAGCATAAACATCATAAAGCCGCCGATGGTCTCGTAGTTCCCGTTCTGCGGGAACTCGTCGATATCCAGCACGCGCATCACGTCGTCGATCGGCGTGCCGCCTTCAACCAGCCACGAGTTCTCGTCGCGGGCAACGATCTGCTCTTCCATGCCCTGGCCGACCAGGTCGCCCATCAGCGTGGTCATCACGTCGTTCAGGGTGATGATGCCGACGACCAGCGCGTATTCGTTCATGATCACCGCGAAGTCTTCCCCGGCGGTCTTGAAGCTTTCCAGCGCTTCGGAGAGCGTCAGGGTGTCCGGCACAATCAGCGTGTTGCGCAGGTGCACGCCGCTGTTGAGCGCCATGCTCTGGTTGCCCAGCACGCGGTTCAGCAGCTCCTTGGAGTCCACATAGCCGACGATATGGTCGATATCCCCGTTGCACACCAGGAACTTGGAGTGCGGATGCTCGGCGATTTTGTTCTTCAGGCTCTGCTCGTCTTCGTGCAGATCGAACCAGATGATGTTTTCGCGCGAGGTCATTGACGACGGCACGGTGCGGGATTCCAGTTCGAACACGTTTTCAATCAGCTCGTGCTCCTGCTTGCGCAGCACGCCCGCCAGCGCACCGGCTTCAAACACCGCGTAAACGTCGTCGGAGGTGATGTCGTCGTTGCGCACCATCGGCAGCTTGAAGATGCGGAAGATCACGTTGGCGAGACCGTTGAAGAACCAGACCATCGGACGGAAGATAAACAGACAGAAGCGCATCGGGTTGATGATTCGCAGCGCTACAGCTTCAGGCGAAATCATACCGATGCGTTTCGGGGTGAGGTCTGCAAAAAGGATGAACAGGCTGGTGACAAGGGTAAAGGAGATAATAAAGCTCAGCTGATCCGACATCTCCGGTGAAAAGAAGCGTTCCAGCAGCGACTTAAAGGCCGGGGAGAACGCCGCGTCACCGACGATACCGCCGAGAATTGCCACCGCGTTGAGGCCAATCTGCACCACGGTAAAGAACATGCCGGGCATTTCCTGCATCTTCAGCACGCGCTGTGCGTTAACGTTGCCCTCATCAGCCAGCAGCTTCAGCTTAATTTTACGGGAGGCGGCCAGCGAGATTTCGGATATCGAAAAAAATGCGCTGACGGAGATTAAGAGAAGTATCACTAAAATACTGTTTAACATAGTTTTTCTGGCTGTTGTGGCCAGATCCTCGGAAGGGGAAGTTGAAAATCCATTGGGGTCATACATAAAAAATGCTGGCCGCTCTCGTGAAGCATGTCAGCAAATTCAACGGGTAGTATAGCGTAAGGCGGGGAGGGGCTGCCACTGGCGCTAATACCAGGCTAAATGCCTGAGCGCATCCTGAGCATGGCTTAATATACGAATCACTGTGATGCGGGAGCAATGGCTGACAAAAAAGATCACGTGTTGTTCGGCTGGTATAGAGAAGATGTTTTTACCTAATTCAGGTCTGGAAGCCCCTATCTCATGGCTTATCAGCATCTTCAGGACCATCGAAATCCTGTCTATGTATTCATCGGCCTTCGTTTCGCCGTAACGGTCGTAGCTGTATAACCAGATAGACTCCATGTCCTCTGCGGCTTTAGGCGTTAGCTCAACTGTTTTCATTCCTTGATTTCACCTTTTCTTTCATCCGTTGTAGAAAAGTATCTTTTTCCCAGGCCTCTGGCGTTCCGCTGTTGATGCCTTCCGCTAATAATTCTTTCAAAGCCTGAAGCTTAGAGGCTGCCTGTTTTTCTTTTAGCAGACGTAAAGCATCTCGTAAAACTTCGCTCTGGGTTCTGTAATCCCCAGCCTCTACTAATAAATCAATGAACTCACGTAGCTCGTCACCGAGATCTACAGTCATCGTGCGCGCCATAATCCTCCTCCTTTGTAAGATTTGATCTTACAAAGGAGTATAGCGATTGTGGATATTAATTCTACAACGAACTAAAAAACAGCCTGGCTGCCTTAACAGTATTCACCCCTGAGGCGGCAGACAAACGCCAATCCCTCCGATACCGCAGTAGCCGTACGGGTTTTTATGCAGATACTGTTGGTGGTCGTCCTCGGCGTAGTAAAACGGACCTGCGTTGGCGATTTCTGTTGTCACCTGGCGGTCATCACCTGCTAAGACCATGGCGTCCTGGAAGCGCTCTAAGCTGGCACGAGCTGCCGCGTCCTGTTCTGGCGTTAACGGGTAGATACCCGAACGGTATTGGGTGCCTACATCGCCTCCCTGGCGCATGCCCTGGGCCGGATCGTGATTTTCCCAGAAAATTTGCAGCAACTGTTCATAACTGACTACCTGCGGGTCATAAACGACGCGGACTGCTTCGGTATGGCCGGTCTGGCCGCTGCAAACCTCGCGATAGGTTGGATTTGGCGTATAGCCGCCTGCGTACCCCGCTGCGGTGCTGTAAACGCCAGGCACCTGCCAGAACAGGCGTTCAACGCCCCAGAAACAACCCATCGCAAAATAAGCGATTTCCATGCCATCTGGTACATTAGTCATGGAGTGTTCATTAACTGCATGCAGGGTAGCAACCGGCATTGGCGTGTTGCGACCCGGTAGGGCCTCAGACTGCGCAACGGGATGGGTTTTCTCAAAGAGTGACATTTACTTATTCTCCCGATTTGTCAAAAATCGATCGCAACCGTTACACGGTTGTAACCAGGTCTGTAATTGCGGACAATAACTACGCTTTATGAGACAGCAGTACATATAAGAATTATTTGGGTGTTTGAGCAGTTTTCAACCCCGATGTTGGGGTTTTGTTAAGCCGTGGAGCGGTAGAAGCGTTTCTGAGCAGGGACGTTAACAAGGATCTTCAGGAGAAAACGTGCCAAGAATCCGAATGTTATGGCTGGCAAGTTTATGCCTGGCAAGCACCTGGGCAAGTGCTGCCAACGTACGATTACAGGTTGAAGGGTTAAGCGGGGAGCTGGAAAAGAACGTCCGCGCTCAGCTTTCGACTATTCAGGGCGATGAGGTCACGCCGGACAGGCGTTTTCGCGCTCGCGTTGATGATGCTATCCGCGAAGGGTTAAAAGCGCTCGGCTATTACGAACCCACCATTGAATTTGATTTACGTCCACCCCCTGCCAAAGGTCGCCAGGTGCTACTGGCTAAAGTTCAGGCGGGGCCGCCGGTGCTGATTGGCGGGACGGATGTTATTTTGCGCGGCGGCGCACGCGACGACCAGGACTTCCTGAAGCTTTTAAGCGAAAAACCAAAAAATGGCACGGTCCTTAATCACGGCGAATACGACAGTTTCAAAAAGAGCCTGACCAGCATCTCGCTGCGTAAAGGCTATTTCGACAGCCAGTTTGATAAGAGCCAGCTGGGTGTCTCCCTTGCGCGTCATCAGGCGTTCTGGGATATCGACTATAACAGCGGACAACGCTATCGTTTTGGCGATGTGAGCTTTGAAGGCTCGCAGATTCGCGAAGAGTATCTGCAAAACCTGGTGCCCTTTAAAAAGGGCGAATACTACCAGTCAAAAGATCTTGCCGAACTGAACCGTCGCCTGTCGGCTACCGGCTGGTTTAACTCTGTTGTCGTTGCACCAGAGTTCGACAAAGCTCGCAAAACGAAAATATTACCGCTGCACGGCGTGGTGTCGCCGCGTACCGAAAACACGATTGAAACCGGCGTGGGCTACTCCACCGACGTTGGTCCACGCGTCAAAGCGTCGTGGAAGAAGCCGTGGATGAACTCCTATGGCCATAGTTTAACCACCAGCGCCAGTATTTCGGCGCCAGAGCAGATCCTCGACTTTACCTACAAAGTCCCGCTGCTAAAAAATCCGCTCGAACAGTACTACCTGATGCAGGGCGGTTTCAAAAACACTGACCTGAACGATACAAAGTCCGATTCAAGTACGCTTGCCATTTCACGCTACTGGGATTTATCCAGCGGCTGGCAGCACGCGATTAACCTGCGCTGGAGTCTCGATCACTATACCCAGGCAGATGTCACCAACACCACCATGCTGCTTTACCCGGGCGTGAGCCTCAACCGAACCCGTTCTCGCGGTGGGTTGATGCCAACCTGGGGGGATTCACAACGCTACTCAATCGATGTGTCAAACACGATGTGGGGTTCCGACGTGGACTTCGCCGTTGTGCAGGCGCAGCAGGTGTGGATCCGTACGCTATATGACAAACACCGTTTCGTGGTGCGTGGCAACGTCGGTTGGATAGAGACCGGCGATTTTGACAAAGTGCCGCCGGATCTGCGCTTCTTCGCCGGTGGCGACCGCAGTATCCGTGGTTATAAATACAAATCTATCTCCCCTGAAAACGACAAGGGCGAGCTGACCGGCGCCTCGAAGCTGGCTACCGGCTCGCTGGAATATCAGTACAACGTCACCGGGAAGTGGTGGGGCGCAGCCTTCGTCGACTCCGGTGAGGCGGTTAACGATATCAAGAAGAGTGACTTCAAAACTGGTGCAGGTGTCGGTGTGCGCTGGCAGTCGCCGGTTGGGCCGGTCAAGCTCGATTTGGCCGTACCCGTGGGGGATAAAGACGAACACGGATTGCAGTTTTACATCGGTCTGGGGCCTGAACTATGAGTCGTTGGAAGAAAATAAGCCTCGCGGTGCTGGTTGTTGTTTTATTGCTGATTGGCTCGGTGGGCTTCCTGGTGGGGACGACTACCGGCCTTCACGTGCTGTTTAATGCGGCAAACCGCTGGGTGCCGGGGCTGGACATCGCCAGCGTCACGGGGGGCTGGCGTAATCTGACCATCAAAGGGCTGCGCTATGAGCAGCCGGGCGTGGATGTGAGGGCGGGGGAAATAAATCTCGCCGTGAAGCTCGGCTGTCTGCGCGACAGCAGCCTGTGCGTCAACAATTTCTCGCTCAAAGATGTCGACGTGGTCATCGACTCTAAAAAGATGCCGCCGTCAGCGCCAGCGCCTGAAGAGGACAGCGGGCCACTCGATCTGACCACGCCCTATCCCATCACGCTCAGCCGTGTGGCGCTCAATAACGTCAATATCAAAATTGATAATACTACCGTCTCGGTGATGGCCTTCACCTCCGGTCTGAACTGGCAGGAGAGGAACGTCACGCTGACGCCAACCAGCCTCGAAGGGCTGCTGATTGCGCTGCCGAAGGTGGCGAAGGTGGCGCAGGAAGAGGTGGTTGAGCCGAAAATCAATAATCCGCAGCCGGATGAGCTGCCGCTGGGCGAAACCCTGAAACAGCTCTTTGAAAAGCCTGTTTTGCCGGAAATGACCGACGTTCATCTGCCGCTCAATCTGAACATCCAGGAGTTTCGCGGCAGCAACCTGCGCCTGACGGGCGATACGGATTTACTGGTCAGCAGCCTGCTGTTGAAGGTCAGCAGCATCGACGGCAATTTGAAGCTGGACGCGCTGGATGTGGACTCGTCCCAGGGGCTGGTCAACGCCACGGGCAGCGCCCAGCTTCGCGATAAATGGCCGGTCGACCTGACGCTCAACACCACACTTAACATCGACCCTGTAAAAGGCGAGAAGGTGAAGATGAAGATCGGCGGTGAGCTGCGGGACGTGCTGAAAGTCGGCGTGAGTCTCTCAGGCCCGGTCAACATGGATCTTACCGCTCATACACAGCTTGCTGAGGCAGGCCTGCCGCTCAACCTGGAAGTGGTCAGCAAACAGCTGTACTGGCCGTTTACCGGTAAGAAAGCGTATCAGGCGGACGGCGTGAAGCTGAAGTTCAGCGGCAAAATGACGGACTACGCGCTGTCGTTCCGCGCCGCCGTGAAGGGCGAGCAGATCCCGCCTGCCATCATCACGCTTGATGGCAAAGGCAACGAGCAGCAGCTCAATCTGGACAAGCTGCGAATTGCAGCGCTTCAGGGCAATACCGATCTGAAAGCCATCCTCGACTGGAGCAAGGCGATCAGCTGGCGCGGGGAGCTGAAGTTCGACGGCATTAATACGGCTAAGCAATTCCCTGACTGGCCAGCGAAGCTTAACGGTCTGGTGAAAACCAGCGGAAGCCTCTACGGTGGAACCTGGCAGGTGGATGTGCCTGAGCTAAAAATTGCCGGCAACGTGAAGCAAAACAAAGTCAGCGTCTCCGGGAAGCTCAAAGGCAACAGCTATATGCAATGGAACATTCCCGGGCTCCATCTGGAACTGGGCCGCAACAGCGCGGACGTGAAGGGGGAGCTGGGGCCGAAGGAGCTGGAGCTGGATGCTAATATCGACGCGCCAGGGCTGGATAATGCCTTACCGGGCCTGGGCGGGACGGCGAAGGGCATCATTAAAGTACGTGGCAACGTTAAAGCACCACAGATACTGGCCGATCTCACCGCTAACAATCTGCGCTGGCAGGAGCTGTCCATCGCGCGCGTCTTGCTGAAAGGTGATGTGAAGTCTACCGATCAAATCGGCGGGAATCTGAACCTGCGCGTTGAGCGCATCGCGCAGCCTGGCGTCAATCTCAGCCTCGTTACGCTGGAAGCAAAAGGCACCGAGAAGCAGCACCAGCTCCAGCTGCGCATGCAGGGCGAACCGGTTTCCGGGCAGCTTAGCCTCAGCGGCAGTTTCGATCGTGCCGAAGAGCGCTGGAAAGGCAATCTCACCAACACCCGCTTTGAAACGCCGGTGGGGCCGTGGAGTCTGAACCGCTCCATCGCGCTGGATTACCGCAATAAAGAGCAGAAAATCAGCATCGGGCCGCACTGCTGGAACAACCCGAACGCTGAGCTGTGCGTGCCGCAAACCATTGATGCCGGCGCGAAGGGACGGGCGATTGTTAATCTCAACCGTTTCGACCTGGCGATGCTCAAGCCCTTCATGCCGGAGACAACTCAGGCAAGCGGCACGTTCAGCGGTAAAGCTGATGTCAGCTGGGACAGTGAATCAGGTGGCCTGCCGCAGGGGGAAGTGACCCTTAATGGACGTGGCGTTAAGGTGACGCAGGACGTGAACAACAGTCCACTGCCGGTGGCGTTCGATACGCTGAACCTGAGTGCGGAGCTGAAAAACAACCGCGCCCAGCTCGGCTGGCTGATCCGGGTCGCTAAGAACGGGCAGTTTGACGGACAGGTGCAAATCACCGATCCGCAGGGACGGCGTAACCTTGGCGGTAACGTCAATCTGCGGGGCTTTGACCTGGCTATCGCCAACGCGATTTTTGCCCGCGGGGAAAAAGCCGCCGGCAAGCTGAATGCAAACCTGCGGCTCGGCGGGAATGTCGAAAGGCCACAGATCTTCGGGCAGCTGCAGCTCAACGGCGTGGATATCGACGGTAACTTTATGCCGTTTGATATGCAGCCCAGCCAGATTGCCATGAACTTCAACGGCATGAATTCAACGCTTGCCGGTACGGTGCGCACAAAACAGGGCGATATCGCTCTGAGCGGTGATGCCGACTGGACTCAGCTTGATAACTGGCGTGCGCGAGTGGCGGCGAAGGGTAATAAGGTGCGCATCACGGTGCCACCCATGGTGCGCCTGGACGTCTCGCCAGACATTGAGTTTGTCGCCACGCCTAGCTTGTTCACGCTGGATGGCCGAGTGGATATCCCGTGGGCGCGCATCGTGGTGCATGATGTGCCGGAAAGTTCTGTGGGCGTGTCCAGCGATGAAGTGATGCTCGATAAGGATCTGAAACCGGAGAAACCGCAAACCGCGGGAATTCCGATTAACAGCAACCTGATTATCCATGTCGGCGATAATGTGCGTCTGGACGCCTTCGGCCTGAAAGCAAGGCTGAATGGCGATCTGAAAATGGTGCAGGACAAACAGGGGCTGGGTCTGAATGGTCAAATCAACATCCCACAGGGCAGTTTCAAAGCCTACGGCCAGGACCTGATTGTCCGTAAAGGGGAGCTGCTGTTCTCCGGGCCGCCGGATCAGCCGCTGCTAAATATTGAGGCGATCCGAAATCCTGAGGCAACCGAAAACGACGTGATTGCAGGTGTTCGCGTAACAGGAACAGCCGATGAGCCAAAAGCCGAAATATTTTCCGATCCGGCCATGTCTCAGCAGGAAGCCTTGTCCTACCTGCTTCGCGGCCAGGGTTTAGACAGTTCAGGCGACGATGGTAACGCCATGACCTCAATGCTGGTGGGTCTGGGGGTTGCACAAAGTGGTCAGATTGTGGGTAAAATCGGCGAGACGTTTGGCGTAAGCAATCTGGCACTGGATACCGCAGGGGTAGGAGACTCCTCTCAGGTGGTGGTCAGCGGCTATATCATGCCGGGTCTCCAGGTGAAATATGGCGTGGGTATTTTCGACTCGCTGGCAACGCTAACCCTGCGTTATCGCCTGATGCCTAAGCTATATCTGGAAGCGGTGTCTGGCATAGACCAGGCACTTGATGTGCTCTATCAGTTTGAGTTTTAGCAATGCGAATATTTGTTTACGGCAGTTTAAGACGCAAGCAGGGCAACAGCCACTGGATGACCAACGCCCAGTGGCTGGGGGATCACACTCAGGAAAACTATGTGCTCTATAGTCTTGGCCACTATCCAGGCGCAGTGCCTGGTGACGGCAAGGTTATAGGCGAGGTTTACCGTATTGATGCCTCAACCCTTGCCGAACTGGATGCCCTGCGTACCAAGGGCGGCGAGTATAAACGTCAGCTTATTCAGACAGCGCAAGGCAGCGCGTGGATGTACGTATACCAAAGACCCGTGGATGGATTAACCCGCATCGACAGCGGCAACTGGCTGGATAAAGATAAGTACTGAGCTTTCTTCACAACGGCCACTCGCCCTGAGTGGCCGCTTCTTTGCGAACGGCTTCGCATCTTTTTGTTGGTTTCGCTCTCTGTTTCTTTATTCCTGAACGCTCTGTTCCAGAAATCATTTTTGATCAATTCTCAGGCTGGTCTCTCCCCATCCGATTGTTTATAAATAGTGCACCTCAAAAGGAAGTGTTTATACTTTGTATAACTCGTCCGTTTGGGAGCAAAGCATGCGCATTACCATCAAAAAATGGGGAAACAGTGCCGGAATGGTTATTCCTGGGGTAGTTCTCAACGAGCTGGGCCTGAAAGTTGGCCAGAGCATGGAGGCGGAAGTGAAAAATAATCAGCTGATTTTAAAACCTGCTATTCGCAAACGTTACACGTTGGAAGAGCTGTTGGCCCAGTGTGATATGGATGCGCCGCAGAATTCTGAAGAAGATGTTTGGGGTAAAGATAACCCGGTAGGCAAAGAGATATGGTGAAACGTCCCTGCTTTGAGCGCGGAGATATTGTGCTAGTGGGTTTTGACCTGAGCAGAGGGCGAGAGCAACAGGGAGTTAGCCGTCCGGCCCTGGTCTTATCGAAGGGGAATTTTAACCGGTTAGGCATGGTGCTTGTCGCACCTGTAACCCAGGGTGGCAGCTTTGCGCGTGAAGCGGGTTTTAGCGTATCGCTGAGCGGCAGCGGAACTGAAACGAACGGCGTTGTGCTTCTGAATCAGGTACGCATGATAGATCTGGCGAATCGCGGGGCCCGTAAAATTGAAACTGCCCCCGAAGAGGTTGTTGAAGAAGCGCTGGCGCGCCTTCAGGCCATCGTGGAATAACCGCATGGTTTAACATTAAGAGTAAAAGGGAAAACGCAGCGTCATCTCCTCCTATTTCGCCCATAAAAAAACACCGCCATCTGGCGGTGTTTTTACGTCAGCATCGCGGTAAGAATTACTTCTTCGCTGCGCGCTCGAAGGAAGCAACGATTTCGGCTTTCGCCGCTTCTGCGTTGTCCCAGCCGTCAACTTTAACCCACTTGCCTTTTTCGAGGTCTTTGTAGTGCTCGAAGAAGTGGGTGATCTGCGCTTTCAGCAGCTCTGGCAGGTCGTTCACGTCTTTGATGTGATCGTACTCTTTGCTCAGCTTGGTGTGCGGAACCGCAACCAGCTTGGCATCTTCGCCCGCTTCGTCGGTCATCTTCAGCACGCCAACCGGACGGCAGCGAACCACGGAGCCTGGTGCCAGTGGGTATGGCGTCGGGACCAGCACGTCAACCGGGTCGCCGTCCAGGGACAGGGTGTGGTTGATGTAGCCGTAGTTGCACGGATAGAACATCGCGGTAGACATGAAGCGGTCTACGAACAGCGCGCCGGTGTCTTTATCGATTTCGTATTTGATTGGATCGGCATTGGCCGGGATCTCGATAACAACGTAGATGTCTTCTGGCAGATCTTTACCCGCCGGGACGTTGAGTAAGCTCATGTCGGTTTCCTTTAAACTGGGGGACATTCAAGTGCCCGGTATTATAGCCAACTGCGTATAAATGTCTTCGCCTCTTTTACCCGCCCGCTTTTACTCAACTGCTTTTCAGAGCACTCCGGCAACGGATATATCCATAAACTCAGTCGTTTTTTTCATGCTTTTGTGTAAGCGTTTACAAGGTGAAGCGGATCTTTTTGGAATTGTGATGTAACTCATTCTGTTAACCAGGGCGTCGACTATGCTTTCCCGCACAGGCCATTTTTTACCCAACAATAAACCCTACGAGGATGCCCCTATGTGGAAGCGCTTACTTTTGGTCTCTGCAGTAACCGCAGCAATGTCGTCTATGGCAGTTGCTGCTCCCTTAACGGTTGGATTTTCGCAGGTAGGCTCTGAATCCGGCTGGCGCGCGGCAGAAACCTCCGTGGCGAAGAGCGAAGCCCAGAAACGCGGCATTACGCTGAAAATCGCCGACGGCCAGCAAAAACAGGAAAACCAGATTAAGGCCGTACGGTCGTTTATCGCCCAGGGCGTGGACGCTATCTTCATTGCGCCAATCGTCGCCACGGGCTGGGAACCGGTATTGCAGGAAGCCAAAGAAGCCAACATTCCGGTCTTCCTGTTAGACCGTAACATCGACGTCAAAGACAAATCCTTATATATGACGGTGGTCACCGCCAACAACGTGCTGGAAGGCCAGCTGATTGGCGAATGGCTGCTCAAAGAGCTGAACGGCAAGCAGTGTAACGTGGTTGAACTGCAGGGCACCGTGGGCGCAAGCGTCGCCATCGACCGTAAAAAAGGCTTCGCGGACGCCATCTCTAAAGCCTCCAACGTGAAAATTGTCCGCTCCCAGTCCGGCGACTTCACCCGCAGCAAGGGCAAAGAAGTGATGGAGAGCTTCATCAAGGCTGAGAACAACGGCAAGAACATCTGCATGGTTTACGCGCACAACGACGACATGGCGATCGGTGCCATCCAGGCCATTAAAGAAGCGGGCCTGAAGCCGGGCAAAGACATCCTGACCGGCTCCATTGACGGCGTGCCGGATATCTACAAAGCGATGATCGACGGCGAAGCGAACGCCAGCGTAGAGCTGACGCCGAATATGGCTGGCCCGGCGTTTGACGCGTTAGAGAAATTCAAGAAAGACGGCACCATGCCGGAAAAAGTCACCGTGACCAAATCAACGCTCTACCTGCCGGATACCGCGAAAGAAGAGCTTGAGAAGAAAAAAACGATGGGCTACTAACGGGCAGCATTTTCTTTTGTAGGGCGGATAAGCGTAGCGTCATCCGCCATTCAGCGGATGGCAGCGTGGATGGCGCTGGGCTTATCTACCCTACGAAGTGAACGGCTTTCGCCAGGAGTGCGGTGATGAATACAAACAATCAGGAAATTCTGCGCACGGAAGGGCTAAGCAAACATTTCCCGGGGGTGAAGGCCCTCGACAAAGTCGATTTCAGCCTGCGCCGCGGGGAAATCATGGCGCTGCTGGGGGAAAACGGCGCCGGGAAATCGACGCTGATCAAAGCGCTGACGGGGGTATACCAACGCGACAGCGGAAATATCTACCTTGAAGGCGCTCTCATTTCGCCAAAAAATACTGCCCATGCCCAGCAGCTTGGCATTGGCACCGTCTACCAGGAGGTTAACCTCCTGCCCAATATGTCCGTTGCGGATAACCTGTTTATTGGCCGTGAGCCGCGCCGTTTCGGGCTGCTCAGGCGCAAAGAGATGGAGAAGCGCGCCACCCGGCTTATGGAGTCTTACGGCTTCTCGCTGGACGTCGCGGAGCCGCTCAACCGTTATTCCGTGGCGATGCAGCAGATCGTCGCCATCTGCCGCGCTATCGACCTTTCCGCCAAAGTGCTGATCCTCGACGAGCCCACCGCCAGCCTCGACACCAAAGAAGTGGAGATGCTGTTTACCCTGATGCGCCAGCTGCGGGATCAGGGCGTCAGCCTGATCTTCGTCACCCACTTTCTCGATCAGGTTTACGAAGTGACCGACAGGATCACCGTGCTGCGCAACGGCGCGTTTGTCGGCACGCGCGATACTAAGGATCTGCCACAGATCGATCTGGTGAAAATGATGCTGGGTCGCGAGCTGGAAACCACTGCGCTTCAGCGCGCCGGGCGTACGCTGCTCAGCGAAAAACCCGTTGCCGCATTCAAAGAGTTTGGCAAGAAAGGGGTGATCAATCCGTTCGATCTTGAAGTGCGCCCAGGGGAGATCGTGGGGCTTGCCGGCCTGCTGGGATCGGGCCGTACGGAAACCGCAGAAGTGATCTTCGGCATCAAACCGGCCGACAGCGGCAAGGCGTGGATCAAAGGCAAGCCGCAGACGCTGCGCTCGCCGCATAAGGCCTCCAGCCTCGGCATCGGCTTCTGTCCGGAAGATCGCAAAACTGACGGGATTATTGCCGCCGCCTCGGTGCGGGAAAATATTATCCTGGCGCTTCAGGCCCAGCGCGGCTGGCTGCGTCCTATTCCCCGCCGGGAACAGAATCAGATAGCGGAGCGCTTTATCCGCCAGCTTGGCATCCGCACCCCGAGCGCCGAGCAGCCTGTTGAATTTCTCTCCGGCGGCAACCAGCAAAAAGTTCTGCTTTCACGCTGGCTGCTGACCAAACCGCAGTTCCTGATCCTCGATGAGCCAACGCGCGGCATCGACGTGGGCGCGCATGCCGAAATCATCCGCCTGATCGAAACGCTGTGCGCCGACGGGCTGGCGCTGCTGGTCATCTCTTCGGAGCTTGAGGAGCTGGTGGGCTACGCGGATCGCGTGGTGATCATGCGTGACAGGCAGCAGGTGGCGGAGATCCCGCTTAAAGCGCTGTCCGTCTCGGCCATTATGAATGCCATTGCGGCATGAGGAGTAAATCGTGATGACTCGTTCACTGCCGCAAACGGAAGCGCAGAAGCCGAAGCGCAGCTTCCGCTGGCCACCCGGTATTCCCCAGGTCATCGCGCTGGTGCTGGTGCTGCTGGTCGACAGCATGGTTGCCAACCATTTCTTTAATATCGTCGTGCAGGACGGACGGCTGTTCGGCAGCCCGATAGATATTCTGAACCGTGCTGCTCCCGTGGCGCTGCTGGCGATTGGCATGACGCTGGTAATTGCCACCGGCGGCATTGATTTGTCCGTCGGTGCGGTAATGGCCATTGCCGGGGCGACCGCCGCCACGCTCACCGTTGCGGGACATAGCCTGCTGGTGGTGGTGCTTGCCTCGCTGGGCGTAGGGGTGCTGGCGGGGTTGTGGAACGGTATTCTGGTCGCCATTCTTAAGATCCAGCCGTTTGTTGCCACGCTGATCCTGATGGTCGCCGGGCGCGGCGTTGCCCAGCTGATCACCACCGGGCAGATCGTCACTTTTGACTCACCCAGCCTGTCGTTCCTCGGCAGCGGCTCTATTTTTTACTTCCCGACGCCGGTGATTATCGCCATCGCCACGCTGATCGTCTTCTGGCTGTTTACCCGCAAAACGGCGCTGGGGCTGTTCATCGAGTCGGTGGGGATTAACATCCGCGCCGCAAAAAACGCCGGGGTTAACACGCGCCTGGTGGTGATGCTCACCTACATGCTGAGCGGCCTGTGCGCGGCGATTGCCGGGATCATCGTGACGGCGGACATTCGCGGTGCCGATGCCAACAACGCCGGGCTGTGGCTGGAGCTGGACGCCATTCTGGCGGTGGTGATCGGCGGCGGTTCGCTGATGGGCGGGCGCTTTAACATCGCGCTCTCCGTCGTCGGCGCGCTGATTATCCAGGGCATGAACACCGGCATCCTGCTCTCCGGCTTTCAGCCCGAGCTGAACCAGGTCGTCAAAGCCGTGGTGGTGATGTGCGTGCTGATCGTGCAGTCGCCGCGTTTTATTGCTTTGCTCAAAGGACTCCGCCGCCATGATCAAACGTAACCTGCCGCTGATGATAACCCTGGCGGTCTTTGTGCTGGGCTATCTGTACTGCCTGACGCAGTTTCCGGGCTTCGCCTCCACCAGGGTGATTTGCAACATTCTGACCGACAACGCCTTTCTGGGGATTATCGCCGTCGGCATGACCTTTGTGATTTTATCCGGCGGAATCGACCTGTCGGTCGGCTCGGTGATTGCCTTTACCGGCGTGTTTCTTGCCAAAGCGATAGGTTTCTGGGGGCTGTCGCCGCTGGTGGCCTTCCCGCTGGTGCTGTTAATGGGCTGCGCGTTTGGCGCATTTATGGGCCTGCTTATCGACGCGCTGAAAATCCCGGCCTTCATCATTACCCTCGCCGGAATGTTCTTCCTGCGCGGGGTCAGCTATCTGGTCTCCGAAGAGTCGATCCCCATTAACCACCCGATCTACGACACGCTCTCAAGCCTTGCGTGGCGCATACCCGGCGGCGGACGCTTAAGCGCGATGGGGCTGCTGATGCTGGCGGTGGTGGTGATGGGTATTTTCCTCGCCCACCGCACCCGCTTCGGGAATCAGGTTTACGCGATTGGCGGAAGCGCGACTTCTGCAAACCTCATGGGCATCTCAACGCGCAGTACTACCGTGCGCATCTATATGCTTTCAACCGGGCTTGCTACGCTCGCGGGCATCGTCTTTTCCGTTTATACCTCGGCAGGCTATGCGCTGGCGGGCATGGGCGTGGAGCTGGACGCCATTGCCTCCGTGGTGATCGGCGGTACGCTGCTGAGCGGCGGAGTAGGCACCGTGCTGGGCACGCTGTTCGGCGTGGCGATTCAGGGGCTTATACAGACTTATATTAACTTCGACGGCACGCTCAGTTCGTGGTGGACGAAGATCGCCATCGGGATTTTGTTATTTATCTTCATAGCCTTGCAGCGTGGTTTGACGGTGCTGTGGGAGAACCGCCAGAGTTCGCCAGTCAAACGCGTGAGCGTGAACGGCGGATGAGGGGACCTCACCCGCCGAAAGCAGGAAGACTTAAGCGTCCGGGAACTCGCGAATAAAGCGCTCTACGTCATCAACCATATGTTCGTTGCCGACAAAGAACGGGCGGCGCTGGTGCAGGGTTTCCGGGATGATATCCAGAATACGCTCTTTGCCATCGCTCGCTTTCCCGCCCGCCTGCTCGGCAAGAAACGCCATCGGGTTACCTTCATACAGCAGGCGCAGCTTCCCTTCCGGGTGGCTGGCGGTGCTTGGGTAAAGGTAGATGCCGCCTTTGAGCAGGTTACGGTGGAAATCCGCCACCAGAGAACCGATGTAGCGTGAGGTGTACGGGCGCTGCGTGGAGCTGTCTTCTTCCTGGCAGAACTTGATGTACTTCTTCACCCCGGTCGGGAAGCGGATGTAGTTGCCTTCGTTGATGGAGTAGGTGTTGCCTTTCTGTGGGAAACGCATGCGCTCCTGAGAGAGGCAGAACACGCCCAGCGACGGGTCGTACGTAAAGGCGTGAACGCCACAGCCGGTGGTATAAACCAGCATGGTGGAGGAGCCATAAACCACGTAGCCCGCGGCCACCTGCTTGTTACCCGGCTGGAGGAAATCCTCCATCGTGACCGGAGAGCCAACCGGCGTAATGCGGCGGTAGATAGAGAAGATGGTGCCAACGGACACGTTGACATCAATGTTAGATGAGCCGTCGAGCGGGTCCATCAGTACGACATATTTAGCATGATCCGCCCCGTCAAAGACGACAATTTCGTCTTCTTCTTCGGAAGCGATCCCCGCGACGATCCCTCGGGCCTTGAGTGCGGCTTTCAGTTTATCATTGGCGAACAAATCGAGTTTTTGCTGAACCTCGCCCTGCACGTTTTCGGCACCGCTGGCACCCAGGATATCGACCAGGCCGGCCTTGTTGATATCGCGGTGGATGATCTTAGCGCCCAGCTTTATTGCCGACAGTAAAGCAGTAAGCTCGCCGGTTGCGTGGGAGAACTCGTGCTGCTTCTCAACAATAAATTCACCTAACGTTTTCATAACACTTTCCCTGCAGTTGCGGTTGAGTAAATGACGTAAAGCAATGGCAACAATCTTAACAAACTTTCAAATAGCCGCGCTCAGGTGAATCGCGCCAGCAATTTAAGGAATATCCTGAAATGCGGTTCTCCCCCGCGGAACATGCGGGTAGAATGTGCGCCAAACAGAGAAAGGATAGTTTTGTATGCGCATTCATATTCTAGGGATTTGTGGCACCTTTATGGGCGGACTGGCTATGCTTGCTCGTACGCTCGGCCACGAAGTCACCGGTTCAGACGCTAACGTTTACCCGCCAATGAGCACGCTGCTCGAAGAGCAGGGCATCTCCCTCATTCAGGGCTATGACCCGAGCCAGCTGGACCCACAGCCAGATTTAGTGATCATCGGCAACGCCATGACGCGCGGTAATCCGTGTGTTGAGGCCGTGCTCGAGAAGAACATCCCATACATGTCAGGCCCTCAGTGGCTGCATGATTTTGTCCTGCGTGACCGCTGGGTTATTGCCGTGGCGGGCACACACGGCAAAACCACCACTGCCGGTATGGCAACATGGATTCTGGAAGCCTGCGGCTACAAGCCTGGCTTCGTGATTGGCGGCGTGCCGGGGAACTTCGACGTTTCCGCGCGCCTGGGCGACAGCCCGTTCTTCGTTATCGAAGCCGACGAATACGACTGCGCCTTCTTCGACAAGCGTTCCAAATTTGTGCATTACTGCCCGCGCACGCTGATCATCAACAACCTTGAGTTCGACCACGCGGATATCTTCGACGATCTGAAAGCGATCCAGAAACAGTTCCACCACCTGGTGCGCATCGTGCCGGGGCAGGGGAAAATTATCTGGCCGGAACACGACGGCAATATCAAGCAGACCATGGCGATGGGCTGCTGGAGCGAGCAGGAGCTGGTTGGCGAACAGGGCCAGTGGCTGGCGAGAAAGCTCAATGCAGATGCCTCCCGCTGGGAAGTGCTGCTCGATGGCGAGCGCGTCGGCGAAGTGAACTGGCAGCTTGTGGGTGAACACAATATGCATAACGGGCTGATGGCGATCGCCGCTGCGCGTCATGTGGGGGTGACCCCGGCAGACGCAGCTAAAGCGCTGGACAGTTTCGTGAACGCCCGTCGCCGCCTGGAGCTGCGCGGTGAAGAGAATGGCGTCGCGGTTTATGACGACTTCGCCCACCACCCAACGGCTATCCTTGCGACCCTCGCCGCGCTGCGTGGCAAAGTTGGCGGCACCGCGCGTATTCTCGCCGTGCTTGAACCTCGTTCTAACACCATGAAAATGGGCCACAGCAAAGATGACCTTGCGCCTTCTTTAGGCCGCGCTGACGAGGTGTTCCTGCTGCAGCCGCCGCACATTCCGTGGCAGGTGGTGGAAGTGGCCGAAGCCTGCATCCAGCCTGCGCACTGTAGCGCCGACGTGGACTCGTTGGTGGAGATGATCCTCAAAACCGCACAGCCGGGCGATAACATCCTGGTGATGAGCAACGGCGGCTTCGGCGGCATCCATCAAAAATTACTCGACGGCCTGGCAAAAAAAGCCGCTCAGTAATTAAGCTACTATCCTGTATTCATGCCAGCCTGTCCGGCTGGCATTTTTTTTACCCACGCTGAAAGAGCGCTGAAAAATGACTGTAAACACCCAAGCTATTGATGTCGTTTACCATAACGGCACGATCTATACCGCTGATGAGCAGGACACCTTCTGTCAGGCCATCGCGATTGGTGAAGGTTATATCGTTGCCGTGGGCAGCGATGAAGAGGTTATGCGCCTTGCCGGGCCGGAAACCGAAGTTATCGACCTGCAGGGGAAAGTGATGCTGCCGGGGATCATCGACAGCCACATGCACCCGTTCTGGGGCGGTAAGCAGCTGCGCGGCTGCAACCTGAACTACGCAGCACTCTCTGTGGAAGAGACGCTGGCGATAATCCAGAAGCACATCGATAACGACCCGTTCAATGGCGAAAACGACTGGCTGACCGTGCGCGCGTGGCAGCGTCAGGCAATGACGCCGGTCGGGGCGGATATGAGCCGCGAAGCGCTGGACTCACTGAACACCAGGCGCCCGGTGGCGCTGTTCTCCAACGACTGCCATACCCTGGCCGCCAACAGCCGCGCGCTGGAAATGTTGGGCATCGATGAAAACACGCCGATCCCTGCGGACGGCAAGATTGCCCGCAACGAAGCAGGCCGTCTGACCGGTATTCTGGAAGATGCGCCAGCCATGCGCGCGTTTGACAGCATCCCATCCGGCACGCCGGAGCAGAACGTACAGATTGCGACCCACGTCCAGCAGGTGCTTAACGAGCAGGGAGTGACGACGGTAATGGATACCCGCGTATTTGCGGAGCAGCTCGAAGCTTTCGCCGTGCTGCGCGACCGTGGCGAACTGACGGTGCGGATGCTGGGTGCCAAAGAAGTGACGCCGGACAGCGTTGACGGTCCACAAGATGCCGCACGCGCCATCGACGAAATCGCCGAGTTTAACCGCAGCTGGAACGACGCCGAATGGACGCCAGCGCCGGGCTTCGGCACCACGCACGTAAAATTCTTTGTGGACGGCGTGCTTCAGCCGCCAACCATGACCGCCTCGCTGCTGGAACCTTACCGCGAGAACCGTGGCACGCACGACGCGCCGGACTGGCAGCCGAGCGAGCGTTACGGCGATCTCTATTTCACCGCGCCGGTGCTCGAAGCCCTGATGGTGGAATGTGGCCGCGCTGGCATTCACCCGCACACCCACACTGTTGCCGACGGTGCAATCGAGATGGTGCTGAACGCGGTGGAAAAAATGCGAGCCGCTTATCCGGGCAAAGACGTCCGTCCTGGCCTTGCGCACAACGAGCTGGTTGCGCCGCATCAGTACGATCGTTTCGCGAAGCTGGGCGCGACGGCGGTGCTCTCCTACCAGTGGGGCGGACTGCCTGGCGTGCTGATTGATGAAGAGCGCGAAATGCTGGGCGACGCGCGTTTTGAGCACATGGAGCCAGCGGCCCGTTTCCTGGATGCCGGTGCGCGCCTGGCGTACGGCAGCGACTGGCCGATCGACCGTCTGGACGAATGGTACAACCTGCAGGTGGGCATGACCCGTCGCGCGTGGGACAGCGAAGGCAATCCGGCAGGCCCGCGTCTGGATACCGACCGCGACCTGACGCTCATCGAAGCGCTGCGTTCAGCGACTATTGACGCCGCCTACATGATTGCCCGCGAGCAGTACATCGGTTCGCTGGAAGTCGGCAAGCTGGCGGACGCCATCGTGCTGGAAAACAACCTGTTCGAACAGCCGGTGGAGAAGGTTTACCAGACGAAGGTTATGCGCACGCTGGTCGGCGGGAAAATCGTGTATCAGGCCTGAGTAATCTGGCGGATGGCGCTGGCTGCTTATCCGCCCTACTAACCGCAGTCGTAGGGTGGATAAGCGAAGCGTCATCCACCGTTTCTGCCTGGATTTTCTGATTTGTGACAAACTTCATTGACTATAATGGCTAATTAATAATAAGCGCCTTTCCAACCCCCACCCCTTGTGCCAAAATCCGCCGTTTTCAAAATTCCCCTGCCCAGGCAGGAAGACCAGTCGGTGCTTTGTTTCACCAGGAGATGATACGGTAATGCCACAAAATATTCAGTTGCGAAGAGTCCTCAAAACGCCTGCGCTCGTCGCATTTGGCCTCGCTTATATGGTCCCGCTGGGTGTCTTTACCACCTACGGCCAGGTCACAGTGTTGAGCCACGGCCATCTGCCCATCGCCTACCTGCTAACCATTGTCACCATCCTGTTTACTGCCCTGAGCTACTGCCGCATGACCAGCGCCCTGCCGCTGGCCGGGTCGGCGTTCTCCTACGTGCAGCGCAGTTTTGGCGGTAAAATTGGCTTCCTGGTCGGCTGGGCGCAGATTCTGGACTACCTGTTCCTGCCAATTCTTAACTACTTAGTGTTGGGGATCTTCCTGCATGAGGCCTTCCCGGCTATTCCTGCCTCCGTGTTTGTGGTGGCCTGTATAGCGTCGGTGAGCCTGCTGAATATTCTGGGCGTCCGCCTGATGACTTCGGTGAACTTCTCGCTGATTGCGGCACAGATGGTGTTCATCGTGCTGTTTATCGCGCTGTCGTTTAGCGAAGCAAATTTGAGTCCTGAAGCTTTAATGAAACCGCTGCTGGTGGGGGCTGGTGACTTTGCTGGTCTGCTTTCGGGGGCGGCCGTGCTGTGCCTTGCGTTTCTTGGTTTTGATGCCATTGCCACGATGGCAGAAGAAGCCCACGATGCAAAACGTACTCTGCCACGCGCGATTCTGATTACCGTTGTGGCGGCTGGTGCCATTTTCATGGCCGTCTCTTATGCGGCGCATCTTGCTTATCCAGACTGGCAGTCGCTGATCCCGGTGCAGGATACCGCAAGCCTGGTGGTGTCCGAGAAAGTCGGCGGCAAGTGGATGTATAACTTCTTTATGGCAGCCTACCTGACCGGCGTTTACGCCTCCGCAATGACCGCGCAAACGGGCGTGTCCCGTATCTTCTACGCCATGGGGCGTGAAGGCGTGCTGCCGCGTAAAATCTTCTTCCACCTGCACAAAAAATTCCATACGCCGTACCGTGCGATTCTGTTCGTGGCGACTATCTCCCTGTCTGCGCTGTTCATGGATCTCGGGCTGGTTGTCTCTATGATCAGCTTCGGCGCACTTGGCGCGTTCATCTTCGTTAACCTCAGCGTGGTGAAACACTTCCTGATTAACGAAAAGCGCCGCGGTACGAGTGCGATGATCAAGTATGGGTTACTGCCGCTTATCGGCTTCGTGATGTCCGTCTGGCTGTGGATCAACCTTGAGCGCGACGCGATGATTGTCGGTCTGGTCTGGCTGGCGATTGGCTTCTGCTATCTGCTGTTTCTCACCGACTTCCTGCGTAAATCCCCACCGTCGGTGGATTACGACGATATCGCCCATCTGATTGATTAATATGCTGACGTTTAAAAAAATAGCGGGGATGGATTCCCCGTGGTTTGCCGAGGTAGACGCGCTTTATGAAAGCGCGTTTCCCCTGCATGAGAAGCGCGAGCAGCAGGCCAAAGCCAGCGCGCTGAGAAACGAGCGCTACGAGCTACAGGCGTGGTTCGACGGCGAACAGTTTATCGGCATGATTGGCGCGTGGCGCTTCAGCTGCTACACCTACATCGAGCACCTGGCGGTAAACGGCAAGCTGCGTGCGCGGGGCTACGGTAAAAGAATGCTGAGCCAGTTCCTGCAAATGCACCCGTTAACCATTCTGGAAATCGACCCGCTGACCACGGAGATCGCCCATAAGCGCCTGCGCTTCTATCAAAGCCTGGGCTTCCATGAAAATGGCTATGAGCATGTCCACCCGAGCTACCATGAGGGAATTGCCGATCACGAACTGATTGTGCTGAGCTACCCGCAGCAGATTAGCGAAGAGCAGTACCAGCGGTTTAACGAGGATTTGTGCGACGTGGTAATGGCCTGGAACGGATAAGTTTGTAGCTACCGTCTTGAACGTCAAGCGGTAGCTGCATAATTTTCATCCCATGGCAGGCGTGTTTTAAGCACCCCGAAGCACATGTGCACCAGCTTGCGCATTACTGCACCCAGCGCCGCC
>NZ_JAERMU010000022.1 GCF_016756775.1 Dryocola clanedunensis subsp. sulfonylureivorans | reverse complement strand
AATGAATTACTGCCTGGTCACTCTTCAAGACTTGATATTTTTTTGCATCCGAAGATGCTTGAGATATCAATCCTGCGAGTGCCCACACAGATTGTCTGATAAATTGTTAAAGAGCAGTGAGTTACGCGCTTTCGCTTGCTAACTCGAGGTGGCGTATACTACGCTTTCCTCTTTCAGAGTCAAGCGTTTATTTTCGCTTTCGTCTGACTGACGGGCCGGTTTGTAAGCCGTTGTGCCGTGTCAGTGGAGGCGCAGTATAGGGATTTTTAGGAATGTGACAAGGCTTTATTGCAAATTAATTACCAAGCGGCTCTTTTTTCAACAATATGGCGAGAAATAACTCTTAGCACGCCATATTTGCTGTTTTTAGCATCAGAACTGAATACCTGGTGGCATACTACAAAGAGAAAATTAGCTGAAGGAATTGCCTCAATGTCTTTATCCGCACAACAAATCGCGGCACAAAAGAACCTTTCTTATGTCCTGGCCGAAAAGCTGGGGCGACAAATCCTTAAAGGAGAGTATCAGGCGGGCAGTATCCTACCAGGCGAGATTGAACTGGGTGAACTGTTCGGCGTTAGCCGCACCGCAGTGAGAGAGGCCGTAAAGACATTAACCGCGAAAGGAATGGTTTTACCCAGACCCCGCATCGGGACTCGTGTCATGCCTCGCAGCCACTGGAACTTCCTTGATAAGGAGCTGCTGACCTGGTGGATGACTGAAGAGAACTTCAATGAGGTAGTGGACTACTTCCTTGTTATGCGCAACAGCCTGGAACCCCAGGCCTGCTCTCTTGCCGCAATCAATGGTTCTGATGAGCAAAAAGCACAGCTGCAAGAGATGATGGCAAAGATGGTCAATCTGAAGAGTTCCTTTGACCGCGAAAGCTGGATAGAAGTAGATATGGCGTATCACGAGAAGATCTACGAAATGAGTGCAAATCCTTTCCTTTGTTCTTTCGCTAACTTGTTCCGTTCTATTTATTACAATTACTTCACCGCCATCACCGATAATCAGGTCGTTAAGTTAGATTTACATCAGGCAATCGTTGATGCCATTTGTCAGGGCGACAGTGCTGCTGCGTTAATCGCAGGGCAGATGCTATTAAAAGAACCTTTCACTCAAGGTTAACAACCTGACCCGGTAAAAATCAGGATCCTAATGACCAAAACAGCTCGCAGTATGGCCGGGCTGCCGTGGATTGCGGCAATGGCCTTCTTTATGCAGGCACTGGATGCCACTATCCTCAACACCGCGCTACCCGCCATCGCCCATAGTCTGGGCCGGTCGCCGCTGGCTATGCAGTCGGCCATCATCAGTTACACCCTGACCGTCGCTATGCTTATCCCCGTCAGCGGCTGGCTTGCCGATCGCTTCGGGACCCGCCGGGTATTTATGATTGCGGTAAGCCTCTTTACGCTCGGCTCTTTTGCCTGCGCGATGTCGGGGTCGTTATCCCAGCTGGTTGTCTTCCGCGTGATTCAGGGGATTGGCGGAGCGATGATGATGCCCGTGGCGAGGCTTGCATTAATTCGCGCCTATCCCCGCAGCGAGCTTTTGCCGGTGCTGAACTTCGTCACCATGCCCGGCCTGGTGGGGCCGATATTAGGCCCGCTGCTCGGCGGTGTACTGGTAACCTGGGCAAGCTGGCACTGGATCTTCCTTATAAACATTCCCATCGGCCTGCTCGGTTTGCTCTACGCCCGCAAGTACATGCCGAACTTCACCACGCCGCGTCGCAGTTTCGATATGACCGGCTTTCTGCTGTTTGGCTTGAGCCTGGTACTCATTTCCAGTGGCATGGAGCTGTTTGGCGAGCGCATTGTCGCAAGCTATATAGGTATTCTGATTATCCTCGGCGGGCTGCTCCTGCTGATGACCTATATATGGCACGCCCGTCGCCACCCAACGCCGCTTATCGCCCTCCCCATGTTTAAAACGCGAACCTTCTCTGTCGGCATCATTGGCAACCTTGCTTCGCGGCTGGGCACCGGCTGCGTTCCTTTCCTTATGCCGTTAATGCTTCAGGTCGGCTTCGGCTACACGGCATTAATCGCGGGCTGCATGATGGCCCCGACCGCAATCGGCTCCCTGCTGGCGAAATCGACCGTGACTCAGGTGCTGCGCTGGTTTGGCTACAGGAAAACGCTGGTCGGCGTGACCATGGTTATCGGTCTGCTGATAGCGCAGTTCTCGTTGCAGTCGCCGGGAATGGAAGTCTGGATGCTGATCCTGCCGCTGTTTATCCTCGGCATGGCGATGTCCACGCAGTTCACCGCCATGAATACGATTACCCTCGCCGATCTGACGGATGAAAACGCCAGCAGCGGAAACAGCGTGCTGGCGGTCACCCAGCAGCTTTCAATCAGTCTGGGCGTTGCGGTTAGTGCGGCGGTGCTGCGTATGTATGAAGGGATTGATAACTTTAATACGGTCGAGCAGTTCCATTATACATTTCTGACCATGGGAGCCGTGACGTTAGTGTCGGCGCTGGTCTTCCTGCTGCTGCGCCCGAAAGATGGCCACAACATGATAAAGGAACGCCATAAGCGCTAGGCGGAGCCGCGCTCCACCAGCTCTGGCGTCAGTAACAAACGTTGCTGCTCGAGGGTGGGCTGCGCCATGCGATGGATCAATACGTCCACGGCCAGCTCGCCCAGCTCATCTTTCGGCTGGTGAATGGTGGTCAGCGGCGGGGTCATGTAGCGCGCCAGTTCGATGTCATCGTAGCCCACCACCGCCATATCTTTCGGTACGCTCAGCCCCGCCTGATACAACGCATGATAAGCCCCGACCGCCATGGCATCGTTGCCGGTGAAGACCGCGTGAGGCGGGTTCTCCAGCGCCAGCAGGGAGTTCATAGCCGAGAAGCCGCCCTGAAACTCAAAGTCACCAATGATTTCATAGCCTGGATGGACAATAAACCCCGCCCGGTTCATCGCGTTGCGGTATCCCTCGAGGCGCAGCCGTGCCGGGGTTTTATCCTGTGGCCCGGCGATACAGGCGATGCGGGTGTAGCCATTGTCGATCAGATGTTGGGTCGCCATGTCGCCGCCCAGCAGCGAGTTGTCCTGAATCACGTCGCTTTTGCCGTCAAACGGCGCCCAGTCCATCATCACCGTCGGTATAGAAGGATAGCGATTGATTATCTCAGCGGAAGGAAGATGCGTTTCGGTGCATAGCAGCAGCAGGCCATCGACTCGCTTTTGCAGCAGCGTTTCCAGATTGCGGTTCATGCGCTGCTCGTCGCCTTCGGTATTGCAAAGCACCAGGCTGTATCCCCGCTCGAAGCAGCTGCGCTCAACGCCGCGAACGAGTTCAGAGTAGAACGGGTTGCTGCTGGCGGTGATTAGCATGCCGATGGTGTGGGTCTGGTTGAGCTTCAGGCTACGGGCAATAGCGGAGGGCGCGTAGTTAAGCGTTTTAATCGCGGCATCGACCTTTTCGCGAATAGCCTCGCTCACGAACCTGTCGTTATTGATGACGTGCGAAACAGTAGAGGTTGAAACGCCCGCGACGCGGGCGACATCTTTCATTGTGGCCACGATTACCCCTGCCGCTGCAAGAACTCGTCGATTTCATGACGCCACGGCACGGAAGGCTGTGCACCTTTACGGGTCACGGCAATAGCGGCGGCGGCATGTGCAAAGCGGATCGCCTGCGCCATAGGGTTTTCTTCCAGCAGCGCGGTAACCAGCGCGCCGTTAAAAGTATCCCCGGCGGCGATGGTGTCCACGGCTTTCACTCTGAAGCCCGGCACGCGCTGCCCCTTACCGTTTTCGCTGAGCCAGACGCCCCGACTGCCTAACGTAATAATGACGGTTTCGATACCTTTATCGTGCAGCGCCCGAGCCGCCCTGACGGCATCGTCATCGTTTTCGACCCGAATCCCGGTGAGCTTTTCGGCCTCGGTTTCGTTCGGGGTGATCATATCCACCAGCCCCAGCAGCTCGTCTGATAATGCGCAGGCGGGCGCCGGGTTAAGAATAACTTTGGTCTGATGCTGTTTCGCAATTTTAGCCGCGGCCAGCACGCTTTCCAGCGGTGACTCTAGCTGCATCAACAGCGCGGCGGCATCAGCTATTTTCTGCTGCTCTTTGGCAACCAGCTCAGGCGTTAACGCGCCATTCGCACCCGCGTGGATACCGATGACGTTTTCCCCGGCACCGTTCACGAAGATTAACGCAACGCCGGTTGAGGCTTCTTTAATCGTGCTGATTGGCGAGATATCGATTTTGTCGCTTGCCAGCTGTTTGCATACCCGGCTGCCGGTATCGTCATCACCAACGCAGGCAATAAAGGCAATATCGGCACCGCTGCGCCCGGCGGCGACGGCCTGATTAGCCCCTTTGCCTCCAAACGCGACCTGATACTCCTGCCCGGTAACGGTTTCACCCGGCGTCGGGAAATGTTCGAGGTTGAGGATATGGTCAGCGTTGATGCTGCCCAGCACGACAAGACTGCCTTTGCTTTTCATGTTTGATGTCCGGTTTAAGGCGCCACCCCAACGCTGCTGAGGGGTGGCGCGATGCCCTGCTTATCTTTTTTGTCTTATTTGGTGACCAGCTTCAGGTCAACCGGGATTTTAGACTCGACTTTTTCGCCCTTCAGCACTTTATCAGCGGTTTGCACGCCGATCACGCCAATCTGGTCGGCCATCTGCGCCACGGTCGCGCCGAGTTTGCCCCCTTCAACGGCCTTAACGCCGTCTGCCGTACCGTCGAAGCCGACAACCAGCACGTCGGTTTTACCTGCGGTTTGCAGCGCACGCAGCGCACCCAGCGCCATTTCGTCGTTTTGTGCAAACACCGCCTGCACATCAGGATGCGCGGTCAGCAGGTTCTGCATAACGTTCAGGCCTTTAGTACGGTCGAAATCTGCGGGCTGGCTCGCCAGCACGGTGAATTTGTGCGCGGCGGTAGCCTGTTTAAAGCCTTCGCCGCGTTCGCGGGCGGCAGATGCCCCGGCGATACCCTGCAGCTCAATAACTTTCGCGCCGTCACCCACTTTCTTAGCGATGAAGTCACCCGCCATTTTGCCACCGGCGACGTTGTCAGAAGCGATGTGGCTGACCACGGTGCCCTGGTTCGCCATGCGGTCCAGGGTGATGACCGGAATTTTAGCCTGGTTAGCCATTTTAACCGCGTTGCCTACCGCATCAGAGTCGGTTGGGTTGATCAGCATCAGTTTGGTGCCGCGCACGGTCAGATCCTGCACGTTCGCCAGCTCTTTAGCCGGGTTGTTCTGTGAATCCAGCACCACCAGGTTGTAGCCCAGCTTATCGGCTTCTTTCTGCGCGCCGTCTTTCAGGGAAACGAAGAACGGGTTGTTCAGCGTGGAAACAACCAGCGCGATGGTGTCTTTCGCCATCGCGTTTGCACTCACGGTGGCGCTCAGCGCTACAGCGGAAACCAGGGTAGCCAGTTTTTTCATATTCATAGTCAGATGTCCTGTAGGGTTATGATTGTTACTGTTTTTTATTGTCCACCAGCACCGCCAGTAGTATCACCACTGCTTTGACGATCATCTGGTAATAAGAAGAAACACCTAATAAATTCAAACCATTGTTCAGGAAGCCGAGGATCAGCGCACCGATCAGCGTTCCGACGATACGCCCTTTACCGCCGGCCAGACTGGTTCCGCCCAGCACCACCGCCGCAATAGCGTCCAGCTCGTAACCTGTACCCGCCGTTGGCTGTGCGGAAGAGAGACGTGCCACCTCGATGATGCCCGCCAGTGAAGCCAGCAGGCCGCAGAGTGAATAAACAATGATTTTGACTTTGTTGACGCTGATGCCGGACAGGCGCGTCGCCGCTTCGTTACCGCCAAGCGCATAGATATAACGGCCCAGGCGCGTGTGGTGCAGCATGTACCAGGCCGCGAGGAAGACGATACCCATGATCCACACCGGCGTCGGGATACCCAGCGGGCGGCCGATACCAAACCAGCCGAAGACGTCGGCGTTATCCGAGAAGCCCGTGCTTACCGGGCTGCCGTTGGTGTATACCATGGTCACCCCGCGCAGCAGCAGCATCATCACCAGCGTGGCGATAAACGCCTGAACACGCCCTTTGGCAACAATAACGCCAGTCACGGCCCCGATTGCGGCACCCAATGCCAGTGCCGCGGCAACCGCCACCAGCGCATTCACCTCTAAACCAACAATCGAGGCGGCCACCGCCCCGGTCATCGCCAGCAGTGAACCGACGGACAGGTCAATCCCGGAGGTAAGAATGACCAGCGTCATTCCCACCGCCATAATGGCGTTCACGGAGGTTTGCTGCAGGATGTTAAACAGGTTATTGACGGTAAAGAAGTTCGGGCTGAGGCTTGAGACGATCGCGATCAGCACCAGCAGGGCGATCAGCGACTTTTGATCCAGCAGCCACTCTTTTGTGAACCAGCGACGGGACGTTACAGACTGGGTACTCATTTAGCAGACTCCTGATTCACACGATTTAGCTTACCGACGGCCGCGGCCATCAGCGCCTCCTGGGTGGCCTCTTCACGGGTGAACTCCCCGCCCAGATGCCCTTCATGCATCACTATGATACGGTCGCTCATGCCCAGCACTTCCGGCATTTCCGACGACACAAGGATGATGCTTAGCCCATCGGCCTTGAACTGGTTAATTAACTGGTAGATCTCTTTTTTTGCCCCCACGTCCACGCCGCGCGTTGGCTCATCGAGGATCAGCACTTTCGGACGCGTCATCAGCCCGCGGGCAATAGCAACCTTTTGCTGATTACCGCCGGAGAGCAGGCCAATCGGCTGTTCGATGGAAGGCGTTTTAACGTTGAACAGGCGCACAAAGTCCTGCACCGCCTGCACCTCATCTTTATGCTTCAGGCTACCGACGTTATGGCTGAAGTAGCGCAGCGCGGTCAGCGACATGTTCTCTTTGACCGACATGCCGAGCACCAGCCCGTCGCGCTTGCGGTCTTCCGAGATATAAACGATGCCGTTTGCGAGACCATCCTGCGGCGAACGGGCAACCACTTCCCGGCCGTCCAGCGCCACATAGCCACCGGTACGCGGCAGCGCGCCGTAGAGTACCTTCATTAATTCTGTGCGCCCGGCCCCCATCAACCCCGCCACGCCGAGAATTTCCCCTTTGCGCAGCGTGAAGCTGACGTCATGCACGCCCGGCCCGGAAAGGTTATCAACGCGCAGACGAACCTCGCCCGGCTCTTTTTTCAGGCGCGGATACTGGTCTTCCAGCTTGCGGCCGACCATCATTTCGATAAGCGAATCTTCGGTGAGCGTCGCCACTTCGCGTTCGGCGATAAACTGCCCGTCGCGGAAGACGGTAACGTCGTCGCAGATCTCAAAGATTTCTTTCATACGGTGGGAGATGTAAACGATGCCGCGCCCCTGGGATTTGAGTTCGCGGATAACGCGAAACAACGAGTCGGTTTCGGTATCGGTTAAAGCATCCGTTGGCTCATCCATGACGATGACTTTTGATTCGAAGCTCAGCACTTTGGCAATTTCCACCATTTGCTGATCGCCAATAGAGAGGTCACCCACCAGCTTCTGGCTGTTAAAACGCAGGTTGAGCTTCGCCAGCAGCTTATCCGCCTCGGCGTACATCTTTTTCCAGTCGATTTTGCCGAAGCGGCCAACAAATTCGCGCCCGAGGAAGATGTTCTCCGCGATGCTGAGCTGCGGGATCAGGTTCAGTTCCTGGTGGATGATGCCGATACCCGCCTCCTGGGAAGCTTTCGGTCCGCTGAAGGTGGTCTCCTGCCCCAGCCAGACCAGTGAACCAGCGTCGCGCTGATAAATCCCGGTCAGGACCTTCATCATGGTGGATTTGCCCGCGCCGTTTTCCCCCACCAGCGCCATCACGCGCCCCGGGTAAACGTTTAGCGCAGCGCCAGAGAGGGCTTTAACGCCGGGGAAAGAT
The DNA here is from genome assembly GCF_016756775.1 of Dryocola clanedunensis subsp. sulfonylureivorans. Lineage (GTDB taxonomy): Bacteria > Pseudomonadota > Gammaproteobacteria > Enterobacterales > Enterobacteriaceae > Dryocola > Dryocola clanedunensis. The sequence goes on along the minus strand of NZ_JAERMU010000022.1, from coordinate 74,776 downwards.
TTATCGATCCCTTTTAACTGCAGTAACGTTTCCATGCCGGCCTCAGAAGGTTACGCCAGCACAGAGAATGATATTCGCATACGGGGAACACTCCCCGCTGCGAATGACCGCATGTGCGTCGGCGGTGTGCTGCTTGAACTGCTCATGACTGATGTAGCGAATTGAAATGGTATTTCCCTGGTGTTGCTGCAGTTGCTCGATGTGTCTGAGCAACGTTTCGTGGAGCTGCGGATTATGCTGTTGAATTTCCTGAGCAAGGATCGCTGCTTCAACCTGCATCTCCCGCGTGACGACGTCGACCACCTGCATAAAGCCCGGTACGCCGTGCGTCAGTGCCAAATCGATACGCGTTGTGCTGCGCGGAATCGGCAACCCGGCATCGGCAACCACCAGCGTGTCGGTGTGGCCAAGGCGGGAAATCACGGACGAGATATCAGCGTTAAGAACAGTGCCTTTCTTCATTTTTATACCCCACTAGCGAAACGTTTCGCTGATCGGGAGTGTAAGAAAGAAGCTGGTGAGAAAACAACCGCGAGGTTATGAAAATGTGATCGCTATCGAAACGTTTCGCGCATCAGTTAAAACAGAAGTTAAATGAGCGCGCTTTCAGTCATGGTTGCCTGTTATTGGGGAAATTCCGGGATTTGGTTCCCGGAGGGACGCCAAACCCGGAAGTCGCCCCGGGTATCTCAATCCAAAAAAACGCCCCTTCGATTGAAGAGGCATATCGTTAAATCTCTACCTGGGTGCCCAGTTCGATGACCCTGTTCGGCGGGATTTCAAACTGGTCCGGTGCCCGCAGCGCATTTCGTTGCAGGGCCAGGAACAGCTTGCCGCGCAGACGCAGATACCATGGGCGTTTACCGATGATCAGCGACTCGTGGGACATGAAGAACGAGGTTTCCATCATCCGGCAGCTCAGGCCTTCCAGACCGCAGCGGCGGAACACCTCTTCCACGTTTGGCGTTTCGCGCCAGCCGTAGCTCGCCACCACTCGCCAGAACGTTGGCGACAGCTGTTCGATGGAGACTCGCTTCACGTTATGTACGTAAGGCGCATCTTCCGTCCGTAGCGTCAGCAGCACCACCCTCTCGTGCAGCACTTTGTTGTGCTTGAGGTTATGCAGCATCGCAAACGGAATCACGTTCAGCGCGCGGGACATATAGACCGCCGTCCCCGGCACGCGTACCGGCGGAGATTTTTCCAGCGAGGCAATCATCGCTTCCAGAGAATTACCGTGTTCATGCATGCGACGCAGCAGGCGGAAGCGTTCGCTTTTCCAGGTCGTCATGATGACAAACATCACCAGCGCCAGGGTTAGCGGCAGCCAGCCGCCGGAGAATATTTTCACCGCGTTGGCAGAGAAGAGCGGGATGTCGATGCACAGGAAGCCAACGCCCATCAGTAGTACGCCAATCCGGCTCCAGCTCCAGTTTTTGCGCGCCACGGTACACAAAAGAATCGAGGTCAGCACCATCGTGCCGGTGACCGCAATCCCGTAAGCCGCGGCCAGGTTGCTGGAGTGCTCAAAGCTGACAATCACGATGACCACGGAGATATAGAGGATCCAGTTAATCGCCGGAACGTAAATCTGCCCTGATTCCATTTCAGAGGTATGGATAATGCGCATCGGCGACAGGTAGCCCAGACGCACCGCCTGGCGAGTCAGCGAGAAGACGCCGGAGATAACCGCCTGGGAGGCGATGACCGTGGCGAGCGTCGCCAGAATCATCAGCGGGATCAGCGCCCAGTCCGGGGCCAGCAGGAAGAACGGGTTCTTGATCGCCTCCGGGGTTTTCAGCAGCAGCGCTCCCTGGCCGAAGTAATTCAGCACCAGCGACGGCAGCACGACGATGAACCAGGCGATACGAATCGGTAATTTACCGAAGTGGCCCATATCCGCGTACAGCGCTTCCACGCCGGTAATAGAGAGCACGACGGCACCGAGCGCAAAGAAGGAAACGGTTTTATATTCCAGGAAGAAATGGACGGCCCAGGCCGGGTTCAGCGCCTGCAGCACTTCCGGGTTGGCGATAATACTGCGCGCGCCAAGCACCGCCAGCACCAGGAACCACAGCAGCATGACCGGGGCAAAGAGTTTGCCTACCATGCCGGTGCCGTGCTTCTGGATCATAAACAGCAGCGTCAGGACGACTATCGACAGCGGGACGATATAGGCATCAAGCGACGGCGCGGCTATCTCTAACCCCTCTATCGCTGACATCACGGATATCGCCGGGGTTATCACCACCTCGCCATAGAAGAAGCTACCGCCGATCAATCCCATGATCACCAGTACCGAGGTCATTTTTGCCGAGGTGTTTCGCCCCGCCAGCGACATCAACGTCAGGATACCGCCCTCGCCCGCGTTGTCCGCACGCATGACGAAGGTCAGATATTTCACGGAGACGACTAAGACTAACAGCCAAAAAATTAAGGATAAAAAGCCGAACACGGCGTCACGTTCTACGCCAAAACCAAACTGTCCGGAGAGACATTCACGAAGGGTATAAAGCGGGCTGGTACCGATATCGCCGTACACTACCCCAATTGCCGCCAGCGTAATCGCGGGCAATGATTGTTTATTATCAGCGCTCATAGACTAATCTTTTGTTGGAATCCCGAAAACGTGTGCTTAGTCCCTTGGCCCACAAAAAGGCGCACAGTATGCACGATAATCAAGGAAATCGTAGCCCTAAATGCAACTGGCTTATCTCAGGTCAGCGAAAAATGGCCCGCACATCTGTCCATTAACGAGATTACCCAGAAACGATATACTCGCCTTCCCGCACAGCGATGACCGCGTAAGAATGCAAAGGTAATTATGGCTCAATCACATTTATTGGCTGAAAGAATTTCAAGACTAAGCCAGGCGCTGGAAAAAGGGCTTTTTGAACGTCAACACGCCATTCGGCTTTGCCTGCTTGCGGCGTTGAGCGGCGAAAGTGTTTTTCTGCTGGGGCCTCCGGGCATCGCAAAAAGCCTGATTGCCCGCCGTCTGAAATTTGCTTTTAAGCATGCACGCGCGTTTGAGTACCTGATGACCCGCTTCTCCACGCCGGAGGAAGTGTTCGGGCCGCTGTCCATTCAGGCGCTGAAAGATGAAGGACGATACGAACGTCTCACCGCGGGTTACCTGCCGGAAGCCGAAATCGTCTTTCTGGATGAAATCTGGAAGGCTGGCCCGGCGATTCTGAATACCCTGCTGACCGCGATAAACGAAAGGCGGTTCCGCAACGGCGCCAGCGAAGAGAAAATCCCCATGCGTCTGCTGGTAGCGGCGTCCAACGAGCTTCCGGAAGCGGACAGCAGCCTGGAAGCCCTGTACGACCGTATGCTGATCCGCCTGTGGCTCGATAAAGTGCAGGACAAAGGCAATTTCCGCTCGATGCTCACCAGCCAGCACGATGAAAACGATAATCCGGTGGCCGAGAGCCTGCAGGTTACCGACGAAGAGTACTTCAGCTGGCAGAAAGAGATTGGCGGCGTTCAGCTGCCCGAGCATGTCTTCGAGCTGATCTTCAGCCTGCGCCAGCAGCTGGATGAGATTTCAGGCGCGCCTTACGTTTCCGACCGCCGCTGGAAAAAAGCTATCCGTTTGTTGCAGGCCAGCGCCTTTTTCAGCGGGCGTTCCGCCGTCGCCCCTATCGACCTGATCCTGTTAAAAGACTGTCTGTGGCACGATACCGCCGCCATGAACCTGATGCAGCAGCAGCTGGAAATATTGATGACCGGGCAGGCCTGGCAGCAGCACTCAATGATCGCCAGGCTGGGTGCCATTGTGCAGCGCCGCATCCAGCTACAGCAGCAGCATAGCGACCGCGAAGCGATAACCGTCAACAAGCAGGGCGGGATGTTCAGCCGTCGTCCACATTACGAAATTCCCGAGTCGCTCACCGGCGACACGCTGACTTTGCTCCTTCAGCAGCCTTTGAAACTGCACGAAATCGAAGTTATCCATGTGGCGATTACCCGTGAGGCTCTCGAACACTGGCTGGATAAAGGCGGGGAAATTCGCGGCAAACTTAACGGCATCGGTTTCGCTCAGTCGCTGAATATGGAAGTGGACGGAACGCAGCATCTGATTATCCGCGACGTCAGCCTTCAGGGCACGCGTCTGGTGATGCCGGGCAAACAGCAGCAGGGCGTGCCGGATGAGATCAAAAAGCAGTTTGACGATCTGGAAGCCACCCTCCATCAGCAGCACGAACGCTTTAACGATCAGCAGAAATGCCTGTTTATCCACAGCGACTGGCTGGCGAAGATCGAAGCGAGCCTGCAGGACGTCGCTGCACAGATTAAGCAGGCTCGCCAGTAATGCTCAGCCTTGAAACCCTCGATATTATTCTGGCGATAAGCGAAGCCGAACTTATTGAGGAGATCATCCTGGGCCTGCTGGCTGCGCCGCAGCTGGCCGTCTTCTTTGAGAAATTCCCCCGGCTGAAAAACGCCATGACGAAGGATATCCCCCGCTGGCGGGAGCTGCTGAGGGCCAGGATCCATGACGCTAACGTCCCGCCAGAGCTTGCCGATGAAGTAGCCAGCTTTCAGCAAGCGCAGGTGCTGACCACCAGCCAGCTCAATGCCAGGCTTACGGAGTTTCTGGCGCAGCTGAAGAGCCTTGAATCGCCTTTTTATGGCCAGGCGCAGGCGCTGGTGGCGGAACATCCTCATTTTACTCCTGCCCAGCACACTCTCTTTCTGCAGCGCTGGCGGCTTAGCCTGGTTGTGCAGGCGACTTCGTTAAACCAGCAGCTGCTGGAAGAAGAGCGTGATGCATTGCTGGCGGAGGTTCAGGCGCGGCTGGCGATGAGCGGGCAGCTGGCTCCGGTGCTATCGGAGAACGACAACGCCGCCGGGCGGCTGTGGGATATGAGCGCCGGAACGCTGACGCACGGTGACTATCAGCTCATCGTGCAGTACGGGGAGTTTCTGGCGGGCCAGCCCGAACTGCTTAAGCTTGCGGAACAGCTTGGCCGTTCGAAAGAGGCCAAATCGGTACCGAGAAAAGATGCCCCGACGGAAATGTGGCGCATGATGGTCCGGGAACCCGCAACGGTGCCGGAGCAGGTCGACGGGCTGCAGCGCAGTGACGACATTCTTCGCCTGTTACCCCCGGAGCTTGCCACACTCGGCATTACCGAACTGGAGTTCGAGTTTTACCGGCGGCTGGTAGAGAAGCAGCTTCTCACCTATCGCCTGCACGGCGACTCCTGGCGCGAGAAGCTGGTGGAACGTCCCGTCGTGCATCAGGATTTTGACGAACAGCCGCGCGGGCCGTTTATCGTCTGCGTGGATACTTCCGGCTCGATGGGCGGCTTTAACGAGCAGTGTGCGAAAGCGTTTTGCCTGGCGCTGATGCGCGTGGCGCTGGCCGACAACCGCCGCTGTTTCATCATGCTGTTTTCAAGCGAGGTGGTGCGCTATGAAGTCTGCGGCCCGGACGGCATCGAGCAGGCAATCCGCTTTCTCAGCCAGCGCTTCCGCGGCGGCACGGATCTGGCCAGTTGCTTTCGCTCGATCGTTGAGAAAATGCAGGGCAGCGAATGGTTCGACGCCGACGCGGTGGTGATCTCTGACTTTATCGCCCAGCGGCTGCCGGACGATCTGGTCACTAAGGTGAAGGGGTTACAGCAGGCCCACCAGCACAGGTTTCACGCGGTGGCGATGTCAGGACACGGCAAACCCGGCATCATGCGCATATTCGATCATATCTGGCGCTTTGATACCGGGATGCGAAGCCGCCTGCTGAGACGCTGGCAGCGCTAAGGACTACAGCAGAGCGTCTACTTTGCTCTGCACTTCGGCAGGCCACACGCCGCACTGAACCTGGCCGATATGCGGCTGCTGTAATAAAAGCATGGTCAGGCGGGACTGCCCGATACCGCCGCCGATGGTCTGCGGCATTTCGCCCTTCAGCAGCGACTGATGCCACTCCAGCGCTAAACGATCTTCATCTCCGGTTACCGCCAGCTGGCGCTTCAGCGCTTCGGCATCCACACGGATCCCCATAGAAGAGAGCTCAAAGGCGTCTTCCAGCACCGGGTTCCACACCAGAATGTCACCGTTCAGACCGGCAAAACCGGCGTCGCTGCGGGTTGACCAGTCATCATAATCCGGGGCGCGAACGTCGTGACGTTTGCCGTCTCCCAGCTTGCCGCCGATACCGATCAGGAACACCGCGCCTTTTTCTTTAGCGATGGCGCGCTCACGCCCTTTGGCATCCAGCTCCGGGAAGCGCTGCTGGAGCTCTTCGCTGTGCACGAAGTGAATTTGTTCCGGCAGAAACGCCGTCAGGCCGTACTGCTCGCTAACCGCGGCTTCCGTGGCCTTCATGGCGGCCCAGATGCTTTCTACGGTCTGCTTAAGCGTACCCAGATGACGCTCACCGTCGCCCATCACGCGCTCCCAGTCCCACTGATCGACATAGACCGAGTGGATTGGCGTGAGGCGGTCTTCATCGGGGCGCAGGGCTTTCATGTGCGTGTAAAGCCCTTCGCCCGCGCTGAAGTCATGCTGGCCGAGCGTTTTTCTTTTCCATTTGACCAGCGAATGCACCACTTCAAACTGCGCCTCAGGCAAGGTCTTCACCTTCACCTGTACCGCTTTTTCGCAGCCAGAGAGATTGTCCTGTGTACCATCACCCACGCGGCTAAGAATCGGAGCCTGGACTTCAATCAGACCAAGCTTCTCCTCCAGCTGACGAGAGAAATGGGATTTCACAAAACTAATCTGGCGTTGTTTAGCGATGTAGGCCGTTTTCATGGTTTTTCTCTTTGTTGTGTTGTTTCAGTAACAGCGATTAAGCAACAGAAAGCACCCAACATTCAATAATCAACAATAAAAAAGGCGGTAACCATTTTAATTGATTAAAATAAGGCGGTTTAAAATAAACAATCGACATTAATCATAGGAAAAAGTGATGGATAATTATCAGATCGACAATCTGGATCGCGGCATCCTCGAGGCGTTAATGGCAAATGCGCGTACCGCCTATGCCGAACTGGCCAAGCAGTTCGGGGTTAGCCCCGGCACCATTCACGTCCGCGTGGAGAAGATGAAACAGGCCGGGATTATCACCGGGGCTCGTATCGACATCAGCCCAAAACAGCTCGGCTACGACGTCTGCTGCTTTATTGGCATTATCCTGAAGAGCGCTAAAGATTACCCTTCCGCCCTGGCAAGACTCGAAAGCCTGGAAGAGGTGACCGAGGCCTACTACACCACCGGCCACTACAGCATCTTTATTAAGGTGATGTGCCGATCCATCGATGCCCTGCAGCAGGTACTTATCAACAAGATCCAAACAATCGATGAAATTCAGTCCACCGAAACGCTGATCTCCCTGCAGAACCCGATTATGCGGACGATCAAGCCTTAATGGCTAAATGTAATACCCATATTATCCACAGGTAGATCGCAGGCCTTACACAGCGTACAATGCAAAACGTTTTAAAGAGGCGGATAGCAATGGCAGACATTACCCTGATCAGTGGCAGTACTCTTGGCAGTGCCGAATACGTAGCTGAACATCTGGCTGAGAAGCTGGAAGAGGCAGGTTTCTCTACGAAAACCCTCCATGGACCGCTGCTTGAGGATCTGCAAACCAGCGGCGTCTGGCTGATTGTTTCCTCTACGCATGGCGCAGGCGATCTGCCGGATAACCTGCAACCTCTTTATGATGCAATAAAGGAAGAAAATCCGGATCTGAGCAACGTACGCTACGGTGCGGTAGGGATCGGCAGCCGCGAATACGATACGTTTTGCGGTGCTATAGAGAAAATCGACGCCCTGCTGACCGACTGCGGAGCAAAAAAAGTGGGATCTTTACTGAAGGTGAACATCCTCGATCACGATATTCCTGAAGATCCGGCTGAAGTTTGGGTCGGATCCTGGAAGAATTTACTCCAGGATTTGTAAAGATCGCCCTTTCTTCTGTGTATAACTATGCTTAAAAGCTCGTAGTAAGCGGTAGTTATCCCAATAACAACTGCTGTTCACTTTTTGAGTTGTGCATAACCCTCGCTTTTGATCCCAGCTTATACGGTGTGGGATCACCGATCATTCACAGCAAACGATCTATCTTAATCACTTGATCTCTTTAGTGAAAAAACGCTTATCCACAGAACATGGCGATCCTAATAAGAGATCATAATAAAGAGATCTTTAAATAAAAAAGATCTTCTTTTAATTACCGAGGATCCCGGCACTTTCTCCATCGGCTAAAGTTGAGTAGAATCGCCATCCCGGGAATCAGTCACCCTCCCGTTTAACCACGAGGCAGTCACCATGTTTTATCCAGATCCTTTTGACGTCATCATCATTGGCGGGGGTCATGCAGGCACCGAGGCCGCTATGGCCGCAGCCCGAATGGGTCAACAGACCCTACTTCTGACACACAATATCGACACGCTGGGACAGATGTCCTGTAACCCGGCGATCGGCGGTATTGGCAAGGGACATCTGGTTAAAGAAGTGGACGCGCTGGGCGGACTGATGGCGAAGGCGATCGATCATGCTGGCATACAGTTTAGAATACTAAACGCCAGCAAAGGCCCGGCCGTACGAGCCACTCGTGCTCAGGCTGACCGCGTGCTGTATCGCCAGGCTGTACGAACCGCCCTGGAGAACCAGCCAAACCTGATGATCTTCCAGCAGGCGGTTGAAGATCTGATTGTCGAGAACGATCGTGTGGTGGGTGCGGTAACCCAGATGGGGCTTAAATTCCGCGCTAAATCCGTCGTGCTGACCGTCGGGACTTTCCTTGACGGAAAAATTCATATCGGACTGGATAACTACAGCGGTGGCCGTGCAGGCGATCCGCCGTCCATTTCGCTTTCACGCCGTCTGCGTGAACTCCCTCTGCGCGTAAACCGCCTGAAGACAGGTACGCCACCGCGCATTGATGCCCGGACTATCGATTTCAGCGTACTTGCCCAGCAGCACGGGGATAACCCGATGCCAGTCTTCTCGTTCATGGGGAACGTGAGCCAGCATCCCGCGCAGGTACCGTGCTACATCACGTACACCAACGAAAAAACGCACGACGTTATTCGTAATAACCTCGACCGCAGCCCGATGTATGCAGGCGTGATCGAGGGGATTGGCCCACGCTACTGTCCGTCCATCGAAGACAAAGTGATGCGCTTTGCCGACCGCAACCAGCATCAAATCTTCCTTGAGCCGGAAGGGCTTACCAGCAACGAAGTTTACCCGAACGGCATCTCCACCAGCCTGCCGTTTGACGTCCAGATGCAGATCGTCCGCTCCATGCAGGGGATGGAAAACGCGAAGATCGTTCGCCCGGGCTATGCCATCGAGTACGACTTCTTCGATCCTCGCGATCTGAAACCTACTCTGGAAAGCAAATACATCCAGGGGCTGTTCTTTGCCGGACAAATCAACGGCACCACCGGGTACGAAGAAGCTGCGGCACAGGGGCTGCTGGCTGGCCTTAATGCTGGACGCTACTCCGCCGAAAAAGAAGGCTGGGCTCCGCGTCGCGATCAGGCCTACCTTGGCGTTCTGGTTGACGATCTCTGCACTCTGGGGACCAAAGAACCGTACCGCATGTTCACCTCCCGTGCCGAATACCGCCTGATGCTGCGTGAAGACAATGCAGATCTGCGCTTAACCGCTGCGGGTCGTGAGATGGGGCTGGTGGACGACGAACGCTGGGCGCGCTTCAACGAGAAGCTTGAGAGCATTGAGCTCGAGCGCCAGCGTCTGAAAGACATCTGGCTGCACCCGCACTCAGCGCAGGTCGAAGAAGTTAACGCGAAGCTCAGCGCGCCGCTCTCCCGCGAGGCAAACGGCGAAGATTTACTGCGTCGCCCGGAAATGACCTATGCCAGCATGATGGAGCTGTCCGCATTCGCACCGGGTCTTGCCGATCCGCAGTCTGCCGAGCAGGTCGAGATTCAGGTTAAGTACGAAGGGTATATCGCTCGCCAGCAGGATGAGATCGACAAACAGCTGCGTAATGAGAACACCGTTTTACCGGCCACGCTGGATTACAGCCAGGTCAACGGGCTGTCCAACGAAGTGATCGCCAAACTTAACGATCACAAACCTGTCTCGATCGGGCAGGCATCGCGTATTTCGGGGATCACACCGGCCGCGATCTCCATTTTGCTCATCTGGCTAAAAAAACAGGGGCTACTGCGCCGCAGCGCCTGATAACGTATTGATCCGGGCCAGGTTATCCTGGCCTCTTTTTTTAATGGGTACTGATAACCGTGCTAAACAAACTGAATCGTCTGCTGGCTAACGCAGGCATCACGCTTCCTGAAAACCAGAAACTGCAGCTGGTGGGCTATGTTGAACTGCTGCATAAGTGGAATAAGGCCTATAATCTGACGTCAGTTCGCGATCCTGACGAAATGCTGGTGCGCCATATCCTCGACAGCATTGTCGTTGAACCGCACCTGCAAGGATCGCGTTTTATCGATGTTGGTACAGGACCAGGGCTGCCTGGCATTCCATTAGCCATTGTTCGTCCTGACTCGCATTTCACCCTACTCGACAGCTTAGGCAAGCGCGTGCGCTTCCTGCGGCAGGTTCAGCATGAGCTGCATCTGGATAACATCACTCCGGTTCAAAGCCGTGTGGAAGAGTTTCCTGCGGAACCGCCATTTGATGGCGTTATCAGCCGGGCATTTGCTTCACTGACGGATATGGTTAGCTGGTGTCACCATCTCCCGGGGCAGGGCGGCAAGTTTTATGCACTCAAAGGGTTACGTCCGGATGATGAAATAGCTCAGCTGCCAGAAGCCTTTAGCGTTGAAGAGATTGTCCGTTTGCAGGTGCCTGAACTGGATGGTGAGCGCCACCTGGTCGTTATTAAGCCAAACAAAAATTAATTTTTATCAAAAAAAGTGGAAAAAGCAGTGTTTCACGAAGGTTAAAAGCTGAGGGGGAATGCACTGACATGATTGGTTACACTCAACAAACTGTTAACGATCTAACCTGGATTTTTTAACGGTGGGGCAATGGGTTTTCTGAGGGTTAGTAAACCATGAAAATATAACCCTGCTAAAAATACCCGAGCAAAACCTCTTCTGTGGTTGTTAATTGTTTACTGAGAATGTCAATGGAGTGTTTTTACTCTGTTGCGGGTTGTTTTCAAAAGAGTGTCCATTATTCAGCTTATTAATCAGTCAGATGCGGTTAGCACTTTATGACCCAGACAAATTGAGCGTGGATGTGAGATGTTTGAATTGTGATCTTCAACACGCTTTGTTGAGCGCTATTTCAGCTGATTTGCAGTTTTCGTTAAAAATGGCTGCTTTCTGCAAAAGTTGAAAAAGAAGTGTACAGAAAATTATTTAAACATTTGTTCACCTTTTTGCTACTTAATGTTTGAAATCACGGGGTAGCACCGTATAATTTGCTCGCTTTTTGTGGCTTGACTCAAAGTCGCAAAGGCAGTTTTATACGATACGCGACATACCTCTTAAGGAGCAGGAGATGATTACGTTATGTCAGTGTCGCTCTTGAGTCGAAACGTAGCCCGCAAGCTACTGTTCCTCCAGTTTTTGGCAGTGATAACAATGGGATTGTTGTTCTGTCTGAAAGACCCCTTCTGGGGCGCTTCTGCGATAGGCGGAGGCCTGGCAGCCTGGTTGCCAAATGTTGTATTTATGATTTTTGCCTGGCGTCATCAGGCGCATACACCCGCAAAAGGCCGTATGGCCTGGACATTTGCCATAGGCGAAGTGCTAAAGGTGGCTGCGAGTTTTAGCATCCTGGTGGTGGCGCTGGTAGGGTATAAGGCGGTAGTCTTGCCGCTGATAGTGACCTGGTTATCGGTGCTGGTTGTGCAGATACTCGCACCAGCTGTAATTAACAACAAAGGGTAAGAGGCATCATGTCTGCAGGAGAAATCTCTACACCGCAGGAGTATATAGGCCACCACCTGAATAACCTTCAGTTGGACCTGCGTACTTTCTCGCTGGTGGATCCGCATAACCCCCCGGCCACCTTCTGGACGCTCAATATTGACTCCATGTTCTTCTCAGTGGTTCTGGGTCTCTTGTTCCTGGTTATCTTCCGTCGAGTTGCGAAAAATGCAACCAGCGGCGTGCCGGGTAAACTTCAGACAGCTGTTGAGCTGATTATTGGTTTTGTCCATGACAGCGTGAAAGACATGTATCATGGCAAAAGCAAGGTCATTGCTCCACTGGCCCTGACGGTCTTCGTCTGGGTGTTCCTGATGAACCTGATGGATTTACTGCCAATCGATCTGCTGCCGTTTATCGGCGAGCACATCTTCGGCCTGCCAGCCCTGCGTGTGGTACCGTCTGCTGACGTGAACATCACCCTCTCCATGGCGCTTGGCGTATTTATCCTGATTCTTTTCTACAGCATCAAAATGAAAGGCATTGGCGGCTTCACGAAAGAGCTGACGCTGCAGCCGTTCAATCACTGGGCATTTATTCCTGTCAACTTAATCCTTGAAGGGGTAAGCCTGCTGTCCAAACCAATCTCTCTTGGTCTACGACTGTTCGGCAACATGTATGCCGGTGAGCTGATTTTCATTCTGATTGCTGGACTGTTGCCGTGGTGGTCACAGTGGATTCTGAATGTGCCTTGGGCCATTTTCCACATCCTGATCATTACGCTGCAAGCCTTCATCTTCATGGTTCTGACGATCGTCTATCTGTCGATGGCGTCTGAAGAGCATTGATTTTACTTACCACTACTGCGTTTTAACTGAAACAAACTGGAGACTGTCATGGAAAACCTGAATATGGATCTGCTGTACATGGCTGCCGCTATTATGATGGGTCTTGCGGCAATCGGTGCTGCGATCGGTATCGGCATCCTCGGAGGTAAATTCCTGGAAGGCGCAGCGCGTCAACCGGATCTGATCCCTCTGCTGCGTACTCAGTTCTTTATCGTAATGGGTCTGGTGGATGCAATCCCAATGATCGCTGTTGGTCTGGGTCTGTACGTGATGTTCGCCGTCGCGTAGTGAGCGTTGCTTAAGATACCAAGCAATATCAGAACGTTAACTAACAAAGAGGCATTGTGCTGTGAATCTTAACGCAACAATCCTCGGCCAGGCCATCGCGTTTGTCCTGTTTGTTCTGTTCTGCATGAAGTATGTATGGCCGCCATTAATGGCAGCCATCGAGAAGCGTCAAAAAGAAATTGCTGACGGTCTCTCTTCTGCAGAACGTGCTAAAAAGGACCTTGACCTTGCACAGGCCAACGCGACCGACCAGCTGAAAAAAGCCAAAGCGGAAGCTCAGGTGATCATCGAGCAGGCGAACAAACGCCGCGCTCAGATCGTCGAAGAAGCGAAAACCGAGGCAGAGCAGGAACGTAACAAAATCGTGGCTCAAGCCCAGGCAGAAATCGATGCGGAGCGTAAGCGCGCTCGCGAAGAGCTGCGTAAGCAAGTCGCTCTGCTGGCAATTGCCGGCGCTGAGAAGATCATTGAACGTTCCGTGGATGAAGCTGCTAACAGCGACATCGTTGATAAACTGGTCGCTGAACTGTAAGGAGGGAGGGGCTGATGTCTGAATTTGTAACTGTAGCTCGCCCCTACGCCAAAGCAGCTTTTGACTTTGCCGTTGAACACCAAAGCGTAGAGAGCTGGCAGCAGATGCTGGCTTTTGCCGCCGAAGTGTCTGAAAACGAACAAATCGCAGAGCTTCTTTCTGGTGCACTGGCGCCGGAAACTCTCTCTGAGTCGTTTATCGCCATCTGTGGTGACCAACTCGACGCTAACGGCCAGAACCTGATTAAGGTGATGGCTGAGAACGGGCGTCTGAAGGTTCTTCCTGATGTTCTTGAGCAGTTTGTTCAGTTGCGCGCAGCCCAGGAGGCTACCGTTGAAGTCGAAGTGACTTCCGCAAACGCACTGAATGAAACCCAGCTTTCGAAAATCAGCGCCGCGATGGAAAAACGTCTGTCACGCAAAGTGAAGCTGAATTGCAAAATTGACAAGTCTGTAATGGCAGGTGTCATCATCCGAGCGGGTGATATGGTCATTGATGGTAGCGTACGCGCCCGTCTTGATCGCCTGGCAGACGTCTTGCAGTCTTAAGGGGACTGGAGCATGCAACTGAATTCCACCGAAATCAGCGAACTGATCAAGCAGCGCATTGCTCAGTTCAATGTGGTGAGCGAAGCTCACAACGAAGGTACTATCGTATCCGTCAGTGACGGTATCATCCGTGTACACGGCCTGGCCGATGTTATGCAGGGTGAGATGATCTCCCTGCCGGGTAACCGTTACGCTATTGCACTGAACCTCGAGCGCGACTCTGTAGGTGCTGTAGTAATGGGTCCGTACGCTGACCTTGCCGAAGGCATGAAAGTTAAGTGTACTGGCCGTATTCTTGAAGTTCCTGTCGGTCGTGGCCTGCTGGGCCGCGTGGTGAACACCCTGGGTGCACCCATCGACGGTAAAGGTCCACTGGACCACGACGGCTTCTCAGCCGTTGAAGCCATCGCTCCGGGCGTAATCGAGCGTCAGTCCGTAGACCAGCCTGTACAGACTGGCTATAAATCTGTTGATGCCATGATTCCAATCGGCCGTGGTCAGCGTGAGCTGGTCATCGGTGACCGTCAGACCGGTAAAACCGCACTGGCCATTGATGCCATCATCAACCAGCGCGATTCCGGCATCAAATGTATCTATGTTGCTATCGGCCAGAAAGCGTCCACTATCTCTAACGTGGTTCGTAAACTGGAAGAGCACGGCGCGCTGGCAAACACCATCGTTGTTGTTGCAACCGCATCAGAATCTGCTGCGCTGCAATACCTGGCACCGTACTCCGGCTGCGCAATGGGTGAATACTTCCGTGACCGCGGTGAAGACGCACTGATCGTTTATGACGATCTGTCTAAACAGGCCGTTGCTTACCGTCAGATTTCCCTGCTGCTTCGTCGTCCACCAGGTCGTGAAGCTTATCCGGGCGACGTTTTCTATCTTCACTCCCGTCTGCTGGAACGTGCTGCGCGTGTTAACGCCGATTACGTTGAAGCATTCACTAAAGGTGAAGTGAAAGGGAAAACCGGTTCACTGACCGCGCTGCCAATTATCGAAACGCAAGCTGGTGACGTTTCCGCGTTCGTTCCGACCAACGTAATTTCCATTACCGATGGTCAGATCTTCCTGGAATCCAACCTGTTTAACGCCGGTATTCGTCCAGCGGTTAACCCGGGTATCTCCGTATCCCGTGTTGGTGGTGCAGCGCAGACCAAGATCATGAAAAAACTGTCCGGTGGTATCCGTACCGCGCTGGCACAGTATCGTGAACTTGCAGCGTTCTCTCAGTTTGCATCCGACCTTGACGATGCGACCCGTAAGCAGCTGAACCACGGTCAGAAAGTGACCGAGCTTCTGAAGCAGAAACAGTATGCGCCAATGTCCGTTGCGCATCAGTCTCTGGTTCTGTTCGCTGCTGAACGCGGTTACCTCGAAGATGTGGAACTGGCCAAAATCGGTAGCTTCGAAGCCGCTCTGATGGCTTACGTTGACCGTGACCATGCTCCGCTGATGCAAGAAATCAACCAATCTGGTGGCTATAACGACGAAATCGAAGGCAAGCTGAAAGGCATCCTCGATTCCTTCAAAGCAACTCAGTCCTGGTAAAGTCTGGCGGCTTGTCTTAGGGCAAGCCGCAAGGCATTGAGGAGAAGCTCATGGCCGGCGCAAAAGAGATACGTAGTAAGATCGCAAGCGTCCAGAACACGCAGAAGATCACCAAAGCAATGGAAATGGTCGCCGCGTCCAAAATGCGTAAATCGCAGGAACGTATGGCAGCCAGCCGTCCTTACGCAGACACCATGCGTAAAGTGATTGGCCACCTTGCTCTGGGTAATCTTGAATACAAACACCCCTACCTGGATGAACGCGAAGTTAAACGCGTGGGCTACCTGGTGGTGTCCACTGACCGTGGTCTGTGCGGTGGCTTGAACATTAACCTGTTCAAAAAGCTGCTGGCTGACATGAAAGGATGGTCCGATAAAGGCGTTCAGAGCGAAATCGCGATGATCGGCTCTAAGGGCGTCTCTTTCTTCAACTCTGTGGGCGGCAATGTTGTTGCTCAGGTGACCGGTATGGGCGATAACCCTTCCCTGTCCGAGTTGATTGGCCCGGTGAAAGTGATGTTGCAGGCCTACGATGAAGGCCGTCTGGACAAGCTGTACGTTGTCAGCAACAAATTTATTAACACAATGTCTCAGGTTCCGACAATCACCCAGCTGCTGCCGTTACCGCCAGCAGACGACGGCGAATTGAAAAAGAAATCCTGGGACTATCTGTATGAACCTGATCCAAAGGCACTGCTGGACACCCTGCTGCGTCGTTATGTGGAATCTCAGGTTTATCAGGGCGTCGTAGAAAACCTGGCCAGCGAGCAGGCCGCACGAATGGTGGCGATGAAAGCCGCTACCGACAATGGCGGCAGCCTGATTAAAGAGCTGCAGTTGGTATACAACAAAGCTCGTCAGGCCAGCATTACTCAGGAGCTCACCGAAATCGTCGGTGGCGCGTCCGCGGTATAACCAGGTTTACGTATTTAGAGGATTCGAGATGGCTACTGGAAAGATTATCCAGGTAATCGGCGCCGTGGTGGACGTCGAGTTCCCTCAGGATGCCGTACCAAAAGTGTACGACGCTCTTGAGGTTACAAATGGTAATGACCGTCTGGTGCTGGAAGTTCAGCAGCAGTTAGGTGGTGGCGTAGTGCGTACTATCGCCATGGGTACGTCTGATGGTTTGCGTCGTGGTCTGGAAGTTTCTAACCTCGATCACCCAATTGAAGTGCCGGTAGGTAAAGCAACCCTGGGCCGTATCATGAACGTCCTGGGCCAGCCTATCGACATGAAAGGCGATATCGGCGAAGAAGAGCGTTGGGCGATTCACCGTCCTGCGCCAAGCTACGAAGAGCTGTCCAGCTCCCAGGATCTGCTGGAAACCGGCATCAAAGTAATGGACCTGATTTGCCCGTTCGCTAAGGGCGGTAAAGTTGGTCTGTTCGGTGGTGCGGGCGTTGGTAAAACTGTAAACATGATGGAGCTTATTCGTAACATCGCGATCGAGCACTCCGGTTACTCCGTGTTTGCAGGCGTGGGTGAGCGTACTCGTGAGGGTAACGACTTCTACCACGAAATGACCGACTCCAACGTTCTGGACAAAGTATCCCTGGTTTATGGCCAGATGAACGAGCCACCAGGTAACCGTCTGCGCGTAGCACTGACCGGCCTGACCATGGCTGAGAAGTTCCGTGACGAAGGTCGTGACGTTCTGCTGTTCGTGGATAACATTTACCGTTATACCCTGGCCGGTACAGAAGTATCTGCACTGCTGGGTCGTATGCCATCTGCGGTAGGTTATCAGCCAACTCTGGCTGAAGAGATGGGTGTTTTGCAGGAGCGTATTACCTCCACCAAAACGGGCTCCATCACTTCTGTTCAGGCGGTATACGTACCTGCGGATGACTTGACTGACCCATCCCCAGCAACCACCTTTGCTCACTTAGATGCAACCGTGGTACTGAGCCGTAACATCGCGTCTCTGGGTATCTACCCTGCGGTAGATCCACTGGATTCCACCAGCCGTCAGTTAGATCCGCTGGTTGTTGGTCAGGAACACTACGACACCGCGCGTGGCGTGCAGTCTATTCTGCAACGTTACCAGGAACTGAAAGACATCATCGCCATTCTTGGTATGGATGAGCTTTCTGAAGAAGATAAACTGGTTGTAGCACGTGCGCGTAAGATCCAGCGCTTCCTGTCTCAGCCGTTCTTCGTAGCAGAAGTCTTTACCGGTTCTCCGGGCAAGTTCGTATCGCTGAAAGATACTATCCGTGGCTTTAAAGGCATCATGGACGGCGAATATGACCATCTGCCAGAGCAGGCGTTCTACATGGTTGGTACTATCGACGAAGCCGTTGAGAAAGCTAAAAAACTTTAACGCCTTAATCGGAGGGTGACATGGCAATGACATATCACCTGGACGTCGTCAGCGCGGAGAGCCAAATGTTCTCCGGTCTGGTCGAGAAGATCCAGGTAACGGGTAGCGAAGGCGAGCTGGGTATTTTCCCGGGTCACGCGCCGCTGCTCACCGCCATTAAGCCTGGTATGATCCGCATCGTTAAACAGCACGGACAAGAAGAGTTCATCTACCTGTCCGGTGGTGTGTTGGAAGTGCAGCCAGGCACGGTTACCGTGCTGGCTGATACCGCAATTCGCGGCCAGGATCTCGACGAAGCGCGAGCCCTGGAAGCGAAACGTAAAGCGGAAGAGCACATCCATAGCTCCCACGGTGATGTGGACTACGCTCAGGCTTCTGCTGAACTGGCGAAGGCGATCGCGAAACTACGCGTTATCGAATTGACCAGAAAAGCGATGTAACTACCTGCTTGAAAAGACAAATGCCAGTGAGTGCTCCTCACTGGCATTTTTTTACCTCCATGAAGTTCCCCTCCTCTTCTATACCGGCCGTCTTTATTCTCAGGCGAAAAGAAGCATAAATCCAAAGAGATGCCCTGCTTTCGGTTGATCGGGTATACATTTTTGTCCTTAATCTGCCTACACTTGAGCCCAACGCGCAGGGAAAACGCTTGTTTAAGACTGAATTTCCACCAACGCGTTTTTTGCTGCAAAATATGTAGATATTTCAACGTGAAATCGTTTTACTTCTCTCACAATTTTAAGTCAGGACGCGTATGTCAAACAGTGCGATGAGCGTGGTTATCCTTGCCGCTGGCAAAGGGACCCGCATGTATTCCGACCTCCCGAAGGTGCTGCACACCCTCGCCGGCAAACCAATGGTTCAGCATGTTATTGATGCAGCTAAAAATTTAGGCGCGCAGCATGTACATCTGGTTTACGGCCACGGCGGCGATCTGCTGAAGCAGACCCTTAACGATGGTTCCCTGAACTGGGTTTTACAGGCGGAGCAGCTGGGTACCGGCCACGCTATGCAACAGGCCGCGCCATTCTTCGCGGACGACGAAGATATCCTGATGCTGTACGGCGACGTGCCGCTGATTTCCGTTGAGACGCTACAGCGCCTGCGTGAAGCAAAACCGCAGGGCGGCATTGGCCTGTTGACCGTTAAGCTTGACGATCCAACCGGCTATGGCCGTATCGCCCGCGAAAACGGCACCGTTGTCGGAATTGTGGAACACAAAGACGCTACCGATGAGCAGCGCAAAATCAATGAGATTAACACCGGTATTTTGATTGCCAACGGTGCGGATCTGAAACGCTGGCTGGGCAAGCTGGATAACAACAATGCTCAGGGCGAGTTCTATATCACCGATATCATCGCTCTGGCGCACCAGGAAGGCCGCGAAATCAATGCGGTGCATCCGGACAGGCTCAGCGAAGTGGAAGGCGTGAACAACCGTCTGCAGCTCTCTCGTCTGGAGCGTGTTTATCAGACCGAGCAGGCTGACAGGCTGCTGCTGGCGGGCGTGATGCTGCGTGACCCGCAGCGTTTCGACCTGCGCGGCACGCTGAGCCACGGGCGTGATGTCGAAATCGATACTAATGTGATTATTGAAGGCAACGTCACGCTGGGCCATCGAGTAAAAATCGCCACCGGCTGCGTGCTGAAGAACTGCGTTATCGGCGACGACTGCGAAATCAGCGCTTATACCGTAGTTGAAGATGCCACCCTGGCCGCTGCCTGCACTATTGGTCCGTTTACACGCCTGCGCCCAGGGGCCGAACTGGCTGAAGGTGCGCACGTTGGCAACTTCGTCGAAATGAAAAAAGCGCGTCTGGGTAAAGGCTCCAAAGCAGGGCACCTGAGCTATTTAGGCGATGCAGATATTGGCGACAACGTGAATATCGGCGCGGGCACTATCACCTGTAACTATGACGGCGCGAACAAGCACAAAACCATTATTGGCGACGACGTGTTTGTCGGTTCCGACACACAGCTGGTGGCCCCGGTGACCGTGGGGAACGGCGTAACTATCGGTGCTGGCACCACGGTTACCCGCAACGTTGCTGAAAACGAGCTGGTCATCAGCCGCGTTAAGCAGACCCATATTCAGGGCTGGCAGCGTCCGGTGAAGAAGAAGTAGTTTCCAGTCTGCGGTGGATGGCGCTTCGCTTATCCACCCTGCATGCAGGACCGAGTAAAACTGGGGTGAAGGTTGTTCTCGAAAACAGCCCGCCCTGCAGCAGTACCAAAACTATAACCCCACTCTCTACAAGGCTCGGGGCCCCGTAAATCGGGAAATACAGGTCAGCGACAACACATGGCGAAATCGCCATTATCAGGAAATAACGACTATGTGTGGAATTGTTGGCGCGGTCGCGCAACGTGATATCGCTGAAATCCTTCTCGAAGGACTACGCCGTCTGGAATACCGTGGTTATGACTCCGCGGGTCTGGCAGTTGTCGACGAGCAGGGTCATATGACCCGTCTGCGTCGTCTGGGTAAAGTACAAAAGCTGGCGGAAGCCGCAGAAGAAACCGCGCTACATGGCGGGACCGGGATCGCACACACCCGCTGGGCGACACATGGCGAACCTTCCGAAGTAAACGCTCACCCGCATGTGTCCGAACATATTGCGGTGGTTCACAACGGCATCATCGAAAACTACGAGCCGCTGCGCGTCTCTTTGCAGGAGCGCGGGTATACCTTCGTTTCCCAGACCGATACCGAAGTGATTGCTCACTTAGTACACTGGGAGCTGGAGCAGGGCGGCACGCTGCGTGAAGCCGTATTACGCGCGATCCCTCAGCTGCGCGGTGCCTACGGCACGGTTATCATGGATACCCGCAACCCGGGCGTACTGCTGGCTGCCCGTTCCGGCAGCCCGATGGTTATCGGCCTCGGCATGGGCGAGAACTTTATCGCCTCCGATCAGCTGGCGCTGCTGCCGGTGACCCGCCGCTTCATCTTCCTGGAAGAAGGCGATATCGCGGAAGTGACCCGTCGTTCCGTCAACATTTTCAACACCAAAGGCGAGGCGGTTAAACGCCCGGACATCGAATCTAATTTGCAGTATGACGCGGGTGACAAAGGCATCTACCGTCACTACATGCAAAAAGAGATCTACGAGCAGCCGAACGCCATCAAAAATACCCTGGCCGGTCGTATCAGCCACGGCGAAGTGGATTTGACCGAGCTTGGCCCGAAAGCGAACGAGATGCTGGCACAGGTGGAGCACATCCAGATTGTAGCCTGCGGCACCTCTTATAACTCCGGCATGGTTTCCCGCTACTGGTTTGAAGCCCTGGCCGGTGTGCCTTGCGACGTGGAGATCGCTTCCGAATTCCGCTACCGCAAATCCGCGGTACGCCGCAACAGCCTGATGATTACTCTTTCTCAGTCCGGTGAAACGGCGGATACCCTGGCGGCGCTTCGCCTGTCCAAAGAGCTGGGCTATCTGGGATCGCTGGCGGTCTGTAACGTACCTGGCTCATCGCTGGTGCGGGAATCCGATCTGTCCCTGATGACCAATGCGGGTACAGAAATTGGCGTAGCGTCCACCAAGGCGTTCACCACGCAGCTGACCGTTCTGCTGATGCTGGTGGCTAAGCTGAGCCGCCTGAAAGGCGCTGACGCTCAGGTTGAGCACGACATTGTGCACGGCTTACAGGCGCTGCCAAGCCGCATCGAGCAGATGCTCTCCCAGGACAAACGCATTGAAGCGCTGGCGGAAGATTTCTCCGACAAGCACCACGCGCTGTTCCTCGGCCGTGGCGACCAGTACCCGATCGCCATGGAAGGTGCGCTGAAGCTCAAAGAGATCTCTTATATTCACGCTGAAGCGTACGCGGCGGGCGAACTGAAGCACGGCCCGCTGGCGTTAATCGATGCAGATATGCCGGTCATCGTTGTGGCACCTAACAACGAACTGCTGGAAAAACTGAAGTCCAACATCGAAGAAGTGCGCGCCCGCGGTGGCCAGCTGTACGTCTTCGCCGATCGGGATGCAGGTTTCACCAGCAGCGACAACATGCACATCATTGAAATGCCGCACGTCGAAGAGGTTATTGCCCCAATCTTCTATACCGTGCCGTTGCAGCTGCTCTCTTATCACGTTGCGCTTATCAAAGGCACCGACGTGGATCAGCCGCGTAACCTGGCGAAATCGGTTACCGTTGAGTAATCTACTGTCATAAAGATGTTTCAGAAGCTGCCTGCGGGCAGCTTTTTTATTTCTATGAAACTCACTGATTTTTAATACTTTTTAATTCACATCTCGCTTAAGCGTCATGTCCGAAAGGGACTGTCATAAAACTGTCATAATTCGTACATTTATCTGTCACCAAACTGTCCTATTTTCTACCCTGCAACGACTTAACAACGAATTACGTTTATCACCTCTGCAGGAGACATTATGAAAGTTATGCGTACCACCGTCGCAACTGTTGTCGCCGCGACCTTATCCCTGAGCGCTTTCGGCGTTAACGCTGCCGCAAGCCTGACCGGTGCCGGTGCAACCTTCCCTGCGCCGGTGTATGCCAAATGGGCAGATACCTACAATAAAGCAACGGGTAATAAAGTGAATTACCAGGGTATTGGCTCCTCCGGTGGCGTTAAACAAATTATTGCTAATACCGTGGATTTCGGCGCGTCTGATGCCCCACTGGCTGATGACAAGTTGGCGCAGGAAGGCCTGTTCCAGTTCCCGACCGTGATCGGCGGTGTTGTTCTGGCGGTTAACCTGCCGGGCGTGAAATCCGGCGAGCTGGTGCTCGACGGTAAAACGCTGGGTGATATCTACCTCGGCAAAATTAAAAAATGGGATGACGCGGCAATCGCTAAGCTCAACCCTGGCATGAAACTGCCGCAGCAGAACATCGCCGTTGTGCGCCGTGCTGACGGTTCCGGCACCTCCTTCGTTTTCACCAGCTACCTGGCGAAAGTGAACGAAGAGTGGAAATCTAAAGTGGGCGCGGGCTCTACCGTAAACTGGCCGACCGGCCTTGGCGGTAAAGGCAACGACGGCATCGCGGCGTTCGTGCAGCGTCTGCCTGGCTCAATCGGCTACGTTGAGTATGCTTATGCTAAGCAGAACAACCTTGCATACACCAAACTGGTTTCTGCGGACGGCAAACCGGTAGCGCCTTCTGAAGAAAACTTTGCTAACGCGGCGAAAGGCGCGGACTGGAGCAAATCTTTCGCTCAGGATCTGACTAACCAGAAAGGTGCTGAGGCGTGGCCAATCACCTCCACCACCTTCATCCTGATCCACAAAGAGCAGAAGAATCCAGAGCAGGGTGCCGAAGTGCTGAAGTTCTTCGACTGGGCATACAAAGACGGTGCCAAACAGGCTAACGACCTGGATTACGCATCCCTGCCGGATGCCGTGGTTGAACAGGTTCGCGCTGCATGGAAGACCAACGTAAAAGACAGTTCAGGTAAGGCATTGTATTAATTTAGCCTTCTGACGAAAATGGCGGGTGACCCTCAGGCTTACCCGCCCTACGGCTCTGACTGTAGGCCGGACAGACGCAGACGCCATCCGGCGATTTCGTAAACATGTTTAACTAAAAGAGTAATTTATGGCGGTAAGTAAGCCGACGTTCAAAGCGCCGGGCAAGCAAGGCGATATGATATTCAGCGCGCTGGTAAGACTGGCTGCGCTGATTGTGCTATTGCTGCTGGGCGGCATTATCATCTCCCTGATTATCTCCTCATGGCCGAGCATCCAGAAGTTTGGCTTCTCGTTCCTGTGGACCAAAGAGTGGGACGCTCCAAACGATATCTATGGTGCGCTGGTGCCCATCTACGGCACGCTGGTCACCTCGTTCATTGCGCTGCTGATTGCCGTGCCGGTGAGCTTCGGGATCGCCCTGTTCCTGACCGAGCTGGCCCCGGGCTGGCTGCGTCGCCCGTTAGGCATCGCCATTGAGCTGTTAGCCGCCATCCCGAGTATCGTGTACGGCATGTGGGGCCTGTTTATCTTTGCTCCGCTGTTTGCGACCTACTTCCAGGAGCCGGTGGGCAATATCCTCTCTTCCGTGCCGATTGTTGGCGCGCTGTTCTCCGGCCCGGCGTTCGGTATCGGTATTCTTGCCGCGGGCGTGATCCTGGCCATCATGATTATTCCGTACATTGCCTCCGTGATGCGCGATGTGTTCGAACAAACCCCGGTGATGATGAAAGAGTCAGCCTACGGTATCGGCTGCACCACCTGGGAGGTTATCTGGCGCATCGTCCTGCCGTTCACCAAAAATGGTGTGATTGGCGGCGTGATGCTCGGCCTTGGCCGCGCGCTCGGTGAAACCATGGCGGTGACCTTTATCATCGGTAACACCTACCAGCTCGACAATGCTTCGCTGTACATGCCGGGCAACAGCATTACCTCTGCCCTGGCCAACGAATTTGCCGAAGCGGAATCCGGCCTGCATACCGCAGCCCTGATGGAGCTTGGCCTGATCCTGTTTGTTATTACCTTTATCGTGCTGGCGATCTCTAAGTTCATGATCATGCGCCTGGCGAAGAACGAGGGGACGCGTTCATGACCACCATGGAAATGCAATCTGACGCAAAGCTTGCTGAATCCCGCCGCAAGATGCAGGCGCGCCGCCGCGTGAAAAATCGCATCGCCCTGACCCTCTCTATGGGCACCATGGCGTTCGGTCTGTTCTGGCTGGTGTGGATCCTGTTCTCAACGGTGACCCGCGGCATCGACGGCATGTCGATTGCCCTGTTTACCGAAATGACGCCTCCGCCAAATACGGCTGGTGGCGGTCTGGCAAACGCCCTGGCGGGCAGCGGCCTGTTAATTCTGTGGGCGACGGTATTCGGTACGCCGCTCGGCATCCTGGCCGGGATTTATCTGGCGGAGTACGGCCGCAAATCCTGGCTGGCAGAAGTTATCCGTTTTATTAACGATATTCTGCTTTCCGCACCGTCCATCGTGGTCGGCCTGTTCGTTTACACCGTGGTGGTGGCGAAGATGCAGCACTTCTCCGGCTGGGCCGGGGTGATAGCGCTGGCGCTGCTGCAAATCCCGATTGTGATTCGAACCACCGAAAACATGATGAAGCTGGTGCCGGACAGCCTGCGTGAAGCGGCCTACGCGCTGGGCACGCCAAAGTGGAAAATGATTTCTGCTATCACGCTCAAAGCCTCCGTTTCCGGGATTATCACCGGGGTGCTGCTGGCCATTGCGCGTATTGCAGGTGAAACCGCGCCGCTGCTGTTCACGTCGCTCTCCAACCAGTTCTGGAGCACCGACATGATGCAGCCGATAGCCAACCTGCCGGTAACAATATTCAAATTCGCCATGAGCCCGTTTGCCGAATGGCAGCAGCTGGCCTGGGCCGGGGTACTGATTATTACCCTCTGCGTGCTGTTGCTGAACATTCTTGCACGCGTGATTTTCTCGAAGAGTAAACACGGTTAAATTTTACGGCGCGGCAAAGGCGGCGCCGGACGGAGATAAAGAAACAGATGAGTATGGTTGATTCCGCCTCGGGCAAAATTCAGGTTCGCGATTTGAACTTCTTCTATGGAAAGTTCCACGCCCTGAAAAACATCAATCTGGATATCGCAAAGAACCAGGTTACCGCGTTCATTGGGCCGTCAGGCTGTGGTAAATCCACCCTGCTGCGTACGTTTAACAAAATGTACTCCCTCTACCCGGATCAGCGTGCCGAAGGCGAAATCCTGCTGGACGGGGAAAACATTCTGACCCACAGCCAGGATATCGCCCTGCTGCGCGCCAAAGTGGGCATGGTCTTCCAGAAGCCAACGCCGTTCCCGATGTCGATTTATGACAACATCGCCTTTGGCGTGCGCCTGTTCGAGAAGCTGTCGCGCAGCGATATGGACGAGCGCGTACAGTGGGCGCTGACCAAGGCCGCGCTGTGGAACGAAACCAAAGATAAGCTGCACCAGAGCGGCTACAGCCTCTCCGGCGGTCAGCAGCAGCGTCTGTGCATCGCCCGTGGTATCGCGATTCGCCCTGATGTTCTGCTGCTTGATGAGCCGTGTTCAGCGCTGGACCCGATCTCAACCGGGCGTATCGAAGAGCTGATCACCGAGCTGAAGCAGGATTACACCGTGGTTATCGTTACCCACAACATGCAGCAGGCGGCGCGTTGCTCCGACCACACGGCGTTTATGTACCTGGGCGAGCTGATTGAGTTCAGCGAAACCGACACGCTGTTCACCACGCCTGCGAAAAAGCAGACTGAAGACTACATCACTGGCCGCTACGGTTGATTTGGAGCACGCAATGGACAATCTGAATCTCAACAAACACATTTCCGGTCAGTTTAACGCTGAGCTGGAATACATTCGCACTCAGGTGATGACCATGGGCGGGCTGGTGGAACAGCAGCTCTCCGATGCGATCACCGCGATGCACAATCAGGACAGCGAACTGGCGAAGCAGGTCATCGAAGGTGACCAGAAGGTCAACATGATGGAGGTGGCAATCGATGAAGCCTGCGTGCGCATCATCGCCAAGCGTCAGCCCACCGCCAGCGATCTGCGCCTGGTGATGGCGATCATCAAGACTATCTCCGAGCTGGAACGCATCGGTGACGTGGCGGACAAAATCTGCCGCACGGCGCTGGAGAAGTTCTCCCAGCAGCATCAGCCGCTGCTGGTTAGCCTGGAATCTCTGGGCCGCCACACGGTGCAGATGCTGCACGACGTGCTGGACGCCTTCGCGCGTATGGATCTGGACGAAGCGGTGCGCATCTACCGCGAAGACAAGAAAGTTGACCAGGAATATGAAGGCATCGTGCGCCAGCTGATGACTTACATGATGGAAGACACGCGCACGATTCCAAGCGTGCTCACCGCGCTGTTCTGCGCCCGCTCCATCGAGCGTATCGGCGACCGCTGCCAGAACATCTGCGAGTTCATCTTCTACTTCGTGAAGGGACAGGACTTCCGTCACGTGGGCGGCGACGAGCTGGACAAGCTGCTGGCGGGCAGCGATCCGAAAGAGTAATTTTTCCCGGCATCTGAAAAATCATAGGCCGGATAAGCGTTAGCGCTATCCGGCTTTTTTTATTGCGTAATATCCCAGCCCCGGGCGCGCCAGAGTGCCGGCAGCTGTGCCAAATCCGTAAACGTCGTGACTTTTGGATGATCGATCGGCGTGTTATGCGGATCGGCGCAGAAATAGAAGACCTCCATGCCTGCCGCAACGCCCGATTGCGCACCCGCCATAGAATCGTCCACCAGCACGCAGTTTTTGACCTCAACGCCCATTGCATCAGCTGCGTGGAACATTAGCGCCGGGTCTGGTTTCCAGCGCTGAATATCGTAGCCGCTGTAGAGCCTGTCCGGGAAAGCGTCGAGCATGCCGGTTCTGCCCAGCGAGTGCTGCATTTTGCTGACCGGCCCGTTGGAGACGATACACATCGGCACTTTTACCCGCTCGATAAGCGCTTTCGCCCCCAGAATCTCCTGCAACTCACTGTCGAACAGCCTTGCGACTTCAGCGCGGTAAACCGGCTCAAGCTCGGTTTTATCGAGGCGCACGTCATAGCGTTGACTTATATTGTCGATAATTTCGTAGAGCTTCACGCCCTTGAACGTCTTAAAGACCTCTTCGAGCGCAAGTTCGATGCCGTATTGCGCAAACATATGTACGTAGGCTCTGGAGCAAATTACTTCACTGTCGACCAGGGTGCCGTCGCAGTCAAAGAACACCGCATCTATCCGGGACATGCCGCTTCCTTCTCAAAAAGTGAAGAACCATCTTACCCAATTTGCGCAATTAATGCGGTACGCAATCGTTGCCGTATAAACAAATTGAATGAAAAAAAGTCCATTTCCACCATCAACATTTTGCCTTTTTGGTATAGGATAACGACGGATTTTTCCCTCTCAAGTTCGGAATCAAGACTCATGAGCCAACCACAATCTACTCCGGCTGCAAATCCGGGGCTGCTCGAGCGCGTGTTTAAACTGCGCGAACACGGCACCACGGTACGTACCGAAGCGATCGCCGGTCTTACGACCTTCCTGACGATGGTGTATATCGTTTTCGTCAACCCGCAGATCCTTGGCGCCGCCGGTATGGACACCCAGGCCGTATTCGTCACCACCTGTTTAATCGCCGCATTGGGTAGCATCCTGATGGGGATTTTCGCCAATCTGCCGGTGGCACTTGCCCCTGCGATGGGCCTGAACGCCTTCTTTGCTTTCGTGGTTGTTGGCGCGATGGGGCTGTCCTGGCAGGTCGGCATGGGGGCCATCTTCTGGGGCGCCGTCGGTCTGCTGCTGCTGACCATCTTCCGCGTTCGCTACTGGATGATTGCAAATATCCCGGTCAGCCTGCGCGTGGGTATTACCAGCGGGATTGGCCTGTTTATCGGCATGATGGGGCTGAAAAACGCCGGCATCATCGTGGCCAACAAAGATACGCTGGTGAGCATCGGTAAC
The DNA here is from genome assembly GCF_016756775.1 of Dryocola clanedunensis subsp. sulfonylureivorans. Lineage (GTDB taxonomy): Bacteria > Pseudomonadota > Gammaproteobacteria > Enterobacterales > Enterobacteriaceae > Dryocola > Dryocola clanedunensis. The sequence goes on along the minus strand of NZ_JAERMU010000022.1, from coordinate 46,424 downwards.
CTGACTTCGCACAGCGTGCTGCTGGGCGCGCTGGGCTTCTTTATCATCGCGATTCTGGCTTCACGTAATATCCACGCCGCCGTGCTGGTCTCCATTGTGGTCACCACGCTGCTGGGCTGGATGCTGGGCGATGTGCATTACGGCGGCATTGTTTCTGCGCCGCCGGACGTGCTGTCCGTGGTCGGCCAGGTGGATTTAGCCGGTTCGCTGAACATTGGCCTCGCGGGGGTTATTTTCTCCTTTATGCTGGTTAACCTGTTTGACTCCTCCGGCACGCTGATTGGCGTAACGGATAAAGCCGGGCTGACGGACGACAAAGGCAAGTTCCCGCGCATGAAGCAGGCGCTGTATGTCGACAGCATCTCTTCCGTTGCCGGTGCTTTCATCGGCACCTCATCCGTTACCGCCTATATCGAAAGCTCCTCCGGCGTCTCCGTCGGCGGCCGCACCGGTCTTACCGCAGTAATCGTAGGTCTGCTGTTCCTGCTGGTTATCTTCCTGTCGCCGCTGGCGGGAATGGTTCCGGCCTACGCCGCCGCGGGCGCGCTGATTTACGTTGGCGTACTGATGACGTCCAGCCTGTCGCGCGTGAAGTGGGACGACCTGACCGAAGCCGTTCCGGCGTTTATCACGGCGGTAATGATGCCGTTCAGCTTCTCTATTACCGAAGGCATCGCGCTGGGCTTTATCTCTTACCTGGTGATGAAGCTGGGGACGGGGCGCTGGCGTGAACTCAGCCCGTGCGTGATCGTAGTGGCGCTGTTATTCATTCTGAAGATTGCGTTTATCGACTGATTGTCGAAAATGTGAAACGAAGCCGGTCATTATGACCGGCTTTTTTTATGGCTAATTTTTTAATTTGTCATTATGGAAAAAATAATGCCAGGCATACTCTTCAGTATTTAAATAAATGAAATAGCTATTTTGAATGTGAAAATGAAGTTGTGCTTGTCTATTTGTTGGTGTTTACTCCCCCACTCTTTGAATCTAAGAGTTCCTTAGATTTAGACTGGTTTTTGAATACTATGGATTGTATAAAATGAAAAATAACATTATTGAAAACTTGGATGCAGGGATTTCATCTGAAATGACAACGTCAATATCTGAAGTTATTGGCGAAAATGAATTAGGTGTTAAAAAAACGCTCGCGGCTATCTTCCCACTATTAATGCACAAAACAATTGATTGCCTGAATACCGTTGCTTTAAATGATCATTTTGTGAAAATGCTGGAGCAACTTCCTTTTTATGAATCAATGCAACATCTTTCCTGGGAGGCGGCTTCTCATGACAGTTCAGTTCTGAGTGCGATGATTGAACAATTAAATGCATTGCTTTTCCCTGAGTCTACCGCCGAGCTGGAAAGGAAAATATCCCGCTATGTGGGTTTTCCTGCAGAAACAGTCAGAAAAATAATGACTGTCGGCTCGGCCTTCTTCTTTAATGCGATCAAAGAGTATCTTCTTAAGAGTGATGAGCATTCGCTACCTTTGAAGGAGTGGCTGATAAGTCATAGAAAACATTCTGATGCGCTCGTGCCTGCAGGTGTAGTTAATTTACTCAGCAAAGAAGAGCTAGCTGAATATTATCCTTTAATTTCCCGCGAGCCAGAGAAAAAAAAGCGTAAGAAAAAATGGCCGTGGTGGCTGCTGTGGGTCCTACTCATCGCACTGCTTATTTTTGTATTACGTGGGTGTTACTTCCAACAGAAAACGACTGAAACGACCAGTTCATGGGGTAATTTAGGCGCATTTATCAGTAAGCAATTGCCTAATGGCAATACGCTTAAGTTTCCTGAATCAGGCATGGAAAATAAGCTGATTGGCGTTATCGAAAGTCAGGGCAACAAATCTGTCTGGCTGTCTTTTGACCGACTAAAATTTAAAACCAACAGTGCGGATCTTCAGCCTGAATCCGAAGAGCAGATGAAAAACATCGCTGAGATAATGAAAGCCTACCCCAATACCAGACTGGAACTTGGTGGCTATACGGATAACACAGGTGATAAAGATTTCAATCTGGAGTTATCGAAAAAACGCGCGGACTCTGTCCGTCAGGGCTTAATTAACTTAGGCGCTAACGGTGACAATCTGGAGGCTCATGGCTTCGGTTCAGAGTTTCCTGTCGCGCCTAATAATACTGAAGAAAATCGTGCTAAAAATCGCCGTATTGATATCAAAATATTGAAGTAACCTGAATTCAGTAGGTGCTCGTACTGAGCATCTACTGAATGAACTCTTAGGCTCTTACGCGCCTGATATAGTCGCCAAATGCCGTTAACTGACCGGTAAGATGGTCTAACGTGCCTTGATCAACCACTTCACCAGTCTGCGTATCTACCTTGTTCTGAATGACCCCGCCCATAAACTCAGGCTTGTTCATCACCATCGCATCCAGGAACACCAGGATCTGACGCAGGTGATACTGGCAGCGTGCCCCGCCAATGGCCCCCATTGAACTGGTCTGAATCAGTAGCGGTTTCCCCGCCAGCGGCTGCTCGGGCAGGCGCGACAGCCAGTCGATAGCGTTCTTCAGGCCGCCGGGAACCGAATAGTTATACTCCGGGGTGACGATAACCACGCCGTCCGCACGGCGGATCTGCTCTGCGATGGCTTCTACCGTCTGCGGGAAGCCTTCATCCTGCTGCATATCCGCGTCGTAAAGAGGAATATCTTTGATGGACGGCAGCGCCTCAACGCTCATTCCCGCCGGGGCGATTTTCGGCAGCGTGCGGGCGACCATGGCGTTGAATGAACCTGTGCGCAGGCTCCCCAGTAACGTAACTATCTTTAACGTATCGGACATAAACACTCCATTTTGTCAGGACGTTCAGGAAATATCGGTTTGGTAATGATGCTTTTCATAAGGCTGGCTGGAGAAACGAATAATCCGTCCGTCCGGATCGCTGCGGCGGGCTTGCACATCTTTCAGGCTGTGCCAGCCGTGCAGATTATCAAACTCCCACAATGATAGTCGCTCTACGGCGGGTGATACCGCGCAGGCCCAAACCAGGATATCTTCCACATCGCTGATGGCTTCAATCTGCGTCTGATGTTTCACCCGTAAACGTCCGGCGCCGGGCATCAACTGCAGCTCGTCATCGCTGCCGGTAAGTTTACAGGCGCTCTGGCGCAGGGTGCGCAGCTGGGCACGGGCCTCAGAGGGATCGTTTTGATTGTTGATCCAGGCCATTTCATTGCTGCTGAATGTAGAAACAGGGGAAGGGATCCGGCCAAACGGACGCAGCTCCATATCCAGCCCGCACCGACCTTCTGTCGTGAGTGCAACTCCGACGCTATTACCAGCATAGGCAATGCTGAAATCGGTCAATGTGCGATCGACAAAATGCGGACGACCGGTCACTGTCGTGACAATTTTTGGCAGCGTTTTGGTGCCATAGAGCATAAATATCAGTTCGGCGAGTAGCGATCGGGAAGCCAGAAATCGGATGCGGCGTCGCTGCGGGAGGGCTTTTGCGGTATTCAGGCTATCTTCATCCAGGTGCGGTGAAAGATAACTGGGATCTATTGTCCATCGTGCATAGTGCGTTGCCATTTTTCACTCCCTGATAATGGTCAATGGGACATCTCCTTTGATTGTAGGGTTTTTCCAGGCTAAACGCACGGCCTCGAATAAGTAAATATTGGTCAAGAGATGATCAATTAATTATACCGATGAATACATAGAATTTAGTACGGCTAAAATCATCTTTTATAAAATAAAAACACCCTGCACGTTTTTTGCCATGCAGGGTGTTTAGAAAGTGAGCGTGTACTTACTTCCCGATGCAGAAGCTGGAGAAAATGCGGCCCAGCAGATCGTCAGAGGTGAACTCACCGGTGATTTCGCTCAGGCACTGCTGCGACAGGCGCAGCTCTTCAGCCAGCAGCTCTCCGGCCCATGCGCCCAGCAGCTGGGCTTTTCCCTGCTGCAGGTGCGTAGCGGCCTCTTCCAGCGCCTGGAGATGGCGGCGGCGAGCCAGGAAGCCACCTTCCATATTGGTTTCAAAGCCCATGCTCTGTTTCAGGTGGTCGCGCAGTACCTCAATGCCTTCACCGGTACGCGCTGAAAGCCGAACAAGTGAGTGACCGTTCACATCGCTCAGGCCCAGCGTCTCGCCAGTGACGTCCGCTTTGTTACGCACCACGGTGATCGGCAGGCGTTCGGGTAGACGGGCGATAAAGTCTGGCCAGATTGCCGCCGGGTCCGTTGCGTCTGTCGTTGTGCCATCAACCATAAACAGCACGCGGTCGGCCTGTTCGATCTCATTCCACGCACGTTCGATACCGATACGCTCTACTTCGTCGCTTGCTTCGCGTAATCCCGCGGTATCGATAATGTGCAGCGGCATACCGTCGATGTGGATATGTTCGCGCAGCACGTCTCGCGTGGTGCCCGCGATGTCCGTAACGATGGCCGCTTCACGACCCGCCAGCGCATTGAGCAGGCTCGACTTACCGGCATTTGGACGACCGGCAATCACTACCTTCATCCCTTCGCGCAGCAGGCTGCCCTGACGTGCTTCGGCACGCACGGCATCCAGATCGCTCATCACCTGATTAAGCTGCGCTTCAATTTTCCCGTCGGAGAGAAAATCAATTTCCTCATCCGGGAAATCAATCGCCGCTTCAACGTAGATCCGCAGATGGGTCAGCGCTTCAACCAGATGGTTTACGCGGGCAGAAAACGCGCCCTGCAACGAGTTCAGCGCCGAACGGGCCGCCTGCTCTGAGCTGGCATCGATCAGGTCGGCGATAGCCTCCGCCTGCGCCAGGTCGAGCTTGTCGTTAAGAAAAGCGCGCTCAGAGAATTCCCCCGGCTTTGCGATACGCACGCCGGGAATAGCCAGAATGCGCTTTAACAGCAGATCGAGAATGACCGGCCCGCCGTGGCCCTGCAGTTCCAGCACGTCTTCGCCGGTAAAGGAATTTGGCCCCGGGAACCACAGCGCGATGCCCTGATCCAGCGTGCTGTTGTCTGCATCGCGGAACGGCAGGTAATCGGCGTAGCGTGGCTTTGGCAGCTTGCCCAGCAGCGCCTGCGCAACGTCGCGAGCAAGCTGGCCTGAGACGCGCAGGATCCCGACTCCGCCACGTCCAGGCGGGGTCGCCTGGGCAACGATTGTCTCGTTATGGCTCATAGTTTCTCTGTCTTTAGGTAGCAAATAAAAAAGGCGGTCAATTGACCGCCTTCCGTGTGCTTGAGCTTAAATGCTATCAGGTCTTTTTCTTGTCGCGGCTGTGTAAGCCACGTTTTTCCAGACCGCGATAGATCAGCTGCTGCTGAATGATGGTCACCGTGTTACTCACGATATAGTACAGCACCAGGCCGGACGGGAACCACAGGAAGAACACCGTGAAGATGACCGGCATAAAGGTCATGATCTTCTGCTGCATCGGGTCGGTCACTGTAGTTGGCGACATCTTCTGAATGAAGAACATCGTCAGGCCCATCAGGATCGGCAGGATGTAGTACGGGTCCTGCGCCGACAGGTCATGAATCCACAGAGCAAACGGCGCGTGGCGCAGCTCAACGGAGCCCATCAGCATGTAGTACAACGCCAGGAAGATTGGCATCTGGATAACCAGCGGCAGACAGCCACCCAGCGGGTTGACCTTCTCTGCCTTGTACAGCGCCATCATTTCCTGACTCTGGCGCTGCTTATCGTCACCAATACGCTCACGCATGGCGGCCAGCTTCGGCTGCAGCATGCGCATTTTCGCCATGGAGGTGTACTGCGCTTTGGTCAGCGGGTACATGATGCCACGAACGATAAAGGTGATAACGATAATGGAGAAGCCCCAGTTACCGATAAAGCTGTGGATAAACTTCAGCAGTTTGAACAGCGGCTGAGAGATGAACCACAGCCAGCCGTAATCCACCGTCAGGTCAAGGTGAGGCGCAACCGCAGCCATCTTGTCCTGAATTTCCGGGCCGACCCACAGCGTGCTACCCAGCTGTGCGGTTGTGCCTGGCTGAACCAGCTGCGGTGCGGATTTGTAACCAATCGCCGCCACGTCGTTGTTCAGTTTGGTGGTATAGAAGTTGTTGGTACCCTGATTACCCGGAACCCATGCGGTTGCAAAATACTGTTGCAGCATCGCCACCCAGCCGTTGCTGGCGTTGACGTTCAGGTTCTCACCGTCAGAGATTTTATCGAATTTATACTTTTCGTATTTCTCGTCTGGGGTGGAGTACGCAGCACCGCGGAAGGTATGCAGCGCAAAGTTGCTGCTACCGGTATCGCGATGGGACGGCAGATTGATGGACTGCTTCAGCTGACCGAAGGTCGCAATCTCAAGCGGCTTCTCACCGGCGTTTTTCACGTTATAGTTCACACCAACCGCAAACTCGCCGCGCTTAAGGGTGAAGGACTTGGTGAAGACGTTGCCAGCTGCGTCGGTCCAGGTCATCGGGATAACCAGTTCATTCTGGCCATCAGCCATCACGAAGGTGTCTTTATCCGTGTTATACAGCGGACGAGCACCGTTAGCCGGGTTATCCGGACCATCACGACCAGTCAGACCGCTCTGTGCCTGATAGATGAACTCTGGCGTGGTTTCCAGCAGCTGGAACGGCTCGGTAGATTTGAGCTCTTTCGGGTAAGTTAACAGCTGTGCCTGTTCAACATCACCACCGCGGGTGTTGATGGAGAGTTCCAGGACATCAGTCTTAACGGTGATGATTTTTCCCTGGCCACTGGCCGGCACACCCTGGCTTGCGGCGGCACTACCCGTTGCGGTGGTCGTAGTCTGCGTGGTCTGTTGTGCCTGAGGTTGAGGAGCGTGGTCCTGCTCCCAGGCTTGCCAGATCATGAAAGACACGAACAACAAAGCGATGAGAAAGAGATTGCGTTGCGAATCCATCGTTAGTGTTCTCTGGTATCAATTGGTCCAGGTGGGACGGGATCGTCTCCACCGGGGTTTAAAGGGTGGCATTTTAATACGCGTTTCACTGTCAACCAACTGCCTTTTAGCACCCCAAACCTGCGCAATGCCTCAATTCCGTAGTGAGAACAGGTGGGATTGAAACGGCAATGCGGCCCAAGGAGCGGGCTGATGAAGCGCTGATAACCCCGAATCAGGGTTATCAGGAGCCTTGAGACTGGCGACAGTGACGGCGCCATAACTTTTCCAATGCTTCCGATAAAGCCCGGTTATCCAGGTCACCCACACCTTTCTTAGCCACTACCACGAAGTCCATTGCTGGCAATTCGTGCTGACGCAAACGAAAGCTTTCCCGCGTCAGACGTTTAATCCGATTGCGTTCATGCGCGCGTTTGACATTTTTTTTAGCGACTGTAAGACCGATGCGGGGATGCCCCAGCGAATTCAGGCGGCCGAGGATGGTGATTTGCGGCGTGCCCGCTCTTTGCGGCTGCTGGAAGACGAACGTGAAATGATTGGGAGTTAACAAGCGTAACTCCCTGGGAAAAGCTAGCTTAACCACTCAGGGGTTAGCTTTTATTACTTAGAAACGGTCAGACGAGAACGGCCTTTAGCACGACGACGTGCCAGAACCTGACGACCATTTTTAGTAGCCATACGAGCACGGAAGCCGTGTGAACGGTTGCGCTTCAGTACGGACGGTTGAAAAGTGCGTTTCATGGCGATTTCTACCTAAACTTGGATAAATTTCACTGGGTTAGCATAATGCCCCGCAATAACTGCAGTGACTTACGCCTCAGTGTGGCTGATTAAAGAGGCCGGATTGTAATAATTGTACACTCCGGAGTCAATTCTCTTTCCTTAATTCCCGCGCCTGACTCCCTCTTCCGACCCTAAAAACGACCAGGATCTGTAAGACAAACACAGTGACGAAATGCGACGGGTGGGGAATTATACGGCCTCCCCATTAAAGCGCAAGGATCCCAGGGGATCTTCGTTAGATCTCTTCAGTCAATTTTGTGCATTCGTCATTAAATTTTCCAATATGAGAGCGTAAATCGCAGCAGGCGGGCCAGGATCGATTACACTTAAGCGGCTTAAAACTACCCTGTGGATAAATCGGGAAGAAACTGTGAGAAACAGAAGATCTCTGACGCACTTTAGGCTATGATCCGCGGTCCCGATCGTGATCCAGAGATCGACCACATCAGGGTAAACCGCAGATAGCGGTTCGCACGCTTCCCGTACCGGGATCCCATTGGGGAGAGTCGGCGTGCGTCAACAATCATGAATGTAAAACTTTCAGTCTTCGTCTTTTTATCGACTTTGTTCGAGTGGAGTCCGCCGTGTCACTTTCGCTTTGGCAGCAGTGTCTTGCCCGATTGCAGGATGAGTTACCAGCCACAGAATTCAGTATGTGGATACGCCCCCTACAGGCGGAACTGAGCGATAACACGCTGGCCCTTTATGCGCCAAACCGTTTCGTGCTTGATTGGGTAAGGGATAAATACCTGAATAATATCAATGGACTGTTGAATGATTTCTGCGGCAACGATGCGCCACTGCTGCGCTTCGAAGTGGGCAGCAAACCCATTAGCCAGAACCTGAATCAACAAGCTGTGGCGACAGCCGCTCCGGCTCAGGCTGCTCGTGCCGCCGCGCCTATGCGCCCAAGCTGGGATAATCTCCCTGCGCCCGCCGAACAGTCTTACCGCTCGAACGTCAACGTTAAACACACTTTCGATAACTTCGTAGAAGGTAAATCGAACCAGCTGGCCCGTGCAGCGGCACGCCAGGTCGCCGATAACCCAGGTGGCGCCTATAACCCTCTCTTCCTCTATGGCGGAACGGGCTTAGGTAAAACGCACCTGCTGCACGCGGTGGGTAACGGCATCATCGCCCGTAAGCCAAACGCTAAAGTAGTGTATATGCACTCCGAGCGCTTTGTTCAGGACATGGTAAAAGCCCTGCAAAACAATGCGATTGAAGAGTTTAAACGCTACTACCGCTCCGTTGACGCGCTGCTTATCGATGACATTCAATTCTTTGCCAATAAAGAGCGCTCGCAGGAAGAGTTCTTCCATACGTTCAACGCGCTGCTCGAAGGCAATCAACAGATCATCCTGACTTCGGATCGCTATCCAAAAGAGATCAACGGCGTAGAGGATCGTCTCAAATCCCGCTTCGGCTGGGGTCTGACCGTGGCGATCGAACCGCCTGAGTTAGAAACTCGCGTAGCGATCCTGATGAAAAAAGCGGACGAGAACGACATACGCCTGCCGGGTGAAGTCGCCTTCTTTATTGCCAAACGTCTGCGTTCAAACGTGCGCGAGCTGGAAGGGGCGCTGAACCGCGTCATTGCCAACGCCAACTTTACCGGCCGTGCCATTACTATCGATTTCGTGCGTGAAGCGCTGCGCGATCTGCTGGCGCTGCAGGAAAAACTCGTCACCATCGACAATATCCAGAAAACGGTGGCCGAGTACTATAAAATTAAGATTGCTGACCTGTTGTCCAAACGTCGTTCCCGCTCCGTTGCCCGCCCGCGCCAGATGGCGATGGCGCTGGCGAAAGAGCTGACGAACCACAGCCTGCCGGAAATCGGTGATGCTTTTGGCGGTCGCGACCATACTACCGTGCTGCACGCCTGCCGTAAGATTGAACAGCTGCGTGAAGAAAGCCACGACATCAAAGAAGATTTCTCTAACCTAATCAGAACATTATCTTCGTGACGCTATGAAATTTACCGTTGAACGTGAAACTTTATTAAAACCGCTGCAACAGGTGAGTGGCCCGCTTGGTGGCCGTCCAACGTTACCGATTCTCGGCAACCTGCTGTTGCAAGTCGCGGAAGGCGCGCTCTCTTTAACCGGAACCGATCTGGAGATGGAGATGGTCGCGCGCGTGGCGCTGGTTCAGCCTCATGAACCCGGTGCGACAACTGTTCCGGCCCGCAAATTCTTTGACATTTGCCGGGGCCTGCCGGAAGGCGCAGAGATAGCCGTGCAGCTTGAAGGGGACCGCATGCTGGTTCGCTCCGGGCGCAGCCGCTTCTCGCTGTCCACCCTGCCGGCGGCAGATTTCCCGAACCTGGACGACTGGCAGAGCGAAGTGGAATTCACGCTCCCACAGGCGACCATGAAGCGCCTGATTGAAGCCACGCAGTTTTCTATGGCCCATCAGGACGTCCGCTACTACCTCAACGGCATGCTGTTTGAAACCGAAGGGGAAGAGCTGCGTACGGTTGCCACCGATGGACACCGTCTGGCGGTGTGCTCCATGCCTATTGGCCAGTCTTTGCCTAATCATTCGGTGATCGTGCCTCGTAAAGGTGTGATTGAACTGATGCGTATGCTCGACGGTGGCGACACGCCGCTTCGCGTGCAGATTGGTAGCAATAACATTCGCGCCCACGTCGGCGATTTTATCTTCACTTCGAAGCTGGTTGATGGCCGTTTCCCGGATTATCGCCGCGTATTGCCGAAGAACCCGGATAAACATCTGGACGCAGGTTGCGACCTGCTGAAGCAGGCCTTTGCCCGCGCGGCGATTCTCTCTAACGAGAAATTCCGCGGCGTGCGCCTGTATGTCAGCCAGAACCAGATCAAAATCACCGCCAACAACCCGGAGCAGGAAGAAGCAGAAGAAATTCTGGATGTCTCCTACGACGGTACCGATCTGGAAATTGGTTTTAACGTCAGCTACGTACTGGACGTGCTGAACGCGCTGAAATGCGAAAACGTACGCATTTTGCTGACCGACTCCGTTTCCAGCGTGCAGATTGAAGATGCTGCTTCACAAGCGGCGGCCTATGTTGTGATGCCGATGAGACTGTAGATGTCCCTCACCAGGCTGTTAATAAAAGATTTTCGCAACATAGAAAACGCGGATCTGGCTTTAGGCCCCGGCTTCAACTTTCTGGTTGGTGCCAACGGCAGCGGTAAAACCAGCGTGCTTGAGGCGATTTATACCCTTGGGCACGGCCGCGCATTTCGCAGTCTGCAAACCGGGCGGGTGATTCGCCACGAACAGGATGCTTTTGTATTACACGGAAGGTTGCAGGACGGCGAAAGGGAAACCTCCGTCGGCCTGACGAAGGACCGGGCGGGCGACAGCAAAGTGCGCATTGACGGCAGCGACGGTCACAAAGTGGCGGAGCTGGCGCTGTTAATGCCGATGCAGCTCATCACCCCCGAAGGGTTTACTTTACTCAACGGCGGCCCCAAATACCGTAGAGCCTTCCTCGACTGGGGATGTTTCCATAACGAACCCGGTTTTTTTGTCGCCTGGAGCAACCTTAAACGTCTGCTCAAGCAGCGCAACGCCGCGCTGCGCCAGGTGACACGCTATGCGCAGCTGCGTCCGTGGGACATGGAACTTATCCCGCTGGCCGAGCAGATCAGCCGCTGGCGCGCCGAATACAGCGCCGCCATCGCGGAAGATATGGCCGATACCTGCGCGCAATTTTTGCCGGAGTTTTCACTGAACTTCTCCTTCCAGCGCGGCTGGGAAAAAGAGAGTGATTACGGTGAAGTACTGGAACGCAGCTTCGAACGCGATCGCATGCTGACCTATACCGCTCATGGCCCTCACAAAGCTGATTTTCGGATTCGCGCCGATGGCGCGCCCGTCGAGGACACCCTGTCTCGCGGTCAGCTTAAGTTACTGATGTGCGCCCTGAGACTGGCGCAGGGTGAGTTTCTCACCCGGCAGAACGGGCAACGATGCCTGTATCTGATTGATGATTTTGCCTCTGAACTAGATGATGCACGTCGTGGTCTATTAGCCAGCCGGTTAAAGGCAACGGAATCACAGGTTTTTGTCAGCGCGATAAGCGCAGAACATGTGATGGATATGACGGACAAAAATTCAAAGATGTTCGCCGTGGATCAGGGTAAAATAGCGGATTAACCCAAGAATAATTGAGCGAGAAACGTTGATGTCGAATTCTTATGACTCCTCCAGTATCAAAGTCCTTAAGGGGCTGGATGCGGTACGTAAACGCCCGGGCATGTATATCGGCGATACGGATGACGGCACCGGTCTGCACCACATGGTATTTGAGGTCGTGGATAACGCAATCGACGAAGCACTCGCCGGTCACTGTAAAGACATCGTTGTCACCATCCATGCCGATAACTCCGTCTCCGTAACGGATGATGGCCGTGGCATTCCAACGGGCATTCACCCGGAAGAAGGCGTGTCCGCCGCGGAAGTTATCATGACCGTCCTGCACGCAGGCGGCAAATTCGATGACAACTCCTATAAAGTCTCCGGTGGTCTGCACGGTGTGGGCGTCTCGGTTGTTAACGCCCTGTCCCAGAAGCTGGAACTGCTGATTCGCCGTGAAGGCAAAACGCATCAGCAAACCTACGTGCACGGCGTGCCTCAGGCACCGTTAGCCGTCACTGGTGACACGGACGTAACCGGTACTCAGGTACGTTTCTGGCCGAGCCACGAAACCTTCACCAACGTCATTGAGTTTGAATACGACATTCTGGCTAAACGCCTGCGCGAGCTGTCGTTCCTGAACTCCGGCGTGTCTATTCGCCTGATCGACAAGCGCGATGGCCGTGAAGACCACTTCCATTACGAAGGCGGTATCCGCGCGTTTGTTGAGTATCTCAACAAGAACAAAACGCCAATTCACCCGACCGTCTTCTATTTCAGCACTGAAAAAGACGGCATCGGCGTGGAAGTGGCGCTGCAGTGGAACGACGGTTTCCAGGAAAACATCTACTGCTTCACCAACAACATCCCGCAGCGCGACGGTGGTACCCACCTTGCAGGTTTCCGTGCGGCGATGACGCGTACTCTGAACGCGTACATGGATAAAGAAGGCTACAGCAAGAAAGCGAAGGTCAGCGCCACCGGTGACGATGCCCGAGAAGGCCTGATTGCCGTCGTTTCTGTAAAAGTGCCGGATCCTAAATTCTCCTCGCAGACCAAAGACAAACTGGTTTCCTCCGAGGTGAAATCCGCAGTTGAGCAGCAGATGAACGAACTGCTGGCTGAATACCTGCTGGAAAACCCGTCGGACGCGAAAATCGTTGTTGGCAAAATTATCGATGCGGCTCGCGCCCGTGAAGCAGCTCGTCGCGCACGTGAGATGACCCGTCGTAAAGGCGCGCTGGACCTGGCAGGCCTGCCGGGCAAACTGGCGGACTGTCAGGAACGCGACCCGGCCCACTCCGAACTGTACCTGGTGGAAGGGGACTCTGCGGGCGGCTCTGCAAAACAGGGGCGTAACCGTAAGAACCAGGCGATCCTGCCGCTGAAGGGTAAAATCCTCAACGTTGAGAAGGCGCGCTTCGACAAGATGCTGGCCTCTCAGGAAGTGGCAACGCTGATTACCGCGCTGGGCTGCGGCATTGGCCGTGACGAATACAACCCGGACAAGCTGCGCTATCACAGCATCATCATCATGACGGATGCGGACGTCGATGGTTCACACATCCGTACCCTGCTGCTGACCTTCTTCTATCGTCAGATGCCTGAAATCGTTGAGCGTGGCCATGTCTATATCGCCCAGCCGCCGCTTTACAAAGTGAAGAAAGGCAAGCAGGAGCAGTACATCAAAGACGATGAGGCGATGGATCAGTACCAGATCTCTATCGCCCTGGACGGCGCGACCCTGCACGCCAACGCCAGCGCACCGGCTCTGGCAGGTGAAGCGCTGGAGAAACTGGTTTCCGAGTTTAACGCCACCCAGAAAATGATTGGCCGCATGGAGCGCCGCTATCCGCGCAACCTGCTGAACAATCTGGTTTATCACCCAACGCTTGCCGAAGCCGATCTGACTGACGAAGACAAAGTGGTCGACTGGGTTAACGTGCTGGTGGAAACGCTGAACGAAAAAGAGCAGCACGGCAGCACCTGGAACGCGATCGTGCGTGAAAACCGTGAGCTGAGCATCTTCGAGCCGGTTATCCGCGTTCGTACCCACGGCGTCGATACCGACTACCCGCTGGAGCACGAATTCGTGGTCGGTGGTGAATACCGTCGTCTGTGTACGCTCGGCGAGAAGCTGCGTGGCCTTATCGAAGAAGACGCGTTCATCGAGCGTGGTGAGCGTCGTCAGCCGATTGCCAGCTTCGAACAGGCTCTGGAATGGCTGGTGAAAGAGTCCCGTCGCGGGCTGTCTATTCAGCGCTACAAAGGTCTGGGCGAAATGAACCCGGATCAGCTTTGGGAAACCACCATGGACCCGGAAAGCCGCCGCATGCTGCGCGTGACCGTAAAAGACGCGATTGCCGCGGATCAGCTGTTCACCACCCTGATGGGTGATGCGGTTGAACCACGTCGTGCGTTCATCGAAGAAAACGCCCTGAAAGCGGCGAACATCGATATCTAAGCAGTAACCTGCTGGTGGGCGCCTGCCCGCCAGCACTTTCCTTTCCCGTCTTGCCTAAATATCCGCGCTAAATTCTCCCTGTGTCGTACACTTTTAAAGCAAACGTCGTAATCGTAAGAGGACACGACCATGGGTCTATTCGATCAGGTGACCGGCATGATGGGGGGCGGCGAGTCAGGAAAATTCAAAGTCGTCCTTGAGTGGATAAATCAGCAGGGTGGGATTCAGGCGATACTGGAGCAGTTCCGGCAAAAAGGCTTTGGCGAAGTCGTCAGCTCGTGGCTGAGCGGCGCGCGCAATCAGAGCGTCAGCCCGGAGCAGGTTCAGGAAGTGCTGGGTACGCCCGCTATCAGCGGACTGGCTGAAAAACTGGGGATTGACGTGACCAGCGCTTCGCAGCTGCTGTCCGAGCAGTTCCCAAAAATCGTCGATGCGCTTTCGCCCGGCGGCGAAGTTAAGCACGACGATGAAGATCTCCTCACCAAGGGCTTTCATCTTCTGCGTGATAAGTTCTTTCGCTGAATGACAGCGCCACCCGAGGGTGGCGTTTAGATTGCTGACGAAGAAGGATAAAGCGCGGTTTTTCCTTCTTCGTGGCAAGCAGGCGAAAATCAATAAATTGATTTTCCTTATTATTTATTCGGTGAGATCTTTGCGAAACTCGTTCGCTTTAGGTTTATCATCCGTCTGAACGCCACCCGAGGGTGGCGTTTTTCATGGCAAAAGGGGCAGCATCAGCGAGGAATGTAGCTCTATTTTTGTCTGCGGAATCGCGTTAGCATGAAATAAACTCCTTACCTCAGGAAAAACCATGCCAATAAAACTGATCGCGATTGATATGGATGGCACGCTGCTGTTGCCTGACCACACTATCTCCCCGGCGGTAAAAGACGCCATTGCCAAAGCCCGCGCGCGCGGCGTAAACGTGGTGCTCTGCACCGGACGTCCTTTTGCGGGCGTTGAAAACTACCTGCGCGAATTGCACATGGATCAGCCAAACGACTACTGCATCACCTACAACGGTGCGCTGGTTCAGAAAGCAAACGACGGCAGCACCGTGGCGCAAACCGCACTGAACTACGACGACTATCGCTACCTGGAACAACTCTCCCGCGATGTAGGGTCACACTTCCACGCGCTGGATCGCCACACGCTCTACACCGCCAACCGCGACATCAGCTACTACACCGTGCATGAATCCTTTATCGCCAACATCCCGCTGGTGTTCTGCGAAGCGGAAAACATGGATAAAAACGGCGAGTTCCTGAAGGTGATGATGATCGACGATCCGGTGATTCTGGACAAAGCGATTGCCAAAATCCCGGATGAAGTCAGAGAGCGTTATACGCTGCTGAAAAGCTCCCCATACTTCCTGGAAATCCTCGATAAGCGCGTAAACAAAGGCACCGGCGTGAAGGCACTGGCGGAAGCGTTGGGCATCAAACGCGAAGAAGTCATGACGCTGGGCGATCAGGAAAATGATATTGCGATGCTGGAATATGCAGGGATGGGCGTGGCAATGGAAAACGCTATCGATAAAGTTAAAGAAGTCAGCGACTTTGTCACCAAATCCAATCTGGAAGATGGCGTTGCCTACGCGATAGAGAAATTTGTTCTTAACTGATTCTGTCGTAAAGAAAAAAAGGCAAGCGGTAATGTAGTCTCAGGGGGCACCGCTTGCCCTCGATCTTAAGTCAGATCAACATCTTTGTGGCCAAAGAACCAGGTGAGGATAAAACCGCAAATATAAGAAATCAGCACGCCGGCGGCGTAGACGCCCATACCTGCATAAATGCCCTGACTTGACGTCATCAGCGGCAGGGACACCAGGCCTGACGGGCCGAACACGGTGTTCAGACCAATCGGCAGACCCAGCCACGCAACCAGACCAATGAAGAACCCGCCGCAGGCACCGCCAATACAGGCCGTGACGAAGGGTTTCACTCGCGGCAGTGTAACGGCATAAATCAGCGGCTCGCCCACGCCTAACAGACCAGGGATAATCGCACCCTTAACCTGATTGCGGGTCAGGGAACCTTTAGCCGAACGGTAATAAAGCGCCAGCGCCGCACCCACTTGTCCGCCACCGGCCATTGCCAGAATCGGGAACAGGGAGTTAAAGCCCTGGGCATCCATCAGCGCGAAGTAGACCGGAATAAAGCCCTGGTGGACGCCAAACACGACGGCAATCAGGAACAGACCAGCCAGGATGGCGCAGCCAAACGGATTGCCGTTAAGGTGCATAAACAGCCAGGACATGCCTTTAAACATCTCGCCGCCAAAAGGCATGATCAGCGTAAAGGTCAGCGCGCCGGTGATCAGCAGCGTCAGCAGGGAAGTCACAATCATGTCCAGGTTATCAGGGACGACCTTACGGATTTGGCGTTCAATCCACGCGCCCAGGATAGAGGCAATCAGTACGCCGATAATGCTACCGCGCGGGTCGATGCCCATGCCGAAGAAGTTATCAATGCCTGAGAAGTAGCCCGTGGTCGCCGCAGGGTCATAGCCCAGCAGGAACAGCGAGGCGATAATTGCGCCGTTAACCCCGGAGCCGCCGAACGCTTTCTGGGCGTTATAGCCAATCAGCACCGGCAGGAAGGTGAACAGCCCCTTACCGAAAATCTTCATGTAACCGACAATATGCACGATAGTGGCATTTTTCTCGGCGGCGTTAGCCAGCAGGCTTTGTTCAATCAGCGTGGCAAAGCCCAGCAGCATCCCGGCGGCGATAAACCCTGGGATCAGAGGCGTGAAGATGGTGGCAAACTTAGCGAGGAACTGATGCACCACGCTGGTCTGCTTCGCTTTCATCTTCTGCTTTGTGTCACTGGCAACGGAACCAACATCTGTATCTTTGGGGGCTGATGCGGCAGCTTCGCCATTGGTCAGCATGCTATTCATCATTTCGGCAGCGGTTTGTGCCTTGCCCGGCCCGAGGATGATTTGCAGCTGATCGTCGCTATTGATGACGCCCAATACGCCGTCAAGCGCCTTGAGCTTATCTTGTTCGATCAGCTGGTCATTATGCAGCGCCAGGCGCAGGCGGGTCATACAGTGCCCGCAGGTCTGAATATTATTTTTATTGCCGACCAGTTCCAGGATCGTGGCAATCAATTGTTCCGTAATTTTCGCCATTGCTATCTCTCCGTGCTGGCTAAAGCCTTGCGAATAAAGCCGTTGTTATCTTTCAGTAGCTGCTTAGCCGCTTCGGCGTTCAGCTTGCCCAGCACCATGACAATGGCCGTTTTGCAGTGCCCGCCACAGGCTTCGAGGCTCTGTGATGCTGTCTGATGGTCACACTCGGTGGCCTGCATCACGATATTGATTTGGCGCTGAATCAGCTTCTGGTTGGTCGCCTCAACGTCAACCATCAGGTTGCCGTAGACTTTGCCGATGCGGATCATCGCCCCGGTGGTCAGCATGTTCAGCACCAGTTTTTGCGCCGTGCCAGCTTTCATGCGGGAAGAACCGGTTACCACTTCTGCACCTACGACAGGGGTAAGAGCAATATCAGCAATTTGTGTGATTTCGCTGCCGGCGTTACAGGTCAGAGCAACGGTAGTGGCGCCCAGGCCTTTAGCATAATTTAGCGCTGCGACGACGTACGGCGTGCGGCCGCTGGCGGCAATACCGACCAGCACATCATTGCCGTTGAAATCAATGTTCTTCAGATCATCTACACCCATGGTTGGGCTGTCTTCGGCGTTTTCTACCGCCTGTAAAATGGCCTGATGCCCGCCCGCAATCAGCGCAATAACCTGTTCGCGTGGCGTGCCATAAGTTGGGGGGCATTCGCTGGCATCCAGAATGCCGAGACGGCCAGAGGTGCCTGCGCCGCAATAAATCAAACGGCCACCTTTTTGAAACGCAGCAACAATCGCGTCCACGGTCGTGGCAATTGCCGGAATAATCTTTTCAACGGCCAGGGCCACTTTTTGATCTTCGCTGTTAATCACCCGCAGCATATTCTCGGTCGATAACGTGTCGATATTTTCGCTTTGCGCGTTACGACCTTCAGTGGTCAGGGCAGATAAATCGATTTTCATCAGTGTCTCGCTTCTCGTTTCGTTCATGCCTGTTGGCAAAATGGTCATTACAGTTCAAGCGCCCAGCGCAGGAAGGCCTTACGTTGTGAGGCATCTAATTTCAAAAATTCGCTTTGTACCGAGCTCAAAGACCCTGTCTGCGTTGTCTTATCAGCCGCTGTGGTCTGTTTTGCCGCCGCAGGTGCTTGTGATGCAATGACTGGTGTCTGAGCTGCGAGTGCTGATGCGGGTAAGTAATCTTCGTAGTTGGTCAGCAATGAGCTTTGTGGCAGATCTAAGTGCTGCTTCTTAAGCGTAATGGAGGAGCCATCAGCATTTTGCAGGGCAAACTGCGGGTGCTGTGCTGCTTTTCGCGCATCTGTTTCTGTTCTCGGATCTGCCGTCGAAAGAGAAAAATTGCCGGTCAGCGGCGGGGTAAACGTCAGTAACCATGCATCCGAAGTGACACGCCCCTGGCTTTCATTGGCAGATCCAGGGTTGGTCGGCGCATCGAAACGCACAATCATTGCCTGCTCACCGGCACCGAAAGTTATCGATTTGGATAGCAGGTCAATTTTGGCGTCACGCACCGCCAGAACATTTACGTTGTCCCCGATTTTAAGCGTCCCGGCCATGCTGATGCCTGACACCGCAAGCAGTAGAAGAGTGAATAATGTTCTGTACATCGGATGCTCCTTTAAAAGTCGGAACAGTGAATCTGTTCCGACGTCATAGCTAGTTAGAATTCGTAACGCAGACCTGTGTGGTAGAAGCTTTCTGATGCCGAGCTGCCGCCAAATGAAACGACATCGCCGTTCATCACGTTGGTACCGTTGTGACCATTACGTAAAATGTAAGCGGCGTACAGTGAGCTGCGCGGGGTCAGGCGATACTGTGCTTCGAAGGTGGTGTCACGCAGTTCCAGCTTATCGCCACCGTCGTTATCGAGATGACGGTAGCCGGCGCGAACCGTCCAGTCACTGTTGATGTCATAAGCCGCGGTGAACTCCCAGTTCTTGTCCTTGCTGTCTTCATAGCCATTGGAGTAGGTGACCGTATCCTGGGAATAAAGCAGGCCAAGCATTAAAGAGTTGAGATAGTAACGTGTACCAATACCGCCATAGGTAAAGGTATCAGCCCCATCGGTACGACTGTTGGCGCTCTGATTAGCGCGAGTTTTCTGGAAGGCAATAACCGGAGCGAGTTTACCTGCATCCCCCATATCCAGCGTGTAGCGCATCGCTGAGTTGTAGCCATAATCCAGATCAGAGGTATTGTTGCCAATAATATAGGCGGTGGAGAAATCAAGATTACCAAAGGTGTTCTGGTACTGAACGGTACCGTCCTGACGGAATACCTGTACGGCGGTCGGGTCGATACGACGAGCCTGGCGACCAGTAGAAACATCGGAGCTGGCGAACACATCGCCAATATCGGTGAACATAATCAACCCGGAAGAAACACGTCCGCCGGTGATTTTACCGTATTCGGACATATCCAGACCCGCCCACACATAACGAGCAGTCAGGCTGTCATTATCACCTTCAACGTTGTTGGCGTACTCTGCGGAGTTAACCTGGTACTGGGCCAGACCAATCACGGAAACGGTGTCATTGACGACCTGACGACCGCTGATGCCGAAACGACCATCGAAATCGCCCTGAGTATCACCGGTTTTTTTGTCAGAGATGTTAAACCCCAGGCGACCATACAGATCGAGGTTTGAACCATCCTTCCCTTTATAAATTTCAGCGGCTTGCGTAGAAAAACTTGCCATCATGGCAATAAGAGAAAGGGCACAAATCTTTGTTTTCATTATCATCATTCCATTAGCGAATAAATTATTAGTTGGTCTGGCGCCGAGCGGAATAATCTATTATTACTTTTGGTATTTAAAGGAATAATTTATTCTTTTGTTGGTAAATGTGACATTGTTCATGTTTTTTGTAAGGTTATCTACCGGTCAAAAAGCGCTATTGAGGCAATGCTCTGTTGCCTTTCCCGTTGGAGAAGGTAATGATCTTCAGACCTTTTTTTGTGGAGAAACACAGGTGCTTTACCGTCAAAAAATGATTGAGAACCTGGATCGCTACACCCCCGGTGAGCGCAGGATCGCTGATTTCGTGATCAGCAGCCCTGACGCGCTTAAAGAGCTTTCTTCACAGCAGCTGGCACAAACCCTTGGCATCAGCCAGTCGGCCATCGTCAAGTTCGCGCAAAAGCTCGGCCTGCAGGGGTTCACAAAATTCAAAATGGCGCTGGTTGAAGAGTGGGGGCAGCAGGCTTCGGAGCGCAAACAGCAATCCTCCCATTTGCATAACGATATCAGCAGTCAGGATCCGCTCACTGACGTGGCGAATAAGCTGTTAAATGAAAAGCTTAATGCGCTCAGAAGAACCACGGATAACCTGGATGCCCAGCAGCTTGGGCAAGTCATTGGGCTGTTGCAGTCGGCCAGCCGCATCCATATTTCTGCTATCGGTGGCTCTTCGCTGGTGGGGAAAGATCTGGCCTGGAAACTGATGAAAATTGGTTTTCATGTCATTACGGAATACGACAGCCATGTACAGCTAACGATAGCCCAGACGCTTTCCAGCCGGGACGTCATGCTGGCAATCTCCTTCTCTGGTCAGCGAAAAGAAGTCCTGCTGGCAGCCGAAATAGCGAAAGCGAAAGGGGCGGCGGTGGTGGCGATAACGTCATTGCAGGACAGCGATTTGCGAAAAATTGCGGACTACACGCTCGACACGGTTTCTGATGAACAGCGTTGGCGCAGCTCGTCCATCTCATCGCGTACCGCGCAACTGTGCGTCACCGACCTGCTGTTTATGGGCTTGCTCCAGCTTAACGAAAGCGAAGGGATGAAAATGATCCGTCGCAGCCGGGATAGCGTAGACAAATTATCCTGACGCCCTTACCTGCATGAAGTTACGGGTTCTTTCCTGCTGGTCACGTTTTATGACCTGGAGGATTGCCCGTTCCCTCCAGCTATCCCGAACCTTTCCTCATCGGTAGCCGCCTTCAATTTCTCACGCCCCTTTTGCTGTCTCTCTCTTTTTATCGCCAATCCCTGTTATGGATTGTCTGTTTTGTGATTCAAATTGTAGTACAACATATGATATTTGTACTACATTGATGGCGTCGGAAGAGAATATCACCGTGATTTTGTACGGCAAACATGAGGCTTTTTTCGTCGCTCACGATAAAGTAGTGATTATTTCCTTTTCAGTAACAGGACTAATCATGACCAAGACCGACCGCATCATCGTGACGCTGGGTAAGCAAATCGTTGATGGCAAGTACACGCCCGGCGCAGCCTTACCTTCGGAAGCGGATTTGTGTGAAGAGTTTGAAACCTCGCGCAATATCATCCGCGAAGTGTACCGCTCGCTGATGGCAAAACGGCTCATCGAGATGAAGCGTTACCGTGGCGGATTTGTTTTACCGCGTAACCAGTGGAACTACCTTGATACCGAGGTGCTGCAGTGGGTACTGGAAAACGACTATGACCCGCGACTGATTAGCGCGATGAGCGAAGTACGCCACCTGGTTGAGCCGGCCATCGCCCGCTGGGCGGCGGAACGGGCAACCTCAAGCGATCTGGCAAAGATTGAAGCGGCGCTCAACGACATGGTTGCCCACAATCAGGATCGTGATGCCTTTAACGAAGCGGATATCCGCTATCACGAGGCGGTGCTGGAATCGGTTCACAACCCGGTTTTACAGCAGCTCAGCATTGCTATCAGCTCATTGCAGCGTGCCGTTTTTGAACGGACCTGGATGGGTGATGAGGCCAACATGCCGAAAACGCTGGCGGAACACAAAGCGCTGTTTGATGCGATACGCCATCAGGACAGCGAGGCTGCGGAGCGGGCGGCAATGACCATGATCGCCAGCTCCACGAAACGACTAAAGGACATTACATGACATCTCGCTACATCGCTATTGACTGGGGTTCGACCAACCTGCGCGCCTGGTACTATCAGGACGGCACCTGCGTTGACAGTCGGCAAACCGCGGCTGGGGTAACCCGGCTGAACGGCAAATCCCCGCAGGCGGTGTTCGATGAAGTTACCCACGGCTGGCGTGAAGACAATACGCCGGTGCTGATGGCGGGCATGGTTGGCAGCAATGCAGGCTGGAAAACAGCCCCTTATCTTCCCTGCCCGGCGCAGTTTTCTGACCTCAGCCAGCAGCTCACGCCCGTTCTGGACAACGTCTGGATTATCCCCGGCATGAGCGTGCAGCGTGAAGACAACCGCAACGTCATGCGCGGCGAAGAGACCCAGCTGCTGGGTGCGAAAGCGTTGAGCCAGGCTCCGCTTTACGTGATGCCGGGCACCCACTGCAAGTGGGTCCATGCCGATGAGCACACGGTGCAGGACTTCCGCACCGTGATGACCGGCGAGCTGCACCATCTCCTGCTTAATCACTCTCTGGTCGGCGCTGGCCTGCCGGAGCAACAGGCAAGCCTCAGCGCCTTCAGGGCCGGGCTGGAGCGGGGCGTAAACGACCGCGATTTACTCCCCCGCCTTTTTGAAGTCCGCGCCGCCCACGTGCTGGGTAATTTACCCCGCGATGAGGTGAGCGAGTTTCTTTCCGGGTTGCTGATTGGCAACGAAGCGGCGGCGATGACCCGCCATTACGCATTGAGCCAGCAGCATCCCGTCACCCTCGTGGCTAACCCGTCCCTGAGCCAGCGCTACGTTAGCGCGCTTGCGCTGCTGGGCTTCCAGGCTTCGGTACTGGACGGCGACGAGGCATTCCAGGCAGGAATAAGGAGTATTGCAAATGCAGTGGCAAACTAATCTTCCGCTGATCGCGATTTTGCGCGGCATCACCCCGGACGAAGCACACGCTCACGTTGCGGCCTTGCTGGACGCGGGGTTCGACGCGATAGAGATCCCCCTTAACTCACCGCAATGGCAAAAAAGCATCCCGGCGATGGTCGAGGCTTTTGGCCAGCAGGCGCTGATCGGTGCCGGAACGGTGCTTAAATCTGAACAGGTCGATGAACTTGCTGCCATGGGCAGCAAACTGGTCGTGACGCCGAACACCCAGCCCGAAGTGATTCGCCGTGCCGTCGCGAGCGGGATGACCGTTTGTGCGGGCTGTGCGACGGCAACCGAGGCCTTCAACGCGCTGGATGCAGGTGCGCAGGCGCTGAAAATTTTCCCCTCTTCCTCATTTGGCCCGGACTACATCAAAGCGCTGAAAGCCGTACTGCCGCCAGACGTTCCCGTTTTTGCCGTGGGGGGCGTTACGCCAGAAAATCTGGCTAGCTGGTTAAAAGCCGGCTGTGCCGGTGCCGGGCTTGGCAGCGACCTTTATCGTGCAGGGCAGCCCGTTGAGCGGACCGTCGAAAAAGCAAAAGCATTTGTTAAAGCGTATCAAGAGGCAGTGCAATCATGAAAATTACCAGACTCACGACTTACCGCTTACCTCCGCGCTGGATGTTCCTGAAAATAGAAACCGATGAGGGCGTGGTCGGCTGGGGCGAACCGGTGATAGAAGGGCGTGCAAAAAGCGTCGAAGCGGCGGTACACGAACTGGGCGAATTATTAATTGGCCAGGATCCGGCGCGCATCAATGATTTATGGCAGGTGATGTACCGCGGCGGATTTTATCGCGGCGGCCCGATATTAATGAGCGCGATTGCCGGTATCGACCAGGCGCTCTGGGATATTAAAGGCAAAGTATTAAACGCCCCGGTCTGGCAATTAATGGGCGGCCTGGTTCGCGATAAAATCAAAGCTTATAGCTGGGTTGGCGGCGACCGTCCGGCAGAAGTCATCGACGGGATTAAATCACTGCGCAAAATTGGCTTTGATACCTTTAAATTAAACGGCTGTGAAGAGATGGGGATTATTGAAAATTCTCGTCATGTTGATGCCGCCGTCAACACCGTGGCACAAATTCGCGAGGCCTTCGGTAACGAAATTGAATTTGGTCTGGATTTCCATGGTCGCGTCAGCGCGCCGATGGCGAAAGTGCTGATCAAAGAGCTTGAGCAATATCGCCCGCTATTTATTGAAGAACCGGTGCTGGCGGAGCAGGCTGAATACTATCCGCGCCTGGCGGCGCAGACCCATATCCCAATCGCTGCGGGCGAACGTATGTTCTCGCGCTTTGAGTTTAAACGCGTGCTGGAAGCAGGTGGCCTGGCGATTCTGCAACCCGATCTTTCCCATGCTGGTGGCATCACCGAGTGCTACAAAATTGCTGCCATGGCAGAGGCTTACGACGTCGCGCTGGCGCCGCACTGCCCGCTGGGGCCCATTGCGCTCGCCGCCTGCCTGCATATCGACTTTGTTTCCCGGAACGCCGTGTTCCAGGAGCAGAGCATGGGTATTCACTACAACAAAGGCGCAGAGCTACTCGACTTTGTGAAAAACAAAGAAGATTTTCAGATGGATGGCGGCCACTTTATGCCGCTAATGAAGCCGGGTCTTGGCGTGGAAATCGACGAAGAGCAGGTCATCGCCCGTAGCAAAGAGGCCACCGACTGGCGTAACCCATTGTGGCGCTATCCCGACGGTGCCGTTGCCGAATGGTAATGCTCTACCCCTACTGAAGCTGCACTAAAAAATAGTAAAGATAAAACACCCTCTGTAATAAACAGGGCATGGTGACAGGTATCGCCATGCCAAAAATCAGGAGACAGATGTTATGGATATTTCTGTAACTGCTGCAAAACCTACACGCCGTCGTTATTTAACGCTCGTAATGATCTTTATTACGGTGGTGATTTGCTACGTTGACCGCGCCAACCTGGCCGTGGCTTCCGCCCATATTCAGGAAGAGTTCGGTATATCTAAAACCGAGATGGGCTATATCTTTTCGGCCTTTGCCTGGCTGTATACGCTGTGCCAGATCCCCGGCGGCTGGTTCCTCGATCGAGTTGGGTCACGGATGACCTATTTCATTGCGATTTTTGGCTGGTCTGTGGCGACGCTTTTCCAGGGCTTTGCGACCGGGCTGATGTCTTTGATTGGCCTGCGTGCTATCACAGGTATCTTTGAAGCGCCTGCTTTCCCGACCAATAACCGTATGGTGACGAGCTGGTTCCCGGAGCGAGAACGTGCTTCAGCGGTAGGTTTCTACACATCAGGCCAGTTTGTAGGCCTGGCGTTTCTGACCCCGCTGCTTATCTGGATCCAGGAGATACTTAGCTGGCACTGGGTGTTTATTATTACGGGTGCTATCGGGATTGTCTGGTCGTTCATCTGGATCAAAGTGTATCAGGCGCCTCGTGCCAGCAAAGGCATTAACCAGGCGGAGCTGGACTACATTCGTGAAGGCGGTGGTCTGGTGGATGGTGATGCACCCTCTGAGAAAAAAACACGCGTCCCCATGACCGCCGCAGACTGGAAGCTGGTGTTCAACCGCAAGCTGGTTGGCGTTTATATTGGTCAGTTTGCCGTCGCTTCAACGCTCTGGTTCTTCCTGACCTGGTTCCCTAACTACCTGACTCAGGAAAAAGGCATTACCGCGCTGAAGGCTGGCTTTATGACGACCGTGCCGTTCCTGGCCGCGTTCGTTGGCGTGCTGCTGTCAGGCTGGGTAGCTGACCGTCTGGTGCGTAAAGGTTACTCTCTGGGGATAGCACGTAAAACGCCAATCATCATTGGTCTGCTGCTCTCGACCTGCATCATGGGCGCTAACTACACTAACGATCCGGTATGGATAATGACGCTGATGGCTGTGGCCTTCTTCGGCAATGGTTTTGCGTCTATTACCTGGTCGCTTGTCTCGTCGCTGGCACCGATGCGCCTGATTGGCCTGACCGGCGGGGTATTTAACTTCATCGGTGGCCTGGGCGGTATTACCGTACCGCTTGTGATTGGTTATCTTGCCCAGTCGCACGGCTTTGCGCCTGCTCTGGTTTATATCTCGGTCGTCACGCTGATTGGTGCGCTCTCCTACATTCTGCTGGTCGGAAAAGTAGAAAGGGTAGGCTAAAGTGCTAACAAAGAAGGAAAAACGTGGTTTTTCCTTCTTTGTGATTAAGCTGCCGATAATCAATGAATTGATTTTCCTTGTTATCTTTCTGAAGATGCCTGCTAACTTATTCATCTTATAAAGTTTGTTCTAAAACACTCCTTTGTTTTACCCTGAGGCGTCTATCGCTTCAGGGTAATATCGTGACTAAACAACTCACCTTCGCACCGCGTAACCATCAGCTCACCAACACTAACGTCTGGACGCCGGACAGCCAGTGGCTTGCCTTCGATGTTCGCCCCTCTGGCGCGTCCTTTACCAGCCAGACTATTGAGCGCGTAAACGTCGGGACGGGTGACGTTGAAGTGGTTTACAAGGCTCCTGCCGGTGCACATGTTGGCGTCGTGACGGTAAACCCGCAGCTCCCCGAGCGCTACGTCTTTATTCACGGCCCGGAAAACCCGGACGACAGCTGGCAGTACGATTTCCATCATCGCCGCGGCGTGGTGGCGGAAAACAACGTGGCAACCAACCTCGATGCGATGGACATTACCGCACCGTTCACCCCCGGCGCGCTGCGCGGCGGCAGCCACGTTCACGTCTGGAGTCCAGACGGCTCTCGCCTGAGCTTCACCTATAACGACCATGTAATGCACGAATTTGACCCGGCTGAGGATTTACGCAACGTTGGTGTCGCGCTGCCGTTTGGCCCGGTAACACCCGTTAAGCAGCATCCTCGTGAGTACGACGGCAGCCATTACTGTGTGCTGGTTAGCCGGACGACTTCCACGCCCCGTCCGGGTACGGACGAGATAAACCGCGCGTATGAAGAGGGTTGGCTGGGAGAGAAGGGCTACCGCAAGGCCGACGGCAGCCAGCAGCGCTGGGCGCTGGCGTTTATCGGCGATACGCGGGCAGAGAGCGGCGAGAAAGTGCCGGAGCTGTTTATCGTTGATTTGCCGGAGAGCGAAGCTGAGTGGCGGCAGGCGGGCGCGGAGCCGCTTGAAGGCACCGAAACCACCCTCCCGGCGCCTCCGGTCAGCGTTAAGCAGCGCCGGCTGACCTTTACCCATCAGCGCCGCTTCCCGGGCCTTGCACAGCAGCCGCGCCACTGGGTGCGCAGCAGCCCGGACGGCAGCCAGCTGGCCTTTCTGATGAAGGATGACGGTGGCGTGGTGCAGATGTGGCTGATTTCACCGCAGGGCGGGGAGCCGCGGCAGCTCACGCACGGCGCGTCAGACATCCAGTCGGCGTTTAACTGGCATCCTTCGGGCAAAGCGCTGGGATTTGTGGTGGAGAATTGCGTTGTACTTTGCGATGCGCAAAGCGGGGATATCACGCCGCTTACCACTGCGGGGAGCCAACCGCCCTCTGCCGATGCGATAGTCTTCTCTCCAGATGGAAAATATATCGCGTGGATGCAGGATGTGGATGGGTATCGCCAGTTATTTGCGACCCAAACGGCGTGATAACTACTGGGCTGGTGGAATAACCGAGTTGGTCGCCAGATTCTTACTCTCGCTGGCCTCCACTCTGGATTTTAGCGATTTATCGTCGCGGAACATGTCCCACGGCAGCAGCACGGTATCCATGACTGCCGTTAAAGGCATATCCAGCGCCACAAAAGGCTTATATCCCCAACTGGTGTCGCTGTCCGTCAGCATTTCGTAGCTGGCTTTTGTACCCGGGTAGTACCCTTCCTGGCCGCCAGTGTGGGTCATCACGCTTGAACATCCGCACATGACGAATATCCCGCTGCTCAGCACTATTTTTGGAAAGTAGATTTTCATCATCACTGTTACATTCATATCAACGACCGGTTCTGGTCAGGCCACACAGCGGTTATAGCACTCATGTGGAGAATAAATATCTCAAAAATCACCGCTCTGTGGCGGCTGTCGCAGATAAGTCTGGTTTACTTCTTCAGACAGTCTATGTATTGACCACCAAAGCCGCAAAAAATTTCCTTCAATCGCCTTGAAAAGCGCGATTACGGATCCATTTTAAGAATGTGACCGTATGAGAGTACGCCGGAAGGGTGCTCTGGTTTCCCTGGCCTGTCCAAGATGGAAGGCCATTATTGAACCTCGCTGATTTCAGGAGTTTTTAACTATGCGTAATTTCGACCTTTCTCCACTCTATCGTTCCGCCATTGGATTCGACCGCCTGTTCAACCTGCTGGAAAACAATCAAAGCCAAAGCAACGGCGGCTACCCTCCGTATAACGTTGAACTGGTGGATGAAAATAACTACCGCATCACCATTGCCGTCGCCGGTTTTGCTGAAAGCGAGCTGGAGATCACCGCCCAGGATAATTTACTGGTGGTAAAAGGCGCGCACGCTGATGCAGGGCCTGAGCGCACTTATCTTTATCAGGGCATCGCCGAGCGCAATTTCGAGCGTAAATTCCAGCTGGCAGAAAATATCCACATTCGCGGCGCAAATCTCGTGAATGGCCTGCTGTATATCGATCTCGAGCGCGTGATCCCGGAATCAATGAAGCCTCGCCGCATCGAAATTAATTAATTCTGTCGGGTCGCTTCGCGGCCCGCTAAAACCGGCTTGCCGTCAGGGAGCCAATGGCAATTCGCATATTGCCAGGTAATCACTCGCTTCTCAGAAGGAGAAAACTTATGCGTAACTACGATTTATCCCCGCTGCTGCGTCAATGGATCGGCTTTGACAAAATGGCCAACGCCCTGCAAACCTCACCGGAAACCCAGGGGTTCCCGCCTTATAACATCGAAAAAGGCGACGATAACCATTACCGAATCACCCTTGCGCTGGCAGGATTCCGCCAGGAAGATCTGAACATTGAGCTGGAAGGCACGCGTCTTACCGTAAAAGGCGAGCCAGAAAAGGCCGAAAAAGAACCGACGTGGCTGCATCAGGGACTGGTCACCCAGCCGTTTAGCCTGAGCTTTACGCTCGCTGAACACATGAAAGTATCTGGCGCTACCTTCACTAACGGGCTGTTGCATATAGATTTGCTGCGCGAGGTACCGGAAGAAGTTGCTCCGCAGCGTATCGCTATCAGTGAACGTCCGGCGCTCAATAGTTAAACCATAAACGGGGCTGCGGCCCCGTTTCATTTTCAGGCTCTCCTTTTGTTCACCCCCCCTGATGCATTATATTTGCATATACGTAACATTTTGTTGCGTGCTGGATAATCAAACGGGTGGGTTGGGGCGTATGTATTTCGGGAAGATTCGAAGGTTTTTAGAAGTCGCTATTGACGATTATGTGCTTAACCTTTCCCACGTTCTGTTCAAAGAAACAGACGAATACCAGACGCTTAAAAATACCGCCACTCGTAGCGCGCTCACTTCCTCCATCAGATGGTTGTGGCTGGTGGGCGTCAGCTGCTCTTCTTTTATCCTCATCCAGCGCCAGGTACTTAACCTGGAGCATTTCCAGCCGTCGAGCGATCTGTTTGGTTCGAGTATCGACTACACCGTCGGGCTTTTTCTGGGCTTTCTGATAGCCTGCGCGCTTGCCTCCCGCTTTAGCTGGCCGCATCAAATGCTCGCGAAGCTGCATATCAAAGCCCTGGCGTTCGGTTTTTTCCTGCTGGGCTGCTATTGGGCGCTGATACTGACGATGATCGAAGGCAATGAGCAAATTCTCTTCGGTATGTCGCTGTTCTTAATGCTTATTTTTTCTTCATTGGCGGGGTTGTATGTCTCAACCCTGTGCCTTTATAGCTTTATTGTGCCTATCACAGTGCTGCCGCTGCTGATTAAGTACCTCTTTTTTGAGCCTTTTCAGCTCTTCGTCATGATGGGCGTGGTGATGACCCTCTTCCTGGTGGAGACGGGGCGGCGCATGCTTAAACACTGGTTTATTCAGGCGATTCGGCAGGAATACACTAATCAGACTTACGCCGCTGCGCTGGACCAGATAGCCCACAGTGACCCGTTGACGCAAATCCCCAACCGCCGCCAGTTTGACGACCGTATTAATAAACTGATCGCCCTTGCCCCGCTCGCCAACACGCCGCCAACGGTTATCCTGATAGACGTCGATTACTTCAAGAAATACAACGATCGTTACGGGCACCTTGTTGGTGACGAATGCCTTATCCAGGTTGCTCAAGCCCTGACGCACGCGGTGCGTAACGCCAGCGGCGATTTAGTGGCGCGCTACGGCGGCGAGGAGTTTGTGGTGGTACTGTCAGACGTGACGCTTAGCGTGGCGCAGGACGTCGCCGTGCGCATTCAAAATGAAATTAACAGGCTGGCCATCCCGCATGCAGATTCTGATATCGCGGATCACGTCACGATAAGCCAGGGTATTGCCCAGTGGGAGAAGGACGAGTCGGTGGAAAGTCTGCTGACCCGTGCCGATAAAGCCCTTTACCTCTCCAAAGAGCAGGGCCGTAACCGCTTCAACCTTGCGGAGCCAGCTCCTTAGTTTTGGGGGCTTTGCTTCATCTTCCCTCGGGGTGGTGATCGCTGCTGTGCTCCCGCCGTAAATGGTAATCCACCTGGTATTCGCTGGCGTTTCTGAACATCACCGAATAATTCACAAAATCGCCGCTGTCGCTGTAGGAAAGTGAGGTAATTCGCAGGATGGGCGTCTGTTCGGCAATGTTCATCAGCTTTGCCATTTTTCTGTCCGCCAGCACGGGCGTCAGGCTTTCGTAGTTGCCGCAGACCACGATATGGCACTCATCTTCGATGTAGCTGAACTTTGACCCTTCCAGATGCGCCACCGAAAGATTGCGAAACAGCTTCACCGGCATATAGCTGTCCTCCACCATCAGCGGCTTGCCGTCCACCGAGCGCACCCGGCGCGAGTAGTAGATCCGTTCATCAATTTTAATGCGCAGCTGGCTGGCGATGGCGGGCGGCGCGGGCATGATATTGAATTCCAGCACCTCGCTGACCACCTCTTTTCCCTGGTTGCGCATCACCTCGATAAACCCGGTCAGGTTGGTGGTTTCATGATGCACGTCTTTCTTTGCCACAAACGTGCCGCTGCCGTGGCGGCGCTGCACCAGCCCCCAGCCCACCAGTAAATCCACCGCTTTGCGGATCGTCATGCGTGAGACGCCAAACTCTTCCGCCAGGCGGACTTCAGCAGGCAGCGGGCTACCAATGTTGTAATCGGCAGAATTGAGCCGGATGCGCAGCCTGTCGGCTATGGATTTGTAGATCACTGCCAGACCTCTTAGCGGTTTCCCGCTGCGCTTAATGAACCCGTGGTTCATAAGTTAATAAATTGATAAATATTGTATTTAAATCTGATTCACCGACTGAATGCCCGTCGGGAAATCACCGTGTCTACGTTTACCTCAAAAAGTAGACAACTTAGGCCAAACAAAAACCATGAATGCGATCACGAATCGGCGCAGCGGGCAAAGATATGTCCGCGTAGCCTCCCTACTCTCAGTCCCAGACCAGCGTTAAAAAAATAAGGTCACATACCCTACAGGTTGTTACGTGAGGATTTAAAAATGCTCAGTCAAATACAACGTTTTGGTGGCGCAATGTTTACCCCGGTACTGCTGTTTCCGTTCGCCGGGATTGTGGTAGGCATCGCCATTATGCTGCGCAACCCGATGTTCGTCGGCGAAGCGCTTACCGCCCCTGATAATCTCTTTGCCCAAATCGTCCACATCATTGAAGAAGGCGGCTGGACGGTGTTCCGCAACATGCCGCTGATTTTTGCCGTTGGCTTACCGATTGGCCTGGCAAAGCAGGCCCAGGGCCGCGCCTGCCTCGCCGTGCTGGTGAGCTTTATGACCTGGAACTACTTCATCAACGCGATGGGGATGACCTGGGGCAGCTACTTCGGCGTTGATTTCAGCGTCGAGCCGGGAGCCGGTACGGGGCTGGCCATGATTGCCGGTATCAAAACGCTCGATACCAGCATCATCGGCGCGATTGTGATATCTGGCTTCGCCACCGCCATTCATAACCGCTACTTCGACAAGCCGCTGCCGGTGTTCCTCGGCATCTTCCAGGGCAGCTCGTTCGTGGTGATTGTCGCCTTCTTCGCGATGATCCCCTGCGCCTGGCTTACGCTGTTCGGCTGGCCAAAAGTGCAGATGGGCATTGAATCGCTCCAGGAGTTTCTGCGCGGTGCCGGGGCGCTCGGCGTGTGGATTTATACCTTCCTCGAACGCATCCTGATCCCGACCGGCCTGCACCACTTCATCTACGGTCCGTTTATCTTCGGCCCGGCGGTCGTTGAAGGCGGCATCCAGGTTTACTGGGCGCAGCATTTGCAGGAGTTCAGCCAGAGCACGCTGCCGCTGAAAACCCTGTTCCCGGAAGGTGGCTTTGCCCTGCACGGCAACTCAAAAGTCTTCGGCTGCCTTGGCATTGCGCTTGCGCTCTACGCTACAGCCGCGCCGGAAAACCGCGTCAAAGTGGCCGGGCTGCTGATCCCGGCAACGCTCACGGCGATGCTGGTGGGGATCACCGAGCCGCTCGAGTTTACCTTCCTGTTCATCTCCCCCGTACTCTTTGCGGTACACGCTTTTCTTGCCGCGACCATGGCCACGGTAATGTACATGTGCGGCGTGGTGGGCAACATGGGCGGCGGCCTGCTCGACCAGTTCCTGCCGCAAAACTGGATCCCCATGTTCCACAACCACGCGTCGATGATGTTCACGCAGATTGGCATCGGCGTCATCTTCACCGGCATCTACTTCGCGGTATTCCGCACGCTGATCCTGCGCTTCAACCTGAAAACGCCGGGCCGTGAAGAGAGTGAAATCAAGCTCTACAGCAAGGCGGACTACAGGGCCTCACGCGGGCTGACCACCGCTGCGGCCAGCAAAGAAACCAGCCAGGGCCAGGCCGCAGGCTTCCTTGAAGCGCTCGGCGGCACCGGCAACATCCTTAGCGTGAACAACTGCGCGACCCGCCTGCGCATCACCCTTGCGGACATGGCGCTGACCCACGGCGACGACATTTTCAAAGCGCTGGGCGCCCACGGCGTGGTGCGGCGCGGCAACGGTATCCAGGTCATCGTCGGGCTGAACGTCCCGCAGGTCCGCGACCAGATTGAAAGCCTGATGAAAGACACATCTTCGACCGAACTTAAATCCATGACGGAGGCAGTATCATGAAAAAATTCTCTGTAGTAGTAGCCGGCGGCGGCAGCACCTTTACCCCTGGTATCGTACTGATGTTGCTGGCAAACCAGGACCGCTTCCCGCTGCGCGCCCTGAAGTTCTATGACAACGACGGTTCGCGTCAGGAGACCATCGCCGAAGCGTGCAAAGTCATTCTCAGGGAGCAGGCGCCGGACATTGAATTCAGCTACACCACGGACCCGAAGGCGGCGTTTACCGACGTAGATTTCGTGATGGCGCATATCCGCGTGGGCAAATACCCGATGCGTGAAAAAGATGAAAAAATCCCGCTGCGCCACGGCGTTGTAGGCCAGGAAACCTGCGGGCCGGGCGGGATCGCCTACGGCATGCGCTCCATCGGCGGCGTGCTGGAAATCGTCGACTACATGGAAAAATATTCGCCGAACGCCTGGATGCTCAACTACTCCAACCCGGCGGCTATCGTGGCGGAGGCGACCCGCCGCCTGCGTCCGCAGGCGAAAATCCTCAACATCTGCGATATGCCTATCGGCATCGAAAGCCGCATGGCGCAGATTGTCGGCCTGAAAGACCGCAAAGAGATGCGCGTGCGCTACTACGGCCTTAACCACTTCGGCTGGTGGACGTCGATTGAGGATTTACAGGGCAACGATCTGATGCCAAAAATCCGCGAACACGTGGCGAAATTTGGCTATGTTCCGCCATCTGACGAGCACGGCACGGAAGCGAGCTGGAACGACACCTTTGCGAAAGCGAAAGACGTGTGGGCGCTTGATCCTGAAACGTTCCCGAACACCTACCTGAAATACTATCTGTTCCCGGACTACGTGGTGCAGCATTCCAACCCCGAACGCACCCGCGCCAACGAGGTTATGGATCACCGTGAGAAAAACGTCTTCGGCTCCTGCAACGCCATTATCCAGGCCGGGAAATCCTCCGCGGGCGAGCTGGAAATTGACGAGCACGCGTCGTACATCGTCGACCTGGCCACCGCCATCGCGTTTAACACCCAGGAGCGCATGCTGCTGATTGTGCCGAACAACGGGGCCATCAATAACTTCGATCCGGAAGCGATGGTCGAGATCCCATGCCTGGTCGGCAAAAACGGGCCGGAACCGCTGGTCGTCGGCAATATTCCGCAGTTCCAGAAAGGCCTGATGAGCCAGCAGGTGGCGGTAGAAAAACTGGTGGTGGATGCCTGGGAGCATCGTTCGTATCAGAAGCTGTGGCAGGCGATAACCCTGTCGAAAACCGTGCCGAGCGCGTCCGTCGCGAAAGCGATTCTGGATGATTTGGTAGAGGCAAACCGGGAATACTGGCCCGAGCTGAAGTAAATCCTCTGTAACGGTGCCCCTTCGGGCACCGTTCAGACTGATGACAAACCTAAACCGAAAGGAATTCGAAAAGATCTCACCGAATAAATAACAAGGAAAATCAATTCATTGATTTTCGGCTGCTAACCACAAAGAAGGAAAAACCACGCTTTTTTCTTCTTTGTCAGCAATCTAAAACGGTGCCCCTTCGGGCACCGTTTTTTCATTCTCACCGGCTACGTTTTATTTCACTCCGCGCTCCCCCCTTTGGGTAAAGCGTGCTAAATATTAGGTTTTCCCCTCTCATCATAAAGTTACAGGCCATGCATAAGCCGATTCTGATTGCTGCTCTGCTGTCCCTGAGCGCCAGCGCGATGGCCGCCACGCCGCCCGCGCCCGCACCGCAAACCTACGCCAGCCAGCTGGGGACGGGAATAATTGTCGACTGGGCGCGCACCGAGCGCGGCATTCGCGAATTCGATCCGCTGGCGGTGAGGGACTATCAGCAGCGCGGCTTCGGCCACGTGCGCATCCGCGTGACGGGGGAAGCTACGCACCAGCGGCTGGTGCATCTGCAAAAAATCGTTGAGGCCTGCCAGAAGTACAACGTTGTGCCGATCGTCAGCTATCAGGCTGGCAGCGAAAGCGACGCGCAGGTTGTAGCGTGGTGGACGACGACGGCCCGCTACTTTGCCCAGCGCTTCCCGCAGCTCGGCTTCGATATCCTTTACGAACCGTCGGATAAGCTAAGCCACGCCCAGCTCAACGCGCTGTATGAAAAGGCCGGCAAAGCGATTCACAAAATCAGCCCGCAGCGCATGGTGCTGATCTCCCCTCAGGCCTATACCCAGCCCGACAGCCTGAAATGGCCGGACTCCGCGACGGCTCCCGTGATGGCCAACTGGCACCTTTTCCCGTACGGGCCGGTGGCAGTGAAGGGGAAGCGCGGCTGGACGACGGGCACGCCTGCTGAGAAAGCGGCGATCCGCACGCGAATTAACAATGTGCTTCACTGGCAGCAAAAAACCGGGCACAGCAGCTGGGTTGGCGCGTGGTCGGTGGGTGAAGTGGTCAAAAGCGGCCCTACAAAGCAGCAAATTGCCTTCGCCACCTTTACCGCCTGCGAGCTGCAAAAGGCCCACCTGCCGTTTGCGGTAAACGGCGACGGCAAATTTTATGATGGCGAAGAGGGGGCCTGGCGCCCTGAAATGCAGCCGCTGCTGGACGCGATCCTCAGGCCTCGGTGCACTAACTGAGTCGTTTCGCTAACTTTAGGTTGCCGCGCTCCGTCAGATTATGTAGTTTTATGCAAATAAACTGCATAAATACATAATATATCGGAGCGCCACATGATCAGGATGTTAGCAAAATCAGTTCTTCTCGCCGGGTGCATGGTTGCCACCCTCGCCACCGGCGCATACGCGGCCCAGCAGACCTACGTTGTCGGCTCCGGCGGCACCTACCGCCCGTTTGAATTTGAAAACAGCCAGAAGCAGCTGGAAGGCTTCGACATCGACATCATCAAGGCCATCGCCAAAGCCGAAGGGTTTGATATCAAGCTGGTTAACACCCCGTGGGAAGGTATCTTCGCCACCCTGAACTCCGGCGACCGCGACATCATCATTTCCGGCATCACCATCACCGACAAGCGTAAGGCCATGGTCGATTTCTCTGCGCCTTATTTCCCCGCTGAACAGTCCATCGTAGTGCCAACAGATTCTAAAGTAGATTCAGTTAACTCGCTGAAAGGTAAGAAAGTTGGCGTGGTGAACTCCAGCGCTGGCGACATTGTGGTTTCCGATACGCTGGGCAAAAACAGCACCGACATCAAGCGTTTTGATAACACGCCGCTGATGCTGCAGGAGCTGGCGGAGGACGGTATCGACGCCGCCGTGGGCGACGTGGGCGTGATCAAGTACTACATCAAATCCCACCCGGAAAAGCAGCTGAAAACCGTTTCGGACACCAAGTTCGAGCGCCAGTATTTCGGTATCGCCGTGGCGAAGGATAACGCCGAGCTGCGCGAAAAAATCAACGCAGGGCTGAAGAAAATCGTCGCTGACGGCACCTATGCGAAGATCTACACCACGTGGTTTGACAGCAACGTTCCCACCCTCCCCGCTGAATAAATTTGCATGACTCGGGGCCGTTTCGGCCCCAACAAGGACAGGTATGACCGGATTTCGCTGGGAGATAATCTCAGAATACGCGCCGCTATTTATGCAGGGCGCGATCATGACCATCAAATGCACCATCATCTGCGTAATTTTAGGCACCACCTGGGGGCTATTGCTCGGCCTGGGCCGAATGGCGCACGCCGAAGACGGCCCGTGGAAACACGTGCTGCGCTATGCGGTGCAGTGGCCGGTGCGCGTTTACGTCAGCGCCTTCCGCGGTACGCCGCTGTTTGTGCAGATCATGGTGGTTCACTTTGCGCTGGTGCCGCTGTTCATCAACCCGCGCGACGGCATGCTGGTCACCAGCGGCCTGATGTCCGTCGATTTCGCCCGCGAGCTGCGCTCTGAATACGGCGCGTTCCTGTCGTGCGTGGTGGCGATAACCCTGAACGCCGGGGCTTATGTTTCTGAGATCTTCCGTGCTGGCATCCAGTCTATCGATAAGGGCCAGATGGAAGCCTCCCGCGCGCTGGGCATGGGCTGGGGCAAAACAATGCGCAAGGTGATCCTGCCGCAGGCGTTCCGCCGCATCCTGCCGCCGCTGGGCAACAATGCCATTGCCATTGTCAAAGACTCCTCGCTGGCTTCGGCAATCGGCCTGGCCGACCTGGCCTACGCCGCGCGTACCGTTTCCGGCGCCTATGCGACCTACTGGGAGCCGTACCTGACCATCTCGCTGGTCTACTGGGTGCTGACGTTTATTCTGTCGCTGATGGTGCAACACATGGAAAAGAGGTTTGGCAAAAGTGATTCACGTTAACGACCTGCAGAAACAGTTTGGCAAAACCCACGTGCTGCGCGGCATCTCCTGCGATATAGCGCCGCAGGAAGTGGTCTGCGTCATCGGCCCGTCCGGCTCCGGTAAAAGTACCTTCCTGCGCTGCCTGAACGCGCTGGAAAAGCCGGACGGCGGCGAAGTTATGGTGAACGGTTTTGCGGTCCACGACCCAAAAACCAACCTCAATACGCTGCGCGAAACTATCGGTATGGTCTTCCAGCGCTTTAACCTGTTCCCGCACATGACGGTGCTGGAGAACCTGATTATGGCACCGATGTCCCTTAAAGGGCTGTCGAGGGCAGATGCCGTCTCGCGCGCGGAAAAACTGCTGCAAAAGGTGGGGCTGATAGACAAAATCGACGCTTGGCCTTCAAGCCTGTCCGGCGGCCAGCAGCAGCGCGTGGCGATTGCCCGCGCGCTGGCAATGGAGCCCTCGATCATCTTATTCGATGAGCCAACCTCGGCGCTCGACCCGGAGCTGGTAGGGGAAGTACTGGCGGTGATGAAACAGCTGGCGCTGGAGGGCATGACGATGGTGATCGTGACCCACGAAATGGGCTTCGCCAGGGAAGTGGCGGACCGCGTGGTGTTTATCGACCAGGGCGTGATTCAGGAGCAGGGGCCGCCGTCGCAGCTGTTCAGCGCGCCGACCAACCCGCGTACCAAAGAGTTTTTGAGTAAGGTGCTTTAAGAACACAGGCGGGTGACGCTCGCGCCATCCGCCCGATCTGTTGTAGGGTGGATAAGCCTGCGTCATCCACCAGAATCTTTAAACTGCCTCACCGTGCTGCTGAAACTTATGCGACAGCGGCAGCCAGCACAGCAAAATCAGCACGCCCATCGCCGTCATCAGCATCCCCAGGCTGAACTGCCCGGTTTGCGGCAGCAGCGCGGAGAACCACGCCATCGCCCCGGAACCAATGTTTTGCAGGCCGCCAACCAGCGCCCCTGCGGTACCGGCCAGGAATGGGAAAGGCTCCATGGCGCCGCTGGTTGCCAGCGGGAACAGCATCCCCGCGCCGAAAAAGAACAGCGCGGCGGGGACAATCAGCGTCCAGATGTTCATCACGCCGAACCAGCCCGGCAGCCACATTAAAATCCCCGCGAACAGGCAGCTCAGCACCGCCTGCCACATCAGCGCCGAAAACCGCCCGTTCTGACGGCCCGCGTACCAGGAGCCGAAGAACGCCGCCGGAATAGGCAGAATAAACAGAATGCTGACCACCACGCCGTTCAGCCCCAGCACGCCGCCCATCAGCACGCCCGAACAGGCTTCGAAGACCGCCACGCCCGCCAGCCCGCCGACCAGCATCAGCAGATAGCAGTTGAACGAACCGCTGCCGAGCAGCGCCTTATAGCTGGCCCTGAGCCGCTGCGGCTGCGCCTGAACCGGGCGCGTTTCCGGCAGCCAGCGCAGCATGCAGAACGCCACAATCACGCACAGCAGCAGCAGGAAACCATAGCAGGCGCGCCAGCCCCACACCGAATCGAGCATGCCGCCAAGCACCGGCGCAATCAGCGGGCTGACCAGGATGCCCATATTCAGCAGGCTGTTCGCCTGGCGCAGCGACGACCCCTCATAGAGATCGCGCGGCATGGTGCGGGCCATCACCCCGGCCACGCCGGTGCCCATCCCCTGCAGCGCGCTGGCATACACCAGGGCGGATAAATTAGTGGTGAACAGCGCCCAGACCGTCGCTAGGATAAAAATGCCCATCCCGGCCAGGATGACGGGTCGACGCCCGATGCGGTCTGAAATCGGCCCGTAGAACAGCTGGGAAATGCCGTACGTCAGCAGATACGCCGCCATCACCCGCTGGATAGCCCCGTCGCGTACGCCCAGCTCGTGGGCCATATCGGGGATCGACGGAATATAGATCGTCTGGGTCATCTGCCCGACGGCGACCAGCAGAATAAGCATCATCAGCAGGTGAATATTGGCTAACTTTCTCATCGTCTCAGCATGGTTATGGGTGGCAAAGAATAGTCGCCAGTGAATGTCACTGACGCAGTATGAAAATCGAGAGGAATCTACCACAGATAAAGCGCGAGGCAAGATGACGTAGCGTTTTCCCAGACGGCACAAACTGGCCTGATGTAAAGACGGCGCGGCAATGTTTGTTGCCAGCGTTTATTAAAACGGCCCCGCCTCACCAGCGGGGTTTTTTGTTTTTCAGGCCAGCAGGAAGGGGATAAATCAGAAATGAAGGGCGTACAGCTGCGGCTGAAGAAGCCTGTCGTACTCAGTCAAAATAGCCGTTGGGGATCGCCTGCCCAAACCCGTCGCCGCTGTCGGTGCTGTTATCCCGGCGGCCACGCGCCTCAAGCCTTTGCGCACGAAGCTGCTCGCTGATCTCGCGACGCTGGTCGTCACTCAGATACTCTTTGTTGTAATAAGGATCAGGATACGGCGAGCGGATTAAACCCTCATCGGCACGCGAGTTCAAAGAACGCTGGCCGCTACCGGCGGAGCTATCCAGCGACGAACAGCCAGCCAGAACCAGTGGGACCAGTAACAAGAGCGCGAGTTTATAAGCCATTTATCATCACCTGTGAAAGTCTGTCCGCAGCGTACCATGAATAAACGGCCTCAGGCTGTGCTCGATCTCTCCTCAACGAAACGTTTAAACACACTCTTTCCCGCCGCTTTTTACCAGTCTTTCTACGCTTAATAAGCCTGCTAATTAACCGACTAAACGCTGGAGAGAAACATGATAAAGCACCGTTTACCCGCTCTGCTGCTGGGTGCGCTGGCCCTGAGCTTTGGGGCGATGGCCGCCACGCCGGATAACGTCATCACCCCGGTTCGCGGCACGATTGAGAATGTGAACGACAATACCCTGCAGCTCACCACGCGGCAGGGCGAAAAGCTCAGCGTGGGGCTGACGGACAAAACGAAGGTGAACAGCGTCAGCAAAGCGAAGATGAGCGACATCAAGCCGGACAGTTTTATCGGCACCGCCGCCGTGCCCCAGGCCGATGGCACGTTAAAAGCGCTGGAAGTACACGTGTTCGCCCCAGGCCTGCGCGGCTCCGGGGAAGGCTTCAATCCGTTTGAATCCGCCAATGGCCAGGTCAACACCATGACCAACGGCACGGTCGGCAAGCTGGTCAACAGCAATGGCCGCACGATGACGGTGAAATATCACGATAAAGAAAAAACGATCGCCGTCCCGGACGACGTCCCGGTGGTCCTGATAACCCCAGCCGATAAATCGATATTAAAACCAGGCACCAAAGTCGTGCTGTTCGCAATGAAAGACGACAAAGGCAACGCGATCGCCCGCGGGATTTCCGCCGGAAAGGATGGGCTGGTGCCGCCTATGTGAGGGAAGAGGCTGTTGTACTCAATTTCGTTTATTTCGAATACTCTTGTTTTAATTGATTTTACCAGGAGTCATTGACATGACTTAACTCCTTGAATCGCTATTTGGAGAACATTTTCATCAGCTTAATGATTTTGAAACGATGATTGTTGTTATCGCCGCCATTGAAGGCTGGGTTAATCATGAGCGGGCCTGTCAATTGACCAGCAAGCACTCGAAAGACGCAAACTTAACGCTTCCGAGGGTAGTGGATAAGGGGTTTCTTGTCACTAGCGGTGAAAAACGAGATAAATCATTCAGCTTACCTGGTATGGAGCCACTAACTCCTGAAGATGTATTTGCTAATGCGTTAAGTTCGGCAAAAAGCTTAACGCATAGTGACGGTAACTTAACGTATAGCGATCCGGATGGTGTGGAACAAAACAAGATTAGAGATAAAAATGTCAGCTTCATTAGTGAGTTATTAGACCGGCCTTTTATTGACGATCTTGATGTTCTGGGTGTTGAATTCTGTGCATTTCTTGAAGCCATGGCTGCTCCTTCCAAAGAACACCGTCGGCTTGACACTGAGGTGATGAAAGAACTGCTTCTAAGATTATGCGATGGTCATTACCTATCGGTGTCGGTGATGGAGATTTTGTTGGGACGTAAGGCGCAGAGTATTCGGCAGAACTATTTAAAACCGATGGTGGATGTAAAGCAGTTGAAACTGGCGTTCCCAAATAAACCTAACTCCCCAAAGCAGGGGTATGCGCTGGAATAATTGAGCCTAATACCTAATAGATGGAAGCTAGTCCCGACGGACCTGTATCGAGTTGGCCTAGTGAGAGCGAAGCTGCAAAATGTAACATCTGATTTTTTTGAACTGGATCTGAGTAAAAATCACTCACCTGTGAAATGGTTACCTTAACAATTACCCATTGATGATTCAGGGAGTAGGGATGTTGTCACAGGATAAAGGCTGCCAGTTCAGGGTGTTAGATTGCCACATCTTACAAAATCTTACTTTTATGTGCCCCACCGGGCACGGCGATAAAATACCTTCTGGTGTATGATTGACAGGAATTTAACCAGATAAAAAACAGGGATTGAAGTGCGTGAGGGATACAACAGACAACACCACCGTGACCTGTCTGAGTCACAAAATGAAATACAAAGAAGTCGCCTGTGGTAAACAGTTGAAACACTGGCTGGAGCTGCAGTTTGTAGACGAGGACAACAATGCGGTATCCGGCCTGAAGGTTCAGCTGGAATACCATCCGCTGGCCACAGCGGCGGAGCTGGCGCTGTGGGCCAAGGGCGGCCACACCCGGTTTGACCCCACGCCGCCGCCGAATCTGCCCGCCGGCGTCACCGACAGTCAGGGACTGGTACGGTTCGATGACCTGTACTGGATAGCGGTAGACGTGAAAACTGATGGACAGAAGCTGGCCGACATCATGGAACAGCGTCCGTTGGGCATCCGGCGTAACCCGAACAGCCAGCCGGTGAGTGGAAACGCCTTTCGCCGGGAGACGCGGGACAAAAACTGGCGCACAGACGTGCAGGAGAAAGCGGAAGCCGTCGGTTACCGGCATCACTATGTGACCATCGGGGAGCTGTGCGATCGGCTGCCTGATATGCCTGGATGGGACTCGCCTGAACCGCCGGTGTTTCATTTTCCGCCGGGAAAGGCGTTGAAAGGGACGGAAATCACGCGGGATGCACTGGAGCAGCGACACGTTATCGAAATCTGTCCGTTCCGGGCGTGGGTGCTGCCCCTGCACGACACCAAGGACTATGACCTGGCGAACGCGCTAAACCTCGGCATCATGGCCGATCTGGTGTATGCCGCCGAGGCGAATAATCCGACCATCGATTATTTTTTCCGGCAGAAGTGTCAGGATCTGTCCTGCCTCCCACAACTTGCGGAATACCCGAATTATTTTCACACGCTGGCGGAGGACGTGCCGTTCCGCGACCGCTACCTGTCTACATGAACACCGGGGAGGGTGACACGGGAGAAGGTGATACCCGCCTGTTTGCGGTGGAATGTGCCTCTCACGTGCTGGTCGCCTGGTGCGGAACCGACAGTCTGCTGAATGTCCTGACTGATTTGTCCTTTGCCCCGAAGCGGTGTCTGCCGGAGCTGGCCGGAGCTGGAAGCGTTCACGGCGGTTTTCTGGAAGCCTATCAGCTGGCAAAGAGGAAGTTTGGGGATAAGTTTGATCTTCGGGCACTCAGAACATCCTTAGACAAAGGAAAGTCATTATTTATTTGTGGTCATAGTCTGGGCGGGGCGCTGGCGCTGCTGTATGCCGCAGAGATGAAGGATTACCAGCCCGTTCTGTACACCTACGGGATGCCGCGGAGCTTCACCCGCTCGGCGATCGCCTCTCTGGCCGGCATCACACACTACCGGCATGTCAACGACAATGACACGATCACGCAGATGCCGCCGGATGCCGATCTCGATAATGAGTTTTACAGAACGTGGGGGCCTCTGGGCGACAAGCTGGGATTTGACTGGTCACTGACCACTGCTGCAGGGCTAAGTGTGGCAGTGCGGGACC
This sequence comes from Dryocola clanedunensis subsp. sulfonylureivorans, assembly GCF_016756775.1. Classification (GTDB taxonomy): domain Bacteria; phylum Pseudomonadota; class Gammaproteobacteria; order Enterobacterales; family Enterobacteriaceae; genus Dryocola; species Dryocola clanedunensis. The sequence goes on along the minus strand of NZ_JAERMU010000022.1, from coordinate 3,003 downwards.
TGACGTACCAGTCAACCGGGCTTGCGGAGAAAAAAGACCCTTACTGGCATCACGGCAGCACGGTGATATTTTTCCGGGCGCAGCAGTGCGCGATGCGTACCGCCAGCCCGTACCAGAAAAGCCTGGTCGACGGGCAGGCCTACACCCGGCATTTTGTGGCCACTAAGCTGTATGTGGTGCCGTCCCTGAATGAGGAGTGCCTGATATCCACCAGTGAACATCAGGCCTCGTTTATCCAGTGCCTGAACCCGGCCAGCCTGGCAAAGACCTTTCCGCAGAATACTAACCCGGCGCTGAACGGCATCGGAACTGATCCCCGCAGCCACTCGATGGCGCACCGCTACCTGCCCTATATTCACAATCAGGTGCTGGAACTGGCCGATCCGGCCCGCGATATGAACCGGAAAGAGATGCGGGTCATGTTCCGGGAAGAGGTTGAGAAAGGCGCAGCCTACAGCAACCAGGATGAGGTTGAGCGTAACCGTGAGTTTCTGGCGCTGCAGGACATGCTGCCGGTGGCGCTGAGGCGAACACAGGCGGAAGAAACAGGAAAAAATGCCCTGCTGCGTTTTGCGGCGGTAACGGAGGAAGAAGTTGAACTCTCTCAGTAAAACCGCCTTTATTGCATGCGCTGTGACGCTGCTCTTCGGGTGTGATAACCGTCCTGATAAGACACTTTCTCCCCCGGAGGGGGCAAAGTGGGTGGACGTCACTTTCCGGGTCCCTGAGGGGATTACACTGCAGCCTGCCGAGCTGTTGTACCGTTCGGCGCAGTGCAAATCTGTCCGCTATAACTCAAGCAACGAACCGCATGATATACCGGGGTATAACGATACTGAGCGGCCATTTGGCGCGCCAGATGGTGACAATATCCGGCGTTTACGGGTTGCAGTAGATGGCGGCGGCCCGTGCCAGTGGAGGCTGAACTCACTGATGGTGAGCTTCAGGATTGCGGACGATATTCCTCTGGTGAAGGGAAAAGAGGTTATCGATACCAGTTATATCTTCGATTTCGGGGACTACGGACTCAGTGATGGTTACGGGACTGGGCAGGCTAAAGCATTCAGCGGGGAGAGACTGGAACTTAAGACAGACTTTTTCCCTATGGTAGTTCACCATATTGATAATGCAGTAGATCTGTCTCTTTTCGGTGGTAATACAGGATATGAGCAGTGGCGGAGGAGATATAAAACAGTAGATGTGGAAAGCATTAAAATTGAGCCGCAAATACACCTCAATAAAGTAGTTGTGTTAACTCCACCTGCTATACGACCGGGAAATTTAACGGCGACTTATCCAAATGGTATTAGTGAAGATATAACTAATATCTACCCGAATTACGACAAGTTGCTGTCAATGAAATAGGTGGAATATGTACCGAGTAAAAAAGGATCTTCTTGACGTCCTTTTTACACTTTCGGTCTCCGAACTCGCTCATTTTGTAAAATGTCGCATTTTGCAGCTTCGCTCCCACTGGGCCGAGTTGAGATCAGGACTCACGCGGTTAATGAGCATCTTCACGCCCTGATTCAGCAGCTGGTTGATACTCTCCCCGCTTGCCTGCGCAATACGTTCCAGCGCTGCATGGTCTTCCGGTGACAGGCGGGCAGAGATTTTTCCGCTATAGGATTTATAAGGCTCAATCCCTTTATATGAATACCTATAAAGTCCGTGCATTGATATTAATTAAATGATTAATTGGCTTTGGTATCACAACGAATAATGATTAAACGTAACGTGTTTTTTATTTTTCATTCTTTAGATAAATGATTTTTTTCTAACTATCCACATTGCTTATATTTTCAATAATAGTGATTTGCGTTTCAAAAAATAAAAAGGAAGTATGGTTAACTCAATAAAAGGAAAAGTTAAGTTAATCAAGGAGGTTAGATGAGCTGGAATAAAGATGTCGCCATTCAACATTTAAGGACCAGGGCCGGAGGCACCTCAAGTAGCCATTGTGCACAATACACGCGAGAAGCGATTGAAGCCGGAGGAGTCACGCTTGCACGAACGACACATGCAAAAGATTATGGTTCTTCATTAATTAGCGCTGGTTTTAGAGAAGTACCACCGGGTTCGACATTATGGGCTGGGGATGTAGTAGTTATTCAACCTTATCCGGGTGGCAACCCGAGCGGGCATATGGCGATGTTCGATGGAACAACCTGGATATCTGACTTCAGACAACGCACCATGTACCCAGGCCCTGGTTACAGAAGAACCAATCCACCCTACAAAATTTACAGGATGCATTGATGCGCGTACTCATTCTTATTGCTGCTTTTATTCTTACAGCCTGCAACGCCAATCCCCACAATCAGGCATCTGAACAAACAGAGAATTTTTATCGCTGGTATCTTTCAGGGCCTCATAAAAATTTAGACTCAGCAGAGATGCAACATTACGTAGCGGCGAACACGCTCAAACGACTAGCTGATATCTCGAAAATTCCTGAACAGGAAATAGTTAATTCTGATTACTTCACCTATACGCAAGACTACGATCCGCAATGGAGATCAGCGTTAAAAGTCGGTGAAGCTCAGCCTGTTATGGGAGGTGAAGCGGTGGATGTCTGGCTAGGCGTTGAGGATGGAAATAATATTCATCTGAAAGCTTATCTGCGCGAGGAAAAAAACGAATGGAAGATTTATCGGGTCAGGGATATCACCGATAACTTCGAGCATAAAATCTTTGATGCCGGAGCCAGGTAGGGTGGATAAGCGGCAGCGCCATCCACCGTTGTTTTGAAGCAGAAGGCGGATGACGCAGGCTTATCCGCCCTTGTATCTTGAACCGGTAGCTGGTTAGCTACCGGTTACACGAAACGGAGGAAGCTTGTATCCGCCCTGAAGACGCCGATCTTTCTTCGTAGCTTAAGCCCTCCGTTTCACCTTTCACGTCACTCAAAATCCGAACGGTAACCAGAAGCTCTGACTTCGTATGTACAAGGCTGGAATGACGTGTTGGCTCAGGTGAAAGGAGACAAAATATGTTCACTCT
>NZ_JAERMU010000021.1 GCF_016756775.1 Dryocola clanedunensis subsp. sulfonylureivorans | reverse complement strand
CGTTAAAATCTACACCACAGACTTGAGAGCCTAAGGTCGGATACGACGTCCGGACTGCGTTCAGAATAAACTGGCCGGTTTACTCTGAACAGGGGGAATAATACAAGGTCGGATAAGCGTAAGCGTCATCCGACACGATAACCGTCCAGGATGAATGACGCATACGCTTATCCATCCCTACGAAGGCTTCGGTAAATCGTTTACGGTTATTTGGTCAGGGCAACGATGCCCAGGGTCAAACCTGCCAGGGCCGCGGCACCTCCGGCAATGGCGCCTGCCGTTTCCCAGTTATCCTGAGTTGTCCCTTTCATGCAGGTGTTGGTGTGCACCAGACGGCCCTGGTCATCATAGACCGGCACACAGGGAGAGTTAGTCGCACAACCAGCCAGAAGTGTAGAGAGCAGCGCTGCTGCTATTAGCTTTTTCATTTTCATACCTCATTGATACCAATCCCGGAGCAGGGATGACTCTCGCTGGCGCAAGAAACTTGCACTGAGTCTTCACGAAATCCGCTACGGTGTGAATGTGCTTATTTTATCACCGCCATAACGCCGTCAGCAGCAGGCAATAATTGCAATTCGTGTACTACGTAAACAAAGTGGAGAAAAGGAGCCGGTCAGGGCGAACTATGGAGAGAAAATGGAGGAAAGGGGAATTGAGGTGATAAAAAAGGCGCATCCCCATGCCGAGTAGCGCCTTCTTAAACAACACTAACTGACTAGTATCAGTTCATGCCGTATTTTTTCAATTTTTTGCGCAGCGTACCACGGTTGATGCCCATCATCAGGGCAGCGCGGGTCTGGTTGCCACGGGTGTATTGCATCACCATGTCCAACAATGGTTGCTCTACTTCAGCCAGTACCAGCTCATACAGATCGTTTACATCTTGACCATTCAGTTGAGCAAAATAGTTCTTCAGTGCCTGTTTCACGGAGTCACGCAGGGGTTTTTGGGTAACCTGATCCTGAGAGTTAACGGTTGAAACGGTCAGTACGTCAGAATTTACGCGTTGTTCGAACATAGTTCTGTCAGCTCTTTATTTCTATTACGCAAAATTTTCGAAGTATGCCTCCAACGCCGCAAGCTGTTCGCCTGCATCTTCAATGGCGTTGAATGTGCGCCGAAACTGGTCATCTGGAGCGTGTTCCTGGAGATACCAGGATACGTGTTTGCGCGCAATTCGGTATCCCTTAACATGGCCATAAAAGTCATGAAGTTCCCGAATGTGAGCGCAAAGTAAGCGCTTTACCTCTGCCAGAGGCAGGGGAGCAAGCAACTCTCCAGTGTCCAGATAGTGCTGGATTTCCCGAAAGATCCAGGGTCTTCCCTGAGCTGCACGTCCTATCATCAGAGCATCTGCCCCTGTATAGTCGAGCACAGCTCTGGCTTTAAGCGGGTCAGTAATGTCACCATTCGCGATAATCGGAATGGAAACTTTCTGCTTAACTGCCCGAATGCTGTCGTACTCAGCGTTTCCCTGAAATAAACAGGCGCGGGTGCGTCCATGAATTGTCAGGGCCTGAATGCCACAGTCTTCAGCCAGTTGGGCAATCTCTACACAGTTACGGTGCGCCGTGTCCCAACCAGTGCGAATTTTTAACGTCACAGGAACATCCACCGCTTTCACTACCGTTGTCACGATCGACTTCACCAGACTCGGGTACTGCAGAAGGGCTGAACCTGCCAGTTTGCGATTCACTTTCTTTGCCGGGCATCCCATATTGATATCAATAATCTGGGCGCCATTAGCCACGTTAATGCGTGCGGCCTCTGCCATCTCTTCAGGATCGCTACCGGCGATTTGCACGGTGCGAATACCTGGTTCATCAACATGCACCATCCGTAAGCGGGACTTGTCGCTCGCCCAAACTTCTGGGTTGGAGGACATCATCTCGGAAACGGTTAGACCTGCTCCCATCTCGTAACACAACGTTCTGAATGGTCTGTCGGTAATGCCAGCCATAGGTGCTGCGATAAGGCAATTTCTGAGCTGGTGGTGTCCGATGCGCATGAGTTAAGAAATGACCATACTGTACCTGCAAGGCGGCGTATATTACGCATTTTTTACACGAGATGAAAGGACAAACTTTGAGCAATCCTCTGTTGTAGATCAATGAATCATTAAGCTTAAACGAATAAAAAAATTAATTTTCTTTTTTATCATTCGGTTATGACATATTGGTTAATTTGTGCTCTTTTGAATTTTGCTGGAAAATGGCAGCAATTAACCGCAATTTAAGGCTGGCAGACGAGATAAACTGCTGGTTTATTCGGCAGATTTAGTGTTTTTATGGGATGAGTGTCTCATTTTAAAGCGGGGGCATACCCCTATCCCCCCGTGATAATAAGAGCGCTGAAACGGGACGATGGTCCCGTTAAAAGAGCGGTTATTCGACGACTACGCGGCCGTGCAGGGGTTGAATCGGCCGATTATTATCGTGATGCATAACATCTGTGAATTGTTTCAACTGCTGTGCAGAAAGCGTGACAGGATGCTTCATCACTAACCAACGGACCCCCTCTGAACACGGCGGTGTCGTCAACGAGCCACTGAAGCGATAGTGGGTCAGATCGTCGGGCAGCAGTTTTACCACATCAATTTTCTGCTTAAGCGCTGTAGACTCTTCTGCTTTGGTCGGCATGGCCCCCCACAACTTTGTAAGCTCTGCATTGGCCGCGCCGGTTTCAAACATGACGGCCACCACCGCAATATCGCCCTCAGCGTTTTTATGCACCATGTGCATCTCCATGGCGTAATGTTTGCCATGCAGGGTGTTTTCACTTGGCGCATGAAAGTGGAATTGTTCCAGCTGGAAAGGAACATCGTCAATCATGACGCTATCTTTCGCATTTTCAGCGAAACTAACCTGAACGGTATGACCATTGTTGAGAATGGCTACAGGAGAGTCGATGTACGTGGCTTGCAGCGGATTAAGATGCGCTTTTAAGGTGGTATCGATATCGATCGGTGACTGATTCATCCCCTGTTTGCAGAGTTGATTACCTGCATCAATTTCGCTCCAGTGCTCAGGAGAGTCTTTTCCTTCATAGCTCCAGTGTGACGCCATAGCAAAAGCGGGCAGCAGCCCCACGAGCAGAAGGGTTGCCGTACGTAAACGCGTTTTCATATATTCATTCCCTGATTGATTCTGTGAATTACATTATTTAATTCAATGGATTAGCCATGAATATTGTAAGGCCAGAATTTATGGAGATGAAAGAGAATAAAGGGGGAATACTGATAAACCAGAAAGGAGCTAGCGTGGCACGAGGGCCACGCTATTAAGGCAGAAAGATTAGCGTTTAATCCCTGTAATACGGCACCACTCTTCTTTCTCCGCGACGGGATCAAGGGTGAATTTATCCGCATAGGCTTCACAGACGCCTTCCGCCTGGCTTGCCAGTACGCCGGACAGGCCCAGGAAGCCTCCCTGAACAGGCAGCACGCTGATTAACGGTGCCAGCTCGCGTAATGGGCCGGCAAGGATGTTGGCGACCACGACATCGGCGCTCATCGCCTCTGGCTGATCCTGCGGGAGATAAAGCTCGAGGCGCTCAGAGACGCCGTTACGCTGGGCGTTATCGCGGCTGGCCTGAATGGCCTGCGGGTCAATATCAATACCGATGGCTTTCGCCGCGCCCAGCTTCAGCGCAGCAATGGCAAGGATGCCGGATCCGCAGCCGAAATCGATGACCGTCTTGCCAGCCAGATCAAGCCCGTCGAGCCACTCAAGGCACAGTGAGGTGGTCGGGTGAGTACCGGTACCAAATGCCAGGCCAGGATCGAGCATGACGTTTACCGCATTCTCATCCGGGACATCACGCCAGCTTGGGCAGATCCACAGACGATTGCCAAAACGCATCGGGTGGAAGTTATCCATCCACTCGCGCTCCCAGTCTTTGTCTTCCAGCTGTTCGATTTTGTGAGGGAAGCCCTGACCCAGCAGCGGGTGATTTTCGAGGATAGCGACAACCTCTTTCATGTCGGCTTCTGCGTCAAACAGGCCTGTCACGTTGGTGTCGCCCCACAGGCGCGTTTCACCCGGCAGCGGTTCAAATACCGGTGTGTCGTGGGTGTCCTGAAACGTCACGGACACCGAGCCACTTTCAATCAGGGCATCGCCCAGCTCTTCAGCATTGGCACCGGTGGTATTTATCTTCAGTTGGATCCATGGCATAGCGAAACTCTTTATTTATCAGTAGTTGAAACAAGTGCTGGCGCGGGTACGCTGTGACCAAAGCGGTTACCGATCAAGAAGGCCAGCAAACTTAATAATAGTGAAGGAACGATAGGGTGGAAGCTAAATAGCTGGATGTTAAAACTTGCCAGCACGGCATACAGCACGCCGCCCACCATCATGGCGCTCAGGGCGCCAGCCGCATTTGCGCGCTCCCAGTACAGCCCCAGTACCAGCGGCCAAAGGAATACCGCTTCCAGCCCGCCGAACGCCAGCAGGTTGAGCCAGATGATCATCTCCGGCGGATGCCACGCTGCCAGCAGCAGCAACGCACCCAGGGTCAGGGTAATCACGGATGACATCAGCTTCAGGCGTTTCTCGTTGTGGATCTGCTCGGGCCTCATATTAAGGTAGAGATCTTTGACGATCGTCGCTGAGGACTGGAGCAACTGGGCATTGATGGTCGACATAATGGCGGCCATCGGAGCGGCGAGGAAGATCCCTGCGGCGACCGGTGGTAATACGGTGACCATCAGGGTCGGGATCACCAGATCAGGTACGTTCAGGTCAGGAAGAACGGCCCGGCCCAGCGCACCCGCCAGATGCATGCCAAACATCAAAATAGCCACTACGATGGTGCCGATAATAATGCCACGGTGAACGGCTTTGCTGTCTTTATAGGAGATGCAGCGCACGGCGGTGTGCGGCAGGCCAATCACGCCGAAGCAAACCAGAACCCAGAAAGAGGTCATAAACGCAGGCGACAGAATATTATCCGCACCCTGCGGAGAGACCAGTTTCGGGTCGATGTGCTGGAGCTTGTCTACCGCGCTATGCAGCCCACCTGCGGCATGAATCACGCCGATCAGCAGTAGGATAGTGCCGACGAGCATGACCAGCCCCTGCATCGCGTCGTTGAGTACGCTGGCCCGGAAGCCGCCAAATGCGGTGTACAACGCAATGCTGATGCCGAAAATTAACAGGCCGGTTTCGTAAGGGATGCCCGCAGCGGTTTCCAGCAGGCGAGCGCCGCCGATGAACTGCACGGTCATCGCGCCAACAAAGGCAACCAGCAGGCTCAGGCTTGCCAGCCAGACCAGCAGACGGCTTTGGTAACGGGCGTAGAGCATGTCGTTGAGCGTCACCGCATTGTAGCGGCGTGCCAGAATGGCAAACTTCTTCCCTAAAATGCCTAAAGACAGCCAGACCGCAGGCAGCTGGATCATCGCCAACAGAACCCAACCCAGACCATATTTATAGGCCGCTCCCGGCCCGCCGATAAACGAGCTGGCGCTGATATAAGTGGCGGTTAGGGTCATCGCCAGCACAAATCCGCCCATCGAGCGGCTGCCGAGGAAGTATTCATTAAGGAAATTGCCGGTGCTGCGGCGACGCATGGCGTAAACGGACAGGCCGAATACCACGAACAGATAAGCGACCAGCGGCAGGACGACCTCAAGCTGCATTGTCATCCTCCAGCGAAATATCACGGAAAATGAGTTTAACCATCATCCAGCACAGCACAATAAAGATCAGGGGCACCAATAAACAGGCCATCTCAAACCAGTGTGGCAGGCCTGTCGGGCCGATCTCATTACCAGGTAAGTAAGCAGCCACTAACCATGCTGCAAGGTAGGCCAGGGTCAGCCCAAGCGCCCAGCGCGCTTCTTTATTGGCCTGAACAAAACGCTTGTCCATTGTTGTCCCTTGAGTTCGTATAAAGCGGCGATTGTAACGCATCACCTGAATTGGGGAATTAAAAAGGAAAAGGCCGGATTATCCGGCCTTTTAAGCTGCGTGACGTAAAGAAACTTAGTCCTGAAGACCCAGCTTCTTCTCCAGATAGTGGATGTTAGTACCACCGTGCTGGAAATGTTCGTCGTTCATGATACGGGTCTGCAGCTCAACGTTGGTTTTGATACCGTCGATGATAAGCTCCGCCAGGGCGTTCTTCATACGAGAGATAGCCACTTCACGGGTTTCGCCGTAGCAGATCAGTTTTCCAATCATGGAATCGTAATACGGCGGTACGGTATAACCGGCGTAAATGTGTGATTCCCAACGCACGCCAAAACCACCTGGCGCATGGAAGCGGGTGATTTTGCCTGGGCTTGGCAGGAAGGTGTTCGGGTCTTCGGCGTTGATACGGCATTCCACCGCGTGGCCTTTAACGTGAACTTCATCCTGCTTGATGGACAGTGGCTGACCGGCAGCAATGCGCAGCTGTTCTTTAATCAGGTCAACGCCGGTGATCATTTCTGTTACCGGGTGCTCAACCTGAATACGGGTGTTCATCTCAATGAAGTAGAACTCGCCGTTTTCGAACAGGAACTCGAAGGTACCCGCCCCGCGATAGTTGATATCGACACAGGCTTTTGCGCAGCGCTCGCCGATGAACTTACGCAGCTCAGGCGTGATGCCCGGCGCTGGCGCTTCTTCGACAACTTTCTGGTGACGACGCTGCATCGAGCAGTCACGTTCTGCCAGATAGATTGCGTTACCCTGACCGTCTGCCAGTACCTGAATTTCGATATGACGTGGGTTCTCGAGGTACTTCTCCATATAGACCATGTCGTTGTTGAAAGCCGCTTTGGCTTCCGCACGGGTCATATTGATGGATTGTTCCAGTTCAGCGTCGTTACGCACTACGCGCATACCACGACCGCCGCCGCCGCCGGAGGCTTTGATAATAACCGGGTAGCCGATGCGTTTCGCATGGGCACGGTTTTTATCCATATCGCCATCCAGTGGGCCGTCAGAACCTGGCACGCAAGGTACGCCAGCTTTCTTCATCGCGTTGATCGCAGAGACTTTATCGCCCATCAGGCGAATAGTGTCGGCGCGCGGACCGATGAAGATAAAGCCTGAACGCTCAACCTGCTCGGCAAAGTTGGCGTTTTCAGACAGGAAGCCGTAGCCCGGGTGAATCGCCACTGCGCCGGTGATTTCTGCCGCAGAGATGATTGCCGGGATGTTCAGATAGCTTTTTACGGACGGAGCCGGGCCGATACAGACCGTCTCATCCGCCAGCAGTACGTGTTTTAAGTCGCGATCCGCGGTGGAGTGCACGGCGACAGTCTTGATGCCCAGTTCTTTACAGGCACGCAGAATACGCAGAGCGATCTCACCACGGTTAGCGATAACAATTTTATCCAGCATGTTCGCCTCGTTACTCGATGACGACCAGCGGCTCGTCAAATTCTACCGGTTGGCCGTTTTCAACCAGAATGGCTTTCACCACGCCTGATTTGTCAGCTTCGATCTGGTTCATCATTTTCATTGCTTCAACGATGCACAGAGTGTCGCCGGCGTTAACTTTCTGGCCAACTTCAATAAACGCCTTCGCATCCGGGCTTGGGGTACGGTAGAAAGTACCGACCATCGGGGAACGTACGATGTGACCACTGACTTCAGCAGCGGCTGGTGCTTCCATTGCCGGCGTAGCGGCAGGAGCAACAGCGTTAGACAGACCGGGTTGCGGCTGTGGCTGGTACATTGGCGCGGCAAAAGCTTGCTGCATCATCGGATAGCCCGCGTTTGGCGCGCTACGGCTGATGCGAACAGACTCTTCGCCTTCAGAAATTTCCAGTTCGGAGATGCCTGATTCTTCAACCAGCTCGATCAGTTTTTTAATCTTACGAATATCCATGAGTGGGTTCCGTACTCTTGTTAGATGGATTTTGACAGGCGTTTGACCGCCGTCTGTAGTGCATATGAATAACCGTCGGCGCCTAATCCGCAGATCACACCGACAGCTTTATCAGAAAGATACGAATGGTGGCGGAACGGTTCGCGCGCATGCACATTGCTGAGGTGGATCTCGATAAACGGGATACTCACCGCCAGCAGGGCATCACGCAGCGCAACGCTCGTATGCGTAAACGCGGCCGGATTAATCAGGATAAAGTCGACATTATCTTTCGCCTGATGAATTCGGTCGATTAGCGCATATTCCGCATTCGATTGCAGGTGGCTGAGCGACACATTGAGGGTTTTCGCTTCGTTCTCAAGCGCGTTAACAATCTGTGCCAGGGTCTGGTCGCCGTACTTATCCGGCTCGCGCGTACCCAGCATATTCAGATTAGGACCGTTCAAAAGCAAAATGTGATAATTACCCGACATTGTGCTGCCATCTCCCGCAATTTGTAGGCAATTTACAAAATATACCTAAGTTGCTCGGTTGTCACCTTCAGACCCTAAAAATGGTCTGTCAGAAAAACCAAAGTCGCACATTATAACGATTTCGTAGCATTTGGCAGCTAAATACTGGTCTTATCAGGGAAGATGATCAACCCCTGGTGCTTTGAACGCCCGTCAGGGCGTCTGTTTTGAGATAAACGGCAAAATTCTGGGGTTATCGCCACCACTGACGGAACTTCTTGTAGCGCAGGGCGAGGAGGATGAAGGCTCCCAGTGCATAAATCAAGGGTTGCGGAGAGAGAATCTTCACTGACCACAGGTAATGAATGGGGGCGAGAATGGCAACAAGATAGACGCAGTTATGAAGTTTCTGCCAGCGTTTACCGAGTTTTCGCTGTGCGCTTTGCGTCGATGTGACCGCAAGGGCAAGCAAAATAAACCAGCTGACGATGCCCAGCATCAGGTACGGACGGGTAATAAGTTCCTGGCCCAGAAGACCGATATTGTTAATCCCCAGTTCGAGCAGGGAATAGCTGGTCAAATGGATAGATGCCCAGACAAAGCACCACACGCCGAGCAGGCGACGAGTACGGATCAGCAGCGGTTGTTTCGCGTAGCGTGCAAGGGGGGCGATAAGCAGCGTGCCCAACAGTAATTTCAGCGCCATCCTGCCGGTAAAATGCTGAATATCTTTAGCCGGATCCGCACTGAGCAGCCCCTGGTTTGCCGCATAGAACAACCATACAAAGGGCAGAAACGCCGCAAGATGCAGCGCAACCTTCAGCCAGACGATTTGCTTTGCATTCAGACGCACTCAGAAATTCTCCTTCAGATTAAGTCCCCGATACAGCGAAGCAACCTGGTCGGCATAGCCATTGAACAACAACGTAGGCTGGCGCTTAACGTCCAGTATGCCGCCGGAGCCGATAAATCGTTCGGAGGCCTGCGACCAGCGAGGGTGGTCGACATGTGGATTCACATTGGCATAAAAGCCGTATTCGCCTGGCCCCGCCATATTCCACGTGGTTGGCGGGATCTCGCTGACGAGCTTAATACTGACGATAGACTTGATCCCTTTAAAGCCATATTTCCACGGTACGGTCAGGCGGACTGGTGCGCCATTCTGTGGTGGCAGAGCTTTGCCATAGACGCCTACTGTCAGCATGGTCAGAGGATGCATCGCTTCGTCGAGACGCAAACCTTCAACGTAGGGGTATTGCAGCCCACCGCCAATAAAGCGATCTTTCTGCCCGGGCATTTGCTCCGGATCGTAGAGCGTTTCAAAGGCGACGTACTTTGCTTTGCTATTGGGTTCAACAAGGGCCAGCAGCTTGCTGAGCGGGAAACCGATCCACGGCACGACCATAGACCAGGCCTCGACGCAGCGCATACGGTAAATGCGCTCTTCCAGTGGGAAACGTTTATAAAGGTCATCGAGATCCAGCGTTATTGGCTTTGCGACTTCGCCGCTAATTTTCAGCTGCCAGGGATCGGTTTTCAGACTGCCAGCATTGGCGGCCGGATCGGCTTTATCCAGTCCGAACTCATAAAAGTTGTTGTATCCTGTGACTTTGTCTTCAGGCGTCATAGGTAACTTTGCCTGCCATTGTGCGGGCTGGCTGAACTGAAGCGGTTTGCCTGATGGGGCTGGTGGGCGGTCGTTGCCTTTAAACCAGGACAGAATGTCGGCCTGCGCCGTTTGAGGAACGGAAAGGGCGGCAGCAGTGATCCCTAATGCCTTAAGAACCTGGCGACGTTTTAACATAAAAACAGATTCTGGCGTGACGTCGGCCTCGGTAAAACGGGTAACCTTTTTCATGACGATCTCCTGGAATGCTTTTAGTTCAGCATGCAGGAGAAGTGACCTTCTGGCGAATATCTCACAAAAAATTGAAATTTACGTCCGGGTCTGTTTGTTACGGCTGCTTACCGTTGGCAAAAAAAAGTTGCCGACTATACTCGTTTAATGACAACTTTTGCCCGTTTGCCGCAATAAATGGCGATATTTTGGATAACGGCATTTGCCAGCCTATGCCTTTTACTATGTAATGCCGCGTCAATACAGGCCCGGTTAAGGTGGCAATTTCTTCTGCAGACGGAGTTAACTCAAGGATGCGATTAACGACGAAACTTTCGGCATTTATGACCCTGCTAACTGGTTTAGCCATCTTTGTGACGCTAATCGGTTGCTCTCTTAGTTTCTTCAATGCGACACATGAAAAAGTGCATCAGCGCATGTTGGCGGTTGCCACTATTATTGATAGCGAACTGATCACCTCCTCTCCCGAAAAACTCTCAGCCCGCCTGAATGACGTGATGGTGCCGGTCGATATCAGTGAAATCAGTCTGAAAATGGGAGAAACGGTTGTTTACACCCAGGCGCTGGCAAAGAGCTATGAGCCGCAGTCAACGGACTATGGGGCGCAGCAAACGACAGTTAAACTGATGAAACACCCTGGTATGTCCGTCACGTTGACCTATCGCGATCCAGTTGCCAGTTATTATCACTCCTTGTTCACCACCGTACCGCTTTCCATCGCGATTGGACTGATGCTGATCGTCCTTTTCCTCGCCATGCGCTGGGTGAAAAATCAACTTGCTGGCCAGGAGCTGCTTGAAAACCGTGCAACGCGCATCCTGAATGGGGAGCGAAATGCTGATGTCAGAGGATCGGTTCTCGAATGGCCAGCGCGAGCAAGCAGCGCCATGGACATGCTGCTTTCTGATTTGCAAAATGCCAGCGAGCAGCGCAGCCGTATGGATACCTTAATCCGTGCCTTCGCGGCTCAGGATGGTAAAACGGGACTCAATAACCGCCTGTTTTTTGATAATCAGCTGGCGATGCTGCTGGAAGATCACGAGCAGGTTGGGGCGCATGGGGTGGTGATGATCATCCGCCTGCCAGATTTCGAAACGCTGCATGATACCTGGGGACATGCTGCCGTGGAGGAGTATCTCTTCACGCTGATTAATTTGCTGTCTACCTTTGTGATGCGTTATCCCGGCGCATTGCTGGCGCGCTATTTCCGCAGCGATTTTGCCGTCCTGCTGCCACATCGCACCTTAAAAGAAGCGGATAGTTTCGCCAGCCAGCTCTTAACCGCCGTAGATTCGCTGCCGCCGACTCGCATCCTTGACCGTAATGACATGCTGCACATTGGCATCTGCGCCTGGCGAAGTGGCCATACAAAAGAACAGGTTATGGAAAATGCGGAGGTCGCTACCCGCAATGCTTCTTTACAGGGAGCAAATAGCTGGTCGGTCTATGACGATAAATTACCGGAAAAAGGGCGCGGGAACGTTAAGTGGCGTACGCTAATTGAGCAATCCTTGCAGCGTGGCGGTCCGCGTTTCTACCACAAACCGGCGGTCACACGCAGCGGCAGCGTGCACCATCGTGAAATCATGTGCCGTATTTTTGACGGTAATGAAGAAGTCCTTTCGGCTGAATACATGCCGATGGTGAAGCAGTTCGGTCTGTTTGAGCAGTACGATCGTAAAATCATTACCCGGACGCTGCCATTGGTGGGTTTCTGGCCAGAAGAGACGCTCGCCATCCAGATCACTGTCGATGCATTAATCCGTGTTCCCTTCCAGCGCTGGTTACGGGATACGTTAATGCAATGTGAAAAATCACTGAGATCGCGAATTATTTTTGAACTTGCAGAGGCGGATGTGTGTCAACACATCAGCCGCTTACAACCGGTGATACGATTAATCAAGGCCTTGGGCTCGCGTATCGCGATTGTTCAGGCCGGTTTAACTGTTGTCAGTACAAGTTACATCAAAGATCTGAATGCAGAACTGATTAAGCTGCATCCAGGTCTTGTCCTAAATATTGAAAAACGGACGGAGAACCAGCTTTTTGTACAGAGTCTGGTAGAGGCCTGCCACGGCACGCAAACTCAGGTCTTTGCCACTGGAGTAAGGACGCGAGGGGAGTGGCAGACACTGATCGAAAAAGGTGTCAGCGGCGCTCAGGGGGAATTTTTTGCCGCCTCAGCCCCGCTGGACAGCAACGTGAAAAAATATTCACAAAGATACTCGGTTTAACCTGCCGTTTATCAAGTTTTCCACGTAGAATAACGCGCGCTGCATCTCAAGGGGGCAAATATGCCTGCCGGCCAGAATATCGCAGCATGCAAGGTAACGGTTTGCTACTTTGCACTGTTCGTTTAACCTACAGCATCTGTTCACTTCCTCTACGGACGGCGAATCGATGTGTCGTAAATGTAACAGCCGAAGCAAACAGCACAATTTTTCACCGCTGCAGAACATTTAAGCGCCTTGTCGCTGCAACGTGTGGTTGGTAAAGTAAGCGGATTTTGTTTCCGCCCCAGCTTTCAGGATTATCCCTTAGTATGTTGAAAAAATTTCGTGGCATGTTTTCCAATGACCTGTCCATTGACCTGGGTACCGCGAATACCCTGATTTATGTAAAAGGACAAGGCATCGTACTGAATGAGCCCTCCGTCGTGGCCATTCGCCAGGATCGTGCCGGTTCACCAAAAAGCGTTGCAGCCGTAGGTCATGACGCAAAGCAGATGCTGGGCCGTACGCCTGGTAATATCGCAGCTATTCGCCCGATGAAAGATGGCGTTATCGCTGACTTCTTCGTGACTGAAAAAATGCTGCAGCACTTTATCAAGCAGGTACACAGCAACAGTTTCATGCGCCCAAGTCCGCGCGTGCTGGTTTGCGTACCAGTGGGTGCAACGCAGGTAGAACGTCGTGCCATCCGTGAGTCCGCTCAGGGTGCAGGCGCTCGTGAAGTCTTCCTGATTGAAGAACCGATGGCAGCGGCAATTGGTGCAGGCCTGCCAGTTTCTGAAGCTACCGGCTCCATGGTGGTTGATATCGGTGGTGGTACAACTGAAGTTGCCGTTATCTCTCTGAACGGCGTGGTTTACTCCTCTTCCGTGCGTATCGGCGGTGACCGTTTCGACGAAGCCATCATTAATTATGTGCGTCGTAACTACGGCTCCCTGATTGGTGAAGCAACGGCTGAGCGAATCAAGCATGAAATCGGTTCCGCTTATCCGGGCGACGAAGTGCGTGAAATCGAAGTGCGTGGACGTAACCTGGCCGAAGGTGTGCCGCGTGGCTTTACCCTGAACTCCAACGAAATCCTCGAAGCACTGCAAGAGCCGCTGACCGGTATCGTCAGCGCCGTCATGGTTGCACTGGAACAGTGCCCACCAGAACTGGCTTCCGATATCTCCGAGCGTGGCATGGTTCTGACAGGCGGTGGCGCACTGCTGCGTAACCTTGACCGTCTGTTGATGGAAGAAACCGGTATTCCTGTAGTAGTTGCAGAAGATCCATTGACTTGCGTAGCCCGCGGCGGTGGCAAGGCGCTGGAGATGATCGACATGCACGGCGGCGACTTGTTCAGCGAAGAGTAATCAGCCGCAGGTATGGGCAGTTTGTGACTGCCCTTTCTTGTTGGCCTCGGAATACGCATAGCCTATGAAGCCCATTTTTAGCCGTGGCCCATCGCTACAGATTCGCCTTATCCTGGCGCTATTAGTGGCGGTTGGTGTCATTGTCGCCGACAGCCGCCTTGATGCGTTCAGCCAGATTCGAACGTACATGGATACTGCCGTCAGCCCTTTCTATTTTGTCTCAAATGGTCCCCGTGAATTACTCGATAGCGTGTCACAGACGCTAGCTTCGCGTGACCAGCTGAAACTTGAAAACCGTGCGTTGCGTCAGGAACTCATCCTGAAAAACAGCGAATTACTGATGATGGGCCAGTTCCGTCAGGAAAACGCACGTCTGCGTGAATTGCTTGGCTCGCCGCTGCGTCAGGATGAGCAAAAGATGGTCACTCAGGTCATCTCTACCGTCAGCGATCCTTACAGCGATCAGGTTGTTATTGATAAAGGCAGCGTCAACGGTGTTTACGAAGGCCAGCCGGTCATCAGTGATAAAGGCGTTGTCGGTCAGGTTGTTGCTGTTGCGAAGCTCACCAGTCGTGTACTGCTGATTTGCGATGCCACACATGCATTACCGATTCAGGTATTGCGTAATGATATCCGCGTGATTGCCGCCGGCAACGGTTGCACCGACGATCTGCAACTCGAGCACCTGCCTGCCAATACGGATATCCGTGTTGGTGATGTGCTGGTGACATCAGGCCTTGGCGGTCGCTTCCCGGAAGGTTACCCGGTGGGCGTCGTTTCTTCCGTCAAACTTGATACCCAGCGCGCATACACCGTGATTCAGGCTCGACCAACCGCAGGTTTACAACGTTTACGCTATCTGCTCCTGCTGTGGGGAGCCGATCGTGAAGGAAAAATGCCAATGCCGCCCGAAGAAGTTCATCGCGTGGCAAATGAGCGTCTGATGCAGATGATGCCGCAGGTTCTTCCTCCGGCCGATTCCGTAGGACCCCCAGCCCCTATCCCGGCGCCCGCCACGGGCATCACACAACCCGCTCCGGCGGTGACGACTCCTTCTGCAACTGTGACCCGAGGGGGGCAGTAGTGGGAAGTTATCGTAGTCAGGGTCGTTGGGTTATCTGGCTGTCCTTCCTGGTTGCTCTCTTATTGCAGGTCATGCCCTGGCCGGACGATCTCAAAGTCTATCGTCCGGACTGGGTATTGCTGATTCTGCTGTATTGGATCCTGGCCTTGCCCCATCGCGTAAATGTGGGTACGGGTTTTGTGATGGGTGCCATACTGGATTTAATCAGTGGTTCTACGCTGGGCGTACGCGCCCTGTCACTGAGTATCATAGCCTATCTGGCCGCCGTAAAATTCCAGCTTTTTCGTAACCTGGCGCTGTGGCAGCAGGCCCTGATGGTGATGTTGTTATCCCTGATAACCGACGTCATTGTCTTCTGGTCAGAATTTTTGGTTATCAACGTCTCTTTCCGGCCTGAAATCTTCTGGAGCAGCGTGGTAAACGGCGTTCTCTGGCCGTGGATCTTCCTGTTGATGCGGAAAGTTCGTCAACAATTTGCCGTGCAGTAAGGGTAAAAATGACTGCTTTGTATCTCGCCTCTGGCTCGCCGCGCCGTCAGGAGCTGCTGACTCAGCTTGGCGTTAGCTTCGAACGTATCGTCACAGATGTTGAAGAGCAGCGTCTCTCGCAGGAAAGCGCGGAGCAGTACGTCCGGCGTCTGGCGCGGGACAAAGCGCAGGCTGGTGTTGCGCTGGCCCCGCGCGATCTGCCGGTGTTAGGCGCGGATACCATTGTTATCTACAATGGTGAAGTGCTGGAAAAGCCACGCGATCAACAACATGCTGCACAGATGCTACGATTACTCTCTGGCCATCAGCATCAGGTCATGACGGCGGTTGCGCTGGCGGATAGCCAGTCGGTGCTTGATTGCCTTGTGATTACCGAGGTGACATTCCGCAGCTTATCAGAGCAGGATATTGCCGATTACGTTGCCTGCGGTGAGCCGATGGATAAAGCTGGTGCTTATGGTATCCAGGGGCTGGGCGGTTGTTTTGTCAGAAAAATTAATGGCAGTTACCATGCCGTTGTCGGCCTACCGCTGGTAGAAACCTATGAATTACTGAGTAATTTTCACGCCTTGCGTGATGGACGAGGAAAAGATGACGGCTGAATTACTGGTCAATGTTACCCCTTCAGAAACCAGGGTGGCGTATATTGACGGCGGAATACTGCAGGAAATCCATATTGAACGCGAAGCGCGCCGGGGGATTGTAGGGAATATCTACAAAGGTCGTGTCAGCCGGGTGCTACCGGGCATGCAGGCGGCATTTGTAGATATTGGCCTTGATAAGGCAGCGTTTCTTCACGCCTCTGACATCATGCCGCATACCGAATGTGTGGCGGGTGAAGAGCGTAAAAACTTCACGGTGCGCGATATTTCAGAGCTTGTGCGTCAGGGCCAGGACCTGATGGTGCAGGTGGTGAAAGATCCGCTGGGCACCAAAGGCGCCCGTCTCACCACCGACATCACCCTTCCTTCCCGCTACCTGGTGTTCATGCCCGGGGCTTCTCACGTTGGCGTTTCTCAGCGTATTGAAAGTGAAGAAGAGCGCGAACGTTTAAAACGCATCGTCAGTGCTTACTGCGATGAGCAGGGTGGCTTTATTATTCGTACTGCGGCGGAAGGCGTCTGCGAAGAGGATCTCTCTTCCGATGCGGCCTATCTCAAACGCGTCTGGACGAAGGTCAGCGAGCGCAAAAAACGCAATAAAACCCGCTGTGAGCTTTATGGCGAGCTGGCACTCGCTCAACGTGTACTCCGCGATTTTGCGGATGCAGCGCTCGATCGCATCCGTGTCGACTCGCGTCAGACCTATGAGATGCTGCTTGAGTTTACCGAAGAGTATATGCCGGAAGTTCATGGCAATATTGAGCACTACACGGGTCGCCAGCCTATCTTCGATCTGTTTGACGTCGAAAATGAAATTCAGCGCGCGCTGGAACGCAAAGTTGAGCTGAAATCCGGTGGCTATCTGGTTATTGATCAGACCGAAGCGATGACCACCGTGGATATCAATACCGGTGCGTTTGTCGGCCATCGCAACCTCGACGATACTATTTTCAACACCAATATCGAAGCGACCCAGGCGATTGCCCGGCAGCTGCGTTTGCGTAATCTCGGCGGTATTATCATCATCGATTTTATCGATATGAGTAACGAAGATCACCGCCGACGCGTCCTGCACTCTCTGGAGCAGGCGCTGAGTAAAGATCGCGTGAAAACCAGCGTGAACGGTTTCTCACAGCTTGGTCTGGTTGAGATGACCCGTAAACGCACCCGCGAAAGCGTGGAGCACGTACTGTGCGCAGGCTGTCCAACTTGTCATGGCCGTGGCACGGTGAAAACAGTCGAAACTGTGTGTTATGAGATCATGCGCGAAATCGTCCGCGTGCATCATGCCTACGACTCAGATCGTTTCCTGGTCTACGCCTCCCCGGCGGTTGGCGAAGCGCTGAAAAGTGAAGAATCTCACGCGCTGGCAGAGGTGGAAATCTTTGTCGGCAAACAGGTAAAAGTACAAATTGAACCGCTCTATAATCAAGAGCAGTTCGACGTTGTGATGATGTAACCTGTTCAGGTGAATGTACTTTAGGGTGACCAGGCCACAAGGCTGACAAGGAGAGATATGAGGCGACTGCCCGGCATTCTGCTGCTCACAGGCGCAACGCTGATTGTAATCGTCGCACTGCTGGTTAGTGGCCTGCGGCTTGTCTTGCCGCACCTCAATGCCTGGCGTCCGGTCATACTCGATAAGATAGAAGCCATGACCGGCACGCCGGTAGACGCCAGCCAAATCAGAGCAAGCTGGGAAAATTTTGGCCCAACGCTGGATGTCCGCGATGTGAAAGCTGGCCTGAAAGACGGCGGTGAAATGAGTATAAAGCGTGTGACGCTGGCGCTGGATATCTGGCAAAGTCTGATCCACGCCCGCTGGCAGTTCCGCGATCTGACCTTTTATCAGCTTCATCTGCGTACCAATACCCCGCTCAGCCAGAACAAAGGCGACAAGAAGATGGCGCCGGGAAAGATCAGCGATCTTTTCTTACGCCAGTTCGATCACTTCGATCTGCGCGACAGTTCCCTGAGCTTCCTGACGCTTTCCGGCCAGCGTGCTGAACTGACTATTCCCCAGCTGAACTGGCTGAATACCAAAAATCGTCACCGGGCAGAAGGACAGGTCAGCCTCTCCAGCTTCAACGGCCAGCACGGTCTGGCTAACGTCAGGATGGATTTGCGCGATGATAACGGCATCCTGAACATTGGCAAAGTCTGGCTACAGGCCGATCGTGTTGACGTGAAGCCGTGGCTTGGCCGCTGGATGCAGGACAACATCGATCTTCAGAACGCCGAGTTCAGCCTTGAGGCCTGGGTTGATATTAAGAAAGGTGATGTCGCGGGGGGCAACATCTGGCTTAAACAGGGTGGCTCCAGCTGGAAAGGGGAAAAGCGCAACCATACGCTCTCCGTCGACAATCTGATGGCCCGGGTTAACCGCGACCAGACAGGCTGGAACCTGGCTATCCCTTCAACGAATATTACGCTCGATGGCAAAACGTGGCCGAAAGGCTCGCTGTCGATGGCGTGGATAGGCCCTCAGGACGTCGGTGGTAAAGAGGGTAAGCGCAGCGAAGAACTCCATGTCCGCGCAACCAACATGGAGCTGGAAAGCTTCAATGGGCTGCTGCCAATCGCGGCGAAAGTCTCTCCCGATCTGGGTGAAATCTGGCAAATCATGCAGCCTCGCGGGCACATTGACGTGCTGGCGGCGGACATCCCTCTGCAGGAAACTGAAAAAACGCGTCTGCAAGGGCGCTGGAAAAACGTCAGCTGGAATCAGTGGAAGCTGCTGCCGGGTATGGAGAATTTCTCCGGCTCGGTAACGGGTAGCGTGGAGCATGGGCAGCTGAAAGCCCTGGTGAGCAAGGCGAAAATGCCGTACGAGACGGTATTCCGCGCGCCACTGGAAGTGGAAAAGGGGGCCGCCACGCTGGAATGGCAGAAAAATGCCCGCGGCTTCCAGCTCGACGGCAAGCAAATTGATGTGAAAGCGCGCTCCCTTTGGGCCAGGGGCGATTTTCGCTATTACCAGCCTGCTGGTGGCGATCCATGGCTGAGTATCCTGGCCGGAATCAGCACCAGCAATGGGGCGGATGCCTGGCGCTACTTCCCCGAAAACCTGATGGGCAAAGATCTGGTGGATTACCTGAGCGGAGCGATTCAGGGGGGGCAGGCCGACAGCGCCACGCTGGTGTATGGCGGCAACCCGCATCTCTTCCCTTATAAGCACAACGAAGGGCAGTTTGAAGTGCTGGTGCCGCTGCGTAACGCGAAATTTGCCTTCCAGCCGGACTGGCCTGCGCTGGAAAATCTTAACATTGAGCTCGACTTCCTCAACGACGGCTTATGGATGAAAACCCCGGGGGTAAAACTCGGCGGGGTAACGGCGAGTAACTTAACCGCCATCATTCCCGATTATTCCAAAGAGAAGCTGCTGATTGATGCTGATATCAGCGGCCCGGGCAGTGCCGTGGGACCATATTTTAAGGAGACACCGCTTGAGGACTCCCTGGCCGCGGCCCTTGATGAACTCCAGATTGGCGGCGATGTGAACGCTCGCTTACATCTTGATATTCCGCTCGATGGCAAGATGACCACCGCCAAAGGTGATGTCGTCCTGAAGGACAACACGCTGCTGATCAAGCCACTCTCCAGCACGCTAAAAAATCTCAGCGGTAAATTCAGCTTCGTGAACGGCGACCTGCAAAGCGAGCCGCTGCGCGCGACCTGGTTCAATCAGCCGGTAGAGATTAACTTTGATACCAAAACAGGGGCCAAAGCGTACCAGATAGGCGTTAATCTCAACGGTAACTGGCAGCTGAATAAAACCGGCGTGTTACCGGAGCAGATTAACAAGGCGTTAAGCGGCAGCGCGGCCTGGAAAAGTAACGTAGGGATCGCTCTGCCTTACGAAGGCAAGCCGACTTACAGTGTTGACCTGGATGCGGACCTGAAGAGTGTGAGTAGTCACTTACCTGCGCCGGTTAATAAATCCGCCGGGCAGCCTCTGCCGCTGAAAATAGCCGTGAAGGGCGACCTGAACAGCTTTAATTTAACGGGCAGCGCCGCGGGCAACCACCGTTTCTCCAGCCGCTGGCTGTTAAATAAGAAGCTGACTCTCGATCGTGCCATTTGGGCAACGAACAGCCATACGGTGCCGCCACTACCTGATCATAAAGGCCTTGAGCTGGATCTGCCGGCAATGGACGGCGCGCAATGGCTAGCGTTGTTCAGCCAGGGAGCCACCGAACAGGTTAGCCATTCTGCGGAGTTTCCTTCAGACATTACCTTGCGGACTCCCGCGCTGACGCTGGGCGGACAAGTGTGGAATAACCTGAGCCTGGTTTCAAAGCAGGTGCCAGGCGGCACGCAAATCAACGCTCAGGGTCGTGAGGTGAACGGCACGCTGAACATTCGCGACGGCGCACCATGGCAGGCGACGATAAAATACCTCTATTTCAACCCGGACTGGAGCATTGCTAAATCGTCGACCCCGCCGAGCGGCACAGCTGCGCCAGAAAACGATAAAATCAGCTTCCGTGACTGGCCTGACATTCAGCTACGCTGCGCCGAATGCTGGTTATGGGGCCAAAAATACGGACGCATCGATGGCGATGTGGCCATTAAAGGCGACACGCTCAAATTGACTAACGGCCTGGTGGATAATGGTTTCGCACGCCTGACGGGTAATGGGGAATGGGTCAACGCGCCAGGCGAAACACGCACCTCGCTGAAAGGAAAGCTGAAAGGGAAAAAGCTGGATGCGGCGACAAACTTCTTTGGTGCCAAAACCCCTATTCAGGATTCCTCTTTCGATCTGGATTACGATCTGCACTGGCGTAATGCTCCCTGGAAGCCGGAAACCTCCTCGCTTAACGGCATTCTTCATACCCGGCTGGGCAAAGGACAAATTTCTGACCTTGGAACAGGGCATGCCGGCCAGCTGCTGCGCCTGGTCAGCTTCGATGCGCTACTGCGCAAGATACGTTTTGATTTCAGCGATACCTTCGGTGATGGTTTCTACTTTGACTCTATCCGCAGCACGGCATGGATTAAAGACGGCGTGCTGCATACCGATGACACATTGGTCGACGGTCTTGAGGCCGATATCGCGATGAAAGGTTCAGTGGACCTGGTTCGCCGTCAGCTCAATATGGAAGCCGTGGTCGCGCCGGAAATCTCGGCGACGGTTGGCGTGGCGACAGCTTTCGTGATCAACCCCATTGTGGGCGCAGCGGTGTTTGCCGCCAGTAAAGTACTGGGGCCGCTATGGAGTAAAATCTCCGTGCTGCGCTATCACATCTCCGGCCCAATAGACGATCCGAAAATCAACGAAGTGCTGCGCCAGCCTCGCGTCAACGCTGTGAAGTGATTTGACGCGGGGAGCTAATTGCCGCAAGCTCAATAGATATCTCCAATCGATAGACAAATAAGAGTAGCCAAACGATGAGTCTGAACCTGGTAAGTGAGCAGTTGCTGTCTGCGAATGGCTTAAACCATCAAGATCTGTTTTCCATTCTGGGACAGCTGTCCGAGCGCCGACTCGACTATGGCGATCTCTATTTCCAGTCCAGTTATCACGAATCCTGGGTATTAGAAGACCGCATTATTAAAGATGGTTCGTACAACATTGACCAGGGTGTCGGTGTACGTGCCGTCAGTGGGGAAAAAACGGGTTTTGCTTACGCCGACCAAATCAGCCTGTTAGCGCTTGAACAGAGTGCTCATGCTGCGCGAAGCATTGTGCGTGAACAAGGCGATGGCCGTGCGCGTACCCTTGGGGCGGTGCAGCACAGCGCGCTGTATACCAGCGCCGACCCTTTGCAGAGCATGACCCGCGAAGAGAAGCTCGACATCCTTAAGCGTGTGGATAGCGTGGCGCGTGCTGCGGACAAACGTGTTCAGGAAGTCACAGCAAGTCTGACCGGCGTATATGAATTAATTCTGGTCGCGGCGACCGATGGCACTTTGGCAGCGGATGTTCGTCCTCTGGTACGCCTGTCGGTCAGCGTTCAGGTTGAAGAAGACGGTAAACGCGAGCGTGGATCGAGCGGCGGCGGCGGTCGTTTTGGCTATGACTACTTCCTTGAAACCGTTGACGGTGAAGTGCGTGCCGATGCATGGGCAAAAGAAGCCGTGCGCATGGCATTAATAACCCTCTCTGCTGTTGCCGCTCCTGCGGGCATGTTCCCGGTCGTACTTGGCGCGGGCTGGCCGGGCGTCCTGCTGCATGAAGCGGTGGGTCACGGTCTGGAAGGTGACTTTAACCGTCGCGGTACGTCCGTATTCAGCGGCCAGATGGGCCAGCTGGTGGCCTCCGAGCTGTGTACCGTTGTGGACGATGGCACGATGGCAAACCGCCGTGGCTCTGTCGCCATCGATGACGAAGGTGTTCCGGGTCAGTACAACGTACTGATTGAAAAAGGCGTGCTGAAAGGCTACATGCAGGACAAGCTGAACGCGCGTCTGATGGGCGTTGCGCCAACCGGTAATGGTCGTCGCGAATCTTACGCACATTTGCCCATGCCACGTATGACCAACACTTACATGCTGGCCGGGAAATCAACGCCGCAGGAAATCATTGAGTCCGTTGAGTACGGTATCTATGCGCCTAACTTCGGTGGCGGGCAGGTGGATATCACTTCCGGTAAGTTCGTCTTCTCTACTTCAGAAGCGTACCTCATCGAGAACGGTAAAGTGACTAAGCCAGTAAAGGGCGCGACGCTGATTGGCTCGGGCATTGAAACCATGCAGCAGATCTCCATGGTCGGTAACGACCTGGCGCTGGATAACGGCGTAGGCGTCTGCGGCAAAGAGGGGCAGAGCCTGCCGGTTGGCGTAGGCCAGCCAACGCTCAAGGTCGATAACCTGACGGTTGGCGGCACCGCTTAAGCGTTAACCTATGGCCGGGGCTAGCCCCGGCTGTTTTCTGAACCCCGCCCATTCCTTTCCCGCATTCCCTGATACAGCTGCGCGACCTTCACGAAATACTCTGTCAGATAGTTAATGCACACCTGCACCTTCAGCGGCAGCTTATCTTTTTCGGTATACAGCGCATAAACCGGACGAGGATCTGACTGGTAGCGTGAGAATAAGATCTCAAGGTCGCCATTGTTGATCTCATCGATCACCCACATGATAGGCACATAAGCGATCCCCGCTCCGGCTTTCAGCCAGCGGGATAACGTCATGGGATCATTGGTGACAAAACGTCCCTGTGGAATGATCTTCGTTGGCAGGCCTTCCGGTGCGATAAGCTCAAATTCGTTATCGGGACGAACGCTATACTCAAGCCAGGAGTGGTTTGCCAGGTCAGCAGGTTTTTCCGGAATACCGTTTTGCTGGAGATACGTTTTTGACGCGCAGATTACCATCGGCATAGAGCCAAGCCGCCTTGAGAACAGGCTCGAATCCTGCAGCGCTCCGACGCGGATCACGACATCCAGACCGTCAGCGATTAAATCGGGGGCGGGAATACCGGTGACCAGATTTACCGTCAGCCCCGGATACTCCTTGAGCATCTCCGCCGTCATATTGGCGAGGACATTATGAGCCATGGTTGAAGAGCTGCCTATGCGCAGCGTTCCAATCGGCGTGTTGTTAAAAGCATAAAGCTGCTCGTGAACTTCCTGCGCCTCGTGCAGCATTTTGCGGCAGCCAATATAGTAGATTTTCCCGGCTTCAGTCAGGCCAATGCTGCGGGTGCTTCGGTTTAGCAGCTTCACCTGCAGTTCATCCTCCAGTTTCGAAACCGTCTGGCTGATGGAAGAAACGCTCATCTGCAATTGCCTTGCGGCGGCGGTAAACGAGCCGAGATCGACAACTTTGGCAAACACTGACATGCGTTTAAGTCTTTCCATGATTTACTCTGATTGTTCACTCTCAGTTAAAAGTGATTTAGATCACATATTATAGATAACAGGGTAACAGTTACGTTAATATATTATTATTAACACAACCCACACCGCGTTCTCGCCTGCCGTTCCCGGCAACTCTTTCGCGGATCAACCATCAGGGGCTGTGTCGTAAGTACTATTCAGACAAGGTTAACATGACTTTATTTCCGGTTATCGTGGTATTCGGGCTTTCCTTTCCACCGATATTCTTTGAGCTGATTTTATCGCTGGCCGCGTTCTGGCTGGTACGCCGATTGCTGACCCCTACGGGTATCTATGATTTCGTCTGGCATCCGGCATTGTTTAATACAGCGCTTTATTGCTGCCTGTTTTATCTCATCTCGCAGCTGTTCGTTTGAGGTTGATGTGAAAACACTGACAAGAAAAATGACCCGTACCGCCATCACGCTAATCCTTGTGCTGCTGGCTTTCATCGCTATATTCCGCGCCTGGGTGTTTTATACCGAATCACCGTGGACGCGTGACGCCCGCTTTACCGCAGATGTCGTTGCTATCGCACCGGACGTCTCCGGGCTGATTACTTCCGTTAACGTGCACGACAACCAGCTGGTGAAGAAAGATCAGGTGCTGTTTACGATCGACCAGCCGCGTTATCAGAAAGCGCTGGAAGAAGCACAGGCCGATGTTGCGTACTTTAAAGCGCTTGCCAGCGAAAAACGTCGTGAAGCAGGGCGTCGTAACCAGTTAGGTACGCAGGCTATGTCACGTGAAGAGATTGACCAGTCTAATAACCTGCTGCAAACCGTGCTGCACCAGCTTGCGAAATCTGAGGCGACGCGTGATCTTGCGCAGCTCGATCTGCAGCGTACGATTATCCGTGCGCCAGCCGATGGCTGGGTGACAAACCTGAGCGTTCACGGCGGGGAATTCATTACCCGTGGTTCAACGGCCGTCGCGCTGGTAAAACAGCATACCTTTTACATCCTCGCCTATATGGAAGAGACCAAGCTGGAGGGCATTCGTCCGGGTTATCGCGTACAAATTACACCGCTTGGTAGCAACCGCGTGCTGCGAGGTACGGTAGACAGCATCTCCGCAGGCGTCACCAATGCCAGCAGCACCAGTGACTCAAAAGGTCTGGCTACGGTTGACTCCAACCTCGAATGGGTTCGCCTGGCGCAGCGCGTGCCGGTACGTATCCACCTCGATCAGCAGCAGGGTAACCTGTTCCCGGCGGGCACCACGGCAACGGTTGTCGTCACCGGCGAGAAAGACCGGGATATTGACCATGACTCCGTATTTATCAAATTCATGCATCGTCTGCGTGAGTTTGGTTAAGCGCCGCTGATATGTATTCCATCTCACCCTACCATCTACGCTTTGCCTTCAAGCTGGCGTTTGCCATCGTGCTGGCGCTGTTTGTTGGCTTCCATTTTCAGCTGGAAACGCCACGCTGGGCGGTCTTAACCGCCGCCATTGTTGCGGCAGGCCCGGCATTTGCTGCCGGGGGCGAGCCGTATTCCGGCGCGATTCGTTACCGCGGGATGCTCCGTATCATCGGGACATTTATTGGCTGTATCGCGGCACTGATCATCATCACTACGCTTATCCGCGCGCCAATCGTCATGCTGCTGGTCTGCTGTATCTGGGCGGGATTCTGCACCTGGATCTCCTCGCTGGTGAAGGTGGAAAACTCCTATGCGTGGGGCCTGTCGGGCTATACGGCGCTGATTATTATCGTCACTATCCAGGCTAACCCGGTCACGGCACCGCAGTTTGCCGTCGAGCGCTGCAGCGAAATCGTTATCGGCATCGTCTGCGCCATCCTTGCTGACTTAGTTTTCTCTCCGCGCTCCATCAAGCAGGAAATCGACCGCGAGCTGGACAATCTGCTGGTAGACCAGTATCGCCTGATGCAGCTCTGCATCGCCCACGGTGACAAAGAAGAGGTCGATAAGTCCTGGGCCAATCTGGTGCGGCGTACCACGGCCCTGGAGGGCATGCGTTCAAACCTGAAAATTGAATCCTCCCGCTGGGGTCAGGCAAACCGTCGCCTGAAAGCCATCAATACGCTCTCTCTGACGCTGATTACCCAGGCCGGGGAAACCTACCTGATTCAGAACACGCGTCCGGAATTCGTCACGCCAGAGTTTAAAATGCTGTTCGAAATGCCGGTTGAGACTGCCGCCGACGTTCACAAGCAAATGAAGATGCTGCGTCGGTTTATCTCTTCAAGCGGTGAAAAACATACGCCCGTGACTATCAGTAGCTGGGTAGGGGCAGCGACGCGCTTCCTGCTGCTGAAGCGGGGAATTGCCAGTAACACCAGGATCAATGCCGTCGAAGAAGAGGTCCTGAGCGGTGAAACCGTTGTTAAAATGCATTCCGCCGAACGGCATCATGCGATGATTAACTTCTGGCGCACGACAATTGCCTGTGGTCTTGGAAGCCTGTTCTGGCTGTGGACCGGCTGGACCTCCGGCAGCGGGGCGATGGTGATGATTGCGGTGGTGACCTCCCTTGCCATGCGCCTGCCTAACCCGCGAATGGTCGCGCTGGATTTCCTGTACGGCATGCTGGTGGCTCTGCCGCTGGGGGCGCTCTATTTCCTTGTTATCATTCCCTCGACTCAGCAAAGCATGCTGCTGCTGTGTATCAGCCTGGCGCTGCTCGGCTTTTTCATTGGTATCGAAGTGCAAAAACGGCGGCTGGGATCGATGGGGGCCCTTGCCGGGACAATTAACGTCATCGTGCTGGATAACCCAATGACCTTCCACTTCAGCTCCTTCCTGGACAGCGCGCTGGGGCAGATCGTCGGCTGCTTCCTGGCGATGATGGTTATTTTGCTTGTGCGGGACAACTCAAAAGATCGTACCGGGCGCACGCTGCTCAACCAGTTTGTGTCAGCCGCCGTCTCGGCGCTGACGACCAACAAAGCTCGCCGCAAAGAGAACCACCTGCCCGCACTTTATCAACAGCTCTATCTGCTGCTGAATATGTTCCCTGGCGACATTGCCCGTTACCGTCTGGCGCTGATCCTGATCATTGCGCACCAGCGGCTGCGCGATGCCCCGATACCGGTCAATGCCGATCTCTCGGCTTTCCACCGGCAGCTTCGCAATACCGCGGATCAAGTCATCTCGGCCTCGAACGATGATAAACGGCGGAAATACTTCCTGCAGCTGCTCGGCGAGCTGGAGATTTACCAGGAAAAACTGAAGGTCTGGGAGGCCCCGCTCCAGGTGACCGAGCCGGTCAAACGGCTTGCCGACGTGCTGCATCGCTATCAGCATGCGCTGATTGATGCCTAGTCTGAGTTCCCGAGCCGACGCCCTGCGTCGGCTTTTTTGTATCTATACTTACCTGATGTGCGTTTTTAAATCAGGAGAAAACTATGACAAATCAGGCACTCCAGGACAGTGAGTTATTCAACACTGGCTATCTGGTCAACGGCGAATGGCGCAAACTTGATAAGACCTTTGACGTGATCAACCCTGCGACCGGCGAGACCATCGCTAAGGTTGCCAAAGCGGGTAAGAAAGAGACCGAAGAAGCCATTGCGGCGGCGACCAAAGCATTCCCTTCCTGGCGCGCGAAAACTGCCAAGGAGCGTTCCACCCTCCTCTATCGCTGGTACGAGCTGATAATCGAAAACAAGAGCTGGCTGGGGCGTTTAATGACGACCGAGCAGGGCAAGCCGCTGAAAGAGGCCGAAGGGGAGGTTGAGTACGCCGCCAGCTTCATCCAGTGGTTCGCTGAACAGGCCAAGCGTGCCAACGGTGAAATCATTCCACCGGCCAAGCCCGGATCGCGAATTCTCGCTACCCGAGAGCCGATAGGCGTCGTCGCTGCCATTACTCCGTGGAACTTCCCGATGGCGATGCTGACCCGCAAGCTGGGGCCAGCTCTGGCAGCCGGCTGTACTGGCGTAATCAAACCGGCTAACAATACGCCTCTGTCCGCTTTTGCCCTGCTGGCGCTGGCGAAAAAAGCTGGCGTTCCGGATGGCGTGTTGAATGCCGTTGCGGGAAATACCCCGGAAATCAGCGACGCCATCATGGCCAGCCACGACGTTCGTAAAATCTCCTTCACGGGATCCACGGCGGTAGGCAAAACGCTGGTGCGCAACGCCGCGGACACCATGAAAAAAGTATCGATGGAGCTTGGCGGCAACGCGCCGTATATCGTCTTCGACGATGCGGATATCGATGAAGCCGTGAAGGGAGCCATCGCCAATAAATTCCGTAATGCGGGCCAGGTCTGCGTGAGCGTCAACCGCTTCTTTATTCAGGAAAGCGTTTATGACGAATTCGTCAACAAGCTCGCGGAAGCGGTTAAGGCGCTGAAGGTCGGAAACGGTCTCGAAGAAGGCGTTGTTGTGGGCCCGCTGATAGAAAAATCTGCCGTCGATAAAGTTCGGGAGCACGTAGAAGATGCGCTGGAAAAAGGCGGCAAGGCTTTGGTGGGAGGAGCAAGCCATGAGCTTGGCGGTAACTTCTGGCAACCAACGGTGATAACGGGTGCCAGTGATGATATGAAACTGGCCCAGGAAGAGACATTTGGCCCGCTGGCCGCATGCTTCAGTTTTAAAACGGAGGAGGAGGTCATTGAGCGTGCCAATAACACGCCGTTTGGCCTGGCGGCTTACTTCTACACCCAGAATCTGAAGCGCGTTTTCCGCGTATCGCAGGCGCTGGAAAGCGGCATGATTGGCATAAATGAATGTGCAGTATCCACAGAGCTTGGGCCTTTTGGCGGCGTGAAAGAGTCTGGTTTAGGGCGAGAAGGCTCCGTGCTGGGGCTGGAAGAATTTCTGGAAGTGAAAACCTTGCATATTGGCGGTCTGTAAGCGCCGGGCGTGAGGCATATTCCGGTGGGGTGGCAGGAAATGAAAAAATATACTTTTGATTTTAATCAGATAGAAGACCAGCCAGGATTCTATCGCCACTTTATCCAGACTTTTGCGCTGGAGAAAAAACAGGTGCACGATCTCGACAGTCTGTGGGATGTGGTGATTGGTGGAGGTTTGCCGCTGCCGGTTGAGATTGAGTTTGTTAACCTGCCGGAGATGCAAAGGCGTCGTTACGGCGCGTTAATTTTGCTGTTCGACGAGGCGGAAGAAGAGCTGGAAGGGCAGCTGCGCTTTAACGTGCAGGCATAAAAAAGCCCCCGCGAGCGGGGGCAAAGTCGTCGGACGTGACGACGAGGGTTATTTATACAGCTCAGCCGTTGCGTGACGGGTATCGCCAGAACGAGCCTCTGTAATTCGGTAAGCTGAAGCGCCATGCTCAGTCGCTTTCTGTGACAGCTCCTGACGCATATCCATTGGTGAGCTACCAACCTGACTGATGGAAATGCTCCCCATAGACTGCATGTTTTGCGCTTGTTCGCTGGAAATCTGCTGTGCTGCTGCGTTAGCGCCAAAAGAGAGAACGGACAGAAGGCTAATGGCCGCGATGGTTAATTTGGTTTTCATGATATCGACTCCTCAATAATGTTGACGACGACCGGAAGGGCTGTACTGCTTTTATTGTTCTTGGGGTCGTCGAGCGAACGTATTTGTTAAATTTAATCGTAATCTTGCTTAGATGGCGGTGGGCTTATTTATACAGTTCAGCCGTGGCGTGCCACTGGTCACCGGAGCGCGCTTCGATGATGCGGTAGGAAGAAGCACCTTCCTGAGTGGCTTTTTGTTCCAGCTTCTGGTGCATATCCATAGGTGAACTACCGACACCACTGATGGAAACCGTACCGACGGATTGCATGTTTTGTGCCTGATCTGCGTTAACAGAAGTGGCAGCAAAAGCGCCAAACGACAGCATGGAAAGCAGGCTTGCAGCTACTAAAGTATTTTTCACGTTCATCATTTTTACCTCGTCGTATTCTTTTGTTTGGGTCTGCGTTTCGTGACCCTCATCACAAAATCAAGTATACACTAGTAACGGTAAAAATTAATACCCTGCTAACAATTCCCAATGAAACTTTACGTTAAAAGAAGCTTTTTTTATTACGTCTGGTTATTAAAAATGAGCTTTTATTGCTATTTAAATGTTAAATATAAGTAAAATCATGAGGATAGGAATCTTTGGCTTTTTGTGCGGTACTAAACAATACATACCATTATTCAAAAAACTTATAGCTTACGGCTAAACGTGGGGGGTCAGGCGGAGAGGACAAGCAGAAGAAGTGAAGGCGATGAGAATCGAAGCCCGCCGCACGAAGCGGGCAGCGTGAAGATTAAAGTTCCTGTTCGAACAGAACCAGAATCGCTTCGTAAAGCTCTTTCACCGTGAAGTCATTGGCTGGTGTCGTGAAGATGGTGTCATCCCCGGCAATGGTGCCAAGGATCCCTTCCGCTTTACCCAGTGAGTCCAGAAGGCGTGCGATCAGCTGCGCGGCACCAGGGCTTGTGTGGATGACGACAACGGCATCGTTATAGTCGATATCCAGCACCAGGTTCTTTAGCGGGCTGGAAGTTGTCGGCACGCCAAGCTCTGCGGGAAGACAGTAAACCATCTCCATTTTCGCGTTTCGGGTACGTACCGCACCAAACTTCGTCAGCATGCGGGAGACTTTGGACTGATTGATGTTTTCAAAGCCGTCGTTTTGCAGCGCATGAACGATCTCACCCTGCGAGCTGAATTTTTCTTCTTTCAAAAGTGCCTTAAAGGCTTTAATCAGTTCTTCTTGTTTTGAGGAATTACGCATGAATCACCATAAATCAGGGGGGTAATAACATCACTATGCATTTAAATGCATTTTTATGCAAATGCGAACGGCATAATAAGCCTGAATTAATGTTATGAAAGAGAGGGATTTTATCAAATTTCGTTATCGAGGAACATGCCTGCGTCACGACTCGCAAATAAGCCGCAAAGTGAAATAAATGTTATCAAAATGATGTTGTTTTGATGCATGCCTACGGTGTAATGTAACCGCCGTTGATGTGACAATATCAGGTAGTGACCGGGCGCTCAGGCGTCATTTCCACCCGGTGAGTAAATGCAGCAGTAACGTTCAAGGAATGCGTAACGTCGCACTCTGCGGGCGGGAAGATTGTAATTACCCCCCTCTCTGGATTATGGTCGCCACCGCATGGAGTTACGGCACGTATTTGCTAACCATAATAAGGAGTTTAGGATGAAAGTTGCAGTCCTCGGCGCGGCAGGCGGTATCGGCCAGGCGCTTGCCCTTCTACTCAAGACCCAACTGCCTTCAGGTTCAGAACTCTCATTATATGACATCGCACCGGTAACCCCTGGGGTTGCGGTTGACCTTAGTCATATCCCTACAGATGTTAAAATCAAAGGTTTCAGCGGTGAAGATGCTACCCCGGCACTGGTTGGTGCTGACGTGGTACTGATTTCCGCAGGGGTTGCCCGTAAACCAGGTATGGATCGCTCTGACCTGTTTAACGTTAACGCCGGTATCGTGAAAAACCTCATCGAGCAGGTCGCGAAAACCTGCCCGAAAGCTTGTATCGGGATCATCACTAACCCGGTCAATACGACGGTTGCTATCGCTGCTGAAGTCCTGAAAAAAGCAGGCGTATACGACAAGAACAAACTGTTTGGCGTGACCACGCTGGACATCATCCGCTCCAACACTTTTGTTGGTGAGCTGAAAGGTAAAAAGCCAACCGAGATTGAAGTCCCGGTTATTGGCGGCCACTCTGGCGTGACCATTCTGCCGCTGCTGTCCCAGATCCCGGGCGTGAGCTTTACCGAGCAGGAAGTGGCCGACCTGACCAAACGCATTCAGAACGCTGGCACCGAAGTTGTTGAAGCTAAAGCTGGTGGCGGTTCTGCAACCCTGTCTATGGGCCAGGCCGCAGCACGTTTCGGTCTGTCACTGGTGCGTGCGCTGCAGGGCGAGAGCAATGTGGTTGAGTGCGCTTATGTGGAAGGCGATGGCGAACACGCTCGTTTCTTCTCTCAGCCGCTGCTGCTGGGTAAAAATGGTATCGCTGAGCACAAATCCTACGGCAAACTGAGCGCGTTTGAGCATCAGGCGCTGGAAGGTATGCTGGATACGCTGAAGAAAGACATCACCCTGGGCGAAGAATTCGTTAATAAGTGATCGTCTAAGAGATGAAAAAAAACCGGAACATCAGTTCCGGTTTTTTTATGCCTGAGGATGATTTATCCCCCCGCGGGATATTCCTGAATAGTGACTTGCAGCATGAGTTTCTTATCTTCACGCATCACTTCTACCGGGATCACCGAGCCTGGGCGAATCTCTGCCACCTGGTCCATCGTCTCCAGCGCGGAGATGGCTGGTTTATGATTTACAGAGACAATCACGTCATTGACCTGAATACCTGCTTTTGCCGCCGGACCATCAGGGGAAACTTCGTTGACGATAATCCCCTGGATCTGATCGATGCCCGTTGCCGGACCGTGTAGCGGAGTAATCTCGCGCCCGCCGATACCGATATAGCCACGGATCACCCTGCCATCACGAATAAGCTTGTCCATAATTTTCGTCGCAAGCTGGGTCGGGATAGCAAAGCCGATACCTTCCGGCGTTTCACCATCGTTGCTCTTATCAAAGGAGAGGGTGTTGATCCCCATCAGCTCACCCAGCGAGTTCACCAGCGCACCGCCGGAATTACCGTGGTTGATAGAAGCATCCGTTTGCAGGAAAGACTGGCGGCCGGATGGGCTAAGGCCAATACGGCCCGTGGCGCTGATAATGCCCTGAGTAATCGTCTGGCCCAGATTGTACGGGTTGCCAATGGCCATCACCACGTCGCCGATGTGCGGCTGACGCTTACTATTGATAGGAATAATGGGCAGCCCGGTGGCGTTGATTTTCAGTACTGCTAAATCGGTGAGATTGTCCGAGCCAACCAGCAAAGCTTCAAATACGCGCCCATCCTGCAGGGCAACGATGATTTGTTCCGCATCGTTGATCACGTGTTTGTTGGTGATGATGTAGCCGCGGTCATCCATGATCACCCCGGAGCCAAGGGTTTTAATCTCCAGCTGGTTCTGGGTGTTGCTTCCCACGCTGCGGTTATAAACGTTCACTACGGCAGGCGCAGCCCGGCGCACCGCATTGTTATAGCTCAGCGGTGTTTCATCGGCACTGTCAAACTTCGATGGCGCGAGAGGTGCAATCTTCTGGCGCAATGAAGGCAAAGAAACCAACAGTATTGCGGCCACAATCAGCCCGATCGCCACCGATCGTAAAATCTTCAGAAACATGGGTTTAATTTAATCAATGAGAAATCGAAGGCAGAATAGCATGAGTTAATCGGACATCGTACTCACGATGTCCGATTACTGACCAAATTAATGCAATAACAAATAGATGCTGTCTTCGCCACGCACAACCTGCAGTGCGATGACCGGCGGTTTGGTCGCCAGCATTTTACGCAGCTCGGCAATGGTGCGGATTCGCTCGCGATTGATGCCGATAATCACATCATCTTTGTGCAGCCCGACCTGCGCCGCTGGCGTCCCTTTCTCAACGCTGTCGAGCTTCACGCCTTTGGAACCGTCCTTCAGCTGTCCATCGCTAAGCGACGCGCCTTGTAGCGCTGGTGCTATCAGTTCTGCATTGGCAGACGATGCGGTGCTCTTATCGAGCGTTACGCTGACTTCCAGCGGCTTACCGTCGCGTAACAGACCGAGTTTAACGACAGTTCCCGGCTCTGTGGTGGCGATTTTAGCCCGCAGCTCAGCAAAACTGTTCAACGGGTTGCCGTTCAGGCTGGTGATCACATCACCTGCTTTCACGCCCGCTTTGGCTGAACCGGACTGCGGTAAAACTTCGCTCACGAATGCGCCGCGTTGAAGAGAGAGGTTAAACGCCTTAGCGATATCGGCGCTCATCTCGGTGCCTTTAATACCCAGCTGGCCACGTTTGATTTCACCAAATTCCATCAGCTGTTTGGCCAACGTCTGGGCCATGTTGCTTGGGATAGCAAAGCCGATACCGACGCTGCCGCCGCTCGGCGCAAGAATGGCCGTGTTTATGCCGATCAGTTCGCCATTGAGGTTCAACAGTGCGCCACCGGAGTTACCCCGGTTGATGGAGGCATCGGTCTGGATAAAGTTTTCCAGCCCTTCGAGATTCAGACCGCTGCGGCCAAGGGCCGAAACGATGCCAGATGTGGCCGTCTGACCCAGCCCAAACGGGTTGCCGACCGCAACGGCAAAATCGCCTACACGGAGTTTATCGGAATCAGCTACGGCGATTTGCGTCAGCCCTGTCGCGTTTTGCAGCTGGATCAGCGCGATATCGCTTTGATCGTCTCCGCCAATCAGTTTGGCTTCGAATTCACGCCCGTCGTTAAGCTGCACGCTGATTTTCTCGGCGTGGCTGATGACGTGGTTGTTAGTTAGCACGTACCCTTTTGCAGCGTTGATGATGACGCCAGAACCCAGCCCTTCAAAAGGCTGTGCGTCAGACGGTGGGAGATCGTCACCAAAGTACTTCTTTAAATCGTCCGGGACTTTTTGGGCCGGCGCGGCGGCTGTTCCTTCCACCTGAACGCTGACGACCGCAGGCAATACTTTCTCAAGCATTGGCGCAAGGCTTGGCAATGCCGGCTGTCCAGGCACCTGGGAAGGAATAGAGGCGACCGCAAAGGGTGATGCGCCCAGAGCTAACCCGACACTTAACGCTAACGCACTCAATAACCGTGTTTGTTTTTTCATTGATGGCTTGCTCTCGTGGCCTGGAAAAAGGGAAACCCGATAACACTCGATGTTATTGAAATATCAGCCGGGTAACAATGTCGTTGTATGAAGTAGAGATACTTAGATGATAGCCGTGGGGAAGGAAGATTTGGGGCATGAAAGGCATGCCCCAGGAAAAAAATATGATAACTGTGATTAATCGCGTTTAGCGCGTTCAGAACGCAGCAGACCAGATGCCCCATCCGAGTAATCACGCGGCATTTGCACCGGGGCCTGATCGTTGCTGGCTTCAGATTCCGCCAGACAGTTGCGGAACGGGTTGGCTTCCGCAGAAAGCTCAGGCAGCAGGCTGCTGGAGCTTTTGGCCATGTGCTGATACAGCTGACGGTAATCGTGCGCCATATTGTCCAGCAGCTCTGCGCTATGGGCAAAGTGGCTGACTAACTCCTCACGGTACTCTTCAAGCTCCGCTTTGTTTTTCTCAAGCTCATACTGCAAAGCCTGCTGCTGACGAAGCTTACGGTTGCCAAATCGCATGGCGACGGCACCGATAATAATACCGACAACTAATCCAATGAGCGCATATTCCCAGGTCATGAACTTCTCCCGCTATCTTGTGTTTCCGTAAGGGTAATGTAGCCACTATAACCGCTAACCTAAGAGAAGTGGAATCCTGACGCAGCATCGCTTAGGGTAGAACGACCTTTTTTTTGCCATCTGTCCATTCAGACCACCTGCAAACGGCAATACGATTTTTAAGGGAAGACCATAATACCATGCAAAATCACTCCCCTGCATCGCGCTACCAACACGCTCTCACCGAGGGAAGCCATCAACCTGACGACGTCCAGCGCGAAGCCGTAACTCGTCTTGATGCCATCTATCAGGAGCTGACAAGTAAATGTTCCGAAACAGCTCCGGCTGGCGGAATAATGGCCAAATTTGGCAAATTATTGAGCAAGCGCGTCGTCTCTGGCAACGGCGAACCTGTGCGAGGCCTGTATATGTGGGGGGGAGTGGGGCGGGGTAAAACATGGCTAATGGATATGTTTTTCCAGAGCCTGCCGGGTGACCGCAAACTGCGTCTCCATTTTCATCGCTTTATGCTGCGGGTACACGAAGAGCTGACCCAGTTACAGGGCCAGACCGACCCGCTGGAAATTGTTGCCGATAGTTTTAAAGCTGAGGCGGACGTGCTGTGCTTCG
The DNA here is from genome assembly GCF_016756775.1 of Dryocola clanedunensis subsp. sulfonylureivorans. Classification (GTDB taxonomy): domain Bacteria; phylum Pseudomonadota; class Gammaproteobacteria; order Enterobacterales; family Enterobacteriaceae; genus Dryocola; species Dryocola clanedunensis. Next base: position 48,882 of record NZ_JAERMU010000021.1, on the reverse strand, counting down.
ATGAGTTTTTTGTGACTGACATTACCGATGCCATGCTGCTCGGCACATTAATGAAAGCGCTGTTCGCCCGTGGTATTACCCTGGTGGCAACGTCGAACATCCCGCCTGATGAGCTCTATCGGAACGGCCTACAGCGCGCACGGTTTGTGCCAGCTATTGACGCGCTGAAAAGCCATTGTGACGTGATGAACGTGGATGCGGGCATTGATTACCGCCTGCGCACGCTGACCCAGGCTCATTTGTGGCTGGCGCCACTGGATGCCGCAACAGCTTCGCAAATGGAACGGCTTTACACCGCGCTTGCTGGTGAACCGCGGGCCGGGGAACCAGTCCTGGAAGTTAACCATCGCCCGCTTCAGACGCTGGGCACGGCTAACCAGACGCTGGCCGTTGACTACAAAACCCTGTGCGTAGATGCCCGTAGCCAGCACGACTACATCGCCCTGTCGCGCCTTTTCCATACCGTTTTATTGTTTAACGTCCCGGTGATGACGGTCTCTACTGAAAATGAAGCCCGTCGCTTCATTGCGCTGGTGGATGAGTTTTACGAACGCCACGTCAAGCTGGTGGTTTCCGCGCAGGTAGAGTTATTCGATATTTATCAAGGGGAAAGGTTGAAATTCGAATTCCAGCGCTGCCTTTCACGCCTGCAGGAAATGCAAAGTGAGGAGTATTTGCGCCAGCCACACATGCCGTGAGGCAGATAATGTGGATTGAGTCATAAAAAGGGTCGACCTTTGAAGGTGACTTCTCTATAATCTTGCGACCCCACGTTACAACCAAAGTTTTTTTCCCAAAACTTTTGTCGTGCCGGCATAGGCTATTCGAAGGGGTAGGTTTGCTGGACAATGTCGCGTGAACCTCAACTGATTTTAAACGTTTGGGTGTTCACCAACGTGTAACTATATATTGGGTAAGCTTTTAATGAAAACTTTTACAGCTAAACCAGAAACCGTACAGCGCGACTGGTATGTTGTTGATGCTGAAGGTAAGACCTTAGGTCGCCTGGCTACTGAACTGGCTCGCCGTCTGCGCGGTAAGCACAAAGCGGAATACACTCCGCACGTTGATACTGGTGATTACATCATCGTTCTGAACGCAGAAAAAGTTGCTGTAACCGGCAACAAGCGTACTGACAAAGTGTATTACCATCACACCGGCCACATCGGTGGTATCAAACAAGCGACCTTTGAAGAGATGATTGCCCGCCGTCCTGAGCGTGTGATTGAAATCGCGGTTAAAGGCATGCTGCCAAAGGGCCCGCTGGGTCGTGCTATGTTCCGTAAACTGAAAGTTTACGCGGGCACCGAGCACAACCACGCGGCACAGCAACCGCAAGTTCTGGACATTTAATCGGGATTATAGGCAATGGCTGAAAATCAATACTACGGCACTGGTCGCCGCAAAAGCTCCGCAGCTCGCGTGTTTATCAAACCGGGCAGCGGCAAAATCGTTATCAACCAACGTTCTCTGGAACAGTACTTCGGTCGTGAAACTGCCCGCATGGTAGTTCGTCAGCCGCTGGAACTGGTTGATATGGTTGAGAAATTCGATCTGTACATCACTGTTAAAGGTGGTGGTTCTTCCGGTCAGGCTGGTGCGATCCGTCACGGTATCACACGCGCTCTGATGGAATATGACGAGTCCCTGCGTGGCGAACTGCGTAAAGCAGGCTTCGTTACTCGTGATGCTCGTGAAGTTGAACGTAAGAAAGTCGGCCTGCGTAAAGCACGTCGTCGTCCTCAGTTCTCCAAGCGTTAATTGTTCTCTGCTCACGCAGAAAGGCAATTGGCAAAAACCCGGTCCTGTACCGGGTTTTTTTATGTCTGAAATTTATATTATTGCTCTTAACTTCCTGATAATGCAGTGCATTTTCTCAAAATCAGGAACCACTCCCCACAAAACTGCTAAAATCTGGTAAACTATCAACCAATTTTCTGCCCAAATGTCGGCATCAGTCTGTTTTCGCCTTGGTTTCTGGCAACTGATGGCAGTCCGGCGTGAGATGGGTAATTAACAGTCAGGTTAGTTGCCGCGCTTGCGGCTATTAGCAGTAATTTTCTGAATAAACTTGGAGGTTTTCATGGCTGTCGCTGCCAACAAACGTTCGGTAATGACGCTGTTTTCCGGTCCTACTGACATCTATAGCCACCAGGTACGTATCGTGCTGGCTGAAAAGGGTGTTAGCGTTGAAATTGAGCATGTGGAAACGGATAACCTGCCTCAGGATCTGATTGACCTCAACCCAAATCACAGCGTACCGACCCTGGTTGACCGCGAATTGACCCTGTGGGAATCCCGCATCATCATGGAATATCTTGATGAGCGTTTCCCGCATCCACCGCTGATGCCGGTTTACCCTGTTGCTCGTGGTGAAAGTCGCCTGTATATGCACCGCATTGAGAAAGACTGGTACACCCTGATGAACAAAGTGGTGAACGGTTCTGCTCAGGAAGCTGACGCGGCACGTAAACAGCTGCGCGAAGAGCTGCTGGCTATCGCACCTGTCTTTACTCAGAAGCCTTTCTTCCTGAGTGATGAATTCAGCCTGGTAGACTGCTACCTCGCACCGCTGCTGTGGCGTTTACCGCAAATGGGTATCGAGCTGACAGGTGCAGGCTCCAAAGAGATGAAAGGTTACATGACTCGCGTGTTCGAGCGTGACTCCTTCCTGGCCTCTCTGACCGAACCTGAGCGCGAAATGCGTCTGCACACCCGAGGCTAATTGATGGATATGTCGCAATTGTCACCGCGTCGTCCTTATCTGCTTCGTGCCTTTTACGAGTGGCTACTGGATAACCAGCTCACGCCGCACCTGGTTGTGGATGTGACATTGCCAGGCGTGCATGTGCCAATGGAATATGCACGCGACGGGCAAATCGTTCTGAATATCGCACCGCGTGCGGTAGGCAATCTGGAGCTGGGCAACAACGAAGTGCGTTTTAACGCGCGCTTTGGCGGCGTACCTCGAGAGGTTTTCGTTCCTATGGCTGCGGTGCTGGCGGTTTACGCTCGCGAGAATGGCGCCGGCACCATGTTCGAGCCAGAAGCCAGCTATGACGGCGATGTTGCAAGTCATAACGATGATGAGCAAAGTCCAGTTCCCGCCGAGCCGGAAATGGTGATGCAGGTGATCGATGGCGATCGCCCGGATCATGACGAAGACGACGATGGTCCGGACGACACTCCTCCTCCACGCGGTGGCCGTCCGGCTCTGCGTGTAGTGAAGTAACTTCCAGGGCCAGCCTTGTTATTTATTCGGTGAGATCTTTACGAAACTTATTAGCGGTAGGTTTGTCATCAGTCTGAAGCCAGTCTTACGACTGGCTTTTTTATTGCCCGTTGCCAGCCCCTCTTCTTTCGTAACTCCCCCCTTGCTGTGTTATGATTTAAAAGCTACTTTGCGCTTTTCCATCCCTTTACACGGCCTGACTCTGACGCTATGAGCACTTTTGACGACCAGCCAGCTGAGACGACTGACACCATCGGACACTCGATGCGCCGTCGCCCGCTTGCGCGTAAAAAGCTCTCAGACATGGTGGAAGAAGAGCTGGAACAGATGATCCGCAGAAGGGAATTTGCCGAAGGCGAACAGCTTCCTTCCGAACGTGAACTAATGGCGTTCTTCAACGTTGGCCGCCCTTCAGTACGTGAGGCACTGGCTGCGCTCAAGCGCAAAGGACTGGTGCAAATCAGCAACGGAGAGCGGGCAAGAGTCTCTCGTCCTTCTGCCGATACCATCATTAGCGAACTGTCCGGTGTGGCAATAGACTTCCTCTCCCGTCCTGGCGGCATTGCGCATTTCGAGCAGTTAAGATTGTTTTTCGAATCCAGCCTGGTTCGCTACGCGGCTGAGTTTGCATCAGACGAGCAAATAGCCCGGCTTGGCAAGGCGCTGGAGATGAACAGCCAGTCGCTGGATGATAACGAGCTGTTTATCCGCTCAGACATTGAATTCCACCGCGAGCTGGCAGAAATCCCCGACAACCCTATTTTTATGGCCGTGCACGTAGCGCTGCTGGACTGGCTGATTGCCGCGCGTCCCGCGGTTCCCCAGGAAGAGCTGCACGCACACAACAATGTCAGCTACCAGCAGCATATTGAGATCTACAGGGCGATTGAGGCCCGCGATCCGGACGCCGCGGACGCCGCGCTGAAAGCTCACCTGAAAAGCGTTTTTGCCGCTTATTACAGATCTCCGGGTAAGCGTTCAGCGAAAAAGTAGATCCGAAGCGATCTGCGATATACCCCGCAGGCACTCCGCACTCATTCATACCCATCATTATTTCCTATGAACAGGATCACATCCTGACCGCATCACGTTATGGCGTTTACTTTTTGTTCTGGTATAACAGGTATAAAGGTATATCGAAATGAGCGAAAACCATACAATAAAGAGGCGTATATGACACAGAATCTTCGGGGCGTGATGCCGGCACTGCTCACTCCTTTCAATCAGCAGCAGCAGGTGGATACGGACAGCCTGCGCCGTCTGGTGCGTTTCAACATTGAGCAGGGCGTGGATGGCCTGTATGTCGGCGGCTCGACCGGCGAGGCCTTCCTGCAAAGCATTCAGGAGCGCGAGCAGGTGCTCGAGATCGTTGCCGAGGAGGCGAAGGGTAAAGTCACGCTGATTGCCCACGTCGGTGCCATCAGCACCCAGGAAAGCCAGACTCTGGGAGCCGCCGCGCATCGCTATGGATTTGATGCCGTTTCGGCCGTCACGCCGTTCTACTATCCATTCAGCTTCAACGAGCACTGCGATCATTACCGTGCGGTTATCGACGCCTCAAGCGGGCTGCCGATGGTGGTCTATAACATCCCGGCGCTCAGCGGCGTGAAGCTGACGCTGGATCAGATTGCCACGCTTATCAGCCTGCCGGGCGTCGGCGCACTGAAACAAACCTCCGGCGATCTGTATGAAATGGAAAAGATCCGCCGTGCGCATCCCGATCTGGTGCTTTACAACGGTTATGATGAAATTTTTGCCTCCGGTCTGCTGGCGGGGGCCGACGGCGGCATCGGCAGCACTTATAACGTGATGGGCTGGCGCTATCTGGCCATCAAACGGGCCATTCAGGAAGGTGATGTGTCGCGCGCCATGCAGCTACAAAGCGAGTGCAACCAAGTCATCGACCTGCTGATCAAAGTTGGTGTATTCCGCGGCCTGAAAACGCTGCTGCACTACATGGATATCGTTGCCGTACCGCTTTGCCGGAAACCTTTCGCACCGGTGGATGAGCAGTATCTGCCGGAGCTGAAGGCGCTGGCGCTTAAGCTGCAGGCGGAACGCGCTTCATTCTGATCCGTAATGCCGGGCAGCCCGGCATTGCTACGACTTCCAGACCTAACCAAAGGGCGGGTAGCTGACTACCCGCGCCGGGAGTGCTTTATGAATAACACTACCCAACAGATCCCGTGGCATCGTCATCTAACCAGACCGCAGTGGAAGGCCTTTTCGGCGGCGTGGATTGGCTACCTGCTGGATGGTTTTGATTTTGTTCTGATAGCGTTAGTCCTGACTGAAATTCAAAGTGAATTCGACCTGACAACCATCCAGGCCGCCAGCCTGATCTCGGCGGCGTTTATCTCCCGCTGGTTCGGCGGGCTGGTGCTGGGGGCGATGGGCGACCGTTACGGGCGTAAGCTCGCGATGATCACCAGCATCGTCCTGTTTTCAGTCGGTACGCTGGCCTGCGGTTTCGCGCCGGGGTTCACGACCATGTTTATTGCCCGCCTGGTCATCGGCATGGGGATGGCGGGAGAGTATGGCTCCAGCGCGACCTATGTCATTGAGAGCTGGCCAAAGCATTTACGCAACAAGGCGAGTGGTTTCTTAATCTCCGGCTTTTCTGTCGGGGCCGTTCTGGCAGCGCAAGTTTACAGCGTAGTGGTGCCTGAATGGGGCTGGCGCGCGCTGTTCTTCATCGGTATTTTACCGATTATTTTCGCGCTGTGGCTGCGCAAAAATATTCCAGAAGCAGAGGACTGGCAGCAGAAATTTGGCGACAAAAAACCAACCAGAACGATGGTGGATATTCTCTACCGCGGCGAGCACCGGGTGATTAATATTTGCCTGACATTTATTGTGGCGACGGCGCTCTATTTCTGTTTCTCCGGCAAGATTGGCAACGCGGTGATCATCGCCGCCCTGGGCCTGGTCTGCGCCGCGGCGTTCATCAGCTTTATGGTACAAAGCAGCGGCAAGCGCTGGCCGACGGGCGTCACGCTGATGGTCGTGGTGTTCTTCGCCTTCCTCTACTCCTGGCCGATTCAGGCCCTGCTGCCCACGTATCTTAAAACTGAACTGGGTTACGACCCGGCAATGGTTGCCCATATGCTGTTCTTCAGCGGCTTTGGGGCAGCGGTGGGCTGCTGCGTCGGCGGTTTCCTTGGCGACTGGCTGGGCACGCGCAAAGCCTATGTTTACAGCCTGCTGGTGTCACAGCTGCTGATCATCCCGGTCTTTGCGATTGGCGGCGGGAATCTCTGGGTGCTCGGCCTGCTGCTGTTCTTCCAGCAGATGCTGGGCCAGGGCATCTCCGGCATTTTGCCGAAGCTCATCGGCGGGTATTTCGATACCGAGCAGCGGGCAGCAGGCCTTGGCTTTACCTACAACGTGGGTGCCCTTGGCGGCGCGCTGGCCCCGGTGATTGGCGCGGCCATCGCTCAGCGTCTTGATTTAGGCACCGCGCTGGCGTCGCTCTCCTTTACCCTCACGTTTGTGGTGATCCTGCTGATTGGGCTGGATATGCCGTCGCGCATTCAGCGCTGGATCCACCCGGAAGCCGTGCGTACTCACGACTCCATCGACGGCAAGCCGTTTAGCGGCGCGGTTATTCCAGCGGGCCAGAAACGTTCGCTGGTCCAAAAGGTGGTGAAATGAGCACGCTGGCCATCGACCTTGGCGGTACGAAAATCGCCGCCGCGCTGGTGGACGAGGCGCTTAACATCACCGGGCTGCGTACCGCTGCAACGCCTGCCAGCAAAACACCGGAGGGGCTACGAGCCTGTTTGACCGAACTGGTAATGCCTCTGGCGGCAAATGCGCGTCGCGTCGCGGTCGCTTCGACGGGGATAATCAAAGATGGCGTACTGACGGCGATTAACCCTGGAAACCTGGGTGGCCTGGCAAGCTTCCCGCTAAAGGATGTGCTAACCCAGCTTACCGGACTGCCGTGCCTCACGGTGAACGACGCCCAGGCGGCTGCATGGGCGGAGTACCGTCCGCTGGCGGGAAAGATCAGCGATATGGTCTTTCTGACGGTTTCCACCGGCGTTGGCGGCGGCATTATCAGCGACGGCAGGCTGCTGGTGGGCAATGGCGGGCTGGCAGGGCATCTTGGGCATACGCTTGCCGACCCGAACGGGCCACGCTGCGGCTGCGGACGAATTGGCTGCGTGGAAGCTATCGCTTCCGGTCGCGGTATTGCGGCGGCGGCAAAGGGGGAGCTGGCAGGCTGTGATGCCAGGGCGATTTTTGGCCATGCGGCGGAAGGCAATCCCCAGGCCGTGTTATTGATGCAGCGCTCGGCCAGGGCGCTGGCGCGGCTGATTGCCGACGTGAAAGCCGTGACGGACTGCCAGTGCGTCGTGACAGGCGGCAGCGTCGGGCTCAGCGAAGGGTATTTATCTTTAGTCGAAACCTTTCTTGCCGAAGAGCCGGAGATCTACCGCTCCCCGCTATACCCGGCAAGATATCAACATAATGCGGGCCTGCTGGGCGCCGCACTGTTAGCACAGGAAGCCATCCCATGATTAGTGGAGAGTTTCACCATCCTGAATCCGCAGGATTACCCGCCGCGCTGGTTAATGCCATTCGCGTGGCGTTAGCCCATGAACCGCAGCATAAGGCGCCAGGCAGCTACCCTTTACAGGGCGATAAGCTGTTTATGAACGTGATGACGTTGACCACTTCACCACCAGAAGAGAAAAAGGCCGAGCAGCATCAGGCCTACGTTGATATCCAGCTTCTGCTAACGGGCGATGAGACGATTTATTATGGTTTTCACGGCAGCGCGCGTGAATGTGAGGAGCAGCACGTTGAGGAGGATTATCAGCTGTGCAGCCACATTGAGAGTCAGCAGGTGCTGACGTTACGGGCAGGGCAGTTTGCCGTTTTTATGCCGAACGAGCCGCATAAACCGGGCTGTAGCGTGACGCAGCCGGGAGCCATCAAGAAAGTGGTCATCAAGCTGCATCACAGCCTGCTCGCGGCATAAAAAAACCGGAGGCAATATGTCCTCCGGCCTTCTCGTCAGCAGGTCGGATAAGCGTTAGCGCCATCCGACACGGGCATTACACTTCCAGGTAGTTCAGGATCCCGTCAGCCGCTTTGCGGCCTTCGGCAATCGCCGTTACCACCAGGTCCGAACCACGAACCGCATCGCCACCGGCGAAGATTTTCGGGTTGCTGGTCTGGAACGGGTTATCGCTGCCTTCCGGTGCCAGAATACGGCCCTGGCTGTCCAGCTCAACGCTGTGCTTTTCAAGCCACTGCATGCTGTGCGGACGGAAGCCAAACGCCATGATAACCGCATCGGCTGGAACCACGTGTTCAGAACCGGCAACGATTTCCGGGCGACGGCGGCCGTTGGCATCCGGAGCGCCCAGCTCTGTACGAGCGAACTTCACGCCGGACACGCGACCATTGGCATTGATTTCCACGCCCAGCGGCTGAGCGTTGAACTGGAACTCAACGCCTTCTTCACGCGCGTTTTTCACTTCGCGTCTGGAGCCCGGCATGTTCTCTTCGTCGCGACGATAAGCACAGATAACGTGCGATGCGCCCTGACGAACGGAAGTCCGCACGCAGTCCATTGCGGTATCACCACCGCCAAGAACGACCACGCGTTTACCTTCCATATTCACATACGGCTCTTCAACAGTTTCACCGAAGCCCATCATTTGTTTGGTGTTGGCAATGAGGAACGGCAGGGCGTCGTAAACGCCTGGCGCATCTTCATTCTCTAAACCACCGCGCATTGACTGGTAGGTGCCCACGCCCAGGAAGACGGAATCAAACTCGCTCAGCAGGTCGTCGATTTGGACATCGCGGCCCACTTCGGTGTTCAGTTTGAATTCAATGCCCATACCGCTGAAGATTTCGCGGCGCTTGGTCATCACCTCTTTCTCCAGCTTGAAGGCCGGGATGCCGAAAGTCAGCAGGCCGCCGATTTCCGGATGACGGTCATAAACCACCGCCTTGACGCCGTTGCGCGTCAGCACGTCAGCACAGGCCAGCCCGGCAGGGCCAGCACCGATGATTGCCACACGCTTACCGGTTTGCTTCACACCTGTCAGGTCTGGTTTCCAGCCCATTTCAAGCGCTTTATCATTGATATACCGCTCGATGTTGCCGATGGTCACGGCACCGAACTCATCGTTCAGGGTGCAGGAACCTTCGCACAGACGATCCTGTGGACAAACGCGACCGCACACTTCCGGCAGGCTGTTTGTCTGGTGAGACAGTTCAGCCGCTTCAATAATGCGCCCTTCGTTCGCCAGCTTCAGCCAGTTTGGAATGTAGTTATGAACCGGGCATTTCCATTCGCAGTACGGGTTGCCGCAGGACAGGCAGCGGTCTGCCTGTGCCTTGGCCTGGCCTTCTGAGAACGGCTCGTAAATTTCCACAAATTCAATTTTACGGATCTTTAGCGGTTTCTTTGGCGGATCAACACGCTGTAAGTCGATAAATTGATATACGTTTTGACTCATCGTGACCTCTTACTGCGCCTGCACCCGCAGCTCGGCTGCGGAACGACTGCGGTGACCCAACAATGCTTTGACATCACTGGACTTCGGTTTAACCAACATGAATTTCGGCGCAAAGGCCGGCCAGTTTGCCAGAATCTCTTCGCCGCGCTGTGAACCCGTCAGCTGCACGTGCTCGGTAATCATGCCGCGCAGGTGCTCCTCGTGGATGGCCAGCTCTTCAACATTGAGCAGCTCAACCAGTTCAGGGTTAACACGCTTGCGGAAATCGCCGTCTTCGTCGAGCACGTAGGCGAAACCGCCCGTCATACCTGCGCCGAAGTTCACCCCGGTTTTACCGATGATGCAGACGATGCCGCCCGTCATGTATTCACAACCGTTGTCGCCAATGCCTTCCACTACGGTGATAGCACCGGAGTTACGCACCGCGAAACGCTCACCCGCATGGCCGGACGCATACAGCTTGCCGCCGGTTGCGCCGTACAGGCAGGTGTTACCGATAATTGTCGCTTCATGGCTACGGAATGCGGAGCCAACCGGCGGACGAATGGAGATAAGCCCACCCGCCATACCTTTGCCGACGTAGTCGTTGGCATCACCGGTCAGGTGCAGCTCAACGCCGCCTGCGTTCCAGACGCCGAAGCTCTGTCCTGCGGTTCCGCTGAAGTGTGCTTTGATCGGATCGGCTGCCAGCCCTTGGTCGCCATGGTGCTGAGCGATGTACCCGGAGAGCATTGCACCGACTGAACGGTCAGTGTTGCGGATATCGAACCAGAACGTTTTGCTCTGCTTGTTATCCACATATTGCTGCGCCTGGCCCAACAGCTGAGCGTTCAAATCGCCTTTATCGAACGGCGGGTTGTGCTCTGTGCAGTACACCGCTTTACCCGGCATCGGTTCAGCCGTTTTCAGCAGGTTAGAAAGGTCCAGGTTCTGCTGTTTGGCGGTGAACCCGTCCAGCTCTTTGAGCAGGTCGGTACGGCCAATCAGATCAACCAGACGCTTCACGCCCAGCTGCGCCATCAGTTCACGCGTTTCACGGGCGATGAAGTCAAAGTAGTTTGTTACTTTGAACGGCAGACCGTGATAGTGATTCTTACGCAGCTTTTCGTCCTGGGTTGCAACGCCCGTTGCACAGTTGTTCAGGTGGCAAATACGCAGGTATTTACAGCCCAGCGCAACCATTGGTCCGGTGCCGAAGCCGAAGCTTTCCGCGCCCAGAATCGCCGCTTTGATGATATCGAGGCCGGTTTTCAGGCCGCCGTCCACCTGCAGACGGATCTTATGGCGCAGACCGTTAGCCACCAGCGCCTGCTGGGTTTCCACCAGGCCCAGCTCCCACGGGCAGCCCGCGTATTTCACGGAGGAGAGCGGGCTTGCGCCTGTGCCGCCGTCGTAGCCTGCGATGGTGATCAGGTCCGCGTAGGCTTTCGCCACGCCGGTTGCGATAGTGCCGACGCCCGGTTCTGAAACCAGCTTCACGGAGATCATCGCCTTCGGGTTGACCTGTTTGAGGTCAAAAATCAGCTGCGCCAGATCTTCGATAGAGTAGATATCGTGGTGCGGCGGAGGCGAAATCAGCGTCACGCCCGGTACGGAATAACGCAGCTTGGCGATATACGGGGTCACTTTGTCACCCGGTAACTGACCGCCTTCGCCAGGTTTCGCACCCTGGGCAACTTTAATCTGGATAACGTCGGCGTTGACCAGATAAGCCGGGGTCACGCCAAAGCGGCCGGAAGCCACCTGCTTGATGCGGGAAACTTTGTTGGTGCCGTAACGCGCCGGGTCTTCGCCACCTTCGCCAGAGTTGGAGTTCCCGCCGATGCTGTTCATCGCCTCTGCCAGAGACTCATGCGCTTCCGGGCTTAACGCGCCGATAGACATGGCGGCAGTATCGAAGCGTTTGAACAGCTCGGTTGCCGGCTCCACGTCTTCAATGCGGACGCTCTCACCCTGAGGGGCCAGCGCCAGCATATCGCGCAGTGTGGCCACCGGGCGTTCGTTCACCAGCTTCGCATAGTCCTGATAATCTTTGTACTCGCCGCTGTTCACCGCTTTTTGCAGCGTCTGCACAACGTCCGGGTTGTAGGCGTGGTATTCGCCACCGTGGACGAACTTCAGCTGACCACCCTGATCCAGCGGTTTGCGGACCAGCCACGCGCGTTTGGAGAGGTTAAGCAGGTCCTGCTGGAAGTCGTTGAAGCCTGCGCCGCCGATACGGCTGACAACCCCCTGGAAGCACAGCTCAGAAACTTCTTTGTGCAGGCCGACGGCTTCGAACAGCTTCGAGCAACGGTAAGAGGCGATAGTCGAGATGCCCATTTTGGACATGATCTTGTACAGACCCTTGTTGATGCCGTTGCGATAGTTCTGCATCACGGTACGGTAGCTCTTGTCCAGCGCGCGGGTATCGACCAGACGAGCCAGCGATTCGTACGCCAGATACGGGTAGATTGCCGTTGCGCCGAAGCCCAGCAGAACCGCGAAGTGATGCGGATCACGGGCGCTTGCGGTTTCAACAATGATGTTGGCGTCGCAGCGCAGGTTCTTTTCAACCAGGCGAGTCTGGATCGCGCCCACCGCCATCGGAGCCGGAACCGGCAGACGATTTTTGGCGATGTTACGGTCAGACAGCACCAGCAGGACGGTGCCGTTGCGCACCATGCGTTCAGCTTCATCGCACAAGGCGCTGACGGTTTCGTGCAGCGACTTCTCGGTGACATCGTAGGTGATGTCCAGCGTGTCGGCGCGATAGTACTCTTCGTCCAGAGTGGTCAGCTGCTGGAAATCGGACCACAGCAGAATCGGCGATTTAAAGCTCAGGCGGTGCGCCTGGCCTTCTGCTTCACAGAAGACGTTCATTTCACGGCCGATGCTGGTGGCCAGCGACATCACGTGCGCTTCGCGCAGCGGATCGATTGGCGGGTTAGTCACCTGCGCAAACTGCTGACGGAAGTAGTCGTAAATAATACGTGGCTGGCTGGAAAGCACGGCAAACGGGGTATCGTCACCCATTGAACCGACCGCTTCCTGGCCGTTCTCACCCAGCACGTGCAGGATAGAATCCAGCTCTTCCGCGCTGTAGTTAAACTGCTTCTGATAGCTTGCCAGCGTGTCGTCGTCCATCACGCGTGTACCGACTTCTTCATCCGGCAGATCTTCAAACGGCACCAGGCGGCGTACGTTGTTTTCCATCCACTCTTTATACGGGTGACGGCTTTTCAGCTCTTCATCGGTCTCCGCAGAGTGCAGGATACGGCCAATACGGGTGTCGATAACCATCAGCTCGCCCGGGCCAACGCGGCCTTTCTCCACCACTTCGTCAGGCTGGTAATCCCAGATACCGACTTCCGAGGCACAGGTGATGAGCTTGTCTTTGGTGATAACGTAGCGGGCAGGACGCAGACCGTTACGGTCCAGGTTACAGGCCGCGAAACGTCCGTCGGACATGACGATACCGGCCGGGCCGTCCCACGGCTCCATGTGCATGGAGTTAAAGTCGAAGAACGCGCGCAGTTCCGGATCCATGTTCGGGTTGTTCTGCCAGGCTGGCGGAACCAGCAGGCGCATGGCGCGCACGATGTCCATGCCGCCTGCCAGCAGCAGCTCCAGCATGTTATCCATTGAGCTTGAGTCGGAGCCCGTTTCGTTAACGAACGGCGCGGCATCATGCAGATCCGGGATCAGCGGGGTCTGGAACTTATAGGTACGGGCGCGAGCCCACTGGCGGTTACCGGTAATGGTGTTGATTTCACCGTTGTGCGCCAGATAGCGGAACGGCTGAGCCAGCGGCCAGCGTGGGACGGTGTTGGTGGAGAAGCGCTGGTGGAAAAGGCAAATGGCCGATTCCAGACGCAGGTCTGCGAGGTCCAGGTAGAAGCGCGGCAGGTCAGCCGGCATACACAGACCTTTATAGATGTTCACCAGATTGGACAGGCTACAAACGTAGAAGTCTTTATCCTGGATGCGTTTCTCAATGCGACGGCGGGCGATGAACAGGCGGCGTTCCATATCGCGCGGACGCCAGCCAGCCGGGGCATTCACAAAAATTTGTTCGATGCGAGGCTTAGAGGAGAGGGCGATTTCACCGAGCACGTCTTCATTAGTGGGCACTTCGCGCCAGCCAACAATCGACAGCGTCTCGTTTTGCAGCTCTTCTTCAACGATACGGCGGCTTGCAGAGGCAAGCGCATCATCTTTATTCAGGAAAATCATGCCGACGGCATAGTTCTTAGCCAGACGCCAGCCACGTTCTTCCGCAACGATACGGAAGAAACGATCGGGTTTCTGTAACAGCAGCCCGCAACCGTCACCGGTTTTACCATCGGCAAGAATCGCGCCACGGTGCTGCATTCGGGCCAGTGCGTGAATAGCAGTACGCACTACCTTGTGGCTAGGTTCGCCTTCTATGTGGGCGATCAGGCCGAAACCACAGTTATCCTTCTCAAGGGATTTATCGTACAACATATCAGTGAACCTCCCCAGGCTCTACGTGACTCACTCCAGGACCGCTGCGCACGGGCGTAAAAAGGGCATGGCGACGGGGTTTTGCGCGTCATACGCTGACCTCGCGTGTCGCCCTCTTAATTGACCTTTGCATCGGTTTCACAAGTGTTGAGGACTTGCTTTAGAGGGAATCTAAATTACTGCATAAATATGACGGGCACAGCGCCCATCCAGAAAGCTTCCAGCGGATTTCCAACTTATCGGGAAAGCGTACCCAGGTCAAATGTCCTTCTTATTTATGTCTGAATCGACTAAAGCGAAGTTAACATAATGATAATGAATGACTTGTTGGGTTTTTAGATGCACCTGGCGTGCCGGAGAACGAGGCGGGTTATGTGATCTCTCTCACTGTCTGAAAGGCAGCGAAATTCCAGACCATGCTGGCAGTTGTAAATTTACCAGCATGTTATGCTGCATTTTGTATTCACCGCACTGCATGACACTGTTTTTCACCGCAGGCGATATTCTTTAAAAAGAAGCTCGCAGTATAAGGAAAAGTAATCATCTGCATAGTGCGTAGAGTTGCACTAATCGTGAATGGTTATTCAATAGTTAAAGCTGCGCCAGTACGCTTGATCCAGGTCATCGCGTCGTGATGCAGAAAATGGCAGGCTACGTCCCTTTCTCGGGCCGGCCCAACAGATTATGCAGTTACAGAAATTAGTCAATATGTTTGGTGGGGATCTCTCTCGCCGCTATGGGCACAAAGTTCATAAACTCTCCCTCCACGGGGGCTTTAGCTGCCCGAACCGCGACGGCACCATTGGCCGTGGTGGATGCACTTTCTGCAATGTGGCCTCCTTTGCCGATGAAACCCAGCAGCACAAGTCGATAGCCGACCAGCTCGTCCATCAGGCGAAGCTCGCGGACCGCGCCCAGCACTATCTTGCGTATTTTCAGGCCTATACCAGCACCTGGGCGGAAGTTCAGGTGCTGCGCTCGATGTATCAGGAGGCGGTGACGCAGACAAACATTGTCGGACTGTGCGTTGGCACCCGCCCGGACTGCGTGCCGGAAAGCGTGCTTGATTTGCTAAGTGAATACCATGACCGGGGCTATGA
This sequence comes from Dryocola clanedunensis subsp. sulfonylureivorans, assembly GCF_016756775.1. Lineage (GTDB taxonomy): Bacteria > Pseudomonadota > Gammaproteobacteria > Enterobacterales > Enterobacteriaceae > Dryocola > Dryocola clanedunensis. The sequence continues at coordinate 33,598 of NZ_JAERMU010000021.1, read as the reverse complement.
GGTCTGGCTGGAGCTGGGGCTACAGACGGCGCACGACAAAACCCTGCACCGTATTAATCGCGGCCATGACTTCGCCTGCTATCAGGAAACCACCCGTCGTGCACGTCTGCGTGGGCTAAAAGTATGCAGTCATCTTATCGTCGGGTTGCCGGGCGAAGGCCAGGCGCACTGCATGGACACGCTGGAGAAGGTCGTGGAAACAGGGGTGGACGGCATCAAGCTTCATCCGCTGCATATTGTTGAGGGCAGCACTATGGCGAAGAGCTGGCAGGCGGGGCGTTTGCAGGGGATCGAACTGCAAGAATATGCTGTAACCGCAGGGGAAATGATCCGCCATACACCGCTGGACGTCGTCTATCATCGAATTTCCGCCAATGCGCGCCGTCCGACCCTGCTGGCGCCCCTTTGGTGCGAGAACCGCTGGGCTGGCATGGCGGCCATCGACAAATATTTGCAGGAGTTTGGCCCCCAGGGCTCCGGGCTGAATACACCCTGGGATCCCACTCTCGTCTTGTAATTCCTGAGCGCCACGTCTTTTTGCGGTATATTTAGCGCATTGTTGGCGAGGGAAACGTTTCATGAAGCAAATCCGGTTACTGGCGCAGTACTACGTTGATTTAATGGTGAAGCTGGGGTTAGTGCGCTTCTCCCTGCTGTTGGCTTCGGCCCTGGTGGTACTGGCGATCATCGTGCAGATGGCTGTCACCATGCTGCTGCGCGGCGAGGTCGAAAGTATTGATGTGGTGCGCTCGATATTCTTCGGCTTGCTTATCACGCCCTGGGCGGTCTACTTCCTCTCTGTTGTTGTCGAACAGCTTGAAGAGTCGCGGCAGCGGTTGTCCAGACTGGTCGAGAAGCTTGAAGAGATGCGTGAGCGTGACCTGAAGCTCAATGTTCAGCTGAAGGACAATATCGCCCAGCTTAATCAGGAAATTTCCGACCGTAAAAAGGCCGAAGACGAACGTCAGACCATGCTCGAGCAGCTCAAAGTGGAGATGCAGGAGCGTGAAGAGACCCAAATCCTGCTGGAGCAGCAGTCCTCTTTCCTGCGCTCTTTTCTGGACGCCTCTCCGGATCTGGTTTTCTACCGTAATGAAGACAAGGAGTTTTCCGGCTGTAACCGCGCCATGGAGCTGCTGACCGGCAAAAGCGAGAAACAGCTGGTGAGCCTGAAACCGCAGGATGTTTACTCTCCGGAAGCGGCACAGAAAGTTATCGAAACCGACGAGAAGGTCTTCCGCCACAATGTGTCGCTGACGTATGAGCAGTGGTTGGATTATCCTGACGGACGCAAAGCCTGCTTTGAAATCCGTAAGGTGCCTTATTACGACCGCGTGGGTAAACGCCATGGCCTGATGGGCTTTGGGCGCGATATTACCGAACGTAAGCGCTACCAGGACGCGTTAGAGCGAGCCAGCCGGGATAAGACCACCTTCATCTCTACCATCAGCCACGAGCTGCGCACGCCGCTTAACGGCATCGTTGGCTTAAGTCGTATCCTGCTTGATACCGAGCTGAATGCCGAGCAGACCAACTATCTGAAAACCATCCACGTTTCGGCCATCACGCTGGGCAATATCTTCAACGATATTATCGATATGGACAAGCTTGAGCGCCATAAAGTGCAGCTGGATAACCAGCAGGTGGATTTCACCAGCTTCCTGGCCGATCTGGAGAACCTCTCCGGGCTACAGGCGCAGCAGAAAGGCCTGCGCTTTGTGATGGAGCCGACTCTCCCGCTGCCGCATAAAGTGGTGACCGACGGCACCCGCCTGCGCCAGATCCTCTGGAATCTCATCAGCAACGCCGTGAAATTTACCCCGAAAGACGGACAGGTCACGGTGCGCGTGCGGTATGAAAACGAAAATCAGCTGCGCTTTGAGGTGCAGGATTCTGGAATCGGCATCCCGCAGAACGAGCAGGACAAAATCTTCGCGATGTATTACCAGGTGAAAGACAGCAAGGGCGGCAAGCCTGCCACAGGCACCGGCATTGGCCTGGCTGTCTCCCGCCGTCTGGCGAAAAGCATGGGTGGCGATATCACTGTCAATAGCGAACCGGGCCAGGGGGCGCTGTTCGCTCTTACCGTACAGGCTCCTCGCGTAGCGGAAGAAGTGGAGGATACTTTAGACGATGACGATATGCCGCTGCCTGCGCTACATGTTCTGCTGGTGGAAGATATCGAACTGAACGTGATTGTTGCCCGCTCGGTGCTTGAGAAACTTGGCAACAGCGTCGACGTGGCCATGACGGGCAAAGAGGCGCTGGAGAAGTTCACCCCCGGTGAATACGATCTGGTCCTGCTGGACATTCAGCTGCCGGACATGACAGGGCTGGATATCTCCAGGGAGCTTAATGTCCGCTTTGCCAAAGAGGATTTGCCGCCGCTGGTGGCGCTGACGGCAAACGTGCTGAAAGACAAAAAAGAGTATCTGAATGCTGGAATGGATGATGTGCTCAGCAAGCCGCTGGCGGTGCCGGCGCTGATGGCGGTCATCCAGAAATTCTGGGATAACCAACAGTCTGACCTCAAAAAGGAACCTGTAATGACTCAAGTTGACAGCAGCAAGCAGCAGGCGTTACTCGATATACCCATGCTCGAACAGTACATGGAACTGGTAGGACCGAAGCTGATTACTGATGGCTTAGTCATGTTTGAAAAGATGATGCCGGACTATTTAAACATTCTGGATTCCAACATGACCGCCCGCGACACGAAAGGTGTGGTGGAAGAGGGGCACAAAATTAAAGGGGCGGCAGGCTCGGTGGGATTACGCCATCTGCAGCAGGTTGCCCAGCAAATCCAGTCGCCGGATTTACCCGCCTGGTCCGATAACGTCGGAGAATGGATTGAAGAGCTGAAACAAGAGTGGCAGCACGACGTGGATGTGCTCAGAGCCTGGGTGGCAGCTAATACCAAAAAATGACCCCGGATAAACCGGGGTGCGCGAATACTGCGCCAACACCAGGGAAACCTGGAGGCTGCGCTGAGTTTTTATAGGTGGTTATCAGGCTGCGCAGCCTGCAATTAGCGGGATGCTCAGCAATTAAGATAGCAAACCATAAAGATTTTGTTACATGAACCAGTAAAATGTGTGAACCATAGCGGCCAAATTATTATTGCTGATACTGCTTGCCGCATGACGAAAAGGAATGACCAAATGAAGAGAGTTGGAGTGGTGCTCAGCGGTTGCGGCGTCTATGACGGCAGCGAAATCCATGAGGCGGTGATTACGCTTCTGGCGCTCGCCAGAGCAGGGGCTGAAGCGGTCTGTTTTGCGCCCGACAAACCTCAGGCAGATGTCATTAATCATCTGGCAAACGAACCGGCTATAGAAGGGCGTAATGTTCTGGTTGAAGCGGCGCGTATTACCCGTGGCGTGATAGCTCCGCTGGCAAAAGCCGATGCCAGTCAGCTCGATGCGCTGATTGTGCCGGGTGGCTTTGGGGCAGCGAAGAACCTCAGTAATTTTGCCTCCAGCGGCACACAGTGCCTGGTGGACAGCGAGCTGCGGCGTCTGGCGCGGGAACTTCACGCCCAGGGCAAACCGCTGGGCTTTATCTGTATCGCCCCTGCGATGCTGCCGAAAATCCTGGACATGCCCGTGCGTCTGACAATCGGCACGGATATCGATCTTGCCGAGATGCTCGAAGAGATGGGTGCGGAGCACGTGCCTTGTCCGGTGGCGGATATCGTGGTTGATGAAGAGCACAAGGTTGTCACCACCCCGGCCTACATGCTGGCTACACGTATCGATGAAGCAGCCACGGGCATTGAGAAACTTGTTTCGCGCGTACTGGATCTTTGCGAATGAGAAAAGGGCGTCTTACTGTTTGGGCGAAGATAAAACGTTGGGTCCTGCGTGTCGTGCTGGCTCTTGCCGGATTATGGATTGCGGGCATCCTGCTGTTTAGCTTCCTTCCCGTCCCGTTTTCCGCGGTGATGGCTGAGCGGCAGCTTGGCGCCTGGCTGACGGGTGATTTCAGCTATGTGGCCCATTCAGACTGGGTGAGCATGGATGAGATCTCTCCGTGGATGCCGCTTGCGGTGATGGCTGCCGAAGACCAGAAGTTCCCGGATCACTGGGGCTTTGACATGGCTTCTATCGAAAAGGCCATTTCGCACAGCGAGCGCAAAGAGACCCGCATTCGCGGCGCGTCCACGCTCTCTCAGCAGACCGCGAAAAATCTCTTCTTATGGGATGGGCGCAGCTGGGTGCGCAAAGGTCTGGAGGCTGGGCTAACGCTGGGGATGGAGGTGGTGTGGACGAAACGCCGGATCCTGACCGTCTACCTGAACATCGCGGAATTTGGAGAAGGGACGTTCGGTGTGGAAGCCGCCGCGCAGCGTTATTTCCACAAGCCCGCGAGCCGTTTAACCGCTTCGGAAGCTGCTCTGCTTGCTGCCGTGCTGCCTAATCCAATCCGTTTTAAAGCGAATGCGCCTTCCGGCTATGTCGGCCAGCGTCAGCAGTGGATTTTAAGGCAGATGCGCCAGCTGGGTGGGGAGTCGTTCCTGACGCAGCATAATTTGAAATGATTTAGTCTTCGTCAAAACCGGCGTTGAACAGCGCAACAACCGCTGCCAGCGCCTGCTCTTCCTGCGGGCCGGTGACCTCTACTTCGATCTGCCCGCCCTTCGCTGAATCCAGCATCAGCAGCGCAATCACGCTGCTGGCTTCCGCCTCGGTGCCCGCTTCATTGCGCAGCATCACTTCTGCATCAAAGCTTTGCACCAGCTCAAACAGCTTCATGGCCGGGCGCGCGTGCATGCCCAGCTTATTGGTGATCTCAACGGTATGTTTTACGGTCATGTTTTACGTTTTTCCAGCGTACGATGACGAGACTGAACGTTCTTACCGCGCGAGCGGAAGTAGTCGGCCAACTGCTCGGCAATGTAGACCGAGCGGTGCTTACCACCGGTACAACCGATAGCCACCGTCAGGTAGCTGCGGTTATTGGTTTCCAGCATCGGTAACCATAGCTCAAGGTAGCTACGGGTCTGGTAGATAAAATTGTGTACTTCTGTGTGCCTGTCGAGGAACGCCGCCACCGGGCGGTCCAGGCCGGTCATCGGACGCAGCTTCGGATCCCAGTGCGGGTTCGGCAGGAAGCGCACGTCAAACACGTAGTCGGCATCAATGGGGATACCGTGCTTGAAGCCGAAGGATTCGAAGACCATCGTCAGTTCGCGCTCGCGTTTGCCCAGCAGTCGGGTGCGGAGCATTTCCGCCAGTTCGTGCACGGACATCTCGGAGGTATCGATGATGAGATCGGCACGGGACTTGAGCGGTTCTAGCAGGTCGCTCTCTTCGTCGATAGCGCTTTCAAGCGACAGATTCTTGCTGGAAAGAGGGTGCAGACGGCGGGTATCGCTATAGCGGCGGATTAACGTGTTGCGGTCCGCATCCAGGAACAGCAGCTGCGGGGAGAAGGCGTCCGGCAGGTTAGTCATCGCCTGTTCGAAAATCTCCGGGTTTTCCGGCATGTTTCGCACGTCGATGCTCACTGCCGCAGAGATTTGCCGCTCTGCGAGCGTTTTCGCCAGTTCCGGCAGCAGCACCACAGGCAGGTTATCGACACAGTAGAATCCCATATCTTCCAGTGCGCGCAAGGCTACCGACTTCCCTGAACCAGAGCGGCCGCTGACAATCATCAGCACCATGTCATTATTCTCCCGAGATACCAGGCGGTGACAATATCGTCTGTGCCGCCAGATTATTCACTTTCACTACCCTGTTCTGATTCGGTAATGATCTGATAAAGCTCTTCATCACTTTGGGCGCTGCGCAGGCGACGGCAGATGGTTTTATCCGCCAGGCGCTTGGCCACCAGCGAAAGCGTGTGCAGATGCGTTTTGGTCTGATCGGCCGGCACCAGCAGGGCAAAAAGCAGATCGACAGGTTGATTGTCTATCGCATCGAAAGCGATAGGCGTCTCCAGCTGAACAAACACGCCAACGGCACGCAGAGTATCTTCTTCAAGCTTACCGTGAGGAATGGCGATGCCATTGCCGATACCGGTACTGCCCATACGCTCGCGGGTTAGCACGGCTTCGAAGACGACCTGCGGCGGCAGACCAAGCTGCTTTGCCGCCAGTTCGCTGATGATTTCCAGAGCGCGTTTCTTGCTCTGGCAATGCACACCACTGCGGGTACATTCCTGGTTCAGGACATGACTAAGTTGTAGAGCGGAATCGTTGTTCATCATAATTTCACCTAAGCACCCTGTTATGCTAACGGCTCGTTACCACGGGATAACGAGCCGTCGAGGCGCAAACAGATACTCGGAGTATCAGTGTTGTTTTAGTTTATCTTTATGTTTAGTTAACTGGCGAGCCAGTTTATCGATCAGGCCGTCAATGGCCGCATACATATCCTGCCCTTCGGCACTGGCATGTAGCTCGCCCCCGTTAACATGGAGCGTAGCATCCGCCAGATGGGTGACCTTTTCTACTTTTAAAACAATATACACCTGATTGATGCGTTCGAAGTACTGCTCCAGTTTGGCAAACTTCGCATTCACAAAATCGCGCAGTGCGTCCGTGATCTCGACGTTTTGTCCTGTGATGTTGAGCTGCATAGTGTCTTCCTTATCAGTAGAGTCAGACCAGTTGTTTACGCTGGTTTGACGGTGGTATGGATAAAGACTCTCGGTACTTCGCAACAGTGCGGCGTGCGACCATAATGCCTTGATCTGAAAGCATAGTCGTTAACTTGCTATCACTAAGGGGTTTCGCGGGATTTTCCGCCGCAATTAACTTCTTCACCAGCGCACGGATGGCCGTAGAGGAGGCTTCGCCGCCGCCTTCGGTATTCACATGGCTTGAGAAGAAATATTTCAGTTCAAAAATGCCACGCGGGCTGTGGAGATACTTCTGCGTGGTGACACGTGAGATGGTGGATTCATGCATTTCCACGGCCTGAGCAATATCTGCCAGTACCATCGGCCGCATGTGCTCTTCGCCATGCTCAAAGAAACCTTGCTGCTGCTCGACGATACAACGGCTGACGCGCAGCAGGGTATCGTTGCGGCTCTCGAGGCTCTTAATCAGCCATTTCGCTTCCTGCAGATTACTGCGGATATACTGCGAATCACTGTCGTTACGGCCGCTGTTGCCCAGCGCGGCGTACTGCTGGTTTATTTTCAGGCGTGGAATGCTATCTGAATTGAGCTCGACGGTCCAATGGCCCTGGAGCTTACGCACCAGCACGTCGGGAATGACGTATTCCGGCTCGCCGGTCTGGATAGACTGGCCGGGGCGCGGGTCAAGAGACTGGATCAGGCTCATGGCCTCTTTCAGCACGTCTTCTTTCAGACGCGTGACGCGCATCAGGCTGCGGAAATCATGATTAGCCAGCAGGTCGAGATGCTCGCTGACGATTAAGCGGGCTTCATTCAGCCACGGTGTCTCTTTGGCATACTGGGAGAGCTGTACCAGCAGACAGTCCCGCAGATCGCGGGCCGCCACGCCAACAGGGTCAAAACGCTGAATGCGCTTGAGGACGACCTCCACCTCATCAAGGGTGATTTCGTCATCGCCCATGCTTTCCAGAATCTCTTCGAGGGAGACGGTGAGGTAGCCCGTTTCATCAACGGCGTCGACAATCGAGGTGGCAATAGCCGTGTCGGTATCAGAGAACGGCGTCAGATCCACCTGCCACATCAGATAATCCTGAAGGGACTGGGTAGTTTCACCCTGGTAAACCGGGAGCTCGTCGTCGCTATAGTCGGAACCCGCGCCTGAAGGCGAGCCCGCCGTGTAGATTTCGTCCCAGCTGGTATCCAGCGGGAGCTCTTCCGGCATCTCTTTTTGTTCAAGCGCATCGCGAATGTCCAGCGCTTCATCTTCGCGGGCTTCCTGCGCGTCAATTTCCTCATGCGGGTCGGTTTGCTCAAGCAGTGGATTATTCTCCAGTGCCTGTTGAAGTTCCTGCTGTAGCTCCAGCGTCGACAATTGCAGCAGACGAATAGCCTGCTGCAGCTGCGGAGTCATAGCAAGTTGTTGGCTGAGCCGTAACTGCAAACCTTGCTTCATATTCAGAGCGAACTTCCCCACATGTTTAGGTTTATGCGGCCTACCCTATCAGAGTCTGAACTCTTCGCCCAGATAGACACGCTTAACATGTTCGTCTTCAAGGATTTCACCCGGCGTACCGTGGGCGATTAAATGGCCCTGGCTGACGATGTAAGCGCGTTCACAAACCGCGAGGGTTTCACGCACGTTGTGGTCAGTTATCAGCACGCCGAGGCCGCTGTCGCGCAGGTGTTCGATGATTCGCTTGATGTCGATAACGGAAATCGGATCGACGCCCGCAAAAGGTTCATCCAGCAAAATAAATTTTGGATTAGCGGCTAAGGCACGAGCGATTTCCACACGGCGACGTTCACCGCCGGACAGAGACTGACCGAGGCTGTTACGCAGATGCTCAATGTGGAACTCCTCCATCAGCTCGTTCGCGCGATCGTCGCGCTGTTCGCTGGTCAGGTCATCGCGGATCTGCAGGACGGCCATCAGGTTATCGAACACGCTCAGACGACGAAAAATGGAGGCTTCCTGTGGAAGATAGCCGATACCACGGCGGGCACGGGCGTGCAGCGGCAGCATACTGATATCTTCATCATCAATGATGATATTACCCGCATCGCGCGACACGATACCGACGACCATATAAAACGTCGTGGTTTTGCCCGCACCGTTAGGGCCCAGCAGGCCGACAATTTCGCCGGATTTCACGGTCAGACTAACGTCTTCCACCACGCGACGGCCTTTGTAGGCTTTGGCGAGATTTTTCGCAATTAAAGTTGCCATAACGAATTAGTTACTCTTTTTAGGGGCCGGTGCAGGTGCCGCCTTGCCATCTTTGTTCTGCAATTGCGAAGGCACCAGAATGGTGGTCACGCGCTTACCTTTGTCGCTAAAGGCCTGCATTTTTTGCTCTTTAACGAGATAGGTAATTTTGTCGCCTTTAATATTGCTGTCGAGCTGTTCGAGGAACGCATCCCCCGTCAGCACCACAAAGTCGTTTTGCAGTTCATAATGCATTTTGGAGGCGTGGCCTTTGACCGGTTTGCCGTTATCCTGCATCTGGTAAAACGTTGCCGGCTTACCAAAGCCGTCAATGACTTCTTTACCCTGTTCACCGCCAGGACGGGTGACCACGACCTTGTCGGCGTTAATCTTGATACTGCCCTGGGTGACGATAACGTTACCGGTAAAGGTGACAATATTGCCCTGCATATCCAGAGACTGCTGATCGGATTCAATATGAATGGGCTTCTCGGTATCACCGGTCAGCGCAAGGGCCGAAAAACTGGCGGCCAAAAGCGTGCTGCTCAGAACTAAATTAAGGCTGAGTTTGTTTATTCTGGATTTCATAGGATGTTCTAACCTTTTCAATCAGCTGGGCGTTTTTGCTGCGTAAGTTCCCGCGCATTTTCAGGCCGCTGGAGTTAAAGCTCGTACCATACAGCGTCACTAAATCATCAGAGGCAACATCCTGAGTGATTAAGTTAACCTGCGCATTATCGGTCGTAATCTTGCGTAACTGGGAGTCCGGTGTCAGGGCTGTCAGCACGACGTTTCCGTACAGATAAAGCATCCTGTCATTGGTTAGTTTGGCGCGATCTGCCCGTAATGACCAGGTAGCTACTTTATTTTCATCGTACTGTGTCATTACGGGTTTGGTGAACCACGAGATAGCCGTGTCTGAGAAATACTCGACATGTTCGGCAATCAGGCGATAAGTCAACGCTCCTTCAGGGTTGTAGACAACCGTGGTGGAATGTTCGCTTTTATACGTTGGCTCGTTGGTTGCCGTCGTGGGTGCCGCAACATCGTCTTTATCGACCAGGTTAATGCCAATCAGCACCAGCGCTAAAAGCGACAGCAGGATGATAACCCAACGCCTGGTTTTACTCATATGGACAGCCCTTTGGCTTCATCAAGTTTTCCTTGTGCCAGTAACAGCAGGTCGCAGACTTCCCGTACGGCACCACGTCCGCCTTCGATACGGGTAACGTAATCCGCGCGCGGCGTCAGTAATGGGTGAGCATCGGCAACCGCCACGCTCAGCGCAACTTCAGCCATCACCGGCCAGTCGATAAGGTCGTCACCAACATAGGCCACTTGTTCAGGCGAGAGGGCGAGTTTATCCAACAGGTCACGAAAAGCCAGCAGCTTATCGGATTGTCCCTGATAAAGATGGGTAATACCTAATGTCTCGCAGCGATCCTCAAGCAATTTTGCTTTGCGGCCGGTAATTATAGCGACTTCAATACCGGAGGTGAGGGCGCAACGGATCCCATACCCATCCCGCACGTTAAAGGCTTTCAGCTCTTCGCCGCTGTTACCCATGTAGATCAGGCCGTCCGACATGACGCCGTCGACATCCAGTATAAGCAGGCGCACGTTAGCGGCCCGCTCCATCACGCGTGCACTCACAGGCCCATAGCAAGTATTGAGTGACGCTTCAGGGTTACTCATTGATTCTAATCCTTTGTTAAACCACGCCTGCGCGCAGCATGTCATGCATATGTACCACACCAATTAGCTGGTCGCCATCAGCAACCAGAACGGAAGTAATATGGCGGGACTGCATCAGATTCAGTGCATCGACGGCCAGTGTGCCCGGCCTTACGCGAATACCGCCAGAGGTCATGACATCGGCGATATTAAGGGTGTGTAAATCGACGCCCATATCGAAGACGCGGCGTAAGTCACCGTCGGTGAAGATGCCTTCGATTTTCATCAGGTCGTTACAGATTACCGTCATGCCCATGTTTTTACGGGTGATTTCCAGCAGGGCATCGCGCAGGCTGGCATCTTTGCTGACGTGCGGAATATCGTCGCCAGTGTGCATGATGTCATTGACGCGTAACAACAGTTTACGACCCAACGCCCCGCCCGGATGGGAAAGGGCGAAATCTTCCTGGGTGAAGCCGCGGGCTTTAAGCAGAGCAACCGCCAGGGCATCGCCCATCACCAACGTCGCCGTGGTGCTGGTCGTCGGTGCCAGACCCAGCGGACAAGCTTCCTTCGGCACTTTAATGCATAAATGGATATCTGCAGCTCGACCCATGGCGCTTTCAGGACGTCCCGTCATGCAAATCATCGGCACCTGAAGACGCTTTAACACCGGGATCAGCGCGAGGATTTCGTTTGACTCACCAGAGTTGGAAATGGCAATCACCACGTCCTGCGGGGAAACCATGCCTAAATCACCGTGGCTTGCTTCACCCGGATGAACAAAGAAGGCCGGCGTACCGGTGCTGGCGAACGTCGCCGCCATTTTTTTGCCAATATGTCCGGATTTCCCCATCCCCATGACAACCACTTTGCCGGGGCAGTAAAAAATCTTCTCGCAGGCGGCGGAGAAATCAGCATTGATGTACTGATCGAGCTGAGCCAGGCCTTCACGTTCAATATTAAGGACGTCTTTTCCCGCTTGTTGAAAGTCAAAGCCCGGCTGTAGATCTATGTGTGACATATTTTCGTTTCCAATTTATCCAACGACTGGCGATGCCACAAACCACAGCACCGCGATCCATACGATAAACGCACATGTTAACAGAGCGCCGGTCGACTTGCCGATAGAGCGCGGCTTACGCCAGCAAAGCAGGGCGAAAATGGCACTAACCGCTAACATCACCCAGTAGTCCCGGGCGAAGGCCAGCGGGTCAATATCTCCAGGTGCGATAAGCGCCGGGATACCCAACACAAAGACAATATTAAATATATTCGATCCTATGATATTGCCGATGGCTATGTCATCTTCACCTTTACGCGCTCCGGCGATAGCGGTGGCAAGTTCTGGCAGGCTGGTACCGATAGCAATCACCGTCAGGCCAATCACGAGCTGGCTGACACCAAAGAAATTGGCCAGCACGGTGGCGTTATCGATAACCATCCGCGTCGCCATCGGTAAAATGATCAGGGCCACGGCAAGCCAGAGAAACGCGACGGAACGAGAGCCATCGCGGGGCAGCTCGGCTATCTGCTCTCTTGTCAGGTTATCGTCACCCTGTTTTTCAGCCAGGCGAGCGAGTTTAACGATAAACAGCAGGTACAGAGCTGCCGCCACGATAAGCACGACGCCGTTGAGTCGGCTGAGGTGATTATCGAAAAGAAGCAAACCTGCAATACCGCTGAAGAGCAACATTAGGGGCAATTCGCGGCGCAGGATATCGGAATTGACGGTAAATGGGTGTAACAGCGCCGCCAGCCCCAAAATCAGCATGATGTTAGTGATATTGGAACCAATCGCCGTGCCAACCGCTAAATCCAGTTGGCCGTGAAGCGCAGCGGAGCCCGCGACGATCATCTCCGGGAGCGACGTGCCGATACTCACGACAGTCATGCCGATAATTAGCGGCGGAATCCCAAAATTGCGGCACAGTATTGAAGCGGCAAACACCAGACGGTCGGCACCATAGACCACCAGGAGTAAACCGATAATTAACAGAGCCGTAGCTAACAGCATGTAAAATCCTTTATTCAGGTATAATCGCCGGTCCTGGGCCTGAAAAATTCCGGCGGGGCGCGCTTATCTGAAGGGAATCCAATAATTCTTAATTCTGACTTTAAGCGCTCTAAAAGTAAAACAAATGCCAGCTTTCGCTAACCGCAGCGGGTAATATTCTGTAAAAATGAGGGTCTTCCACTGCGTTTTGGCACCAAGCTTTATCCATACACTCTTTAAAAGGAAGGATGATGAGCCAGAAAGAGGCGAATCTGGTCGACATTTGCGGGGTGAGTTTCTCACGTGGCAGTCGACGTATTTTCGACAACATCTCTCTGACGGTACCACGGGGCAAGATCACTGCCATTATGGGCCCATCCGGGATAGGGAAGACCACGCTGCTGCGTCTGATTGGCGGGCAAATTGCCCCTGAGTGCGGCAAAATTCTCTTTGACGGTGAAAACGTGCCGGAAATGTCACGCTCGCGTCTGTTCACCGTGCGTAAACGGATGAGCATGCTTTTCCAGTCAGGTGCCCTGTTTACCGATCTGAATGTTTTTGAAAACGTTGCCTATCCGCTACGCGAACATCGACGTCTGCCTGAACCGCTGTTGCATAGTACGGTGATGATGAAGCTCGAAGCCGTTGGTCTGCGAGGCGCTGCGAATCTGATGCCTTCTGAACTGTCAGGCGGTATGGCGCGCCGTGCCGCGCTTGCTCGTGCGATTGCGCTTGAACCCGATCTCATCATGTTCGACGAGCCATTTGTCGGCCAGGACCCTATCACCATGGGCGTACTGGTGAAATTAATCTCCGAACTAAACAATGCCTTAGGCGTTACGTGCATCGTGGTTTCTCACGACGTACCGGAGGTGCTGAGTATCGCGGATTATGCCTATATCGTTGCCGATCAACATATCGTGGCGGAAGGCAGCCCTGAAATGCTGCGCGAGAACCGCGAGCCACGGGTGCGTCAGTTCCTCGACGGTATTGCGGACGGCCCGGTACCCTTCCGCTATCCTGCGGCGGATTACCAGGCCGATCTATTATCTGAAACAGGGAGTTAGCGGACTATGCTCTTAAATGCACTGGCATCGTTCGGACGGCGTGGCTTAAAAACCTGTGCGTCGTTTGGTCGTGCCGGGTTGATGCTCTTTAATGCAGTGGTAGGGAAACCTGAATTCCGCAAGCACGCGCCGCTGCTGGTTCGTCAGCTCTATAACGTTGGCGTGCTGTCGCTGGTCATTATCATCGTTTCTGGCCTGTTTATCGGCATGGTGCTGGGCTTGCAGGGTTACCTGGTGCTCACGACCTACAGTGCGGAATCAAGCCTGGGCATGCTGGTGGCGCTCTCGCTGCTACGCGAGCTGGGGCCGGTGGTTGCCGCGCTGCTGTTTGCCGGACGGGCAGGTTCAGCGTTAACTGCTGAAATTGGCCTGATGAAAGCGACAGAACAGCTCTCCAGTATGGAAATGATGGCTGTCGATCCCCTGCGCCGTGTCGTGTCGCCGCGCTTCTGGGCGGGGGTCATCTCGCTGCCGCTGTTAACACTGATTTTTGTCGCCGTAGGAGTCTGGGGCGGGGCACTGGTCGGCGTAAGCTGGAAGGGCATCGATGCCGGTTTCTTCTGGTCCGCCATGCAGAATGCCGTTAACTGGCGTCTCGATTTAGTCAACTGTGTTATTAAAAGCCTCGTGTTTGCCGTGACCGTAACGTGGATCGCGTTATTTAATGGCTACGACGCTATTCCGACGTCCGCAGGGATCAGCCGGGCAACGACACGTACCGTTGTGCACGCCTCTCTGGCCGTTCTTGGCCTTGATTTTGTGCTCACAGCACTGATGTTTGGGAATTGAGTTCATGCAAACAAAGAAATTTGAAATTGGCGTTGGTGCCTTTCTGCTGGTGGCGCTGGCCGCTATCATCTTCCTGTGTCTGAAAGTGGCCAATGTCACCTCACTGCGCAGTGAACCTACTTATCGCGTGTATGCGACCTTTGATAACATCGGTGGTCTGAATACAGGTTCCCCGGTTCGCCTGGGCGGCGTGGTTATCGGACGCGTTGCAAGCATTGAGCTTGACGAGAAAACCTACCTGCCACGCGTGACGATGGACATTGAACAGCGCTACAACCACATTCCTGATACCAGCTCGCTGGCGATCAGGACTTCCGGTTTGTTAGGCGAGCAGTTCCTGGCGCTGAACCTGGGCTTTGACGACCCGGAACTCGGTTCGTCTATCCTTAAAGACGGGGGCAGGATCCAGGATACCAAATCAGCGTTAGTCCTCGAAGACTTAATCGGTCAGTTCTTGTATAAGAGCGGAAACGACGATGAGCACAAATCCGGGGATGCCCAGCCGGCAGCCGGGCAAAGCAATGATGCAGCGCCTCAGTCAGGCACGACGAACTAATCAAAGAGGAAAATTAATATGTTTAAACGACTTGTGATGATCGCCATGCTGGTGATTGCCCCGCTCTCAATGGCGACAGCGGCGGACCAGACTAATCCGTATAAGCAGATGAACGAAGCGGCGCAGAAAACCTTTGACCGCCTGAAGAACGAGCAGCCAAAAATCCGTCAGAATCCGAACTACCTGCGTGACATCGTTGGTCAGGAACTGCTGCCTTATGTGCAGATAAAGTACGCTGGTGCGCTGGTACTGGGCCGTTACTATAAAGACGCAACCCCGGCGCAGCGCGAGGCGTATTTCAAAGCGTTCGAAGAATACCTGAAGCAGGCCTATGGCCAGGCGCTGGCTCTGTATAACGGTCAATCCTATCAGATTGCCCCGGAACAACCGTTGGGTGACGCGACCATCATCCCTATTCGCGTCACGATTATCGATCCAAATGGTCGTCCACCGGTGCGCCTGGACTTCCAGTGGCGTAAGAACAGCCAGACCGGCAACTGGCAGGCATTCGATATGATTGCCGAAGGCGTCAGCATGATCACCACCAAGCAAAATGAATGGAGCAATATCCTGCGTACCAAGGGCGTCGATGGCCTGACCGCGCAGCTGAAGGCGATTTCCCGGCAGCCGATCACTCTGGATAACAAAAAGTAATGAACGAACAGCTGAGCTGGACGCGAGACGGCAATACGCTGAAACTCGCCGGTGAGCTGGACAGCGAAACGGTTCAGACCCTCTGGGCGAAACGTGACAAAGTGATGAGCGGCGTGCAGTCGCTCGATCTTTCAGATTTGTCCCGTGTGGACACCGCAGGGGTCGCCCTGCTTATCCATCTGATTGCCCAGGCTCGCAAGCAAGGAACCGAGATGAGGTTGTCTGGAGCCAGCGATAAGCTCCAGACGTTGGTGCAACTTTATAATCTGCCCGACGGCCTGCTTCCCACCTTTGCAAGCCAGTAATTTCATAGCGTTACTCTTCACGCCCTCAGGTCAGCTCGACCCGAGGGCTTTTTGCTTATTTAAGCTGACGCCACTTTCCTCTAAGATGTGTGGCTAATTCACTAACCGACGAATATATATCCCATGGAAAATCATGAAATTCAGACAGTGCTGATGAACGCACTGCCCCTCCAGGAAGTCCACGTTTCCGGCGACGGTAGCCACTTTCAGGTGATTGCGGTGGGAGAGCTGTTCGGCGAGTTAAGTCGCGTGAAAAAACAGCAAACGGTTTATGCGCCGCTGATGGAATTCATCGCCGATAACCGGATTCACGCCGTGTCGATCAAAACCTACACTCCTCAGGAGTGGGACCGCGATCGCAAACTAAATGGTTTTTGAACAATTCGCCCTGTGCGAGTTGTAATAACTTGAATTCAATAGAGAATTTTTTAATGGATAAATTTCGTGTACAAGGCCCCACTCAGCTAAGTGGTGAAGTCACTATCGGCGGGGCGAAAAACGCCGCGTTGCCGATCCTGTTCGCGGCCCTGCTGGCTGAAGAGCCGGTTGAGATCCAGAACGTCCCTAAGCTGAAAGACATCGACACCACCATGAAGCTGCTCAGCCAGCTGGGCACTAAAGTCGAGCGCAATGGTTCCGTGTTCATTGATGCAAGCCAGGTGAACATCTTCTGCGCGCCTTACGATCTGGTGAAAACCATGCGTGCTTCCATCTGGGCGCTTGGCCCCCTGGTAGCCCGTTTCGGCCAGGGTCAGGTCTCTCTGCCTGGCGGCTGTGCTATCGGCGCGCGCCCGGTTGATTTACACATTACCGGTCTGGAACAGCTGGGGGCGGAAATCAAGCTGGAAGAGGGGTATGTTAAAGCCTCTGTCAATGGTCGCCTGAAGGGCGCGCACATCGTCATGGACAAAGTGAGCGTTGGTGCCACCGTGACCATCATGAGTGCCGCAACGCTTGCTGAAGGCACTACCATCATCGAAAACGCGGCGCGCGAGCCAGAAATCGTTGATACCGCGAACTTCCTGAATACGCTGGGTGCGAAAATCACCGGCGCAGGCAGCGACCGTATCACCATCGAAGGCGTTAAACGTCTGGGCGGCGGCGTTTACCGCGTGCTGCCTGACCGTATCGAAACAGGTACGTTCCTGGTTGCAGCAGCGATCTCACGCGGCAAAATCATCTGCCATAAAGCACAGCCGGATACCCTGGATGCGGTACTGGCTAAACTGCGTGAAGCCGGTGCGGATATCGAAGTGGGCAAAGACTGGATCAGCCTGGATATGCACGGCAAGCGTCCTAAAGCCGTCACCCTGCGTACTGCGCCACACCCTGGCTTCCCAACCGACATGCAGGCCCAGTTCACCTTGCTGAACCTCGTTGCCGAAGGGACCGGTGTTATCACCGAAACCATCTTCGAAAATCGCTTCATGCACGTGCCGGAACTGATTCGTATGGGCGCGCACGCTGAAATTGAAAGCAACACCGTTATCTGCCACGGCACAGAAAAACTCTCTGGTGCGCAGGTTATGGCAACGGATTTACGCGCCTCAGCAAGCCTCGTGCTGGCGGGCTGTATTGCCGAAGGAACCACTATCGTTGACCGTATCTACCACATCGACCGCGGCTATGAGTGCATTGAAGCTAAGCTTCAGGCGCTGGGTGCCAACATCGAACGTGTGAAAGGCAGCGGCGGCGAATAACTTCGCTCGCTCAGAGACCGGGGGTTTAGCTATCCCCGGTTTTTTTTTGCCATAATAAAAGCCTCTTCTTCAGAACAGCTATTGCGATGATCAAATCCCTCTATATCGACAACTATCGCTCCGTCAGAAAATTATCCATCGATCTGGAACGTCTTAACGTCGTCTTCGGGCCAAACGGCTGCGGCAAATCTAACATCTATAAGGCGATTCACCTGATCCACGGGGCGGCCAGCGGGCAGCTGTCGCACTGGCTATCTGACGAGGGGGGGATCCATAAGGCGATGTGGGCGGGCGATCGGGCGAAGGGCTACGCCAGCGCGCCACGCCGCGTAACGCTTGCCGTCGAGACGGACGTTTTCGAATACGAATTGCAGGTTGGTTTCCCGGAAAAACTCCCTTATCCGACTATGTTCGATCTCGATCCCATCGTCAAAGAAGAGCAAATCTGGCTGAGCGGTTTTCGCCGTCGACCTTCGTCGAGCATCATGCAGCGGCGTAACCAGACTGTTTTCCTGAACAATGTAAATGGCGAAAAGGTCACCCACGCCGCCACGCTCTATGAAAACGAATCGCTGTTCGGCCAGCTTGGTGAGCCTCATCTTTACCCGGAGGTCTCAAGCGCACGGGAAACGCTGCGCAACTGGCGCTTTTACCATGAGTTTGATATCTCGAAGGGGGCCGGGCTACGATTGCCACAGGTGGGTTATCGTTCGCCCATACTCAGCGGCGACGGATTAAACCTGGCGGCGGCGTTTCAGACTATTGTCGAGATAGGCGACAGCGAACTGCTCTTCACCGTGCTGGAGGAAGCGTTCCCTGAATGCGTTTTCTTTTGCGATAACGGCAACGGTCGTTTTCAGATGATGATGACCCGTAAGGGGATTAACCGGCCGCTCGAATCGGCAGAGTTTTCAGACGGAACGCTGCGTTTTCTGTGCCTGGCTGTCGCATTGCTCAGCCCGCGTCCACCGCGTTTCATTGCGCTAAACGAACCGGAAAATAGCCTTCACCCGCAAATGTTGCCTGCGCTGGCACGGCTGATTGCTGAAGCCAGCCGCTACACACAAATTTGGCTGACCAGCCACTCCCGCGAGCTGGCACAGCTCATTGAGAAACACACGGCGTTTACGCTTTACGAACTGGGCATTGAAAACGGCGAAACGCGTGTTAACAGACTGACATGATGTTAAACCGGTAAATCAATCAGCAGCGCACGCAGCGGCGTATCGGCAACCAGCGTCAGGCTGGCTTCGTCGCGGATAAATGCGCCATCGCCGCAGGTCAGCCCTTCTTTTTCTTCTGTTTGCGTCACGGCATGAACGGTTCCGTGGATAGACTGCAAATACGCGCGTGGACCCTGCAGCTGGAAGTTCAGCCGTTCGCCTTTTTGCAGCTCGATATGGTGCAGCCAGACCTGCTGACGCAGCTGAACACTCTGCTCGCTCCCGTCCGGGGAGGCGAGGAGCTGCCGGGCCTGGTCGGTAATAGCAATCTTCTGTACCGCCGAATTTTCTCGTTCAGGACAGGCATCCAGCCAGATTTGCAGACGCGTGAGCGAACGCTCCTTACTGAGATTATGTTCGCTGTAGCTGATGTCTGGCTGAGTCGAAAGCAGCAGCGCCTCACCCGCTTTTGCCTGCACGTGGTTACCTTCGCTATCGCGGTATTCGGCTTCACCTTCCAGAATCAGATTTAAAATATCCACCTTCGGATAGGTGCGCGGCTGGAACGAAGCCCCTGGCGCCAGCACTTCCTGATTGAGCACGCGCAAAGAAGCGTAGCCCAGCAATTTCGGGTCGAAATAGTGGCCGAAGGAGAATGTATAGCGCGCCTGTAACCATCCGTAGTCCGCGTTGCCGCATTGTTTGGCTGTTCTTGGCGTAATCATAATATTTTGACCTCTTTTACACTTAAGCCATGGTAAAGGTCTGGACGCTGCATTGTTAGCCAGTTAATCTGCTCGCTATGTTCAAATTTCCTGAATGAGAACGAGATGGCTAAAGAGAGAGCATTGACGCTTGAGGCACTAAGGGTGATGGACGCAATAGACCGCCGTGGCAGCTTTGCCGCCGCTGCGGACGAACTTGGACGCGTGCCTTCTGCGCTTAGCTACACCATGCAAAAATTAGAAGAAGAACTGGATGTTGTGCTGTTTGACCGCTCTGGCCATCGCACCAAATTCACTAACGTCGGGCGAATGCTGCTCGAGCGTGGGCGAGTCCTGCTGGAAGCTGCGGATAAACTCACAACGGACGCTGAAGCCCTTGCGCGCGGTTGGGAAACGCATCTGACTATCGTCACCGAAGCTTTGGTTCCCGCGGTAAAACTATTCCCGTTAGTCGACAAGCTGGCCGACAAAGCCGATACCCAGCTGTCGGTCATCACCGAAGTTCTGGCCGGAGCCTGGGAGCGCCTGGAGCAGGGAAGGGCAGATATCGTGATTGCACCGGATATGCACTTCCGTTCCTCGTCTGAGATCAATTCACGCAAGCTTTACTCGGTCATGAGCGTCTACGTCGCCGCACCGGATCATCCTATTCATAACGAGCCAGAACCGCTTTCAGAAGTGACTCGTGTGAAATATCGCGGTATTGCCGTGGCGGATACCGCCCGCGAGCGCCCGGTGCTCACCGTTCAGCTGCTGGACAAACAGCCGCGCTTAACCGTCAGCTCAATGGCCGATAAACGGCAGGCATTGCTGGCGGGTCTTGGCGTTGCCACTATGCCATACCCGCTGGTGGAGCAGGACATCGCCGAAGGACGCCTGCGCGTGGTCAGCCCGGAGTACATCAGGGAAGTTGATATTATTATGGCGTGGCGGCGGGACAGCATGGGTGAGGCGAAGGCGTGGTGCCTGCGAGAGATCCCTAAACTTCTGAAATAAAAAGTGGGTAACGCTGTCGCTTACCCACCTTACGTGTCGGGAACCTTGCAGGGCGGATAAGCGAAGCGTCGCCAACAATCCTTAGTCGCTCACCAATGTCGCATCCATCAGCTTCGGATCGCTGCCAAAGCGGTTCTCGCCCGGCGTACCGTTCTGACAGTTGAAGATCAGAATCACGATCCAGCCGATAATCGGGATCAGCACCAGCAGCAGCCACCACGCTGAACGATCGGTATCGTGCAGGCGGCGGAACTGAACGGCCCACGACGGTAACATGATCAGCAAACCGTAAATCGTGGTGAGCATCCCTTCATCGGCGGCGATTTTCAGCCCCAGCATTTTATCCAGAATGCTCAATACGCCGGTCAACACCAGGTTGACGAGAATAAACATCCAGTACTCTTTGCGGCGCGCGCGCCCGCGAAAGCCAACATAGTTTCTTAATACTTTGAAATACCAATCCATTTGCGGCCTGCCTTGAATAAGTGTCAATCACTTGATCTGTAAGCGATCTCTTCAAGAATAGCCGTGAATGGATTGTGCGTAAATCATATCTCAGACGAATATTATCAACCTTTGCTAAACCGCACATCGCGGCCGTGCGGCTCGTTCAAATCCTGCGCGGGGCCGATGGAGATAATTCCGGTCGGGTTGATGGTCTTGTGGCTGCGGTAATAATGGTTGCGGATATGCGGGAAACTTACGGTTTCCGCCACGCCCGGCAGCTGGTAGAGATCGCGCAGGAAGCCGTACAGGTTCGGATAATCGCTGATACGGTGCTTGTCGCACTTAAAGTGGGTGACGTAAACCGGATCAAAGCGTACCAGCGTGGTCCACAGACGAACATCTGCTTCGGTTAAAGTATTGCCCGTCAGATAGCGGTGCTTATCGAGGATCTGCTCGAGACGAGCCAGAGATTCAAACACTTGCACAACCGCCGCGTCGTAAGCTTCCTGCGTTGTGGCGAAGCCGGATTTATAAACGCCGTTATTGACCGTGTCGTAGATCCAGCCGTTCAGCTCATCAATCTGGCTGCGCAATGCCGGTGGATAATAGTCCCCGGCTCGTGCCCCCAGCGCGTCAAAAGCGGAGTTAAGCATACGAATGATTTCAGCAGATTCGTTGCTGACGACGGTCTGCGTTTTCTTATCCCACAACACGGGAACGGTAACGCGCCCGGAATAGTGCGGATCGGCCTGCAAATACAGCTGATAAAGATAATCATGCTGATAAAGCCCGTCGCCGGTAGCCTCCGGGAAATCGTCGTCGAACGTCCAGCCGTTTTCAAACATCAGCGGGCTGACGACCGACACGGAAATAAACGACTCCAGCCCCTTCAGCGCGCGCATAATCAGGGTGCGATGCGCCCACGGGCAGGCAAGAGAAACGTAGAGATGGTAACGGCCTTTCTCGGCGGCAAATCCGCCCTTGCCTGACTGACCCGGCTCACCATCGGCGGTCAGCCAGTTACGGAAGGCAGATTCAGAGCGCTTAAAGCTGCCGCCGGTGGATTTGGTGTCGTACCACACGTCATGCCATACGCCGTCAATTAACTGTCCCATGCTTTTCTCCTCGTCATGCAGAAATAAAAAAAGCGAAGGGATTAGCCTTCGCTTTTACTGATTCAGTATAGAACGCTTACCACTTTTTATTCAGCGCACGGTCGATGCTGTAAGCACCTGGACCGAAGACGGCCAGCAGCAGATAGCCACCTGCGATAGTAAAGTTCTTCATGAACATGATGGAGTTCGGGCCCTGCGCAAAATCAGCGTGGAACAGGAACGCTGTCAGCAGGGTAAATACGGCGGTGATAAGGGCCGTAGTACGGGTCAGGAAACCGAACAGAATTGCCAGGCCGCCGCCGAATTCAAGCAAAATGGTCAGAGGCAACAGGAACCCTGGTACGCCCATCGATTCCATATATTGTTGCGTGCCGGCGTAGCCCGTAATTTTTCCCCAGCCCGCCACGATGAACAGGATTGGCATCAGGATACGCGCTAACAGAACACCAGCATCATCTAATTTTTTCATTTTACTCTCCAACGTTTTTTATTCGGGTGCTATCAGCCCGGTGATTTATGTCTTAGCTATTTCCGGAGGTTACCGGCAGGCGCTGTCGATGGAGAGGATAATAGACGGGGCGAAATAAGATTGTTAGCAAGGAAAACTGTCATTGTTCTTCAAATATATTGAGCAAGGATATCAGGCAAAAAAATACCGCCCCGAAGGGCGGTACGGTCAGTGATGAGTTTGCTGCTGTACCGTATTGCGTATCAGCCGCCAGGCGCTCCAGGCACCAAAGCCGCGTCTCGCCCAGCGCATCAGGAAGCTGGGGTGACGGACACTCCAGATTGCCATCACGCTGCTGGCGATAAGCGCATAGCTGCGCAGGCTCATAATAGTGTGCCAGCCGCGATCGTAAGAACCGGTAACTTCCAGCCACTCTCGCTTGCCGGCACTCAGATCCAGCCTTTGCTGCTGAATGCGGCTCAGCAACAGCGCTTTACGCTTATTACGCTCGCGGTCACTCATGGTTTCTCGTCCTCAAGCAGCTCGCGGTCATTCTCCAGCTCGCGACGGGTATGACGCAGCAGAGTTGACTGACGGGACTTATATAACGTCCAGACACCGCCTATCAGGGCAAGAGCCAGCAGCACTACCGTGGTAGCAATCATCGCGTTCAGGCGGTACTGAGGATCGACCGCCCAGATGACCAGCACCATCAGGCTCATCAGTCCAAAGGCCGCAAATAACATGGTTAAGCCAAGCATCAGCAGCAGCTGAACAAGATGGGCTTTCTCCTCTTCCAGTTCCACGACCGCAAGACGTACGCGTGTTTCCACCATCCCTACGATGATGGTAACCAGACGCTGTCCGACACCGAGGACGCCTTTACCCGGCCCCTGAGGTTGACGAGATTCAGCCATAATTAGCGTCGCGTCATCAGAACGCCCAGCACGACGCCAATCGCCGCACCAATACCTACGCCAGTCCATGGATTTTCACGCACATAATCGTCAGCTTTCGCGGCCGCTTCACGCGTCTGTTTTGCAATCACATCGCTGGTTTCACCAAGGCGATAACGGCTCTCTTTCAGGGCTTTCTCAGCCTTGCCGCGTAATTTTTCCAGTTCGGTTTTTGACTTATCCGTCGATGCGTTAAGCACCTCTTCGAGCGTATCTGCCAGGGATTTCAACTCAGCGCGCAAATGTTCTGATGTAGTATCTTTTGACATGGTTCTCTCCAGGTGTTTGAGGTTGATCCTTCGATTTTAGTAATCGCGGGCTTCCAGGCTTTTTAGCTCATGCTCAGCTTCAGACAGTTTTTCTTCACGCTTGGTAATTTTGTCTGCATCGCCTTTCTGACGGGCTTCCTGAAGATCCGCTTTACGTTCCGCGATCTCTTCTTTTTGTTCGTTGATTTTTTTCTGATGTTCGGCGCGCAGGCTGCTATCTGTGCAGTTAGCCCGGACTTCTTTTAGCGCTTTATTCAAACCATCAATGCGGTGCTGATTCTGATGCTTTTCCGCATAGCCAATTTCACGCTGAATATCCGCCTCTTTCTCACTGCACAGGGAAGCAGCTTGAGTGGCAGAAGTAAGAGATAACAGGGCGATAGCCAATACGGTACGGTAATTCATGATGGTAACCTTCCATTGTGAAAGCGGGCATGTGCGCACTCAAGCGACAGCCAATGTCCAAAATCTGATAAAAGACGCTGATTTCGCGCAGTTAAATCAAACTCAAGCATAGACAAAAACTGGATGAAAACCCAATTTTTGCAAATGAATTAAGAATATTCAGCGGCTTCAGCCGATACGATCGCCGTGGTTACGCAGACGCGAGAGCCAGGCACTGGCACTGTCATTTTCTTCCTGCAGAGCAATCACATAGCCGCGAGGCAGCGTTCTGTAGAGCACGGCTTTGGCGGCTTCGCTTTGCGCGCTGGAATCAAACTTAATTAACAGCGAGTTATTTTCTGGGGTAATACTTTTAAAGCGGATGCCGTTAGCATCCAGATGATGCCAGACAATAAAACCGTCCGGCATGCTAATCCCCTGCTGGCTGCTGCTGATTTGCAGGGTGGATTCCGTTTGCTGCATGCCAGACCACACGAGCAGCGCGCTCATCAGAAGTCCGGCGATCAGCAGCGCCGCCCGTAGGCGACGCAATAATTCTGGTTTCATCGTTATCCCTCTAACCACGGTTACCGTATTTTTTACGCCAAAGCACAATTAACGAACCGATCAGGCCAAATACCAGCAGCACCACGGGCAGCAGCATCAGGCAGGACATCAATGCATCTTCGTATTTCAGGAATACCGGCGTTTTACCCAGCAGGTAGCCCAGAGAGGTGAGAATTAACACCCACAGCAGGCCGCTCATCCAGTTAAAGAACTGGAAGCGCGCATTACTCAGACCAGAAATTCCGGCAATAGTTGGTAACAATGTGCGAACAAAAGCAATAAATCTGCCGATTAACAGGGCGGAAAGGCCATGCTTATGGAAAAGATTGTGCGCACGCTGGTGATAGTGGGCAGGCAAATGTGACAGCCAGTTCTGCACAATACGCGTATTACCAAGCCAGCGCCCCTGAATGTAACTAAGCCAGCAGCCCAGGCTTGCGGCGGTGGTCAATAATAAAACGGTTTGCGGGAAGCCCATTGCACCTTTGGCAATCAGTACCCCGACAAGCACCAGCAGGCTGTCACCCGGCAGGAATGCGGCGGGCAATAACCCATTTTCAAGAAAGAGAATCATGAACAAAACAAAATAAAGCATGCCAATCATCCCGGGATTGGCAAGCGTTTCAAAATCCTGGCTCCACAGAGCGTTCAGCAGTTGGGTCAAAAGTTCCATTCAGTGTTCCTGGCACATCGATTAAGGTCGCCGGTATGAATCGGGTCAGCTATAAAGCGGCACTGGAGTTAGTTTTATTTAACCGCTTGCACATAGCCCGGACAGGTCTTGCGTCACCACTCCTTGTGTGTACGAATAAGACGCTGGAAGACAAAGCTCTTCAGAGGCTATGAAATTGCATCTAATTGTAACAAAGCCGCGGGTAAAGCGTCAGAGAATTTGTACTTTGTTGAGGGTTGATTTTGCTTACCGGGGAGGGGGCTGGCGAGGGTATTTACAAACGCTGACACTATTGGTTGGTTTGCTTACCCCCGCGGGCAGAAATGACTATTTTTGACTGCTTGATGACGTTTCCAGGTGAACCACCGGGTTTTCTGCAAACAGATAGCGATCGGCGTTAAATTCGAAATCGTCGCTGGTGGCGTTAAACAGCATCTGCTTGGTGTTCTCAAGGTGTTGCCACATGGCGAGCTTTGCCCCGTGTGGATCTTTGCGGATCAGAGCCTTGAGAATATTGTCGTGGTCATCACACCAGTTATCCACCGTGCGCATATCAATGTGCTCGTGAAGTTTTTGCCAGTACGGATTATGAATACGCTGGCTCCACATTTTTTCAACAATTGCCGCCAGCGCGCTGTTCTGCGTCGCCAGAGCAACCTGAGTATGGAAGTGCAAATCCCACTCGGAATCCCGGAAGCTCATCTCCTTACGTGCCATCTCCTGAATTTCCATCAGCTTCACAATATCCTGCTTGGTCACCTGGGTGGCGGCAAACTCGGCAATATTGCTTTCGATAAGCTGGCGCGCCTGTAAAAGCTCAAAAGGCCCAAAGCTTGCGAACTCAAAACGTTCATCAGGGATATGGGTATGTTTCGCCTGGCTGGAAATGACATGAATGCCCGAACCTTTACGAACCTCCACGTAGCCTTCTACTTCCAGCATGATTATCGCTTCGCGCACCACCGTGCGGCTGACATTTTTCTCTTCAGCAATAAAGCGCTCAGCGGGCAGTTTTTCACCCACGTGATAGACGCCGCTTTCAATACGATGTTTTAACTCAGCGGCCAGCTGCTGATACAGGCGACGGGGTTCCATGACTTCCATTTAAGGCTCCGGGGGATACGGCAAGTGACATGATCTGTTATACCACTTTTCTGATATTCGCTCTACTTTGTCCCTGTGCTCAAAAATGCGAAAGCCGCCTTTCGGCGGCTTTTGAGAGAACGCTCAACAATCACGACTGAGTAACGGTTGGCCCCGTTTTTGATGGCGACTGCAGCTCGCTAATCGGCTGATTCTTAAGCACCGTCCAGATAACCAACGCGCCCAGCAGATCGAACACGGCAAGGGCAGCAAACAGCGGGCTGAATCCCATGGTATCGGCCAGCGCACCAACAACCAGGGCGAACAGCGTACTGGCCGTCCATGCTGCCATCCCGGTCAGGCCGTTAGCAGTAGCCACTTCGTTACGTCCGAACACGTCGGAAGAGAGGGTAATCAGCGCCCCGGACAGCGCCTGGTGGGCAAAACCACCGACGCACAGCAAAGCGATTGCCGCATAAGGGCTGGTAAACAGACCGATGGTCCCTGGTCCAATCATCAGGACCGCGCCCATGGTCACAACCATTTTGCGTGAAACAATCAGGTTCACGCCAAACCAGCGCTGGAACAGCGGTGGCAGGTAGCCGCCAAGCACGCAGCCAAGATCGGCAAACAGCATTGGCATCCAGGCGAACATGGCAATATGTTTTAAATCAAAGCCATACACCTTGAACATAAACAATGGGATCCAGGCGTTAAACGTCCCCCATGCTGGCTCAGCCAGGAAGCGTGGCAGGGCGATGCCCCAGAACTGACGGTTCTGGATAATCTGCCAGGCCGACATCTTTTTGCTGTTGTTGGTCTGGTGGTGGGCTTCCTGGCCGCCAATGATGTATTCACGCTCCTCTTCCGTCAGCTTCTTCTGATCGCGTGGGTGCTTATAGAACATCAGCCACGCCATGGCCCAGGCGAAGCTCAACACGCCGGAGATAATAAACGCCATCTGCCAGCTGTGCATCAGGATAGCCCAGACGACCAGCGGCGGTGCGACCATTGCTCCAATGGAAGAGCCCACGTTAAACCAACCCACGGCGACAGAGCGCTCTTTCGCCGGGAACCATTCGCTGCTGGCTTTCAGGCCCGCAGGGATCATGGCCGCTTCCGCAGCACCGACCGCACCACGAGCGACGGCCAGACCGCCCCAGCTTCCTGCAAGCGCAGTCGCGCCACAGAAAATTGCCCAGGCGATGGCGAAGAAGGCGTAACCAATCTTAGTGCCGAGGATATCGAGAACGTAACCAGCGACCGGCTGCATCACCGTGTAACACGCTGAATAAGCGGCGATAATATAGGAGTATTGCTGTGTCGAAATATGCAGTTCTTGCATCAGCGTCGGTGCGGCGGCGGCCACGGTGTTACGAGTAAGATAACCCAGCACGGTGCCCATGGTGACCAGGGCTATCATGTACCAGCGCAAGCCTTTAATCTTTCGCATTTCAAACTTCATCCCGTCTTTTGCAGCCCCGCGAACGCGGCTGACGTCAGGCTCGTGCCTTGACGTGAGTCTTTTTAAAGGGGGACTTGCCGGGGGTATAACCCGATAAGACCCGTACCTTGCCATAAATTAAAATGTGCCTTCGGCAAACCAGGTCTCCTTACCCTGTGCGCGGCTTGTCATGCCAGCGTCTGAATCTTTCCGTGTTAAGAGGTATTGCGAGGGCAGCAAGATAACTTGTCATACAGCTTTAAAAGTTGAGTGACATCACAAAAGGGTTTTTTGGGCCATTTCAGAGTGGGAGCGGCTTTGTAGCCAGTAATGACGCGGGTTTTGGGCTGTTTTTAGCCAGAGTATTCGCAAAAAAAGTACGGGTTTTGTGATGGCTCCCGCAAAAATCTGCTCCGCTCATCTAAATTGGTGTGATAACTTTGTCTTCATTATGCGTAAGCATCGAAATGCTATGTACAGAGGAATCCTTACATGACCCCGTTTATGACTGACGATTTTCTTCTCGATACAGAATTTGCCCGCCGCCTGTATCACGACTATGCGAAAGATGAGCCGATTTTTGACTACCACTGCCACCTTCCGCCGCAGCAGGTTGCCGACGACTACCGCTTTAAAAACCTGTATGACATCTGGCTGAAAGGCGATCACTACAAGTGGCGCGCGATGCGGACCAACGGTGTGGCAGAACGCTTGTGTACCGGCGATGCCAGCGACCGTGAAAAGTTTGACGCCTGGGCTGCCACCGTACCGCACTGTATCGGCAACCCGCTTTACCACTGGACCCACCTTGAGCTGCGCCGCCCGTTCGGCGTTACCGGTAAACTGCTATCACCTTCAACCGCTGACGAAATCTGGAACGAATGCAATGAACTGCTGGCGCAGGATGAGTTCAGCGCGCGCGGCATCATGAAGCAGATGAACGTCAAAATGGCAGGCACCACCGACGATCCCGTTGACGACCTGCGCTATCACCGTCAGATTGCCGACGACGGCTTCGACGTGAAAGTGCTGCCAAGCTGGCGTCCGGACAAAGCCTTCAACATTGAGCTGCCAACCTTTGCGGAGTACATGAACAGGCTGGCGGAGGTTTCTGATACTGATATTCGTCGCTTCGGCGATCTGCTGACGGCGCTGAACAAACGTCTGGATCACTTTGCCGCCCACGGCTGTAAGGTGTCGGATCACGCGTTAGACGTTGTGATGTTCGCCGAAGCGGACGAAGCGACGCTGGACGGAATTCTGGCAAGCCGCCTGGCGGGCAACGAGCTGAGCGAGCACGAAGTGGCCCAGTTCAAAACCGCCGTTCTGGTCTGGCTCGGCTCACAGTACAGCCGCCGCGGCTGGGTGCAGCAATACCATATTGGCGCGCTGCGTAATAACAATCAGCGCCAGTTCAAACTGCTGGGCGCGGACGTGGGCTTCGACTCCATCAACGACCGTCCGCTGGCGATGGAGCTTTCCCGCCTGCTGAGCAAGCAGAACGAAAACAACGAGCTGCCAAAAACCATCCTCTACTGCCTGAACCCGCGCGATAACGAAGTGATCGGCACCATGGTCGGTAACTTCCAGGGTGAAGGGATGCCGGGCAAAATGCAGTTTGGCTCCGGCTGGTGGTTTAACGATCAGAAAGACGGCATGGAGCGCCAGATGACCCAGCTCGCGCAGCTCGGCCTGCTGAGCCGCTTTGTCGGCATGCTCACCGACAGCCGCAGCTTCCTGTCTTACACCCGTCATGAATACTTCCGTCGCATTCTGTGCCAGATGATTGGCCGTTGGGTTGCGGCGGGTGAGGCACCGGCGGATATCCAGCTGCTGGGCGGCATGGTGAAAAACATCTGCTTTAACAATGCTAAAGACTACTTCGGCATTGAACTGAACTAGTCGGGACCGAGGCTGATATGCAATACATCAAGATCCATGCGCAGGACAACGTCGCCGTCGCGCTAGTGGACCTGGCTGAAGGTGAAGTGATTGCCGTTGAAGGCGCAGAAATTACCCTGCGCCAGCCGGTCGTTCGCGGCCATAAGTTTGCGCTGGGGGCCATAGCCCAGGGCGACAACGTGATTAAATATGGCCTGCCGATTGGTCATGCGCTGGCGCCCATTGAAGCAGGTGAACATATTCACTCGCACAATGCGCGCACCAACCTCAGCGATCTGGATGAATATCGCTATCAGCCTGACGTGCTGGAACTTGCGGAGCAGGCCGCCGATCGTGAAGTGAACATCTACCGCCGCGCCAATGGGACGGTCGGGGTGCGCAACGAGCTGTGGATCCTGCCCACTGTCGGCTGCGTTAACGGGATTGCGCGGCAGATCCAGAATCGCTTCCTGAAGCAGAACAACGACGCGGAAGATATCGACGGTGTGTTCCTTTTCAGCCATCCGTTTGGCTGTTCGCAGCTGGGGGAAGACCACATCAACACCCGCACCATGCTGCAAAACATGGTGCATCACCCGAACGCGGGCGCGGTGCTGGTGATTGGTCTGGGCTGTGAAAACAATCAGGTGAACGCCTTCCGCGAAACGCTGGGTGAATACGATCCCGAACGCGTGCGCTTTATGATCTGCCAGCAGCAGGACGATGAGGTGGAAGCAGGCCTTGAGCAGTTGCAGGCGCTGTACGAAACCATGCGCCACGACAGGCGCGAAGCGGGCAGGCTCAGCGAACTGAAGTTCGGTCTGGAGTGCGGCGGCTCTGACGGCCTGTCCGGTATCACCGCCAACCCAATGCTCGGGCGTTTCTCTGACTACATGGTGGCGAACGGCGGCACCACGGTGCTGACGGAAGTGCCGGAAATGTTCGGTGCCGAACGCATCCTGATGAGCCACTGCCGCGACGAAGCAACGTTCGACAAAACCGTCGCCATGGTTAACGATTTCAAGCAGTACTTTATTGCCCACAACCAGCCGATTTACGAAAACCCGTCGCCGGGTAACAAAGCTGGCGGCATCACCACGCTTGAAGAGAAATCCCTCGGCTGCACCCAAAAGGCGGGCGAGAGCGAAGTGGTGGACGTACTGCGCTACGGTGAACGGCTGAAAACGCCGGGGCTGAACCTGCTGAGCGCGCCGGGCAATGATGCCGTCGCGACCAGCGCGCTGGCCGGAGCAGGGTGCCATATGGTGTTATTCAGCACTGGTCGCGGCACGCCGTACGGCGGCTTTGTGCCAACCGTGAAAATCGCCACTAACAGCGAGCTGGCGGCGAAAAAACCGCACTGGATTGATTTTGACGCGGGTGAACTGCTGCACGGCAGCGACATGCCGACGCTGCTTAATCAGTTCATCGACCGTATCGTTGACATCGCCAACGGCAAAAAAACCTGCAATGAACGCAACGACTTCCGTGAACTTGCTATCTTTAAAAGCGGAGTAACTTTGTAACTCCGGGCTGGAAAGCAGCGCGTCGCCCGTCGATTTTTTGGTGGATGACGCTGCTGCTTATCCCCCCTACGTAGAGGCGTACCAGACACAGCCGGAGGCTGGCAAGGACAGAACATGACCGCGTATTGGATCGCCCAGGGCGTGGGCGTACTCGCCTTTGCCGTCGGCATCACGACGTTCATCAACCGCGACGAGCGGCGCTTCAAGCTTCAGCTGGCAGGCTACAGCGCCATCATCGGGCTGCATTTCTTTCTTATGGGCGCTACCCCGGCGGGCTTCAGCGCCGAACTCAACGCCGTGCGCACCGTTATCTCGCTGCGAACCCGCAGCGTGTGGGTCATGTCCCTGTTTATCGCGCTGACGCTGGGCCTCGGGCTTGCGAAGTTCACCCATCTGATGGAGCTGCTGCCGATTGTCGGCACCGTTGCCAGTACCTGGGCGCTGTTCCGCTGCAAGGGGCTTACCACGCGCTGCGTCATGTGGTGTTCCACGGCGTGCTGGGTGACGCATAACTTCTGGCTGGGATCGATCGGCGGCACGCTCATTGAGGGCAGTTTTCTGATCATGAACGGGCTGAATATTATTAGGTTCTGGCGGATGCAGAAGCGGGGGATTGACCCGTTCCTTGTCGAGAAGAAAGTGCAGGAGCAGGAGTAAAATCCCCGCCGTTGCCGACGGGGAGGAGAAGAGTTAACCGCGCAGAGGGTCTTTATTTGCCAGACGTGCGTCTTCGGCCTGACAGGCCGCCGCAGTGAACAGCACGTCCGTCGAAGAGTTCAGCGCCGTTTCGGCAGAATCCTGCAGTACGCCAATAATAAAGCCAACCGCGACCACCTGCATGGCGATCTCATTCGGAATACCAAACATGCCGCACGCCAGCGGGATCAGCAACAGTGAACCACCCGCCACGCCGGACGCACCGCAGGCGCAAACCGCAGCCACTACGCTTAACAACAATGCCGTCGGCAAATCTACCGCCACGCCCAGCGTATGAACCGCAGCAAGGGTCAGCACGGTAACAGTAATAGCCGCACCGGCCATGTTGATAGTTGCACCCAGCGGAATCGACACGGAATAGGTATCACGATCCAGGTTCAGCTTCTCGCAGAGGCTCATATTCACCGGAATGTTCGCCGCTGAGCTGCGGGTGAAGAAGGCGTAAACGCCGCTCTCACGCAGGCACGTCAATACCAGCGGATACGGGTTGCGGCGGATTTTGTACCAGACCAGCAGCGGATTGACGATAAGCGCCACGCCCAGCATACAGCCAATCAGCACCAGCAGCAGATGCGCGTAGCTCCACAGCGTTGCGAAACCCGTCGTGGCAAGCGTGGAGGCAACGAGGCCGAAAATACCAATCGGCGCAAAACGAATCACCACTTTCACCAGGAACGTCACCGCGTTGGAAACATCGGTCACCAGGTTTTTAGTCGTTTCGTTACCGTGACGTAATGCAAAGCCCAGGCCCACGGCCCACACCAGAATACCGATATAGTTAGCATTCAGCAGTGCATCAATGGGATTGGAAACCATGCTCATCAGCAGGCCGCGCAGAACTTCCACAATCCCTGACGGCGGCACGATATCGGTCGCCCCGGTGGTCAGATGCAGCGTGGAAGGGAAAAGGAAACTGACAACAACGGCGGTTAACGCAGCGGAGAACGTCCCCAGCAGATAAAGGAACAATATAGGGCGAATACTGGTTTTTTGTCCGTGCTGGTGGTTAGCAATGGACGCCATCACCAGCATCAGCACCAGAACTGGCGCTACGGCTTTCAGCGCACCAACGAACAGCGTACCTAATAAACCGGTGGCGATAGCGGCGTCTTTTGACACCATCGCCAGTGCGATACCCAGCACCAGGCCAACGAGAATTTGCTTAACCAGACTACCGTGCGCCAGGCGCGAGAGAAGTCCTGGAGATTGTGTTGCCATGTCTTACCTTCCTGTTGTGTGTCGTCCAATCCTGAATCTGCGCTCTGAGGCGCCTGAATGATCGGATGTAATCAAGTATGTTTGCCTGGTCGAGTATAAGGAAAAGTGGCGGGTCAGGAAGAGTTAATCACTAAATAGTTAGCGGTTATCCAGGTTTTATAACCACTACGTAACAATATTGTGACATTGGCTACAGTTGTCAAAGCTGGCGGATGACGCATTCGCTTATCCGCCCTTGTATCTTGAACCGGTAGCTGGTTAGCTACCGGTTACACGAAACGGAGGAAGCTTGTATCCGCCCTGAAGACGCCGATCTTTCTTCGTAGCTTAAGCCCTCCGTTTCACCTTTCACGTCACTCAAAATCCGAACGGTAACCAGAAGCTCTGACTTCGTATGTACAAGGCTGGAATGACGTGTTGGCTCAGGTGAAAGGAGACAAAATATGTTCACTCT
>NZ_JAERMU010000020.1 GCF_016756775.1 Dryocola clanedunensis subsp. sulfonylureivorans | reverse complement strand
CATCAGCTCAGCCCCCTGAATAAGGGGGCTTTATGAGTGCCTTATCCATAAGTAATAAACCGGCAATGTCTAAATTATCCGTGGTGAATAACCCGGCATCACACGCCTGAGAGAATCACCATAACCCGACGATAAACATACCCGCCACCGCTCAGTGTATATGACTCGCGAATAGCCACGCTGAAGTGAGTGGGCTGTTATAACAATCATCGGTTAATAGACCGTATGGCTTTGTTGAATAAATCAGTTTTGGGGCAAGCATCTTCGTAGCCGGTTACAGTTGTCAGATAATACGCACGCTTTCTGGCATGCCTGCCTTCGTCATTATGTTCAGCGCACGCACCATGGCCAAAGCCTCTGCAACCTGACCATCGTAGTCACGCAACGTCAGCGAACCACCGAACAACTGCTTTACCCTGTACATTGCCGTTTCCGCTATCGACCGACGGTTGTAATCTGTTCTCCATTTCCACCGTGCATTGCTCCCGCTCAGCCGTTGATTCGCAACAGCACGATTGCGGTCTGCATACTCACCTGGCCAGTAGCCCGAGCGCGCTGATTTTCTTGCGACGCAGTTCGTCATGACATCGCCGTGTATGTCTGCCGCCGCTGAACTGATTTTTCGGTGGGTCTGCCGGTAAGCCCCGGGAAAGCTTCAGCGTCCGTGACATTGTTCAGCGACAGGTCCGCGCAGATGACTTCATGCGTACTCGGATCAACAGCCAGATGCAGTTTTCGCCAGATACGGCGCTCTTTGCCGTGCTTTTTGACTTTTCACTCACCTTCACCGAAGACTTTTAGCCCTGTGGAATCAATCACCAGATGTGCAATTTCGCCCCGGGTGGGTGTTTTAAAACTGACATTAACCGACTTTGCCCGCTTGCTGACACTGGTGTAATCCGGACAACGAAGAGGAACCCCCATCATGAATAAATAAAGCCCTTTGCGGCTCGCAGGATCAGGCGGAATACACGTTTAACGACAAGGACGGTGGTGATGGCGAGGTCAGAACAGTGCTAGGCCGCCCCCTCGATGTGTGTGGCGGGCCCATACCAGGCCTGAATATCCTCGTCATCAAGCCAGAAAGTGACGGAGCCGCAGTTGATGAGGGCTTTGTTGTAGTTGCGCCAGTTGGTGACTTAAAAATTCTGCTTTGCCATGGGTCGGCCAATGCTGCAGTATTGACCTTGACCTCGAATATGATCCAGTCATAATCAGGAATAACCAGCTTAATTCTGGCTGCATATCCAGGCAACCGGCAGATTTTTAGGCAAATTTGGAGGGCGTCATCCAGCCGAGTGCAGAATGGGGACGACTCTGGTTATAGTGTATGCGCCAGGCCTCGATTTTGCACCATGCATCCTCCAGAGACATGAACCAGTTCACGTTCAGGCATTCCTGCCGCAACCTGCCGTTGAAGGACTCGACCGTAGCGTTGTCCGTCGGTGTTCCCGGGGGTGAGAAGTCGATCCTTAACCCTCTTTCATACACCCACCTGTCCAGCATTTTCCCTGCAAATTCAGAACCATTATCGGTTTTCAGCCACTGCGGTAAAGGACGCCTGAGCGCTATGTTGTTCATCATTTCTGCCACTTCTGCTGAACGCAGATCTCCAGGCATTCGCGGGTGTAAAGGTCGATAACCGTCAGCAGGCGCAGTCGTCGCCCGTTAAACAGCGCGTCCGAGACAAAATCCATGTCCGAGACGTGATTCGGATACAGCCCCTGAGGTTGCGGCTGCCGGCGCTGGGCGGATTTATTGCGACGTGGACGTTTGAGACGCAGTGACAGCCCCTGTTCACTGTAAAGCCGGTAGATCCGTTTGTGGTTATCGCGCCAGCCTTCCCACCTGAGCATCACGTGTACTCGGCGGTAACCATAATGAACCCGGGTTTCGGTGATCTCACGGATGCGCAGCCGCAGTGTGCTGTCGTCGGCGGCTACAGAACGATAGCGAAACGAGCTGCGACTGAGCCGCAGCGCAAAACAGACCTGTCTCTCACTGACACCGTAGCGGGCCTGCAAATCCCTGACCAATTCGCGCAGGCGCGCCAGCGTTAGTTCTTTTTTGCCAGCACATTCTGCAGCATCGCCTTGTCGAGACTCAGATCGGCAACCAGCCTCTTCAGCCGCAGATTTTCTTCTTCCAGTTGCCGCATATGCTTGAGTTCAGAAGGGGAAATCCCGCCGTATTCCTTACGCCAGGTTTAAAACGTGGCATCGGAGATACCCTGCTTGCGGCAGACATCCTGCACGGACGTACCCAGCTCAGCCTGCTTTAGGGCAAAGACAATCTGTCTCTTCAGTGAATCGTGCCTTTTTCATCGGCACCACCTCCGTTCAGGGGAGTGTTTATCATGCCGTAATTCTGTTTCTGAATGGAACAGGATTTTGGGTCAGGGTCATTCGGTGAGGGATACGTGTTCCGTACTATAAAATGATTCGCACGAAGCTATTTGCAAATAAAACTGACGTACGAGCGCATGTACAACATGTTATTTTTCAATGAGTAATAACATTATCCAGTCATAGTCGGAGTCAGAAGAAATAGAGGGTCGTACTTATTCTGAAATAATTAATTAACCGTTTTAATTCCAATTGGAATATTTATAAGTTGCTGCTGTGTATGTTCTTTTGCGATCGCAAGTTTAACGATTTAGTTAAATTTAAACTCTATTTAATTTTGTTAAAAGATATGTAAAAAAAAGTAATTTACCAGATCTATTTAATGCCGATTGAGGATTTATATTATGTGTGTTTTTTAGACATTGATCACTGAAACGCTGTTTCAATAAATGTAATGTCTCAATCCCATTCATATTGATAATGGTTTGGTGACTAATGAAAATGAAATCAATAGCTCTGGTTGCTTTAGTCTTTGCACCATCCTTTGCAACTGCGATTTCCGTAGATTTGCGTCATGAATATATAGATGGAGGGAGGGTTGATAAAGTAAATGCGAACAGAATGCTGGTATCGCATCGTTTTAAAAATGGCATTGGTTTTTCTATCGAAGCCAAGTGGCGTTCTGGCGGGGATAATTCCGACCAGCCTTTTGCTGATTTTCTTGGTAATGGTCATGAGGAATCGATAAGCTGGCGCTGGAAAGCAAATAAACAGTTGTCTGTGACACCCGCGATGCATATTGAAAGCAATGATAGCCGCACAACATATAAACCTAATCTTCGGATTCAGTACAATTTCGAGAACGGATTTTATGTTGCAGCCCGGTACCGATATGACTACACGCACTATCCTTCCAACGTGAAGAGAGATGATAACAAAGTAAACCGCGGTGATGCATGGACCGGATTTAGCTGGAAAAAATGGCGTGCAGAGCTGAATTACGTTTACGCCAGAAGTTCCGAGGGGGTTAATCGCAATAATAATAAACCTTACTCTCAAGAATATAACTCAAAAGTGGCGTACAAGTTTGACCGCAACTGGGCGGGATATAGCGAAGTTGGCAACATCGGGGTGAGCGACCGAAATGATCGACAAACCCGTGTTCGCGTCGGTGTTGTGTATTCATTCTGAAAATATCCGCTATTCAATAAACCAGAAACACCTGGCACTATAATAAATATCAGGTGGTCATACCATGCTTTCAATCTGATGGAATTAGTTTCATCAATCAAAAGATGGTTGATGTATACATTTAACTAATACGGAGAAACCAGAATGAATGTAAATACGCTGGTTATCATCGGGTATTTTATTCTGATGCTAATAATAAGCTTGTCATTCAAAAAAATGGCAAGTAAATCCTCCAGTGATTATTTCCGCGGTGGTGGACGAATGCTTTGGTGGATGGTGGGAGCCACGGCGTTTATGACGCAATTTTCTGCATGGACTTTTACCGGTGCTGCAGGTAAGGCATTTAGCGATGGTTTTGCTGTGACGTTTGTATTTTTCGGCAATGCGCTAGGTTATTTAGTCTCCTGGTGGTGGTTCAGTCACCGCTTTCGTCAAATGCGGGTAGATACTCCCACGGAAGGCGTTCGAGCCCGCTTTGGTAAAACAAATGAACAATTCTTCACGTGGGCAATTATTCCGTTAAGTATTCTTACCGGGGGGGTATGGCTCAATGGTCTGGCAATTTTCGTCAGTGCGGTATTTGGCTTTGAGTTACCCTTAACGATCTGGATCACCGGGATATCAGTATTGCTTATTTCAATGCTCAGCGGCGCATGGGGAGTTGTGGCCAGCGACTTCGTGCAAACCCTGATCATCGCCGTTGTCTCCGTTGCCTGTGCCATTGTTGCCCTGGTGGTTGTCGGTGGGCCTGGCGAAATCGTGGAAAATTTCCCGGGTGGTTTCATCATGGGGCCTGACATGAACTATGGTGTGCTGCTTGTCGGCTCCTTCCTCTTTTTCCTGGTGAAGCAATTGCAGAGTATCAATAACATGCAGGACTCCTATCGTTTCCTGAATGCTAAAGATTCCCGCAATGCCAGAAATGCAGCCTTATTTGCCATGGCTTTGATGTCCGTGGGGTCACTTATCTGGTTCATTCCTGCCTGGTCAAGCGCAATTCTGATACCCGATGCTGCCGTTGAGTACAGCGGGCTGGGTAAAAAGGCGAGGGATGCGGTATATCTGGTATTTGCCGAGAAAATCATGCCGGTGGGGACCGTCGGGTTACTGGTCGGTGGACTTTTTGCTGCAACGATGTCCTCTATGGATTCTGCTTTATGTCGCAACGCCGGGATCTTCGTGCGTAGCTTCTGGTCGCCGATTATCCGTCGCAACCAGCCGCAAAGCGAAAAAGGGCTGTTAATCACCAGTCAGGTTGTCACAGTCATCAACGGTATTCTGGTCATTATCATCGCTCAGCTGTTTGCTCAGTTAAAGGAACTGAGCCTGTTTGAACTGATGATGCGCGTCGCGACGCTGTTGCAGTCGCCGATCCTGGTTCCTCTGTTCTTCGGTATGTTTATCCGCAAAACCCCCCGCTGGGCTGCATGGGGAACGGTATGCTTCGGCATGCTTGTTTCATGGCTGGTGATTAACGTATTTACTGCACAATGGGCTGCAAGCCTGTTTGATATCACCTTAACCGCCAGAGAAAGATCCGAGTTAACGACCACCATGACAGTTGCTGCACATTTACTGTTTACCGGTGGGTTCTTCTGCCTGACGACGTTGTTTTATCGTCCATCCGCTTTTTCACCAGTAGAAAGAGAGAATGCCGAGCAGTTCTTTGAGAATATTGAAAGCCCGGTAATTGCAGACGATCAGCAAGGGGAGTTTGACCGCATTCAGCAATATAAACTGGGAAGCATTACCCAACTAATGGGGTATGGAATATTACTGATGGTGCTTATACCGAATCCTCTATGGGGAAGAATTGTCTTCCTTGGGTGTGCGGCATCCATTTTACTTATCGGCTATTTTCTCAAACGTAGTGGGACGCTGAAGCACAGTAAAACACCCCCTGTGACGGCTAAGTAAATTTACCTGACAATCCACATTCTGGAATTATCAATAACACTGGAGAGAATATGAAATATAAAATTATATCGATGACTGTTTTCAGCATGTTATGTTCACATTCATTTGCCGCATCCAATGCTCCACGAGCAGTCGAAAAGTCTGATGCTTGCTTGACCTACGATTGTGCAATGATGGAGAACATCAAATATAAACTTAAGCAAAGTGGTAGCGAATATGCTGCTTCCTATACTGAGTTATTGAAGAAAGCTAATGCTGCACTGGGGCATAAAGTCTATTCCGTTACAGACAAAACGTTAGTTCCGGCGTCCGGTGATAAACATGATTATTATAGTTTCGGCCCTTACTGGTGGCCAAACCCTGCTACGGTGAGCAAACTTCCCTATATCCGCAAGGATGGGGAAATAAATCCTGAGGCCAAAACAGAAGCGACCGACAGTAAACGACTGGTGAAATTTACTGATGATGTCCGGGCTTTGTCGCTGGCATGGTTTTACAGCGGTGAAGTAAAATATGCAAATAAAGCACAACAAATGCTGCATACCTGGTTTTTGAATAAATCAACACGGATGAATCCAAACCTGAACTATGCTCAGGCGATACCCGGTGTGGTTAATGGACGGGGAATTGGCATCATTGATACTCGCGCTCTGATAGATGTTGCTGACAGTATCGTGCTATTGAAAGCATCCGGCAGCATTCCAGTGGCTGATTATAAGGCTTATCAACAATGGTATTCAGAATATCTGAAATGGCTTCTGACCAGTAAAAATGGGATCGAAGAATCTAACTGGCACAATAACCATGGGGCATGGTTCGATGCTCAGGTCACGGCCTTTTCACTTTTCACCGGCGATCTCGCGCAGGCTGAAGAGCAGGTAAAAATATTTACCCTTCGTCGGGTTGCCGGGCAGGTGAATAACAAAGGGGAGCTTTCCGCAGAACTTGAAAGAAGCCGTTCTTTCCACTACACCAACTTTACGCTTGCCGCTTACGCGAAAATGGGGCGTTATGGTGAAAGAATAGGGGAAGATGTCTGGGGGTTTAAACTGGATGGTCATAGCACCAAAAATGCCTTCCTCTTTCTGAATCAGCAGGCGGGAGAGTCAAAAGATAAGTGGGCTTACAAAGAGATAAGATATAAGCCCCAGGAGGCAGTCGGTCCGGTACTTAGTGCCGCTAGAGCTTACGGCGATAGCATTTTTACTGAAAAGGCCCAAAAACTAACTAAGGAATATAAGACAGATATCAATATATTGATCCCAGGGTCTATTTTAGTTCGCTAGAGAGATGGAACCGAGTATTACAGACATTGAGTCTTTGAAAAAATAGGGGATCACTATGAATATCGAGACACTTTTACCTTGCCTGTTATGGTATTGCTTTGTCGGGTACTTTGTTGCGCAGGTGCATAAGTATCAGGGAATATATTCCCGCTACAATGGTCTGAAAAGTTGGTTTGTCTGGTGGGTATTTTTTATTGGCTGGCCTGCGATGATACCCCCGTATCTCGTTGCCTTGCGGCAGCAAAAAAGCAGAAGTTAATGACAATTCCATAACAATGAACGCCATTTATCAGGCCATCTATAGCATTAGAGCTAATAACCACAGGGGCATTATGAAATTATTTACTCAGGCTCAGATAACAAGAGCGCGTGCGCGGGTAACACCGAAAATTATTAATGCGCTCATCGAGCGCAATAGTGATGTGCTTAATCATGATATTTTAGTTCCGTCCACGGGTTGTGCTACATGGAATCACTATTTTTTCTGTCCTGAACATAGCGTTCGCCTGCAGTGGGAGCGACGCTCTCCGAATAAGCATCGCTGTCCGATAGATGGCGCTGTCTTTACCGGGGAACCCTACTATGGTGCGTGGTGGCGCTGGTTAAACGGATTAAATGCCAGGGCTTGCTACGAGGTGGCTGTACTCTGGCTGTTGACTGATGACAGCGGTTATCTGAATAAGGTCATTGCACTCTTGATGCAATATGCAAAATACTATCCAGACTATCAGGTGCACGGTGATATTCCCTATAACGGACCCGGTAAGGCGAACGCGCAAACGCTTTGTGAGGCAAACTGCCATGCCGATTTTGCCAGAGGTTTTGATATTATCTGCTCAGTGCTTAATGATGAACAATATAATTATATCGCCGATCGGTTGCTGCGTTGCGGCGCAGAATTTATGATGCAGCATCGCTGTCGTCAAATTCACAATCATGAAGTGATCATTAATGCCACTATCGGCATGATTGGCACAATTCTGGACGACGAAAAATATCTCGATTTTGCGGTCAGAGGTGAATACGGTCTTTTATATCAACTTGAGCATGCTTTGTTGCCGGGAGGCATGTGGTTTGAGGGGTCTCTGCACTACCATCTGTATGCATTACAGGGATTTATAGCCTTTGAAAAGCTGGCACAGAAGGGGGCGTATAGCTTAATGGGGCATAAATATTACCGTCAAATGCTGGCGTTGCCGTTAAAGCTGCTGATGCCCGATATGACAATGCCTAAAGTTAATGACTGTGTTAATGGCCAGGAAACAATTGTCCACACTGATATTTACGAATTTGCTTATGGTTACTACCAGGATCCGCAGTACGCGCAGGTGCTGAATCATATCTATATGTCGATGCCACGAACAAGTATTGATGCGCTCTTCTATGGCGAAGATCTACCTGAGGGAACGTTACCTCCTCCGGCCAAGACGCTACATGATCCTGGCTCAGGATTTACCCTCATCAGGAACCATCCTGGGCGTGCTGTTTGCATCAAACATGGCCCCTATGGTGGGGAGCACGACCACTACGATCGATTAAACCTTATTGTATTTAATAATTACAGGGCCGTTATTCCTGACCTGGGTACTACCGGGTACGGCGCGCCGCTGCATTATGGCTATTATAAAAATACCTTTGCGCATAATACGTTGTGTGTAAATGGGCTTAACCAACCGCCGGCAGCACCGCGGGTATTGTTCTGGGAAGATAAGGAGACTGTATGTACGCTGGTAACCGAAGTTGCCTGGGTCACGCCACCGGCACTGCCGAACAGTAAAGTCCGGGTAGAGTGGGATAAAAATTCATATGATGGCATTATTTTCCGGCGTTACATTAAGGTGACTGAAAATTTGCTGATAGATATTCTTGAAACACATAATCCGCACTATCAATGTGTTGATGGGGTATATCATATCGCCAGTGAAAATAAGTCGGTTGTGCAAAATTCGCATGATTTCAAAATTTGCTATCCTTATGTCACACAGGCCAAAGAACAGCCACTGATGGGAAAAAAACGGCTGGTTTACCATATTGATGAGCCGCTTTCTATCACCTGTTTCTCCACTAATACCTGTACGTTGATTCAGGCAAAAGGACCGAATAACCCTTCGACGTCGTTAATTGATTACCTGGTGCTTCGTTCCAGAGAACGACATGTGCTTCAGGTCTTTGTAACTGATTTTACAGGACAGGGGAATATCGACATTGTCAGGGAAGGGCACAATGTCATTGTCACCGATATGACATCCGGCAAAGTACATACTCTAGGTTTGTATCTGCTTACAGATAGAATACAATAATCTACATAAGCATTAAGGTATTGGCGAAATACTGTTTTTTCGGAATTGATTTTATGATGTCAGAGAAGCTTTTTGTTGACCACTACAGTCAAAGAGGTGAAATGATTATGGCCAGCAGGTACTACTGGGTTGATTATAAAGGTAGTAAGGAGATCGCACTATTTTTGCCCGAGGTTGTTGAAGATTTAACAACTGGTGAAGAGGTTTTTGGTATGTGGAGGATGACATCTAATCCTGAGGAGGTCCTGTTTATCAATGAAGTTCAGATATTATCTGGTCCTCTGTTACCGCCTCAATGAACTCATCATGCGGTCAGGGCCTATTAAGGGCCTGCTTATCTATTGAAGTGGCCAACACAAACTGGCCACCATTTTAGAGTTTTTCCAGTATCGATTTTCTGATAACCCGCAGTTATATTCGTGCGGCCTGTGCGCGCTGTAATATCCAACGATATAATCTGTTATTTCGCAAACAGCAGGTGCATTAGGCGTTTACAGACACAAATGCGTCAATCTATATCAGGATTAATTATGCATCTGATGGTTTCCTTGCCAAAGACCAGACCGCAAATTTCCTCGTTCTTTTCCCATGTTAACGTCGGTCCGAATTGGTGTTGCAAAAACGGGAGTGACCATAGATTCCGTTTTCCAAGCTGACTCCTATTAATACTGTCTATCAAAACGATAAACCTGCCACAAGGCGATTATCAGGAGAACAGTCGGTGGGGCAAGGGTAGTTAAGGGCACGTTGAGTGAAAGCAGCAACCCCAGGTTAAGGATGATTTGATAACTTATGTAGGTGAACAACCCAACGATGGAACCAATGGCCAGGCGGTTGCCCAATTCGGGCGTTCGTGGGTTGCTGAAAGTAAATGGGATGGCCAGTAAAATCATGGCTAAAACCAGGATGGGCTGTCCCAGTTTTTTCCATAACACTATGCGGTATTCGGCGCTGGGTTGCCCGGTGCGCTGCAGATAACCGATATATCTGTTCAGCTGCCTGACTGAGAAGCTGCCTGCAGGCAGGGTTAACTCTTTCAGGTTCGGTACAAAGAAGAGCGATTGCCAGTGCATGGTGGCGCTTTTGCGCAGGGTTTCACTGTTATTTTTCCAGCTTTTTTGCATCACATTATGCAGTAGCCACGAGCCATCTGCTGCTGTGCTGGCTCTTTGCGCGTAGATATAAGATGTCAGTGAGCGATCGGCCCGGTAACGAAATATCTCAATGCCGACCGGCTGACTATTTTTATCGACGGACTTAACCGTCACAAACTCGTTGCCGTGTCTGGCCCATAGTGAGATACCGGAAGTATTTTGTTTGTTCGCGATATTCTTTATTTGCAGCGCGCGCTGCTGCATCG
The DNA here is from genome assembly GCF_016756775.1 of Dryocola clanedunensis subsp. sulfonylureivorans. Taxonomy (GTDB): domain Bacteria; phylum Pseudomonadota; class Gammaproteobacteria; order Enterobacterales; family Enterobacteriaceae; genus Dryocola; species Dryocola clanedunensis. The sequence goes on along the minus strand of NZ_JAERMU010000020.1, from coordinate 76,178 downwards.
GCGAGGCGACCCATTCATCTATGACACTCAACGCCCCGTTAATCATCAAGCCAGCTGTAAGCATCACCAGAGCAATGCTGAAAATCGACATACCAGTAGAGCGGATTGCCGTCAACTCACTATTTTTGGATAACAGCCCAAGCCCGACGATCCCGCCAAGGAGGGCAACAAAAGGTCCCAAATCGACAAGGGTGCGTGGTAGCGTCATGATGGTAACCAGCAACGCCTGTGTCCAGCTGTAACCATGAGGAGTGACGTCTTCAAGTTCGTTGATCAGATTAAAGGTTGTAAACAGAGGGATAAGCAATCCGGCCGCCGCGAAAAAGCCGATGAACACATTGCGTATCAGATAGCGACTAAAGATAGTCATCGGGTTTTCTTCGGTAGCAGCGACAAATCGTGAGCGAGCAGAAAAAGTATCCAGATAGACATGACTATCGGAACCAGCCAGATACCAGGTGTCACCGGCAACGCGCCATTAGCCACCAGTGTACGGCAAATATTCCCACCATAAAAAATAGCGACAAACAACACAGTGAGGGGAAGCAGCGTGGCGTAGCGCCCTTGCCGAGGCTCGGTACGGCTCAATGGAATAGCTAGCAGTACCATCAGCACGGTAATCAGCCCGCGACTGTACCGCCACTGTAATTCAGCCCTGTCACCAGGATCCCCTGAGTTGGCTAACACCGCCAGCGGGGAAGACTTGTGCTTTGATTCGACGCTTTGCACGATCGGTTTTAGCGAAACATCAAAGTTGTCGTAATCTTGCCAGCTGTCGTCTGAGCCCTGGCGATCCAGTACATAAGATGTGCCTTTTTTTAGCCTGACAGTAGGGCTTGAGGGGGAAGTGCTGATAACCTTAACGGAAGCAGCACTATACAGATTGGTATGTTTTTCGGAGCGAAGGTAAATCAAGACGTCCGAAAGATGGTTTGCCGCTTTGTCGATTTTACTCGCGAGAACCATTCGGCCGTTGTCGCCGACGTTAAATTTGCCGGCCTGTAAATGGCTGATGTCCACAAGAGATTGCGACTGCTGCCTTAGCTGATAAATATTGGCATAGGCCCAGGGCCTGCCGTACATCGAAAGCAGTGTGACTCCTATCGCCAGCGGAATTGCGAGTACCAACACCGCCTTATAGAGTAGCAGCGGGCTGGCGCCTGATGCTTGCATAGCGGTGATTTCTGTATCGCTGTAGAGCTGACCGAGTGCGACCGCAACGGATACGTACAGTGCGACGGGTAATATCATCTCTAATGCAATTAAAGACTTATAAAAAACAACGTCAGCAACGATGCCCAACGCCAGCGTGCCGTTAGCGGCATCGGTAAGGTAGCGCTGGGCGGAGTAGCTGGCGAAAATAAAGATCAGAAAGCTCGCGATTATCATAACCAGACGGCGGATTTCAACCATGATGTAGCGTTCAATCAAATACATAAGTAGTCGCTCCAGGGGTCCCTACGGAAAGTTACTGTAAATTCATGGTTTTTGTCGGTATATCAACGAGCGCAGCAGGGCTATCACCAGGTCAACTTCCTGGGGAGTCAGCGAACCATCTTTTGCCCATTGTACACGCCCGGCCTTATCCAGCACTACGATGGTGGAGTTCTCCTCAGGCAACTGCCATGCTAAACGCCCTAACCCATCGCTATCGACGATGAACTGTGCCCAGGGATAATTTCTTTTATTTTTCTCGATTTTTCCGCGAACAAAAAAGCCGGAGCCGGGGATCGCATCGTCGGTATTGATGATGGTGGTAGGCTGAAAGCGATCGTTGGGAAAGTTCGCCTCTTTAACTGCGGTAATTAATAGTGAGTTTTTCTTTTTGGCTGACTTACGACCGGCGATGTACTGGATAATGCGCACCTTGCCCGCAAGCTCCGCGCTCCGCCACGGTCGGTAGCTGAAATCGTCATTGTTCAGCAGCAGCTCGCCGCGCTCGGCAATGGCGACCTGCGGGAGCAATTTTCCCGGCTTAAAATTATGCGCTGATGCCATCAGAGAGGAGAGCAGCAGTGCGAAGATCGGCAATTTACTAAGCATCGAATTGACTCTGGGGTGAAAACACATTTATCTGTCTGCAGTTATCCCGGAACGAGAAAGAAGCAGCTCAAGGCGCTGGCGAATATCGCTATCCAGCAGTGAGGGCTGATCATAGCTAGTACCTCCCGCCAGTTTATCCGCCACCATCACATCATGCCGATCGCCCATTAATCCGTTGATCGCTGCCAAAAATTGAGAGATCTGCCTAGCTTGAATATTGCCAGGCTCAATAGACCTCAGGGTGTCGTAAAAAGAGACCTGCCTGCTGATAATTTTTCGCACGTTGTGAAACTGCAGTCCGGTAAGCTCAGGGCTGGAGACTAGCTGCTGGAGCCGACGCATTTGCTCCAGATGGTAGGCGTTAAAACCTTGTTCGTTTGCCATTCGGGTATGGCGCAGCGCAAAACGTACCCATGACCAGACCGGTTTGCTGAGCAGCAGCTTCAGCCAGTTGCCATATTGCTCAAGCTGCCGCTGGTTACCGTTACGATAGGCATCCTGAAAATGGCCGAGTGCGACGGTTGTGGTGTGAAACAAACGGTTGGACTGGTGTTTTTCGCCGTAAAGATGTTGAGCAAACCGCAGGTGTTTATAACGCGCACGGATGTATTTGTAGCGCATACGGGTTGTGGCAGCTATTTGCGGGTCTTGCTGGAAACTTTTCACCAGCTGCAGTAGTTCCTGGCGGGTAAACCCGTCCTCCCAGAACTGTAGGCACAGCGCATAATTGTCCCTAATACCCTCTACTGAACACTGCATATCAATGACAGGTGGCAGGCTGATATCGGCTTTAATCCGATCATCATCTTCCACCGCGACAAACAGCGCCTGCACTGTTTCAGCAGAGAATTTTTTCCAGTAACTTTTGCATGTCATTAATTATTCTCTCCATGGACATTTATCCTCAACAATGCACGATTGCGGTAAGCACCAATTGTCGGGAGCAGGGATAACAGGACGTCTAAACATTGCCCCAGTAAATAAGCTAAAGCTGCGCCCTGTACGCCGAAGGTGTACGACATGCTCACCAGCAGCACAATGTAGGAAACAGAGGCAATCGCCTGCGCGATGAGAAAATCACGCTGTTTTCCGGCCATAAATAGTAAGGATTCCTGTGGAAACCCCATCATGGACACGATAATCGCGCCCAGCATGATTTGGATAAGATCATAGGCTTCAAGATATTGATGCCCGAAGACCAGGCCAATGAGCGGCTTGCCGACAAACAGGATCAACAGTGCAACGGCGATGCCGACTCCCCCGGCAAGCAGCGACGAACGTAGGCCCAACAGCCACGGTTTGGTTGTTCGTGGATCCATGCGCATGATCTCTGGGTAGAAACTTTTCTCCAGCATTTTCGCCGGCGTCCCAGTCGCATCGAAAAAGGTCATTGCGATTTTGAACAGCCCGGCAGCGGCTGGCCCCAGAAACACACCAACTAACACCGTGGTACACGAGTTACGTGCAGCCCAAATGGTATGCGCAATGTTAGTCGTCCAGACAAAATTCCATGCGCCCTCCAGGCGTCGTTCGGCTTTGAACAGGTGCGGCTTAAGTGCATTATGTATATCCCGGCTGCGCAGTTCTCGTGCCGTAAACCACCAAAACAGCGTGCCGCCGGCAAGGTTAGATATATACCAGGTAACGATAAACCCCGGAAATCCCAGGTCGAAATAGTATGAAGCCAGGCTGCCTGCCGCCCGCAGGAAAGGCCTGATAGCCTGCTGAACGGCGATGAGATCGAAGCGGTTAAAGGCGCGCAGCACGCCGGTCGGCGTGGACGAGGTCATTGACGGGATGAGGGTGCAGTAGAGAATGGCGAGCCAGAAGATCTTCGTGTCCAGGCCCAAAGCATGGGATAAAAACGGCAGCAGTAACATACCACCCAGCACTGCGATACTGCCGCCCATAATATCCAGGCCAAACGAGAAGCCAACAACATCACTGAACCGCCGGGTATTGTTCTGCGCAAGTGCGGGGGTGCCGAACTGAACCACAAGTTGCCATGTCTGGAATTTAATAAAATCACTGACCGCTTTGGTATAGGCCTGAATAACCACAAGCACGCCAAACATTTCCGGCGACATGCCTTTGCCGGCGCAGGCTAGTGCCACCAGGCCGAGCAGGGCGCCAGCCGCGCTGCCGGAGCCTAAATAAGCTGCATTACGTAGAATGGAACGAAAAGCACCATCAGCAAACCAATGTTTCATGACCTGGTCCAGCTGTAATCGTTGTATTGCAATATCTTGTACTTCGCAGTCACCGGCCAGTCCTTTATCTGATTAATAAATCCATGTTTATTTCCCTGATACCAGCACGCGGCAGGGTTACCCGAAAGCTTCGTTCACTCGCTGAGTTGGGAGCGCAACGGCGAATATGGCTGCGAGTGCTTGACTCAGCACATCTTCGTAAGGCGCTCTGGCATCAATTTCGACAATGGTTGCACCGTTGTAACGCAGGCGAACCATGGTAGAAATCTTGTCTTTCAGTTCTTCATAGCTGTGATCGGGTTTACGTGCAAACGCAGTATCTACATCGATATCAAGGCGGATGATTAGCTGCGGGCGATAGCGGGCCATTTGTTGATATAAACGGCGTTCGCGTGCTGCCAGCCATATCTGCAGCCAACCCTTCGCGCGCTCAACGCCAATGCCGGGCCCGTCATAGTAAAAGCCTGAAATTTCCTCCTGCGGGTAACGATCGCTTATCACCAACACGCCACTGTGCGCCAGCCGCAGAACACGGCGTAAATTAAACGTCCGCCACAGTGAAAAACCATACATGATGAATGCCACCCACAGTGCTGGCGGCTTATTGTTCATGCGCTGGGACTTATCAGATTTAGCTGCTAACCGCCGCTCCAGCCATATTCCGATGAGAGGCAGTCGCTTTATTTTGTCGCCGTCTTCCCCCGAGATAAGTCCTAAATAACACCGTTCTGTTGCACGATACTGCCGCATTTTTTTGACCAGGTCGGTGGTCAGCGTAGATTTTCCTGTACCATCGCTACCCACCACGGCAATAAGCCCGTGAATACAGGCTGCAGGGGAGTTAACTTTGGATGAGTGTCTATTTATTTTCATCTGTTTTAGTAACAAAGTGTTAACTTCCGGCTACGTATTGGCTGCCGCAAGAGTATGTTTAACCGCCCGTAGTGATTCATCAAATATTTCACTTGCAGGTCGCCGCCCATCTAATTCAAGGATTCTGGCACCGTTAAAAGTCAGCTGCGGAATAACGGCAATCTTATCACGCAAAGCAGACCGCTGATGATCGGGCTTGCGTAACCAAGCCGTCTCTTCATCTATTGCCAACCGAATCAATAATAACGGTGGATAAGAGGCCATCCATTGATAAAAACCCTGCTCGCGTTTTCGCAACCAGCTAATCCAGCGGTTACCGCCTGTCGTTTTTGCCAGTTGCGGGCCGTCGAAACGAAACCCCGCAACCTCTGCCTGTGGATAACGATCGGTAACCAACAATGTACCCCGGCGGCTTTTCGCTAACATGCGGCGGAATTTGTAAACCCGCCAACACGAAAGCAGAAAAATAGCCAGCGCTGTTGTATTGTCTGGAGGTATGGAAGGACGTTCATGCACATGTTCAGATTTCGCCAGCAAATAACGCCCGAAAGGCACGCCAATTACTGGCAGCGCACTTACCCATGCACCAATACGCCCCGAAGACTGGCCAAGGTAGAGCAATTCTACGGGATGCTGCTCGGATAAATAGCTAACAAGGCTGGTTGCCAGAGTTGATTTGCCTGAGCCATCACAACCGGTTATCGCAATGACGCCTACGTGCGGAAAAATAGACTCAGGATTTATCTTCTTTCTCACAATAATTAATCCAATGCAAAAAAAGCATTGTATTACGATCTCCTATGGGTTCAAGATATTTATTATAGCCGCATGCAGCAGTAATGATATTTGTGCTCCAGGTATCTATGTGACTTATAATTTAAAAAACATTATTCCAAAATATGGCCATTTTAAGTGAATTCTGTTTGAATGCTCATGTTAATCACCGTTGTTGCTCGCTAAGAATGCAGGGCACATAACCTGATGCACGAACAATTTTATTGTATTATTGGCAACGAATTGAAACTATTTGTCCGCGCAGAATTGATGGCGATGCCAGACCGCGTTTCGTTTTACAAAATAATGCACCGTTTCCGGTGTCTGGAAAAAGGGTCTTATTATGAGTACAACATTGCCACCGTTGATTGCGATCATCGGCAGCGACGGATCGGGTAAATCCACCGTTTGTGAACATTTGATCGAATATGTAAAAAAATATGGTCCGGCGTCCATGGTCCATTTGGGAAAACAGGCGGGGAACGTCGGACGCGCGGTATCGCAACTTCCTCTAGTAGGGCGGCCGATTGGCAAGGCCATTGAGCACAAAGCCAAAAAAATCAACGCAGATAAAACTCACTACGATCTGCTGTCTGCCCTGGTGGTTAGTGCTTTCGTGGTACGGCGTCGGCGGCGCTTTCGCTGCATGCTGGCTTTGCGTGAGAAAGGATTTATTGTCCTGGCCGATCGTTTTCCACAACTGCAATTCCCCGGTGCATATGACGGTCCGACATTCCCCGCCGACGTCGAAGGAAGCTTTTTTGTTAAATGGCTGGCGGCATATGAGCTGGCGACATTCCAGTGGATGACAGAGCATAAACCGGATTTAGTCATCAAGCTGAATGTTGATCTGGAAGTAGCTTGCGCCCGTAAGCCCGATCATCTCAGGGCGTCTCTGGAGAGAAAAATTGCGGTCACGCCATTATTAACCTTCAACGGGGCTGACATCGTGAATATCGATACAAATTTGCCTCTCGATAAAGTACTTTGCGAGGCAGAAAAGGCTGTTGCAAAGTTTATGGCGGCAAAAAAATACCGCTATCTGGGGGACAGAAGCAGCGGCGATATCATTACGGGATAAAGAAGAGCAGCGAGGTGACGCTGACGATAATCACCGTTGCTGTTCCATCACTGTGTCGCGGGACTATTTTTTCAGTACAGCAAATGCGTGGATGATAGCATCAATATCTTCATCACTGTGCGCAGCATTGACGCTACATCGCAGCAACGTATCACCCATTGGCGCGGCCGGAGGTAACACCAGATTGACATACACGCCGTTGGCGATAAGTGCGCGCCATAAGCTCAGTCCTTCTGCCTGCGAGCCGATCATCACCGGCACCACTGGGCTGATGCGCGGTCCTAGGGTATACCCAAGCCCGGTCAACCCTTGATACAGGCGGCGGGCATTGTTCCACAGCTTTTCACGCAGTTCAGGATGGAGAGCTATTTTTTTTAGCGTCGAACGCACAGACGCAATGCTGGAGGGCGATGGCGAAGCGGTAAAGATGAACGGGCGGCTGCAATAGCGCAACACTTCCATCCCCGCGTTGCCGACGGCAAAACCGCCGATAGAGGCAAGGCTCTTGCTGAAGGTGCCGAGAATAATATCCACATCCTGTTCTACACCCAGCGCTTCAGCAAGCCCGCGGCCGTGAGCGCCCATCACGCCAAATGAGTGTGCCTCATCGACCAACAGATAGCCGCCGAGTCGCCGTTTGATATCGACGATTTCCCTCAACGGTGCGACATCACCCAGCATGCTGTAAATACCTTCCACAATAATAATTGCCTCGCGCGCCCGCGCGCCCAGCCTTACCATTCGCCGCTCCAGATCCTCAGCGTCATTGTGTCGAAAGCGAATAATCTCCGTCCCACCAAGCGCGCACGCATCATAAATGCTGGCGTGGCTGTCCGCATCGATCAGTACAACGGAACCAGGCTGTGCCAGAGTACTGATGACCCCCAGATTGGCGGTATAGCCGGTGGAAAAGATGATGGCACTGGGACGATTAAAAAACTCAGCTAGCTCCAGTTCCAGCTGTAAATGAGGTCCATAGCTGCCGTTCGCCATGCGTGAGCCGGTGGTGCCGGTGCCTTGCGCAGCAAGCGCAGCCTGCCCTTCAGCAATCGCCTGTTCATCGAAAGTCAGGCCGAGATAGTTATTGGTACCCGCAAGGACAATTTTTTGATCGCCAATCCGCCCCTTGGTCGCGGAAAAAACCTCGTCGATGCAGGTACCAAAAGGGTTCAGACCATGTGCCTGAAACTTTTCCCGCTCGTTACTGAACCGAGAAAACTTATCATATAATCCCATGATCTTTCTCCAGATGCGGCTGGAGTGCATCATGCAGTTGCTTTGGGGTTCTGACATCCAGCAATATATTAATAGGAATGGAGATATCCAGTTTATCTTCAAGCATCATCAGTAGATCCATTACCCTGATGGATTCCAGGCCGAGATCGTTGACGAGATCGCTATCAGGTTTTACTACTAAGCCACTTTCGACGATACCCTGTAAACAAGTCAGGATGTAGTCCATAACAGTATCGTGATTTTTCATAAAAATGTTGATACACCTCGATTTGAAATAATCAAAACAGCCCTTCGCGCAGCGCGTGCTCCAGACTCACCTTGGGAGACCAGTTAATATGTTGCGAGAGACATTGATTGCTGGCAGACCAATCACAATGCGTTAGCTCATTTATTTTGCTGCGAGTCAGCATTGGCTCCTGCTTTGTCAGGCGGCTACACATCGTGCTTATCTCCGCCAGTAACTTGAGCAACGGCAACGGGATGCGTACAAGACGAACTGGCCCCTGACGAACGGTTGCACCGATATCCCGCAGGCGTTGCCAGTTATATCCTCCGCTAACGCCGTCGCACAGTTCGTATGTGTCAGTTTGCGGGAGATCGGCCAGCAACCACTGGCTTGCGGCCTTTGCCAAATCGCTGACGTGCAAAAAAGATAGTTTCGCTTCAGGGGCACCCAGTCGGGGAAGCATGCCGCGCAGCAGTCCGTTGAATAGTGGTTTCAACTCTTTATCCCCCGGCCCGTAAACCGCAGTCGGGCGGAAAATGCCCAGCGCCATATCAGAGGCCAGAGTGAGTAATTGTTGTTCGGCGACATGCTTTGAGTTTGCGTACCACGACAGCGTCGGATGGCGGGCTGCCAGAGAAGAAATGAACAAGAAACGTTTGCAGTTACCGCTCTGTCTGGCCGCCTGCATCAGGTTGATGCTGCCGGTCACGTTGCAGTGGGTGAAAATTTCTTCAGCATGTCCGCGCACCTGGCCTGCACAGTGAATGACATAGTCGGCGCCGCTAACCAGCTCGTTAAGCGAATCCCGATCGGCAAGGTCACCTGGAACCCACCACAGATTGTCGACGGCGTCATTTTGCACGCGCCGGGTCAGGGCCTGTACCGTAAAATCCTGTGCCAGCAGTTCATTGACGATATGCCGGCCGATAAAACCGGTCACCCCCGTGACGGCGACGGTGCCCTTCATTGCGCGAAACCAACCAGCTGCGGGTAGAGATCAAAGCTGCTCAGCCAGCGTTTTTTGGCTTCGGCACGGGCGGGTTTTCCCGACGACGTCCGGGGAATGCTATGCGGCGGAAGCAGCTCGACATCCACCAATATGCCAAATTCGCTTTGAATACGTTTGCTCAGGGAACGTATTATTTGCACACGTCGCTCCGGTGAGCCGACCTTGCACTGGATTTGCAAAATAACCTTTGCCGCTTCGCTGTGCTCTTCGACCACAAATGCCACCGCATCGCCGCAACAGATTTCCGGCTCGGTTTCGGCGACGCACTCAATATCCTGGGGCCAGATATTGCGGCCGCGAATAATAATCAAATCCTTTTTACGACCAGTGACGTACAGATAACCGTCCAGCAGGTAACCTAGATCGCCGGTGTCCATCCAGCCGGTCATCTTGATGTGATGCTGTGATTCATCATCGCAGAAATATCCGTTCATCAGGCTAGGACCGGAAATACAGATATGTCCGACATAGCGTTCCGGCAGTGGTTGTCCGCTTTCGTTGCGGATTTCAATGCGGTGGCCAGGCAGCGCCTTGCCACAGTTTACAAACGTCGAGACAGCACGCGTTTTTTTGCCGGGAGTGACCGCTTTGCCATCATATTCAAGAATGTCGCGGTCTACCGTGTTGGTTTGCGATCCTGAGCCGCTGTCGGAAAAACTCACCGCGAGAGTATTTTCGGCCAGGCCATAACAGGGCATGAATGCTTTGCCGTCGAAACCTGAGTGGCGGATGTGTTCAGCAAACTGGTTTAGCAATTCAGCGGGGATCGGCTCAGCACCCACTCCCGCCACGCGCCAGCTGGAAAGATCCAGTTCGGCCAAAGTTTTGGCATTGCTGCGGCGCAGGCACAGGTCGTAGCCGAACGGCGGGGCGACAGACACGGTGCCGCGATTTTTTGCGATCAGTTTGAGCCACTGCATCGGGCGCATGGCAAAATCCTGGGCGCGTAGATAGTCGACGGACAGCTGGGTCGCCATCGGGGTCAACACGAAACCGACCAGCCCCATATCGTGATAAAACGGCAGCCAGGAGACGCAGCGGTCGCCCGCACGCAACCCGATCCCGTCGCGGCTAATCACTCTAAGGTTAGCCATGACTGCACGTTGGGTAATTATGACGCCGCGCGGAAAGCAGGTGCTTCCTGAGGTGTACTGAAGATAAGCGATGTCGTCCGCTGAAGGTACTGGCAACGGGATATCATCTTCAGGGAGGGCGTTAAAATCTGCCTCGCTGAAAATGTGCATGGCCGACTTTCCCATCGTAGCGGAAGCAATCAACGGCAACCATTCTCCACTGGTGACGATCGCTGAAGGGTGGCAGCTTGCAATCAGCCTTTTTAGTTTCGCTGTATATGAGTCGCGCTGCCCAACGCCCATCGGAATTGCCAGCGGTACCGCCACTAAGCCAGCGTACTGGCAGGCAAAGAACGCTTCAACAAATCCTGCGCTTGTATCTGCAATAAGCGCCACCCGATCCCCTTTCTTGAGACCCAGTGTTAACAAACGCCGTGCGCCAGATATCGCCCGCTGTTTCAGCGTGAGATATTTCAGAACGCACACGGGTTGATTTCTACGATCGTAAAAATTCATTCCTGTATCGCCCTGCGCCGCGTAATCCAGAGCGTCCACTAAACTGGGGAAGTCCGCATAACGCATAGCAAGAGAGTTAACGGAGTTGGTTGCAGGCTCAGACATAAATAACTTACCCATACATTAATGTATCGCCAAAAGATAAAGGTAGCTTGTGGCGAACAATTGATTTTTCACTATGGTACAAATATGTGCTGAATAATTTTGATGTTCAACTATTTTTTTACCCCATGAAACATGTTCTGCATTTTTATATTTCAGGCAAACCCTTGTTGGATTTTTGTAGGAGCTGAAACCTTACGAACTGTAGAATCGAACATGATGGAAACATTTTCAAGCATAAAATACAGGAATGAACGATGAAGTCATTTTGAATCTGGAAGTCAGGATGATTTTAGCTTTTACTGGTAAAGATATTGATGGTAATGATGTTTAACATTCGCCATGCTAATGAATCATGTTGAACAACCACACTAGAAAATAAAATAACATTTTTAGAATATGTGTATTTACATTTTACGATTGAAGGCTATTTATGATTTGTGTTGAAAAAGTTGTCGATAAACATACTTTGAAAGAATTTATTACTTTTCCAACGTTGCTGTTCCGCGATGATCCAAACTGGATTGATCCGCTGTACTTGGAGCGTAAAGAACACCTGTCAAAAAAAAATCCATGTACTGAACATATTGAATGGCAGGCGTGGGTAGCCCGGAAAGAGGGGGAAATAGTTGGGCGGATCATCGCGCAAATAGACTCCCTACACCGCGAACTTTACGGTGAATATACCGGACATTTTGGCATGATCGATGCCATCGATGATGACGTCGTTTTTAACGCATTATTCAGCGCTGCGGAAGAGTGGCTGAAATCGAAAGGCACGCGTAAAATTAGCGGCCCTTTCAGCCTGAATATCAACCAGGAAAGTGGTTTACTGATAAAGGGTTTTGATACCCCACCTTCGGCCATGATGAACCACGGCAAGCCATATTATGCGGCTCGCATCGAGCAGCAGGGCTATGGCAAAGGCATGGACTTAATCGCTTACTGGATGAAAAGAACCGATTTACACTTTTCGCCTCCATTAACAAAGATGATGGATCAGATGCGTACAAAGGTGACCATTCGGCGCCTCAATCGTAAGCGCTTCAAGGAAGAAGTCCAGTTGTTACGTGGATTGTTCAATTCCGGATGGCAGCATAACTGGGGGTTTGTTCCCTTCACTGAGCGTGAGTTTTCGACCATGGGGGAGCAGTTGAAGTTGGTGGTCCCTGACGATATGATCCATATCGCCGAGGTGGATGGCACTCCCTGTGGTTTTATCGTCGGTCTGCCAAACCTCAATGAGGCTGTAGCAGGCCTGGGAGGGCGTTTATTGCCATTTGGTTGGGCGAAATTATTGTGGCGTCTGAAAGTCAGCGGCGTGCACACAGCGCGAGTTCCTCTGATGGGTGTTAGTCAGCAATACCATTTCAGTCGCCTCGGGCCGATTATTGCGTTACTGCTTATTGAGGCGCTGCGTGAACCATTTGCGCGTTGTAATATTGACGCGCTGGAAATGTCGTGGATACTCGAATCCAACACTGGTATGCGAACGATATTAGAACGTATTGGTGCCGTTCCCTATAAACACTACCGTTTATACGAGAAAACACTTCCATGAGGATATACATAAAATTTGTATGTGCAGAATTAACTCATCATGTCTCCGAGAGTATTTCACTGCTTTGTTGAATAAATCAGATTTTTGCGAAGCGTCCCTCTGACTCTCAGGCGATACGTACACTTTCTGGCATGCCTTCTTTCGTCATTTTATTCAGTGCACGCGCCACTCCAAAGCTTCTGCAACGTGCCTGTGGTAATCGCGTAATGTCACTGAACCCTCTGCTTTGCCCCGGAACTACCTGCGTTGTCAGGATGACCATGACCTGATCCTGCCATTCAGCAAGAGTTTGATTTATTTAACAAAGCTGTAAGCGTGATGAAAGGACTAATTCATTAAATATGATAGTTTAATATTCGCAAGGAACGGGGTAAATAAAATCATCCCGAAGATGAGTGAACTAGATTACAGAGCGCTACTGCGATTAAGAAAAATCTCAAACTAAAACGCATGCTTTCATAGTGTTGCGTTACCATGGGGTTTTAAATTACATATTTAATAATTTGGTGTTGTATTACTAGGGAATAAATGCTCATATCCTATTATAGGTTTCACTTGTGATTGTTCTGTAAAGGCTTTTCATTTTGAGATTCTAAATAAAGGATTACTATGGTTAAGGAAGTTGCAGACCGAGCAGTATTCGATGATGTATGTCGTGTCATAGGTAGGGCTGCAGTTATGGTCAAGCAGTCAGGGCAGGTCGTGAACGGCAGCACGATCAAAATGATGTTAGAAAATCACGCAACACAGAGTAATGACGATTATATGAAGAGTATTTATACTGTGGCACAATGCGTGATGGCGTAAAGCAATAGCTTATCAATGAGTTTTCTTGCGCGCCGCTCCAGCAAGCAATCTTTACTCGGACAACAAACGGCCTTTGCCTATTTCTTTGCGGGCCGCAAAATTTGACGCCAACGCATTCGAATACCGTGCATGGCAAAGAGCAAAATAACCTTAGACGTGCACTTGTCGCGCCTTTATCCTTGCACCCGTCACCACTTCCTGAAATGCCGCTGGACGATATTCTGTATCCTTCCTTTGTGAGTTTGCGTCTGCACCACTATACTTCACTATTCAGAGCGATAACTGTGATGCCACCAGGGGAGAGTTTGTGCCTCAGCTGGCATATATACTGAAAAGAGACTGCGTACACTTTTCGATGAACTAGATGTAGAGACGTGATTTATGGTCAGGGTGTAGCCTTGACATCTGCTATTTATCAGAATCAGCGCAGAGTAATAACTCCAGCGATTCCAGGGTGCGGGTACAAGCATCATGGGGAGGGATGCGGTTAAGCATTAGGGCACCTTTAATTGCACAGCCTATGATAAGAGCCATATCACCCGGCGAGGAGTTGAATACAAGCTCACCGCTTATTCTTCCACTGTCGAGCACGTCCGTTAGAATGCGCAGGTCGGTCTGGGCCAAACGATTCACGGCATCCTGCAGGGCTGGCTCAAATACATTACTGTCGGACAACATAGCGTGTATGCCGCACATCTGGCCTTGCTCAGAGCATTGCAGAAAGGCGGCCATATACTCCTTCAGCCTGCTCCAGCCTGGAGGGAGGGACTGGAGACTGGTTTCAAGTCTGAGAAAACTAGCCTCCTTCCAGTCACAGTATGCTATTCCAAGGTCGGTCTTAGTCGGGAAATGGTAATGGATACTGGCTTTTCGTATATTGAGACGGGTTGCAAGATCAGCATAGCTGAATCCCTGGTAGCCATTTTCCTGGATAAAACTATCTGCAAGTTCAAGCAGGTTGTCATAAGTGGACACTGTTACCTCCGGTCACTGAAATATTAAAAGCACACAGAAAAGCCAGAAACAAGAAGGCTGTCGAACATCGCTGCAGGGGAGTTCCTTAGCGGTAACTAACGTATAGCGATACCGGAATACGCGTACATCTCACTGACGCTGGCGATATTGGGCTGCATCATGGCTGACATTCAGAATATAAGCCTGAGTTTCCAGAGCTGTAACCTGCGGCTTTGGATGGAGAAACTGATCGCCGGTAAGACCATGAGCACTGAAATCATTATTTTCCTCACCTTGTTAATATCATTTCTCTTTTTAAGCGCGTTGCCGTGTGTTGTGCTGGACTGTTAAAACTCAATATACCTATCAATAGATAGGTTGGCAAGGGGGGATTCATTCGAGATGCATTTGAGATCCGTACAATACTGTACGGCAACCTTGTTTTTGAACAAAAAACCTATCACAGCGAGAAGGTGTGGTCATTGTTGTTTCTTTGTGCGTCATTTGTATCAATAATTATGTTTGTAATGGTTGTAGGAGCTCACTAAATTGGCGTGAAATATTCTGATGGAAAAGTTCAGCCTCTTATTACTTTTTTGGCCCGGATTATATATTAACAATATAATTGTGAAGGCAAGTATTGAGTGAGGTCAAAAATTCAGGGAAGCGTCAGGTGGTTTAGACATCTATGTAAATGTGCTTGGGGAAAAGTGTTCAACAGCTGGAGCGCATTTAATTGTTGCCTTGAACAAGGCAATGCGCAGAGCCACCTGACTGCCCTGTTGGGAGGAGTTGCTATTTTTATTTTCTAAAGGTTATGGAACACACCCAACTAAAAATCACAAGGCTTAATACGAAGAAATATCAATATATTTCCATTTTTTATATCTGTAATGGTTGGAATAATACCCGTTCCCTATAAAAAGAACATTACAAAAGAACTGGCTATGAAGGTCATAACTGGATGATTCATAAAAAAACACCACCGGACAGTGGTGTGTCAAAGAGAAAAATAATTCGTTATAGGATTTTAAACAAACTTCCCAACTCAGGGATACATATTGACGATATAGTAATATCGCAAATCATGCACATTGCCTATCGCAAATATTAGAAAAGTAAATATTGAAAACTTAAATTAAGAAGGCTCTTGTTTCTCCAGAGCTGAAATGTCACCTTGAAAGCACATCCTTATTCTGAATGTAAGGAGTAGGGGGACGAATTCATATCTTAAATTTGAGCGAATGTCAGAGGGATGAAGATGTGCGTAACATGTGTTTCACTAGAAGACCTTGGTCCACGTATGTATTATAGGCCCTTCGAATAGCGGAAAATCAACGTTTGCTGACGCTATTTCTCGCAAGACATCCTTGCCTGTTGTTCATCTTAATCAACTTCATCATCTTCCTGGTACAAATTGGATACCTCGTGCCCGCGCGGAATTTCCTCACCTACATGTGTTTTATAAATCGCAGTTCATCGTTAGTAAGTACCTTTTAATCCCTCGCCATTGCTATTATTGGCGGTTTTTTTTCGAAAAAAGAGAGTGTAGATTGAGTATTTTACATAAAAGAGAACTGGTTAGCATCGGTGGTTCTTTATTTCTAAACCGCATACAAAAATCCTGATACGAAACGAAGCAGTTTGCATATCCCATTGAAAAATGTGCCGTTAGTTCAATTAAATAGTGCGTCAGTTTGGAAAAATTGAAAAGTCATTCAAGTGCAATGTCATTTTAGCGCGGTCAGCATAGTGGTAGAGTTCGTTCTGACAGGTCAAACTAGGGATAGTTATAAAAAAATAGCCTCGATATTTCTAACCCGCTACCTACATGGCTCTGGCGGGTTTTTTTTCTAAAAATCCAAGAATAAAATCACTTACATCCAAAGGTAAGACGACCAGAGCAGGAATGGGTGGCAGACATAACGTATCTTCCGACCCTAAATGGCATGGTGTACCTGAGTCTGGTTACGGATGCCTGCTCAAGAAAAAATCATGGGATATCATGTGCACAGCGACCTGAGAACGGAGAGCGTTGTCCGAGCTCTGAAGCAGGCTTTAAAGCTGAGAAAGACGGCCAGCCCGCTGATACATCATTCGGTTCGGGGTGTTCAGTACTGCGCAACGGAATATCAGTCGGTACATGAGAAAAACGGGCTAATCTGTTCAATGACAGACGGTTATGACTGTTATCAGAATGCACTGGCGGAAAGGGTAAACGGGATCCTGAAAACAGAGTTCCTGCTGTCGTGCCCGGCAGACCTGGAGCAGGCACAAAAGATAGTGGAGGAGTCGATCGAGATATACAACACAGAGAGACCTCATCTGTCACTGAAATATAAAACGCCCGATGCAGTGCATCAGGCGTTTTATGGACACTAAAGTGTCAATCTATATCAGGACTAGTTAGCATCCATCCAAACAACTAGCCAGAGCCGTCTTATCATAATCTGGAGCAACGCATTTCCAACCTAACATAACTCCCGCTAATCAAGCGAGGATCGAGACTATGAAAATGAACGATCAACCCCGTTAGACAGAACTACAGTTCATTCATTAACGTTTTCGCCGCATATTTTCGAAAAATAAAAAGTGTCATCGCAATACTTGACAGCATAATAAATAAAAGAAGAAAAACCTCGAGTGTAAGTGAAGGCAACTTATGGAATAGCAGATTATCATTACCGCCGCCCATCATTCTGGCACCGATCATCATGATGATACCCGCAGCAAAATGCTTTATTCCTTTGGTAATAGACCAACGGATGAAAGTAAAATCCTGATAATAGAAATGGTACAGTATCATACCTGTAAGGAAAGCGCTGAACCCGGCAATTCGTATTCCGTTGATAGTTTGATTATGGCGGATGAAGTGCCAGCTTTCAGTAAGTAGCCCGCTCAAAGACCATCCGATATGAGTTGTGTATATAAAACCAAAAGTCAGCCCCGGGATCAACAGCCGGATAACACTCCGGAGACGATCATTTCGGCGGCACCGCGACCAACAGATCAGAGACGCAGTAAATAAAAACAGACCAAGCAGCAGCGATGGATGTCCCTGTTCAAGAGGGAGTGTCACAAAAAAACCAGCAGGAATAAATGCAGTTGTGGCCATCATCCCTGCTAAGGTAAACAGCATATGCCCATCACCTCTGGCCATATTGGACAGGGTGCCAAAAAAACATCCCCGGTTCAACGCTGCCCCGATGCCAAAAAAAATGGCTCCGGACAACGAACTCCACAGTACTTTGCCGGTCGGCGAATAGTTCAGCGGCGACTGAAACAAAAGCACTACCAGAACAGAGATAAAGGCGATCGATAAAATAAGTAACAAGCGTTCAGGACGCTTTTCCATAGCCCTACTTACCGCTGCAACCAGGCAAAACCCTCCTCTCTGAACCATCCAGCCAGAGACCATGAGTAAAAAAATCAATACCATATTTGGTAGCATGATGCTGTCTGCTCCTTCCGGACAGTAGCTATCAGACGGGTCGGGTCACAGTTTCAATGTGATTATGGGGGTCTGACGCTCAGTGGAACGAAAACTCAAGTTAAGGGGGGCCGTCTGGAAATCGTTATAGCGTTCGCGAATAATGTTCAGTGCGTATGCGGCCAGTCCCAGATGCAACTGATTGTTGCTGGATTTACCACAGCGACGGCTGGTCATGCCAAGCGGACCATCTTCACGATAACGCGCAAGCAGACGGCTGCACTGACGGTCGGAGATACCAGGCCGCTGAGCTGCCATCTGTGTTGTCAGACGCCGGTCGATGACGTCCTGAATGATCTTGAGTCTGTTAACTTCATCAAAAGTGAAAAACTCCGCTGCGAGAGCCGTCATGGTAATCCTTACTTGATTATACACGCCGGACATCTTAACTTAGCCATAGGCGGACATTACAACTTTGCTACATCATCATTGGTGCGCATAATCTATCTTATGTTAAATAACCATTTGATTTATATAATATATCACAATCAATGTACTTGAGTTCAATACATGGCGTTAATAATTTAAGGATATGGATCTACCAGAAGTTACGCGACTGAATCTCCAGGAAGAAGCGAGCATTCTCCTGAAAAAGCGGCTCACCGGAGACATGCTGGATAAGGAAGAACTTCAGGTGGCTCCTGGAAAAAAAATGGCTGACGATAAAGATGAAGCGGAAAGAGTCGTGATATCGACATCTTCTACATTTGCCCATTCAGAGAAGATATCAATATCACATTGACTCAAATTCGTCAGAACCGAATTTTCATCCCTACCGATGCGGAGAAGTCAGCGTCTACGTTTGTTTTACCGCTGTTATCCCAGGTTTTACCCAGTTCCGTATACGCCTGGACGTCATTCGTCACGGTCCAGGTTGTGCCAACAGCCGCTTCCGTAGCAGAGAACTGCTGGTTCGCCTTGAGCGTGGTTTTACCATCGCTGTTGGCAGTATTACGATAAGTCACCTCATCCTGGCCATCGGTCAGCTCATGCCAGTAGTTAACGCGTAAATAAGGTTTTACTTTACCGTATTGCGTATCGTAATCCGCCGTCAGGCGTGCACCAATACGGCCTATCACCGCGCTGTCAGCATCAACTGCGACCCTGGTTTTTGCCGGGTCGCTGAGTGTGACATCATCGAAGTCACTCCACTGCCATACCAGCTGAGCCTGCGGTTCAAGTGCCCAGTGACTGTCTCCTAACTGCCACGGGCGCCCTACTTCAACTGATGCAGTAACTGTGTTGCCGTCAGGATGATAGGTTTCCCGGTCAGTCAGATTTTTCAAATCAACCGAGTGATAGCCGTACTGCAGCACGTTATCGACATACAGCCCATCGGTATCCGTCCAGGTCGCATAGCCGCCAATGTAAGAAGAGAAAGTGGAGTTATACGCCCCGCCACCGCTCATTCCGGTGTTACCGCTAATTGAACTGTCGATATCCATAAAGGTGGTGTAGATCCCGGAACGCCACGTGTCGTTCTGCCACAAATCAAGGCCCATCTGCATACCACTGTACTGAGAATGACTGCTGCTACCGGTCGCATCATCGAGATGCAAATCCACCGTTTTATTCATATAACGCGCCCAGAATCGACCTTCCTGATCTTCAGGTACATCGGCGCTCCACAGCTGTTCGTCACCTACGCGCTGGTGCAGCGTACCCAGCACGAACAGATCGGCCTGACGAGTAATAGCAGCTAAAGTATCAAAGCCAGGTACATCCGGGCGATAACCGGCACGCAGGAACCAGTCCTCACCTGCCCCCTGAGAATTTCCGGGGAAGAGCTCGTATTCCCATGCCCCGGCCGTTAGCCTGTCGCTACCGATCGAAAAGGCGTCTTTCGTTGTTTGTGCCGTCGTCGTCGCCCCATTTTTAGCCTCAACGACCATTATTCCGTCGCCTTCCGTCGGCTCACCGAGCTGGCTGACATCAATATCCAGTAGCGTTGAACCTGTCGCCGTACCGCCGTTAATCACTAAGCGGTCGGCAACACCCGGGCTGTGCTGCTGGGCAGCAATTTTCAGGGTGCCGTCCATCCCAACATAATCGCCGTTTACCGTCAGCGTTGAACCGACCCGATCGCCACGCAGGTTAACGGTGCCCTGGTTAACCAGGTTTGCCACATTCTGGTTATGCCCACCGGTATCCAGCGTGGCGTTATTGCTGACGATGTGGCTGGAATTGCTGCTCAGGCGGTCAGTCCCGCCTGCCAGCAACGTGCCGCTTTCAACCAGCGTATAACCACGCCAGGTGTTCACGCCATTGAGGACCGTAGTGCCCGTGCCGCGCTGAATAACATTACCGGTACCTGAGATACTTCCATCCAGCTCCAGCGTATTGCTGCGATTAAGAACCAGCGTATCCTGGTTAAGGATATTACCGTTGACGTTCCCCTCGGCCCCACCATTACCCAGCTGCAGAGTGCCGTTACGAATGGTGCTGTCTCCCTGACGGGTACTGTTTTTGGTCAGCGTTAAACTCCCTTCACCATCTTTAGTGAGATTGCCGCTACCGCTGACCGCGGAAAGCAATGACACATCATTGCCGTTGGTATCAATGGTCCCGCCATCGCCTGAAACCTGCACTTCACGGGCAGTGTCAAACGCAGCGCCATATCGCAGCGTACCGCCATTTAAACCAATAGATGTCCCTGCCGCCCCCAGATTCTGATCACCAGACACCTGCAGTACACCACCACTGATTTTGGTCCCGCCCTGATAGTGGTTCTCACCCTTCAGGATCAGCGTGCCGAGATCGGTTTTATTCAGTCCACCTTCTCCGTCGATGGTCGAATTAATGGTCGTGGTATAAAGCGCGCCGGGAGCTGAGCCGTCACCAACACGGATAATCGTATCAGGTGTGTGGGTTGTGATGACGCCACCACTGATGACATAACCATTGGCTGCAAACTGAGCACCGCTAATGGTCACCGCCCCCAGGTTATTATCAACCGTGACATCGCCGCCAGTTCCACCGAAAATGGCAAAAGCACCGTCGCTGAATGGCGCGTTCAGTGCACCATCCGGGTCGGTCATATCGGTAGTCCAGTTATCGTTGCCGTTACTGTTCTGCCAGACGCCGTCGCCCCCTTCGATTATGCCGTTATTTTTCAGGTCTCCACGCGAGCCGCCGGTACCATCCCAGAAATTCAGGGTATAACCTGCGTGGTTGACCAGGTTCACCTGTCCGTTCACAGAAGTCTGCACATAGAGCTCGTCGGCCGCCTCCGGCGCATTACCAATTTCGAGAATGTTGTTAGTCAGCTCGCCGGTATAATTAATTACCCGGTAAACGCCGACGTCAAAATTCCCCCCCGGCGTCTGGGTGATATTGAGCTTACCGTCGAGAGTCAGATCGCCGTCCACATTCAGCAGGTCGTTAAGTGTGCTGCTGGTATTATCCGGATCGTTGGAAAGACCATACTGAAAATCGAGCAGGGAATTATTGCCCGCCAGGTTCAGGCTGCCCATCGTCAGGCTGCCAACGCTACCGAGTGTGGCACCTGCGGCCAGGCGGCCATTATCAGCAACGGTAACATCACCACCGACGATACCCGACCCGCCGAGCGTTGCGCCGCTGTTAACGGTAGTCGCGCCCGTTGCCGCGCTTTGATCGCCATTAATCAACAACACGCCTTGTGCAGCCGTGGTCGCCCCGGTCCAGGTATTATTCGCTGTCAGTGTCAGGGTGCCAGTACCGGTTTTGGTCAGCCCGCCTCCATCACCGCTGATAATGCCGCTGATGGTGTCGTTAAGACCCAGTGCGCCTTCGCTGAGTCTCGCCCCTCCCAGCTCAACATCGCCGGCACCGGATAAAGAACCGACAGATGTTGTACCTGTGGCAGCACTGATATCGACATTCGCGCCACTCTGGTTTGCGATACGCGTACCCTGTGCCTGTGCATTACCTGCAAAGCTCACCAGGCCTGCGTTGGTCACGACGCTTGAACCACCATTGGCATTTTCCTGCAATGCCAGCGTCGACGTGGCATCGACATTCACCGCGGCGCTTCCGCCGTTACTGTTGCCGGTAAATTGCCCCGTGGCATTATTGGTCAGGTTCAGCGTGCTTTGCCCGGCATCAGAGGTATTGTTAAAGCTCAGGGTTGCGTTATTGATATTAAAGCTGTGCGACTCTGCCTGAGTGCTGTTATTGACGTTCAATAACGCCTGTTCAGAGACCGCCACGGTGCTGCTGGCTGTCCCCCCTAATGCCCGGGTGACGTTGGCATTGACCGTGAGCTGACCTGCCCCATTTTTACCGGTAATCGTCGTGTCGCCCAGATAAGTATTGGCGGTACCCAGATCAACAATGCCCTCGCCCGTATTGGTTGACGTATCAACTATCGCCAGCGGACCGTCGCCACCCGTCACGCCTTGTGGTGTGAAGGTATGACCGTAAGCGTCGAAGGTGCCGCCGCCTTCGTCATCAAGGAAGATCGGACGCTGGGTAGTAAAGTCGTCGCCCGCCTGGAAGGTTGCTCCGTTACTTAAGGTGATGGAGGTTCCCGCCAGGCCGAGATTCTCATCACGGCTCGCCTGCAATGTGCCGTCCCAGACTTCAACCCCTCCTTCAAAGGTGTTATCACCGTTGAGGATCAACCTGCCTGGATCTGTTTTCAGTAAACGCAGCGTGGTGCCCAAATCAAGATCGTTTTTCACCAGGTCCGCATTGATCGTCGTGGTGACATCCTCACCAGCTGCACCGTCACCCACACGAATGACAAAGAAGCGATCGGCTTCGGTTTCTCCTGCTGCCTGGTAAGCATTATCCGGTTTCAGATTGCCCTGGGTTAACGTGGCAACCATATTGAGCCGGGAGTCAGGATGGTCAGGGTCGACATCAACGACATAGCCGTCAGTGGTAAATTGCATGCCGGAGGCATAGACGGTGCCAAACTGGTTATCCAGTAATACCGTACCGGCCTGCCCCTGGAAAACAGCAAATGCGCCGTCGGACCACGGATCGTTACCCGTACCGGCATCACTGGTCCAGTTGTTGGTATCACGGCCAATTTTACTGAACCAGTAACCATCTCCTCCCTCCACGGCACCGTTACCTGTGGTGCCGTCCCCATGATTACCGCCGGTGATATCCCCGTCCCAGTACTGCAGTCTGGCAAGCGGCAAGGTAAAGTTCAGCACCAGGTTAACCTGACCACTGATATTGGTCTGAATACCATAACGGCCAGGGAACTGCGTAGGCAGTGATTCGATATCCATCGTGTTATTGGTTAATGCACCGCCGTAGTTAAACAGTCGGTAGACACCGGGCAGGAAATTGCCCCCTTCGGCTAATGCGGCATTCAGCGTGCCATCCAGCGTCAGATCGCCATCCACATCCACCAGGTCATTGAGTGCACCACCAGGCGTGTAGCGCTGACCTAGCTGGAACTGACTGTCGGTATCATTAGCCAGTGTCAAATTGCCGTTAATTGTCAGCGTGCCGGTTCCATTACCACGGGCATCATCCCCGGGCCGTAATACCGCGCCGCCCGGATTAAACAGCACATTGCCACCAATAGTGCCATAACCCCCCAGGGTGCTGCCGTTCATCACGGTGGTCTGCCCTGTTCCGGTCTGCACGCCATTAATCAGCAATGTACCCTGTTCCACATTGGTGGCACCCGCGTAGGTATTGTTGCCCCCCAGACGCGTGATACCGCTACCCGTCTGACGAAATGCACCGCTGCCGGAAATCACGCCATTCAGCGCAACGTCGTCAGAATGATCAACCGTCAGGATACCGTTATCAGTAATATTGGTTGTTTCCGACAGGCTGCCCACCGTACCGCCAGCGCCAAGGGTCAGCTCCGAGCCGTTGCCAATCAGTGTATTACCGGTGTAGGTGTTATCGCCCAGCAGAATAGTGTTACCGCCATTAATACGTTCCATTCCGCCGGTACCGGAGATCACCCCACGATAAGTTTGATCGGCTGTACCATCGAAGGATACCAGGCTGGCTGCTCCAGCCGTTGCGATATTGTAATTATGAATAGTTGCCTGCCCGGCCTGGGTCGTACTGTCACCCGAGCGCAGCGTGGCACCATTATTGACATTAATCACAGGAGAGCTGGCGAGTGTCAGATCGTTCACTGCACGTATGTCCGTCGCATCGCCATTAAGCGTCAGCGTGCTCCAGCCGGTCCCCACGTTCGTACCGATGCTGGTGTCGTCCGCGGCAAGTGAGCCTATATTGCCGGTAGTGCTGTTAAAGGTCAGCGTGCTGCCGCTGCCCCCTTCGGTCAGAAGGTGCGTGGTATCGCTAATATCCACACTACCGATGGTTGCGCGATCCTGACCATCGGTACCTTCAAAGGTTACGCCGCCCGCAAAAGTGCCTGCGTTCCAGTTAAACTGGTCGCTGCCGCTACCCATCAGGATTTCCCCCTGGGTCTGGCCAGTCAGTGAGACGCTATCATTGCCGGTACCCAGCGCGATGACATTGGCCGTGCTGCTTGCCGCCAGCAGAGTTCCGCTGTTGGTCAGCGTGTTATTGCTGCTGCCGGTGGCATCAATTACCGTCGCCTCTTCGCTCTGGCTGGTGATAGCTCCGGTATTGTTAATGGTACGTGCGGCGATGTTTCCACTGAGGTCAATAAGTGACTGGCCGTTGGTTGTGCTGCTGGAGGTGATGCTGCCAGCGTTAGTGAACGCCGGCGTATTTTCAGCAAGGATAGTGCTGCCGCTGTCGCTACTGGTGGTGATGGTTCCGCTGTTAGTCAGACTGGCGGCGTCGTTAGCCACAATGGCAGCGCCTGCACCGCCAGCCATGGTGATATTCGTACCGGAGTTCACATTGCCGTCAGTGAGTGCGAGGACCCCAATGCTGTCATCGCCATTGCCATTAATCGTATAGCCGGTACCGATATTCAGATCGCCACTGGTTGGCTCGCCGTCTGCATTCATAAAGGCAAAACCACTGCCGCTGCCATTAACGTTCAGCTCGTTGCCGGTTCCTTCCGCCGCGAAAGTGACGGCAGTACGGATAGCAGGGCCATCACCTGCATTTATCGTGACACCGTTCAGGTTGATATTACTGGCGTTGGCATTGTTGTTAATGCCCGCCCCGTTGCCCGTTATATCGATAGTGGTGTTGTTAGCGGTAAAGGAAGAGGCACCCGTACTGTCGATACGGATACCATCGGCACCGTTACTGGCAGTAATATGGTTATCGGTGCCATTAACCGTTAAATTAGCACCGCTTCCGGAAAGTTGAACAGCCGCTAAACCTCCGTTTGCGGTAACCTCACCAAGTTGCTGAACGACGGCTCCGGCTCCCTGTACACGGACACCCACGTTACCGCTGTCGGGCACGCCAGTAACAGAGATGGTGCCATTGTTGGTCAGCTGGCCGGCATTCTGAATATCGACACCGATATTATTGCTACCTGCGACGCTGACGTTCGAATTCACATTCACGACACCGTCATTGTGCAGCAATATGCCGGTGCTGGCATTGCCCAGCATATTCATGTCCGCCCCCGAATTGAGGGTTAGCCGCCCCAGGTGTGAGACGTTGTACCCCACGATCCCTGCCTGTCCGGCAGCTGAATCAATGTTGGCATCTGACGTAACAAAAGTGGCCCTTGGGTCAGAACCAATATCACCGTTAATGCTGTAATTACGACCGTCTACCAGTACCGCTGTAGTATTATTACCCGCCAGTGAGATTGCACCATCGCTGATGGTGCCTGCGGCACCGCCTGTGACTTTGACCCCAACGGCATTCTGACCGCTCACCACAATACTGGCGTCCCCGGTATTCATCTGTGTGGCGATATCGTCGCCGGCATCCTGGTTATTAAGATCGTCTACGCCGTTTGCAAATACACCGGTGGCGTTAGCACCCGCAACGATAAGGTTATAGTTGCCTCCCGTTGTTGAACCGGTGAAGGTCGCCCCATGATCAACGGCAAACAGAACAGACCCCTGCTGGGCACTGTCCGTGATAGTGGGGTCCAAAAGGTTAATGCTTGCGCCCTGTCCCCAGGCGTAGTAACCAATCTGGTCAGTATTTTCAAAGGCTAACGACGCAGGTGCGCCAATATTGACGGTCGCATCACCTCGGGCATGCACCCCGATTGCGCCTGCCGCCAGTAACCCAACATCGGAATCCAGCTGTACGGTGGATGCATTGCCATTCAACCCTTCTACATAAACCGCATAATTACGGTAAGTCAAAGGATCATCATCTGTGCCACCATGATCGCCCTGGGCACCAACCGTAATGGTGCTGCTCTCGCTGGACGTCATTTGCGCATCAGCGCCCTGCGCCAGCACATACAGTGCGATATTGTTATCTCCATCCACATTAATATCACCGCTGTTAGTCACAACACCGGTATTATCTTTAACGTACATTCCGTAGTTTGCCGCAGCAGAGCCATTAACCAGCTTACCCAGCACATTGATGGTACCGTTGTTAGACACGGTAGCACCGCCTCCGTTGACCAGCATCCCTGCGGCATTACGCGTACCATCAAGCAGGGTGATAACGCCGTCAGTGTCGTTAAGCATGGTGCCATCGCCGATACTGGCAACGCCGGCTGTCAAATCACCGCTCCCCGCGAGATTAACCGGATCGGGCACAGTTTCATCGATGACGGGTGTGCTACCTAAATACAGGGTGCCGTGGTTGGTGAAATTAGCGTTTTCGCCGGCGAAAACACCATATGCCCCCCCCTTACCGTCAGCGTTATTCGCGTTATCGACAATGGCAATAGTAGCGCCAGCGGCGTTAGTGACGTTCGTCGTGCCCCCAGCGGCAATACCATAGGCGTCATGAGTCGCGGTGTCAGTAATGGCAATATTAATATGTCCATTGTTGGTTATTGAGCTGTCACCATCTCCGGCTATACCAACTACACCCGCGTTGTTGACGTTCTGATTAATTCCGTTTTTTTCGATAAACAATCCGGCATTGAGGACACCATTGTTAATGGCCGTTGCGTCATCTACCTGCATTGCGGAGGTAAATGGACTGCTGGCACTGCTGCGCCACGCATTAATCGCCCCGTTATTGGTGATAGTCGCCCCGTTATCTCCCTCCATTACCGCAGAGGCACCATCGACGGCCAGGCTGCCCTGGCCGGTAACGGTACCGCTGGCGTTCGCGCCCGTAGCATAAATTACCCGCAGAGCACCTGTTGGCAACGTACCGTTATTGGTGTGCGTACCCTGGTCATCCCAGACGTTATAGCTCATGTTAACGGAAGTGTTTTCTGCCGTGCCCAGCAACCCGGTAATAATGGCGTTATAGACAGTTTGAGCCTCAACGGCGGAATCAATCACTTCGCCCTGAACTTCTGCCCCCGCGGTTAGCCAGTACTGGACCTGTGGTTCGTCAGCGAACTCGCCCTGACCAACCAGAAAATCATTAACCCTGGCGATATCTTCGGCTGAATGGATCTCAAAAACTTCATTTCCTCGCAGTGTCACTCTGCCCAATGGCCCCATCTCATAGCGTGGCAGCGTCAGACTGTAGTTGTATTGTGTGGTCTGTGCGGTGACGGACTGTGACTGAGGTGAAATGACAGCTGCCGGACGAAAATGGATATAGTTATCGGAAAGCCAGTTAGCCGAGGCAGCGCTTCCGGAATCGGCTGCGACAAAGGCCAGCGTTGAGTTTTTTGCCAGCAAATCAATGGTATTAGTGGGGGCGGAAATAGGGGTTGTACCAGTTGTATCCTCACCAACATTTATATTCGCTGTACCGCCCCCCTCGCTAACATATGCGATACCAAAATTATTCAGGATGCGCACTGACTGGGGATCATATACCGGCAGTTGCAGGTCAGCGACAGCAGCATCTTCTCCGGGGATAAACGACTGCGAGTCGTAAACACTGATGACCTGATAGCTGCCATCAAGCCCGGGTATTTCGACATTCAGTTCCTGATTTTGCTGCGGATTCGCTGGACTCGTCGAATAATTATATTGCGAGACATTATCTGAAGTGATGGGAACGGTGGTCCCCTGGGAGTCTGTTGCGGTAATTGCCGTTATACGTCCAGCTTCTGCAGTACCAGAGTCTGCCAGTGCATCTGCGACAGTAACGGTCGTTCCGCTTACACCGTTACCGTTTTCGAAATCAGGAAAAGCAGGCACTGGCCCGAGGATATTAAGCTCGGTGCCTGCGGGGTAATTGGTATCGCCCGTATTCACATCAATGGTATATGCATTCCCCGCACTGAAAACCTGGTCAAAGTTGAAGCCAGGTGTCGTCGGGAAGGCGTAATCAGGATAGTCCTGGGCCCACTGCACATCCACCGCCTGCACACTAACAGGGGTCATACCAGCCAGCAAAGCCGCCATAACAAGCTGAGCCCGGCGACGGCTCCTGACACGGTTCCCTGATCTGCTGGTACCGATCTCCGCAACAGGCACATAGCCAAGTGCGGTATGGCTCCACACTAACCGGTAGATTCTGTTCATATGCGTTCCCGACAAGTTGAAAAATGCATCATTTTCTAGTTGGATAAGTTCATAGATACTGAAAATTACATTTTGTAAAAGTAGTACAAGTTTCGTAGGAGGGTTCTTTAACAAAGAAAAGAGTATCGCAATGAGAGGGATCGAATCTTTCGCAGGCCGCAACAGTTAAACCTGATTTGTAAATGCTCAGGAGCGGTCATGGTTTGAAGCAATGTTGCGAGAGATTAAGTAGAACGTTAGATTGCAGGACGCAGAGTCTGCTCTTTGATAATTTCACTTACAGCATGTGTGGTTTTGTAGTTGCACACTGAATTGGGCCTCCTGAGCAGAGTGATATGCTCACCTCAGAACAATACAGGAAAGGTGTCAGGGCAACCAACTGGCAGCCCTGGATAGATATCTGATAGAAATCAGGATGGTAAATTTAGCACTGACTGAGGGAAAGAGAAAACATTGGTTGGGTCGATTGCTGTCGTTATTTGTTTCAGTCTGTACGAAACATCCTCGCCGAAATATAATTGCATGAAATCACCATATACGTCTCCGGGATCAGCGGAATAACCATCGTTCACGCCTAATTGTTTATCAGGATAATTAAAGTAACAATCCGGATATTTTTCACCCCAGACAGGGAACAATGATACCCCATTTGTTGCGCTGGAATGAATGTTGTTATATCCGGTGATAAACCAGGTAACAATATCCTTTTCAATTTTCAAAGCTTCTGCCGATGTGGTACATTCAAAAGTCATCCAGTAAGTCTGATATTGTGTTTTGAGTAAGGATTTTCGTGCCGCAATTGCTGTATCAGCTATTGTGGAATAATCCATTTTATTTATCTGCAATCCATAACTGTCGATTTGAATAAGCGTCTGTGATTTATCAGCCGATACAGGTGCTGTATTGTTATCCTGGTTGTCAGTTAAAAACTGATAAATAGATTTCGCTTCTGCATCTTCGAAGTTCCTAATCATATAGCTACTTTTATATTTTCCGTTCTGGTATTCACCTGAACCATTAAGTAGCTGTGTCATATCAATCCAGGGCAAATCATAAACCGTATCGAGTGCTACCAGTGCAGATACAGGCTGGCTTACCTCATTCTTTCGCTTGCCAGATTATAAACATCACTCCGTTCGCGTTTACCTACGGCAACAACCGCGATAATTAACTGATCGTAAATTACCTGATAGACCATGCGAAAGCCAGATGAACGTAATTTTATCTTGTAGCAATCCTCTATTCCGCGCAGTTTTGCAGATGGAATATGAGGATTTTCACTGCACTTCTTTAGCTTTTTAGCAAACTGCTGCTGAATGGCCTTATCCAGCTTTTGCCATTCTTTCAGCGCATCTTCCCTGAATTTGACTGTATAAGTCATAGGTAGCTATCCAGGTCCACGCCGTGCAGCTGCTGGCTGCTACGTTCGGCTACCAGCTTCACGAGTTCCTGATCATCAAGAGCATCGAGCATTTTCTCGTACAGTTCTGCGGGAACACAGTAAAAAGCGGGCTGATTGCGGTTCAGAATAGCGACCGGATAACCACCACCTGCATTGACTGTCGCCATCGGGTTTTTCTTGAGTTCGCTGACACTGGCGCTTGTGTCGCTGAGAATGATGTTGGGCATAGATGACCTCTTAAGACTGTTTAACAAGTCTTAAAGATAAGGTATTAAAGACCTGTTAACAAGTCTTTATGTCATTATTTGTACAGATGGACAGAATGAACGAGCTGAATAGAATCCCCTGTAAGCCTGACAGCCGTCTTGCTATTTATCCGATCGAGTACATGTGCATAGAGGTCACGGTGATTTGTAGTAACTTATTCTATCTATAGCCAATTTTACTTAACGACATCTCTTCTGGCTGCGCTGTTGTGGGGGCTGAAAGCTTTCCAGTTCGCGTTGTGTTTTAGCAAAAAATGCTATTTCCTTAACATAATGAAAAACCTGATCAAATCTACAGATTGACCGCATAAATGGTTTAAAAACAGGGGGCTATATACAACATGTCAACGGATCGCATGAGTGGGTGAATATTCGCAATTTATTGATATATCTATTTAATGTTCACACAGAATGAGGATCACTTTAGTATCCGGAGCATTGCATAACGGACCCCAGGGATGTCATGACGACAAAATATATAGAATTGATGAGGCCAAACTTTTCAATCGTAGAGGAACACCAGAAGATGTGTGTCAGTGATAATGTGCCACATATCATTATCTGGACGTACCCGAATATTTCACGCGCTACCATAATGTGTAGCGTCGGTCATCTCTGCGCGCAGCTCGGCCCCCTGTCCCGGAAAGAACTAATCTCCTGCTTTAACCTGAAAGCAGCGGAGCTCGCCGCCCCTGTTCGGGAGGAGCACAGCAGTAACCGGAGTCATTGTTATGCCTATTTCAATTCCGGAATGGACAGTATTAACATTGACAGAATTCCGAGCCAGGATCTGGCCAGAGAATTTGCCGACTGTCTTTATGAGGTGATCAACAACAAATTCCGGGAGCTCACCGCCGAATGTTCAGAGAAGGATTGAGCCGCCAGCGGGTATGCCGGCGCAGCGGTTAAACTTCCGTTAGTCCGGGCATTAATCAGCACCTCCGGGTTTGCATACTTCTCCTGATGCGCCGTCAGGCGCATGGAGGCGGCAACAGGTTCTTTGTACGTCTCTTAGCTAAACGCCGCCGGTAACGCGGCACAGCCGCCCTGCTCTTACATTGACGCACAGTCGACCCCCTTCCCTGCAAGACCCTTCCTGAAGCTAATGATTTCCACACTGCTTAATTGCGCGGTCGGAGTGGCCACGGCGTAGCCGGGGTGTATCTCCGCGTTAGCGGCCGCAGGCCGGTTACGAGCGTGTACCCCGAGACACAGCATCTACAGGCCACACAAAATCTAGTTACAACATCCATCTAACAGACTGGGGTGTTCCGGGCCTTCGGCCCGGGGCGGCGCGGTCTTTCAGGATGGGGAGGGAGACGCAGTGACAGCAGCGTGTGCGGGCCGGGGCCCGTCGTTTACGACGGGAGGTACTTTAATACCGGTGTAACGCATTGCCGCGATGCTGATGCGTTGGGTTTTTCTGGATCGAAAAGAGAATGATGTAACTACTGGGTTTGTAAGTCTGGCAGGCGTCATGTTTTTGCCTCGAGCAAAGCGAGAAGAGCTACTTTCGAGTGCCTGGCTTTAGCCGGCACGAAAGATACTCCCTGTTAAGGGCATGTTTAGTTCAGAAACTACGTTCGAAATTAATCACTTTTGCGCAAGACTCTTCGAAGTTAACTGTATGCAAAGTGGTCATCACCGGACTGATGCCGGCAGCGGGTTAAAAATTCAGGATAATCGGGGGGATTGCGGCCACCGGACGAAAAAGCCAGTGGTTAAAATACGTGCGTTTTCGATGCGATGGCCACACAAAAACCGCGAAGGTCGCGGTCAGATAGGATTAAAGTGACGCAGGCCATCAGTGTGCCCCCGCCTTCTCAAGCAGGAGCCGGTAATACTTCTCTTTATCCCGCAGTTTCAGGCCGGGGTGGTCTTGCTCTACGCTTCGCTCCAGCTCCCGCACGCGGTGAAGCGGGGCTTCAGGACTTGTTGACCAGCGAACCCAGGCTTTCCAGTGGCGGTCGCGGCCGTCGGCTTTCCCTGCGCTGCGGATTTTCTTATCCAGCGTATCTATCTGTGCCCCCAGGTCCTCGGTTACACGACGCTTCTCTTCGCGCAGCTCGGGGCTGACGACCCAGCGTTTTATCTGACGCAGCCGGTTCTTCAGGGAGTGGTGGCGTTCGATATCGATACCCATCCGCGCCATCTTCAGCATGTGGCGCTCGTTACGCAGGCTCAGTGACTCCGCCAGCCCCTGAGCGATAGCCCACTGGCGGAATTTGTGCAGCCATTGCCGGATTTCATCCACGGTAATGCCCCGGGAAGTGAAGAATTTTTCGGTCAGAAAAATACGCATCGGTTTGAACTGGCCAGAATCGGTATCGCGAGCCCGGTGAATAATGAGGTAGTCGAGCTCTTCCTGCACGCGCAGCGCGTGAAGAAGAACGTCGTAGGCCAGGCGGCCATTTTCATATTGATGCAGCACGCCCATCCTGCGCGCCAGCTCCTCCACCGGCAGCATGACTTCAAACATATAGTCGCTGTCCGGGTTGTAATCGCAGTTGGCCGCAAGCGTCAGGGAAAGCGCCGTCAGCGCCTCACGACTTTCCTGTCGTGTGCTGACCCGCATGGGCTGAGGTTTAAACGCGTTATCAAACAGGCGCGACCACGGCGTGTAGCCCCGGCGGCGCAGTGCAGCCAGCTCAGGATTCCGGTTCCAGTCGTGGCTGTTCAGGCGCGCGACGACTTTCGCCGCCATGCCGCGTGGCGTGCTGCCGGTAAAAGCCGGCTGATAGTTGCGGTGTGTTTTGGACTGACCCTTACGCAGGCGATTTGCTTCGCCGCGTCGCGAGGGACGGTACTGAGAGACGGGCATTGCCCGCAGGTTAGTAACCTGGCTAGTCACGCCCGCCCGAACTTATGGCGGGCAGGGGTTGTCTTATGAATTGCATGCGTTATAATCCGTTTCAGGCCTGCGCCTGCTTTTGGACCCCCTGATATCTGACTCTTCCGCCAAGTTGAATACAGATTTCGGGGGGTTTTTGCATTCAGGGCCATCTCACTGCCGACCCTTCCATGGACGTTTTTCCGGATACGTCCCATCCATTTGATACTTCCCGCGCCTTTCAGTCCGGTCACGGTGCTTCGTGCAGCCTTACCCGCGAACAGCCGCATGCGAGTAAAGATCAAAAAAGATCGCCATCCGGCGAATGCCCAAAAGAATACCGACTTGAGGCAGTGAGATCCACTACAGAATGCATCTGGCAGAACCCGCTGGCCGAAAAAAGGTCGTGAATTCAAAATGTCGTGACCAGGCTCACAGCCGTTGCTTTTCACTTAACGCAGTGAGTGCTGTATACCTTCAGCACTCACTGCGTAAACCCGACAGAAACAGGCTATTGGCGGTAAACGGGACGGCACTAAAACGCGGCCATCCCTTCCTCTTCCTGCGTGTTCACTTATGAACGTGGCGTTTGTGGCGTCGGAAATACCTTTCAGCGATCAGCTTTTCCAGCATCTTTCCCTGCGTCATTCCTTCCCGGTCGGCCATTCTGGCCAGCGCCTCTTTGTGCTCAATGAGGATCATGGCGTGCAGCGCTCGGTGCGTCTTCGCCAGGCGCTTCAGCGAGTTGCGCTTTCGTTCAGCGGCACTCGCCGGGCTGCCCTTACGGTATGAACGCATCTTTTCCGCCAGCTCATCACGCGCTGATTCATCGTGTTTCACTGCCTGTTTCACTGCATCTTCCTGTGGTATTAACCGCGCCCTGGATTACCGGGCTGTCCCTGCAATGCCGGCCACGCGTTTAATATGCGTCAAAGGATCATATGTGGCGTGAAAGGATCGTGTCGGATGCCCGCAATAGTACAACCGAAAAAATTAATATCAATAATAAATATTCAAACCCTAACTTAAATTAACACATTCAGCGCCACCATTTGCTTATTTTTGCGTTTGAATATAACCATAACACTTAACTAAAATAACCCAGATGACACCTTCCTTACCTGCAAAAATAAACCAAAGTTTAAATTTAAACTAAAAACATACAGCGCTATTTTGCGATCTTTTCTGCCATTCAAAGCAGAATCGCCAGGATAAATGATCGTTAACCTGTCTTTTGCTCGAACAAGACAGATTAATGCACCGCCAATGTGATGATGAACGGTGCAAAAGATCGTAAATATCATTCATTGCCCTATCAATCTCTAAAATGTAAGCTACCTGTAACAAGCTGCTAAACGGGCAGCGAAAGGGTACTGAGGTTTATTTCCGATATTTATTCACCTCCGGGAATAAACCTGAGCATCATTAGTTCAGGAAGAACATGTTTTTCATCCAGGCGTGGGTAAAAAAATGGCGTTAGCATTCCTGAACGCCAACCCCCATTATCAAAAGCGCATTCAATAATAAAAACCATTTTGTGTTTGATAATCATATGCTGCTTAATAAGTTACGTTTTCCTTAAATTAAATTATTCCGATTCCGGATAAATTCTTTCGCGTAATTAATGGCACCCCAGGGAGATTTCGCGTGACACTTCACACTGTGACGTCCATGGACTCAACATCCGGCCCGAGCTGGTATCTGGCCCAGCATGCCACAACCGGCCGCAACGCTCTTTTTGACTGGCTCTGCGACAGGGAAGTCACTCCCTGGACGCCTTTACACATTCACATGGCGAAACGAACCGACCGTGTCGGCGGCGTTCGCAGGACTATCCGCCCCGTCTTCCCGGGCTACTTCTTTCTCAACGCTGACTTTGCGCGCCACCCCATCGCTGAAATCAAGTCGCACTCTGCGTTTATCAGCTTTGTGCAGTTCGGGGCCGGGGTATCGCCGGTCAGTGAAAGGCTGGTGACCGGCCTGCAGCGCTTTTATCCCGATCCGTTATCGGATTCGGCAGCCATCCGGGAGGCGCATGCAACACCGGACTGCTGGCTCACCCGCCAGCAGTATCAACACCTGGTCCATCTTGAAGAGAACGCGCGCCCCGTCTCCCGCATAAAAATGCTGATGGATATGATACAGGCCGCCGCATAACCCCATCCATGTAGTCCCTTTGCACCGCTTTGCCCCTCCTCCCGGGGCTTTTTTTTTCCGTCCGCATCACTAAGTCGCCCCTCCCACCGTATCCCTTCCTCAGGGGCTTCGCGCGTTCGCGCACCGGGCGACTTAGTCATGCTTTGGAGATAAACTTGATGAAACAGACCCTTTCACCAGAACGCTTTGCCCGGATTGCGGCCGCCGTAAAAACGAGCCAGGCCCACCGGGCTTCACCCTCACCGCGTGAAACACTGCTGCGCGAGCGCGACAGGCAGCGGGAGACTATCCGCGAGCTGACCGTGCAGAACCAGGGGAAGTCCTCTGCGGATATTTCCGTCAGAATTTCCCGGCTGCTTTGTCGCATTGAGGAAATCGACCGGCTCGTCGATGCTCCTCTGCCTTCACCTCCTCACTGAGTTAGCTTATGTCGACAGATAACCCCGTCCGGCACCTGCTCTGGTGCATCCTTGTTGCCCTGCGTTCTGCAGATCCTGAAAACCAGCTCTCTGAAACCCGCCGGCGCGTATTTATTTCACGCTGGCTCGACGGTGCGCGTAAAAATCCCGCGTTCAGAGAAATGACCTGCGAATTCCAGACTATCCGCAAGCTGCTGGACAGCCCCAAAGAAATGTCCGTGGTGGATACCCTTAACGCACTGCTGAAACAATCCGAGAGCGCACAGAGCTGCGATCTGTTCCGGTTTCGGGCCGCGCACAACGCGGTGATGCAGCAGGGATGGCGCTCCTATGCCTGCCGCTCACCGGAAGAGATTTTTCACCAGATAATGCAGCGCCGGCAGGAGCAGCGAAATCACGTGCTGCAGCTGACCCGTACCCAGGCCGCTTTTTCCGGCACCGGCGAAATGCTCTCCCCGGCCACCTTCCACCTGGTACTTAAGCGCCGCGCCCCTAATCAGGATGTGGAAAAGGCTTTCTGGAGCGAAGGCTTTGAGGTTGTCGTTGCCCATCAGGACTGGCAGGACGAGAAAACGGAAGTGCGCACCATTTATGTCGGGGCCAGCACGCTGAGCCAGGAAAAATGGCACCCGGACAAACGCGAGTTATGGCAGCCCGCCCTGCACTGAGGTTGTCATGCTGATATTTCTCCCCCTGGTGCTGGCCCTTCTGATGAATGTAGTTATGGAGTACCAGCAGCTGGCCGTCACGGCCGAAACCGAACGGATAGCCTCCACGCAGCAGCGCGCTATCCAGACCGTTACGTTTATGAACGCCATGAACGACTACCTGTATGACCATCCGTTTCGCGACGGCAGCATTCCGCAAGATAAGCTGCCGGTCCGGCCGCCTGAGGATGCGCGTCATATCGTCCGTCAGGGACGCGCCTACATCTGGCAACCTTTTCAGCCTGGCCTGCTGTACGAGCTGGCGCTGGCCAGCGATATCTCAGCGCTCGTTGGCAAGGTTGAAAATGGCCAGCTGCACGACGTCATCGGCGCCGATATGCAGGTGGATGTGCCTTCTGATATTCCCGACGGCACCATCGTCTACATGAACTAACCTTCACGCTTCCCGGAAAACCTATGCAAAAAATACCTCTTACCAGAGTGGCGGCCGTCATTTCTCTGGCGCTTGGCCTGTCCGCCTGTGCCCCGCTGCAGCATATGCAGGCCTCCATGGACACGACGGACAGGCAGCTGAGCCGTGGCCAGAAGGCTATCGACTCGGTGACCCGCCCCTCCCCCGTGACGGAGATGTCAGGGCAGTGGATCAACCCCGTGCCGATTGCCCGGCAGAACCTGAAGCAGCAGCTGCCTCCCTGCCCGCTGACCTACAACCGCAGCGGCGCGGTGTCGCTGCATGAGCTTCTGGCCTTCATCAACCGCACCTGTCATATCCCGGTGAACGTCACGCCGGATGCGCTGAGCGTCCTGTCCGGCACCGGAGCCTCGGCCACGTCGGTTGTGCAGGGCAAGCTGCCGCCGCCTTCTGCGACCGGGGAGATGATGCCACTGGCCTCCATGTCGTCTTCAGGCCGCCAGAGCAGTGCCGCCGGCATACCGGCGGGCTTACACGGGGTTGCCTGGCAGGGCTCGCTGTCCGGCTTTATGGATAACATCACGACCCGTCTGGGCCTGTCATGGCGCTATAAACGCGGGCGGATCTCCGTCTTCTACACCGAAACCCGCAACTTCCCGGTGCTGTTTATGGACAGCGTGACGGATTACCGTAGCAACACGGTGTCAGGCACCACGTCCAGCTCCGGCAGCTCCGGCTCCTCGTCGGGCGGGCTTAGCGGTGACGTCAACACCGAGCAGAAAACGACGACCACGCTGAAATCCACGCTCTACAAGGACATCAACGAAACGGTCAAATCCATGCTGACCCCCGGCGTGGGCCGGGCTTACCTTTCGGCCGGCGTCCTGACGGTGACCGACACGCCGGAAATCCTCTCGGAAATAGAGCACTACGTCAGCGACCGTAACAAAGAGCTCAATCGGCAGGTCGTCCTGAACGTGGAGGTATTGAGCCTCAATAAATACAGCGCGGATCAGGTTGGTATCGACTGGAACATGATCTTCAGCGCGGGCGATATCACCGGCACGCTGACCAGCGCCCTGGCCGATACGGCAACCAGCGCGGTCACCGGCAGCGCCACCATTCTTAACGGCCGGCTGGCCGGCTCTAAGGCGTTTATCGAAGCCTTGTCGCAGCAGGGTTCGGTCAGCATTGTCACCCAGGAGGCGAGCACCACGACAAACCTGTCTGCGGTGCCTATCCAGGTTGGCACCCAGCAGGACTATGCAGACAGCGTCACCAATGAGGACACGGCGAACGTCGGCAGCTCGACGTCCATCAGCAAAACCACCGTTACCACCGGCTTTAACATGACGGTGCTGCCGTACATTCTGCCGGGCAGCAATCAAGTCCAGCTGCAGGCAAGCTTCAGCATGAGCGACGATCCGACGTTCAGGACCTTTACCAGCGGTAATTCCAGCACCGAGTTGATGAAAACGA
Source organism: Dryocola clanedunensis subsp. sulfonylureivorans (assembly GCF_016756775.1). Lineage (GTDB taxonomy): Bacteria > Pseudomonadota > Gammaproteobacteria > Enterobacterales > Enterobacteriaceae > Dryocola > Dryocola clanedunensis. Next base: position 38,151 of record NZ_JAERMU010000020.1, on the reverse strand, counting down.
AGATGCGCGTCTTCAACCAGCGCACGATGCTGAAAACGGGTCAGACGCTGGTCCTGTCCGGCTTCCAGCAGATGAATGACAGCGTCAGTAAAGAAGGCGTCAGCTCACCGTCCTTCTGGCCGCTCGGCGGCGGCGGGGATACTGAAAAAGACCACAGCATGCTGGTCATCCTGATAACCCCGACCCTGCTGGAGTAAGCCTGTGACGATGCTTTTGCGACAGGGAAACCTGAATCTTATCGCCGGCATGAACTGGCACTTCCAGTCTGACCGGCGCGAACGGGCGCTGCGAATACTCGCCCGAAACGACAATGCCTCTCTGTTCACCTTTATGTCCGCCCTCAATGCGGAGGGCGTCCTGCTGGGGACGGCAGATACCGACCTGAAAACGCGCAAAGGCCCGTGCTATTCCCTGGCGCTGCTTGCGCTGCCCCTGCTGAAACAGCACGGCGATAACGGCGTGGCTGTCATTCCGCTCGGTGATGACACCTGGTGGTTTGTAGCGCTCAACAAAGGGGAGCTGTCCGTGCTGTCCGATGTGACCGGCAGCCGAGACGAAATGATTGCCGGCATTGATGAGTTTAAGAAGTTTCATACCCAGAAGGAGATGTTCACGCTCGCACCGGCGGGGTTCCTCGGCCAGGACATCAGCGCTGCGCTGACGGTAGAGGATATCCTGAAGAGCCTGACCGGCATTGCCCGCTGGCAGCATCTCTGGCGCTGCAGGCTGCGTCCCGTCTCCCGTCAGAAACAGCAGTCCTGGCTGCTGGGTCTGATCCTGCTTGCCCTGGCCGGCGGCTATACCTGGCACTATGTGGCACAGCAGCAGGAAGCGGAGCGACTCCACGCCCTGAAGGCTCTCAGGGACAAACGCAAGGCGGCCAGACACAAAACCATACCGGTAAGCCGACCGTGGCTTACGCAGAGCCGGCCCGCGGATTTTATCGGTGCCTGTGTCGGGCAGTGGAAAACGCTGCCGCTGGCCATCGAAGGGTGGACGCTGAATCTTGCGGAGTGTGGCCCCCGCGATACGTCCGGTGACCGGATCCTGATGACCCGTTATGCCCGGGGCAATCACGGCACCGTCGCCGGTTTTCTTGAACGCCTGCCGCACTATTACCCGGTAACGCCGGAATTTGATATCCCGGGTGCCGGCAGCACGGCGCAGTTCGTTCTCCCGGTGCCCGTCGAACCTGCCCGCCATCAGGACAAACTCATCCCGGAAAAGCGGCTTTTGCAGTGGCTGGTCAATTACGCCCAGCGCCTCGATGCGACGGTCACCATTCAGCCCTTACCGGTGGGCGAAAAAATCCCGCTCCCGTGGCGGCAGTTTACCTGGACCCTGAAAACGGACATCCCCCCCGAACATTTGTTCACCGGTGACATACCGGATGGCTTCAGGGTAAGCAAAGTCAGCTTTGCCCGCAGCCCGGGCCGCATCCACTACGTTCTTAACGGAGATCTTTATGCCGCACACTAACGCCCCGGCAAGGCGGGCGCTCCTGCTTACCGCCCTGCTGTCCCTGCCGGTCTGCGCCTCAGTTCAGACGCCTGAGGCCGCCCCCGCGCAAAGCCTGACCTTTGCGCGTCTGGAGCAAATCCAGTCGCAAACCATTCTGTATGAAGCCCAGGCGGCGCGGGATAAGGCAAAACGAGGGATCAGCGGGGAAGAGATCCCTGCTCCGATGGCCACCCCGTCGGCTGGCAAGACTGAGGTGAAACCGACCCGTCAGTCCCCAGCGCTCCCCCGGGTGCGGGAAATATCCGGCGCAGGTACGCACCTGAGCGCACGCCTTGTGCTGTCCGATGGCGCTGTCGCGTTTGTCGCGACGGGCCAGCCCGTGCCGGGCAGTGAATTCACCGTCAAAAAAATCAGCGCCCGGGCCGTGTCAGTGACCGACCATAGCGGGCGGGTTATCTCCCTGCCAATGATGCCCTGAGGTTCAATGGATATCTCTCTTCACGACATACTCATTCCCGCCGCCATCGCCGAATACGTTTATCTCAGCGCCGATAAGTTTCTTGTTTCGCAAAACGACCGGGGCCATCAGCAGATCCAGTCGTTCTGCCGTCAGGTCCGGGACAAAACCGGACGCGAGCCCGAGTTCGTGGAATTTGCGCAGCTTAAGCTACAGCAGGAGGACAAGGCCTCGCTGGTTGTGACCAGCGAGAACCAGCGCAAGGTGCGCGACATGTTCCAGCAGGCGATGCACGTCGGCGCGTCTGATATCCATCTGCGCATTGGCGAAGCGGGCATCTCCCGCACGCTGTTTCGCATCAACGGTGACCTGGAAGATATCGACACCGGCAAAACGGAAGAAGGTGAGGCAATGGCCTCGACCATTTATCAGTCGATGTGCGACATGGCCGAAAAGAACTTTATTGCGACGCGCCAGCAGGACGGTCGTCTGAAAGAAGAGTTCGTTAAGGACCTGGGCCTTTTCGGGGCGCGCTATGCGCATACGCCGACCGTCTACGGCCTGAACGTGGTGATGCGAATCATCCCAGACGACGCCGACACGCCCCCGACCCTTGAGGCGCTGGGCTTCCTGCCCGAACAGCGGGCGATTATCGAGGAGCAGCTGGGCAAGCCCGAAGGGATGATGGTGCTGTCCGGCCCGACCGGCTCGGGAAAAAGCACCACCCTGCGCAGTATGGCCAGCCGCTATATGGCGCTCACCGGAGGCAAAAAAAACCTCATTGCCGTTGAGGATCCGCCAGAAGGAAAAATTGCCGGCGTGCAGATTGCCATTGTGGCCGACCGTAATAATCCGGAAGAGCTTTCTGATGCCTGGGTGAGAACCATGACCGCCGGTTTACGCCTTGATCCGGACGCGATGGTGATTGGGGAGATACGCTGCCTGAACTCCGCCAGAACGGCCACCGTTGCCGCCCAGACCGGACACATTATTCTGACCACCCTGCACTCCAATGATGCCTTTACCATTCCTGAGCGTCTGATGACCTTCGGTTTGTCCCTTGCAACCCTTGCCGATCCGCAGCTGATGGTCGGGCTTATCAGCCAGCGCCTGGTACAGACGCTGTGCCCCGCCTGCTGCCTGACGTGGGATGAGGTGAGCGCGCAGATGGCTTTTGCTGATAAGGCCCTGGTCCAGGATCACTGTGATACCGCCAGCGTGCGTTTTCGCAATCCGCAGGGCTGTTCACACTGCCGCAAGGAGGTCATGGGCAGCAGCGTCAGCCAGGGGGTAACCGGCAGGATCGTGGTGGCCGAAGTGGTGAAGCCGACTATCCGGATGATGAAAATCTATAAGGAAGAAGGTCGTCTGGCGGCACGCCGGCACTGGCACCGGGAGGAAGGCGGAATAACGCGCCATGAACATCTTATTCGCGTCATCAACGCCGGCCTGGTCGATCCGCTTCACGCCCACAAAATTTGCCCCCTTGATGAGGATAAGGAGTTTCTGTGCGACTGACGGACAACCCGCTGCTGGCAGCGGTAAAGGACAACTTTCAGCGCCTGAATCAGTACGTCGGCCAAAAAACCTTCTCCTCACGTGAGCGGCGCGCGCTCTACGAAGAGCTGGCCTTCCTGCTCGATAACAACCGGCAGCTGATGCCGGCGCTGAACGACATTTACCTGGTGACCACCGACTTTGGTGAGAAGCCCGAAAACAGCACCGCACACTGCATCAAGGACTGTATGACCGCCCTGAACAACGGGCAGAAGCTGGATATCGCGCTGGCCGAATGGGTGCCGCCTCAGGAGGTCGCCCTGATTGGTGCCGGGCTGCTTGACGGGAAACTAGCTGACGCCCTCAGGCGCACCATTAAAGTCGTGGACAGCACCACCTCAATGCTCTTTGAATGTATCAGCACGCTGGCCTATCCGCTGCTGCTGCTAAGTTCGATGTTCTTTCTGATGTACACCTTCACCGTGGAGTTTATCCCCAAACTCAGCCGTCTCGCCCCCCGGGAGAACTGGACCGGCGCGCTGAAATGGGTAGCGACCCTTTCAGAGGCCGTCACGGTCAACGGACCTGCGCTGCTGATCCTGCTCTTCATTCTGATAAGCCTGGTTATCTGGTCGCTGGGAAACTACACCGGACACATCAGAAAGCGGCTGGATCTGATGATGCCCTGGTCAATCTACCGGGACATTCAGGGGGTGAGCTTTCTGCTGAACCTGGCGGCCCTGCAGCGGGCAAACCTCCAGGTGCTGGACTGCTTCAACATTCTCAGCCGTCACGCTTCGCCCTGGCTTCTGGAACGTCTGGATGCGGCCCGCCGCGAAGTGAACAGCGGCGCGCACCTGGGAATGGCCCTGAAGAACACCGGCTTCGACTTTCCCTCCCGGGAATGCGTGAACAAGCTCATCCTGCTTACCGGCGGCGACAACGGTGAGGAAATTATCGAAAACTTTGCCCACACCTGGCTGACCCACGCCGTCCGGCGGGTTAAATCCCGTCTTGCCTGGCTGTCCGGCATTTGCCTGTGCCTGGTGACCAGCTACCTGATGGCCATTGTGTATGCCACCCAGTCTATTTCTAACCTTGCCGGCATCGGCAGCTAACCCTAAGGAAAACTATGAAAACCCAACCTCACAAGGGCACGACCCTGATGGAGATAATCTTATGGCTTGTCGTCGTGCTGGCTATCATCGTCGGCGTGATCACGATGTCCAAATCAGCGGGTAACAGCAACTCCATTAATGATGAGATACAGAACATCCACTTCATGCTGGGTAAGACGCACTCTCTGCTCAAGCAGAAGGGGATTTATGATTACGCCAGCGAAACGGAAATGACCGGTATTCTCATTCAGTTTGGTGGCGTCCCGGAAACCATGAACATCACCGGCGATAAAACAACCGGTTCGGCCACCCTGCAGAACGCCTGGAGCGGGCATGTGACCGTCGCACCCGTTGCGGATGCTAACGGCAATAACACCGGCTTTAAGCTCACCTACGACGGGATCCCTCAGAACGTCTGCGCAACGCTTGCCGTTAAAATCAGCGGCAGCGCGGTGGTTGACCATATCGCCATCAACGGCGAGCAGACCGACGGCACGATCACCCCGACGGATGCCAGCAGCCAGTGCCTGTCTGATAAAGGGGCGACTGGAACCAATACGCTGGAATTTATCAGCAATACCTGATGAACATGCGCAGGCGGACTGTCCGCCTGCATACTGATGTTGCGATAAAGGCTCCCTTATGACGGCCCTGGTCTTTGTACTGCTGGCCGTGCTTTTGCCCTGGCTGTCGCTGGACGCCAGCCGGTGGTTTATTCGCCGGCATGACGGCAGGCAGCTAAAGCGCGGCCTCTGCTGGCTGCTGTATTCAGGCTTCACCCTGTGCATTCTTGCGCTCATCCCGGATGTCCTGTCAGCCCGCTACCTGCCGGCATCCCGGCTACTGATGCTGTATGTCTTCAGCCTCTCTTTTGTCATCACCGACCTGTCTAACCGCTGGCTTCCGCTGGAGTTCACCGCCCCCTTTTGTCTCTGCGCCCTTGTGCTGTGCCCCGGTGACAAGCTCAACGCCGTGCAGGACATGACCGCCGTGTGGCTGCTGCTGGCTGCGCTGCGCCGGGGGTTTACGCGGTTGTATGGTCGTGAGGCGCTGGGGATGGGGGATGTCTGGATGATGAGTGGATTCGCCGGACTTTTCTCACTGACCACGGCATTTGCCCTGATGCTGGCAGGCCTGCTGCTGATGGCCCTGAGCGCACGACATTTACGCGCGCAGGCGCTTCCTCTTGCACCTTTCGTGGTGTTTTTTTCCACGCTGTACGGACTTTGTCAGCCCTTCCTTACCGGTACCTGGAGAATGAGCATTTGAAAACACGGAAAATACACGCCGGCGTCACGCTGCCTGAAATGATGTTCGTCCTCATCATCATCCTGGGCATGCTTATCGTCTGGGGTTTTTACAAGAAACAAAGCCTCAATGAGCTTGAGTACAATCACACCGCGATCCATATGAAAGCAGTGAGCAGCGCGGCGACGGCTTACATTCACGACAATTACACCGACCTTGCCCGCACGGTAAAAGTCGGACAGCCCGGACGGGTGACACCGGAGGCGCTGCGGGACGCAGGCTATCTGGTGCCCGGCTTCTCCCTCACTAATAACGCAAATCAGACCTACAAAATCCTGATTGCCGTCAACCCGAAATTCAGTACCCGCCTGGTGGGGTTTGTGATGACCGAAAACGGGACGGAAATCCCGTTCGACGGTCTGCGAACCATCTCGGCAAAGGCGGGCGGCATGGCCGGCTACGTGCATGAGCGAAATATTGCGCAGGGCGCGTTCGGCGGCTGGGAGGTGAAACTGACCGACTACGGCCTGAGCTCGACGCCGGGCCATCTGGTCACCTTCATTCCCTCAGACAAGCTGGGCGGCGGCGCGGGTGCCGGTGACCGTCTGTACCGCTATTCCGTTGACGGTCACCCGGCGCTGAATCAGATGAAAACCGCACTGGATATGGATGCGAACAACATCAGCAACGCCGCGACGGTGAATACGAAAATCCTGACGGCCAGCGATAAGGTCACCACCAACACGCTGACGGCAAACCAGTCCATCAGCACGCGGGATTTGAGTGCGAGCAGCAGGGTCAACACCAACATCCTGACCGCAAGCTCTGCGGTCAACACCCAGAACCTGACGGCCAGCAATGCCGTCAGCGCGAAATCGGTCACCGCCAGCGCCGCTATGCAGGGCGCCACCGTGCGTGCAAACGGACGACTGGCCACCGGGGAGGTGCTGCAACTCGATAAGGTGAACGTGGCGGGGACAGCCTGCAGCCCTAACGGGCTTTTCAGCCGCGACACTATCGGCAGCCCCCTGTTCTGCATCTCCGGCAAATGGTCCTCAGCGGGCGGTGGCCTGAAAATGCCGAAGCCGCAGACTATTTCCTGCGGGATCAAAACGTCCGGGAAGTCAGGCTACGATATGTTTTACGCAAAACTCGATGAGGAGGGCAGATTCTGGACCAAAACAATTAACTCTAGTGGTACAGATTATGAATGGCAGCCCGGGGGATTCGATATGCCCAACAGAAATAACAGCATGGTCACTCTGGTCACCGTCGGCATGGGCGGACTTGCCGTTGTAGATGATGTCGGTAGCTGCTCCGGACACAGCGGAGGCTCGACCTGTACAATGAATCGTCCTGCCTGTATCGCTAACTGGGTTTACTGATACCGACCTTTCCCGGTGACATTTCCTGTTCCCGCTTTAAAACGCTTTTGGACCACGCAGCCCTGCGGGTTCGGCTTTCCTTTTTTGCCCCTGACTGCTCCTGGCCCGCAAGGCCGGGAGCAATGGAATATCCTGGATGAAATACCTTTTTCCTCTCGCCCTGTCACCCGTGATGCTGACAGGCTGCGCGTTAACATCATCACTTCCGCCGCCCGAGCCTGCCGACCAGGTCGTGGGCCAGCTGATTGAAGCCCAGGTGCCGGTTATTGCGCAGGCCTGGGAAACGCTCAGGCGCGCCCGGGGACAACATGAACCCCGGACAATGCCAGCAACACCCGCTCAGCCTCTGACAACCGGCCCGTCCCTCCACAAGACACGGTCCGCACCGCAAAGCACCGGCAGCCGCCCGGCAACGTTACCCCTGGTACCCGGCGGCTCTGCACGTACGCTGCGTCAGGCCGTCACCCGTATCGCGCCTGTCGGCTGGAAACAGCATTACGCACAGGGCCTGAAGCCCGAGGTCAAACACGCCATACGCTGGCGGGGTAACGACCAGTGGCCGTATGTGCTCAACAAGATGCTGCGCGAAGAGCACCTTGAGGCCGCTATCGACTGGAAAACACACCGGGTGTCCATCACCGGGCAGGCCGGTGCGAAGCCGCCGGTCAAACCCGCGAAGCCCGCTTCAGACAAGAACCCCTTTGTCGCAACACCGGTAGCGGCCAAACCCGTTCCGGTACTGACCACCTGGCAGGCGGCTGCAGGCAGCACGCTGCGCGATACGCTGTCCATCTGGTCAGCCCGTGAAAAATGCCCGGCACCGGGGGTAGAAAACTGGACCGTTCACTGGCTGACCACCGTGAACTACCGCATTGATGCCCCGCTGACGTTTACCGGCAGCTATGAGGCGATGCTGAACAGCGTCTTCACGCTGTACGGTAGCGCACAAACGCCGTTATATGCCGGTGTTCGACGAGCCCAGTGCATTCTGACCGTTGATGACAAAAAACCACAGTAACCGCCCCGGCCCCTGACGGCACAGCGCCGACAGAACGCCTTTCAGGATGTCCTCATGACCGTATTTCGCAGATGTCTGCCCGCCCTTGCGCTGGCCGGGCTCATGCTGGCCGCGCCAGCCGGGGCCTTTTGTTTTAAAGAAGCCGGCGCGCGCTACCATCAGGATCCCAGACTGCTGCGCGCCATCGCTATCGTTGAAAGCAGCCTCAACCCGAAGGCCGTCGGAAAGAATATCCGCAAAGGCAAGGTGGCCAGCCGTGACCTGGGCCTGATGCAGATAAACGACACGCACATCCCGGAGCTGCGCGCGCTCGGGGTCATCAAAAACCGCCGGGAGCTGCTGACCAACCCGTGTCTGAATGTGCAGGTCGGCGCGTGGATCCTCGCCCGCAGCCTGAAAAAGTGCGGCATATCCTGGGAATGCCTCGGCTCCTACAACGCCGGGTTTGCCCGTAACAACTCAGCCCGTCGGCTGAAGTATGCCCGCAAGGTCTACACCACGTATCTCGCCCTGCTGAGCAGGCGACCCGCCTGATTTGTCCCCACGCCACGGGCGCGGAGGCGCGTTCATTCGTTTCATAAAACACCTAACCCTGTGAGAGTTTGCGATGGTTAATAAACCTGTCCTCAGCATGCTGCTGCCCCTGCTGCTGACCGGCTGTCAGGCATTGACGTGTTTGTCACCGGTTCCCGTTTTACCCAAACCGGCCCCGGTTAAGCCCACTCCGGTTCAGCAGCTGGCGGCAACACAACAAGCGATGGCGCTCGGCGGGGCACTCAGTGCCGCCGTGCCGGTGCCTTCATTTTCGCGTATCACCACTAATTCACAGCGCGTCACGCTGGACTGGGATGGCGACGCCATCGAGCTGCTTGCCCAGCTGGCTCACCAGCGCGGGCTGTCCATGAGCTGGAACGGCACCCGCCTTCCGCTGCCGGTGAATATTCATGAAAAGAACGTCACGTTTAACACGCTACTGCGCATCATCAGCACGCAGACGGACTGGCGCGCCCGTATCGAGCAGCGGTCTGATTCCCTGCGCGTTTACTTCATGCTGCCGCTAAAAGGGAGGATGGCATGACGCTCACTCAGCTATCACTCTGCCTGGCACTGGTGCTGCCGGCGGCAGCTCTGGCCACATCCGCCCCGCCGCCACCGGATATTGATGACTTTATCAACCCGCAGTCGGTCAACAAGCATGGCCTGAATGACACCCAGTGGCAGCTGCTGACCGACGCCGGTCAGACGGTTGGCTTCCGGGGCGGGAAGGCGCAGCGGGCATGGGAGCTCAGGCAGAGTCTTAACGCCCGGGCCGCCACGCTTGAGAAAATGTATACCTTTGCCCCGCTCATCAGCCGTCAGGGCTGGCTTCCGCCGGTCATCACCGCCGCACAGTCGCTGGCGCATATCACCCCCGGCCAGATACGTACCGCGAACAAGGTTTACGACATTCTGGTTCCGGAGCGTTTTGTCAGTAATCCCCCGGGATGGCGGCAGTACCTGCTGGCCGGGCTTAGCAGTGACGCAGTTGTGCCCACGGAAATTCGGCCAAAGAACAGCGATGAGGAGGCCGTCTGGAAAGAGGCGGTGGAAAAAGGCTGGCTTGAGGGGCGCGAAAGCGCGGACCGGACGCTGGAAAGCAACCTCAACCGGCTTAGCCGTGATTACACCGGGATGATCCAGTACCTCACGCTGGTACAGCAGGGGATGGTCACCGCCCCGGTCGTCAGCGAAGCGCTGCAGACCGTCACCGGCAGGCGTGACCAGCTGACGCTGGGCGACCGTACCCGCAGGCTGGATAAACACGCCGGTTTTGAGCTGGATAAGAAACGCTGGAAACCCACTATTTCCGTCTCTCACTAACAGGGCTACTCAATGATCCCCCTTGACCAGTTTGATTTTCGCGGCGGGCTCACCGCCGACGGCTTCCGCGCCTTTATGGTGCATTGCTACCGCCACAATGTTTCCGATATTCACCTGCAAAGCGGCGGTCCGCTGATTGTGGATCATCACGGTCGAAAGATTGTGACCAGCCAGTTTCGTCTCGAGCACGCCACGCTGGTTCGTCTGATTGACGAAGTCTACTCCCCGAACATCAAGGCCTCAGTGATGGGCGGAAAAGGGTATGACGGTCCCCTTCAGCTTGAAGGCGACAGCAATGGTCGCTACGGCCTGAAGCGCGGTGAGCGCGTACGCTTTCGCAGTAACTTTGTGCAGGCCACTATCGGCAGCCTCAGTACCGCCATGGCCGTTACCTCCCGGATCATCCCGACCACTATCCCGCCGCTTGACGGGTTTGGTCTGCCGGACGAGCTCTACCACAGCCTCCTGCCTCAGGACGGGATTGGTCTGGTGTGCGGCCCGACCGGCTCGGGTAAATCCACGCTGCTGGCGGCGACCTGCCAGCACTACGGAAAAACGCACCCGGACGGCAAGCTGGTGACGAACGAAGATCCGGTGGAATATCCGCTCGGGGGACCCGACTGGCTCCTGCAGCCCCAGCAGTGCGAAGTCGGCCGCGACATTCCGTCGTTTTCCGAAGGCATTCGTCTGGCCATGCGTCAGGCCATGGACGTTATCTGCGTCGGTGAAATCCGTGACCTGCTGACGCTCGTTGCTGCCCTCGCCTGTGCGCAGAGTGGACACCTTGCCCTCAGCACGCTCCATGCCTTTTCACCCGGACATGCGTTTTCACGCAGCTATCTGATGGCACCGGTCGATGCCAGAGAGCAGACCGCCTATGACCTGCTGGACACCCTGCGCTACGTAGTTGTGCAGCGCCTGCTGCCGACCACGGACGGCCGCCGTCAGGCCGTCCGTGAATATGTGCTTTTTGATGAGGCGCTGCGAATGCATCTCACCGCTCAGCCCTACACCCGCTGGCCCGCGATGATTAACGCCACGCTGCTTGAGAGAAAAACCCGCATAGCCGATCAGGCCTGGCAGCTGTTTGTCGAGGAGCGTATCGATGCGCTCGTCGCGCAGGATGTCATCGGCTGGGCTGAATTCAACCGGCTCACGAGGAGGTCCTCCTGAACGATAACGACTACAGCTACTGGCTGGATGCCGGCCGTCCGGTCGCCATTTTCGGCATCCCCGTGCCGGTCTTCCTGGTGTTCTTACTCTGGCTCATTTTCCCGTCATTCCCGATTTTCTGGCTGTGTATCGGGCTTCTGGTGACGTACCGGATACTGGGCTGGCTCGGGATAACCCTCACCATCTCCCTGCAGCGCATTCTTCACTACCTGCGGGGCAACCAGCTGAGCGGCCGCCCGTGGTGGTATCGCCGCTACTTTGAAGGAGGACGCATACGATGATCGCAACTGAAAACACCTATCTCGTTATTCCCTTTGAAAAACTCCCCCAGGCAAAGAAACAGGCAGGCAGACTGGCCAACGGAGAGCCTGCCATCGCGTTTGATAATGAGAAAAAATACTGGTACGCCCGCCCGGGTGCCGACCTGGAACGCCTGAAGGCATACCGCATCAACACCGCGCTGACGGTGGAGGATAAGGGGGACCACCGGCAGCAGTTTGGTGACTTCATCCGCATGAGCGGCGGCCTGCTTGACGGGCCACCGGTGATGGACGGGAAGCCGCACCGCATTGCGATGGAGGATGATAAAAAAGGCAACAAGTCCGGCGTGTACGTCGGGCATCTCGACGGTTTTGCCAACGGCTGGTTCAAAGACCATCGCCAGCCGGACCGCAACACCTGGTCACCCACATCCGAAAAGCCCGACCCTGAGGTTCTTCTACACCGCAGGGCAATGGCCGCGCAGGAGCAGGCCCGACGCGAAGCGGAAACCCGCGAGCGACAGGACCGCGTTGCCGCGCACGCCAGTGCGCTCTACCAGGCATTGCCGGCAGCCCCTCATACCCATCCGTACCTGGTCAAAAAGGGGGTGAAGGCCTCGGGCGCCCTGCGCCTCGATGACGGATCCATTCAGGCTGACAGGCAGCTGCGCCTGAACGCGGCCAACCAGCTCATCATTGCGATGCACAATATTCACGATGACATCCGCACCCTGCAGGCCATCACCCCTGACGGCAGCAAACGGCTGGCCACCGGCGGGGAGAAGATGGGTAATTTCTGCGTCGTGGGCGGCACGCTGAAGGATGGCCAGCCTCTGGTGCTGGCGGAGGGCTACGCCACGGCGGCCAGTGCCGCGATGGCGCTGGAGTATCCCGTCGTGATGACCGTGGACTCCGGCAATCTGGTGAAGGTCGCAGCCGCCCTGCACGCACGCTACCCCGCAAGTCCGGTCCTGGTGCTGGGCGATGACGATTTACCGACGCCGCGCCGCCCGAAAAACCCGGGACGCGAAAGTGCTGAAGAGGCGGCCAGACTGACCGGCGGAACGGCGCTTCTCCCGGACTTCAGCTGGACGGAACTCTCACAGGGTCTGTCAGACTTCAACGACCTGCATCAGGCGCACGGGCTCGATGCCCTGCGCGACTACCTGAAGCGCCACATCGATATAAAAGAGGAGCACACCATGAAGGAAAAACCGGATAGCGCTGTCGTTACCCGCGAGCAGGTTACGCCGACGGATGAGCCTGCGCAGACCGTGCCGGTTACGCCTGTGGATGAGCCGACAACGCCCACCGATACGCCAGTGAGCTCAGAAAACGCTGTCGACACACCGGCGCTGAAAGAGACGCAGGACGCTGTACCCGAATCAAAAGAGCCTGAGTTTGCCCTGTCCGAACCTGAAGCGCCGTCTGACAGCCAGAGCACGCCTGCGGTTAAGCCAGCCGCAGAACCTGCTGAAACACCTGCTTTGACGGCCTCTGTTGAGCCGGCTCAAAGCGTGATGCCGGAACCGATGCTTGCGGATGAATACGCAGACTATGCCGGCATGGCCGAACAGGTGTTTGATAACGATCTGGCCAGCAGCCCCCTGATGGCCTCCGCCCCTGAGTCTGAAGCGCCGGTCCCGGCTGAGACGGCTCCCCTGGTCACCCCGGCCCCTTCAGCCCATAAGCCGGAGAAGGAGGAAGCCCACCCGCCGGAGGCGACGGCACCGGAGCCCACGGGCCCGCAGGAAGACGGCATTACGATTGAAATCCCCGGCGGACAGCGACGTCCTGAGCGCGTTGACCTCGACGCGCTCATCGCGCAGCTCACTCATGAGATGGCCGAGGACGGGAAAAGCGTGCGCTACAGCGTTGCCGGTGAAATGGCTTTTGTCGATCACGGTAACCGCCTGGCCATGGCAGGGCCTGCAGCCAGTCAGGATGACAGTAAAATTCTGGCGGCCCTGATGGTGGCCAGCAAGCACTATCGCGGCCGCATTGAACTGACCGGCAGTGACGCCTTTAAAACCCGGACGATGACGCTGATTGCCGAGTATGACCTTAAGCTCACGATGAAAAACCCGCAGCAGCAGCTGCAGCTCGATGAAGCCCGTAAAAAGGTGTCTGACGAACCGGAGCCGGGCGACAAACCAGTCCCGTTCGGTGCGCCAACGGACGCGATTGTCTCAGCTGCAGCGACGCCTGTAACAGCGACACCTGCGACAGCATCCAGCGCTCCGCCGCCTGCGTCGGATTTGCCGCCGGAGCTGCGCCCGACGGAGCGTCCTCAGGCGGGCCCGCAGCACGCCAGCCGCACGGAAACGCAGGCCGGGCTGACCGGGACGCTGCTCGGATACGGCTCGGATAAGTACCGCTTTGATCAGACTGAAAATCACAGCTACTTCGTCCACATGCGTACCGCGCAGGGCGAACGCTATATCTGGGGGAAAGAACTGCGTAATGCCCTCAGCGACAGCGGCCTGAAAACCGGCGATCCGGTGACGCTCAGCTGGCTGGGCTCTGAAACGGTGACGGTCGACGCCAAAGTCCGGGACAAAGACGGCAACGTGGTGGTGGACGGTAACGGCGTGGAGATGACCGAGAAAATCGAGACGCGGCGCAACAAGTGGAGCATGACCCCGGCCATTGATCCCGCGCTTCTGGTCAGCAACGACGCGCAGGCCACGCCGCCCGGCAGCCTGCAGGCCTACGACATGCGGCATTTTACCGCCCTGCAGGAGCAGGTTCAGACGCTGGCACACGATGCCGGCATCTCGCTTGCACCGCTGCCGGACCCCGGCCCGCTGCTGTGGATGAAGCCGGACGGTAAAGGTACGCCTGCACCGGCCGCCGTGCCTTCCGATATGAAGCTGCCTGACGAGACGCGCTCCGCCGGCACGCTGCTGATGCAGGCGATGGATGAACAGCAGGCCCTGCGCCTCATCCTCGTCAAAGGCTTCGGAGACTGCGTTCAGGGCGTGGTGAAATATCAGGACGCCTGGCATCCGGTGCTCGGTAAAGTCTGCATGCGAGAGAACGGCAGCCGCTACATGTCACTGAATGCCGTCACGGCCGACGGGCTGCAGGCGGTGGGATACGGCAACGCCATTTCTCATGAAGCCGGTGCGAATAATGCCTTTGTTTTTCGTCTCAGCGGCGAGAAGGAAAAGCTCTACGCCCCGGTATCTGATGCGGTAAAGCAGGACCCGGCGCTGCATAAACAACTCGGGTTTGAACAGGCGTACGCACCGCAGGCCCCGCAGCGTCGGGAAGAAAACACCGCCAGATATACCCCTCCGCTACCCCGCCCGGGAGCCTGATTAAAGTGAGCGTTCTATGAAACACAGCATTCTGTGCCTGGCCCTTCTGGTCGCCGGCACATCGTCGGTCGACGCGGCCAGCTGTCGGGCGGCCACCGCAGCCCAGGCCGGCAGCGATGCCGGCTATGCGCGCGACAAGGCCGCAGACGATGCCTGGTCGCAGCGGGAAAATCAGGTGTCCGACGGCCTGCAGCAGTGCCTGGGCAGCATCAGCACGGCCATCACCATGCCGACCTTTCCCAGCCTTAATGACGTGCTCAGCGGCATTGAGGAAAAGGTCTGCTCGGCGGCCCGCGACCAGATTGGCAAATATGTGCCGGACTCCATCGACCCGTGGGGCGATATTCCCGGCCAGAACGGCAGTTCAACTATCCCGGTAACGGTGCATGCTTATGTGCCATCCGTGCAAAAAGCACCGGCGGTGGCGGCCCCTCAGGCCCCGCCGCCCGCTGCGGCCACACAGCCCGCAACGACCGGAAAGTCCGCGTTCTATTCCTGGTAACCCTTCTTTTATCGCCCGGCTCTCCGGGCTTCAGGACGTTTCATGACAGACACTACTTCCCCTGAGCCTCAGGCGGTGGACGCACGCCCCTATGCACCGGCGGTGGCCAGACACATCGAGGGCCAGCTGGGCGTCGGTATTACCCGGGGTTCGGTGACGGCCAACGTCTGGCTGTCGGCCGGGCTTTTCCTTTCGCTTTGTATTAACTCAGCCCTGGTCTGGCAGGTGATGCATCCCCCCATACAGAACTTTGCCACGGAGGACGGCCGGATAATCCCGGTCGTGGCATCCGACATTCCGCTCTATACGGATGCGCAGGTCGCTGAGTTTGGCAGTCGGGTGATAAGCCAGGCCTTTACGCTGGATTTTGTGCATTACCGCGAGCAGATGAATGCCCTGCAGGGCAAGTTCTCCGATAACGGATACCGCAGCTATTACTCGGCCGTGACGAACTCCAATGTTCTCGCCTCGGTGAGGGACAAGAAAATGAACATGTCCGCCATGACCTCAGCCGGCGTAGTGGTCAGCAAAGGCACGATGGGCGACAACTTTGCCTGGAAAATTCAGTACCCGGTGGTCATTCGCCTGTCCGGCCAGTCGACCTCCCTGCCCGAACAGCGCTTTATCGTTTCCCTTCTGATTACCCGCGTGGACCAGCGTAAGAAGCATGCTGGTCTGGAAGTCTCGCAGCTTGTGACCTTTGAGGCCCCGACAAAATGATGCCCCTTAAACCGTATTTCCTCTGGCTGATGCTTGCCGGTGCGACACCGGCCGTGGCGGCCGGGATCAGCGTGCCGGACGCCGCCGCATCCCATGCACCGACGACGGCGATGCCCCCCGCGCCCGCCTGGCAGCCCGCACAGACCATGCGCACGACACCGCCTGCCGGTCAGACCGCTGCACCCGCGCCTGTTCAGCCGGCAGCGCAGCCTGTGCAGGCAACACCCCTGCCGGATGCGGCACTGCGTTACGCGCAGGAGCAGGCCATGCCGCTACCGGCGGCCGATGTGAGCACGCTCCGTCAGGGCCTGGACACTCTGCAGCGTAATGAAGGGCGCGCACCGGTCACGGCCGTGCCCCGCATCAGTTCGCTGACCGTGAACCTGGCACCCGGTGCGTCACTGCCTCTGGTTCGCGTACTGCCGTCGTTTCCGGCCACCGTCACCTTTACCGATGAAACAGGCTCACCCTGGCCCATCGCGGTGCCGCCGGTTAACGGCAACGACAGGGGGTTTGACGTCAGCTGGATGCCGGATGCGATGACCATTCAGGCCCGTCGCCCTTATGACACCGGCACGGTCACGGTTTACCTGCAGGGTCTGTCGGTCCCGGTGACGCTCTCCATGTCCAGCGGCGAGCCGGATAACGTATCCGCCTCACAGGTGACGGACAGCCGCCTCGATTTGCGCATCCCACGTCGGGGTCCTGCCGCCCGCGCGCTTCCCCGGGGGCGCGGTAAAGTCGCCCTGTATGACGGCACGCTGCAGGCCTTTCTGGATGGCGTCCCGCCCGCTGAAGCCCGCCGCCTGAAAACCCAGGGCGCGGTACCGGATACCGCCGTCTGGCAAATCGGGGATGACCTGTTTATTCGCGGCCGTCACGACATCCGCGACGCGTTCGATCAGACGCTGGCGTCCGCCGACGGCACACGCGTCTGGAAGCTGCCCGTCACGCCGGAAGTCAGCTTCTCCGTTCAGGGGCATACCCAAATCCTCTCAGTCGGCCTGGAGTAAGCATGGCCATTGAAAAAGACGTCGCCCGCGAGGGAAAAAAAAGCCTCTGGCTGATTGTCCTCGCGGTCTTTGGTGTGTGCGGCGGGGCCTACGTGGCCTGGGGCTGGTTTAACCGGCCCGTTGAAACCCCTTCGCAGTACAGCATCAACCGGGTCGCCAACAACGCCCCGGTCAACACCCAGGAAACCGCACAGTACCGCAAGCTGTTAAAGACCGCCAACACGCAGGGCGCGCAGCAGGCCGACACGCAGGGAAGCAGCTTTGTCGCCTCCCTGAGCGTCAGCGAGGCGAAGCCGGTCGCCATCACGCCGGTACCCGAGCCGGTGAGACTGGTCACTACGCCTGCACCGTCGAACGACGCCGCGCAGACCGGTGACGGACTGAGCGATAAACATCGTGAAGCCATGAACGCCTATCTGACGACGCTCAGCAAGCGCTGGCAGCCCGCCGGTCTGCAGGTTGCCACCCGGTTTGGCGGTCAGGATGCCGCCGGCGGAGAGGGCGACACCGGCAACGCTTTCAGCGCCTGGCATGACAGTCTGCCGGGCAATGCGCCGGTCACCCCGGCGAGCCTTACCCGGACGGTTGCGGACGCGACCGCGCCGGATGCGGTGATCGTTCCGCCGAATACCCGACGCCCGGGCGTCATCGATACCGCCGTGAATTCCGACAACCTGAACTCCATCGTGCTGGCGCACATCCCGGCCGGGAAGTTTGCCGGCGCGTCGTTTCAGGCGCGCGGCATTCAGCTGGCCGGGGACGGCGTGGTTATCCACTTCACCCGCATGACGCTCAACGGCGTGGATTACAACGTCGATGCCTATGGGCTGCAGGATGACACCCTGCAGTCCTCGGTCGCCAGCGAGGTTAACAACCGCTACGTCTCTCGCATCGTCCTCCCCGCCATCGCCAGCAGCCTGGGCGGACTGGGCGCGCTCTACCGCGATGAAAACACCGAAATTCTGTCCACCGATGCCGGCACGATTTCCGGAAAAACCGGCAAGGTCAGCGGCTCTGCGGTCGCCGGCACCCTCATCGGCGGTATGGGCAGCAATGCCGGCCAGGTGCTGGCGAGCGATGCGGCAAAGCTGCCGGTTAAGCAGGTCCGCGTCTGGCAAAACCAGGTGGTGGCCATCCAGTTTATGAAAGGCGTCTATGCCAGCGACCGCGTCAACGAACAGGCCGGGACGACTCCCGTCATTAAGGCCACAAGGAATGCCCATCCGTGAAACTCAACAGTCCCTTTAATCTGAAACAAAAGCCGTCCGTGCCCGATGCCGTGGTGCCAGCCTCTTCCGGTGCCAGTACCCCTCCTCCCGTCGTTGAGGAGCAGAAGAGCACGATAGTGACGGTTCCGCTTATCGGCCTGCGGCTGCCCCGTTCACAGCTCATCCTTTTTGGCGTGATGCTGACCGGTCTGGTGGTGTTTCAGATCCTGCGTAACGGCAGTAGTGAAGAGAGCGCCAGTCAGACATTCGTGGCGCAGACGCCGGTCGTGCAACCCCAGCCTGCTGCAGCGGCACCGCCCCCGATGCCCGACATCCCGGCGCCGCCGCTTCCTGAACCGGCAGCCCCGGCGGCCCTGCCTTCCCCGCTCGCCGCCTCGCCCGGGCTCTCCGTCTCCGGCCGTGATGAAGAGCAGGATGAAAAGCTCGCGTCGCTGCGCAGCTGGACTGCGAACAACCGGGAAGGCCTGAAGGCGCTCGATGCGCGCCTGCGCGCACTGGAAAGCCAGATAGCCACGCTGCAGGCACAGCGGGTACAGCCGGCCGCGAAGGCTCAGCCGGTTGCTCACGCCGTCCCCCGTCGCAACGCGTCTGCCCGTCACCGTTCATCGTCAGCGCTGAAGGGCGCGAAGGTCCTGAGCATCTATCCGGGGCTGGCGTGGGTGCGCTGGAAGGGCAGCACCTGGGCACTGCACCCGGGCGATACGCTGGGTACGGCGACCGTCACGGCCGTCGATACGGCGAAACGTGAAGTGGTGACGACCGCAGGCGTCCTGCGCTAAGGAGGCGAGATGGATCTGGTTCAGATGCTGGCAAACGCCGTCCAGAACGTGACGGCCGTTGGCATAAGGCTCGTTCTGGCACTTTCCCTCGTCGGGGGGATCGTGGGGCTGATGACCCATTTTGGCCGTATTTTCGGGCGTGCCCGACGCGGCCAGATGCAGGAGGGGCCCGGCAAAATCCTCACCGTCGTCCTGCTGTGTGGTGCCGTGATGTCACTGCACAGCGTGATGACCGCCACCAGTCACCAGATGGGGCTGGGCGAGGTCACCTTCGGGGCTATCGCCTATGTCTCAGAGGGGCAGTACGGTCCGGCGGCGGTCGCCGTCAATGCCGTACTGACGCTTTTACAACTGGTTGGCGTGTCGTTCGCACTCGGTGGACTCCTGCGCTTTGTGCGCGCCAGCAAGGATGGTCATACCGCACTCAGCGCCGGCGATGATGTCACCACCGGCGCAAAAAAACTGATCGCAGGCGTCATGCTCGCCTGTAACCCCCAGCTGCTTGATGCAGTACAGAACACATTAAAAATTCACTGGTAAAAGGAAAACACATGAACGTAATCTCCCGCATTAAAAACACCCCGCTGGCCCTGTCCGTCTCCACCGTGATGATGGCCGACCGCGCCCGCCTGCGCACAACCCGCCTCCTCGTCGGTGGGGTGACGGCGCTGCTGTCCTCGGCCGCCCGCGCGGACGACGATATTGCCGGGATGATAATCAGCATGCTTGACGGGGTAGTCAGCCTGAAAGATCCGCTGGTCAAGGCATCCTTAACCATCGGTATCGGCTGTATTTTTACCGGCATCGTGATGATGACGGCAAAGAAAAATAACCCGCAAATCAAGGGCTGGCACATCATGCTCGCCTTCATCTGCGGCGCGGCCTTTATCGCCCTTGATCAGGTGGCCGCGCGCTCCCAGAAGCAGCTCAACCTGACGCCGGTGTCCTGATAATTTCCGCCTTATGGCCGGCACCGCGTGCCGGCCCTGCCATATTGAGAGTGACCATGTCTGACTTTTCTGTTTCCCGGCAGGTTGCCGGGCTTGCCCGCACGCCGGAAGAACGGGCCGCGCTGACGCTTACCGCCCGCAGCAGGGACAGCGCCTGCACGTTCTGCCGCTATGACGCACCGGATAACACGGTGGTTTTTCTGGATGACAACCCCCTCAATACCGGCCCGGATAATCTTGCGCTGGCCTGTCCGGCCTGCCTTGCCCGCCGTGAGCTCGACACCGTGGGTGCCGACGCCGGCGTGATGGTCTGGCTGCCGGCGCTCAAACCCGGGGACGTCAGTCACCTGCAGCGCGCCATTGCGCACGCCCTGAACGCGGACGATGAAACCTGTCGGGAAGATGCCGGGTGCGTGCTGGGCTGGTTGACCTCCCATGACTCGCCGGTCAGAGAGCGCTGGGGAACCACGCACCCGCAGGCGTTTGGCAGCGCCCTGCAGCAGCTCACCGCTGAGCAACACGACCAGGTTCAGGGGCAGTTTCGCCATATGTCGCTCATCCTCCACCCTGCCCGTGCGGTCAACACGCTGGCCACATCGGGTATCGAAGCCCTTCCTCGGTGGTGGTCTGCCCTCTATCGCGATTACTGCGCCCGGAGTTGACGATGATTATTGATAAAGTTGAGGATGCCCTTGCGGCATTTTCCCGCTATACCCTCGGCCGCGACTTCGCGAGCTACTGCGATTTGCGCACGGTTATTGGCATGACCGGTGATGACAGGGTCCGCCACCCTTCGCTGGATGCGCCCTATATCCTGGTGAATGACAACAACGACTATGTTTCCTGCTTTGAAATTCAGGGGGCGTTTCGTGAGTTCAGCGACGTCAGTGCTGCGGAGGGCAACGCGCCGCCCGCTGACAGCTTCTCCCACTACGCGCTGCGCCAGCGTGATGCCCTGATTGGGGATTTTAAAACAACCGGCCATAAGCTCAGCCTGGTGTTTGAACGCGATCCGACGCGCGGTGAGGAAGAAATCGTGCGCATGCTGTCGCCACAGCGCCTGACCTATCAGCGCCTGGGTCTGGCGCTGGATGACCTGGTCGATGAGCAGATCGTGAAGATGACGCCCTATCTGGCCCGCGAGCGTGTCTGGCTCTGCGTCTGGAGCAGTTTTGCGGCCATATCCGCGGTCGAACGTAAGGAAGAAGTGGCCCGGCAGCAGAAGGTGTTCGCGAACCTGCCGCCCTCGCAGTTCGGGCAAAACCCGGTGTATGCCGAGTTCGAAGGGCTGAAGATGCGCCATGACGCCTTTATCGACAAGCTCGCCGCCGATCTGGCCAACGGCAATGACGGGGTGATGCTGCGGCTGCTCGATGCCCACGAAGCCGGCTACGTGGTGCGCGATGAGATAGAGCGAACCAGCACCAGTGAAGACTGGCAGCCGCTGCTGCCCGGTGACCGGGTGATCCCCCAGGGTACCGGTCGGGAGGGAGATATCGGTCCCGCGCTGGCACCGCATCTGAATTACCAGCTCTGCGACACGGAGCTGACCCCCAACAAGGGGTATGTGGAAGTGGACGGCCTGCATTATGGCCAGCTGGCGATGACGCTTGCGCCGCAGCGGCCGGAGTCGTTCGCCCAGCTGCTCAAAAAGGTCCCCCGGCAGATCCCCTGGCACTTTCGCCTCGATATCGCCCCCGGCGGGGCGGATATTCTGACATCGAAAAATAACCTGCTGGGGTTTGTGGCCTTCGTCCCTTCCCTGCGCCGGATTTACGACTCCATTAAGCACCTGCTGGAAAACGACAAAAAAGACCCGGTCTGCGTGATGTCCATTACGGCCAGCACCTGGGATGCGGATGAAAGCCGCATGAAGCGCAACCACACGCTGCTGCAAAAGGCCATCCAGTCCTGGGGCGTGTGCAGCGTTACGCGTACCTTTGGCGATCCGGTGCGGGCCTTTATGCACACCCTGCCGCTGGCCTCGGCGCTGGGCGCGCCCACGCTGATGTTCCCGCCGCTGTCCGAAGCCCTGAAGCTGGCCCCGCTGCAGCGGCCGGCCAGCCCCTGGGGAAACACCGGTAACGTGGTCTTCCCGACCGAGGACGGCAAGCCCTACTGCGTACAGCTGGCCAGCGCGATCCAGGAAAAACACACGGAAATACTGGCGGGCGCGCCGGGCTCAGGTAAGTCTTTACTGGCCAACCGGATGTTAGTGGACGCGCTGTCCATCGGCTCCCGGGACCTGCCGTTTATGGCGCTGATTGATAAGGGGTTCACGGCGCAGGGCTATTTTGACCTGATTGATGACAGCCTGCCTGACGATCAGAAGCATAAGGCCATCAGCATCGTGCTGCGCAATGACGCTTCGCACTGCCGCAACCCCTTCGACATTCAGCTGGGGCTCAAATACCCCATCAGCACCGAACGCGAATACCTGCTCAAGCTGCTGCTGAGCCTGTGTATCGATCCTGAAACCGGGATTGCGCCGGATTCGGCGTCCTGCCGTCAGATCCTCACCCGGGCGACGGACCTTGCGTACAAACAAAGCAGCGATATTTCAGCGCGGGTGTACGGTCCGTCTCTGGTCCCTGACGTGGATAAGGCCCTTGAAGAGAGCGGACTGCGGGCGCAGCACGACGGCGCCTGGTGGGAAATGGCCACCTGGTACGAGGTGCGCGACATGCTGTTTGATGCCGGTTTCGTGCATGAGGCCTCGCTTGCGCAGGCGCAGGCGGTCCCGGAGCTGAATGACCTGCAGGGCACCCTGAACAGTCAGGAAATGCTCAATACCTTTAAAAACGTTAACCGCCCGGGCTCGGATGAATCCCTGCTGAGCTATGTGTCCCGCTGCCTGACGCAGGCGCTGACGGATTATCCGCTGATCACCGGTCGTACCCGGCTGACCGTCAACCCGGAAACCCGTATCCGCGTCGTGGACGTCAACAACGTCGCCGGTGACAAAACGCCGGAAGGCATCGTGCGCACCGGGATCATGTACCAGTTCGCCCGCCACGTGGCCGGTGCCAATGACTTCTACCTGCCGCAGTATCAGGATGAGCTGTATCAGGGTCTGGATCCGCGCTACCTGTCGATGCACCGCAAACGTATCGAACAGCTGGATCAGGAGGTCAAAACTATCTTCATTGACGAGCTGCACAACATCAAGGGGATCCCCCTGCTGTGGGCCGCGCTGGAAACGGAAGACCGTGAAAAACGCAAGTTTGGCGTGCGCACCGTCTTTGCCAGCCAGTACCTGGACGACTTCCCGCAGGAGCTGCTGGAGTCCGCCAACTCCCTTTACCTGCTGCGCGTGCGTCCCCGGGACTTTGAGGTGCTGGAGAAGAACTTCAACGTGCCGCGCACCACCCTTAACCGCCTGCTCAACACCACGCGCGGCCCGGCCCCCGACGGCAGCGGCACCACCTTCCTCGCGGTCTACCAGACCACCAACGGGAACGTGGCCCAGCTGCTGAAAAACACGGTCGGTCCCCGCATGCTGTGGGCGCTCAACTCAACGCCCGCCAACCGCGCGCTGCGCAACATGCTGTATGAGGCGCTCGACGGCCGGACGGCCCGCGATATCCTGGCGCAGGCCTTCCCCGGCGGCAGCGCGGAGAAGCACATTAAGATGCTCAAGGAGCGCGCCGGCAGCGATGATGAAAATAACGCCGTCCGACAGTTAGCCGATGAGCTGATTGCCCGGGCAGGTTACCTGCAGGACCATGCCGCTTAAGGAAAACTATGCACGCTTACATTCCCCGTAAAACCCTGGCCGCGGCCGTGGTGTATATCATCCTGCAGCCGCTTCAGGCGCAGGCTTACCCCGTAGAGGTTATCACCAGCGTTCCGATTGATACTTCCGTTGTGCCGGCCCTTGCCGGCATCAACGGCGAGCTGGGCACCGCGAACAGCACGCTGTACCAGGTGGGTACCGCCATTAACCAGAACGGCGGCAAAATCGCCGCTGAAGTGGAGCAGGCCGCACAGGCCCAGCGCGACCAGGACATCTTTGCCCGTCAGTCTGAGCGTCTTGAAGCGGCCCGCCAGTCGTATACCGTACCGGACAGCATCTGCAGCGAGTCAGCCTCCGGGGCGGCCAGCAGCATCAGCAGTGCCGCCCGGGCCACCCAGGGTGCGCTCGGCGGCGGCAGCGGCATCAGTGACGCGCAAATCAAACAGGCGGTCACCGACCCGTCTCTGGCCAGCGACACGGCGCAGTACCGCGCCGCCGCTATCCATGCCGGCTACTGTGACGCGACCGATATGGCGACCTATGCCGGTACCGCCGTCTGTAAGGGCCTCTCCACGATGCCCGGTGCCGATATCCAGCTGGCCACCCTGATTGACGGCGCGGGCAAGCCCGGCAAGGCACCGGACTTAACCTTTAATCAGCAGCAGACCGATGCCGCCGTGGCGTATGCCCTGAACAGCAGCGCCCGGGCCGCCGGTCGCCAGCTGGGCAAAGGAGAGGTGAAATCCGCCACCGGGCAGCAGTACACCGGCCTGATGACCCGCTACAACGCGATTAACGATGCCGGCCGCGAGCCGATGCTGTCGATGATTGCCCAAAGCCAGCCGCAGGAGGCCACCCGGGCAGCGCTCAAAGAGGCGCTGAACACGCCTTCAGCAAAGGCCTATTACGACGAAACCGCGTCACCGCAGGCCAGAAAGACCGGGCTGATGTCCGCCCGGGAGTTTGAGCAGTTTGAAGTGGGACGGCGCTATGCCAACACCGCTTACCTGACCGACCTGCAGGCGATGAGCGGGGATAACCTTACCCGCGAGTTCGTTCGCGTACAGAGCCTGCAGAACTGGCTTCTGCTGGGCATCAAGCAACAGCTGCAGAAAACCGCCCTGCTGCAGGGCCAGCAGCTTTCCCTGTCCGCCACCGAAGCCTATCGCCCGCAGCTGCAGGCGAAACTGCGCGAAGTGAGCGCCGGAGTGACCCGAAATGAATGAGAAACAAACCCCGTCCACCCGGCTGCGTAAAGGGGCCTGGTGGGCCGCGAACATCGTCCTGCCGCTGTCTGATGCACGCTATGCCGTTAACCGTATCGTGCCGTCCGTCGTTAACCAGTTTCGCCGCACCCGTGCGCTTCTCCCCTCGACAGAGGAAGCGGACAGGCTACCGGAGCTGAGCTTTGATGAGGCAATCGCGGCCAGCGGTATGAGCGTGGAGACGCTGGCGGGCATATACCTGCGCCGCAAACGGTTTTACCTGGTGCTGTTTTATCTGGCCATTGCGCTGGTCTGCCTGCTGCTGGCGACGGGAATGCTCGCGCAGGTGACGACCCCGGCATTCTGGCTGCGCGTGGCCACGATGTGCATTTTCCTGCTGTCCGCCGCCGCCCTGGTGTTTATGCCCGCCCTTATCACCGGCTGGCGGCTGTGGCAGCTGCGCAACCGTCGTCTGTCATCGCCTGAGCGGGGCATCTTCACGGACTTTATCGCGGACAGCCGCTGGCTCGCTGACACCCTGTCGTTCCGCTAATGCCTCCTCGCCCCTGAGCGGCAACCCAACTTTCTGAGAATCCCTATGAATGCCATACGCAACCTGCTGGCCGGCGCGCTGCTGAGCCTGTTTTCCGTGTGCGCCTTGGCCGATACGGTCGTCAGCTTTGACAGTATCGAACAGGCCGCCAAACGCCCGACGGACCTTTCCCGCCAGTTTCTGGTGATGATGTTCGGTGACGTTGTCACAAACCCTCTATCGACTAACCGCAGCATGGTCGGGGAGTTGTTCTTTGTTTTTAACGGCATCGTCATGGCGGTGGCGGTGGTTTACTTCCTGATGGTGACGCTGCGCCACGTGGTGAAGGTGGGCCACAAGGGGAAGGTGTTCAGCGGTGCCGGCTCGGCTATGGGGCCGGTGACCACGGCGGCCGGGTTTATCTCGCTCGTCCCCACCGTCTCCGGATGGTCCATCTCGCAGCTGCTTTTTCTGTGGGCCGCCTCCGTCATGGGGGTCGGTTCGGCCAACGTGGTGACGGACCGGATCGTGGATTTGATTGATGAAGGCTACTCGCTGGTCGTGCAGCCGGTGGCCCCGGATACGGTTAACTCCGCGCGCGCCATCTATGAGATGAACCTGTGCATGTACAGCATCAACAGCGAGTTGAATAACATGTACCAGCGATACGGCCAGGGCGGCACGCCGCTTATGAAAATAAAATCCCTGCCGGACGGGTTTGAGATTGGCAACGGCAGCGCGCTGTGCGGGTCTGCACGCATACCTAAATCGAATCCCATTACCGTGGCCTGGGAGTTCGGCATACATGCGGATACCAGCGCCATTTTTAACGCACAACAAAGCGCACTCAACGCCATGCAGAACTCACTCTCGCAGAACGCTGCAGCCTTTGTGAATGCGACGGTCAGCAAACAGCAAACCGGGAGCGGAGCAATACCGGATGCGGAAACGGCCATTCAGAACGCGGCCCGGGCCTATGAGGACAGTATCAATCAGGTGGCAAAAGCTCAGGGAGGCGGTAACACGCTGGCCTCAACGATGACCGCACAAATCAAGAAGAATGGCTGGCTGGCGCTCGGGGCCTGGTATCAGACCATCGCCACGGCCAACACCAAAATGAACGACGCCGTGCAGCTTAAGCCTGTACTGGCGGGCATGTCCGGCGTGGGCGAGCTGGGCAGCGGCGAGCAGTACGCCACGATCCAGACGGCCTATCACGCGCAGCTGCAGAACTCGCCGTACACCCCGCCGATGGGCACCCAGGGTTTCCGGGACACCCTGCAGGCAACGGATGCATCGTCACCCGAAGCCGTGTTTGTCGGAGTATTTCATTCATACTTCCAAAGGATGACGAACAGAATAGCTACTGCCCAGTTCGGCAGCGCGGGTGAAGCCAGCGGCCAGATGAATCCGCTGCTCAAAATGAAAACCATTGGTGACTACACCATGGGAGGCGCGCAGGCAGCCTTTGCCGCATTCACCGCCGCGAAGGTGGCCACGGCTATGGGAGGGAAAGGCTTCTGGGGTAAGGTCCTTAACGCCTTCTCTTTTAATGCAGTGACAGGAATAGCCGCCTTCCTGGATGCCGTCACGCCTCTCGTCTACTTCCTGTTGCTGATGCTGTTCGGGGTTGGCGTGTCGCTGTCAATCTACCTGCCCCTGATCCCGTTTATCTTCTGGATTGCCGCAGCGGCCAACTGGTTTGCCAGCGTATTTGTGGGATGCACGGGCGGTACGCTGTGGGCCGCCACGCACCTGGGCACGGAAGAGAGCACCGGCAGCCGCTCGGCCTATGGCTACATCTTTCTGATTGATGCCATGCTCCGTCCGCTGCTGATGGTCTTTGGCTTCGTTTTTGCCAGCCTGATTGTGATCGGCGTCGGGACGCTGACCGATATGCTCTTCGGTCCGGCGATTGCTAACGTGCAGACAAACTCTTCAACCGGCATTGCCACAATGGTATTCTTATTACTGGCCTACGCGAGAATATGCACTACCAGCGTGACCCGCGCATTTGCCTTGCAGGTCACCATGCCCGATTATATTATTTCGTGGCTGGGCGGGCGAGAAGCCGCCAATATTCTTGGGGGCCTGGCAGAGTCAACAAAAAGCGTATTTGCTGGTTTTTCAAATGGACTTCAACGCACACCCGGTATAAAATCAAATGATAAGACTGGAAATAATAACAAAGGCGATGAGGACGGAATACAATGACAAGAAAAGGATTTTACTTAAGGTTCCTTTATTATGTGGTTGCCTGGGGGTCTGGGTTATGGTGCCTTTTATCTGGTATAATAATGTTTTTCGTACTTCATAAAAACGAATCTATACTTATACCAATCTCAGTCACTGCCTTTGGGTCCGCCATACTCTACTCAATATACAAAATGAATCGCAGAACACGAACGCGCGTCAAAGATATACTTAAACGGTTTAAATGCGCTGAGTTCTCCCCTGATAAAGATTATGAAATTACGCGCATCGATACGGGTATGTATTTCGGCATTGATACCAAATATGGCACGATGTTGATGGCCTCGACTTACGACAAGGTCTTTAAGGGCATACACTTCTCAGACTTCTCCGGGTATTCATGCCGTGGTGATGAAATCACCCTTAAATTTAACGACATTAAGTTCTCGTCCTTCAAGTTGAATGCCTGGAATGAGTCAAAATGCATGGAGTTTGCGCACCGCCTCGACGTGCTGCTCTCCGGCACCTATCGTCCTGCAAAGCTGCCCACGTCTGATTTCAGAAAGCACGTACAGCAGGTTGCGATGGCCAGTTAATCCCCCTCATCTCCGTCGTGAATCAGGCGCCCCTCTTCGGGCGCTTTTTTCTTGGGTGAGGATTTCAACCCGGTGTATTTAACCTTACGGATAACTTCTCAGAAGCAGCGTTTTTCCATTTATGCATACAGAAAAATCATTCTTCCGGGATAGCGAAGAATGAACCGATAAAAACTACCGGACTGAGATCCCTTCGAATATCACAAACCATAACAATATAATCATATTTATAACGAAGCGATTACAGTGTCGCTAAGTGAATATTACCCTTAGGATTTTAAAAATGAAGATGAGTGATATCAACCTGCCAGGCATTGTTTATGTACTTTCGTATGGCGTCGCCCTCTGGTGCATCATCGCTTGCGCTTGTTTGTTTATTTTATCAGGCACGGCCCCCTTCAGATTTCAACTGATAGCCGCTGCGATTATTGTAATCGGTGGCGTCATCATTTGTATTTTGCACGGGTTAATACGCAGAGCTGAGGTGAAGTTCCAGCGATTAATATCCGGATTCAAATGCGCTGACTTTTCACCTAACGCAAATTATTAACTCACCCGCAACGATATCGGGGCTTATTTTGGTATTGATACCACGCACGGCACGATCTTAATGGTGTCGTTGCACGACAAAATATTTAAGGGCAAGGAGCTCGCTGACTATGCCGGGTATTACTGTGAAGGGACAACAATGACCATTACGTTCAATGACGTTAATTTCCCGACGTTTAAACTGCGTATGCGCAGTGGTTCAAAATGCAGAGAGTTTGCTCATCGCCTGGACGTGTTGAAGTCAGCCAGCTATCGGCCGGAAAAGCAGCCGGGGAGTGATTTCGGCATGCACGTACAACTAAACAATGCGTTTGGCCGCTTCGGAATAGACAGCTGCTCGTTCTCTTTTACCGACGGAAACGACAAAGACGACGACCTTTTCATCGATCACCTGGTAGACGAGGCGGTACCCGGATGATCTGAGCTTGATTTTGTAGCAGTCTGGCATGCCATGTAACCTGTTCGCCTCAATTCTGGGTGACTGTAGCACCTCGGCCAGCTTCTTTTTTAGCAAAAGCCCCGTAAACCCTCGCCCAATCGGGCGGGGATATAAGGGGAGCTAATCAGGGGTTTTCTGCGCTGCTACATACGCTTTCAGTGTTTCGATTGTTGCGCCGCCAGCACTACAAGCAAAATAGGAGCGTGACCAGAGCACCCCGCTATTACTCGCCTTGCGTAAATTCGTATTCAGGATGCGCACACGGCGACTACTGATCGACTTCAAATTATTGACCAATACACTGATAGCCAGCTTCGGCGGGTATGCGATCAAGATATGAACGTGATCCGCTTCCCCGTCCATTTCCAGAATCTCAATTTCCAGCTTTTCGGCAGCGCTTTGAAATGCTTCCCGTATCTGCTGAATCATCATGCCGTCAAAAATCTTGCGGCGGTACTTCGTAGTAAAAATCAGGTGAACAACCAATTTACTGACGCTATGGCGTCGCAAGAGATAACCTTCAAACGCCTTACCCTGCACACTCACTTGAAAAGCCCCACTTCAACCCTTATATTATGCGCATCCTACATGTGAGCACTGAAAATGAAAAGAGCTACCAAAGTACGAATTCACCCGACCGACGAACAAGCCGCATTCCTGAATGCGCAGTTCGGCGCAGTTCGTTTCGCGTACAATAAAGCCCTTTATATCAGCCGTCATATGTACCAGCGCCACGGCGTTTCCCTCAAGCCAACGCGCGACATAAAACCGTTGCTGGCAGTGGCGAAAAAGTCACGTCGCTATAGCTGGCTCAAAGAATATGACTCGCTGGCGCTACAGCAAGCGGTGATCAATCTGGACAGGGCATTTGCTAACTGTTTTAACAAGAAACTCAAAGCCAGATACCCCATTTTCAAAAGCAAACACGGCAAACAATCCAGTTATCATCCCAACGGGAAGGTATTAACTGACGCTATTCAGTTGCCAAAATTGAAGCCTATCCGGGCGAACGTTCACTGTAAGATTGTCGGCAGCGTTTCCAGTATCACAATCACCCGCAACGCAGCGGGTAAATACTACGCCTCAATACTCGCAGACGATGGACAGGAAGCGGCAGCAAAGCCGGCCTACATCACCAACGTAGCGGGCTATGATTTGGGGTTGTCGCACTACTTGATCAGCAATGACGGCGGCAAGGTGGAGAATCCTCGCCATCTGGTCAACGCATACCACCGCTTACGCCGTGACAACAAGGCGCTATCCCGTAAGAAATTGGGGAGCGCAAACCGCCGTAAGGCTCGCTTACGGCTTGCCGCACAACACGAACGGGTAGCCAATGCCCGCGCTGACTTCCAGCACAAACTTTCCAGACGAATTATCGACGAAAACCAAGCGGTGATTGTGGAAACACTGAAATCAGCAAACATGATGAAAAATCGTCGCCTTGCCCGTCACATAGGGGATGCGGCATGGTCTGGATTTGTGGCAAAACTGGCATACAAAGCAGAATCGGCGGGGGTTCACCTGATCAAACTGGATCAGTGGTTCGCCAGCTCGAAAACATGCCATTGTTGCGGTCATAAGATGCCGGAAATGCCGCTAAAAGTGCGCAAATGGAAATGCCCCGGTTGTAATGCTGATCATGACCGCGATATCAACGCGGCGATCAACATACAGCACAAGGGCATAACTGAATTAATGGCGGCGGGTCACGTCGTCAAAGCCCATCGAGGCTTGCGTAAGTCTGGCTCTGTGCCAGTTGCAGCCCGCGAAGTGGGAAGCCTCGCCCTTTAGGGCGGGGAGCAGTCACCTGCTCGCGAATAGTCGCCCCCAGCTTTCGCCACTCCTTGAGCGCACGTTCGTCAAAATCCAGCTGATACGGCATCAGAGATCATCCAGTGTCATGCGCACTGGTTTTGGGTTACGAAGCCTTTCTTTGACGACTTCAATGAGCTCAGCATCTTCGTCGCTTAAAAGCGTTTGCCTGAAAGGCAGCCTTTCATTGTCCGCTACGTACTCAAGCATCAGGCGAAGCGCTTCAGAAGGCGTTACCCCCATTTTTTCCAGCGCAGCATAAGACCGCGCTTTGAGTTCATCATCGATGCGCAAATTGATACTTCCCATCCAAGCCTCCTGTGTAAATACAAATGTCATTACAATCATTGCACCGCCATGTGCGTAAGGCAAGCTTCAACGGTAGTCGGTGCATACCTTTTTCTTTGTTCAAATCCCGCGTCCGCCTGGGTGCTATGTCTGCGGGGATCACTCTTCCCGGTGCGCCTCACTTGCTTTAGCCCTCTCACTTACTGCAGCCATCGCGCTGTCCGGAGTTACCGTGTCTACTGTTCGTCAACCTGCCCCGCACAATCCCGGGCAGGAAAAACTCATCATGGCCCTGCTTGCTATGGTGCTGGCCTTTGTCCTCATCTGGATCTACCTGCCGCCGGTAATGTACGGCTATATCTGCGTATTGTATTTCCTGTGGGGGCTGGTCGATATCCCTCAATTCCACGCATGGGCCGCTGAGCATATCAACCTGCTGGCGTGGGCCGGCAATAATGTGAATACCCTTACGTGGGATCAGTTCGTTACGATTATCAATCACACCGCCGGCATTCTGTTTATCCCGCTGGGTTTTATCGTCGTCTTTGGCATTCTGGTCGCGCGCAATCACCCGGCCAACTGCACCCGCAGAGTCATCAATGTCTATACCCTGCCGCACATCATGTCTTCATGGTCACCGACCATCATCCCCGCGCTGTGCTACGGCGACAAGAAGACGCAGCTGCTTAACGTTGACCCGCCGGAGCACCGCAGCGCACAGCACCCGGAAGAATTCGCCGTTGAGCATCAGCTGGTTGTCGGAATGCGCCTCGACCGTGCCCGCACCGCTGAGATGTTCCGTGCGCAGCTGGGCCAGCCGATGACCGGTCCGGAAGATTTAAACGCCCATGAGCGGGCGCTGTTTACGGTGTTTGCGCTGGCGTCATTTATGGATAACCGCAAACAGGCGGAAAGCCTGCTTGACACCCTGAACCGCTCCTGCCTGTTCAAGTCCCGCAAAAGTAAAAGCAGGCGGGGTTATCCCGATCTGGACCGGGCGGATACCGTATTCAGAAAGGTATTAGCGCACCCGGAGGCGGCGCAGTGGTTTTCCCGCTACGGCACGGCCCGGACCTGCCTGTCCGCGCTGCACGACCAGGATTTGCGATTACCCGGTGCTCGTTTTCGCTGGTTAAAGGGACTGGACCGTCCGCTGTGGTACGCCCTGACATCGACCGGTCGCCCGAAGGTGTTTATTGAAGGTGCCGGCATTATTGCCCGCGCGCGCTGGGAAACGCTGGTCGCAGTGATGTCAGCCCGGCTACAGATAACCGTTCCGCTGCCGGAGAACTGCATGGATATCGCCATCGATGCGCTGAACGACGATTTGCAGAGTATCGGTATGGTGGCCGAAGACCACGACCTGCAGCCGGAGAAAAAGGGCAAATCCAGCAACACAGATGACATGGATGATGACGACGCCGGCGAAGAAGACAGCGTTGTCATTCTTCCGACGCCGTCACTGGCTAAAGCCCCGGCTCCGGCATCATCTCCAGTCCCCGCACCGCCTGAATCTCCGGCACCGGCAATACCAGCGGCGCAACAGCTGCCGCGCAGACGCACATCTAATTAAGTGAGAACAACATCATGAAAGCCTTCACCGTCACCCTCAATGGTTCATTACTGGTCGTTGCCGATAACAAACATGACCCGCTTTTTACCCTGGACCTGGCTCCCGGCTCACGCTTCTGGCTGGGTGAGTCTGAAGTCTCACTGCACCACACGTCGTTGTATTACACCACCCTGTACCACGATGCGCCGGGCCAGCAACCCCACGCACTCTTTAAGGGACAGTGTGCCGAAGACGCTCGCTCTCTTCTCGCGGAAATCACCCACGGCGTCAGCCGTGCCGGAGAGCGTAAAAAAATCCCCCGGCTGGCAGCGGCAGCGCTCGGCTTCATTATGCTTGGTGCCGTCGGCTCCGCCGCCTTCATGCATCAGACCGTGCGCCTTCACGCTGATGTCCCGCTCCCCCCGCACCGGGGAATACCAACGGTGGCGCTCATGCCGGAAGCTCAATCTCAACCATCGCGCATTCATCCGCCTGCACCAGTCATACCCGTCACGCCAGCGCCGGCCGCCTCAGGCCCGGGCAGGCTGCAGGCACTGCAGAACACCGCGAAGCACCTCGCCGCTGCGGCACAGACCGGTAAATACACCGTCACGCTGTCATCCGGTCATCCACGCACCCTGTACGTTTTTGCTGACCCCCTGTGCGAGAACTGCCGCATCATTGAGCCGACGCTGCTGAAGCTGGCGCAGCGCTACAACGTCGAGATTTTTCCGGTCACGCTGGTCGGCAAAATGTCCACGGTAAACCTGGTGAGCCCGGTGCTGTGCCGCCCCCGGGCGGAGCGCAGTACCGCCTGGGATAATTTATTCCGGGCAGACAGGGGGATAACACCGGGCCAGAAAGCCACTCCTGCAAAAACCTGCGAGACGGGTATTCAGGCGCTCATCAAAAACGATATGGCCATGAAGCTCTACCACATCCCCGGCACGCCGTCCCTGCTGGCCGACGACGGCCGCTTTATTCCGCTACGGACGCTTCGCTCGGATGCCTCGCTTCAGGCATTCCTGAATTCTCCCGTTACGACCGAGGGGCGCAATGAGCCATAAATCCGAAATCGATGCGCAGCGTGTCAGGCGACAGGTCAGCTCCACCTGGATAACTGACCTGCTGTTTTCACCGTTTGCCATCCAGCTGTTACTGAT
This sequence comes from Dryocola clanedunensis subsp. sulfonylureivorans, assembly GCF_016756775.1. Lineage (GTDB taxonomy): Bacteria > Pseudomonadota > Gammaproteobacteria > Enterobacterales > Enterobacteriaceae > Dryocola > Dryocola clanedunensis. The sequence goes on along the minus strand of NZ_JAERMU010000020.1, from coordinate 4,090 downwards.
TGCCGGCCTCGTTGCCGGTTTTTTATTTCCGGTCACGTTGTTACCCGCGTGTTTGCTCCTTCTGCTGCTTCTGACGCTCTTTTCTGATGAGCCCTTTCGTCTTCCTCTGCGCATGCCCGTTGATATGGATATGCCGGACCGCTCAACGGAACGCGAAATGCCGAAGCTGCGCAATGGGTTTGGCGGACTCTTTCGTTACGTATCGCGCCTGCGCCAGTTTCAGAAATCCGCCGGCATCATGTGTCTGGGCTATGCCCGGGGAAAATGGCTCGGCCGCGAACTGTGGCTGACGCTGGATGACACGCTGCGTCATATGCTGCTGCTGGCCACCACCGGCTCGGGCAAAACCGAAGCCCTGCTTTCCGTGTTCCTGAACGCCATCTGCTGGGGCCGGGGAATATGCTATTCCGACGGTAAAGCGCAGAACTCGCTGCATCTGGCCATCTGGTCGCTGGCCAGACGCTTTGGCCGGGAGGATGATGCGTACACGCTTAACTTTATGACCGGGGGTATCGACAAGTTTGAGGCCCTGCTGAATAACATCAAGAAGCGGCTGCCCTCCAACACCATCAACCTGTTCGGTACCGCCAACACCACGTTTATCATCCAGCTGATGGAGGCACTGATGCCCGCTGCCGGTAGCGGCGATGCGGGCTGGCAGGATAAAGCAAAATCCATGCTCTCAGCCCTGGTCTACGCGGTGTACTACAAGTGCGCCCGCGAAAAGCGGCGTATCTCGCAGGCGGTTATTCAGGAATACCTGCCGCTGCGCAAAATGGCGGAGCTGTACGTCGAAGCTAAACGCGACGGCTGGCACAAAGAGGCCTGGCAGCCGCTGGAAAGCTACCTCAATACGCTGGCAGGCTTCCGTATTGAGCTGGTCGGCCGTCCGTCTGAATGGGAATCCGGCGTGTTCGACCAGCACGGCTTTCTCATCCAGCAGTTCAACCGCATGCTGACGATGTTCAACGACATCTATGGCCATGTGTTTGCAAAGGATGCCGGTGACGTAGACATCGAGGACGTGCTGCATAACGACCGCATCCTGACCACGCTTATTCCGGCGCTTGAACTGTCAAAAAGCGAAGCGGCCAATATCGGTAAGCTGTATATCTCAGCCATCAGGATGACCATTGCCCGCGACCTCGGCTGCGAGCTCGAAGGGATGATTAACGACGTTCTGATTGTTAAAAAATACTCGTCAAAATACCCCTACCCCATCGCCATGGATGAGCTAGGCGCCTACTTTGGCGAAGGGATGGACAACCTGGCCAGCCAGCTGCGTAGCCTGCAGTACATGCTGATTGTCAGCGCCCAGGATATTCAGCGCTTCATCGCCCAGTTTAAGGGCGAGTTTATGACGGTGAACGCCAACCTGCTGACGAAGTGGTTTATGGCGCTGCAGGACGAGAAAGACACCTACGAGCTGGCCGCGCTGACGGCCGGCAAAGGGTATTACTCGGAGCTGGGTTCGCTGGAGCAGACCGCGGGCGTGGCCACGCCGGGCTATGAGGACGCTAAGGCGCATTACATCCGGGAGAAAAACCGCCTCGACCTTTCAGACCTCAAAGACCTGCAGCCCGGTGAAGGGATGATTTCGTTTAAGAGCGCGCTGGTACAGAGCAACGCCGTCTACATCCCTGATGATGACAAGCTGACCTCAGCGCTCCCCGCGCGCATTAACCGCTTTATCGATGTCGCCCGACCGACTGAAGCGATGCTGTTTACCCTGCAGCCGGAGCTGACCGGCTACCTGCCGCCCACGGCACAGGAGACGGCGGGCATTCTGCAGCATCTGGGAGAGCCTGTGGCAGCCGGCATGACGCCGGGCATTGCCGATCCGGTTCTCCGGCGCGTGGTGGCGGTGGCCCTCGACCTCGATAACCGGGCAGATATCAGCTATACGCCGGCACAGCGCGGCGTGCTGCTGTTTGAGGCTGCCCGGGAGGCCATGAAAAAGCAGCGTGGCAACTGGAAGCCTCAGGCCCAGCCCCCCAAACCCGTACGCGTATCAAAGGAAAAGGCTGCAGAACTGGCAGCCGAAGAAACCACCTCGACCACCTCATCATTTTCCTCTTACAGACCACAAGGACCCCGACCATGAATCATGTCACTGACGCACAAACGATGATAAATGCTGACCCTCTGATCCGGGCAATGACAGCTCGCCTGTCGTCATCCACAGACCCGGTCTGGCGAAAGAAAGCCGGATCGATGCTTACGGCCCTGATTTGCGTGGTTCGCTACAAATGCCTTCAGGAAAAGTGCGAAGCCACGGAAGAAATCGTGAAGGGATATCTGCCGCTGACAAAAATGAACGAACTGTGCGCTGAGGCCAAATTCGAAGGCTGGCCAGAAGAAACCTGGCAGAAGCAGGAAGGCTATCTCAGTACGCTGGCTGGTTTTCGTATCGGGCAGATCGGTCGCCCGTCTGAATGGCGATCGGATGCCCTGGATCAGCACGGCTAGGAAAGCACGCCGAAAGTAGCAAATTACTGATATGCATCACGTCAAAAAGGCCACAGGTGAAAGAAGGTCTGTAAGCTTTCAGGGCGCAAGCAGAAAACCCTTGAGTTTATTGATATGATCACGGCTAAAACGCGATCAGTAGGGAGGTGGGGCTGATGACTTGCAGATAAAAAAATCCCAGCTGTTAAGAGCTGGGATTCCCGTTATTTCTATTTACGATAATGACGATAATAGATATACCAGCATCCACATCCTATTACCGTTCCTGCTAAAGAGGCTGCTTTTAGATATCGGATCAGATCACTAAAAGGCAAAGTCAGCGGAATCCCTTGAAAGATAAGTAAAAATAACCGGCTAAAGATGAATGCAGCTAATGCTAAAATGATCATCCCCAGAATGCTGGCCGCTATTAAATAAGCAAATAAAATAAACCACCGTTTATGACTCATTTTACGTCCTTCTTCAGCTTCTCCACACCTTTCCCTGCCTGATCATTAAAGATCTCTGTAAATGTGCCTCCGCCAGCAGTTCCTAAAGCCCCAGGGAGTGGATTCAATGGCATAGGTTTGCTTATTCCCATTCCAACATCAACCCATTCCCAGTTTTTCCAGTTAGGATTGATAAATTTATCTAATCCAGGCTTGATTAACTTACTGCCAATTCCATAACCCAGACCGGCTCCAAGACCACTAATCGCTCCGCCGGTCAACGGATCATCACCTTTCAGCAAGTTAGATGTCGCACCACCCGCTGCATTCCAACCCACTGTTCCCCATAGACCCGTTTCAGCCGTAAATGCACCAACATAGCTCGCGATTAATACATCTGTTGGATTAACTGATCCATTAATAGCATATTGAATACCAGCATTCGCTGTTCCACCAATGCCAGCTGTTACCTGCATTCCGCCTGGTAAATAAATCAGACCCGCTGCTGCCAACGCTCCTGCATACGCTTTATTTTCTGAGATCCCTCGCTGGCAGGCTGCACCTGACGGGTTATCTGCACAGGAGAGAACATCGGCACCATGCCTCTGTACAGCTTTGATTTGATCTTCTTCCGTACCCAGGAAGTTATTCTCAACTGCATTCTTCCCGGCACTTGCTCCAGCAGCTGCTCCGGATATATCCCGGCCAGCAATCCCGCCGGCCATACCCGACGAAATACTCGCCAGTGTACTCAGCGTCTGTTTCTGATCTTCGCTCAGCGTTGACAGGTCTTTAACATCCGGGTAAAGCACCTTCGCAATAGCTCCGGCGATAAGCTCTCCCGTCGCACCACCTGCGACACCCGCTGCTGCACTGTTGCCCTGAAGGGCGGCGGTCACCCCACCCAGAATGGCATGAGCCACAGCCTTCGCTTCGTCATTGTCATCAATGCCTGCGTGGTGGCCGATAATATTCGCCAGCTCCGGTGCCGATGCTCCGGCCAGCGCACCGCCGATATTTCCACCCGCCAGGCCCTGAAGCGCCGCGGTCGCTGCCTGAATACCGCGCTGCATGTCGCTGCCGGTGCCGTATTTCTTCATTTCTTCCTTGTAGGACGGCGAGTTACGCAGGCCTGCAAGATAATTCTGTCGCTCCTCTTCCGTTGCATTCGCCGGAAGCGTGGTTTTCGAGTC
>NZ_JAERMU010000019.1 GCF_016756775.1 Dryocola clanedunensis subsp. sulfonylureivorans | reverse complement strand
AAAGCGCCGAAGCTGATAATCGGTGCGATGATGCGCAAGCTGGCGCAGGTGGCATACGGCGTCCTGAAGTCAGGACGCCCGTTCGATGCCACGCTTCATACGGGAAATGCTTGCATGGCGTAACAGTATCTACGTTTAATTCAGCTGAGTAGGGTGGATAAGCGCAGCTTCATCCACCTTTTTGTTACTCCATTCCCAGCTCTTTTAGTTTACGAGTCAGCGTGTTGCGACCCCATCCCAGCAAACGAGCTGCTTCCTGCTTATGGCCCTGCGTATGGCGCAGCGCGGTGGTCAACAATGTGCGCTCCATTTCCGGCTGGGCTTCTGACAGTAGGTTTTGATGACCGGAACGCAGCGCGCGGTCGGCCCACTGCGCCAGCAGCGTTGCCCAGTTATCCGGCAGGCCGTGCGTGGTGCCGCTTTCCGTCACCGTCGTCGTTTCAAACAGCTCACCTGGCAGATCCTGAACCAGTACTTCCTGGCCTGCTGCCATGACGGTCAGCCAGCGGCAGGTGTTCTCCAGTTGGCGCACGTTGCCCGGCCAGGCCACTCGCGTAAGCGCATTCTCGGTGTCGGGGTGCAGCAGCTTTGCCTCAACGCCAAGCTCACGAGCCGCAACCTGCAGAAAGTGACGGGCCAGGCGAGGAATATCCTCACGACGCTCACGCAGCGGCGGCAGGTGGACACGAATCACATTTAGGCGGTGGAACAAATCCTCCCGGAATTTGCCCTCCTGCACACGTAGCTCAAGGTTCTGGTGGGTTGCGGCGATAATGCGCACATCCACTTTCACCGGCGCATAGCCACCAACGCGGTAAAACTGCCCATCCGCCAGAACGCGCAGCAAACGGGTCTGCACATCCAGCGGCATATCCCCGATCTCATCGAGGAACAGCGTACCGCCGTCAGCCTGCTCAAAACGCCCCTGACGAATCTGGTTAGCGCCGGTAAATGCGCCTTTTTCGTGGCCAAACAGCTCTGACTCAATTAAATCTTTCGGTATCGCCGCCATGTTCAGCGCGATGAAAGGAGATTTCACTCGTGGGCTATGGCGATGCAGTGCGTGAGCGACCAGCTCTTTACCCGTACCCGATTCGCCGTTGATCAACACGCTGATAGACGAGCGGGACAAGCGACCGATGATGCGGAACACGTCCTGCATCGCGGGCGCTTCGCCGATGATGTCCGTTGTCGGGCCGAAAACTTGCACATTCCGCGGTTGCTGCTGCTCCTGATAATGACTGATCGCACGTTCAACGAGCGCAACGGCTTCATCGATATCAAAAGGTTTAGGCAGGTAGTCAAAGGCCCCTTGCTGATAGGCGCTGACGGCCGCATCCAGATCCGAGTGCGCCGTCATTATGATGACCGGAAGCATCGGGTGGCGCTGTTTAATCTGTTTTAGTAGCGCCAACCCGTCCATGCCCGGCATGCGAATATCCGACAGCAGCACGTCCGGCGTTTTTGTCGCCAGCGCATTCAGAACTTCACTGCCACTTTCAAACGTTGTGCAGATTAAACCCGCTCCGGTCAGCGCGCGTTCCAGCACCCAACGGATGGAGCTATCGTCATCAACGATCCAGGCTATCCCTCGTTGCATAAAAACCTCACTGGCGAATAGGCAGGTAAACGGAAAATTCGGTATGACCTGGCCAACTGTTAAATTCTATTTTCCCGGAGTGCTGATCGATAAGGCTGCGGGCAATGGACAGGCCAAGGCCTGTACCACCTTCACGTCCGCTCACCATAGGGTAGAACAGCGTATCCTGGAGCGCGGCCGGAATACCCGGGCCGTTATCTTCTACGTCAATGCGAGCCGCCAGACGGTAGCGTGTGCCATGCAGCGTCAGCTGGAAGGCTGTGCGGGTGCGCAGGACGATTTCTCCGCCGTCGCGGCCAAGAGCCTGCAACGCATTGCGCACGATATTTAAAAGAACTTGTTCTATCTGGTCCGGATCGTGCGGGAACTCAGGCAAGCTTGGGTCGTAATCGCGTATGAGCGTGACGTTTTCCGGCAGCTCCATCGACACCAGCTTCATAATGCGCTCGGTGACTTTGTGGATGCTTTCGGTGACGTGCATGCCCGGCTGCTGGGGGCCTAACAACCTGTCCACCAGATTACGCAGACGATCTGCCTGCTCAATGATGACGTTGGTGTACTCCTTCAGCGATGGGTCCGGCAATGCTTTTGCCAGCAGCTGCGCTGCCCCGCGCAGTCCACCCAGCGGATTTTTGATTTCATGAGCAAGCCCGCGCACCAAATCACGTGCTGCTATCTGCTGGGCGTGCTGTAGCTGCTCCTGACTTAAGCGACGCTGGTTATCCATCGGCGCCATTTCCATCAGGATCAGCCCTTCCGGCAGGCGCTGCGCCGTCAGAGAAAGAATATGGGAGCGACCGTCAATCACCAGGGTCACTTCGTTATCGGTAAACCCCTGGCCGGCGATCAGGCTCTCCTGCATCAGGCCAATATTTAACGAGAAGTAGCTCAGCAGGTCCGGCAGCGGCGTGCCGTACAGCTTGCGCGAGCTTTGGGCCAGCAGCTGTTGTGCGGCAGGGTTCGCGTAATGAACCGCCAGCTCGTCATCCACCAGCAGGATGCTGTTGATTAAGGAATTCAGGATCTGCCCAGCATCGGGCAGCGTGCCAGTTGCCATACAGCAGTCTCCGGTTTATGCACTATAATGGTGCATTATAGTTGTCCGCTGGCAAAAATCCCTGTTTAACCAGTTATTTTGTGGAGAAAAAAGCCCATCCGAAGATGGGCTGAAAGTTTCCACGGCAACAAAAAAACTTAATCAGACGCTGTAGTACAGTTCAAACTCTACCGGGTGCGGTGTCATACGTACGCGGTCGTTTTCTTCGACACGCAGAGCGATGTAGGCATCGATAGCGTCGTCAGTGAACACGCCGCCCGCAGTCAGGAACTCGCGGTCTTCGTTCAGGCAGTTCAGTGCTTCTTCCAGAGAGCCTGCAACCTGTGGGATCTCTTTCGCTTCTTCTGGCGGCAGGTCATACAGGTTTTTGTCCATCGCTTCGCCCGGATGGATTTTGTTCTTGATACCGTCAAGGCCAGCCATCAGCAGCGCGGCGAAGCACAGGTATGGGTTAGCCGCCGGGTCCGGGAAGCGCACTTCGATACGGCGTGCTTTCGGAGACGCAACCACTGGGATACGGATAGAAGCAGAACGGTTACGGGCAGAGTAAGCCAGCATAACTGGAGCTTCGTAACCCGGGACCAGACGCTTGTAGGAGTTGGTGGTCGGGTTAGACAGGGCGTTGATCGCTTTAGCGTGCTTGATAACGCCGCCGATGTAGTACAGCGCTTGCTCAGACAGGCCCGCATATTTGTCGCCAGCGAACAGGTTTACGCCGTTCTTGGACAGGGACATGTGGCAGTGCATACCGGAGCCGTTATCGCCAAACATTGGTTTTGGCATGAAGGTCGCCGTTTTGCCGTAAGCGTGAGCAACGTTGTGCACAACGTATTTGTAGATCTGAATTTCATCAGCTTTTTTGGTCATGGTGTTGAAGCGGGTTGCCACTTCGTTCTGACCAGCCGTTGCCACTTCGTGGTGGTGAGCTTCAACAACCAGGCCCATCTGCTCCATGGTCAGACACATTGCAGAACGCAGGTCCTGTGCGGAGTCGACTGGTGGAACCGGGAAGTAACCGCCTTTCACTGCAGGACGGTGGCCTTTGTTGCCGCCTTCGTATTTGGTGCCGGTGTTCCATGCGCCTTCGATATCATCGATAGCAACGTGGGAGCCGGAGATGGAGCTGCCGAAACGGATGTCGTCGAACAGGAAGAACTCTGGTTCTGGCCCGAACAGGACGGTATCAGCCAGGCCGGTAGAACGCAGGTAATCTTCAGCGCGTTTCGCGATGGAGCGCGGGTCACGGTCGTAACCCTGCAGCGTGCCTGGCTCAAGAATGTCACAACGAATGATCAGGGTAGAATCGGCGAAGAACGGGTCGATGACCGCGGTAGACGCGTCTGGCATCAGCACCATGTCGGATTCGTTGATACCTTTCCAGCCGCCAATCGAGGAGCCGTCAAACATTTTGCCTTCTTCGAAGAATTCAGCATTTACCTGGTGAGCAGGGATAGTAACGTGCTGTTCTTTACCTTTGGTGTCAGTGAAGCGCAGATCGACAAACTTCACTTCATGCTCATTCAGCATCGTCAAAACGTGTTCAGCGGACATACTTAACTCTCCCGGATTGGTCATTGTCGTCGTGGTAACGAGGTCTGATAATTTTATTAAAAGTGGCTTTTCGCCCTGAAAGTTATAAAGCGAAATCTGTGCCAACTTTCAAATCACCCCAAAAAGGCGTTATCATGCGCACTATAGTGCAAAAGGGCTGCACCATGATGGATAACTTGCACCAATATAGTGCTCCAGTGTGAAAAATGGGCACCATATTGGTGCAATTTACGTTTTGGCTCCCTTTTTAGCTCCGTGAAAGCGATCACAAACCCTTACTTTCAACATTGTTTGCAAAGGTTCTTTGTGATCCTGTTCTGTCCTTCGATTAATACGTGTACAATAACGCGCTATTTCTAATGCCTGAGGCAAAGTTGTGATCGAAAATCTGCGTAACATCGCCATCATCGCGCACGTTGACCATGGTAAAACTACCCTGGTTGATAAGCTGCTGCAGCAATCTGGTACTTTCAGTAACGAACGTGCTGAAGCCACCGAACGCGTGATGGACTCCAACGATTTGGAGAAAGAGCGTGGGATTACCATCCTCGCTAAAAACACCGCTATCAAATGGAATGACTACCGTATCAACATCGTTGATACCCCTGGGCACGCCGACTTCGGTGGTGAAGTTGAACGTGTAATGTCCATGGTAGACTCCGTTCTGCTGGTCGTTGACGCAATGGATGGCCCAATGCCGCAGACGCGCTTCGTGACCAAAAAGGCCTTTGCCCATGGTCTGAAGCCAATCGTGGTTATCAACAAAGTTGACCGTCCTGGCGCGCGTCCTGACTGGGTTGTGGATCAGGTCTTCGACCTGTTCGTGAACCTCGACGCAAGCGACGAGCAGCTCGACTTCCCAATCATCTATGCATCTGCACTGATGGGTATCGCGGGTAACGATCACACTGATATGGCGGAAGACATGACCCCGCTGTACCAGGCGATTGTTGACCACGTTAAAGCACCAAGCGTTGACCTTGATGGTCCGTTCCAGATGCAAATCTCCCAGCTCGACTACAACAACTACGTTGGTGTTATCGGCATCGGTCGCATCAAGCGCGGTAAAGTGAAGCCTAACCAGCAGATCACTATCATCGACAGCGAAGGCAAAACTCGTAACGGTAAAGTCGGCAAAGTTCTGACTCACCTCGGTCTGGAGCGTATTGAATCCACCGAAGCCGAAGCGGGCGATATCATCGCTATCACCGGTCTGGGCGAACTGAACATCTCCGACACCCTTTGCGACACGCAAAATGTTGAAGCGCTGCCAGCGCTGTCCGTAGATGAACCAACCGTGACCATGTTCTTCAACGTCAACACCTCTCCGTTCTGTGGTAAAGAAGGTAAGTACGTGACCTCCCGTCAGATCCTTGACCGCCTGAACAAAGAGCTGGTGCACAACGTTGCGCTGCGCGTTGAAGAAACCGAAGATGCGGACGCGTTCCGTGTCTCCGGCCGTGGTGAGCTGCACCTGTCCGTACTGATCGAAAACATGCGTCGTGAAGGCTTCGAACTGGCTGTGTCCCGTCCGAAAGTTATCAACCGTATGATCGATGGCCGCATGCAGGAGCCGTTCGAAAACGTCACGCTGGATATCGAAGAACAGCACCAGGGTTCTGTGATGCAGGCGATGGGCGAGCGTAAGGGCGATGTCAAAGACATGATCCCTGACGGCAAAGGTCGTATCCGTCTGGATTACCTGATCCCGGCACGTGGCCTGATCGGCTTCCGTACCGAGTTCATGACCATGACTTCCGGTACTGGTCTGCTGTATTCCACCTTCAGCCATTACGACGACGTGAAGGCTGGCGAAATCGGCCAGCGTCAGAACGGCGTACTGATCTCCAACGGTCAGGGTAAAGCTGTTGCGTTTGCGCTGTTCAGCCTGCAGGACCGCGGTAAGCTGTTCCTGGGCCACGGTGCAGAAGTTTACGAAGGCCAGATCATCGGTATTCACAGTCGTTCTAACGACCTGACCGTGAACTGCCTGACCGGTAAGAAACTGACCAACATGCGTGCGTCCGGTACTGACGAAGCGACTACCCTGGTTCCGGCACAGAAAATGTCCCTGGAGCAGGCGCTGGAGTTCATCGATGACGACGAACTGGTAGAAGTTACTCCTACCTCCGTCCGTATTCGTAAGCGTCACCTGACTGAAAACGACCGCAAACGCGCGGGTCGTGGCGGCAAAGAAGCGTAAGTTTCTTTTCTGTAAGCATCAGAGCCCTGTCTGCAAAGACGGGGCTTTTTTTGTTCATACCTCCCAGATCCCTAAACAGGTCATACGCACCCATAGTCAAAGCCTCCCTTTACCGCTACAGTTATTTGTCCATGCGCAAAGGAGAGGCTTATGCTGTATATCTTTGATTTAGGTAACGTCATTGTTGATATCGACTTCAACCGCGTCATGGGGGTGTGGAGCGATCTCAGCCGGGTTCCGCTGGCGAATTTACAAAGCAACTTTGTGATGGGGGAGGCTTTCCACCGCCATGAGCGTGGGCAAATGACGGATGAAGAATTTGCCGCCGCCGTTTGCGATGAGATGGGAATGGCGCTGAGCTTCGACCAGTTTGCCGCCGGCTGGCAGGCGGTATTTGTCGCCCTGCGCCCGGAGGTCATTGCCGTAATGAAGCAGCTTCGTGAGAAAGGGCATCGCGTAGTGGTCCTGTCCAATACCAACCGTTTACACACGAACTTCTGGCCGGGGGAATACCCGGAAATTGCCGAGGCGGCGGATAAAATCTATCTCTCACAGGAGATGGGAACGCGCAAGCCGGAGCCAGAAATCTACCTTAAACTCCTTCAGGAAGAAGGGACACCTGCGGAACAGGCGATCTTTTTTGACGATAACGCCGATAATATAAATGGGGCTCAACAGATGGGTATCACCAGCATTCTGGTGACCGGCAAAGAGACGATCCCCGATTATTTCGCGAAGAATCCATGCTAAAAGATGCTCGTCGCACTACCGCTACACGCCTCAGGCCATGCGTTGCCTGGGGCAAACTGCTCTGGCAGCGAATAGACCAGGACAACATGACGACGCTCGCTGGCAATCTTGCCTACGTGTCGCTGCTGTCGCTGGTGCCGTTTATCGCCGTCGTGTTTGCGCTGTTTGCCGCATTTCCGATGTTCTCAGACGTCAGCGTTCAGCTGCGGCACTTTATCTTTTCGAACTTTATTCCTTCGACCGGCGACATTATTCAGCGCTATATCGAGCAGTTCGTCGCTAACTCCAGCAAGATGACGGCAGTGGGGGCGTGTGGGCTGATCGTAACAGCCTTATTGCTGATGTATGCCGTGGACAGCGCCCTTAACACCATCTGGCGCAGCAAAAAGACCCGGCCAAAAATTTACTCTTTTGCCGTGTACTGGATGATCCTCACGCTTGGGCCACTGCTTGCCGGGGCGAGCCTGGCTATCAGCTCCTATCTGCTTTCCATGTACTGGATAACGGGCTTTAACAGCATGATTGACCAGGTGTTGCGTATCTTCCCGCTGCTGCTCTCCTGGCTATCGTTCTGGATGCTTTACAGCATCGTGCCCATCGCGCGCGTACCGGTAAAAGACGCCATGATTGGCTCTTTGGTCGCCGCGCTGCTCTTCGAATTAGGTAAGAAGGGCTTTGCGCTCTATATCACCATGTTCCCTTCCTACCAGCTGATTTACGGCGTGCTGGCGGTGATCCCGATTTTGTTTGTCTGGGTCTACTGGACGTGGTGTATCGTGTTGCTCGGGGCGGAGATTACTGTCACCCTCGGGGAGTACCGTAAACTTCGCATTGAAGCGCAGCAGGAAGATTTGGAAGAACCATGATTGCATTGATTCAGCGGGTCACCCACGCCAGCGTCACCGTAGAGGGTGAAGTAACGGGTGAAATTGGTCCAGGACTTTTGGTGCTATTAGGTGTCGAAAAAGAAGACAGCGAACAAAAAGCCAACCGGCTGTGTGAACGGGTTTTAGGTTACCGAATTTTCAGCGATGAAAACGGCAAGATGAACCTTAACGTCCAGCAAGCCGGGGGCAGCGTGCTGGTGGTTTCCCAGTTTACGCTCGCGGCAGATACAGAACGCGGCATGCGCCCGAGCTTTTCCGGCGGTGCCGCACCCGAGCAGGCTGAAGAGTTGTACGAGTATTTCGTCGAGCGGTGCCGAAGCCAGGGCATCATTGCCGAAACGGGGCGCTTCGCTGCTGATATGCAGGTCGCGCTAACCAACGACGGTCCGGTGACATTCTGGCTGCAGGTTTGATTTCACAGCTTTTTACGGTTCCGCGCAACAAGAGAGAGTACATGTATGTATCACCTTCGCGTACCTGAAACCGAAGAAGAACTTGAGCGCTACTACCAGTTCCGCTGGGAAATGTTGCGTAAACCTCTCCATCAGCCGAAAGGCTCAGAGCGCGATGCCTGGGATGCGATGGCCCATCACCAGATGGTCGTGGATGAAGAGGGAAATACGGTCGCCATTGGCCGTCTGTATATTAACGCTGATAACGAAGCCGCCATTCGCTTTATGGCCGTTCATCCTTCCGTGCAGGACAAAGGCCTGGGCACGCTGATGGCGATGACCCTGGAATCCGTCGCGCGTCAGGAGGGGGTGAAGCGAGTCGTTTGTAGCGCCCGGGAAGACGCAGTGGAGTTTTTCGCCAAACTTGGCTTTGAGAATCGTGGGGAGATAACCACCCCACAATCCACGCCCGTCCGTCACTTCCTGATGATTAAACCGGTGGCATCATTAGATGACATCCTGCACCGCGGCGACTGGTGTGGACAGTTGCAGCAGGCCTGGTATGAGCATATCCCGCTCAGTGAGAAAATGGGGGTGCGCATTCAGCAATACACCGGCCAGAAATTCATTACCACCATGCCGGAGGCAGGGAATCAAAACCCTCATCAGACGCTGTTTGCGGGAAGTCTGTTCTCGCTCGCTACTCTGACGGGCTGGGGGTTAATCTGGCTGATGCTCCGTGAGCGCCATCTGGGCGGGACGATTATTCTGGCGGATGCGCATATTCGCTACAGCAGTCCCATCACCGGCAGGCCCGGTGCCATTGCGGATCTGGGATCGCTGAGCGGCGATCTGGACCGCCTGGCACGTGGCCGTAAAGCTCGTGTGGCGTTACAAGTTGAGCTTTACGGCGACGACAGCATGGGGGCCGTTTTCGAAGGTGTTTATCTGGTACTGCCGGCTAAACCGTTCGGGCCGCTGGAAGAGGGGGGTAACGAAGAAGAGTAGCTGTCGGGAGCCGCTGCCGGCTCCGATGGCACCATCCCGTTCTGCATTTTCTGCTCAATCTGCTTACCGTCCGCACTGGTGGCTTGCAAAGTGCCGTTAACTGAGGGTTTCAGCGGCGTTTTTGCGGTCAGGTTGCCCGTCACCGACAACTGCAGATTACCGTCGCCATTCAGAGGTACCGCAGGCCAGCCCCATTGTTGCAGCGTATTCACCGGTACAGAGCGGCCGCGAAGGTTGATTGCGGCATTGCGAAGCGGTGCTTGTGAAACGGCACCTGTTGCTTCCAGCATCCCTTTTCCGGCAAATGCGCTGAGTTCGGATATCGTGATTTGATTCGTGTTGGCGACCAGCGAAATAGAAGGACGGCGCACATCTACCCGGTTGAACGTTGCTGCGGCAGCATTCAACGTAAGGTTTCCATCCCACATTCCCCACTGTCTGTCGCGCACAACGGTTAAATTATTCCCAATGCCGTCCAGCGAGGTGAGCTGGAACGGGAAATCGGGATTGATGTCGATAATCAAATTGCGGTTTGCCGAGAGCTTTTTGACCGTCACGCTGTTCAGCCACTCAGGAAGCGGTTCCTGCCAGAGCACCTGCCAGTCTGCAGGCAGCGTATATTCCAGCCCTGATAATGCCACCTCATCTAATTCAAGCTTTCTGTCGCCACGCAGCCACTGGCCGGTTGCGCGCACGATCCCTCGTTCCCACCTTGAGGTGAACTGACGTAGCACGGCGGCTTGCGGGGTAAAATCAATGTTCGCAATAGGATCGTTGAGCTGCACTGATCCATTGATAAAGCTGTTGGCGTTCATCGACAGCCTGCCGTCATCAGTCTGCCACCCACCGTTGGCGAGCGTCAGGTTACGCAGGCTCATATCTAAATCGGTGACCGCCCAGTTTTTTCCCTCAAGGCGTGCGTCCGTGACCTCCAGGCTGTCTATTTTCAGCGAGGGGACGGTAGTGACAGGGGCGAGGAAATCGGCGAGAGATTTTTCCGTCTGCATGCGGATGTCGTTAAGGCGAAGGCTGCCAATTTGCCATGAACCATCCGGATTGCGGCTGGCATTACCGGTTAACGAGCCGCGAGCCATATCGGCACCCACGTTGGAAAGCGTCACTCGATCGTTATTAATCGCGCCCTGTAAAAGAACGTTGCTTGCCGGAACGCCATTAAGCGTCATTGACCCTGCGCTGAACTGAATATCGGCAGTTTTGCCGAGCACTTTCCCTGCTTCCGGCTGCCACGGTGAAATACCGCCGTTTACGCGCTGGGCGCGTAAATCCCATTCAGAACCGGGGCTGTTCAGCGCCATATCGCTCAGCTGTAGCTGATCTGCCCTGAACGGCAGGGGGGCTGCTGTCGGGCTAAGATTCAGAGTGCCGTTTTTCAGCAAAATAGTATCGACGTGCAGTGGCTCTGAAAGCTGACGAGTGCTGAGACCGATATCAACATTTTGCGCGACAAGCGTTGCAGGTTGGCCTTTTCGCCCGAAAGTGACTTTATTGAGCGTAACGTGCGTGGGGGAAGCCCAACGGTTATCCATATTTTCAAACGAAAACTGGTAGTCAGTATTTTCGTTCACCCAGCTGCTTAGCTGGGTCGCCCCCCAGCGGGTCTGTAATAAAAGCCAGGCGGCAATAAGCAGCACCAGAGCGGCAACAAGGAGAACTACGATTAGCTTTCCGAGAAATTTCATTGTCTTCCATCCCATGAAGTTTCGGTAACGGGTGTTATGCCCCATTTACCGTTATAGCTCAAGGATGAGATTGTCAGGGCAGGTTTCACGCGCCAGCGAAAACAAATCCCCGGCGCGTGAGGTCTATCAATCTTTTTCAGGCGGGAAAATCAGATTCAGAACAATCGCGGTGATGCCCCCAGCGGCAATGCCGGAAGAAAGAAGCGTTTTCAACCATTCAGGCGCGAACTGCAGAATCAGCGGCTGCTGGGAAACGCCCATGCCGACGGCGAGCGACAGCGCGATAATCATAATAGCGCGGCGGTTGAGCGGCTCACGGGAAACGATACGCACGCCAGAGGCGGCAATAGTACCGAACATCACAATCGTTGCGCCGCCCAGCACAGGCTCTGGAATATGCTGAACAAAACCGCTTACCGCCGGGAACAGACCGAGCACAATCAGCATCAGCGCCACCACGAAACCAACGTAGCGGCTGGCGACGCCTGTCAGCTGGATAACGCCGTTGTTCTGGCCGAAGCAGGAGTTCGGGAAGGTATTGAAGATGGCTGAAACACAGGAGTTCAGGCCATTTGCCAGCACGCCGCCCTTCAGACGCTTCATGTAGACAGGGCCTGAAACAGGCTGCTCGGAAACGTCAGAAGTAGCGGTAATATCACCGATGGTTTCCAGCGAGGTCACCATAAACACCAGCATCAGCGGGATTAGCAGGTTCCAGTCAATGCCCAGCCCGTAATAGAGCGGCGTTGGCACCATAATCCAATCGGTATTTGTCGGCGCGGTCACCTGCGGCAGCATATCCATAGCCCAGGCAAGCGCATAACCAACCGCCATAGCGATAACCAGCGAGGCTACTCGCAGGTAAGGGTTACGCTGGCGATTAAGCAAAATGATCACCAGTAATACGGCGCCAGCCAGTAATAAATTTTTTGGTGCGCCAAAGGTGTGGTCGGCCATAGCAGCATAGCCACCGCCGATGGAGTTGAGGCCAACCTGAATCAGCGACAGGCCAATAATCATGACTACAACCCCGGAAACCAGCGGTGTGATGATGCGGCGAGCAAGGTGCAGCACGCGGGACAGCGCCATCTCGGTGCAGCTCGCCAGCATCAGAGTGCCGAACAGCGCCGCCATCATGGTGGGGACGTCGGCCCCGCCGTTTTTCAGCGCCATGCCGCCCATAATCAGCGGGGAGACAAAGTTAAAGCTGGTACCCTGAATCGACAGTAAGCCAGAGCCAACCGGGCCCCAGGCTTTAATCTGGATAATAGAGGCCACGCCGGAAGCGAACAGTGACATGCTAATAATATGCTGGGTGTCCGTTGCCGGTAGTCCCAATGCCTGGCAGATCAGCAGTGCCGGTGTAATGACCGCAACGAACATCGCCAACAGGTGCTGACAGGCGGCAAAAAGGGTTTGTGGCAGGGGCGGTCTGTCTTCAAGGCGATAGATAAGTTCACTGGACGGAGTCGATGCAATCGGTTGCGCATTTTCTGACTCAACGGCATTTACGGACATCAGAGGAATCTCTTGCTGGAAAAGCGGAGATTTTAGCGGACTGAAGGGTAAAAGCAAACGATTGCATGGTGACGTCCGTAATATTTAAAACTCATATAAGTACGTTTTTATATAACGAATGACTGTTTTTTGGTTAAAATCCAGCTGCTGATTTTTCCAGACCCTGCGTAACAGTGAAGGAATGACTAAGCGCTGACTCATTAACGCGCAAACAGGAGCACTTCTTATGATTCATCTCGACACCCTTTCGACCCTTGTCGCCGCAACGCTTGTGCTGTTGCTGGGCAGGAAAATGGTCCACTCCGTACCGTTGCTTAAGAAGTACACCATCCCCGAGCCGGTAGCAGGTGGATTATTGGTTGCCCTGGCCCTGTTAGTGCTGAAAAAAAGCATGGGCTGGGAAATAGATTTTGATATGACCCTGAAAGATCCGTTGATGCTTGCCTTCTTCGCCACCATCGGCCTGAATGCCAACCTCTCCAGCCTGCGTGCTGGCGGTAAAGTCGTCGGTATCTTCCTGATCGTGGTGGTTGGCCTGCTGGTGATGCAGAATGCCATCGGCATTGGTATGGCGAGCCTGTTAGGCCTGGATCCATTAATGGGTTTACTGGCGGGTTCGATTACTCTTTCGGGCGGACACGGTACTGGGGCGGCATGGAGCAAGCTGTTCACCGAGCGCTATGGTTTCCAGAACGCAACGGAAGTCGCCATGGCATGCGCAACGTTCGGGCTGGTACTTGGCGGACTGATTGGCGGCCCG
Source organism: Dryocola clanedunensis subsp. sulfonylureivorans (assembly GCF_016756775.1). Lineage (GTDB taxonomy): Bacteria > Pseudomonadota > Gammaproteobacteria > Enterobacterales > Enterobacteriaceae > Dryocola > Dryocola clanedunensis. Next base: position 73,748 of record NZ_JAERMU010000019.1, on the reverse strand, counting down.
GTTGCGCGCTATCTGGTTAAACACTCCTCCAATCCGGAAGGGACACCGGAAGACAGCGAAGTACCCACGGCGTTTGAAAAGCCAGAGGTAGGGCGTGTGATCACTTCACTGGTGCTGGTGGAAACCATCGCCATGATCGCCATCTGTTTGACTGTAGGAAAGCTGGCTGCACAGGTGATTCAGGGCACTGCGTTTGAACTGCCAACCTTCGTCTGCGTGCTGTTTGTTGGGGTAATCCTCAGCAATACCATGTCACTGCTGGGTTTCTACCGCGTATTTGAGCGAGCCGTATCGGTGTTGGGCAACGTCTGTCTGTCGCTGTTCCTTGCGATGGCGCTGATGAGCCTGAAGCTGTGGGAGTTGGCTTCACTTGCCTTGCCGATGCTGGCTATTCTGACCGTTCAGGCAGTATTTATGGCGCTGTACGCCATCTTCGTGACCTATCGTTTGATGGGGAAAAACTATGACGCGGCGGTCCTGGCTGCGGGCCACTGCGGTTTTGGCCTTGGGGCGACTCCGACGGCTATTGCCAACATGCAGGCGATTACCGAGCGTTTTGGTCCGTCACACATGGCGTTTCTGGTGGTGCCGATGGTTGGGGCGTTCTTTATCGATATCGTCAACGCGTTGGTGATCAAGCTCTACCTGCTTCTGCCGCTGTTTGGCTAATCAGGCGTTTGAATAGCGTTCCGTTTCAGGCATCCAGCGTTCAATCAATGCGGCTGCCTGTTGCGGATAGCGCTCATGGATATGGCGGGCAAGTCGCTGCACTTCCGGGATCATCGCCTGATCGCGCAGCAAATCCGCGACTTTAAACTCGGCGCTCCCCGTCTGGCGGGTGCCGAGCAGCTCACCTGGCCCACGAATTTCTAAATCCTTTTGTGCGATCACAAAGCCGTCGTTGCTGTCCCGAAGAACCTGCAAACGAAGCTGAGCCGTTTTGGACAGCGGAGACTTGTAGAGCAACACGCAGTGAGATGCCACGGCGCCACGGCCCACACGACCGCGCAGCTGGTGGAGTTGCGCAAGCCCCAGACGCTCCGGGTTTTCGATAATCATCAGGCTGGCGTTCGGTACGTCCACACCGACTTCAATCACCGTCGTGGCGATAAGCAGGTGAATGCTACCCTCTTTAAACGCCTGCATCACCGCCTGTTTCTCCTGCGGCTTCATGCGCCCGTGAACTAACCCGACGTTGAGATCGGGCAAAGCGATCTTCAGCTCCTCCCAGGTGACCTCCGCTGCCTGGGCTTCCAGCAGCTCCGATTCTTCTATCAGCGTACAGACCCAGTAAGCCTGGCGCTTTTCTGTCGTGCAGGCGCTGCGCACACGTTCGATAATCTCGTTTCGACGTGTATCGGCGATGGCGACGGTAGTCACTGGCGTTCGGCCCGGAGGAAGTTCGTCGATGACTGATGTATCGAGATCGGCGTAGGCAGTCATCGCCAGCGTGCGTGGGATGGGCGTGGCGGTCATGATCAACTGATGTGGATGGAACCCCTGTACCTGACCTTTCTCCCACAGGGCGAGCCGTTGGTGGACGCCAAAGCGATGCTGTTCATCAATGATCACCAGCGCCAGCCCGGCAAACTGCACTTGCTCCTGGAAAATAGCGTGTGTGCCGACCACCATTGAGACCTGGCCACTGGCAATGGCCTCCTGCTGGGCAATACGCGCTTTGCCTTTTTGCTTTCCGGCAAGCCAGCCCACTTCTATACCTAGTGGCTCAAACCACTGGCGGAAATTATTGGCGTGCTGCTCGGCAAGTAACTCGGTGGGGGCCATCAGGCCAACCTGCTTGCCGTGCGCGATAGCGCGAAGCGCGGTGAGCGCGGCAACCAGCGTTTTACCCGAGCCAACGTCGCCCTGTACCAGACGCATCATCGGCACATCCAGCGCCATATCACGCTCGATTTCGGCAACGACTCGTTCCTGCGCCCCGGTTGGCTTAAACGGCAGCGCCGCCAGCAGGCGATTTTTCAGCTCATCGTGGTTCACCAGCGGTAGGGCGTGGTAACGCTGAGCACCGGCACGCAGGGCCAGCATGCTCAGGTTATGGGCTAGCAGTTCTTCAAGGATTAAACGCTGCTGGGCCGGATGTTTGCCCGTTTCCAGATCGACAAGTTTCATGTCCGGCGGTGGGCGATGCAGCGTGCGCAGCGCCTCGGGCAGGCTCATCATTCCCTGGCTTAGCTCCGGCGGCAGCAGCTCCGTGATGGCGCAGGTATCCAGCAGCTCAAGTGCCTGGTCGGTCAATTTGCGCAGCGTTGCCTGGCGAACGCCTTCGGTTGTGGGGTAAACAGGTGTAAGCGTCTCTTGCAGTTCAGGCGTGCTGAGGTCTCCCTGAATCCGGTATTCAGGATGGATCATCTCCGCGCCGTGCGTTCCGCGCTTCGCTTCACCATAGGCAAGCACACGTTTTCCGGCTGAGAGGCTATTCTTCATTGCCGCATTGAAATTAAAGAAGCGCATCGTCAGGATGCCGGTGCCATCGCTGATCTGGCAGGTCATCATGCGGCGGCGGCCAAAGCTAATGTTTGAGTTCAGCACTTCACCTTCCACCGTAGCGTGAACGCCAGGCACAAGGTCATTGATAGGGTAGAGATGCGTGCGGTCTTCGTAACGCAGCGGGAGGTGCAGCAGGAGATCCTGAATAGTATACAGGCCAATTTTGGCCAGCTTGCCGCTCTGACTGGCGCCGACCCCGGCAAGCGTGCTTAACGGTATGGCATCCAGCAAACGGCCTTTCATGGGATTACTCCGCGGATTGCATTGTGGCCCACCACGCGGCATCAGCTTCAATCTCACCTTGCTGATTCACATGGGGGTAGGGCAGACCTTTACGACGAGAAACACGCGCCAGCACAGGATAACCGCCTTCAAACAGCAGACGCTGCTGTTCGGCTTCGGGCAGCGTACTGTTTTCGCGTTGATACATCCCGGCGTTCTGACGCTGGCGCTGCGCCTCGTAGAGAATTAGCGCGGAGGCAACGGAGACGTTAAGCGACTGCACCATGCCGATCATCGGAATAATAATGTCCTGGTCAGCCAGCGCTAAGGCTTCAGCCGTAATGCCAGTTTTTTCCTGGCCCATCAGGATGCAGGTCGGGCGCGTGTAATCAATCTCGCGGAAGTCGACGGCCTTATCGGACAGGTTGGTGGCGAGGATCTGCATGCCGCTGCTTTTAAGCTGAGCGACCGCATCGCCAATCGTACGGTGGGTTTTCACTTCGACCCAGGAGTTGCTGCCCGCCGCAGAAGAGGCCATGGTCCGCATGCGGTTCCCCGGCCAGACGGCGTGGACTTCATGCACGCCCACCGCGTCCGCCGTACGGATAATCGCCGAGACGTTATGGGGCTTATGAACCTGCTCCATGCAGACGGTCAGGTCAGGCTGGCGCCTGGCGAGCATTTCGCAGATACGCGCATAACGTTGAGGATTCATAGCTAGTTTCTGTTGCGGGTGACTTTAATCACGTCCGGCATCACGCGGATTTTGCGCATGAGGTTTGCCAGATGGATACGATCGCGGGCGGTCAGACGAATGAACGCGCTGTAGACGCGGCCATCTTTCTCTTCGGTATTCAGGCTTTGAATATTGGAGCCCGCGTTGTTCAGCGCCGCCGTCAGGTTTGCCAGCGCACCCTGGTGGTTGAACATATCCACCTTGATTTCGGTGACGAACTCCTGCTCCGCCTCTTTATCCCACTCCACGGCCATAAACTTCTCAGGCTCTTTCTGATAACCACGGATGTTACGGCAGGATTCATGGTGAATGACCAGACCCTTGCCGGGGCTAACGTGAGCAACAATCGGGTCGCCAGGAATCGGGCGGCAGCACTTAGCGAAAGTGATCAATACGCCGTCGGCACCTTTAATGGGCAGATGGCTGTGCGGCAGGGTATTAGATTGCAGGGCAGTTGGAGATTCACCCTGCAGATTTTTTGCCACCACCACGCTCATGGCGTTGCCCAGGCCAATCTCCGCCAGTAAATCATCAAGCGAGGCGAGCTTCATGCGCTCAAGCTCACGCTGGATGCTTTCCGGTGGGATCTCGGCAAGCTTGCGGCTGCCGCCTAAAGCGTGGTTCAGCAAACGGCGGCCCAGGCTCACGGAGTCGTCGCGTTTGAGGTTTTTAAGCATCTGGCGAATTTTGGCGCGGGCTTTGGAGCTGACGACAAAATTCAGCCAGGCCGCATTCGGACGTGCGCCCGGCGCGGTAATAATTTCGATAGTCTGGCCGCTGGTCAGCGGCTGGGACAGCGGATAGGGCTGGCGATCGACTCGGGCACCCACGCAGGCGTGGCCGATGTCGGTATGCACCGCATAGGCGAAGTCTACCGGGGTTGCGCCCGCAGGCAGTTCGACAATGCGCCCTTCCGGGGTGAAAACGTAAATCTCATCCGGGAACAGATCGGATTTGACGCTCTCGATAAATTCAAATGAGCTACCGGCGCTCTGCTGCAGTTCCAGCAGGCTTTGCATCCAGCGCTGGGCGCGGATTTGCGCTGTTGTGCTGCTCTCACCCTGTTCTTTATAAGCCCAGTGTGCCGCAACCCCCATCTCTGCCATCTGGTCCATATCTTCGGTACGGATCTGCACCTCAACCGGCACGCCGTGTGGGCCAATCATGGAGGTATGCAGGGACTGATAGCCGTTCGCCTTTGGAATGGCAATATAGTCTTTCACCCGGCCTGGACGTGGCTTGTAGAGGCTATGCATCTGCCCAAGGACGCGGTAACAGGTGTCCATGTCATGAACGATAACGCGGAAGGCGTAGATGTCCATGATCGAGTGGAAACGCTGCTCTTTGAGCGTCATTTTGCAGTAGATGGAATAAAGGTGTTTCTCGCGGCCACTGACGCGGCAGGGAATGCCTGCTTCCTGTAAACGCCCGTCGATTTCCGAGAGGATTTTCTGGATCATCTCTTTGCGGTTGCCGCGCGCCGCTTTTACCACTTCTTTAATGACGCGGTAGCGGTTCGGGTAAAGCGCTTCAAAGCCCAGTTCTTCCAGCTCGGTCTTCAGGTGATGAATACCAAGACGGTGAGCCAGCGGGCTGTAGATTTCGAGGGTTTCACGGGCAATGCGACGACGCTTGTCAGGGCGCAAAGACCCCAGCGTGCGCATGTTGTGCGTGCGGTCGGCGAGTTTGATCAGAATGACGCGGATATCCTGCACCATCGCCATGATCATTTTGCGGAAGTTTTCGGCCTGCGCCTCTTTCTTGTCGCGGAACTTTAGTTTGTCTAGCTTAGAGACCCCTTCCACCAGCTCGGCAACGCTTTTGCCAAACAGCTGTTCCATATCCTGGTAGGTGGCGGGGGTATCTTCAATCACATCATGCAGAAGGGCAGCCATCAACGTTTCATAGTCGAGTTTCATCTCGGCCAGAATGCAGGCAACCGCTACGGGATGGGTGATATAGGGTTCACCGCTTGAACGTGCTTGTCCCTCGTGAGCATCACGTGCGACAAGATAGGCTTGCCGAAGGCGCTTAATCTGCTCCTCGGGCAAGTATTGTTGAATCAGCTGATTCAGGCTTTCAAACAGATACAAGGGCTACCCGCAGGGCTAATTAACGACGACCTTCAGCAATAGCGGTAACGGCCTGCAGTTCTGCGGCTTCCTGCTCTTGCTGCTCCTGACGATCACGTACATCGAGAATCTGGTTGGTGATCAACCCTTCTTCGATTTCGCGCAGTGCGATAACGGTCGTTTTATCGTTTTCTTCAGGTACCAGCGGATCTTTACCACCAGTCTGCATCTGACGAGCGCGACGTGCGGCGACCAGTACCAGGTCAAAACGGTTACCAATTTTCTCTACAGCGTCCTGAACAGTTACGCGTGCCATATATTAAAAGCTCCAACAGATGAAGAAATGACTGGGCATGATACTGAAACTGGGCTCAGTCTGCCAATAGTTTGCTGATTAAAGCGTCATGTCGAGCTTTTTGGCGGCTCATTCGCAGACGCTCGGCACGAATTATAATCTTTAGGTCTGACAGCGCGGTGTCGAAATCGTCGTTGACGATAAGATAATCGTATTCGGCGTAGTGGCTCATTTCCGCAACGGCCTGTTCCATACGCTTAGCGATGACTTCTTCGCTGTCCTGCCCGCGGCCACGCAGGCGGCGGTCTAACTCATCTTTCGACGGTGGCAGAACAAAGATGCTGCGCGCCTGCGGCATTTTATTGCGGATTTGCTGCGCGCCCTGCCAGTCGATATCAAGAAATACGTCAACACCTGTCGCCAACACTTGCTCGATGGCATGGCGCGATGTGCCGTAGTAATTACCGAAGACTTCCGCATGTTCCAGGAAAGCGTCTTCCGTAATCATCTGTGTGAATTCTTCCTTACTGACGAAGAAATAGTGCTCGCCATGGTTTTCACCAGGTCGTACGCCACGCGTGGTATGAGAAATGGAAACCTGCGTGTCATAGAGCGGTTGTGTTTTCAACAAAGCCTGAATGAGGCTGGATTTCCCCGCGCCACTTGGGGCGGAAACAATATAAAGCGTGCCTTGAGCCATGAGTTCTAACTTATTCGGTAAGGATAAATGAAGTGCGTCTTCCGGCCTATTATACACGGCGACACGGCAGCACGGAGAATTTGTCATGCCGTCGATGAGGTTTTGTGTGGAAATGAGCGGTATTTTCCAGTTTTTTTGTTCAGTTTATGCAACGTGAAGCCTTTCTCTGAAAACACTCCTCATTCCGTTCGACTCGCTCTCGCTGAAAAAAACTCAACGCGGTATATCTTTGGCCATCTTGAAAGGGAGGTCGCTATGACATGGTTAAAAGCACTGTTCTGGATCCTGAGTTTGACTGTGGGAGAAGCCCGGGCTTCGTGCCCTGACTGGTCACAGACGCGGGCCAATCAGGAGATAAAACGGCTAGAGGGCCAGTTAAAGCAATGGGATATCGACTATTACCGGGAAGGCAACAGCGCCACCAGCGATGCGATATACGATCAGCTTCGAACCAGGCTTAACGGCTGGCAGCATTGTTTTCACCCCGGCGAGACGGTTTCAGCTGTGGCAGTCACAACCCATGGTAAAACCCAGCATCCTGTTGCGCATACCGGGGTAAAAAAGCTTCCAGACAGCGCGGCGGTTGCAGAATGGATTAAATACAAAACTGACCTGTGGGCACAACCGAAGGTTGACGGTGTAGCCATTACGCTGGTTTATCAGCATGGCAGACTCGTCCGGTTGTTGAGCCGGGGTGACGGGCTGAAAGGGGAAGACTGGACTGTGAAAGCAGACAAAATAAGTGCGATCCCTAAAAAAGTGTCTGGCCCGCTGGCAAATAGCACCCTACAGGGGGAGCTGTTCTGGAAGCGAGAAGCGCATATACAGAAAAAAATGGGGGGGATTAACGCAAGGGGGAAAGTCGCTGGCGCCATGATGCGTAACATCGATGCGGACTCTTTGCGCGAATTTGGCGTGTTTATTTGGGCCTGGCCAGATGGCCCCTCTGATTTTAAGCAAAAACTCGAACTGTTAGCTGATGTCGGCTTTGGTCTGACAAAGGCATGGTCCAGGCCTGTCTCGACGCTGGAAAGCATATCAGGCCTGCGAAATCGCTGGTTTAATTCGGCGCTGCCGTTCGTGACTGATGGCATTGTGATTCACCAGGCCCGTGAACCCAGCGGTAAATTCTGGCAGCCCGGGCAGGCGACATGGCTTGCAGCCTGGAAGTATCCCCCCGTACAGCAACTCGCTGATGTGAAAGGTATAAGCTTTGCTGTTGGTCGTACCGGTAAAATTGCCGTGGTGCTGGGCTTAGAGCCGATCCAGCTTGATGACAAGCTGGTTAAACGTGTCAATGTTGGTTCGGTGAAGCGCTGGCGAGAACTGGATATAGCGCCGGGAGATCAAATAACCGTCAGCCTGGCAGGACAGGGTATTCCTCGAGTCGATGAAGTGGTTTGGCGGGTAAGCCTGCGCAATAAGCCTGAGCCTCCTGACCCACTCAATCTTACGCCACTGAGTTGCTTTTATAGTGCGGCTGAATGCAGAGAGCAGTTCCTTTCCCGTCTGGCCTGGTTAAGCTCATCTGAAGCATTGAATATTAAAGGGGTAAGTTCGAGTACCTGGCAGCAATTACATCTTTCTTCCCGCTTTGAGCATCTTTTTTCATGGCTGGATCTCAGCGTGGAAGATCTTGCCAGAATTAGCGGTATCTCTCCTGCAAGAGCGGCACAGGTCTGGCATCAGTTTTCAATGGCTCGCCAGCAACCGTTCCGCCGTTGGCTGCTGGCTTTTGGACTACCACTACCGAAATCTGCACTCAATATGATGACCGATTCCCACTGGCATCAATTGCTTGCCCGTAACGAGTCGGCCTGGCAAGCTTTGCCGGGCGTGGGGGTTGCGCGTGCGAAGAGGCTGGTGGCGTTTGTGAACTCCCCACAAATACACATGCTGGCGGCCTATCTTGCCCGGCAGGGAATTGACGGTTTCGTTAATTAATGGTCGGCATGCTTGTAGTGGAAAACAGGCAGACCAAGACGCAAACGCAGTGCCAGCAGCCGTGCGGTAAAGCCAAAGATTAACGTCGCAATGACCACGACGTCCTGGCTGGAAACGTAATGCTGCAAAACGATATACAAAACGGCGGAGGCAAATGCGATACCGGCGTAAAGCTCTTTTTGAAAAACTAATGGGATGCGTTTGCAGAACATATCCCGCAACACGCCACCGAATACGCCAGTGATGACGGCGGCAATGATAGCAATGATTGGTCCTTCGCCCATATCCAGTGCGATCTGAGCGCCAATAATAGAGAACACCACCAGGCCCAGGGCATCAAGCACCAGGAAAAGCCGACGCAGATGAGGCATTACCGGGGCGAATATCGTCGTCAGGATGGCGGCAATAGCCACAATGACCACGTACTCAGGGTGTTTAACCCAGCCGAGCGGGTAATGTCCAAGCAGGATATCGCGCACAGAGCCGCCGCCAAGCGCGGTGGCAGTGGCAATGATAATGACGCCAAAACTGTCCATACGGCGACGTCCCGCAGCCAGTGCGCCGGTCATTGCCTCGGCAGTAATACCAATAAGGTAGAGAATATGTAGCAGCATGAAGACCCCCTGAATAATCTGCAAAGGGTAGTCTTTTGTGCGCTTTGTCACGATTGAGATTTTTTAACAGAATCTATTTTGGATTAGTTTAGCTAATGCGTTTTTGGCTTGATGAACACTATGTGTAGGGTTTTTGGTTTTAAGGTATTCAATTAATCATGAATTTAACTATCAGTAAGGAAAGGAGTCACCTGATGAAAACGACAATGATGCTCAGAGCGCTGGCAAATGGAATCAATCCCGATACCGGTGAGCTGCTCTCTCGCTCTTCCGTTGCCCATGCGCCAGATATGATTCGTCAGCTTTTTGCTTTATCCGAAGAGTTTGCTCAGCAGCCACCGGAGAAGAAAACGAAACTGTCGCCTGAAGAGCGTCAGCAGAAGAATATTGCAGAAGGCAAACCAGCTAAATCCTTCTTTCCCTGGAGTGATGATGAGAAGCAACTGCTTGAAGCCCATTACCGGGCAGGAAAAACGCCAGAAGTGCTTAGTCAGGAGTTCTGTCGCTCGGTACGAGCTGTGGCGATACAGCTCGAAAAGATGGGACTGATAACAGCCGAGCAACTGTTAAGCTATGGTTTATAAGCGAAAAAAGCCCGCGGTCAGCGGGCTTATACTCCAGAGCAGGATATTACTCGATGTTCTGGATCTGCTCGCGCATCTGCTCGATTAATACTTTCAGCTCGATGGCTGAATTAGTGATATCGGCATTGATAGATTTTGACGCCAGGGTGTTCGACTCGCGATTGAACTCCTGCATCATAAAATCGAGGCGGCGGCCAACGGCTTCTTTTTTCTTGAGGATGTTGTACGTCTCTTTGACGTGGGCATCAAGACGATCCAACTCTTCGGCAACGTCAATACGCTGCGCCATCAGTACCAGCTCCTGCTCAAGACGAGTATTCTCAAGCTGAACCTGTGCCTCTTCCAGCTTACCGACCAGGCGATCGCGCTGCCACTTCATCACTTCTGGCATTTGTGCGCGGACTTTGGTGACTTCGCTACTGACGCCTTCAAGCCGCTGCTCGATAAGGATTTTCAGGGCCTGGCCTTCTGTTTCACGGGCAACGATGAAGTCATCCAGCGCGCCGTCCAACGCGGCGAGAATTTCAGCGGTGATGGCATCGAGATCCTGTTCCTGAGCGGACATCACGCCCGGCCAGCGCAGAATATCAACCGGGTTGATTTCACCTTCGTCACTTTGCATTTTGACCCAGTTCGCCGCTTCAACGAGCTGTTTTGCCAGCTTTTCGTTCAGCAGAAGCGAACTTTGTGCGCTGGCGTCTGGTTCAAAACGCAGATTGCATTCGATCTTGCCACGCGTTAAGCGGGTACGAATGCGCTCGCGCGCCACAGGCTCCAGACTACGGAACTGTTCCGGCATGCGAATATAAGTTTCAAGATAACGTTGGTTTACCGAACGTAACTCCCAGGAGGCGCTGCCCCATTCGCCTTTCACTTCACGCCGGGCATAGGCTGTCATACTGCGGATCATAATTCGTAACCGTATTGTGCAATCGATGGGGGGATTATAGCCATGCCCGGCCGGGCAGGATAGGAATAAGCGCACGAAGTCCGTATAATGCGCAGCCACATTCGTTTTAGCCGGAGAATACCCATGCGTCCATCAGGTCGTAGCGCCGAACAAGTGCGCCCAGTCACCCTGACTCGTCATTACACCAAACACGCTGAAGGTTCCGTGCTGGTCGAGTTTGGCGATACCAAAGTGCTGTGCACTGCCACCGTTGAAGAAGGTGTTCCACGCTTTCTCAAGGGGCAGGGCCAGGGTTGGATCACCGCAGAATACGGTATGCTGCCGCGTTCTACCCATAGCCGTAACGCCCGTGAAGCGGCGAAAGGCAAGCAAGGCGGCCGTACTCTGGAAATTCAGCGTCTGATTGCTCGCTCGCTGCGCGCGGCTGTCGATCTGAAAGTGCTTGGTGAATACACTATTACCCTCGACTGCGATGTGCTTCAGGCTGATGGTGGCACTCGCACCGCGTCTATCACCGGTGCTTGCGTTGCTCTGGCTGATGCACTGAACAAGCTGGTGGCGATTGGCAAGCTAAAGACCAACCCAATGAAAGGTATGGTCGCCGCTGTTTCCGTCGGTATCGTTAAAGGCGAAGCGGTTTGCGATCTGGAATACGTTGAGGATTCTGCTGCTGAAACCGATATGAACGTCGTAATGATGGAAGACGGTCGTATGATTGAGATTCAGGGTACCGCGGAAGGTGAGCCTTTCTCCCATGAAGAGCTGTTGGCGCTACTGGCGCTGGCGCGAGGGGGAATTGAATCCATCGTTGTGTCGCAGAAGGCGGCATTAGAAAGTTGATTTGTAAGGCGACTCATGTAGTCGCCTTTTTTATGTCCGAACACATTACAGGAGCGAATCCATGAAACCGTATCAGCGCCAGTTTATTGAGTTTGCGCTTAGCAAGCAGGTATTAAAGTTTGGCGAATTTACATTGAAATCCGGGCGTACAAGTCCCTATTTCTTCAACGCTGGACTGTTTAATACCGGGCGCGATCTGGCACTCCTTGGCCGCTTTTATGCCGCAGCGTTAATGGATTCAGGCATTGAGTTTGATTTACTGTTTGGGCCTGCTTACAAAGGGATCCCTATCGCGACCACGACGGCTGTTGCCCTGGCCGAACATCACGAACGCGATGTGCCTTATTGCTTTAACCGTAAGGAAGCCAAAGATCACGGTGAAGGTGGCAACCTGGTGGGCAGCGTCTTACAGGGCCGCGTAATGCTGGTGGATGATGTGATAACGGCAGGCACAGCGATTCGTGAGTCTATGGAAATTATCGCGGCGAACGACGCAACGCTAGCTGGCGTGCTCATTTCACTGGATCGTCAGGAACGTGGACGCGGTGAGATTTCTGCTATTCAGGAAGTAGAACGTGATTATCAGTGTCAGGTGATTTCTATCATCACGCTTAAAGATCTGATTGCCTACCTGGAAGAGAAACCGGAGATGGCGGAAAGTCTGAAGGCGGTTAAGGAATACCGCACGCAATACGGCGTTTAGTAAAAAGGGCCTGCATGCGGGCCCTTATTTTTTTAGCGTAGCTGTGCGGCGATAAGCGGCCAGCGGATGTCAAAGTCATCCGTAGGTGAGTAGCGGAATTCGCTGCGCACGAAGCGCGAAAGCATACCTTCGCAGAATGCCAGTAGCTGACTGGCCAACAGAGCCTCGTCGGTGCTGAAGCCTTCCCCGTCGCGCATTTTTTTCTCACGCATCACCTGACGAAGCTGAACTTCAATACGTTCAAATAGCTGATTGATGCGGCCTTGTAATTTGTCTTGCTCAAACATCAGTGCGTGCCCGGTCAGAATGCGGGTCAGTCCAGGATTTTTTTCTCCAAAACCCAGAACCAACAATACGATTAGACGTAAGCGTGCAAAGGTGTCTTTTTCATCTTTAAGAATAAGATTGATGCGTGTGATAAGGCTGTCTTCAATAAATTCGATAAGGCTGTCGAACATTTTCGTTTTACTGGGAAAATGACGATACAGTGCCGCTTCAGAAACGCCAACCGTGGCTGCAAGTTTTGCGGTTGTGATGCGTTGGCTTCCATCGCTGGATTCTAGCATCTGGGCCAGCGACTGAAGTATTTCTTCGCGACGATTCCTTTTCGCAGTTTGTTTTTCTGCCATGTTCTAAAATACCCCTGAAAAGCACTTGCCAGGTAAGCAGCCACACAGCGCCCGCAGCCATGCTGCTGCGGTCTTTTATAACGTTATGAACGCTGTATGGTTACGTTTAAAAAGTGAGCTTACTGGCGTCCGGAGTGACCAAAACCGCCTTCACCACGATCGCTGGTATCAAAATCTTCGACCAGATTAAATTCGGCCTGTACGACCGGTACAAACACCATCTGTGCAATGCGTTCCCCGGGTTGAATTGTGAAGCTCTCTTGCCCACGATTCCAGACTGATACCATCAGTTGGCCTTGATAATCAGAATCTATCAGACCGACCAGGTTACCCAGTACAACACCATGCTTATGGCCCAGACCGGAGCGCGGCAGTATAACGGCGGCAAGGTTTGGATCGCCAATATGGATCGCCAGACCTGTCGGTACCAGCGTCGTTACACCTGGCGCGAGTTCTACGGCGCTGTCCAGACATGCACGCAGGTCAAGCCCGGCTGAGCCAGAGGTCGCGTAGGTCGGCAACGGAAACTGCTGACCTACGCGAGGGTCCAGAATCTTAACGTCGATTTTTTTCTTCATAACGGGTAACAATCTCGTCCAATAAGAGGTGGCCAAGGAGCGCCTTACGTTCAAGCGGTAAGACTTTGTCTCCTTCCTGCCAGAAAAGGTGTAATGCGTTGTTATCGCTGTTAAATCCTTGCCCTGCATGTGAAACGTCGTTTGCACAAATCAGGTCGAGATTTTTTTTGATACGCTTTTGCCGGGCGTATTCTTCCACATTAGTTGTTTCCGCGGCAAACCCAACGACGTACGGTCTGTTGACTGATAGTGCGGCGACACCGGCAACGATATCCGGATTCTTCACCATTTTTATTATGATTTCATCGCCTTGCTTTTTAATTTTATCTTCTGCAACGTTTGCTGCCCGGTAATCTGCCACTGCCGCACAGCCGATAAAGATATGCTGACCTGCCACATTTTGCCCAACAGCGGCTTCCATTTCGAGTGCTGAAGTCACATCAATGCGTTTTACTTGCTGCGGGGTTGGTAAAGCCACAGGGCCAGACACCAGCGTGACATTTGCACCGCGAGCCGCTGCCGCTTCGGCGATGGCGTAACCCATTTTTCCTGAGCTGTCATTGGTAATGTAGCGCACCGGGTCAAGACGCTCGCGCGTCGGGCCAGCGGTAATCATGACGTTAAGATGTTGCAGATCTTTGACGACGCTAAAATATTGAACAGCCATTTCGACGATGGTCAACGGGTCGAGCATACGACCCGGCCCAACATCACCGCATGCCTGGCTGCCGCTGTCTGGCCCCCACATTAACAACCCGCGAGAAGTCAGTACGTCAAGATTATGTTGCGTCGCGGCCGCGCGATACATCTGTTGGTTCATTGCCGGCACAACCGCGACAGGGGAGGGTGTTGCCAGGCAAATTGTACTCACCAGATCGTTAGCCATCCCTGCCGCCACGCGGGCAATGAGATCGGCTGTAGCAGGAGCCAGAATAACCAGGTCGGCCCATTTACCCAGCTCAATATGGCCCATTGCAGCTTCTGCTGCGGGGTCAAGCAGGCTGTCCGAAACCGGGTAACCTGAAACGGCCTGCAGGCTCAATGGCGTAATGAAAGCTTTTGCAGCCTCCGTCATAGCCACGCGTACGTCTGCTCCTCGATCACGCAGCCGACGTACCAGTTCAGGCGTTTTATAAGCTGCGATACCCCCGCTCACACACAGAACAATTTTCTTGCCGGAAAGCCCCATCATGATTTACCCATCGGAAGTCTTAATCTTGCGTCTATTTTATCACACTCCTCAAAGAAGGACTTTTTGCAGTTTGCGAGACATGCCGCAGCGTGTAAATCACGTTGTCGCAGGCTCACATGGTGTTGGGCAAAATAGCCAGTGCAAGGGAATGGAGGGTCAGATGGGTGCGAAAACTAGCTGTAATAAGACAGGGTTGCCACGAGAGAAATTGCTTGAGTTTGGCGTGAGTTCTCTCACCGATGTTGAACTACTGGCGCTATTTTTACGGACAGGGGCAAGGAATATGAACGTGATGACAATGGCGAGCTTATTGTTAGAAAAGTTTGGTTCACTAAGCCGTTTATTGTCTGCGGACTACTCACAATTCAAGGATGTGAAAGGCATCGGTGCGGCAAAATATACGCAGTTAAACGCTATCGCGGAGCTGGCGAGACGTAACTACATATCCCGCGGAGTGGAGGAGCTAACATTGAAAAATCCGGATAACGTGAGGGAGTTTATTCAAAGCCAGCTGACGACAGAGGAGCGAGAGATCTTCATGGTTATCTTTGTTGATAACCAACATCGAATCATTAAACATAAGCCGATGTTCTCCGGCACGCTGAATCACGTTGAGGTTCATCCACGAGAAATTGTGCGTGAAGCAATGAAATCTAATGCAGCGGCCATCATTCTTGCGCATAATCACCCGTCGGGTAGGGCCGAACCCAGTAAAGCTGACCGTGCTATTACCGAGCGTATCGTGAGTGCCTGCCTGTTTATGGAAATTCGCGTGCTTGACCATCTGGTTATCGGTCGCGGAGAGTACGTTTCTTTTGCAGAACGTGGGTGGATTTAGGTCGAATAGGGCGATCCTTGGGGATCTTTGTCTGTTCGGGACTTGAGCACATGCGTTATGCAGCGTATACTACGCCACCTTTGAGAATCTCGGGTTTGGCATTATGCGCCTGGCACTGTGGTTCACATTGAACCGCCAGGGACCAGGCTTGCAGCCTGACGAGGCGCCATAACCCTATACGAAGCTCGAGCTAATTTGATTTTTGGAGAATAGACATGTCCCGAGTCTGCCAAGTTACTGGCAAGCGTCCGGTGACCGGTAATAACCGTTCCCACGCAATGAACGCGACCAAACGCCGTTTCCTGCCGAACCTGCACTCTCACCGTTTTTGGGTTGAGAGCGAGAAGCGTTTTGTCACACTGCGTGTATCTGCTAAAGGTATGCGTGTAATTGATAAGAAGGGTATCGAATCGGTTCTGTCCGATCTGCGTACCCGTGGCGAGAAGTACTAAGAGGAACTAAGTCATGGCTAAAGGTGTTCGCGAGAAGATCAAGCTGGTTTCTTCTGCTGGTACTGGTCACTTCTATACCACCACGAAGAACAAGCGTACTAAGCCGGAAAAACTGGAACTGAAAAAGTTCGATCCAGTTGTCCGTCAACACGTACTGTACAAAGAAGCTAAAATTAAATAATTTCAGTGACTTTGATGAAAAACCTCGCTTCGGCGGGGTTTTTTTGTTTTAAGCCCTGCCCGGAGGAAAAATGCCAGAATTACCTGAAGTCGAAACCAGCCGCCGCGGCATTGAACCGCACCTGGTCGGTGAAACTATCCTGCACGCCATTGTCCGTAACGGCCGTTTGCGCTGGCCGGTATCTGACGAAATCTATGCGCTGAGCGACAAGCCGGTGATCAGCGTGCAGCGCCGTGCCAAATACCTACTGTTGGAACTTCCTGACGGCTGGATAATAATCCACCTGGGGATGTCGGGCAGTTTACGGATACTCTCCGAAGAAACACCGCCCCAGAAACATGACCATGTCGATCTGGTGATGAGCAATGGCAAAGTGCTGCGCTATACGGACCCACGCCGTTTTGGTGCCTGGCTATGGGCTAAAGAGCTGGAGGGTAGTAACGTGCTGGCGCATCTGGGGCCGGAGCCACTCAGCGAAGAATTCAACGCCGGCTACTTGCGTGAAAAATCCGCTAAAAAGAAGATCGCTATCAAGCCCTGGCTGATGGATAACAAGCTGGTGGTGGGGGTGGGGAATATCTATGCCAGTGAATCTTTGTTCGCCGCCGGGATCCATCCCGATCGCGCCGCGAATTCGCTATCCAATGCAGAATATGCGCTGCTGGTTAAGGTGATCAAAGCAGTACTGATTCGATCGATTGAGCAGGGCGGCACAACGCTGAAAGATTTTTTGCAGTCGGACGGAAAGCCGGGATACTTCGCACAGGAGCTACAGGTTTATGGCCGCGAAGGGAAACCGTGCCGGGTATGCGGTGCGCCGATAATTGCCGGTAAGCATGCCCAGCGCAGCACGTTTTATTGCCGGAAGTGCCAGCGTTAAGCGTTGAGTTTTTCCAGAAGTGCCTGGCAAACCAACTCCGGCAGAAAATGCGTGACATCACCATGGTGGCGCGCAACTTCCTTCACCAGCGAGGAAGAAACGAAAGACCATTCTTTCGATGGCATCAGAAACACGCTTTCCAGCTCCGGCATCAGATGTCGGTTCATGTGCGCAAGCTGCATTTCATATTCAAAATCCGCTGCCGTTCGAAGACCGCGAATCAGCACATTAGCCTGCTGATTCTTTGCAAAATTAGCCATGAGATCGCTAAATCCCACGACTTCAACATTTGGCAGCTGTTCGGTGACCTTTTTTGCCAGCGCAACACGTTCATCCAGTGAAAACATGGTTGTCTTGTGGGGGCTGTTGGCGATAGCCAGAATAACGGTGTCGAACATCATGGCTCCACGAGTCACGATGTCCAGATGACCGTTGGTGATTGGATCAAAAGTACCTGGGTAAATCGCTCGGGTGCTCATAGCGGCCCTCAATGCGTTTTGGGTGGTAGGTAGGGTTCAAGTAACTGCAGCAAACGCTGTAAAGCTCCCTGGTTTTGATACAACACCTCAACGGCGTGACGGCCGTAGAAATTACGATAATCTTCGTCCGTCAGCAGAGAGGATATCTCTTTTGAGAGTGATGTTGCATCAGTCACCGTAATGAGCCCGCTTGCCTGCTCAAGCCGGGAGCAAATATCTTTAAAGTTGAAGGTATGGGGGCCCATCAACACCGGGATAGCATGAGCTGCGGGTTCCAGAGGATTATGGCCGCCACGCTCCACCAGAGAACCACCTACAAAAGCCAGGTCGGCAATGCCATACAGCAGCATTAACTCGCCCATTGAATCACCAATAACGACCTGGGTACTGGCGGAAGGCACTTCACCTGATGAACGTGTGGTGTAGCTCAAACCTGCCTGACGAGTCAGATTAATAGCATCCTGGAAACGCTCGGGATGGCGTGGAACCAGGATAAGCAAAAGATTAGCAAACTGCTTCAGCAGAGCCTGATGAGCTTCAAGAATGATGCTCTCTTCGCCATCATGTGTGCTTGTCGCAATCCATACCGGGCGATGAGGTGCCCATTGACGACGCAGGGTAACGGCTTTCGCGGCAAGTTGCGGAGTGACTGATATATCAAATTTAAGACTACCTGTGACGGTGAGTTGATTGCGTTTAGCACCAAGGGCGATAAAACGTTCACCATCTTCTTCATTCTGGGCTGCGATAAGGGTGATGCGGCGCAGCAGCGTACGCATGAATTTGCCTAATTTGGCGTAACCAGCGGCAGATCGTGAAGAAAGTCGGGCATTAGCGATGACAAGAGGAATGTGTCGCTTATGTAAAGTTGCAATCAGGTTCGGCCATAGTTCAGTTTCCATGATCAACACCAGCTTAGGGTCGACCTTATCGAAAAACCGATTTAACGCACCGGGGAGATCGTAGGGCAGATAAAGATGTTGAACGTCACTTCCAAATGCGGACATGACACGTTCTGAGCCCGTAGGGGTCATTGTCGTTACGGTAATGGGCAGGTCAGGATAGCGATGACGTAACGCCCGCACCAGAGGTATGGCTGCCAGGGTTTCTCCGACTGAGACCGAGTGCAGCATAATACCACCAGCCTTTAGCGGTTTACGGTAGAAACCATAACGTTCACCCCAGCGTTTTCTGTACGCTGGTGCCTTAGCACCACGTACCCACAGCCGCACCCAGATAAGCGGCTGAATGAGATAGAGCAGTGTGGTGTAAACGAACTGAAGCATAGACATAGCTGACATGATGAATGTGTTGGGGATTCTATGTATTTAGCTGAGGCTTTGCCATTACTTTTGGCAATTCAGGCTAAATAGCTCCGGGGTGCTTGAGAGTCCTGGCCTGCTGCGTTTATACACTTTTTTAACCGTGAGTACTGATTGATGAGATGGGGTCTGTTCACCTTTTCATACATTGTTGGAGGTGATGGGTAATTATTTCATTATATTCAATGTGATAAAAAACTGGTGGTTAAAAATTCTTCACCTCGGATCGTTTACCAAGAAGTGGTACAATTGAGATAAAAATGGGGGCGGTATCAGTATCAGGTAGCTGTTGAGCCTGGGCGGTAGCGTGCCTGAAATCTTTTTTCGGATCTCACTTTTAAAAAGAGTCGCTTGTGGAAAAGCCATTTAAAAGAATTTTGGTCATAAAAATGCGTTTTCACGGAGACATGCTGCTGACCACGCCGGTTATCAGCACGCTGAAACGTAATTATCCCGAAGCGGCGATCGACATGCTCCTTTATAAAGACACTATGCCAATACTGTCTGAAAACCCGGAAATACATGCTCTGTACGGTGTGAGTAATAAAGGCGCTTCCGCAACCGAGAAACTCCAGAACTTCGTCTCTCTGATCAAAGCGTTACGCCGCAATGAGTATGATTTGATCGTGAATCTTACCGATCAATGGATAGTAGCGCTGCTGGTGCGATTGTTGAAAGCACCGGTGAAAATCTCACAGAATTACGCTCATCGTCAGTCTGGATTCTGGAAAAAAAGCTTCACCCATCTTGCGCCCTTCGATGGCAAGCATGCGGTTGAGCGCAATTTGTCGGTGCTATATCCACTTGGAATTACGGATTTTTGTCGGGATACAGCTATGAGCTATGCTCCGGAGCATTGGGAGCGAATGCGTAAAGAGTTGGATGCATTGGGTGTCGGTGAGCATTACGTGGTGATTCAGCCTACGGCCCGACAGCTTTTTAAATGCTGGGATAATGACAAATTTTCTCAAGTTATTGATGCGCTGCAAGCACGAGGATATGAGGTTGTTCTTACTTCAGGCCCCGGTGCTGACGACCTTGAATGCATTAACGAGATTGCCAGCGGTTGTGAACGCAAACCTGTCATCGGGCTTGCCGGTAAAACGCGCTTTCCCGAACTGGGCGCATTGATCGATCACGCCATGTTATTCATTGGCGTAGATTCTGCGCCTGGCCATATCGCGGCTGCGGTAAAGACGCCGATTATCTGCCTTTTCGGTGCTACCGACCATATTTTCTGGCGCCCATGGTCTGACAATATCATCCAGTTTTGGGCGGGTAATTACCAGGCAATGCCAGCCCGGAGCGAACTTGATCGCAATAAAAAATATTTGTCGGTCATACCTGCAGCGGATGTTATTGCGGCAACCGAGAAGCTTTTACCTGCTTCATTTATCCCCCTAACTTCGAGCGCATCATTATGATCGTCGCTTTTTGTCTCTATAAGTATTTTCCCTTCGGTGGCTTGCAGCGGGACTTTATACGCATTGCGCAGACGGTCGCTTCAAGGGGGCATCATGTTCGCGTGTATACCCAATCATGGGAAGGTGAACGCCCGGTAGGGTTCGAGATTATTCAAGTACCAGTAAAAACACGCACCAATCATGGGCGTAATGCAGAATATTTTCATTGGGTACAATCCCATCTCTCTGCACACCCGGCAGATCGCGTGATTGGCTTCAATAAAATGCCAGGACTTGATATCTACTATGCCGCTGATGTTTGTTACGCTGAAAAAGTTGCCCAGGAAAAGGGTTTCTTCTATCGTCTGACCTCCCGTTACCGTCATTATGCGGCATTTGAAAGGGCGACGTTTGAGCAAGGAAAACCTACGCAGTTGCTTATGCTGACCGATAAGCAAATTGCTGATTTCCAAAAACATTACTGCACAGAAGCCGAAAGATTTCATATCCTGCCGCCGGGAATCTATCCAGACCGAAAATACAGTCAGCAGATCCCGGATAGTCGGAAAACTTACCGCGATAAAAATGGCATAGCCGAGCACCAGCATTTCATTTTGCAGGTTGGCTCTGATTTCAGCAGAAAGGGTGTTGATCGCAGCATCGAGTCAATCGCAGCATTGCCTGAGGCAACTAAACGAAAAACCATATTGTTCGTGGTTGGTCAGGATAAACCCGGGCGCTTTGCTGCTTTAGCAGCAAAACTGGGCGTTAAAGATAATATTCGCTTCTTTTCCGGACGCAATGACGTTTCAGAACTGATGGCAGCCGCAGATGTTTTGATGCACCCAGCCTACCAGGAAGCAGCTGGAATCGTATTAATAGAAGCGATTACGGCAGGATTACCGGTGATAACGACCTCAGTCTGCGGCTATGCACACTATGTAGCACAGGCAAAATGTGGCGTTGTTATAGACGAGCCATACTCTCAACAGGCATTGAATGAGGCGCTGCAGCTGGCGCTGGAAAACAGCACCCTACGTAATGAATGGGCTGAGATGGCGCGCCGCTTTGCGGATACTCAAGATCTTTACAGTCTACCAGAACGCGTAGCGGACATAATTACGGGTGAAATGCATGGTTGAACTGAAAGAGCCTCTTGCCACGATATGGCGGGGTAAAGATCCTTTTACGGAAGTGAAAAAATTGCACGGTGAAGTTTTCAGAGAGCTGGAAACTCGCCGTACGCTACGTTTTGAGCTTGCAGGGAAAAGCTATTTCCTCAAGTGGCATCAGGGGACCGCATTTAAAGAGGTTGTTAAAAATCTCTTGTCGCTACGTTTGCCGGTTCTTGGCGCAGACCGGGAATGGAAGGCCATTCATCGTTTGCATGAAGTTGGCGTCGATACCATGCACGGCGTTGGTTTTGGTGAGAAAGGTGTCAATCCAATAAAGAAAACATCTTTTATCATTACCGAAGATCTCACGCCAACCATCAGTCTGGAAGATTACTGTGCGGGATGGCTGGCTAATCCCCCTAAGCCTCGCACAAAACGTATGCTCATTAATCGAGTCGCAACAATGGTGCGAGATATGCACCTGGCAGGGGTAAACCATCGCGATTGCTACATCTGCCACTTCCTGTTGCACCTTCCTTTCACTGATGATGAAAAGCGGCTGAAGATTTCGGTTATTGATTTACATCGTGCGCAAATTCGTTCGAAGGTCCCATCACGCTGGCGGGATAAAGACCTGGTAGGTCTTTATTTCTCATCGCTGAATATTGGGTTGACGCAGCGTGATATCTTTCGGTTTTTGAAAATTTATTTTAATCAGCCGCTACGTTCTATTCTGCAAACGGAGGCAACTTTGCTTCGTGAAGCGAATAGTAAAGCTGAGCGGATTCGTGAAAGAACTGTGCGTAAATCACTATAACATCAGAGTAAATAGAATAACCTTTTTGTTAAAGTTTTTATCTTTTTAATTTAGCGCTGATGGAATTGTTGAGGGTTTATTAATAGGCTCAATAAATCTTCGGATCCTCTATTGTAAATACGTAACCGACATTCTTTTCTAAGTATAACAAGAGTACCTGATGAACCAGACTTATTTTAACGAAAAAGAAGTTATTCTGGATACGCTGGACTATGACTATACAGAATCCAGTCAGGATGATGTTTTTAATATCTCGTATGGCATTGATAAGAACTTCCTCTTTGGCTGTGGTGTCTCAATTGCTTCAATTTTATTATCAAACCCACATGTCTCTCTGGCATTTCATGTTTTTACCGATCATTTCGATGAACAGAATAAAAGTAAATTCGACGCACTAGCGGCTCAGTATCGGACGCGTATTGTTGTTTACTTGATTAACTGTGATAAATTAAAGTCGCTTCCCAGTACCAAAAACTGGACGTATGCAACGTATTTCCGTTTTATCATCGCCGATTATTTTGCGAACCGAAACACTAAATTACTTTACCTCGATGCTGACATTGCATGCCAGGGAAGCATTCAGGAACTTGTCGATCTTAATTTTAAAGATAATGAAGTCGCAGCGGTAGTCACGGAAAGGAACAAGGACTGGTGGAAAAAGCGTTCGGTAACGCTGGGGGTGGCAGAACTTGATAATGGTTACTTTAATGCTGGTTTCTTGTTGATTAACATTCCTGCATGGACGCGTACAAACGTCTCAGAAAAAGCTATCAATATGCTGAAGACACCTGAGGTTACCGACAAGATTACTCATCTTGATCAGGACGTATTGAATATGCTGCTGGTTGGTCAGACTCGTTATATAGACAAAAAATTCAATACCCAATATAGTCTAAACTACGAGCTTAAAGATACGGCTATCAATCCTGTCAATGAGAGCACCGTTTTCATCCATTACATTGGGCCAACTAAGCCATGGCATTCCTGGGGAGTTTACCCGGTTTCGCAAGCTTTTTTAAAAGCTAAAGTGCATTCTTCCTGGAAGAATGACCCTCTCCTCAAGCCTAATAATAGTAATCAATACAGATACTGTGCAAAGCATATGTTTAACAAACAAAAAGTATTACACGGGATCTTGAATTATTTCCTGTATTTCGTCAAGAAAATAACTAATTAGATAAAGTAGGTGATGCAGTGGACTCATTTCCAGAAATAGAGATTGCTGAATTTAAAGTTTATGATGGCTGTAGTAAGACGGATAATACATTCGACAAATTAAACATTGCTTATGGCGTAGATCGTAACTATCTTGATGGTGTTGGTGTTTCGATCACCTCGATCGTTATGCATAATGATGTTCCTGTTACGTTTCATATTATAGCTGATGAGTATGATAAAGGTTTTCTCGATAAAATAGAAAAGTTAGCCATACAATTCAAAATAAGCATCCATTTATATTTAATTAATGCGTTAGGTCTGGAAATACTTCCCCGTACTAAAGTATGGTCCCGAGCTATGTATTTCAGGTTATTTGCATTTGAGTTTTTAAGCCGGAAAGTCGATAAGCTTCTTTACCTTGACGCTGATGTTGTGTGCAAGGGAAAAATAGATGAATTAGCATCCTTTGATCTTAAAAATAGCGCAGCAGCAGTAGTCAGAGATGTTGAGTCGATGCAGAGCAAGGTGGTTGAAAGACTTAAAATGCCAGAGTTGTGCGGTAACTATTTTAACTCGGGCGTGGTGTATGCAAACTTAAAAAAATGGGTGGAGTTTGAATTAACTGAAAAAGCATTGAGAATATTAACACAAGATAATGCTTCGTCTCCATCTTATAAATATCCCGATCAGGATGTTTTAAATATCTTACTAAAAGATAATGTCATATTTTTGCCACAGAAATTTAATACTATCTATACTATCAAAAGTGAGTTACGTGATAAATCTCATAATCAATATAAAAAAATCATATTAGATGAGACTATCCTGATTCATTATACTGGCGCTACAAAACCCTGGCATGAATGGGCATCTTATCCATCTACCCATTATTATCAACAAGCACTGTCGTTATCTCCATGGAAAGATGATACTCCTAAGAAAGCGAAAACAGTTATTGAATTTAAAAAGAGATACAAACACCTATTAGTGCAACATAAATATCTCCAGGGCATTGTTGCCGGCATTGCATATTTGCGCAAGAAGAGAAACTGATACTACAGGTCTACTATGATTAAAAAAAATGTGGTTAACGATTTTATTGTACTGACTAAGGAGCAGGACAGTAAATATCTTATTATATTTAATGATTTTTTATCCTATAATTTAAAAATTATAAAGGTCTTCCGAAGTATAGAAGATACCAAAGTTTCGTTAATTGATACCGAATATGGAAAATTTGTACTTAAGGTTTTTGCACCTAAAGGGAAAAAAAACGAGCGTTTTATAAAATCAATGCTCAAAGGCGACTATTATGAAAAGCTCTTTCACCAAACCGCACGCGTAAGGCAAGAAGGATTCGATGCGCCGAATGACTTTTATCTCCTTGCTGAAAGAAAGACGTTACGATTTGCGCATTGCTATATCATGCTTATTGAATATATTGAAGGGACCGAGCTTGCGGATATTGAACACATATCTGATAGTTTGAAGCACGATATAAAAAATTCGATTGTTTCATTACATCATCATGGTATGGTTTCAGGGGATCCACATAAAGGGAATTTCATTATTGAAGATGATGTTGTGCGAATTATAGATTTATCTGGCAAACGCCCCTCCGCATCAAGAAAGGCAAAAGACAGAATCGATCTTGAAAGACATTATGGAATTGTAAATGATAAAAAAGACGCCGGATATTATTTACTAACCTATAAAAAGGCATTGCGTAGTTTCTTGAGGAAAATAAAAAGGAAGAAATAATATTTTATTCTTTTCCTTGTGTCGAGCACTTATGTGAAGATATATTCATTCGCTACTCTGAATGGGTATTAGAATACTAATAATACCTTCAATTATTTTCGTTAAAGCTAAGTTTTCTGAATGTTACAGAATAAATGTTTAGTATATTTCCATAAATCAAAAACCTTAACTTTATAATATTAATTAAATTATTGTGTTAAGTATTAAAGAATCTATTTAATCTTGCAGGTTTGTATATGAATAACATAAAGTATATAACTTATACTGATGTTCAAAATATTGTTGACAAGAAATCATATGAAGACGTTATAATATTTTTGTCTGGTCCAACCTCAAAAAATACCCCTTTATCCATTTTACGCAGTCACGATGTTATCACCGTCAATGGCTCAGCTGAGTACTTGCTAAACCATAGCATCGAACCATTTATCTATTTGTTAACTGACGCGCGTTTTTTACATCAGCGGCGTAGTGATTTTTTTAAATTTAGCTCACAGAGTAAATTTACTATAGTCAACCGAGATGTTTACGAAGAGTCAACTGAGGAAGATAAAAAATATTTGCGTGAAAATTGCTTGATACTCAAATCTTTCTATAAGCGCGAGAAAGGTGGTTTATTGAAAAAAATGAAGTTTAGCATTATGGCTAAATTCAATAAAAATTTGCTTATTGACGTACCCTTCTCAACTAAAAAGAGACTAGTTGGTTTTTCAAAGGATATTAGTATTGGCTATTGTTCATGCCATACTGTTGCCTATACAGCAATTCAGATTGCATACTCATTGAAGTTTGTACGGATCATTTGTTCTGGTTTAGATCTCACTGGTAGCTGCCAGCGTTTTTACGATGAAAGTAAAAATCCCATGCCTTCTGAATTAAGCAGAGATCTTGGAAAAATCCTGCCATTTTTCAAGTTCATGAGTGAAAAGGTACAGAATGTAAATGTCTTTAATTTATCAAATGATACGGCGGTTAGTTATAGTGTCATTCCTTTTATCCAGCCTTCCGAAATTGGAAAAAGAAAAGTGAAGGTAAATGATAATCTTGATCATGAAATTGATTTCAAAAGGAAAGCTGATTCCTGTGTTAACTAGCTAAATCATTTATATGGCTATTCTATTGTTATCAAAACGGTATAAAATTAAAAATAACAAAAGATTGACTTTATTCATAATTATATTTTTAATATGGTGTATTCCATTTTTAGTTATAATTTAAAAAACTAACAATAATGAGTGAAATTATATGCTGAAGAAGATCGTTTTTACTGTTACACCTATTTTTTCTATCCCTCCCAAAGGAGCTGCGGCTGTTGAAACATGGATGTATGAAGTTGCACAACGCCTGTCGGTAGAAAACAAAATAGTTTGTATAAAAAATGAAGGTTATAGTGATTTTACTCAAGTCAATGAAAAGACAAGTATTCACAGAATTGGCTTTAGCAAGATTTATAAACGCCTTTTCCAGAAATGGACTCGGCTGGATCCGTTACCTTACTCGCAAAGAATACTCAATATTAAAAACGATTTTGCCAGTGATGTTGATAGCGTTATAGTTGTACACAATAGCCTTAAACTCTATCGTCAGATACGAAAAAGATCGCCTGAGGCACATTTAGTTTTGCATATGCATAATGCTTTTGAACCTCAAGGAATCGATCCTAACGCAAAAATCATTGTTCCAAGCCTCTTTTTACAGAATTATTACCGTCAGTTTTTACCAGCTGCTGATATTGTGATTGTACCAAATGGTATTGATCTAAATGCTTATACTGTAGATGCTAAGACGAAAAATATTCGTGGTGAGTTTGGTATATCAGAAACAGATACGGTTTTATTCTATGCTG
Source organism: Dryocola clanedunensis subsp. sulfonylureivorans (assembly GCF_016756775.1). Classification (GTDB taxonomy): domain Bacteria; phylum Pseudomonadota; class Gammaproteobacteria; order Enterobacterales; family Enterobacteriaceae; genus Dryocola; species Dryocola clanedunensis. The sequence goes on along the minus strand of NZ_JAERMU010000019.1, from coordinate 46,969 downwards.
GCCGTATAGTTCCAGATAAAGGAGTGCTGTTGCTGCTAAAGGCATTTGAAAAAATTAGCAAGCAAAGAAATGAGATCAAATTGGTCGTGATCGGCGATCCACATTCTAGTGAGAAAGGTGAGAAGGCCACTTATCAGCAACAAGCACGGGAATTATCTGCCCGACTACGACCTGACTGTATTATGGTGGGTAGCGTTCGCCCAGAAGAAATGCATAAATATTATCCCCTGGCAGACCTCGTGATTATCCCCTCCCAGTTCGAAGAACCATTTTGTATGGTCGCAATTGAAGCAATGGCTGCAAACAAGCCTGTCCTGGTGAGTACACGTGGAGGCATGATCGAATTTGTACAAAAAGATTCTACTGGTTATCACCTTTCTGAGCCTATGACAGCAGAAAGCATTCAGCGAGATATAGAAAAAGTCCTCAACGACCCTGAAAAAAGTATTATCGCAGCGAAAGGACAGCGGCTGGTTTATAACGAATATAGTTGGGATAGAGTAACCGCTCTTTTCGAAGATAAGATTAGATATTGGTTTCCATAAAAAGGCTACGTCAGTAGCCTTTTTTATTATCAACTGAAACTATCCTCGGTCTGATGACTGGTTATTTTCTCAGTGCCAGAAGTAAACCAGTAATGATCCCTAAAGGGGCAAGTTCAATTTGTTCAAAATTCCCTCTTACTAAAAAGAACCCAACTAAGGATAAAAATAGTAGTAGGTGTACATTGTACGGGGAGGTTGCCGTTGAAATGAACGCTTTTCCAGCAATCTCATTTATGACAGAACCATAAACATATAATAATGCTCCCAGCCCAAGTATTCCTGCACCAAACCAAATATACAATGCCAGGTTATGAGGACCGATCGATTTTTTAAATGTCCACGTAGGGTAGTCTATAATCCTTTTATTATAGAGGTTATGATAAATATCATCGCCATAGCCATACCCTTTAATTGGATTTTCAAGGATAAGACTCATTGCACTGCCTTGCGTGCCGTTTGTATAGCGATAAGAACTGTCAGTCTGCTGCAATTTATAAATGAGTTTATCACTTTTCGCGCCGTGCTGTGACATTACTAAAGTGCCTGCGGCAATGAAAATAATGACCGATGCCACCAGTAATTTCCAGAATCTATTAAAGATAAGCCATAGAACCGCAGTGATAAAAATCGCCAACCAGGCACCACGCGAAAGTGTCCCAAGCATTAAGAATAGATATATGCATCCACATACTGCAAACGCAACTTTTAAGGATGTTTTTTTGAAGAGCCATAGGTTCAATAAAGCCGGGAAGAGGAAAACCATCGAATCAGAGATGTGGCGATGATTGTAGTTGGTAAATGGCATTATCCCTTGTTTGTAATCTTGATAGTATAAAACCAATTCAACCGCGCACTTTACGCTTAATGAAGACAAGAAAGAAATCAGGATCAATTTGGAAACCGTTTCTTTTGTTTCATTCTTTAATAAGAGTGGTAATAAAAGGCTATAAAGCAATATGCCTTTGATAACAGTATTGTTAAATTCTTTAAAACTAACCTTCATATCGGGTGAGATAAATATAGAATATAACAAAACTGCTGATAGGGCTAAAATGCTATAAAATAAGTTATTTTTTAACAAGCTCAGGCAAATCTTTGGCGAGCGGAAGATATAATATAAACTTGTTACGATCATCAATATTTCTACGATGTGCTTATAACGAGTTATACCGTCCAGGAAAAAAGTTGTGATGAAGAGAAAAACTAATGCCTTATTCCATAAAGGTTGCCAGTTTTGATCTTCTTTTGATAATAGTGCCGCTATCATTGTAGCTCCAGTATAAACGAATATATCAAACTATCGAATGTAATCTTCCAGGGCTGAATATACATTTTCAGCCTTTAATTTTTTTGAATCTTTGTCTGGCGCACTCTGCGCCACCTGATTCTTCCCATATCCCCCAATTAATCCTGGGTCCGTTGGGCCATATAAGGTCACATTTGGGCGGTCTAAAGCTGCTGTAAGGTGGCTTAACCCTGTATCAACCGAAACCACAAATTTTGCTCCTGCCAGTATCCGTGCAATGCTTTCAAGTTCCAGTCTTGGTAATACATCAACGTAATCAAATCCCTCAGCCAGCCTTTTTGCCCGAGCCTCTTCATGCGGTGCGCCCCACGGCAACTTTATACGTAATCCAGAATCTTTGAGCAATCCAATTAACTCGCGCCAGTGGCTTTCTGGCCAATGCTTATCGTCCCGCGTTGTGGCATGTAAAAATACCGCATAGTTTTCAGTATCGGTATTAAGATGGCTCAAGAAGTGCTGTGAAATAGCATAGTCACCTTGTGATTGCGCTTTGCTATAGCCGAGGCTTTTAGCAAAGAGTTCACGGGTTCGTTCGACGGCATGCTGCTGCTTAGGAATGTGATGACGGTAATTATAAAAAAGGCTAGCCAAAGGTTCGCGCGCGGTTTGCCAGTCCATGCCATGTTTGGGACCATGTGCCAGTCGGGTCACTAATGCTGCACTTTTTACCAGTCCCTGGGCGTCAATGACCGCATCATATTGCATTGCCCGCAGGGAATTGCGGAAGGCAAGACGTTCTGATTTTACCTGCGCTGAAAACCAATCTTTACGCCAGCGGCGAATCGCAACGGGTAAAACCTTTTCGACTGCCGAATGCCACGTTGGGATTTGCGCAAACCCTTCCTCTACTACCCAGTCAAAGCATATACCCGGAATGGCCTGTGTCGCGTCCGTTAATGCGGGCAAGGTATGCAGTACATCGCCCATTGATGAAGTTTTGACGATTAATACCCGCATTATACTTCCTTCCCGCTTTGCAGCAGCTCGTTCAACTCTGTCAGTACTCGCTCCGGTGCAATATCGATCAGACTCTGGTGATAGCCTTCAGCAGCCTCACCTTTGCGGACTTTGTGGTAGCCACTAATCAGACGAATAACCTTCGCTTTATGAGACAGCGGAGGGGTGAAGTCGGGGCTGCTTGGTCCATAAAGGGCGACGAGTGGACGCCCCAGAGCAGCAGCAACATGCATTAAACCAGAGTCATTGGTGACCACTGCTCTACACGCGGCCAGCAGAATCACGGCTTGATCCAGCGCGGTGTCACCAGCCAGATTTCGGCAGTATGCCTGCTGCCCGGTTGTTAATGCCGACAGAATATCGTTGCCGGCTTCTTTATCTTTAGCCGAGCCGAACAGTACAACCTGGTAACCTTCGTCGATAAGCTTTCCGGCAAGGGTTGCGTAATGATAGTGCGGCCAGCGCTTTGCCGGGCCGAATTCAGCGCCAGGGCAAAAGCCAATGATGGGCCGCTCGGCAGCCAGACTAAATGCGGAACACGCCTGGTTTTTTTCGTGTTCATCAACCTGTAGCTGTGGCCAAAGTAGTGGCTGAGGAAGATCTTGTGCAGACTGCATGACGCCCTTGTCGTACGCCAGAGCGACATAGCGCTCAACCATTAGAGGCCAGGCCTGTTTATCCAGAACTCTGGCGTCATTGAGCAGACCATAGCGCATCTCGCCGCGCCAGCCTGTGCGTAGCGGTATATTGGCGAAGAAAGGGACTAACGCTGATTTAAATGAGTTCGGTAATACATATGCGCGATCGTAGCGCTTTTCACGCAGGCTATGGCCTAGTCGACGGCGTTCGCCAATTTCCAGAGCACCATGCCCCAGCGGCATGGAGAGCGCTTCGTTGACTTCAGGCATCCGCGATAATAATGGACGACACCAGGCCGGTGCCATCACATCAATTATCGCCTGGGGATAGCGCGCCTTGAGCGTGCGATAGAGACTTTGCGACATCATCATGTCGCCCACCCATGACGGGCCAATCACCAGTATTTTCATGCGTCAGGCTACCTGATTATGCGTCACGGTTAAGCCAGGCCATATATTCCGTCACGCCTTCGGCAACGGTCTTAAATGGCTTGTCGTAGCCAGCTGCACGCAGGTTGGCCAGATCGGCCTGAGTAAATGCCTGATAGCGGCCTTTAAGCTTTTCAGGGAAAGGAATGTACTCAATACTGCCTTTTTTATGGAATGCCAGCGTCGCATCGGCCACTGCCTGGAAGGACTCAGCTCGGCCGCTACCGCAGTTATAAATACCTGAGATGCCGTTCTGCCAGAACCACAGGTTTACCGCTGCCACATCCCCCACGTAAATGAAGTCGCGCTTGAAGCCGTCGCTGCCTTCAAAGAGTTTTGGATTTTCGCCGTTGTTCAACTGAGTATTCAGGTGGAATGCAACGCTTGCCATGCTGCCTTTATGGCCTTCACGTGGGCCATAAACGTTGAAGTAACGGAAGCCGGTAATCTGTGAGTTTGCTTCCGGCAGAATCTGACGAACGTACTCATCAAACAGGAACTTCGAGTAGCCGTAAACATTCAGCGGCTGCTCGAATTCACGAGACTCGATAAAGTTGTTATTGCGACCGCCGTAGGTGGCAGCAGAAGAGGCGTACAGGAACGGAATTTCACGTTCCAGACAGTAATGCAGCACCTCTTTGGAGTACTGATAGTTATTATCCATCATGTACTTGCCGTCCCACTCGGTAGTGGAGGAACATGCGCCCTCATGGAAAATGGCTTCAACTTCGCCAAACTCTTCACCCGCCATTAGCTGGATCAAGAAATCTTCTTTGTCCATGTAGTCGGAGATATTCAGGTCAACCAGATTGACGAACTTAGTCCCGTCTTTTAAGTTGTCTACGACCAGGATATCAGTATAGCCGATATCATTCAGTGACTTAATAATGTTGCTGCCGATAAAACCAGCACCACCGGTGACAATAATCATAAGCGTAACCTTCACAATTTGGGGGGCTGCAAGGCACGATACCTCGCGCGCTAATGGCTCTTATCATACCATTACAATCAAAGACCCGCCTAATCAGACTAAGTTTCCCGCCTTCGTGATTTATCCTGCAAAAATCAGATTCCCTGAAGCGTAATCTCGTCTCAACGTATAGCTTTGGGTAATATGTTCCGAAATTTGCCATGCCTGGAGAATCGCGATGCGCGAAGATTTTTACCAACAGTTAACTTCTCAGCTTGAAACCGCTCGTTCAGAAGGTCTCTTCAAAGAAGAAAGGATTATTACCTCAGCGCAGCAGGCGGATATCACCGTTGCCGATGGCAGCCACGTTATCAATTTCTGTGCAAACAACTATCTGGGGCTGGCTAACCACCCGCAGCTGATTGAAGCTGCGAAGCAGGGTATGGATAAACACGGATTCGGTATGGCGTCCGTGCGTTTTATCTGCGGTACGCAGGATAGCCATAAGGAGCTTGAGGGTAAGCTTGCAGGTTTCCTTGGGATGGATGATGCGATTCTTTACTCATCCTGCTTTGATGCAAACGGCGGACTGTTCGAAACGCTGCTCGGCCCTGAAGACGCGATTATCTCCGATGCGCTGAACCACGCTTCTATCATCGATGGCGTGCGCTTGTGTAAAGCGCAGCGTTATCGTTATGCCAATAACGATATGCAGGAGTTGGAAGCACGTCTGAAAGAGGCTCGTGCTACGGGCGCTCGCCACGTGATGATCGCTACCGACGGCGTATTTTCTATGGATGGCGTCATTGCTAACCTGCAAGGCGTGTGCGATCTGGCGGATAAATATGATGCGCTGGTGATGGTCGATGACTCTCACGCCGTAGGTTTTGTTGGTGAAAATGGTCGTGGCACGCACGAATATTGCAAGGTCATGGACCGTGTAGACATTATCACTGGTACGCTCGGCAAGGCACTTGGTGGTGCTTCTGGCGGCTATACCGCTGGTCGTAAAGAGGTGATTGAGTGGCTGCGTCAGCGCTCTCGTCCTTATCTCTTCTCTAACTCGCTGGCTCCGGCCATTGTTTCTGCTTCTATTAAAGTTCTGGAGATGCTGGAAACCGGAGCAGAGCTGCGTGAGCGACTGTGGACCAACGCCAGCCTCTTCCGGGAGAAAATGGCTGCGGCAGGTTTTACGCTTGCGGGAGCCGATCACGCCATCATCCCCGTGATGCTTGGCGAAGCGACCGTCGCGCAAAACTTTGCCCGCGAGCTGCAAAAAGAAGGCATTTATGTCACCGGGTTCTTCTATCCGGTAGTTCCAAAAGGTCAGGCGCGCATTCGTACGCAGATGTCGGCCGCTCATACCCCTGAGCAGATTGAGCGTGCGGTTGATGCGTTTACGCGTATCGGTAAACAGTTGGGCGTTATCGCCTGAGGGAGCGGTCATGAAAGCATTAGCAAAACTGAAGGCGGAAGAGGGCATCTGGATGACGGATGCGCCCAAACCGGAGATGGGCCATAACGATCTGCTGATCAAAATCCGTAAGACTGCCATCTGCGGCACCGATGTGCATATTTATAACTGGGATGAATGGTCCCAGAAAACCATTCCCGTCCCGATGGTGGTTGGCCACGAGTACGTGGGTGAAGTTGTTGGTATTGGCCAGGAAGTGAAAGGGTTCAAAATCGGCGACCGTGTTTCCGGCGAAGGCCACATTACGTGCGGACACTGCCGCAACTGCCGCGCAGGCCGCACTCACCTGTGTCGCAATACCACCGGTGTAGGTGTGAACCGCCCGGGCTGCTTTGCAGAGTATCTGGTTCTGCCTGCGTTTAACGCTTTCAAAATCCCTGATAACATTTCTGACGATCTGGCGTCTATCTTCGACCCGTTTGGTAACGCGGTACACACCGCGCTCTCTTTCGACCTGGTCGGTGAGGATGTGCTGGTGTCAGGTGCAGGCCCGATTGGCATTATGGCGGCGGCGGTTGCCAAACACGTCGGCGCCCGTAATGTAGTCATCACTGACGTGAACGATTATCGTCTTGAACTGGCGCGCGAAATGGGCGTGACCCGTGCGGTAAACGTCAGCAAAGAAAGCCTGACCGATGTCATGCATGAGCTGGGCATGACTGAAGGTTTCGATGTGGGCCTCGAAATGTCCGGCGCTCCGCCTGCATTCCGCTCTATGCTTGACACCATGAACAATGGGGGACGTATTGCAATGCTGGGTATTCCTCCTTCCGATATGTCAATCGACTGGACAAAAGTCATCTTCAAAGGCTTGTTCATCAAAGGCATTTACGGCCGTGAGATGTTCGAAACCTGGTATAAAATGGCTGCACTGATCCAGTCTGGCCTGGACCTGTCGCCGATTATCACCCATCGCTTTACTATCGATGATTTCCAGAAAGGATTTGATGCTATGCGTTCCGGGCAGTCAGGTAAGGTAATTCTTAGCTGGGATTAAAATAAGTTATATTTTAACAAGATGGTTAATTTCTTAATTAACCATCTTGTTATTAATGTTATCCCTGTCGTTTTTGTAAAGTTAATTAACTCTTTGTCAGTCTGCCCCAAACATCTTGCTTCACATTGTTTGTCATAATAACATCCAGAAATTATTATTTCCGCCATGCCCTGGGGGACAGACGGTGAATAAAGATAATGTTGATGTTAGTATCATTGTTCCGGTGTATAACGACGGGAACAATATATCCAGAGTTATAAAAAAATTACTCGCTGAAAAGAGAATTAATATTGAGATAATTCTGGTTAATGATGGTTCAGTGGATAATACGCTTGACGTTATTAATTCCTTCAATGATAAGCGTTTGCTGGTAATAAACCAGGAAAACCTGGGCGTCTATGCAGCCCGTAACGCTGCGCTGGCAAAGCATTCAGGGAAGTGGCTAATGCTGCTGGACTCTGATGACGACTTTGCAGAGGATTTGGTCTTTGACCGGTACAATGAAGCGACAAAGCATGATGTTGATGTCCTTATCTCCAACGGTCGTATTGTTGACGAGCATGATTCCTTTGTCGGCGAGATCATTCACCGGAAACAAATTTATAATCATGTGATTAGCGGCAATCAGTGGGTCGAACACGCGGTTAAAAATAATGAGTGGCCACATTATCTCTGGCTGCAGATGATCCGGTCAGAATATATTAAGAAAAACTCCCTTACTTTTAATGCAGGCTACAGCCATCAGGATATATTATGGACAGCCATGTTAGGTATGTATAACGGTCGGTTTTATATATCGGATAGGTCTGATTATTTTTATGTTAACAATCCGCACTCAATAACCAAAAGTAAGAAGTATTATGATTGCCGTGCATATAGTTATATTGAGGTAATCAGTAAGCTCATCTTGCTTGCAAATGGCGAAGTGAATGCCGGTATAAAAAAAGCATTCTTGCGCCATGCCTCTCATGAGTGTCGTCACTTTTTTGGACTTTATCGTAAAAAAGTTTCTGAAAAAAAAGCTGTTAAGGCCATGTTTATGAAGAAAATCAGCTTTAGTGATTTATTTCGTGGCGCATCAACGTGTAAGCAATACTGGCTGTTAATGAGGCTTTACCGCATCCTTAAAGCAAGCTAAAGCCAGGCTGTCGGTTGACCCCGACAGCCCTTCTTTTATCGTACTTGTCCCCAACCCTGCCATTGATTTTTCATGTACTTCACTAGCGTGCTCTCTCCGATACTGTCACTGAGTACCGCGAAATAGGTCGTAGCGTGTACTGGCTCCAGCGGTTTCTTCGGCTTGCAGAGTTTTACGCCCCTGAACGGATTACGCGGCTGCTCTGCTGGTTTACCCGGCACCGTATTATTCGGTCTGGACGTATCCACCTGCGGTTCATTCAGCAGACTGCTTGGGCGCACCAGAGTGATATCTGGCGGTAGGTTATAAACCATCTGCTGCAGTACTCGTACGGTAGTGGGGTGAGGATGACCGATAGCGATAGCAGAGCCGTTACGTCGTGCCAGGGCTACAGCACGATTGAACTGCACGCGGATGTCAGCTTCATTCTGCTTGTCGTCGAGGAATACCTTGCGCTTGATAACCTTGACCTTAGTTCCCGCTGCGGCGCGCATTGACTGGCTGTTGCCGATGGTTACGCTGTCGAGGAAGTAAAGGTTGTACTGATCCAGCGACTGCATCACTTTCTGCATGCCAAACAAGCTGGAAGTCATGGCGCTTCCCATATGGTTGTTCAGACCCACCGCGTAAGGCACTTTATTCACCGCCTCCCGAATAATTCGCTCTATTTCAGCGCTACTCATATCCGGACGAAGGGTATCTTTTTCCAGCGGCTGCTTGCTAAGCGGTGCCATCGGAAGATGGATTAGCACTTCATGGCCAGCGTTGTGCGCTTTGGTTGCCATTTCGCGGGAATGCGGTGCGTTGGGCAATACGGCGACGGAAATATTGGCAGGCAGGGCGATAACCTGGTTTTCCTGATGAGGACGATAGCCGAAATCATCTATCACGATCGCCAGCTTGCCGGCATAAACGGGAGTTGCCAGCGCCAGAGCGCAGGCGAGCGAGGAGACAACGTGACGAAATTGAAGCAAAACTTATCTTCCCAACCACGGTTGTGGATTGACTGCCTGGCCCTGGCGACGAATTTCGAAATAGAGTGACGGGCGGCCCTGACCACCACTGTTACCCACCAGCGCGATGGGTTGACCGGCTTTGACCTGAGTGCCTACGCTGACAAGCGCACTCTGATTGTAGCCGTATAAGCTCATATCGCCTTTACCATGTTCAACGACCACGACCAGGCCGTAACCTTGTAACCAGTCGGCAAGAATCACACGTCCGTCAGCGATGGCTCTTACTTCTTTGCCTTCACTGGCGGCGATAACGATACCTTTCCAACGTAGTTCACCCTGCAGCTGTTCGCCATAACGATGCAGCAAAGAGCCGCGGACTGGCCAGTAAGCCTGCCCGCGTGGGGCGCCAAGACCGCCGGTACGGGAAATTAATGAACGTTCTGATTCGGTTGGTTTGTATGTGCTGCCTTTGCTGGCTGCAGTTTTCTGACGTGATTTAACCGCTTCTGCTTCGCGAGCCTCTTTTTCTGCACGCGCTTTGGCAGCGGCGGCGGCACGAGAAATTTGGTTTTGCAGGCGGGATTCGTTCTGACGCATCTCGCCGAGCTTCTGCTGATCCTGCTGAATTGATGACTCCAGCGTTGCGAGGGTTTTCTTACGCTGATCGCGGGCATCCTGCAGCTTAGCCTGTTGGGCTTGCTGATCGTACAGCAGCGTTTGCTGTTCGGTCTGCTTCGCTTCGAGGGTTGCTTTTTGCTCGTCAACTTCCGCTTTGGTTTGCTTCAGTTGAGCAATGGTTTCCTGACGCGCGGCGTTCAGATAACCAAAATAGGCCTGTAAGCGCTGACCGCGCTGGCTCTCTTCACCACTAAGAATGAGCTGGATACCGGTGTGCTGACCCTGACGAAAGGCTGCATCAAGCTGGGCGGCCAGGTTACGCTCCTGAACGGCCTGCTGTTTTTGCAGCTTCATCAGTGAAGCATTCATGGTGTCGATTTGCTGATTTAGCGTTGCGAGGGTGTTTTGCGTATCGTGCAGCTTGCGGCTTGCTTGAGCAATCGCCTGTTCCTGCGTTTTTAATTGGGCAAGCAGCGTTGCGCGTTGCTGTTGCTGTTGACGTACAGCTCGTTCTTTAGCCGCAATATCCTGCTGGATTGATTTTAGCTGGGCGCTGTCGTCCGCATGGCTGGACAAAGGGCATAACAATACGCCAGCGCTAAGCACGCTGGCGTAGAAAATGGGCCTGACGGACAACCGTTTCGGTTTCGTGGCCCATGTCATTGAAAAAATCGCCTTTCCCCTCATGGGGAGGGATTATTCCACGATGAACAGCGGCTTGCCAGTCATCTCTTGCGGGATTTCCATGCCCATCAGGCTCAGCATGGTTGGCGCGATATCAGAAAGCTTGCCGCCTTCTACCGCTTTCACGCCGCGATCGCCAATGTAGATCAACGGAACCGGCAGGCTGGTGTGCGCGGTATGAGCCTGACCTGTTGCCGGGTCACGCATCTGCTCTGCATTGCCGTGGTCCGCGGTGATCAGCAGCTGTCCGCCGGTATTTTCAACAGCAGAAACGACCTGCGCGATGCAGTTATCCAGCGCTTCAACTGCCGAAATTGCCGCTTCGTAAACGCCGGTATGGCCGACCATGTCACCATTCGGATAGTTACAAATGATGGTGTCATACTTGCCGCTGTTGATAGCCGCCAGTAATTTTTCAGTCAATTCCGCAGAACTCATTTCCGGTTGCAGGTCATAAGTCGCTACTTTCGGCGAATTGATCAGAATGCGGTCTTCACCAGCAAACGGCTCTTCAACGCCACCGTTGTAGAAGAAGGTCACGTGAGCGTATTTTTCAGTTTCGGAAATGCGCAGCTGGGTTTTGTCATGTTTCGCCATCCACTCACCGAAGGTGTTGGTCAGGGAAGCTGGTGGGTAAGCGCATGCTGTTTTGATGTCTGCTGCATATTCGGTCAGCATGATGAAGTCGCCGAAGTTAACCACTTTCTTACGGGCAAAACCGTCAAAATCTGCATTAACAAAAGCACGAGTTATCTGACGAGCGCGGTCAGCACGGAAGTTCATGAAGATCAGTGCATCGCCGTCGTTCATGACAGCCTCAGCTTCACCTTCAGCACGGATCACGGTTGGTTTAACGAATTCGTCGTTTTCATCGCGCGCGTAAGCCGCTTCCAGGCCGGCAACAGCGGTTGCCGCCTGATATTCGCCTTTGGCCTGAGTCATCAGGTCGTAAGCCAGCTCAACACGATCCCAGCGGTTATCACGGTCCATTGCGAAGTAACGGCCAATAATGGATGCCACGCGGCCTTTACCCAGAGCTGCAAATTTATCCGCGAATTTCTTCAGCGAAGATTCAGCGCTGCGAGGCGGGGTGTCGCGACCATCCAGGAAGGCATGCAGATAGATTGCTTTTGCACCGCGCTCGGCTGCCAGTTCGATCATCGCAAGGATGTGCTCTTCATGGCTGTGCACGCCGCCCGCGGAAGCCAGACCCATGATGTGAACCGCTTTGCCAGCGGCAACAGCTTTGTCTACCGCTGCGGTCAGAACCGGGTTGGCAAAGAAAGTACGTTCTTTAATTTCAACGTCCAGGCGAGTCAGGTCCTGATAAACAATACGGCCAGCGCCGAGGTTGACGTGACCGACTTCAGAGTTACCCATCTGCCCGTCAGGCAGACCAACTTCCAGACCCGAGGCGTTAATCAGAGTGTGTGGGTGTTGGTTCCACAGGTTATCCATAACCGGGGTTTTAGCATTCAGAATGGCATTATCCTGCTGCTCTTCGCGATGGCCATATCCATCCAGAATCACCAGAACCATAGGTTTTTTCGTCACCGACATTGCAAGAACCTCTAAGTCAAAGATAAAAAATTTGCGTAATTTTACTACAGCCATCACAAAAAAATAGCCGCAGAAGATCAAAGAAACGGGTGTGATCGTGACAGGTTTTTAGCTATGAAGGGCATTTTTTTCGTAACAGTACGCAGAATCCACAATACATCATGCTGACTGGCTGTAATTGCCGCAATGCGAAGGTATACTCCTTGCCTGGTTTTTTTCATCTTTACTCAGTCGGGAGTTATTACCCCCCATGCAAGAAATTATGCAATTCGTTGGTCGCCATCCCATACTTAGTCTGGCGTGGGTTGGTTTACTGGCCGCCGTGCTTGTTATGACCTTCAAAGGATTAACCTCAAAGGTTAAGGTGATTACCCGTGGTGAAGCCACGCGCTTAATCAATAAAGAGGATGCTGTTGTGGTTGATGTGCGTCAACGTGACGACTATCGTAAAGGCCATATCGCTAACTCTCTGAACGTGCTGACAAATGAGATTAAAAGCGGCAACTTCGGCGAGCTTGAAAAGCACAAAGCCAAGCCTGTTATCGTGGTTTGTGGCAATGGTGTGACATCGCAGGAATCAGCGCAGCTGCTGATTAAAGCTGGCTTCGAACAGGTTACCTTGCTTAAAGAAGGCATCGCTGGCTGGAGTGGTGACAACCTGCCGCTGGTACGCGGTAAATAATCTGCATCTATTCTGAGGTGAGCCATGGCGAATATCGAAATCTATACCAAAGCAACCTGCCCGTTTTGCCACCGTGCAAAAGACCTGCTTAACAGCAAAGGGGTGGCTTTCCAGGAATTACCGATTGATGGCGATGCCATCAAACGTGAAGAGATGATCAAACGCAGTGGCCGGACTACGGTGCCGCAGATTTTTATTGACGCACAGCACATTGGCGGCTGTGATGACTTGTATGCGCTTGATGCACGTGGTGGACTCGATTCTCTGCTGCGATAGCGAAGTTTGTCTGCCGTTAATGACGGATTTAAGGACGTATTAATTTTTTAAGGGTTTATATCAATGTCAGAACAAAACAACACCGAAATGGCTTTCCAGATTCAGCGCGTATACACCAAAGACATCTCTTTTGAAGCGCCAAATGCACCGCACGTCTTCCAGAAAGACTGGCAGCCAGAAGTTAAACTGGATCTGGATACGGCTTCCAGCCAGCTGGCAGACGACGTATATGAAGTTGTACTGCGTGTCACCGTGACCGCAACTCTGGGCGAAGACACTGCGTTCCTGTGCGAAGTTCAGCAGGCAGGCATCTTCTCCATCGGCGGTATCGAAGGCACGCAAATGGCACACTGCCTGGGTGCGTACTGCCCGAACATTCTGTTCCCGTATGCACGCGAAGCAATCACTAGCCTGGTTTCTCGTGGTACCTTCCCGCAGCTGAACCTTGCTCCGGTAAACTTTGATGCACTGTTCATGAGCTATCTGGAACAGCAATCTGGCGAAGGTGCTGAAAACCATCAGGATGCCTGATGAACAGCGTTAATGTTTCAATGACTGTGATCGGTGCCGGCTCTTACGGCACCGCTCTTGCCATCACTCTGGCAAGAAATGGCCACCACGTCGTGCTGTGGGGTCATGACCCAAAACATATCGCGACCTTGCTGGCCGACCGCTGTAATGCTGCGTTCCTTCCCGACGTTCCCTTCCCGGACACGCTCCATCTTGAAACCGATTTGGCCACCGCGCTCTCTGCCAGCCGTAATATTCTGGTGGTGGTGCCAAGCCATGTCTTCGGACAGGTGCTGCGCCAGATAAAACCTCTGATGCGTGCTGATGCGCGCGTGGTTTGGGCGACGAAAGGGCTGGAAGCAGAAACCGGTCGGTTACTGCAGGATGTTGCTCGGGAAGCTTTAGGCGATAGCGTGCCACTGGCGGTGATCTCTGGCCCAACCTTTGCAAAAGAGCTGGCTGCCGGGCTACCTACGGCCATTTCTCTGGCGGCGACAGACGACACCTTTGCTGATGACCTCCAGCACCTGCTGCACTGCGGCAAAAGCTTCCGCGTTTACAGCAATCCGGATTTCATCGGCGTGCAGCTCGGCGGCGCTGTGAAAAACGTCATTGCGATTGGCGCGGGGATGTCAGACGGCATCGGCTTTGGGGCTAACGCCCGTACGGCGCTGATCACGCGTGGTCTGGCGGAAATGACTCGTCTTGGCAGTGCGCTGGGTGCCTCACCGGAAACCTTCATGGGTATGGCCGGCCTGGGCGATCTGGTGCTGACCTGTACCGATAATCAGTCACGTAACCGTCGTTTCGGCATGATGCTGGGGCAGGGGGCGGACGTGGATTTGGCGCAGGAAAAAATCGGCCAGGTGGTTGAAGGCTATCGCAACACCAAAGAAGTCCGCGAGCTTGCTGCGCGGGTGGGTGTCGAAATGCCAATAACCGAGGAAATTTATCAGGTATTATATTGCGGAAAAAACGCTCGCGAGGCAGCATTAACGCTGCTTGGTAGAACCCGCAAGGATGAACGAAGCGGCAACTGACACAGTTGCACCTGAGGGAACAATGCAACCGCAAAACTGAAGCGCCCCGGTCATCCTGCGCCGGGCGCTGTTTTCTGTCTGGAGAGAGCAATGTCGTCTGAAGAACTGGATCTGGTGTGGAACAACATTAAAGCCGAAGCGCGAGCGCTTGCCGATTGTGAACCAATGTTGGCCAGTTTTTACCACGCAACTCTCCTCAAACATGAAAATCTGGGCAGCGCCCTTAGCTATATGCTGGCTAACAAGCTGGCCTCTTCGATCATGCCCGCCATCGCCATTCGTGAAGTCGTGGAAGAAGCCTATGCGGCAGAGCCACAGTTAGTTGCTTCCGCCGCCTGCGATATTCAGGCCGTCCGCACCCGTGACCCGGCCGTGGACAAATATTCCACCCCCTTGCTTTACCTGAAGGGTTTTCATGCGCTTCAGGCTTATCGTATCGGCCACTGGCTGTGGAACGAGGGGCGCCGGGCGCTGGCTATTTTCCTGCAAAACCAGGTTTCCGTCTCCTTTCAGGTCGATATCCACCCGGCGGCAAAAATTGGCTGCGGGATAATGCTCGACCACGCCACGGGCATCGTAATTGGTGAAACGGCCATCGTCGAAAACGACGTGTCGATTCTGCAATCGGTCACCCTCGGCGGTACCGGCAAAACCAGCGGCGACCGCCATCCGAAGATCCGTGAAGGGGTGATGATTGGCGCCGGGGCGAAAATCCTCGGCAATATCGAGGTCGGGCGGGGGGCGAAGATTGGCGCAGGTTCCGTGGTGCTACAGCCGGTCCCGCCGCATACAACCGCTGCTGGCGTGCCTGCTCGCATCGTCGGTAAACCGGAGAGCGACAAGCCCGCCATCGACATGGATCAGCACTTCAACGGTGCCAACGGCGGCTTTGAGTACGGCGACGGAATTTAGCTTCTCAGCACGGCGCCTGGATAACCAAGCTGGCGCCACGCTTCGTACACCACCACCGACACCGCATTAGACAGGTTCATGCTGCGGCTGTCCGGCATCATCGGAATTCGAATTTTTTGTCCCGGCGGCAGCGCATCCAGGATAGCAGCTGGCAGCCCACGGGTTTCCGGCCCGAAGATCAGATAGTCCCCGTCCTGATAGCTGACGGCACTGTGAGCGGGCGTTCCCTTCGTCGTTAAGGCGAACAGGCGATGAGGGTTTTCCGCTTCCAGAAATGCAGTGTAATTTGTATGGCGGTTCACGGCAGCGAACTCGTGATAATCCAGCCCGGCACGGCGCAACCGTTTATCATCCCAGCCAAACCCCGTTGGCTCGATAATATGCAGCCGGAAGCCGGTGTTAGCACAAAGACGGATGATGTTGCCGGTATTCGGCGGGATTTCAGGTTCAAACAATACGATATTCAGCATACAGCCCCCTAAGACAAGGGGCGCAGAATAGCAATTTGTGGCGAGAAGGAAAACAGGCCCGAACTGACCTGTTGCAGACAGATGACAAACTTAAAGCGAATGACTTTCGCAAAGATCTCACCGAATAAATAACAAGGAAAATCAATTCATTGATTTTCGCCTGCTCATCACAAAGAAGGAAAAACCACGCTTTCTCCTTCTTTGTCAGCAATCTAAAACAGGCCCGAACGGGCCTGTGAGATACGTTACTTGCTGCGGTGGTACAGCGGCAGCCAGATGACCAGCCTCAGGCCGCCCAGCGGACTGTCTTCGGCTTTCACCCAGCCACGGTGCTGCTGAACGGCGGTTTCCACGATGGCGAGGCCTAAACCGGTACCGCCAGACTCACGGTCCCTTGCCTCATCCGTACGGTAGAACGGACGGAAGATCTGTTCGCGGTCTTCCGGGCTCACGCCTGGACCATCATCGTCTACGGTTGCGGTAATTCCCTGGTTATCGACAGAGAAATTAACGGCAATTTTCGTATGCGAGTAGCGCAGGGCGTTACGAACGATGTTTTCCAGCGCGCTTTCCAGCGAGTTCGGGTTGCCGTACAGCAGCCACGGCCCCGGCGGATAGGTGACCTCCAGCGATTTGCCCATCTGCTCGGCTTCGAAGGCGGCGTTATCCAGCACTTCTGACCAGATCTGGTTCGCTTTCATCGTCTCGCTTGCCAGCGCGTTCTTCTGCTGGTTGCGGGACATGACCAGCAGATCGTTAATCATGCCGTCCAGGCGCTGCGCTTCGGTTTCAATACGCTCCAGCTCTTTGCTTTCTCCGGCCTTACGACGCAACAGGGCGGTGCCCAACTGCAGACGGGTCAGCGGCGTACGCAGTTCGTGAGAGATATCCGACAGCAGACGCTGCTGAGTCGTCATCATTCTTTCGAGCGCCATCACCATCTGGTTAAAGCTGGCCCCAGCGGCAAGAAACTCCTGCGGCCCGGATTCCAGCTCCGGATGCTGACGCAAATTCCCCTGGGCAACTTCATCGGCAGCATTTTTCAGCTTACGGGCAGGTTTTGCCAGGCTCCAGGCAAGCCAGAGCAGCAGCGGAGAGCTGACCAGCATGGTGACAATCAGCAGCAGGAGCGGCCTGTCAAACAGCAGGTTGATAAAGTCAGACTGGGAACTGCTTGCCGGACGGATCAGATAGAGCTGGTAGTTGTCTTCCCCGTCACGTACCGAGAACGGCCCCACCAGCTCTACGCGGCCATACTTTTTCTTTTGCGGATGATCGGAGTTGTCAGACTGGCCGATAAAGTTACGGATAATCTGCATTTCGTTGCGCTGGGCGCCAATCACTCGCCCTTCGCTGGTGACCAGCAGCAGACGCTGGCCAGGAGGTGCCCACTTATCGATGGCCCGAAATAAACGGCGCCACCACATCAGGTCGTTTGGCGGATCGTTCTGAAGCTCCGCCTCGACGTGCTGCTCTATCATTGTGCCTTGACGCTGCTCATTTTCCATCAGCTCGGTCATCTGACGCGAATCCAGCTTCGGCAGCATCAGTACCAGCATCAGTACTAACGCTAACGTCAACCAGAAGATGGCAAAAATACGCGCGGTAAGGCTACTTATCATGAAGCTGAAACCATCAGATAGCCGCGGCCACGTAAGGTTTTGAACCACGGATGCCCGTCTTTACGGTCAGGCAGCTTACGTCGCAGGTTGGAAATATGCATATCAATCGCGCGGTCAAAAGGTGTCAGGCGTTTACCTAAAACTTCCTGACTCAGATGTTCACGCGAGACCACCTGGCCAAGATGCTGGGCTAACAAATACAACAGCGTGAATTCGGTCCCGGTTAAATCAAGCGCCTGGCCGTCAAAGCTGGCTTCCTGACGACCTGGATTAAGGCTCAGACCGTCAACTTCGACGTTAGGAGAACCGTTGTCGCTGTTTTGCTGCTGTTCGCTCCAGTGGGAACGACGCAAAATAGCGCGTATACGGGCCACCAGCTCACGATCGTTGAATGGTTTAGGGAGATAGTCATCTGCGCCCAGTTCAAGGCCCAGAACGCGATCCAGCTCGCTTCCGCGGGCGGTCAGCATGATGACTGGCGTCTGGTGTGTCTGACGAAGCTCTTTTAAAGTATCAATGCCGTTCTTTTTCGGCATCATCACGTCGAGCAATAACAGGTCGATGCTGTCGTCCAAAAGCTCCAACGCTTGTTCGCCATCGTGGGCGACCGTTACGTTAAAACCTTCCATGTCGAGCAGTTCCTTTAACAGGGAAGTAAGCTCTCGGTCATCATCAACTAACAGAATTTTATTCATTGTTAAATTACCTCCGAGGCAGAAATTACGTCATCAAGGCGCGCTAATCCATGACTTTACGTTGTTTTACACCCCCTGACGCTTGTTTGCAGCGGGAATCGTAGACTGGCTCTCGTTGAATCGCAGCACACAAGATTTCGGGAGCAAGTGATGCGTCATGTTACCGCTGCTGTCATGGCCTCAACACTGGCATTCGTTACCCTGTCCAGCCAGGCCACAGGATTAACGACCAGCGATAACTGGCATAACGGCGAAGAACTAGTAAAGCGTAATGGTATTCAAAGCAGCAATATGTTTGACGGCATTAATCTGACCGAACAGCAGCGTCAGCAAATGCGCGACCTTATGCAGCGGGCAAGGCATGATAGCCCACCTGTGAACGTAAGCGAAATGGAGACCATGCATAATCTGGTCACCGCTGAAAATTTTGACGAAACGGCCGTACGTGCTCAGGCAGAAAAAATGGCACAAGAACAGGTGACTCGCCAGGTTGAAATGGCGAAAGTGCGCAATCAAATGTACCGCCTGTTAACGCCTGAGCAGCAAGCCGTTTTGAACGACAAACACCAACAGCGCATGAATCAGTATCGTGAGCTGGCGGATCTGCAACGAAGTTCCTTATTGCAGGCACAGAGTAGTAGCAGTACCCGTAGTAACCAGTAACAACCCTGTTTTCCTTGCCATAGACACCATCCCTGTCTTCCCCGCCCACAAGGCGGGGTTTTTTTTGCCTTAACGTTCAGATGAATCCGCTATACTAGCCAGCATTAATTTGTTGGAGCCCCTATGAATCAACAGTATGGGCAGTTGGTCAGCCGTGCGGCGATCGCTGCAACGGTAATGGCATCGCTGTTACTTTTGATTAAAATTTTCGCCTGGTGGTATACCGGTTCGGTCAGTATTCTGGCGGCGTTGGTGGACTCGCTGGTGGATATTGCCGCCTCGCTGACTAACCTGTTGGTGGTTCGTTATTCTCTGCAACCGGCGGACGATGAACACACGTTCGGGCATGGCAAAGCTGAATCACTGGCGGCGCTGGCGCAAAGTATGTTTATTTCGGGGTCGGCGCTGTTTCTGTTCCTTACGGGTATCCAGCACCTTGCCGATCCCTCTCCCATGAATCAGCCGGCGATCGGCATCATCGTGACCGTCATCGCTCTGATCAGCACGCTCATTCTGGTCACCTTCCAGCGCTGGGTTGTCAGAAGAACGCAGAGTCAGGCCGTGCGGGCCGACATGCTTCATTATCAGTCTGATGTTATGATGAACGGTGCGATTCTTGTGGCGCTGGCGCTATCCTGGTATGGGTGGCACCGGGCTGATTCACTGTTTGCATTGGGAATCGGTGTCTATATTTTGTATAACGCGATTCGCATGGGGCATGAAGCCGTGCAATCCCTTTTAGACCGTGCTCTGCCTGAAGCAGAACATGAGGCCATTTTCGATATAGTCACCTCCTGGCCTGGCGTACGTGGGGCACATGATTTACGGACGCGGCAGTCAGGGCCGACTCGCTTTATTCAGATTCATATCGAAATGGAAGACAATTTACCGCTTGTTCAGGCGCACGTTATCGCTGAACAGGTGGAGCAGGCGATCCTCTATCACTTCCCTGGGTCGGATGTGATTATTCATCAGGATCCCTGCTCGGTCGTCCCAACGGGGCGATAAGGCCATTCGAGTAGCAGTTTACGTTGTCGAAAAGCAGGCGCCGGCGGCATTTTTTGGATACATTTACCGCTAATTGGCCTGACCTGAATCAATTCAGCTGGAAGCGGTTGTTATACTATTTGCAGCAGAGTCGATGCCTCGGGTTGCCCGTAGGCTGTTTCCGGCAACAGGATTAATTTTGCATTCAAAGTTCAGAGGTAGTCATGATCAAAAAAATTGGTGTGTTGACGAGTGGCGGTGATGCGCCGGGCATGAACGCGGCGATTCGCGGTGTGGTTCGTGCAGCATTGTCAGAAGGTCTGGAAGTTGCGGGTGTTTATGATGGCTATCTGGGCCTGTACGAAGACCGTATGGTCAACCTGGACCGCTACAGCGTCTCCGACATGATTAACCGTGGCGGTACGTTCCTGGGCTCTGCTCGTTTTCCTGAGTTCCGCGATGAGAAAATCCGCGCGGTTGCTATCGAAAACCTCAAAAAACGCGGGATTGATGCGCTGGTTGTTATCGGCGGCGACGGCTCCTACATGGGTGCCAAGCGCCTGACCGAGATGGGCTTCCCGTGCATCGGTCTGCCGGGCACCATTGATAACGACATCAAAGGCACCGACTACACCATTGGTTTCTTTACCGCGCTGGAAACAGTGGTCGAAGCCATCGACCGCCTGCGTGATACCTCTTCATCCCACCAGCGTATCTCTATCGTAGAAGTTATGGGTCGCTACTGTGGCGATCTGACTCTGGCTGCATCCATTGCCGGTGGCTGTGAGTTTGTTGTCCTGCCGGAAGTTGAGTTCAACCGTGAAGACCTGGTTGCTGAAATCAAAGCGGGCATCGCGAAGGGTAAAAAACACGCCATCGTGGCGATTACCGAGCACATCTGCGACATCGACGAACTGGCTCAGTACATCGAGACAGAAACCAAGCGCGAAACCCGCGCAACCGTCCTGGGCCATATCCAGCGCGGTGGTTCCCCGGTTGCTTACGACCGCATCCTGGCTTCCCGCATGGGCGCTTACTCTATCGAGCTGCTGCTGGAAGGCCACGGCGGTCGCTGTGTCGGCATCCAGAACGAGAAACTGGTTCACCACGACATCATCGACGCCATCGAAAGCATGAAGCGTCCGTTCAAAGGTGACTGGCTGGACTGCGCCAAGAAGCTGTACTAATTCAGCTTTCTGATGAGGCCGGGGAAACCCGGCCTTTTTTATGCGGCTCTATATTCCCCGTGGTTATAGCCAATCTTTTTTTATTCTTTAATCAATGGATAAGTTTCTGGCAGGCTGAGTTCATCAAAGTAAATAAGAGAGCGTGCGATGAACAAGTGGGGAGTGGGGCTTACATTACTTTTGGCGTCTGGCAGCGTATTAGCGAAAGACATTCAGCTACTTAACGTTTCCTACGACCCGACGCGCGAGTTGTATGAAGAGTACAACAAGGCCTTCAGCGCACACTGGAAACAGCAAACCGGCGATGACGTGGTGATTCGCCAGTCACACGGTGGCTCGGGCAAACAGGCAACGTCGGTGATTAACGGTATTGAAGCGGACGTGGTAACCCTCGCGCTGGCCTATGATGTTGACGCCATTGCTGAGCGCGGGCGCATCGATAAAAACTGGATCAAACGCCTGCCTGATAACTCCGCGCCGTACACCTCAACCATTGTTTTCCTGGTGCGTAAAGGTAACCCGAAGCAAATTCATGACTGGAACGATCTGATCAAGCCGGGCGTTTCTGTTATCACGCCGAATCCGAAAAGCTCCGGCGGTGCTCGCTGGAACTATCTTGCAGCCTGGGGCTACGCACTGCACCACAATAATAATGACCAGGCGAAAGCTCAGGACTTCGTGAAGGCGCTCTATAAGAACGTAGAAGTGCTCGATTCCGGCGCGCGTGGCTCAACGAACACCTTTGTGGAACGCGGGATTGGCGACGTGCTGATTGCGTGGGAAAACGAAGCGCTGCTGGCAACCAACGAGCTGGGTAAAGACAAATTTGAAATCGTCACGCCGAGCGAGTCGATTCTGGCGGAGCCGACTGTCTCAGTCGTCGACAAAGTCGTTGATAAGAAAGGCACCCAGAAAGTTGCCGAAGAGTATCTTAAGTATCTGTACTCTCCGCAGGGCCAGGAGATCGCCGCGAAGAACTACTATCGCCCGCGTGATGCCGAAGTCGCGAAGAAATACGAAAGCGCTTTCCCGAAACTGAAGTTGTTTACCATCGACCAGGAATTCGGCGGCTGGACAAAAGCTCAGAAAGAGCACTTCTCTAACGGCGGAACGTTCGACCAGATAAGTAAGCGATAATTTTTCCAGACGGCGATACGTCGCCCGCACCTTTATCAAAAACCCGGTAGGCACTAGCCCCGGGTTTTTTGCGCTTCGTCCCGCTTCACGCCAGCCAAAATGCCTCTTAGGTTAAATTTATGTGAAACCGATCAAAAGATATAAAGGTATACCTTTATGTCTTTTGTGTTTCGCATACACTCCCTTTTACGCGTTACCCGCCGATTAGTGAGTACCGCGTGCCTGATAAATTTTTATTTCACGTAGTTACGCATCCTTTGTTCGACATTCTTGCGCAGTGCTGCGCAAAAGGAATTCCGATATGAAATTGTCTATCGTGGAAAAGATTGGTTTTGGCGCCGGGGACATGGCGATTAACGTAGTGATTATCGCCATGCAGCTGCTGCTGGCGTATTTCTACACCGATATTTACGGACTGCGCGCGGCGGATGTAGGTGTGCTGCTGGTCGTCGTGCGCATGATTGATGCCATTATCGATCCGGCGATGGGCATGCTGACCGATAAAGTGTCTACCCGCTGGGGACGCTACCGCCCCTGGCTGCTGTGGTTTGCCTTGCCCTTTGGCTTCGCCGTTTATCTGATGTTCATCACCCCAGATATGACCTATACGTTAAAACTGGCGTGGGCCTATTTCACCTATATCCTGATGACGCTGGTTTATACCGCTATCACCATCCCTTACATCTCGCTGATTGGTGTTATCACTAACGACCCTGATGAACGGCTTAGCGCCAACGGCTACCGCTTTGTCATGACCAAAATCGCTGCATTCCTGGTGACCATTGTTGTTCCCATGCTGGCCGTCTGGCTGGGGCAGGGCAATAAAGCTCTGGGCTATCAACTGTCGATGGGATTGATGGGCGCAATGGGGGCGGTACTCTTTATCTTCTGCTTCTTAACCACGCGTGAGCGCAGCGAGCCGGAGCTGCCCTCCATGAGCATCAAACAGCAGTTCGCCACGCTTTTACGTAACGATCAGTGGCTTATTCTGGGCGTCGTTATCATGCTGCTTATGTGCGGCTATGTCATTCGCGGCTCGGTCGCGGCCTACTACGCCAAATATTATCTTGGCGGTGGCGATAGCCTGATATCGCCCTTTCTTACCGCGGGCGTAGTGGCTTCCATACTGGCCATGATCGCGACAACCTGGGTAACGAAATTCTGGGATAAAATCAAAATGTTCCGCTACACCCAGCTCATGACTTTCGCCCTTAGCGCCGCCATGTATTTTTGCGTCGGCCAGCAGAACATTGTCCTCGCGTTCATCTTTTACTTTCTTATTAACTTCTTCTGCGACATGCAGATGCCTGTCTTCTGGTCTTCGATTGCCGAGGTCGTGGACTACGGAGAGAAGAAAAACGGGCTTCGCGTGTCTGGCCTTGCGTTTGGCGGCATCCTGTTTTTCCAGAAATTCGGCATGGGGATTGCCGGCGGCGTACTGGGCTTCTTGCTGAGCCACTTCGGCTATCAGGCGGACGTACAGCAAAGCGCGAGCTCGCTTGCGGGGATCGCGCTGATGATGACGATCATCCCCGCCGCTTTCCACCTCGCCACTGGTTTGCTGATGAAGAAGTATTTCATCAATAACCAGTATTACCGCGACATCCAGACCGAGCTGGCGCAGCGTCAGGCCTGAGGAGGAGCAGATGAATCATCTCAACAAAGTCTGGGTCATTGGTGACGCCTCCATCGATCTGGTGCCGGAGAAAACGGATACCTATCTGAAATGTCCCGGCGGCGCCTCAGCAAACGTGGCGGTTTGCGTGGCCCGACTGGGCGGGAATTGCGGGTTTATCGGCTGTCTGGGGGACGATGATGCGGGGCATTTCCTGCGGCAGACGCTGAGTGATAACGGCGTTGACATCGCCTCGCTGCGGCTGGATCCGCAGCAAACCAGCGCGGTGCTGATTGTTAACCTCACGCCGGAAGGCGAGCGTAGTTTTACCTATCTGGTCCACCCCGGCGCGGATGCTTTCGTCTCCGCGCATGACCTGCCGGAATTTAAAGCAGGGGAGTGGTTTTACTTCAGCTCGATTGGCCTGACGGAAAGCCCGGCGCGGGAAGCGTGTCTGGAGGGAGCCAGGCGCATGAAGGCCGCGGGCGGACACGTCATGTTCGACGTTAATCTGCGCGTGAACATGTGGAGCGATGCAAGCCTGATAGCGCCTCTTCTGACCGAGGCCATAGGGCTTGCCACTATCTGCAAGGTGTCAGCAGACGAGCTGTGCTGGCTGGGCGAAACCGGACGCTGGCAGGACGCCCGCTACCTGATTCGCGACCTTGGCTGCGAGACCACTGTCGTTTCACTGGGCGCTGAAGGTGCGCTGCTGATAACCACAGAGGGAGAATCCACTTTTCCGGTCCCTGCAACGGAAGTTGTCGATACTACCGGCGCCGGCGACGCTTTCGTCGGCGGGCTGCTTTATACCCTTTCACATTCGGCAAGCCTGGATCGTCACCTGCTCGCAGACGCCATCGGTAATGCCAACGTCTGCGGCTCTATGGCGGTCACGGCAAAAGGCGCAATGACCGCGCTGCCGTACCCGGAGCAGCTCGCTGCCTTTCGCACCAGCTACCCGCTGGGCAATAACGTTAAATCGTAGGAGTACACCATGCACGTTGAAAGCAACAAAATTCTGGGATGTTTGATTGGTGCCGCAGCGGCAGACGCCATGGGAGCGGCGACGGAAGTGCGTACCCAGCAGCAAATTCGCGACTATTTTGGCGGTTGGGTGACCGGCTTTGAAAAACCGCCTGCGGATACCTTTGGCCGTTGTAACGAGGCCGGCATGTGTACGGACGATTTTATACAGGCGAAATACATTATGGACGCCCTGTTAGCGCACGAGCGGCAGGTCAGCGACGCCGCTATGCGGGAAGCTTTTCAGCGCTGGCTTGCGTATCCTTTTTACGCCAATTTTACCGGGCCAACGACCAGGGCCGCCATGAAAGCCATCTTTAATGATAACCGTGCGTCATTGCAGGGAGAGCTCGAGGGGGAAAAGCAGTCGGTCCAGATAATTAATAAGGGCAATGCGGAAGCGACGAACGGTGCGGCGATGAAGATTTGGCCCGCTGCTGTGCTGCACCCGGGCGACATCGAGGCGGCGATTCGCAGCGCGCTGGACATCTGCCGCTTTACCCATAACAACGTGCTGGCGATGTCGGGTGCTGCGGCAATGGCGGCGGCGACCAGCGAGGCGTTAAGAGACGTGACCAGCGCAGACAGTATTATCGCCGCTGGCATCTACGGAGCCGACAGGGGTTATGCGCTGGCCGTGGAGCAGGGGGCAATGATGGTGGCGGGTCCGTCGGTGGGGCGCCGAATTGAGCTGGCGGTCTCCATCGGTAAACGTCATGTCCACTGGGAAACGGCAATCGTCGAGCTTGCAGATATTATTGGTTCCGGCCTGCACGTCAGTGAAGCCGTGCCGGCGGCGTTTGGCCTGTTCGCGTGTTGTCCGAATTCCGCTGTTGATGCTATCATTTCCGCCGTAAATATCGGCAATGATACCGATACCGTTGCCACCATGGTCGGGGCACTCTCCGGGGCCTGTCATGGTGCCGGTGCCTTTCCTGCCGACTATTTAACCACTATCGATAGCATGAACCATTTCGATTTGGCAGAGCTCGCCAGACAGATCGCAGGATAAAAGCGTTCTGCGGGGGTGGGCAATGTCCCCGGCTGGCAGACAATTGAGGTAAACGGCTTGCAGGTTGATAAGACGAGTTATACTCCGCTGTACAAGCAGTTGTTTTACATCATCTGCCAGCAGATCCAGAACGGCACCTTGCCGTTGGGCTGTCAGCTACCCACGCAAAAAGCGCTCGCCCAAAGCTACAATGTTTCGCTTATCGTCGTAAAACAGGCCTGGAGCGAGCTTATCAACGCCGGCATTATCACCTCTCAGCGCGGCAGCGGATCGGTTGTCAGCGCGGTGCCGGAAGGGGTCAGCTATGGGCACACGTTTCGCGGCATAACCAGCGATTTGCGTGATACCAGCGTTGCCGTTGAAAACCGAATTCTTGAGATTGCGCCGCGTCGCGCCCGGGATGCCCAGGAGGACGGTCTTAGCCTGCCCACCCACCATCATTATCTTTATATCTCGCGTATTCGCTGCTTGAATAACCGGCCATTCAACCACGAGAAAATCTACCTGGATCTGTCTTTTTTCCCGGACCTGACGCTCACGGCCGAGGCGCTGGAGCATGCTTCGCTCTACCAGCTGTTGAACATACAGAGCGATTCCGCCATTGAGAAAGTGGATGCCATTCTGCCAGGTGCCGATCTTTGCGATAAGCTGCAAATTCCTGCTGATAAACCGCTGCTTTCCGTCGCCCGTCAGACGTTTATGTCCGGTGAGGAGCGCCCTTTTGAGTATTGCCGCTATTATGTGTTATCCGACTATTTTGGCGAGATTCACTATCATTAAGGCCTCTGTTTTTAGAGAGTTGTAAACGGACTCCATTAAAAAAGGCCCCGCAAGCGGAGCCTTAGATTGCTGACAAAGAAGGAAAAAGCGTGGTTTTTCCTTCTTTGTGATAAGCGGGCGAAAATCAATGAATTGATTTTCCTTATTCTGATACGAAGTAGCGAAACTTACGCTTTTTTCGCTTCTGCTGCTGCCTTCACGATCACCGCGAAAGCGTCAGCCTTCAGGGATGCACCGCCAACCAGCGCGCCGTCGATGTCCGGCTGAGCAAACAGCTCTGCTGCATTTTTATCGTTTACGGAACCGCCGTACTGGATAATGACTTGTTCAGCCACTTTCGCGTCCGCTTTAGCGATATGGTCGCGAATGAATTTGTGCACGGCCTGAGCCTGAGCTGGGGTAGCTGATTTGCCAGTACCGATTGCCCAAACAGGTTCGTAAGCAATTACCGCGCCTTCGAAAGCTGCCGCGCCCTGAGTCTTCAGAACAGCATCAATCTGACGTGCGCAAACTTCTTCAGTTTTGCCCGCTTCGTTTTCCGCGTCGGTTTCACCGATACACAGAACAGGGGTCAGGCCGACCTGTTTCAGGATGGCGAACTGCTTCGCGATCTGCTCATCAGATTCAGCGTGGTAGGTACGGCGTTCAGAGTGACCGATGATGATGTATTTAGCACCGATATCTTTCAGCATGTCAGCGGAGATTTCACCGGTGAATGCGCCAGACAGGTTCACGTCAACGTTCTGAGCACCAAGAATGATGTGGCTGCCGGAAGCGGCGTGTTTTGCCAGGTCCAGATAGACGGTAGGAGGAGCGATAGCTACGCCACAACCATCAACGCCAGCCAGCTCTTTACGCAGGCCCGCGATCAGCTCGTGAACCATATGCTTGCTGCCGTTTAGTTTCCAGTTACCCATCACTAAAGGATGTCGCATCTTAATTCTCCACAAGGTCATGCAAATTAAAAAATGGCTGCCCTGGGGGCAGCATGGTCTGTGAAATAGTATAGAGACTCAACGGGCTAAAGGCTTTGCTTTTTGTCATTTATTCATTGGTGTTTAAGCTTTCCGATAGCGCCAGCTTAATCGGTTCAACTGCGACAGTTAGCCCTTTTTCGCCGTTATCTGATACGACATAACGCAAAGCGCCTTCGTTCTGTGCCAGATAGCGTTTGTGTTTGCCCGCGCTAAGAAGTTTGCTTAGTCGCTCCTGACTTTGCTGCTTAGAAAACGTAGGTGTAAAGCTACGCAGCATGGCCGCCATATAATCCATCGCCTTTGCGCGAGCGGCTTTTTGCTCTGGCCCCTGGATAGGAAGCCAGGTCATTTGCATCGACTTAATCTTTAGTGTTCCGCGCTCCAGCGCCGTGGAGGCGTAGAAATTTTCGTTAATCTTGCTGGCAGCCCGAGTCAGGTTGGCTTTGTCACGACTGGAGTCAATTGAGCGAAATTCACTGATCGGTAGCGTTGGGTTATCGATATTAAATTTCTCCCGATACTGGGCGATAGTCAGATCAAAAGTCGGAGAGCCGGGTAATAAATAGGGTGCCGCAGGTAGGGTCGTCGGCGTGTCGGTTGGTGGATCTGCCCGGCTCACTGCGACAGGCAGTGTGAACAGCGCGAGGGCACAGAGCAGATATTTCATCGACAGATTCTCCTGATATTGAAGCCACGATTAAATCGGCATTCTGTTAGCTTGTCAAAAACCAGGGCCGCCAGGGTACACTACACAGCATAAATTTCTCAAGGATCTCCCCATGACCATACAGCAGTGGCTGTTCAACTTTAATGGCCGAATCGGGCGTCGCGACTTCTGGATCTGGATTGGCGTGTGGATTGTCGCACTGATCGTCATTTTCACCCTGGCCGGAAGCGAGCTGATTTCTTATTCGATTGCCGGACTGGCCCTCTCAGGGTCATTGATTCCCACGGCTGCGGTGATCGTTAAGCGTCTGCACGATCGTAATAAAAAAGGCTGGTGGGCATTGATGTTCATCCCGGCCTGGCTGCTGCTGGCGGGTAACTGGGAAGTGTTCGGTTCGCTGGCACAGTGGGGACTGGGCCGTTTTATTCCGACGCTGATTTTTGTCATGATGCTCATCGACCTGGGCGCCTTTGTTGGCACCCAGGGTGAGAACCGCTTTGGGAAAGATACCAGCGACGTAAAATACCGCTAGATTTACCAGTAGTGCTCAGCGGTCATATGGCCCGGACGGCGACGTAAATGTTTGGTCATCTGCCGGGTTTCTTTCAGTAATTGCTGGGTATCGCGCACCATCTGTGGGTTACCGCACAGCATGACGTGGCTGGATTCCGTGTCCATCGACAGGCCAACCGCCGCTTCCAGCTCGCCGCTTTCAATCAGTGCTGGCACTCGCCCGGTGAGTGAACCTGCCATAGTTTCACGGCTGACCACGGTCTGAATACGCAATTTCCCCTCATAGCGCTGCTGCAATTCTTGCATCAAAGGCAGATAGCTCAGGTCGTTGGCATAACGCACCGCGTGAAGCAAAACGATGTTCTCGAAACGCTCAAGATCCCTGCCTTCCTGAAGAATAGAAAGATAGGGGCCCAGGGCGGTACCGGTCGCCAGCATCCACAACGTTTTGCAGTCAGGAACCTCATTCAGCACGAAGAAACCAGCGGCCTCGCTGACCAGCATGACCTCGTCACCCGGCTGCATGACGTGCAGGCGAGGGCTGAGCTTTCCTTCCGGCACGTTAACCAGATAGAACTCTAAATCAGGATTTCCCGGCGCGTTGACGTACGAGTAGGCGCGCTGTACGCGCTCGCCGTCAATTTCCAGGCCCAGCTTTGTGAATTGCCCGGCGGTAAACGGCGCAACAGGAGCCTGTACCGTCAGGCTGAAAAGAGAATCGGTCCAGTGCTGAACCTGAGTGACTTTGCCTTTAACCCAATCCGCCATGTTGCGCTCCTGTGCATGCTTTTAGCCTATCTTCACCAGAACGGTGAGAGATTTCCAGCCTGAGGAAGCTGGAAAGCTCAATCAGACAAACGATGGACTCAAAGTATGTGAGTCTGCACGTCCGTGTCCTTTCGGTCGAGGAAGTGAATGGATTTGATGCGGCGAATGGTGCGTGACTTACCGCGAATTAACAGCGTTTCGGTCGTCGCCATATTGCCTTTACGAGTGATCCCTTCCAGCAGATCACCTTTTGTGATCCCGGTGGCGGAGAAAATAACGTTGTCGTTATGCGCCATGTCATCCAGCTTCAGCACCTTGCCTGCCTCAATGCCCATCGCTCTACAGCGCTCCAGCTCTTGCTCGCCCAGGCGACGATTTTCTTCGCTATCGCCCTTAACCTGATGGCGGGCCAGAAGGCGGCCCTGCATATCGCCGTCCAGCGCGCGAATCACCGCGGCAGATATCACCCCTTCAGGCGCGCCGCCGATGCCATACATCACGTCCACTTCGCTGTCCGGCATACAGGTCAGAATCGATGCCGCAACGTCACCATCAGGAATAGCAAACACTCGGACGCCCAGTTTCTGCATTTCTGCGATGGTGGCGTCGTGGCGTGGCTTGGCAAGAATGGTAACGGTCAGTTCGCTCAGCGGCTTATTAAGGGCGACGGCGATATTGTGAAGGTTCTGCGCCAGCGGCAGGTTCAGATCGATGATGCCCGCCGCACCCGGGCCAACAATCAGCTTTTCCATATACATATCGGGCGCGTTCAGGAAGGTGCCCTTATCACCGACGGCCAGTACGGCCAGTGCGTTGGCCTGGCCCATTGCCGTCATGCGGGTGCCTTCGATGGGGTCGACGGCGATATCCACCGCATCACCCTGGCCGGTACCGACTTTTTCACCAATATAGAGCATTGGCGCTTCGTCGATTTCCCCTTCGCCAATCACAATCTGGCCGTCGATATTGACCTGATTGAGGACGATACGCATGGCGTGAACGGCTGCGCCGTCAGCGGTGTTTTTGTCGCCGCGTCCCAGCCATTTGTAGCCGGCAAGCGCGGCAGCTTCGGTTACACGGGAGAATTCAATCGCAAGTTCACGTTTCATAAGAGGCTCTTTTAACAAAACAGAATTGCGGCGAAGTGTAGCATAGAAAGACCCCAACCCTGACGGGAGGGGTCTGTGAGGCGGGGGAACTGTCCTTAGCTTTCGTCGTGTTCTTCCCAGGCCAGCGCGCGTTTAACGGCTTTCTTCCAGCCGGCGTAGCGGACGTTACGCTCGGTGGTTTCGATTCCCGGGCGGAACTCTTTTTCGATAACCGCTTTCTCGCTGACTTCGTTCAGATCCTGCCAGAAGCCAACGGCGAGGCCTGCCAGATAGGCCGCGCCTAACGCGGTGACTTCGCGCACTTCAGGGCGCTCTACGCGGGTGCCTAAAATATCCGCCTGGAACTGCATCAGGAAGTTGTTAGCAACCGCACCGCCGTCCACACGCAGCGCGTGCAGGCGAATACCTGAGTCGGCCTGCATGGCTTCCAGCACGTCGCGGGTCTGGTAGGCGATGGATTCCAGCGTGGCGCGAATAATGTGGTTAGAGTTCACCCCACGGGTCAGGCCGAAGATAGCGCCACGGGCATACGGGTCCCAATATGGCGCGCCGAGGCCGGTAAACGCAGGAACGACGTAGACCCCGTTGGTATCCTTCACCTTGGTAGCGAAATATTCCGAGTCGAACGCATCGCTGATGAGCTTCATCTCGTCGCGCAGCCATTGAATGGAAGCCCCAGCCATAAACACCGCGCCCTCCAGGGCGTAGTTCACTTCTCCACGTGGCCCGCAGGCGATGGTGGTCAACAGGCCGTGGCTTGACGTTACCGCTTTCTCGCCAGTGTTCATCAGCATAAAGCAGCCGGTGCCGTAGGTATTTTTTGCCATGCCTTCTTTCACGCACAGCTGGCCGAACAGCGCTGCCTGCTGGTCACCGGCGATCCCTGCAATAGGAATACGCGTGCCGCCTTTACCGCCGATGTTAGTCTGGCCGTAAACCTCAGAAGATTTGCGAACTTCCGGCAGCATGGCTCGTGGGATATCCAGCGCTTCCAGCATGCGGTCATCCCAGTCCAGCTCGTGAATGTTGAACAGCATGGTACGTGACGCGTTGGTGTAGTCCGTGACGTGTACGCGTCCCTGAGTCATTTTCCAGATAAGCCAGGTATCGATGGTGCCAAACAGCAGCTCACCGCGGCGAGCGCGCTCACGGGAGCCTTCAACGTGGTCGAGGATCCACTTCACTTTGGTGCCGGAGAAGTACGGGTCGATGACCAGGCCGGTATTGTGGCGGATATACTCTTCCATGCCGTCACGCTTGAGCTTCTCGCAGATTTCAGCGGTACGGCGGCACTGCCAGACGATGGCGTTATAAATTGGTTTACCGGTTTCGCGATCCCAGACCACGGTGGTTTCACGCTGGTTAGTGATACCGATGGCAGCAATCTGGTCGGAATTGATATCCGCTTTGGCCAGCACTTCTACCAGCGTGGAGCTTTGCGTGGCCCAGATTTCCATCGGGTCGTGTTCAACCCAGCCGGGCTTAGGATAGATCTGCTCAAATTCACGCTGCGAGACGCTGATAATATTGGCGTCATGATCCAGGACGACGGCGCGGGAGCTGGTGGTGCCCTGGTCGAGCGCGACAATATACTTTTTTTCTGTGGTCATAATTTTGTCCTGAAGTCAGTGGAGCTTAAGAAGCATTTTGCTGCGTCGAGGAGGCCTGCGTTTTCTCTTCGGCATCCTCGCAAACGTCGCACGGCAAGTGGCGACCAATGAATTTACGATACCCGAACGCGCCTAATATCGCGCCCGTCAGCGGGCCAAAAACGGGTATCAGGAAGTAAGGAATATCTTTGCCGCCAGTAAAGGCGACTTCGCCCCAGCCCGCAAGCCAGGCAAACAGTTTTGGTCCAAAGTCACGGGCCGGGTTCATGGCGAAGCCGGTTAATGGCCCCATAGATGCGCCAATGACCGCAATCAGCAGGCCAATCAGCAGCGGCGCCAGCGGCCCACGGGGAACGCCGTTGCCGTCGTCGGTTAGCGCCAGAATTACGCCCATCAGAATCGCGGTAATCACCATCTCAACGGCAAACGCCTGCACCAGGTTGATATGCGGGTTTGGATAGGTTGAGAAGATCCCGGCTAAATCAAGGCTCTCTACGCTGCCGCGCACCATGTGGTGGGTTTGTTCATAATCGAGGAAAAGATTGTAATACAGGCCGTAGACCAGCGCCGCTGAGCAGAACGCCCCTGCGATCTGGGACACAATAAACGGCAAAACTTTGCGGCGCTCAAAGCAGGCGAACAGCCACAGTGCAACGGTAACAGCAGGGTTGAGGTGCGCACCAGAGACCCCGGCGGTCAAGTAGATAGCCATCGCCACCCCTAAACCCCAGATGATGCTGATTTCCCACTGCCCGAAGCTTGCGCCTGCCACTTTCATTGCGGCCACGCACCCGACACCGAAGAAAATCAACAATGCGGTGCCCATAAACTCTGCGATGCACTGGCCTTTTAAGGTTGGAGAAGCTGTCTGACTCATAGTAGGGTCCTGAAGGCAAAATTAATGGTTATTGTAAGTTGAGCGTCCATGCCACCCTGGTGCCGTGTAGGCATAGTGTTAATTTATCGTTAACGAACATAAACGAGAAATATCGAACTTAAATTTTGCGTGTCACGTCAAGAAAATGCTCGTTTGCGCGCTAAAAGAGGCGCATTAACACACAGTGAGGGCAGGGGGATAACGGTGCTTTGTTAATCATTATGTTAACAAAGAGTGCTGAAGAGGAGTGCTGTCTTTAAGCATGCGCTTAAAAACGTCCTGTAACGCAAAGAGCGCCGGAAGCCGCTGGACACGCGGTGCTGCGCTACTTACAATCGGGTAACGCTGCGTGGTGCGCATATGTTCATTAAGGCGTCGCCGGTGAGCCGGGACGAGGATAGCCATCCATCAACGCCTTGCAATTCAGGAGAGATTGGAATGTCATTTGAAGTGTTTGAAAAACTAGAATCGAAAGTACAGCAGGCGATTGACACTATCACGTTGTTACAGATGGAAATCGAAGAGCTGAAAGAAAAAAATAACAGCCTGGCTCAGGAAGTGCAGCAGGCGCAGGGTAATCACGAAGAGCTGATCCGTGAGAACGGTTCTCTGAAAGAACAACAGCATGTCTGGCAGGAGCGTCTGCACGCGCTGCTGGGCAAAATGGAAGAAGTGTAAGCTCAGGCTTAAAATAAAACGGGCGCCCCAGGGCGCCCGTTTTGCTATTCAGTCTTCGTCTATTCGATATCGAGCGGGTCTTCAGAAAGAATAATGCCCGTGTTATCGGCATACAGGTGGTCGCCAGAGAAGAAGGTCACACCGCCAAAATTGACGCGCACATCGCTCTCGCCGATACCTTCACCCGCAGAGCCTACCGGAATGGCGGCAATAGCCTGAATGCCGATATCCAGCTCTTCAAGATCGTCCACCTGGCGTACTGCGCCATAGACGACAATGCCTTCCCACTCATTTTGAGCCGCAAGGCGTGCCAGCTCTGCGTCCACCAGCGCACGGCGCACTGAGCCGCCGCCGTCAACCAGCAGAATACGGCCACGGCCATTCTGTTCGAGCAGATCGTAAAGCAACCCGTTGTCCTCGAAACATTTCACCGTAATGATTTGCCCGCCAAAGGACGACCGCCCACCAAAGTTGGAAAACAGCGGTTCAACGACGTTGACATCTTCCTGATAGATGTCGCAAAGCTCGGAGGTATCATATTTCATAGGTTAAGGTCCATCTGCTGCCGGAGTTGTCAGTATATCGCTTAATGTTAACTGTTGGCAAAACCATCAATTGTTAATTGATATTTATCAGCTAAAAATGGACCGTGCTGAGCACGATGCCCACTGCAAACAACAGGTTAATTAGCAGCGCCGCTTTTACCGTCCGTTCAAGCATAGGGCGCATGGCTGCGGGTTCTGACTCACGCAGGACATACAGCGCCTGCTTGATAAGCAGAGGGGCAGCCAGCACGAATAACCAGCCCCAGATATTTTTCAGCCAGACGAGGTTAAAGACTGCCAGGCAAAGCAGAGCACCCATCAGCAGGCAAACATGGTAGCGACGAGCCAGTACCGGCCCAAGGCGAACGGCCAGGGTGTTTTTGCCATTTTCGCGGTCGCTGTCGATATCGCGTAGGTTATTGATATTAAGTACTGCTGTAGCCAGCAGGCCGCACGCAGTTGCCGGCAGGAACACTAACGGTGCCAGGGTATGCGCCTGCAGATACCAACTCCCCGCCACGCTCAGCCAGCCAAAAAAGACCAGCACGGAAATATCGCCCAGCCCCATGTAGCCATAAGGGCGAGTGCCTACGGTATAGGTAATGGCTGCGATAATAGCTAATAGCCCAAGCACAAGGAAACCGACAAAGTCAGCCCATGTTCGACAGGCGACGGCGACCAGCGACAGGCCAGATAGACAAATCAGCACGACGGTGATAATTAGCGCCCGCTTCATCTGTGCCTGAGTAATCACACCCTTTTGCATGCCGCGCAACGGCCCAATGCGGTCTTCTTTATCGCTACCTTTTATCGCGTCGCCATAATCGTTGGCGAGGTTGGACAAAATTTGCAGCAGGCCCGCCGTCAGCAACGCAAGCAGGGCTACCGCAGAATCGAATGTCCCCTGCCAGTAAGCGAGTGCGGAGCCGCAGACAATAGAGGCAAAAGCCAGCGGAAGGGTTTTAGGGCGTAAGCTTTCCAGCCACGCCTGGGTGGTGCTTACTGAGTGTGAATCATTCATTGTTATGGGTGCCAGTAATAAAAAATGGAGGGCATGAGCCCCCCATTTTGCATGGAAAAGATACGTTGTACGCGATTATAGGATAAAACGGCTCAGATCTTCATCTGCTACCAACTCATCCAGATGTTTACTGACGTAATCGGCGTCAATAATGATGGACTCGCCGCTGAGATCGCTGGCCTCATAAGAGATATCTTCTACCAGACGCTCAAGCACAGTATGCAAACGGCGGGCACCGATGTTTTCAGTCGATTCATTCACCTGCCACGCAGCCTGGGCGATACGACGAATACCGTCTTCGGTAAAGTCGATGTTCACGCCTTCGGTGCCCATCAGCGCCTTGTACTGCACGGTGATGGACGCGTTTGGCTCGGTCAGGATGCGCTCGAAATCTTCCACGGTCAGCGCCTGAAGCTCAACGCGAATCGGCAGACGGCCCTGCAATTCAGGGATCAGGTCAGAAGGTTTGGCGACCTGGAACGCACCGGATGCGATAAACAGAATATGGTCAGTTTTGACCATGCCGTGTTTAGTTGAAACCGTGCACCCTTCAACCAGCGGCAGTAAATCACGTTGCACACCTTCACGGGAAACGTCAGGGCCTGAACTGTTGCCCTCGCGTTTACAGATTTTATCGATCTCGTCGATAAACACGATGCCATGCTGCTCAACCGCGTCGATGGCGTCCTGCTTCAGCTCTTCCGGGTTAACCAGCTTGGCCGCTTCTTCTTCAATCAGCAGTTTCATCGCTTCTTTGATTTTCAGCTTGCGAGGCTTCTGCTTCTGGCCGCCCAGGTTCTGGAACATGGACTGCAGCTGGCTGGTCATCTCTTCCATGCCGGGAGGCGCCATGATTTCAACGCCCATCGGGGCTGCCGCCAGATCGATTTCGATCTCTTTATCGTCCAGCTCGCCTTCACGCAGCTTCTTGCGGAAAGCCTGGCGCGCCGCAGAGGGCTCTGGTGCCGTTTCGTTCTGGCCCCAGTTGTTCTTGGCCGGTGGCAGCAGCGCATCAAGAATACGTTCTTCCGCCATCTCTTCGGCGCGATAGCGGTTTTTATCAATGGACTGCAGGCGAACCATTTTCATCGCGGAATCGGTCAGATCGCGGATGATAGAGTCAACTTCTTTACCAACATAGCCGACTTCGGTGAACTTGGTCGCTTCAACTTTGATGAAAGGCGCGTTAGCAAGCTTCGCCAGACGGCGGGCAATTTCCGTTTTACCGACGCCGGTTGGGCCGATCATCAGAATGTTTTTTGGCGTCACTTCATGGCGCAGCTCTTCGTCCAGCTGCATACGGCGCCAGCGGTTACGTAACGCAATGGCCACGGAACGCTTGGCGTTATCCTGACCAATGATGTGTTTGTTAAGTTCGCTGACAATTTCGCGTGGAGTCATTTCAGACATGGGGGATCCTTACGCCTTAGACGCTAATTCTTCAATGGTATGGAAATGGTTGGTATAGATGCAGATATCACCGGCGATCCCCAGCGATTTCTCAACGATGTCTCGCGCACCCAGTTCGCTGTTGTCCAGCAGGGCACGGGCCGCGGCTTGTGCGTACGGGCCACCAGAGCCGATGGCGATAAGATCATCTTCCGGCTGGATAACGTCACCGTTACCGGTGATGATCAGCGAAGCGTTTTCATCGGCCACCGCCAGCAGCGCTTCAAGTTTGCGCAGCATTCTGTCGGTACGCCAGTCTTTCGCCAGCTCAACGGCGGCTTTCACCAGATGACCCTGGTGCATTTCAAGTTTGCGTTCAAAGAGTTCGAAGAGGGTAAAGGCATCGGCCGTACCGCCTGCAAAGCCTGCGATGACTTTGTCGTTGTACAGGCGGCGAACTTTTTTCACGTTGCCTTTCATTACGGTGTTGCCGAGCGTGGCCTGACCATCACCACCGATTACGACATGGCCGTTACGGCGCACACTTACTATTGTTGTCACGAGCAGACCCCTTATTGCATCAGCGGAATACGTGCCCCAGGCTAGCCCTGGGGCTGAATGCAATTATAGATGGGGGAGTTTTTGGGGGTTTCAACCCCCGCCCAGACGAATACAGTTAGCGTGACCAGCCATCTTCAGACGATTGAGGGTGCCGTTCGCATTATCTTTGCCTTTAATCGGGCCAATGACCACGCGGTTCCAGCCGTTGTTGGTGGTGATGCGTGAATCAAAACCTTCGAATGCCAGCTGCGCACGGACGGTTTCCGCCTGCTCACTGCCTTTGAAGGAACCACACTGCACCATCCAGCGTTTCTCATCCTTCGGTTTTTCCTGAGGAGCCGCTGCGGTTTGCTTTGGCGCCTCCGGTTCACGCGTTACCGGGGCTGGTTTAGGCTGCGCCTGTGGCGCCGATTGAGCGGCGCGCTGCTGGTTATTATGCGGCGGCGTTTGCAGCAAATCCTGATACGGCTGCTGAGCAGTGGAGGTTGCACGTGGCTGCTGCTGTACAGCTCGAGGCTGTTGTGTGGTTTGCTGCACTGCACGGGGTTGCTGGTAAGGCTGTTCCGTTACACGCTGCTGTGCACGAGGCTGCTGCTGCTGGCTCCACTGTGTTTGCTGCTGTACCTGCTGGATTTGTTTCTGGCGCTGCAACGTTTGCTGACGCTGCGCCGGCGTTTGTTCATTCCACGGCACTTCGTTCAGCTGGGTTGGCTGCTGGCGCATATCCGCCTGCATCTGTTCAAGTAGCTGGCGCTGCTCGCTGGTGAGCTGGTCTTTATTTCTGACTTCCCCCCCGGCCGTTGGCTCGGTTGGGCTAAGCACGCCCGGCTGGCGGTTTTCCAGCTCTTTAATATAGCGCCAGCGCTCTTCCGGTTTAGGCGGCAGGCCGTTGCCACTCACTTTGTGGCCAGGCAGGACTTCGCTCTCATCTTTTTTATGATGGGTAATGAAGTACAGAGCACCAATAAAAGCCACCAGCACGGCGGCCGCAATGGCTACCATAGTCGGTGAGACGGATGGCAGGTTACGTTGCTTTTTGCGGGAAGTACTCTTTTTGCGCCGTGTCCCTGTCGATTGCCCGCGGCGTACATAATCTTTTTGTGCCACTATTGATTCACTGTATTTATACGTTTATTAGCCCGCCATGTTACTGAAGGGATGCCCCTTTGACCAGACAGGGGCGTCCTAAAGCGGTTCATTTTCTCATGCCTGGTGCGCTGGTGGTTCCTCTTTCAATGAGGTCACAGTCCAGTAATCGCGATCCGCTGCTGACTATTTCGCCGTGCAGCTGATCTAAAAGCAACAGCATGGCCTCTCGCCCGATATCGAAACGCGGCTGCTGTACGGTGGTCAGCGGTGGGTCACAGAATTGCGACAGGGCGATGTCATCGAAGCCCATAATCGACAAATCTTCCGGGATGCGTAAGCCGCTGCGCTTGGCCTGCGACAGTGCTCCCAGCGCCATGACATCACTGTGACAAAATACCGCCGTAGGGGGAACAGGGAGTGCCAGAAGTTGTGACAGAGCCTGGGCACCGGCCTCAAAAGTAAAGTCACCGCGCGCGATGTAATGGGGATCGACCGTCATGCCCGTCCGGCGCAGCGCCTGAACATAGCCCTGTAGGCGATAGTGGCAAAGCGGCATCTCCTCCGGCCCGGCAATGCACGCGATTCGCTCGTGCCCAAGCTGCTGCAGATAGTAAACGGCATTGAATGCAGCGGTCAGGTTATCGATATGCACGGTTGGCAGCTCAAGCTCAGGAGCGAACTCGTTAGCCATGACCATCGGCGGCAGATTCCGTTGTTCTTCCAGACTGGCATCGAAAGGCAACCGTGAGCCGAGCAGCAGCATGCCATCGATTTGCTTGGTGATGATCAGGTCGATAAACGTCTTTTCCTGCTGATTTTGATGGGCGCAGTCGCCAATCAGCACCAGGTAGCCCTGGTCCGCCGCGGTGACTTCGATGCCGCGGATAATTTCACTGAAAAAGGGATCGCAGATGTCCGGCACAATCACCAGGATGGTGCGCGATTCGTTACGTTTAGCGTTACGGCCTAATGAATGGGGTAAGTAACCAACTTCTATTGCTGCCTGCTCTACCCGGTTGCGTGTGCTTTGCGACACCTTATCGGGATTCATTAATGCACGGGATACCGTCGCGGTAGAGACTTTCGCCTGGACGGCAACATCTTTCATGGTTGCATTGGCAACCTGCTTCTTCGGCTTCAACTTCTTCTCCTCACATGCCTTCCGCAGACTTCGACTCTTCCCTGATGTCTGATCGTGTTCACATTCTTAGCAGAATATTGATGTCGCCAGTTACAGAAATTTCATTAAAAGTGTGACGGGTATTGAATTTTTCGATCCGCTTCGCATTACAGGCCCGTTCTGTGCTAGCTCTCAATCGGATCGACATCCAGCATCCACTTCACTTTGCGGGATTCAGGCAGCGTGTTGACCAGCGCCAGAGAGTGGCTAATTAGCCGCTGTAAACGAGCTCGTGAAGGGTGTTGAAGGAGAATTTGCCAACGGAAGCGGCCGCTACGTTTCGGCTGCAAAGAGGGCACGGGGCCCATAATCCACAGCTGCTCATCGCGCAGCGGGCTGGATTCGAGCAGGTTTCGCAATTGCTGAAGGAATAGCGGAGCCTGCTGGTTATTTTGGTCTTCTGCGCGGAAGATCACATGGCTGGTGAAAGGGGGGAGGAACACCGTCTGGCGTTCGACCTGCGCCTGAGAGGCGAAGGCATCGTAACCCTGAGTCAGCAAGGTTTGCAGCAGCGGGTGTTCTGGGTGATGGGTTTGCAATACCACCTCACCTTGCTTACCAGCGCGTCCGGCTCGGCCTGAAACCTGGACATAAAGCTGTGCGAAGCGTTCCGCCGCGCGGAAGTCAGCCGAGAAGAGCGCACCGTCCACATCCAGGAGGGCGACCAGCGTCACATCGGGGAAATGGTGGCCTTTCGCTAACATTTGCGTACCGATGAGTATGCGCGCGCCGCCGCGGTGGACTTCCGCCAGCTGCTGCTCAAGTGCTCCTTTACGGCTGGTGGTGTCCCGGTCGATACGCGAAAGCGGCACGTTGGGGAACATTGGCGCCAGGCTTTGCTCGAGCTGTTCAGTCCCCATGCCTACCGGGACAAGATTGGTAGACCCGCAGCCGGGACACTGGTGGGGAATGGGGCGCTGGCTGTCGCAGTGGTGGCAGCGTAACTGGCGGTGGCCCTGATGCAGCGTGAAGTAATGATCGCAGCGCGGGCACTCTGCTATCCAGCCACATTCGTGGCACAGCAGCGCCGGAGCGAACCCCCGACGGTTCAGAAACAAAATCACCTGGTTGTCGGCCTGCAAATGCTGACCAATTTTTTTGATAAGCGCGGGGGCGAGGCCAGATTTCAGCGGCTGGCTTTTTAAATCCACAACCTGTTGTAAAGCCGGGCGTGCATTACCGGCGCGCTTTGTCAGACGTAGCTGGCGATATTTACCCAGCTGCACGTTATGCAGTGTTTCCAGTGCGGGCGTGGCCGAGCCAAGAATGATAGGGATATCTTCCGCATGCGCGCGATACACCGCCAGATCGCGGGCGTGGTATCGCCAGCCTTCCTGCTGTTTATAGGAGCTGTCGTGCTCTTCATCTATGACGATGACGCCAAGACGACAGAAAGGGGTAAAGAGAGATGAGCGTGTACCGATGACGATTGCCGCCTCGCCGCTGCGAGCTTTTAACCACACAGCAAGACGTTCGCTGTCGTTCAGACCGGAGTGCAGCACTTCGACCGGGGCGTTAAAACGCTCGCGGAAGCGGGCGATGGTTTGTGGCGTCAGACCGATTTCCGGCACCAGCACCAGCGCCTGCTTGCCCTGCGCCAGCACGTTTTCCAGCACGCTCAGATAGACTTCGGTTTTGCCCGAACCTGTGATACCCGCCAGCAGCCAGGCGGCGAAATGATCGTCCTCGCTATGGATAGCACCGACCGCTGTAGCCTGCTCGGTATTTAGCCGTAGGCGCTCGCCTGCGACAGAGTAGTTATCCCGCCAGTCTGCTGTGGCAGGCGCGGCGCTTTTCAAATCGCACAGGCCTTTGGTGCGCAGCGCTTGTAAACCCTGCTCGCTGATGTCCATTTCGCCGACCTGATGACGCCAGATGTCTTTCTGCCGCACGGCCGCCAGCGCCTGCTGCTGCTTAGGTGCGCGCTTCAGGCTATTGAGATCGACTGCCTTGCCCTCTTCGGTGGCAAACCAGTACCACAGCGGCGCGTGGTGAGCGGGCTTGCCCTGGCGTAGCAGGATGGGGAGGGCGTGAAACAGCACGTCGCCAATCGGGTGGTGATAATAATCCTTTGCCCAGAGCAACACTCGCCACAGCGAGGCCGGGAACAGCGACTCGCCATCCAGTACTTCTGCGACAGGTTTCAGGTCGCTCAACGGCAGTTCGCTCTTTTCGCTGACGGCGACAACAATGCCCACGGCTTCACGCTTACCGAACGGCACCATGACACGACAACCCGCTGTCACCTGCATTCCCACTGGGATCAGATAGTCAAACGTTCGGGCAAGAGGAACCGGCAGGGCAACGTGAGCGACAGGCATGAAAACATCCGGGCTGATAAAAAAGACGAGATAGTGTACACTGTGTGTTCGCAAAATTGCGGATCAGTTTGCAAGCACCTGCGGGATTCTGTATGATTCGCCGCCTTTGATGCGCAGTTTTGGCTTCGAATAAACCTACTTTATTAACATCGCGTGGTGTCTGGCGTTAGGGCTGGAAGAGCGACGCGGCCTTAGACTTGAGGTTTTCCATGAAAAAAGATATCCACCCTAAATATGACGTAATTACTGCCAACTGTTCTTGCGGTAATTCTATCCAAATCCGCTCTACTGCGGGTCACGATCTGAACCTGGACGTTTGTGGTGAATGCCACCCGTTCTACACTGGTAAACAGCGTGACGTTGCTACCGGTGGCCGTGTTGACCGCTTCAACAAGCGTTTCAGCATCCCAGGCGCGAAATAAGTTTTCGCCGTCCGGAAATGAGAAAGGCGCCTTACGGCGCCTTTTTTGTACCCAAAATCCGGGAGGGGATTAATACTCCCAGGTATCCGGATCGATCCCCAGCTCGCGCATAATTACCTTCGCTGCTTCCGGGATTTCATCGCTGCGTTCTTTACGCAGGTCTTCATCGTTCGGCAGAGGCTGGCCCGTGAAGGCGTGAAGGAATGCTTCACACAGCAGTTCACTGTTCGTTGCGTGTCGCAGGTTGTTCACCTGGCGACGGGTGCGCTCATCGGTGAGGATTTTTAACACCTTCAGAGGAATGGACACCGTAATTTTCTTTACTTGTTCACTCTTCTTACCGTGCTCAGCGTAAGGGCTGATATATTCGCCGCTCCATTCAGCCATGAGATACCTTTAATCCTCTTATCAATTAAACATGCTCAAAACGGGCGTGGCACGATTTGGGCGATTATCTGTCTAGTGTACCGCGTTGAACAGTGCGCAGTCTGCGACTGCTTACGCACTAAAGCATATAATTTTAACGGCTATTTCGCGTTTGCTCAATCTATACGCAAAGAAGTTTAGATGTCCAGATGTATTGACGTCTATCTTTTCAATGTTTACTCTGATGCCTGACCTTTATTCCACCAGCAAGGATCGGGCAGACAATGACGCGCAAACAGGCAACCATCGCAGTACGCAGCGGTTTAAATGATGACGAGCAATACGGCTGTGTTGTTCCACCCATCCACCTCTCCAGCACCTATAACTTCACTGGTTTTAATGAACCTCGTGCCCATGACTATTCGCGACGCGGTAACCCGACGCGTGACGTAGTCCAGCGCGCGCTGGCTGAACTTGAAGGCGGGGCAGGTGCCGTGATGACCAACACCGGCATGTCTGCCATTCATCTGGTAACCACTGTCTTTCTGAAACCAGGCGATCTGCTGGTGGCGCCGCATGACTGCTACGGCGGAAGCTATCGCCTGTTTGATAGCCTGGCAAAACGTGGCGCGTATCGCGTTTTATTTGTCGATCAGGGGGATGAAGCAGCCCTGAATGCGGCCCTTGCCGAAAAACCGAAGCTGGTGCTGGTAGAAAGCCCAAGCAACCCATTGTTACGCGTAGTAGATATTGCGAAAATATGCGCCGCGGCGCGTGAAGCCGGTGCGATAAGCGTAGTGGATAACACCTTCCTGAGCCCGGCCCTGCAAAATCCGCTGGCGTTGGGGGCGGATCTGGTTCTGCACTCCTGTACAAAATACCTGAATGGCCACTCTGATGTAGTGGCGGGCGTGGTGATTGCTAAAGATCCTGAACTGGTCACTGAACTGGCCTGGTGGGCGAACAACATCGGCGTGACCGGGAGCGCGTTTGACAGCTACCTGCTGCTGCGCGGTCTGCGCACGCTGTCACCGCGTATGGAAGTTGCCCAGCGCAACGCCCAGGCCATCGTTGAGTATCTGAAAACGCAGCCGCTGGTGAAAAAGCTGTATCATCCATCGCTGCCGGAAAACCAGGGGCACGAGATCGCGGCCCGCCAGCAGAAAGGGTTTGGCGCGATGCTGAGTTTTGAATTTGACGGAGACGAGCAGACCCTGCGCCGTTTCCTGAGCGGGCTGTCGCTCTTCACCCTTGCGGAATCGC
This sequence comes from Dryocola clanedunensis subsp. sulfonylureivorans, assembly GCF_016756775.1. Classification (GTDB taxonomy): domain Bacteria; phylum Pseudomonadota; class Gammaproteobacteria; order Enterobacterales; family Enterobacteriaceae; genus Dryocola; species Dryocola clanedunensis. Next base: position 2,787 of record NZ_JAERMU010000019.1, on the reverse strand, counting down.
TGGGTGGCGTTGAAAGCCTGATTTCCCACGCGGCAACCATGACCCACGCGGGCATGGCGCCGGAAGCGCGAGCCGCGGCTGGCATTTCCGAAACGCTGCTGCGTATCTCTACCGGTATTGAAGATGGCGATGATTTAATTGCCGACCTGGAAAATGCCTTCCGGGTGGCAAGAGAGGGGTAAGCATGAGTGTTTCAGCACCAGCAGGGACGCCGGTTCGTCAACTGCACAAGTTTGGCGGCAGTAGTCTTGCAGATGTGAAGTGTTACCTCCGTGTGGCGGGTATCATGACCGAATATTCCAGGCCTGACGACCTGATGGTGGTCTCTGCCGCTGGCAGCACCACCAACCAGCTGATCAGCTGGCTTAAGCTGAGCCAGAGCGACCGACTATCCGCACACCAGGTTCAGCAGGCGCTGCGCCGCTATCAGAGCGAGCTAATCAGCGGCCTGCTGCCGCCCGAGGTGGCAGACGGTCTGATCGGCGAGTTTATTCACGATCTGGAACGGCTGGCCGGTCTGCTGGACGGTAAAATCACCGATGCGGTGTATGCCGAAGTGGTTGGCCACGGCGAAATCTGGTCTGCACGCCTGATGTCTGCGGTGCTGAATCTCCAGGGGATTGAGGCTGCCTGGCTTGATGCGCGTGAATTCATGCGGGCTGAGCGATCGGCCCAGCCGCAGGTGAACGAAGGTCTCTCCTGGCCGCTGCTGCAGGAATTGATGGCACAGCATCCTCATAAGCGTCTGGTCGTTACCGGCTTTATCTGCCGCAACGACGCGGGCGAAACCGTGCTGTTAGGCCGTAACGGCTCAGACTACTCGGCAACCCAAATCGGCGCGCTGGCGGGCGTTTCCCGTGTGACCATCTGGAGCGACGTGGCCGGGGTCTATAGCGCCGACCCACGTAAAGTGAAAGATGCCTGCCTGCTGCCGCTGCTGCGTCTGGACGAAGCCAGCGAGCTGGCCCGTCTTGCGGCTCCGGTACTGCACGCTCGTACATTGCAGCCAGTTTCCGGCAGCGATATCGATCTACAGCTGCGCTGCAGCTACTCCCCGGAACAAGGTTCGACACGCATTGAACGCGTGCTGGCATCCGGTACGGGCGCGCGTATCGTCACCAGCCATGACGACGTCTGCCTGATCGAGTTCCAGGTTTCTGCGGGCCATGATTTCAAGCTGGCCCAAAAGGAGCTGGATACGCTGCTCAAGCGTATTCAAATTCGTCCGCTTTCTATTGGCGTGCATCCCGATCGTAATCTGCTGCAACTTTGCTACACCTCTGAAGTTGTTAACAGCGCGCTGGAGCTGCTTCAGGCAGCTGGTTTGCCGGGCGAACTGCGTCTGCGTGAAGGTCTGGTACTGGTCGCTATGGTTGGGGCGGGCGTTTGCCGTAATCCGCTGCACAGCCATCGTTTCTGGCAGCAGCTTAAAGACCAGCCGGTAGAGTTTATCTGGCAATCTGAAGACGGTATCAGCCTCGTCGCGGTGCTGCGCAGTGGCCCAACGGAGAACCTAATCCAGGGCCTGCATAAATCTTTATTCCGCGCTGAAAAACGTATTGGGCTGGTGCTGTTTGGTAAAGGGAATATCGGCTCACGCTGGCTGGAACTGTTTGCCCGCGAGCAGGAAACGCTCTCTGCCCGCACCGGCTTTGAATTTGTGCTGGCGGGCGTAGTGGACAGCCGCCGCAGCCTGCTGAACTACGAAGGGCTGGATGCGAGCCGTGCGCTGGCATTCTTCAATGACGAAGCGGTAGAGCAGGATGAAGAATCCCTCTTCCTGTGGATGCGCGCCCATCCGTACGACGATTTAGTGGTGCTGGACGTTACCGCCAGCGAACAGCTGGCCGATCAGTATCTCGACTTCGCCAGTCACGGTTTCCACGTTATCAGCGCTAATAAGTTGGCTGGCGCTGGTAACGGGCAGAAGTATCGCCAGATCCGCGACGCGTTTGAAAAGACGGGTCGTCACTGGCTATACAATGCGACCGTCGGTGCAGGCTTGCCTGTAAACCACACCGTGCGCGACCTGCGTGACAGTGGCGATGCGATTCTGGCCATCAGCGGCATCTTCTCCGGCACGCTCTCCTGGCTCTTCCTGCAATTTGACGGCACGGTGCCGTTTACCGAGCTGGTGGATCAGGCCTGGCAGCAGGGGCTGACGGAGCCGGATCCGCGTGTTGATTTGTCCGGTAAAGACGTGATGCGCAAGCTGGTGATCCTCGCCCGTGAAGCGGGCTACGACATCGAGCCTGACCAGGTGCGGGTAGAGTCTCTCGTGCCAGGCGGCTGTGAAGAAGGGTCGGTCGATCACTTCTTTGAAAACGGCGAGGCGCTGAACGACCAGATGGTCCAACGCCTGGAAGCCGCCCAGGAGATGGGGCTGGTGCTGCGCTATGTGGCGCGCTTTGACGCCAACGGTAAAGCACGCGTTGGCGTGGAGGCCGTTCGCCCTGAACATCCTCTGGCCGCGCTGCTGCCGTGCGACAACGTCTTTGCCATCGAAAGCCGCTGGTACCGCGATAACCCGCTGGTGATCCGTGGGCCGGGCGCAGGACGAGATGTCACCGCTGGTGCTATCCAGTCCGATCTCAACCGCCTGGCGCAGCTGCTGTAGCCTCTCGGCGGATGACGCAGGCTTATTCGCCCTACAAAGGCTTCTCAAGTCGTAGCTACCGTCTTGAACGTCAAGCGGTAGCTGCATAATTTTCATCCCATGGCAGGCGTGTTTTAAGCACCCCGAAGCACATGTGCACCAGCTTGCGCATTACTGCACCCAGCGCCGCC